>CAZKIH010000018.1:0-78048 GCA_964552775.1 uncultured Ignavibacteria bacterium | reverse complement strand
GTCGGGACGACTCATAATTGTGTGCTGCACGCCCGCCTGCTCCAACCTCTTGTCTCACACCATAACTGCCCAAAAATCTGTAGTGCTCTTGTGGACATTTTTCTAGCCCCCTCTTAGTAGAGGCAGTGATGTTCTCTCAATGACCTGTTAATGCTTGCTGACGATGTTGGTCGTCCTCTGGGGTTCGTAACGGCCGTTACGGTAACACAATCTTCGCCCAACCCTACGACTTGATCTCCGAAGGCGACCCGATGAGGGTGCTTCAGCGTCATTCGAGAGACTTCTCCTCAGCGCAGCTCCTCTGCGTTGTCTGGCCGGCCATGCCTTTTGTGTATCTGAGAGAAGTCGGTACACTAATTGGGAAAGGAGCACAATCTGAGAATCAGCTGAGAAGCGCTTCAATTCCTCATACAGAGAAGAACATTGCGACGAAGTCGCGAGAAGCGCTGTGGTATTGTATTCTTTCCGGAACGACGAACAGTGATTGTCTGGTCCGCGAATTATTTCCCACTTGGTTCGGGAATCTCTTCCTTGATTCCGGCCAATCGCTTTGCCATTTCCACTTTTTCGTCAACTTTGCCGAACGAGCGGATCATCAATTTCGCACCGTCCGGCGATCCGCCGCCGTGCATGCACCCCGGTACGCCGCCGCCGATCGTTGCCCATTCAACGAGTCGAGCCGCTTTCATTCGCGATTCCGCAGAATGGCGCGCCGCCATATATTTCTCGATCAAGTGCCCGTACTTTGTCGACTTGAAATCCTTGTATGAGGGCATGCACCCCGTCTCAGCAATGCCGCCGGCAATGTCCTGCGCCAGCCGCGAGGTCTCGTACGGTAGCGTCGCCACCAGCACCTTGTTGACGTTGGAAAGCAATTGATCACTCAACCAGACACCCGATGGATGTTTCCTGCCCATCGCCGCAGCGGCGATTCCCATCCCGAAGGTCGTCTCATTATTGATTTGCATCTGAATGACTTTGTCCTTGAATATTTTCGAGTTCAGCCCATTGGTCCTCGCTGTCAAGAGCGCGGCTCCGATCTTGACATCACCCTGTCCGGCGACACAGCCGCCGATCGCCGCACGATAATTGCCGATGAAATTCAGAACCGCCGACTGCGCAAATTTGTACTCGCCGGCCATGAACACTCGTTCATTGGGAATAAACACATCCTCGAACAACAAGAATGCCTGCGTAATTCCACCCTCTTGCACCGGCGAATCAAACCCTTCTTCATAGTCCCGCCCGTCGCTCGGGTGACGCGTCTCAACAATTGTCAGATTCTCGATATCCCGCGGAATGACGAAGGACACGGCATAGTCTGCATCCTGTTCGCTGTAACCCGAGCCGGGTAACACGAATATCTCATTCGCCGCTGCGACTCCGCAGATCATGACTTTCGCTCCGCGCACGACAATGCCGTCCGTCCGTCTCTCTACGATTCGCAAGTAATAGTCGGAATCGCTCTGTTCAGCCGGCGCCTTGGCGCGGTCACCTTTGGGATCGGTCAATGCTCCGGAAATTGTGATATCGCGCGCCTGGGCGTCGCGGAGCCAGTTTCTCAAACGCAGGTGGTAGTCGGTACCCATCTCTCTGTCGATGTCATAGGTCACCGCGTACATCGAATTGAGAGCCGTCCAACCGACGCAGCGTCCGCCCGTGCAGGTGCCGGTCTTCTGGAACATCGTCCGTTTGAGACGACTGTTGGCCCACATATCTTCCGGACTCTGGATCAACGACAAGTATCGTGAAACCTGTTCGCCGGTCAGATGTGATATCGCCGTGAATGTTTCCCGCAAGGCAGGATCTGAAGTCAGTTTGAATATTTGACCGTGGCCCTCGACCGTTCGCTTTGTGGCTGGATGGGTCGTAACATCGTCGATTAGTTCATCAAACTTGTAAATGTTCGGTCGCATCTGTTTGAGCGATGCGACGTAATCCGCGTACGACCTGATTGCCATGGCGAGCTCCTTAATAGCAGTGCAACCCCCTATAAGTAGATACTTCGGTAGAAATTAAGAAAATTCGACTGAAATGCAATGACTCATTTGGTGCCCTTGATCTGGATAAGCAACGTCACTTGTATTCTGCTGCAGCAAGGTATTGACACATCAAAAAAAACGCGGCGGGTTTTGCACCCGCCGCGAAAGAGTCTGCATCGCCCAGACACGTAATTACTTCATCATTACCATCTTGCGAGTCTCGGTAGCTCCGCCGGCCGTCATCTTGTAGAAGTAGATGCCGGAAGAGACCTGGCTGCCGCTTTGGTTGCGGCCATCCCAGACAACCGAATGCTCCCCAGCCGCTTGTGCAGAGTTGACAAGAGTCTTCACTTGCTCACCCAGGATATTGATCACCACCAGCTCGACATTTGCCGCTTCCGACAGGATGTACCTGATGGTCGTCGTTGGGTTAAAGGGATTGGGATAATTCTGCGCCAGTTCAAACGCCGTCGGCAGCGGTGAGGTCTTGGCAAGCGGTTCACCTACGAGAACTTCACCATTGTCGGCGACCTCATATGACGAACTCGTGCCAACGCAGAAGTTGTCGAAGTTGCTGTTGGCGCGGCTGTAGCCGATACCCACGGGTCCGCTTGGAGCAGTACCGAAATTATACGATCCGAGCGTGGCACCGTTGACTTTCAGCGTCGTGTTGCCGGTCGCAGTGACGTTAACTTCGACATTGTACCAGGTCGCCGAACTGATTGTTTGGCTAAATGTCGCGCGAACAGTATTCGTACCGCTCGTGCGTGAATAGATCCGCCACCAGTTGTTGACGTCGTCACCTTCAATGAAGCGATAGTTGTTCGCGTCGACGTAATTGAAGATAATGCGTGCATTGCGCTGAGTTCTGCCCGTGTTCATCCGCACCTGACAAGTGATCGTCGGATTGCTGAATGATCCGAACGGCGAAGTGCGCTTCGAATTCTGGGTGTTCGAATTGCCAGTCACGATTCCGCTTGCCACCGACCACGTGCCGGTGCTGTTCACCCAGTTCGTAATATTGTTGTCATTGAAATCGTCACACTGCTGAGCCGGCGGAGTGTTGACCGTTATGTATCCAGTCTTGGTTTCCCCGTCGGAACCGCAAGCGTTGGTCGTTGTCAAAGTGACCGTGTAGGTGCCGGCTGTCGCATACGCATACACCGGATTGGCCGCCGTTGATGTCCCGCCATCTCCAAATGTCCAGGCATAGGTCAGTGGTGCGGTTCCAGTCGAGGAATTCGTGAACGTCACCGATAGCGGTGCGTTGCCCGACGTCGGCGCGCCGCTGAAGTTGGCTACCGGAGCTACGCATCCGCCGCCGGTGTTGACGGCATTGTAGGCGTTAACTCTGCCGGCGCCGAGTCTGCTTGCATAGCTTGAGTTGCAGGCATTGGCGTAAATATTGTCGGCCGTAGTATACAGGCGGTCTCTGACCTGAGCCGCCGTCCAGCTCGGGTTCTGCGACCAGACTAATGCCGCAACACCCGCGGCAAGCGGAGTTGCCATTGACGTGCCATCGAGTGTGGCAACATAGTCATTGGCGGCATCACTGTGAACATGGTAGGAACTGGTAATTCCGGTTCCCGGCGCCGAAATGTCTACCCAGGTGCCGTAAGTCGAAAAATCGGCCTTACAGTCATTGGTATCTGTCGCGGCGACGGAAATGACATCCGTGCGTCCGCACATATAATCCGCAGTCTGCGAGCCGTCATTACCGGCGGCCTTGAAGACCAATCCCCCGGCGGCGATGAAGGCATCAAGCGCGGCGCCCAACCCGCCGGAATTGGAAGCACCCCATGAACAGGAGGCGATCTTTGCGCCCTTCACTCTGGCATAGTTCAGAGCCGAAGCTGCAAAGTCCATGCGGACATAGCCAGCTTCCTGGCCAAGATAAGAGGCAGAGTAGCCAATTCGGAGGGCCATTACTTTGATCCCGTTGGCAGTCGGCTGATTGGTGCCGTTGCCCCAGCCGCCTGCCGGCGAGCACGAGGCGTATCCATTGTTGTTGATTGCGCCCAGATTGCCGGCGCAATGGGTTCCATGACCATTAAAATCACGCGGGTCATTATCGGCCGTCGAACAGTCTTCGCCGCTCCAGCAGCCGGTCACGCCGGTCACAAAGTCGTACCCGACCCAATCATCGACATAGCCGTTGCCATCATCATCAACTCCGGCCGTGCCATTCTTTTCGGCAGTGTTAATCCACATATTGCCGTCCGCCGCAGTTGGCGTAGTCGAAGAGGCCGCTGAACCACCGAGGTCTTTATGATAGTAGCGCACGCCCGAATCAAGAATGGCGGCAATGGTATTGCCGCTTCCGGTGGCGATGTCCCAGGCTTCGGGAGCATCGATATCCTTGTCGTTGGCACGGTTCAGATGCCACTGCTGGGCATAGAATCCGTCATTAGGTGTCGCATATAGTCTATGAATGCCAATCGGCTCGACCGATTCCACCATCGGATTCTTTGCATATTCCGACATTACTTCTTCCAACTTATGGCCGCTTTCAAATCTGATCACGTGGTAGAGCGACAAATCAATTGTCCCGCTCTTCGACGTT
Organism: uncultured Ignavibacteria bacterium; assembly: GCA_964552775.1. Classification (GTDB taxonomy): domain Bacteria; phylum Zixibacteria; class MSB-5A5; order CAIYYT01; family CAIYYT01; genus JADJGC01. Next base: position 73,503 of record CAZKIH010000018.1, on the reverse strand, counting down.
ACCACCCCTGAACCGGGAAACTCCTGTCGAAGGTCGGCCACTTCATACTTTCGGGCAAGCGCATCCAAATCCGCGTTGCCGATCGCTACCAATCCGAGGGCGGTCTGGGCCTGAGTGATCTTGCCCAGTTCAGGCTTGAACACTACCACGAATTCGTTCGGCACGTAGCCGACAAAATCAGGCGCATCGACTGTTGCTACTTGAGCAACCTTCACATCCGCAGATGCCAGTCCCGCAAATGCCGCGATCATCACCAGCGCAAAAACCAAAATCCGTTTCATCAAAATCCTCTCCTCCACGTTTTCCGTGTCATCGTGTGTCGTTTGCCTGGGCGCGAAAACGCACCAAGCCGGAATAATTGACAGAATGGTTCGGGGATAACCCCTGTTGAGTGAATCTTTCTAGCCCTTCACCTCCTTTGGAGCCATGTTTGCATGCCCAACTCCGCGCGTCGCGCAATAGAGCAAGCCGCTTTCAATGTGTCTTGCATCGACGACAGTTCAAGCCTCGACAAAAGTGCAAATCTCTGTGCCCGTTACCGGGGTATTTTATGATTTTGTGGTATACAGTAAAGGATTATGGACTGGAAGTGTCAAGTTGTTTTTTTTTCAGCTCTTGCTACGATTAAGTGGACAAATGTGGCGCTTTTGTCATATATTCTCCCAAAGGAATCTGCATGGCGAATCTGCAACCACAATACGCGAACTCCCACTGTCACCCCTGGGGCAGCCGATTACTGCTGTTCCTGATCATTCCGTTCTGCAATTTATGGCCTGCAAAACCTCCTCCTTTTGCATTCGCACTTGGTGCAATTCAATCCAGTCTCTATAAGGTCGACTCATCTGGTGTCGCCGAGTGCTTTGCCGATTACCGGGCTCAGGCAATGCAGACGATTCGCTCCAAGTCCCCGAAATCCGCACTCGATTCTGCGGTTTGTTCAATCTACTGGGGACACTTCGATCGAGCCCTGGAGATACTGGATCGGTGTTTGACCACCTCAACCAATCCAGATGAGCAAGGATTCCTCTACTTCAACAAAGTGATCGCACTCGCAAGCAAAGCTGCCAATGCCGGGTTCCTTGAACGCACCTTTGAGTCCCGCATTTGCGCGAAACAAGCGCTGAACGTCTGTGACACCGTTCAGCAGTGGTGTGAGCGGGAGCAATTGTACTGGATGCTCAGAGCGCACCTGTACCGGTTAATCGGCGACGTGAATTCTGAGATCAGCGGGTACCGGGAGCTGTTTAGGATGCAACCCAAGGACACACAATTTCTCAATACTATGGCTGAGTACTGCTACGATCTTAAGCAGAACGAAGCGGCCGATTCTACGCTTCAAACACTTCACTCGCTTGGGTCAATGTCAGTATCGGAATGGGCACTTTGGGCAAAGACTCAGTTCCGACTTGAGCAATTTGACAAATGCATAGTCTCTTGTGATAGTGTGCTTGCCGGCGATCGAAGACGACAGAGTATCATGGCGCTGAAAGGCAGAGCTTACTATCAACTTGATCGATATGAAGAAGCTGTTCCGATCTTTTCGGAGGTCGTTCGCCGCGATCCGACAGACGATTGGTCCTGGTTTCGACTCGGGTACTCTCTGCGCAGGACGGAACATTGTATTGAGGCCATCGAGGCCTTTCGCAAGGCGCTCCATATCGATCCGAAATGGGCTGCGTGCTATCGGAATATGGCGCGCTGTGCAGAATCAATGGAAGATCTGAGAAACGCAGTAATCTATGCAGACTCCGCTGTGAGACTCGCGTCAAACGACGTTGACAATTTCTGGCTTCTTGGTTGGCTACTGCAGGAATCAAACAGGTATGAGCAGTCAATCACCGCTTACAGGTCTGCGCTCGATCTCGAACATGACAACGCTGATATCTGGTTCGAGCTATCGGCATCATACTCGGGTGCGGAGCGAGATGTGGAGATGTTCGCCGCCCTGGACTCTGTTTTGAAGTACGATCCTCTCCATGTCAAGGCACTGCGTGCTTTGGGAGCGGAGCACTTCCGGAAAGGATCACACCGCGAAGCTCTGAAATGCCTCAGGCAGTTAGTGGAGCTCGACGTTCAGGACGCCGAAGCGTGGGAAAAGAAAAGCGTCTCGGAATACCTTCTCGGATACTATGACGAGTCTCTCAAAAGCTGTAATGAGGCATTGAAACTTGCCCCTGATCGCACTGATCTTATCAGCCAGAAGCGAGACATTCTACTCAAACTCGGCCGCAAAGAATAGGACGCTCGCGTCACAATCAAGGAATACTTGGACAATCGTTCAGCTCACTCGTATATTCCTCGCCCATGACAGGCTCGTTTTCCTTCACACTTCAGGCCAATTCCGGCCGTGCCCGCGCCGGTGAGATCACCACTCCACACGGCAAGGTTCAAACTCCGATCTTCATGCCCGTGGGAACAGCCGCCTCGGTCAAGACCCTTGATGCCGACGACCTGCGCATGGTCGGCGCCCAGATCATTCTTGGAAATACTTATCATCTCTATCTCAGGCCGGGCATCGACATCATCCGCAATGCCGGCGGCTTGGCCCGCTTCAATGGCTGGCGTGGCCCAACTCTGACCGATTCCGGCGGGTATCAGGCATTTTCGCTGAAAGAGCTGCGCAAGATAACGGAAGAGGGAATTCAATTTCGGTCGAACATTGACGGGTCAGCGCATCTGTTTACGCCGGAATCTACCATTGATGTCCAGCTCGCGATCGGAGCAGATATCATCATGCCCCTGGATGTTTGTATCGAGTACCCGTGCACCCACGCCGATGCCGACCGCGCCGGGCGTCAGACTTTGCGCTGGGCGGAACGCTCAAAGACGCATTGGCTTGAGATAGTAGGTCAGGTCTCCGGGAGACCTGCCATTGATTCAGGCCCATATCCGACTGTTGGCAACTTCGCTCCGACCCTGTTTGGGATCGTTCAAGGCTCGGTGTACCCTGACCTTCGCGAATGCTCCGCTCGGGCCCTCGTAGATCTCGACTTTCCGGGGTACTCAATCGGTGGGCTTTCGGTCGGCGAACCAAAGTCAGAGATGTTTCCGCTTCTGGAACTGCTTGATCCGATTTTGCCCCAGAACAAACCTCGATACCTGATGGGAGTCGGTACCCCGTCAGACTTAGTCTTGGCGATTGAGCGAGGCGTAGACATGTTTGACTGTGTCATGCCCACAAGAAATGCCCGCAACGGCACGGCATTTACCAGATTTGGCAGATTGAATGTCAAACTGGCACAATTTGCATGCGACTATCGCCCGATCGACGAAGATTGCATGTGTATCTGTTGCCGAAATTATTCAAGAGCCTATCTTCGCCATTTGATAAATGTGTCCGAGATTGCCGGCATGCGGCTCTTGACAATTCATAACCTACATTACTATCTTGGCGTAGTCCGCTCGGCACGTCAGGCGATCCTCGGTAATGTATTCACTGAATTCAGGGAGAGCTTTTTCAAATTCTATAAGGATGACGCCGACGGCGTATAATACTCTTGGAGGAGTAACTAAATGGATTTCTTATTGATGGGCGCCCCACAGGGTGCGCAAGGCTCAAGCGGCAGTATTTTGGGAATGGTTGTACCGTTTGCCTTGATGATTCTCGTTCTCTATTTCCTCATGATTCGCCCCCAGCAAAAGCGCCAGAAAGAGCATACGAAGATGCTGGCGGAACTCAAGAAGGGTGATCGCGTTGTGACTACCGGCGGCATGTACGGTACAGTGTTCGGCTTCTCCGACGACGAAGGTAAGATAATTCTCAAAGTGTCCGATGAAGTTAAGATGGAGTTTCTCAAATCAGCGATAGCCCAGAAAGTTGCGTAGACGTGGCGCGGCAGAAGATTGTCATATATGGTGATGAAGTTCTGCGGAACGTTTGCACGCCGGTGAAAGCCATCACGCCCGAACTGCGCGAGTTAATAGCCGATATGTTCGTGACGCTGCGGCGTGTCAAAGGGATCGGTTTGTCCGCCCCGCAAGTCGGTGTGACTCAACGGTTCTTCATTCTCGACCTTGAGTCCGTTGAATTGGAGCACGACAAGATTGTGATGATCAATCCCGAAATCGTGTCAACCTCTGGAGAACAGTGCGGGGAAGAGGGATGTCTGTCGTTTCCCGGCATGTTTCTTGAAATCACGCGACCGAACGAAGTCGTCTGTCGCTACACCGACATTGACGGCAAACAACAGGTGGTCCGCGCCGAGGGTTTATTTGCCAGAGCGATCTTGCACGAGACAGACCATCTCAACGGCGTTTTGTTTATAGATCATATTGACCCGGCAGAGCGCGAAATGCTTTCCGGGAAGTTGAAAAAAATAAAGGTATCCTAATACAAAGAATTAACCACTGGATGCGGTTGGTCTTCTTCGGTACGCCCAGGTTCGCGCAAATCGCGCTGGAACGGTTGTTGCATTCGCGCCATCAGGTCGCGGCTGTCGTGACAGTTCCCGATAAGCCGACAGGACGGGGAAGAAAACAGACACCATCAGAGGTCAAAGAATTTGCGTTGAGCAAAAACCTCGAGGTCTTGCAGCCGGACAAATTGACTGACGCAGGTTTCCTGCGGCGTGTCGGCGAAATTACCGCCGACTTGTTCGCCGTGGTCGCTTTTCGAATCCTGCCGGAAAAGCTATTCGCCTTACCGCGCCATGGCGCGATAAATCTGCACGCCTCCCTGTTGCCGCGCTATCGCGGCGCCGCCCCGATCGAACGGGCAATAATTGACGGCGCCTCGAAGACCGGGGTCACGACGTTTCGCATCGCGAAATCGGTCGACACCGGCGGCATCTTGCTCGCCCGCGAAGTCTCGATAGGTCCCAGTGAGACCTACGAGGACCTCTACCCGAAGCTGGCTGACATCGGCGCAAACCTGCTCGTCGAAACAATCGACGGTCTCGAGGACGGTAGACTTAGTCCCGTCCCACAGGATGACACGCTGTCGTCACCGGCTCCCAAAATCACACCCGCCGACAGTCCCATCGACTGGTCCCGCCCCGCGATAGCTATCATCAATCAGATTCGCGGTCTGGCCGGCTCCGCCGATGCATTCACTGTCCTTGACGGGAAACGTCTCAAAATCCTCCGCGCCGCTCTGTCGGAACAGGTCAACGGTACCCATGTTCCCGGCGAAATCATAGCGGCAGACAAATCTCACGGCCTGATCGTGGCATCAGGCACCGGCGCTGTTCGGTTAATCGAAGTTTGTCTCGAAGGCAAAAAACGGATGGATTCGAATGCGTTCCTCAATGGTGTGAGACTCTCTCCGGGTGTTCGGCTGATCTCCGCATCCTGACAACTGTCAGGAGCAGTACATTGAAAAAAGAAATCATCGTCAACGTCGGCGAGCACGAAACCCGCATCGCCGTTACTGAAGACGACAAACTCGTCGAACTGCACGTTGAACGTGCCGACGCTGAGCGCATGGTCGGTGACATGTATCAAGGCCGCGTCACCGGCATCGTCCAAGGCATGCAAGCCGCATTCGTTGACATCGGTATGGAGAAGGCGGCCTTCCTGCACATCTCCGACATCAGCCTCGAATCCGACTCGGCCGCGCGCTACGATATTGACGCGGAAGAGGAAGAACTCAATGCCGAGGTCACCCGCAGGCACAAGTACGAAAGCATCGAATCGATTCTCAAAGTCGGGCAGGAGCTGGTCGTTCAGATTATCAAGGAACCGATCAGCACTAAGGGGCCCCGCGTAACCAGCGATCTCTCACTTCCGGGCCGCTACTCCGTGCTTGCGCCGGGTTCGAACTACATTCGCGTTTCCAAACGGATCATCAATTTCGCCGAGCGCCGCCGCCTGCGCCGCCTGGTGTATGATGTCAAACCTGAAGGTGTCGGTATCATCGTTCGCACCGAGGGTGAGGGGCGCACTGAGAAGGAATTCAAGAACGATATCCGCCGGCTGCTGAAGATCTGGTACAAGGTCAGAAAGAAAGCCGAACGCGCCCGGCCCGGAACGCTTCTGCACAAAGAAGAATCAATGACCTCGTCGGTGATGCGCGATGTTTTCACCAACGATGTCAACCGCTTAATCGTCGACGACAAGAACATATTCCGGGATACCATGAAGTATGTCAAGTCGATTGACCCCGAGCTCAAGAACCGTATCGAGCTCTATGACTCCGATGTGCCGGTGTTCGACACCTACAATATTGAACCCGAAATCGACAAGATGATTGACCGCAAGGTCTGGTTCCGCAAGGGCGGGTATCTGATTATCGATCACACCGAGGCTCTCACGACGATCGATGTCAACTCCGGCCGATTTGTCGGCACTAAGAAAGATCCCGAGAATATGATCCTGCAGACAAATCTCGAGGCCGCCCACGAGGCCGCCCGCCAGATTCGTCTGCGCGATATCGGCGGATTGATCATCATCGACTACATCGATATGTACTCGCATGCCAACCGCAAGGTGCTGTTCGAAGAATTCAAGCGCTGTTTCGACAACGACCGCGCCAAGAACTCGATTCTGCCCGTGAGCGATTTCGGGCTGATCGAAATGACGCGCGAACGCACCAAGCCCTCGATCATGTACACTCTGTCCGAGCAGTGTCCGACCTGTCACGGATTTGGCCGCATTATGTCGAAAGAGACGATGGCGATGAAGGTCGAGCGCTGGTTTATGCGCGCCAAGGTCGCCAAAGCCGGCAAGCGCTACCAGGTGCGTTTCCACCCCGATGTCGCCAAATTCATGATGAACGAGGATGTCAACCGCATCAAGGAAATCGAGAAAGCCCACCGCTTCAAGATCGAGATGGTCGCCGACGAACTATTGGCACAGGACGATTATCGTATCATCGACATGATCGAGGATGTGGACATTACGGCGCTGTATCAGGGGGTACGGCCGTAGGGGGGCTCTAAAGTGTGGGTACCCTACAGCTTGGGGACTGCTGATGGAGTAGGTTTCTGGTCGATGAACCACAAGAACGCATATCGGTGTTGACGTGTCATTCCCGCGAAAGGGCGTGTTGAAAAACCCGCCGTCTTCGCCAAGCGCGTGACAATAAACCTCGTGAAATAAGTCCTCTTTAGCTGTTGCCTTCCTATGCACGACCATTATATTGAGTCGATAGTCCTCATTTGTAAGAGGACATAGGAAAGGGAACTCGCATGGCTAAACTCACCCCACGGATCACTCAACCGATCTTATTACTCCTGCTGATGGTCTGCTTCTTGTCTACATCCGCTCTTGCTCGAAAGTGGACGATGTCCGAATTGGATACGCTTGGAGGCCACCAGTGGATGTGGGTCGATGAGAACTACAAGGATCCTATCTCCGAATATTACACGGATACCGATAGCCCTGACAAGCTGCCAGAACGGAATCGGTACATCACGCCCACATATCCGGAGGCTGCCACCAGAGCAGCAGCGGAGGGTTCAGTTTGGCTCAAGGTTCTCATCGATGAGAAGGGCAAGGTCAGGGCCGCGCGCGTTCTGGAAGACTCTGGTTTAGATGTCGGATTCGAAGACGCAGCACTATCCGCCGCAAGAAGATCAACTTGGAAGCCAGCTTTCAAAGACGGCAAGCGAGTTCCTATCTGGGTCACGTACGAGGCGGCATTCTACTTGACGACAACTGCAGAGGGCCTCCCAATTCGTCACATCGACCGCTGGCGTTGGAGAGTCCGCGGTGCTTATCCATCGCTTGACACTCCTTTGGACACGACGAAGTCAGCTTCTGCCGAGATGCCTGACCCTACCTCGTTCATCCAAATAGACCAATCGCCGGCGAAGGTAAAAGAGGGGAAAATCATTTATCCAGTATATGCCCTAAAGGCGGGAATTGAGGGAAGTGTGTGGGTCAAGGTACTTGTCAACAAAGCCGGGCAAGTTGTCGAGGCTATGGTCGTGAAGGAGTCTGGTTACAATTGTGGCTTTGAAGAGAGCGCTCTTTGGGGAGCGATAGGCTGCAAATGGAAGCCAGCCATGCAAGACGGCATGCCCATCAATCTGTGGGTCACTTACGAAATTGCCTTTCGTATCAGAGGGAAGTAGGACGTGAGAAAACCGAATCCGAGCTACCGCTATCTGTGACGTATCAATCTCGCCTTCGGGCCTGTTGAAGAAGCCGCGATGTCGCTATTATCGTGCGATTGGGGTAAGAAGAGCCATTGCTAAGTCATTCCCGCGAAAGCGGGAATCCAGGTTAGGTTGATGGCACAGGGCTACGTCTACATAATGGCCAGCGGCCAAAATGGCACATTGTACGTCGGAGTCACATCAGATTTGAAAGGCCGCGTCTGGAAGCACAAGCATGAGTCTATTGGCGGATTCACCGCAAAGTACCATATCCACGACCTTGTATACTACGAAGTGGCCGGAGACATGCGCGGTGCGATAACAAGAGAGAAGCAGCTCAAGAAATGGAATCGCGAGTGGAAGTTGAAATTGATCGAGGATTTTAATCCGACTTGGAGAGACCTGTACGACGAACTCTGAAGCTGGATTCCCGCCTTCGCGGGAATGACTCGTTGGGAGACTTCAATTTCAAATTGATATGTCTTTGCCCAGGAATTGAAGCGGATTATCGCCCCCACAGAGGGACTGTTGAAAACCCCAATACTCGTGGGCATCATTTGACTAATACTCCTGACCACGCAATCAGTCATTCCCGCGAAAGCAGGAATCCAGCTTTGATCATTTTGGTCCCAGTCGGTCGTCTCCTTGTTGCTTCATGTACTTCTTGAGTCTCGCAAGTATCGGCATCAGCGCCATTTCTTCTGCTCCCTCCGGAGTCCTCTTCAAATCCACCAAACCACAATCCACCCTGATCCCCACCACCTCCGGTCGATTGCCCGACCGCAATGGTGGTCCTCAGGTGCCTGCGCCGCAAGAGGTGCAGTCCCCAACTCCAACTCACTCCTTAAGACGATACCTCCACACATCCCTCGAAACCTTCTCCCACGCTGGTGGATCGATTTCCTCTGCGGGTCTGCAAAAGGAAGCCGCTTTCCTCTTCAGAGTAATTGACGAATCCTTGACGGTGAGCAGGTATTCGTCGACTCTCTTGTCACTTTCGAATATGAGTCTGTGCTTGCCTTTCGACAACCTCAACGTGCATTCGCCATGTGCAGGCCCGAACGCATCCAAACACATGGTTGGTCCCATGGGCGGGCCAAGATGAATTTGCACATCGCGGGAGTCGATGCCGGTAGTGACGGGAATCGTGTAGTTTGAGCATTCATACCATCCCGAGTAGAAATGCAGTGACAAACTGATGCCACCGGAGTCGGAGGCATGGGCTTCATGAATCCAGAAGTAAGTAGGAGGATCAATGGCAACGAAGTCCGCGCGCTGTGCAAAGGTAGGAGGACTTTGTATCAGTACCGCAATTATTGGAATCAACAGCTTGAGCATCTTGACCTCGTTAGTGAGAATGTATCAACAATACATTCCAAAGGCGAGTTCATTCCCGCTTTCGCCTTACTCCAGCTTTATCGCCACGACCTCCGGGCGATTGCCTGACCGCAACGGTGGGCCCCAGGTGCCGGCGCCGCAAGATGTGTAGAGATTGTAGGAGCCGTCAGTGTAGAGCCCGTAATCGAGGCCGTCATAGACGCGCTTGGTGATGTAATTGAACGGCCACAACTGGCCACGATGGGTGTGTCCTGCGAGTTGGAGGTCAACGCCGAGTTGCTTCATCGTGTCGATCAGAGCGGGAATATGGTACAGCACGATGCACGGCTTGTTGCGATCGATTTGAGCCAGCAGCGAATCAAGAGACTTCTTCCCAGTCGTAGCAGGGAAGTCAATCCCCACTAACTGAATTCCATCGAGATCGATCAGCTCGTCGCGCAAAATGCGCACATTGATGTTCTGAAGAGCGTCGAGCGATCGCTGAACACCGACATAGGTTTCGTGATTGCCGGTGATGAAGTAGATTCCAAGCGGCGCCTGAATCTGATTCAGCGGTTCAACCAGGTGACTCAAGTCGAGCCCAGCACCGTCGAATAAGTCACCGGTGATCATCACGGCATCCGGCTTGGCGCTGTTGATGAGATCAACGACTTTCTTCATGAATCCTGCCCGATTGATCGCGCCGACGTGAATATCCGATGCCTGCACTATCGTGCGACCTTTCCACTGCTCCGGCAGGTTTTCGATTTTCACGGTGAAATTCTTGATCACCGGATTTGCGGCATTCCAGAATCCATAGAGCGCGAAGACCATCGCGGCCAGATAAATTGGAGTCGCGATCAGAAGCGAGTTGATTTCAATTCCGAGAGCCTTGATAACCAGGATGACAATCCAACACAAGACGGTCGCTATCAGCAGATAGAGAAAGATTCCCAACCAGCCTGAGGCGATCATGTAGGTAGTTCGGGTAAGAAGATTTTCTCGCCAGTGCACCAACAGGGCAGTGACGATGAAGCTGAGCGCGAGTGGAATGATCGCACCCACCAGAATGCGGCGCAACGGTCCGGGCCCGATGTGGAAGAATTTGACAAGTGAGATTAGCAGGCCAGCGTGCGCGCTGACGATGATCAACGATGCGATGGTGACAAAGACAATGAAGCCGAATCTCATAACCCCTATGGTACGCCGGAACCATCAAATTGGAAACAAGTCCTTGTCAATTGGGTGATTACTTCGCGAAAAGACGCCTATCTACGGAAGTGCAACGGTCTCTTGCGATGGTTTGAAGGTTTCCTTAGGCGCTGTCTTACAATAGTTTAGCTCAATTCTCACAAAATAAATGTTGACAAATGCAGTCTTTGCCGATAATGTACTGTATGCAACCACAAGTCTTCCTCTTTAATTTTTAGGGTTAATGCATTTCGTAAGAGAATCAAGCCGAAGAAATTTATCAGGAGACGAAGCGCAATAGTGCGCAACAATCATTGTTTGCCCGCGAACGCCGCGTAGTTGCCAACGCTGCCAATTTGCCGGTAAACCAAACAGGAGAGAGAAATGAACATCTTTGTAGGCAATCTGTCACGTCAGGCGACGGAAGAGGATCTTCGTGCGGCATTTTCGAGCTTCGGCAATGTAGCCAAAGCCACCATCATCAAGGACAAGTTCTCGGGCGAGCCCCGCGGATTTGGCTTTGTCGAGATGGCGACCAAAGAGGAAGCAATGGCTGCTATCGCCGGTATGAATGGCAAGGAACTTCTTGGCCGTACCCTCAACGTCAACGAAGCGCGTCCGCGTGAAGCGGGTGGCGGCGGCGGCGGTTCCCGTGGTGGTGGCGGTGGCGATCGTCGCGGTGGCGGCGGTGGCCGTGGTGGTTTCGGCGAGCGTCGCGATTACGGCGGCGGACGTCGTAACGGGTAATACCCACACCTGACAGCATTGCGGCGTTATCGTCCGCTGCAATGAGTGCCTAATTATTCAGCCGATAACGACGCCGTTTGGTTCGCCAGACGGCGTCTTTTCATATCAAGTCAAGGAGCGCAGAGATGCAGGGCATACCACAGAGCTCAATCGTTCAGGCACCAGTGGCCGACAACAGGCAGACTTGGAAACTGGTATTCAAGATTCTCTACTTCGCAAACTTATTGACCATCATTGGATTTCTGATAATCGCGGTCAGCGACAGCAGGGCGGAGATTGATGCCGGCAATACTTCTGTGTTGTCTGTATTGTTTTTTGCCGCGATCTCTCGGGTGATTCCATTTTGGACGAGTCTTTTGGCACTGAATATCTGGGGCATTTTTCTTCACAGAAACAATAGGATTCCATTCCTCATGATATCAGTAGTGCTGGCGATCTTCATCGCCCTGGCCATCGTCATTGTCTTCCAATTAGCTACTTTCGGGGTTTAGCGCTCCAGATCCGGCGACGACTGCGGTCATTTTCGAAATTGGCTTGTCGTTATGCTGTTTGTGAACTGATTCACGACAAGTGGGGCATTGTAATCTGCTATATTCCGATAGATTTTATCGTCTACTGTAGGACTGTTCCTATCCGCGATTTACGCGAGCCATAGCGAAATCTGAAATATAGACAAAAAAGTTTCTTAATTACTTGACTAATTAAGTCCGATAATGTAGACTGTACACTGTTGACATTGTGAAAAATGTCACTTATTGTGAGCGAGTGCTATGATTGATCGCAACTGCCTGATTTTCGAGAAACGCATCGTGATTTTTGCCGGCGCATTTGGCTCCGGCAAGACGGAGGTTGCGGTCAATTACGCGATCCAGCTCGCTTCACATACCCAGGACCCGATTAGTATTATTGATCTCGACATTGTGAATCCGTATTTCCGCTCCCGCGAGGCTGCCCTCGAAATGGAAACTTATGGCATTCGCCCCATCAATCCACTGGGTGAACACAGCCATGCGGACTTGCCAATCATCGTACCGCAAATTCGCGCATCGATTGAAAGCAGTTCGGGGCGCGTGATTATTGATGTCGGCGGAGATGATCTTGGGGCGCGCGTGTTGAGTTCGATGGCCGATGCTTTTGCCGTGGCATCATATGAATTTCTGATGGTGCTTAATGCCAATCGTCCGTTTACATCGACGGTCGAGGGGGCGCTCAAAATGTTGCGGGAAATTGAGACCTCGTCACGGCTAAGATTCACAGGTATCGTTTCCAATACGCATCTAATTGGCGAGACGACGCCCCAGACAATTCTCGACGGAATAACGCTGTCGCAGGCGGTGTCGGCGCGTGCCGGAATTCCGCTGGTATTCGCCAGCGCAATGAACGAAGTAATCGACAGACTTGAAACTGACGCGGTGACCGTTCCGCTGTTTTCTTTGTCGCGCCGGATGCTGAAACCGTGGGAGCATCGCAGGCAAGCTGCGAACAATCATTAGGTACAAGCCGAATAAGGAATCGTATGCCGGGTGTCATCATAGACAAGAACTACTGCAAAGGCTGTGAACTCTGCGTGAAGGCCTGCCCCCAGGGCATTCTCTCCATGTCGAAAGACATCACGATGCGTGGATATTTCTATGCCCTAATGCACGATCCTTCGCGCTGTATCGGCTGCCAGCTTTGTGCTATCACTTGTCCCGATGCGGCAATCACCGTTAAGATGCACGGCACACGCTTTGTGCTGTACGAGTATTGAGGCTGCTATGACACGAATTCTTATGAAGGGCAATGAGGCCATCGCGGAAGCCGCAATTCGTGCCGGCGGTATCAGTTATTTTGCTTACCCGATAACACCTCAGAGCGAAGTCGGCGAATACCTGGCGAAACGTCTTCCCGAAGTCGGCGGCATATTCGTGCAAGCAGAGTCGGAAGTCGCCGTGGGCAATATGCTGTTCGGCGCTGCTGCAAGCGGCAAGCGTGTTTTCACTTCGTCTTCCAGCCCCGGCGTCAGCCTGATGCAGGAGGCAATCTCATACATGGCAGGAGCGCAACTGCCGGTTGTACTGATCAACATCATGCGCGGCGGGCCGGGTTTGGGCGGTATCTTGCCCGCGCAGTCTGACTACTTCCAGTCCACCAAGGGTGGGGGGCATGGGGATTACAGATTGCTGGTGCTTGCTCCGGCCAGTGTGCAAGAGGCGGTCGATCTGACGATGCTGGGATTCCATCTTGCTGACAAGTATCGCAATCCCGTGCTGGTCATCGGCGATGGCATGATCGGTCAGATGATGGAGCCGGTGGAGTTCCCTGACAAGTACGAGGAGCCGCCGCTGCCTGCCAAGACTTGGGCGATCACGGGCGCCAAAGGCCGCAAACCTTTGATCACGAAATCGCTGTTCCTCGATCCGTACGCGTTGGAGCAGAACAACATTGTCATTCACAAGAAGTATGAACAGATGCAGGCGAAGGAAATTCGCTTTGAACTGTACAAGGTCAACAGCAAGAATCGCATGTTGATCGTTTCCTACGGAACGATGGCGCGCATCTGCCAGACTGTCATTGACGATCTTGAGACACAAGGCGTCAGCATTGGGTTGTTGCGCCCAATTTCGCTCTGGCCTTTTCCGGAGCAACAAATCCGCAGCGAGGCCGCCAAGGCGAATATCGAATGTGTGCTCACGGTTGAAATGAGTATGGGGCAAATGGTCGAGGATGTGGACAAGGCGGTGCAAGGAAAGAAACCGGTCAATTTCTTTGGTCGAACCGGCGGAATTGTGCCGTCGCCGGAGGAAGTTCGCGAGCACATCCTGAAACTCCTCGACAACAGAAAGGTGAAGTGAGATGAGCAAGACTTCTGATCTCAAGGATATTGCCACAACCACCACCTTTGCCCGTCCGCAGGCCTTCAGCGATGTGGTGACACATTACTGTCCGGGCTGTACGCATGGAATCATTCACCGCATGGTTGCCGAGACGATTGATGAACTCAATATCCGCGAACGTACCGTCGGTGTCGCGCCGGTCGGCTGTTCGGTGCTCATATACAATTATTTCAACGTCGACTTTCTGGAATCACCCCATGGTCGTGCGCCCGCATTGGCTACGGGGCTGAAGCGGGTCAGTCCTGAACTGATAGTATTTACCTATCAGGGTGACGGCGATCTGGCCTCGATCGGGCTGAGCGAAATCGTCCATGCCGCCAATCGCGGCGAGAAGTTTACGACGATTTTCGTGAATAACGCGATCTATGGCATGACCGGCGGGCAAATGGCGCCGACAACAATGCCGGGGCAGGTAACCGCAACCTCACCGTATGGCCGCAATGTCGAAGAAGTCGGCTGGCCCATGCGTATCTGCGAACTGCTTTCGACTCTGCGCACACCCGGTTATATCGAACGTGTTGCAGTGCATACACCGCAGAACATAGTCCGCGCCAAAAAAGCAATTCGGACCGCGTTTCAAAATCAGATCGATCGTCGCTGTTTCTCATTGATTGAAGTTCTGTCGACTTGTCCCACGAACTGGGGATTGACACCGTGTGAAGCGACAAAATGGGTACAGACCAACATGTCGCCATATTATCCGCTCGGCGTGTTCAAGAAACCTGAACCAAAGTTCGAGGTGTAAGGTGTCGCAATACGAAGTCACCTTCGCGGGGTTTGGCGGTCAGGGAATTCTCACGGCGGGCCAGTTGTTGGCCTATGCCGGGATCCACGAAGGCAAGCAGGTTGTCTGGATTCCCAGCTACGGCCCGGAAATGCGCGGCGGCACAGCCTATTGCACAGTTGTTGTATCAGATAGCCGGATCGGATCACCAATTATTAATACACCGCTGGGACTGGTTGTTTTTAATCGACCGTCGCTGGAAAAGTTTGCGCCGCGCGTGCGACCCGGTGGAACGATTATCATTAATTCATCGCTGATCGATCTGGTATCGAATCGCAGCGATGTCACTGAGATTCTGATTCCGGCAAACGATATTGCCCTTAAGGCAGGCAACGTCAAGACTGTCAATATGATCATGCTCGGCGCTTTCGTTGGCGCTACCGATATCATCACCCACGAGACTCTGATAGAGTTGGTCAAGGAGAAGATGGGAAAGAAGAAAGACTTGCTGGAGATGAATCTCCAGGTAGTCGACGAAGGCTATCAATTTGCCAAGAGCGCACTGGCAACAAGGGTGAAGGCATGAATCACGATCTGAGCAAGCTGCCGGATATCTTCAAGCGACACCCGCAAGATGCATCGTCCTTGATCATGATTCTTCAAGATATCCAGAAGGAGTATCGGTACCTCCCGTGTGATGCTCTCAAGGAGACTGCGGCCACTCTGCAGGTGCCGCTAAGCAAGGTCTTTTCGGTCGCGACTTTCTACAATGCTTTCAGTATGAATCCGAAAGGCGAGAAAGTTGTTCGTATCTGCGTCGGCACCGCCTGCCATATCCGCGGCGCCAAGTTGATTCAGGATCAGATCGAGAATGAGCTTAAGATCAAGCCGGGGCAGACCACGCCGGACATGAAATTCACGCTCGAAGTTGTCGCCTGTGTTGGCGCATGCGCGATGGCACCGGTGGTGATTGTCAACGATCAATATCACGGTTCGGTGAAAGTAACGGGCGCGAAGAAGCTGGTGAAGGGATAAGGCGATGAAGATTACGTCGATTCAACATCTCGCACAACTTCGTTCACTGTTTGCCGCGGAAGAAGCAAAACACAAAAAGAAAGTCATTGTCTGCTGCGGAACGGGTTGTCTTGCCAACGGCGCAGCCAAACTGGTTGAGGCATTTCATGCAGCTCTGAAAGAGCGCAATGTTAAGGACTTCTCAGTGGAAGCTGTGAAGGAGACCGGCTGTCACGGATTTTGCGAGCAGGGGCCGTTGGTCGTTATCGAACCTCAGGGAACTTTTTACGTCAAGGTCAAACCAAAGGACATCGGGGAGATCATTGCCAAGTCGATCGAGGGTCAGGATATAATTACCGATCGCCTCTACACCGACCCGGTGACGAATGAGATGATCGAGAAGTACAATGACGTCAAGTTTTTCAAGCATCAACATCGGCTCGCGCTGCGCAATCTCGGCAAGATTGCCGCGCACTCGATCAGTGAATTCATCGCTATCGGCGGCTATGCCGGACTTGCCAAGGTTCTTGACTCGATGACTCCGGATGGTGTCATTGGAGAAGTCGACAAGGCTAATCTGCGTGGACGCGGCGGCGGCGGATTTCCAGCCGGCCGCAAATGGAAAACCTGCAAGTCTGTCGAGTCGGATGTTCGCTATGTCATCTGCAACGGCGACGAAGGTGACCCGGGGGCGTTTATGGATCGTTCCATCATGGAGGGCGACCCGCACAGCGTGCTCGAGGGGATGATGATCTGCGCTTATGCTGTTGGCGCAAAGCAAGGATACATCTACGTGCGTGAGGAATATCCGCTGGCGGTTATTCACCTGCAGAATGCAATCGACGATTGTCTCGAGTACGGTCTGCTCGGGGACAACATTCTCGGCACTGATTTTTCATTCAATATTCGGATAGCTCGCGGCGCCGGGGCGTTCGTTTGTGGTGAATCATCGGCTTTGATGCGTTCGGTCGCTGGAGAAGTCGGCGAACCGCGCGCCAAGTATATTCGTTCTGTCGTCAAGGGTTTGCATGACAAGCCGACCGTGCTTAACAATGTCGAAACCTACGTTAATGTGCCGTTGATCATTAGCAAGGGTGCTGAATGGTTCAAGTCAATCGGTCGCCCGAACAACTCCGGTACCAAGGCGTTTTCGCTGGTGGGCAAGGTTCGCAACACCGGCCTGATCGAGGTGGCGATGGGGACGACCCTGCGGGAGATTATCTACGATATCGGGGGAGGTATTCTCGATAACCGCCCGTTCAAAGCGGTACAAACCGGGGGGCCGTCCGGAGGCTGTCTGCCGGAGGCGATGCTCGATCTGCCGGTCGATTTTGATTCGCTGACAGAGAACGGTTCGATGATGGGCTCGGGCGGTATGATCGTAATGGACAACAAGACCTGTATGGTCGACGTGGCCCGTTACTTCCTGAACTTCCTCGTGTCCGAATCATGCGGCAAGTGCACACCGTGCCGCGAAGGACTGTACCAGCTTCACGAATCGACAATCAAGATTTGCGAAGGTGAAGCCACCATGGATGATCTCGACAAGATCGAGAAACTCTCGGACATGGTTGTGCTCGGCTCATTGTGCGGTTTGGGCAAGTCGGGCCCCAACCCGGTACTGTCAACGCTGCGCTATTTCCGCAATGAGTATATCGCCCACATCCGCGACCATAAGTGTCCCGCCGGTGTCTGTCGCAAGCTGATAACTTACACAGTAATCGAGGAGAAGTGCACCGGTTGCCTGGCGTGTATCACCGCCTGTGCCTACAACGCAATCACCGGCAAGAAGAAGGAACCGCATTACATTCATCAAGAACGCTGCACCAAGTGCGGTGCTTGTGAGGCGGTCTGCAAGTTCGACGCAATCGAGGTGGCATAGATGAGTACGGTTACGATTACAGTCAACGGAAAGTTTGTCAAGGCACAGGCAGGGGAATACCTGCTGAATGTGCTGCGACGCGAGAAGATCGATATCCCCGCGCTCTGTCACCACGACGCAGTTGAACCGTACGGCGGTTGTCGCCTCTGCACGGTTGAAGTCACCAAGTCAGACTGGCAGGGGTGGAGTGATCACGTTGTCTCCTGCCTTTATCCAGTAGTCGAAGGGCTGATTGTCCAGACACATTCACCCAAGGTGATTGAATTGCGGAAGACTCTGCTTGATCTCTATCTGGCTCGTCATCCTCAAACAAAGTTAATACAGGACATGGCTGCTGATTACGGCGTAACGCAGACCAGCTATCAAACTGTGCCGGAACCGAATGACTGCATTCTGTGTGGTATTTGTATTCGTATTTGCGATCGCATGGGCTTTTCGGCAATCTCTGCCGTCAATCGCGGCCATGGTCGCGAAATTGCACCGCCGCTCAATGAAGCACCGCCAGATTGCGTTGGCTGCCTTGCCTGCGCGCTCAACTGTCCGACTGGTTATATCAAGTACGAGGACAACGGCATCAAGCGCACCATTTGGAAGAGAGAGTTCGATCTGCTGCGCGATGCCCGAACCGGAGCGCCGACAATTACCAAAGAATTTGCCGAGCATCTGGTTAGGAATCGCGCCATCCCGGACGAGTACTTCAAGCTAAACGATGAGTCGCACCGCAAGGAGACTGCGCTCAACATGGGCAAGATCGTGCAATGGAATCGCGAGGTGTCATCATGAAGATGCAATACCAAGTCATCCCGCATCTTTGCATTGGTTGTCGCACCTGCGAATTGGCGTGTTCATTCACGCATGCGCAAAACGGCAAGCCCGGCCGCAGCAGGATCTATCCACTTGATGCCGGTCACAAGGAGATGTGGGTGCCGGTGGTGTGCCTGCAATGCGAAGACCCGGCTTGTGTCAAATCCTGTTTGGTCGATGCGATCCAGATCAATCCGGCGACCGGCGCATACGAAATCGACAAGGATGTCTGTGTGCGTTGCATGGCCTGTGTCGCGGCGTGTCCATTCGGATGCTCGCTTTTGGATCAGCAGCACAAAGAGGTGATCAAGTGCGACCTTTGTGGCGGTGATCCGGCATGCGCGCATTTCTGCCCGACCAAGGCTCTGGTATACAAACCACTGTCATAGAGTTCCCCGCGTGATCGTTGAGGCAAAAGGGCGCGATTCCCACGGCATTAACCAAGTGTTTGCCAAATAGTTGCGCTGCAATTCGAAGAGCGACTCAGGGGGATTAGAAGTTCAGCTGGTTCTTGACCCGTTGCCACCAGTCGTCGACTATTTCAGGGTCACCATACCAAGGATGACCGATTCTGAAGTCATGTCGCGCGTTTTCGATGATCCACACAAGCTTCGGGTCGTAGATGGCCGACTTCACCGGGATGATGCCGTCGCCTTTCTCATCGGGGCCGGCGCCATGAAGTCTGTAGCGAAGTTGTACGATCCGATTCACGACGCGTCCGCGTTTGGAGTAGTCGACCTCGCCGACACAGGAAATGATCGGGATGTTGATTCTGGCATGTGACAGGCAGTCACTCAACCCACTCCAAACCGTCAGACTGCGAACAATTCCCCGGGTGTGAGGCGTTCCGAGTGTTAACACGCAGTCAACGCTTTGCTTGTGATTGGCCTTAAAGCCGAGTGACGGCGGTTCTGACAGGTAAAGGCGCGTGACGATTCCACCAAGGCTATGGGCGATGATCAGAATGTTCTCACAACCAGTTTCGGATTGAGTCTCAGTGAGTGTATCGTCGAGATGGCGCAGTAGTCTTCGCCAACCGGCCTGCCGAGCCACGGCAGGCCATTCGCTCATAGTGATGGGAACAACATTGACCGGCAGTCCGCAACGCTCGCGCAGATGATTGGCCATTTTTCTGTAGTGACCGGACGAAGTTGAGAATCCGCCGATGATGACAATGGCGCGTGACATCTGGTCAGTATGATTGATTACTCGCGGCTCTGCAAGTCATAGCCGAAGATAAGCAGAGGACACTAATTGGTTTTGGTCGTGGTATCGGCCTTGGCGGCCGGACGCGGTTTGGCCAGCGGCAGATTGGGGCAGTCGCCATAAGTGTGTTCGACCACTTGCTTGAGCGAGGACAGCACGTCCCCGCAAGCCTGCAATCCGACCATCTTTTTGATGCGGCACCCATCCGGTTCCAATAGCCACATCGCCGGAACCCCGCGAATCATCCAGTTCTCGTTGGCGAGTTGGGATTCGGTAAGCCTGATGCTGTCGAGCGTAACCATTTTCTGCGATTCAGTGTTGATCCGAATCGGCACAAAATTCGAGTTCAGGTAGACGGCAAGTGAGCTGTCGGTCAACGCGCCGGCCTTGAGCTTTCGGCAATAGGGGCAGGAGTCGCGGTAGAAGTAGACGAGCATCGGTTTATTCGCTGCCTTGGCCATTTGGACGCCTCGGGCGTAGTCGATCCAGTTGATTATTTCGGGAAGTGTTGGCGCCTCGGCAATGGGCTTTGATGATTGCTGCGCGATCAAAGAACTGCTGATCAAAATCAGTATCGCCGTGCCTGCAAGTGATTTACGAATTGACACGAAGGTCTCCAGTATGGGATTGACAGCCCGGTTGTTTCATAATCTACAATTAAGCAATTGTTGATGTTCCGGTATTCAGCCGCATTTCTTTGTCAGGAAGATTATCGAACGGCCGGGGATGTACCCGGCCGTCAAAAGGTATTTAAATGTCTGCTCGCGCTAATTTTCAAAATCGATAGCGATGATCTTGTCGCCGATGCAAATTCCCTGTTCGAGTCCGACCTCGATTGCCGAGCGGAAGTGGATTCCGCCATAGATCCGCGAAACCGCCGCCTCCTCCGCCCAGTCATTGAACGAGGCGAATGCGCGGGGAGTGAAACCAAGGCCATCATGTGTGTGGTCGGTAAATGCGTAATTTTCACCAAAGATCGAACCAAGAACGTGTGCTGTTGCGCTTGATTGCACGGAGTGACCCGATGTATACTCGGGAAATGCGGGAGTTGGAATCAGCGAATTCCAATCCGCTTGTATCAAGGCCCGGATGCAGGTGACAGGGCGAAGCACATTGTACTCGAACTTTGTTTTCCAGCAGGAGATGAAGGCGTCTGCGACGGTCATGCCGACCTTGGCATAGGTCTCAGCTGCAAATCCCAGAGTCTTGTTTTCAGCAGCGAGAACTTGCCCTGTGACCGAGATGGCATGCCCCGACGGCGTACCAGTTTGGCCTGGGTTATCGGCCCAGAATTCCGCTATGGTGCTCTGCTCTTCGTTGAGGGTGTCCGTTGTGTTGAAGACCTCCATCATTTCGTCGTGGAATTGACTTCCCGCAGTTTCCGAATAGGTTGGCGGTGGTCCGGGCATGCATTGCGATCCAGAGGTCAGGGCAAAGGGGCGGATATTTCCCCAACATGGCTGCAGTGGTGCGGCAAATGCCGGAGGTGTCGGAATCCACTTGCCGGGGCCAATCGGCGGCGTAAATGTGCAGTTGTTGAAGAGCGGGTAGCCATCATTGAGGGCCCAGCCGAAAATCGCCAGACCGAGGAGCTTTCCCTGGTTCACGGAGCGATTGAAGATTTCCGTTTCCTCGACTCCGGTCGGGGCTGCGTAGTTGGCCTCTTCCCGGGCGGTGATGGCGTCAAGTGTCGCCGCCGAACCGTTTGCAAACATGCCGCGCAGGAGTGTAGCTATGGCGGCATTGGCGACTGTCGGCCAATCAAATTTGTCATCCCCGAACTCCGGCAGTTCTTCGAGTTCGCTCAACTGACCCACAAGCGATCGATTATTTGGCATCCCGTTGACAACCGATTCGTACAGGGTCACACCGGCGTAGCCGTACAAGCGCGAGGCCGTCGGCGGCGTCCAACGCTCAGCGCGAACGAGGTCGACAGTCAAGTCCATCCAGCCAATCGCGAGATCCGCGCTGAATTCATCGGCTCCCGGAGTCGGGCGAAGAGGATTGCTGTCCTCAGTGCATCCGGATGCCAGAAGCGTCGCCAGCGCAATACCGATCACAACGAGATTTCTGATCCGTTTCACAACACACTCCTTCGGAGTTATTAGTTGACCTTGAGCATATGCATGAGCAGTTCCGGATTCAGCGAAAAGCTCGACGGAGAATTTCCCGGCATCTGACTCTGCACGGCAAAATCGAGTGTTTGATTGATACCGATTCTACTGGTCATAATAAACTAACACACTCAGAACTGCACAAGTAAAACTTGAATCTGTCTCCTGCAGACAGTCAGGCATTCGTTGACTTGTAATTGACAATCGCATATTATTCGCCCGATTGAATCTTACCTGAGGAGGATTGTAATGCGATCAATACTGCCAATGATACTCGTGGCTACATTCATCTGGTCAATTGGCTGTTCGGAGAAAAAGCCGGACGCCGCCAAATCCGAGACACCAATAGTGTTGCAGGAACCCGATTCAACCGGTGTGCGGCCGGCCAATTTCGTCTGGCAAGTCAAGAAGCACCGGTTGATCAATTTCTATTACGAGCCGGATGATACGCTGGAATTTTACGCGATCGACCTCCTAAAGAAGACACTGGAGATTTACGAGTTTTGCTGTAAGGTTATGCTCTGGAACGCCCCGGAGCCGCTGGAATTCTATTGCTACAAAGACGTCGAAACGATGAATATGTATACATCTCGCAGCGAGCCATTTCTTGCCGGAAACAAGATTTACTACGGTTATGGCCCAGCGTACGGTCGCCCTTTTGCCGAATTTGTAATGTCCAGGTTACCCGGTGGACAAACGCGGTTCGCTTTCATAAAGGAGGGTCTGCCGATCTTACTCGACTACACAGGTCGCAATTATCACCAGGCAACCTACAATTTCATCGCTGAGGGCACGATTCACCCGGTAGCCATGCTGACTTCAAACGAGGACTATCTTGGGTTAAGCGAGGCGATGCGCCAAATCGAAGCTGCTTCGCTCAACGCTTACATCACCTGGGAATGGGGTTTCGAAAAGTACATGCAGATTTATCACAGCGACAAGGATTTCGAGGATGCCTTGAAAGAAGCTACCGGCACTGACCTGGCGCAATTGCAGAGTCAATGGCTTGCGTTTCTCCCTGAGCAAACGACGGAGAAAGTGGCCGAGCGTGAGGCAGCCGCCCGCCAGGGGGCCGGTCAATGAGCACCGACAATCAGTGGCAAACGGCCATCAGTGAAATTGCCGCCAACTCGATTTGCGTACGCGGTTATGATGTCGCGGAGTTGATGGATCATACCAGCTTCAGTGACGCGATTTTTCTCGTGCTCAAAGGAGAGCTCCCTGACTCGCGCCAAGCGGAGATGTTTCGGGCTATCCTTGTGTCGTCTGTCGATCACGGTGTAACTCCGCCATCAGTCCTCGCGGCGCGGACCGTGATGTCGGCAGGGAATTCGCTGAATACCGCCGTTGCCG
This sequence comes from uncultured Ignavibacteria bacterium, assembly GCA_964552775.1. Classification (GTDB taxonomy): domain Bacteria; phylum Zixibacteria; class MSB-5A5; order CAIYYT01; family CAIYYT01; genus JADJGC01. Next base: position 50,236 of record CAZKIH010000018.1, on the reverse strand, counting down.
CGGGAGTGCTCGCGATTGGAGATGTCCATGGCGGGGCTATCGAGCAATCGGCGCGCATCATGCAGGAGACAGCCAAGAAGGAAGGCGAGGTTACTGCGCTGGCGGCTGACCTGGTCAAGAGCATGAAGGATAAGAACCAGCGCATGCCCGGCTTTGGACATCGCCTGCACACCGCCGATCCGCGTACAGCCAAGCTTTTCGAAATCGGCCGTAAGAACGATTTCAGCGGCCGACACACTTCACTCGCTCTTGCCATCGAGAGAGCATTTGCCGAGAGTTCCGGTAAACCACTTCCGATCAACGTCGATGGGGCAATCGCTGCGGTCACTTCGGACATGGGCTTCGATTGGCGACTTGGCAAAGCATTTTTCATACTATCACGCATAGCGGGATTAGTGGCCCATGCGTACGAGGAGAAAACTACGCAGAAACCGATGCGCAAGCTTGGTGACACGAACGCTGCATATGTTGGACCCGCGCGGCGATCACTGACTTAGCCGCTCGAATCGCTGATATTGATATGACGTCATTGGCACAAAGGAGAGTTCTGATGCGTCGCATTATCCTGCTTGCCAGTGCAGTGGGGCTCGGCTTGGCTGTGTCCTGCGGTCCAAAACCTGAATCAGGTTCTGTCATACCTGCCCCAACAACTGCCGCACGGCCTGCTCCTTCGAATTTGGTGGCGATTGCGGGAAACAGCGGGATTGAGCTTCGCTGGCGCACGAACCAGCCCGAGAACCGGATTCTGAGTGGATTCAACATCTATCAAGCCCGCGAAGACGGCCAATTCCAGAAAATCACGCCCTTACCTTATCCGGGCGACCTCGAAGCTGATTTTGAATATGAGAGCTTCAGTGCTGCCAGTTTGGAAAACGGCGTGATTTACCGCTTCACGGTTAGTACAGTCTACCCGGATGGTTCTGAAGTGCCTTCACGTGACACCGTATCGGCGATTCCACGGTCAGAGGGTGGTTTTCGTCTGGCTGCATCCTTCAAGGGTGGAGAATCCGGATTCGTATTTGCGCGTTCGACTTCCGTTCCAACTGACGACCTTGCGAATGATATCTACCTGGCAGTCATTAAAGGCAGGCTGCACCTCGCTTCACCCAGCCGCATTGACGACATTCTCCGGGCTACGCAGTTTTATCCAGTACGTGTCGATCCCGGCAGACATCCAACACAGCCAAAACAACCCAATGGTGCTGGGGAGGAATTGGTCGCGGTCCGGGCAGGAGACGAACTCATTGTGCTGACAGCCGATGGTTGTTACGCGCTTGTCACGATAGAATCTGCCGATGAAGACGCGGAGACGGTCAGAATCTCATATCGTTATCAGTCTCGACGCGGAAGCTTCAGTTTCTAACGCCGTAAAATTCATGGCCACTCAAAGCGATACCCAAATCATTCTCTGGTGCGACATCAAAGCACCGACACGAACCGCAAGAATTCTCTCGCTTGAAACCTTCCCGATGGGGAACAACACGGCTCGGCCAATGGATGCGCTGGTGATTCCGGAAGAGACTGAAGTGCCGATTGAAAGCGCCAAGTTTGAAAAGTTCTTCCTCTCATTGCACGAATTCAGCGGCTTCAAATTTGCGAATCGTGATTTATACTCCACCTCCAAAGATTGGCAGAGGGTTGAAGCTTACTTCTCCAAGAGTCCTTTACTCGACCTGGCTTTCCTATTGCGCCTGTTCTTTCCGACGCTCACCGCGCGAAGTTTGCTCGAGTATGAGCGAGCCTTTGAACTGCCGAAAGGCGGGACTCCGTCATCAGTGCTGACAAGCCTGTGCGACATTCTCAATCAGCGTGTTCGCGAGTTGTCCGGAGGTGCACAGCGGGCGCTCAAGACGATTTTTCGCGGTTTGCCGCCGGAGCATGGCGATTGGCTGAATCAACTTCCACGACTTAAGCCGGATTCGAGCTACGTGATAGACCCCGATTGCCTTAACACACTCGATCGGTTCGAGAATCTCACCAGCGGCAGCCGCCTCAGTACCAACGATGTATTGCTGCTCTTCTCGGAAGCCGGTAAAATGACACAGTACATTGACGGGTATGAACTCCGCAAGGGCCAAGCGAAGTACGCGCAAGCGGTTCTCAAGAGTATTCAGCAACATGCAACACTACTACTCGAGGCTGCGACGGGCACCGGCAAGTCACTTGGGTATCTTCTGCCTACGATAGCCTCGTGCGCCGAGAGCGAGAACCGGGCTGTTATAGTAACACGCACGAAATCGCTGCAGGAACAGCTCTTTCGTTCCGATTTGCGCAAGATCCGCGGACTGATTCCGGATGGGTTTCGCGTCAGCCTGCTGAAGGGTCTCGGCAACTATCTTTGCCTGCTCAAGTACAAACTATTCCAATCGGAACTCAGCGAGCACATGGGTCGAATCAAGCCGGAATTCATGGCGGCGCTGGTAGTGTGGGAGCATTTCACAGATTCCGGTGACTTGACCGAGACTGCGATATTCGATCAACCCGACTCTGAGGAGTTGCTTGGCAAAGTAACTCTGGAGGAGGGGAGTTGTCTTGGCAAGGAGTGTCAGTTTTACAACGACTGTTACGCTTTCCGGGCTCGCAAGAGTGCTTCCCGTTCCAATATCGTGATCACTAACTACGCATTGCTTTTCTCCGACTTGGTTTCCGGCGGAGAAATTCTCGGACGGTTTTCGCACGCCATCTTCGATGAGGCGCATCGCCTGGAGCAGGAGGCAATCAATGCGTTTTCCGAGGTACTTCCTTTGCAGGCCTTTGCACGCTCGCTTGAACGGCTTGCCGATGAAAAGACCGTTGTCGTCATAAGAGAGGCGTTAGAGTCGAGCGATAATCTGGAGATGTTAATCGGCTTCGACGGTTTGCTGTCGCGACTTCACTCACGAGTGTCGCTTGCTGCCGAAGCGGTACGACAGCTCCTCAGGAGTTCGGTGCGATCGCAGCAGGATCGCGTTCGATTCCGGAGCAATGAGCCGCTTCACGATATCCTCTGCGATCTCTGGACAACCGAGAGGGAGTCTTTGGTGCAGTTACGCGAGATGCTTCTGCAGCTGCAATCGGGACTCACCACCAAACCGGAAGAAGACAAGGCAGAAGGAATCACCCAACTTCGCCGCCAGACCGGTGCTCTCGCTCGTTACATCGGCATGCTTGAGCATCTGCCATCGATTACTGACGAATCGGAGGTGATGTGGGCTCATCTGCTCGATTCCGGAGAGGTTTGGGTGACGGCCGCTCCGCTGAACGTCGGTGAACTGTTAGCGCGGCGACTTTATTCGAAATTCGAATCGCTGGTGTTCACTTCGGCAACTCTCGATTCCGAGGACAATTTCGAGTGGATTGCTTCGCGGCTCGGACTGAGTGCTGACAGCGATCATGCGGCATACAAGATCAAGATCCGATCGCCGTTTCCGCTTGAGGAGCAGCTTCGCATTTCACTGGCGCGCTATCTGCCGCCGCCCAATGAACCGAATTACGCGGCACGATTGAGCCAATTGATATTGAGATTCCGTTCGGCCGCCCGGCTGCCGACGCTGGTGTTGTGTACTTCGTATCGTATGGTGGAGGATCTTGCCAAACCGTTGTTGGCGGCGCATGCCCAAGCCGGAGAAGTATTGTATCAGACGCCTGACACGCTCCCGCAGACGCTCCTGAGTCGCTTCAAGTTGGCTGGCGATGCTGTTTTGATCGGTACCGAATCGTTTTGGGAAGGCATCGATTTGCCGGATGATCTGTTGCGACTGCTGTTTGTGACGCGTCTTCCATTTGCCGTTCCGGACGATCCATTGGAGTTGGCAAGACAGGAGCAAGCCGAACGAAAAGGCGAAAGCCCGTTCATGACTATTTCACTGCCTCAAGCCGTACTCAAGTACCGACAGGGAGTTGGTCGGATGATCCGCAGCGCAAGCGATTGGGGCGCGGTAATTGTCACTGATTCGCGCATGGGGAGAAAGAACTACGGAAAGATTCTCTTCGCCGCATCTCCGGTCGAGATAGGCGTATTTGATAATGAAGCGGCACTGATCAACGAGACAGCCTTATGGTTGCGATCGAAAAAAGGAATGAAGTAGCGTTTCAGGCGCAGGATTGCTGCCAAACCGAGGCCTGTGCGCAAGATTTCGTGCGGGCAGATTATGGAGTGAAGGGCCTAAGTCAATGCAAGGTAATGAGATTTTAGGACAGCGCTCGCGACGCAGCGCAAATTCTGCGAGTGGTACCGATGATGCGACGTGTGTCGGAATTCGCATTGTATCTTGTTGTGTTTATACAGCTTACGAGGTAAGAAAATTGGCATCACGGCATACTATTTGGATGAAACGTAAATAGGGAAATTGTACCTTTTGTGGGAGTTGAGGTTTGAAAGTGTGGCCATTCGGGAAGATATCACCAATTCACCTGTATAAAGTGCAGAGGAGGAGGATTTCGGATGCCAAAACTTGAACGGATCATCAGCTACATTTCCGTGACGATCGTGTTGTTTGTCGGGATTGTGGTAATGTCGGGCTTTATTGGCATCTTGGAGCCGGCCTACCGCTTCGGATTTGGACTAATCATAATTGCCTATGCCGGCGTCAGACTGCTAATGATCTATCACTCGCGTGGTGGGAAACGGGAAAAACCTTGACGCCCATGTTGGTGGATGGTATACTTATGATCTTTAGTTTTGGCCGCTGGCAACTGATTGGAGTGCAAAGAGTATGAAAAGAACACTAACAGCAACGCTTTTTGTGGCGCTGTTGCTTGGCATGTCAGTCGGCCTCTATGCTGACACGGCCGCTGATGCCGCTGACCTGGTGTTGCACCGCAGATTCGATGAAGCGATAAGTTTCATCAACAATGCAATCGCCAAGGATTCAACCTATGCAGACCTCTATTACTGGCTGGGAAGAGTCTACGTTGAGAAAGAGGATTGGGCGCAAGCGGAGGCCTCGCTCAACAAATGCCTGCAACTGAAGAAGAAGCATGATGAAGGCAAAGCTTATCTGGCCTACGTCTATATCCAGACCGGACGCTTGGACGAAGCCAAGAAGATTTTGGATGAGGGCGTGGCCAAAAGCAAGACGGCCAAAGCTCGGTTCTTGAATCACCTTGGTCACTATTATCTCGCCGTGAAGGACTTCTCACAGGCTGACATCGCACTGAGAAGAGCTGACATCGAGGAGCCGGGTAATATTGAATTCAAGCGTGACCTGGCAGATCTAAATTACGAAAACGGTGTGTACGCAGTTGCGATCCAGGGCTACAAAGAGGTACTGGTAACGGACTCTCTGGATGTCGTGACATATTACAAGTTAGGCCGTGCCTACTACATGCAGAAGCAGTTCAAGGACGCCATTGACAATGCTTCCAAGGCTATCGGTCTTGATTCCGGCTACACGCAGGCCTACCATCTGGAGGGCGATATCTTCATGATTCTTGGTCTCTCCAAGGTAAGTGCTGCCCAGGAAAATGAAGGGATGAACGGCAACGGCTACACTGACATATTCAAGAATGCCATCTGGGCTTATGAGCACTACACTTCGACCGGCGGCAAGGAAACTCTTGACCTTCTCTACCGTCTGGGTCAGGCTTACTACTATGTCGGTGCCTACGATGCAGCCATACAGAAACTCTCGAAAGCAATTGAAATGGGATCTGACAAGTCGGTGGCCTATGATTTCACCGCCAAGGCCCTCTTTCGCTTGAAGCGCTATGACGAAGCGGTGAACGCATACCGGGCTTATGAAAACAAGATATCCAAAGGTGATTCGGCCTTCGTGTGGGGGCCGGAGTATTTCGAGTTTTTCCGCGATCGCGGCCTGACTTACTCGCAGTTGTTCTATGACTCCAAGAAGGAAGGTACGCCCGACACCTCGTTCCTTGATCAGGCGATCATCAATCTGCAGAAATCAATCGAACTGAATCCCAAGGAGAAGGCGCTGTGGTACCGTCTGGGACTTGACATGTATAACCGCACCAGATACGATGATGCAATTCCGTGGTTTGCGAAACGAATTGAAGTTGATTCCACGCATTTGCAGAGCTACCAGTACATCGCATTCAGCAACATCAAGAAGAACGATTATACAAAGGCCGTCGAGTACCTCGAGATGATGTACAAGTTGAAACCCGATTCGCCTTTCGTGCTCAAGACGCTTTCCACAACTTACTTATTCCAAATGAAGAACCGCGAAAAGGCTCTGGAGTGGCTGCGCAAATGGGCTGATACCGATACGAAAGACTATGAACCATACAAGTGGATCGGTTTCATATACATAACTGAGAAGCCACCCAAGAAGGACCAGGCCATCGATGCTTTGCTGAAGTGTTGGCAGCGCATTGAGGCAAATGGTGTTGACAAATGCAAGGAAATCGACGTGATTGTCTGGCTGGCACAAGCATATAGTTTCTATGATGATATCAAACATGATGAGGAATGTCTTAAGTGGATCAACCGCGGATTGCAGTGCGATCCGAATAATGAGACACTCAAGAGCCTCAAACAAAATCTTGAATAACAAGGTTTGAGGAAGTACCTGATGGCTGAACAGAAGCAAGTTGATCCGGCTGACGATCGGTATCGCTATATCGGTTTCGAGGTTTTCGGGTCAAAAACCGACCCTTTCTGGCGCAATGAGGATGAGCGCAAGAGCTATGTGGAGGGTCTCAAGCAGCAGATCGGAGCGGTTTACCGCAACTCGGTAGTCTACTCCAATGTGGTGACGAAGATCGACCGCATTTTCATCATTATCGCCAGCGTCATGATGGTGATTGCTCCATTCCTGACCTGGATGAAAGCCACGACACTATACGGCCCGGTAGGCTTCACCGGAATCACCGGTGTTTTCAGCATGGGCGGGTTCTGGTTCTACGTCGAAAAAGTAGGCGGCTGGGTTATTCCGGTCACAGTCTATCTTCTTGCCGCAATGGCTGTCATGTCATTGGTGCTGGGCGTGATGGTGCTGATGGCTTTGTTTCGCAAGGCACCGTCGGAAGATGTCTATGTGCAGAAGCTCAAGAGTGTTTTGCGTCTCAACGCGATACCATTCGTGGTTTTCCTGCTGGTTATCCTGATCAGCCTGATCGGGCAGCGAATTCCGTTTGGGCAGCATCTGGGAATCAACGAAATCGACTCGCGTTATTCGGTGGTCACGTTGATTCAGCTCTCGAGCTTCGGGTTCTGGCTGTCGGTATTTGGGTTTATCCTGAATTTTAACAAGTCCAAGGAGATCTGAAAGCTCCCTGGTTTTGGATTGTAAATTGATTTTGTCCATAATTATGTAATTGGAGGATTAATTCGGTGAAACAGTCGATTTTTGTCACACTCAATGCGCTCATCGCGTTTGTAGTCGGCTATATCATTTGGGGTGTCATTTTGGCATCGCAGCCGGAAGGAACAATCGCTCATTCATGTTATAAGGGCGGTCCGCTGGTCGTACTGCTGATTGGCGTATTCTTCATGCTCATCGCTTTTGTCGTGGAGCGTTTCCTGTCACTGCGCGTGGCCAAGGGCAAGGCGTCGGTGCAGGTATTTTTCAAGAATCTCATCGCGATGCTCCGCAAGGGTGACTATGACGGCGCCCTCGCCGCTTGCGACAAACAGCGCGGCACCACGGCGAACGTTCTGCGCGCCGGCATCGACCGTTTCATGTCCGTAAAGGACGACCCGAAGATTGATGGCGAAAAGAAGATCGCCCTGACGCAGTCGGCAATCGAAGAAGCCAACGCACTCGAAGGACCGCTGCTTGAGCGCAACCTGATCGCCATGTCGACCATTGCATCGATTGCAACCATGGTCGGGCTACTGGGTACAACCATCGGTATGATTCGCGCCTTCGCGGCCACAGGTAGCGCCTCGGGCGGCGTGATTGACGCCACCTCGCTGGCCACCGGTATTTCGGAAGCGCTCGTGAATACCGCAGGCGGACTGATCTCCGGTATTCTTGGTATTTTCTTTTATAATTATTTCGTGAACAAGGTTGACTCGTTCAACTATACGACTGACGAAGCGACCTATGAAGTTCTGCAACTGTTCAAGTCGGCGGCGGAGACCAAGTAATCAATGGCTATCAAGAAGAAACGGCGGATTTCGATCCGCATCGACATGACCCCGATGGTCGACATCGCGTTTCTGCTTCTGATATTCTACATGGCGACCACACAGTTCAAACCACCGGAGCAGAAAGCCGTGTCATTGCCTTCCTCGCACTCGCAGATCGAGTTGCCGTCGAAGGACAAAATCATCGTGACGGTGACGCCGGACGATTCGATCTTCGTCGACTACATGGAGAAGGTCGAGAAAGAAATAAATGGCAAGATGGTTCCGACCATTGAGCGCGTTTACATGGAGGCCACACCCTACACGGTGGGCAAAGTGATTAACTCGATCCGGGCGCGAAACCCGTATGCGCTCGTGATTATCAAGGCAGACAAAGACGTCAAGTTCGGCACCATGCAAAAAGTCATGGACACCATGGTGGAGGAGAACTTGTCGCGATTCCAGATCATTACTGAGCTGGAATCGGAAGCCATATAGGGAGGTGATGCTCTGTGGCTGGTGATGTAATACAAAAAGAATCCGGTGGTGGTAAACACAAAGGATTGCGCCGACCCAAGCGTCGTCTCGGTATCCGTATCGATATGACCCCGATGGTCGACATCGCATTTCTGTTGTTGATTTTCTACATGGTGACGACGGTGTTCGCGATGCCGCAGGCGATGGAGATCAATCTTCCGCCCAAGGCAGACACTGAGGTGGTGGAAGAGCGCATCAAGGTGAAGGAGAGTAATCTCCTGCGCATTTACGTTGATAAGTATGACGACTATTACTACAAGATTGGCTCCTCGATTGCCACCGGTGCGGATATCAAGGTCCCGATGCCGATTCCGGCAGACTCTGTTCGCGAATTGATGATCCGTTATAACTGGGATCGCAAGAAGTTGAACACGCTGCTGTTGATTCACCCGGAGGCGAAGTACTCCCGGATGGTCGATCTGCTGGACGAGGTTGAAGTTGTGGAAGCCTTGTTGCGTCGCAACGATGACTTCATGAAGGCATACAAGGCCGAAAATCCCGAGGAAGAGCGCTTCAGTTATCGTTATTCGATTGATCATTGGTCGGAGCGCGATACCAAGGTGTTTGATGAAAAGGTTTACAGTCAGACAGGAGGAGGCAGATAGTTATGGCATCCAATGTCTATGTAGCCAAGTGGTCGCCGATCGGAGCGATTGAACTCAAGCGGTCCTACCAGAAGAACATGCGCAACGCGGTACTTCTCGTACTCGCGGCCTTCTTTCTGATCTTCGCAATTATCGGGCTCGTGCGCATGCTGATGGCTTCCGATGCAGATAATGTTCCGACGCTGATCATACGCGACCTTTCTGAGCTTGGCCCGCCGCCATCAGTGGCCTCGCGCCAGGTGCAGGTCAAAGTTTCGCAGGAGATCGCGGCGCCGAAATTTACCTTACCGGAAGCTGTTCCGGACGAAGAAGTCTCTGAGGATTTTGTCGTAGTCTCACAGGAGGAACTGGCCGAGATCAGCTCGCCCGTTCTGTCTGAAGGAGAAGGCTCGGGCAATATTCAGATCGACATTCCGATGGAGGAATATATTCCAACACCGGATGAGTTTGTCGCCGTCGAGGAACGTCCGGTTAAGATCCAGGATGCACCACTTAAATACCCCGAAATCGCACGTAAGGCCGGTATCGAGGGAAGCGTCTGGGTGAAAGTGCTTGTCGACAAGAATGGCAGCGTCATGGATGCGCGCATCGCCAAGGAGTCCGGCGCCAACGCGGGCTTCGAGGAAGCGGCGATTGACGCAGCCAAGTTGTGCAAGTGGAAACCGGCTATGCAGAATAAGCAGCCGGTACGCTTGTGGGTGACTTACGAAATCAAGTTCCAGTTGAAAGGCACCGGCAGGTAAGCCAACTCGAATTTCCACGATATCTTCAAGCGGCAGATGAAATCATCTGCCGCTTTTTCTTTATGCGCAGATCGCTGTTGACCACTGCGGCTGTGCCCGGGGGAGATTGGAATTGACAAAATGGCCTAAGTGGGTATATTATATATCTGATTGGTACCCACATTCTTACTCACGCCGCTCAGGCGAACGGAGGACAATTGAGCCGAGCAACTATTGCAGTTTTCATCGCGGCAGGGCTCTTTTTCTGGAGCATGGAAGCCAGAGCCAGCAACTATGTTCTCGACAGCATAGCGACGTTTACCTATCCCAGTGCGGGTAGTCTTGGCGGGAGTGATTGTTGGGGTTGGAAATCGCCGGACGGAAAGCAGTATGCGATCATGGGAACGCGTGATGGTGTCGCTTTTGTAAACGTTTCCAATCGGACAGCCGTCCAGTTGGTTCCTGGGCCAAAGAACAGTTGCTCTGCGTATTGGCGCGATATTAAGACATACCAGCACTACGCTTATGTCACTTCTGAATGTATCGGGACCAATCAAGGGTTGATGATCATCGATCTGCAATATCTTCCGGACAGTGTACATTTTGTCAAATCGATCAATGTTCATCCTTCCGGCGACGTCACCTCGCACAATTTATCGATTGACACGCTGAATGGCTACGCCTACCTCGAAGGTCGAAACCAGGTTGACATGTCAATACACGTCTGGAGCCTTGCCGATCCTGAAAATCCGGCGCATGTGCACAGCTTTGGTAATGCCGATGGAATTCATGATGTCCTCGCTACCGACGATACGATTTATGTCGCTGATGGCTGGGCGCCGACGATCTCGATCTACAACATGTCGATCAAGACTTCACCGCAGTTGATCGGCCAGATCACTATTCCGAGCGCAGGCTATGTGCACAATGTGTGGCCGACTCCCGACCGCCGGTATATGGTGACCACGGAAGAAACTCAGGGCAAGACGATCAAAGTCTGGGATATACAGGATTTGAATGACATCCAATTGGCAGGTCAGTTCATCGGCAATTCAAATGTTGCGCACAACGTGCACTGTATGGGAAATTTCGTTTACACCTCGCACTATGCTGCGGGGTGCGAAATTCACGACATCTCGAATCCGGCGGCGCCGGTATCAGTCGCCAGATTCGACACTTGGCCAACAGCTACCGGTTTTGATGGCTGCTGGGGAGCATTCCCATTCACTGACAGCGGCTATGTATACGCCTCGAATATGAACGGGAAATTTCACATTCTGCAGTTACGCGATACCACTGCCGTAGACTCGGACGGCGACGGCATACGCAATAACGCCGACAACTGCAGCCTAGAGGCCAATGCGGGGCAGGAGGACGTGGACGCGGACGCAGTGGGTGATGTCTGCGATAACTGTCCCGGAGATTTCAACCCCGACCAGGCCGATGCCGACTCAAACGGAGTTGGTGATGTATGCAGTTATGTCTGCGGCGACCCGAATCACAGCGGTATCGTGAGCATTTCCGATGCTGTCTATCTCATCAATTATATTTTCGCCGGTGGGCCTGCGCCAAATCCCGTGGAAGCAGGAGACGCTAATTGCAGCGGAGCAGTTTCGATCTCGGATGCGGTTTATGTGATCAACTACATCTTTGCCGGTGGGCCGACACCTTGTGCATCCTGTCCATAGCTATACGCAAAACAGCTCGGTAGTTTTCCGACTGACCTAAGCGATCGGTGGCGGATGAAGTTTCATCCGCCATTTTGTTGTCGGGCTAATCGTGATTTGAAGATTTGCGGGTAAATTTAAAACGAGACGTGATTGCGGCCACGCTGCTTTGATTTGTACATCTGGCTATCGGCTTTGGCAATCAGATCGATAGTCGAACGCATCTCGTCCGACATCGAGGCAATGCCGATGCTGATGCTGAAGTCGAGCTTGCGGCTCTGACAGGAGTAGCTCCACTTTCCCATCAGCTGCGACAAGCGCTGCGCGACCAAGACAGTATTGGTCAGGTCGGTTTCGGGGCAGATGATCATGAATTCATCGCCGCCCAAGCGGCCGAAGAAATCCTGCTGCCGGACATTCTTGGCGACCAGGCTCGAACTCTCGATCAGCAGTTGATCGCCCGCAAGATGCCCAAAAGTGTCGTTGATATGCTTAAAGTGGTCGATATCGTAGAGCAACAGTGAAAGCGGACGGCCATAACGGCGTGCGCGAGCGAATTCACTTTCCAGCCGGCTGAGAATGTGCTGGCGATTGTAAATACCGGTTAAGAAGTCTGTTGTGGCCAGCGCGTACATCTGGCCGAAGAAGCGGTTTTCCACTGAACTTGAGCGAATGAACTTGAACAGGACGCGGCCGATCAGGATTAAGTCGCCGTCATTGAGCACAGCTTCCTTGATACGTTGTGAATTGACGAACGTGCCGTTGGTTGAATCAAGATCAGTTAGCTTGACAAGGTTGTCCTGTCGGGTAATCTCCGCGTGGCGTCGGCTGACGTTTTCATCATCAATGGGAATATCGAGATTTGCCGTTCTCCCGATTGTGATGGCGGTATCGCGGATGGCATATGTCATTCCCAACAGGGAACCGTGCATCACAACCAGCAATGGTTGTTGGTCTTCATCGCCCGGATCAAGCTGTTCGGCTTTGCCGCGGACGAAGGTCGATGTTTCACTGAGACGGTCAGTCACTGAATTCCCTATTTGCCTGTTTGCCATTGGCGATGGTACGCCTATTAGCTGTTTCGGATATTTGATCAGGATTTTTAGCGGTCAAACTGCATAAAATTGAAACGGCTGGAGGTCTCAGGATCGAGCGAAAACAAATATTTGTTGCCCGCACCACTGCTGCGTCTTATCATAGTGACAACGGGGCGACTGCCACAGTCGTTCACTCGCTCAAGGTCAAGATTTCTAAGAATAGAGTCATGGAGGAAGAAATGTTCCGAAAAATAGCCGTTCTTGCATCATTAGCGTTGGCCCTCTTTGCCTTCGGCTGCAGTGACGACGACTGTCCCACCTGCAACGGCAACGGCCCTGTGCTCGGATTGAACAAACACAAGGTTGATTTCGGAGCGACCGGCACTACGGCGACCTTCGTGATCAGCAATGAAGGCACGGACAATTTGGCCTGGGACCTCTCGGTCAACTATCGGTTCCTGGCAGCCAAGCAAGCCGGCGCGGCACACGGTGGTTGGCTGGAAGCGTCCACTGCCTCGGGCCAGGGTGATGCAACGATTACGCTTACGGCAGATCGTGCCGAGCTGGACGAGTTGGGGCTCTCGCGCGCCGTTGTCATTATCAATACCCCTGGCGCGGTAAACACTGTCCGCGACAGCATTGAAGTTTACATCCTCAATGGGGGAGGCTGGATTGCAACTGACGATGGCACGTTTGAAGACTGTTGGGAAGTTGATGCACTTGACTACTATTGGGTCAAGGGATTCGAAATGCCGCATGGTCAGGAACATGTCTTCGTTGACTCAATTGCAGTCAACTTCTGCCAAGGCGACACGGTGATCCAGTTACTCGCCTACGACGCAATCATGGATGAGGGGATACACGCCTACGCACCCAACAATGCTATTGCTGTAAGTGACAACTACTTTGAGGTTGAACAGGGTTGGAACATGATGCCAGTCGATTGGTACATACCTGAGACTCCGTTGTTCTATGTCGGCTACTTCCAACTTGGCTCGACAAGACCAGATCTGAATATCGACGTATCTACGGAGAATGATACACTATGCTGGCGTGCCCGCGACTTTTCTACCGAACCTGGCGCGGTGGACCTTAGGTGGGAATGGGGCGCCAATTTCGAGACGTTTGCCATTCGTGTATTCGTGACTCCCGTGCTTGAATACAACCCGAAGATGGTTGCTCTGCAGTCGCAAGACCAAATCGAGAATGCGCTCAAGACAGGGTTTGCCTACAGAGGCAAATACCCGATGAGTGTTCGTCCGGCACAACCACGATAAAACAAGTCAATTCTTTGTCATCTCCTCTCTTGATAGGAGGGGAGATGGCGAACTGTCGGCTTTTGCGAATTCGGAATTATCTCTTCTTCAACAACTCAATCTGGAATTCACGAATAACTGCATCTACGCTGTCGGCGATCTCCACCGGTCGCGAGAGAGTATCCTCACCACAGGCAAACAACTGCGGGCGACTCACCGGGGCGAACTTGAGCTTGCCATAGGTAACCTCTTTGGTGCCGTCGCCAAGGTGTGAGAGCACCAAGCGCGGATAATTCCTGCTAAACGCGGCCTCAAGCAGATGATCATAGTCAGCGCCGCGCGGGCCGATCATCGCAACCTTGATTGGGTAGCGAGTAATCCGCAAGTAGGCGTTCGCCGATATGCAGAGGTGCAGATCATCATTGCGGAACGGCAGACTGAGTATGTAAAGAAAGGAGGTTTCAGCCGGCTGCTTGAAGGATTCGTCGTTGGTGTGGTAGTACAATCGCACGAAATTTGTTGAAGCGGCGGCATTGACTTCGAAGGGTTTGATCGGGACTTTCATTCGAGAAACATCATCCGTTGCCGCGATGTTGATGTTCAGTCCGCCTGTGACTCGGTCCGTGAAGTGCTTTGATGTGACCCGCGCTATGCCTTCCGCTGTCAGAAGGAACCTCTGTTCGCCGGTGGTTTCGTAGGCATCCAGCATCGCCGCAGTCAGTGCAACCTGATCTTCAAGCAGTATTTCATCGGCGGGCAACTGGCTCAAGATACTGTGATGAACCAGGCCATTTGTAGTGAGCCCCAGGTGAGCTACAGAATCGAGAGTCGAGATAGCATATTCAATCAATTCGTGACGCTTGAACGTCCGACCGGCTTTCAGAAACGCACTTACTGCATAGCAGTTGGCAGCAACATAGATTTCTCTTTCGATTGCCGGAATACCCGCTGCCCGCCTGTCTTCATTATCGAGCGCAAAATAAGATTGCGGGTCCACGAGTTCGCCACCCTTGACAAGCACTCCTGCTTGTGAATGATAGAATCCCCATCCTCGGCCAGTGCGCAGGAAATCGTTGAGATAACTCACAATTTTGTCAGCGATGTCGCGGTACTTGACATCGCGGGTTATCAAGTAAGCATCAACATAGTTGACAAGAATCTGTGCATTGTCCGTTAGTAGCTTTTCATGACTGGGGCCACTCCAATCAGCAAAGGCAGCTCGGCGATAAAATCCGCCCCAGACAGGGTCAAGTAATTTTGTCTGTGAGTCCAGGGTATGAGTAACTTCATCTCTAAATAGGGGTCCGCCATTGGGAGCTGTAGCACCATAGATAAAGGCATTGACCCCGGGAAGCGGGAATTTTGGCTGATCGCCAAACCCCCCGTAGGTCGAGTCGTAATGCCGGTAAACGGCTTGTTCGGCGAACGTCAGCAGTTCGTCGGATGGTCGTTGCGGCCGGCGCTCGGCTACAGCCTTGCGGTAGAGGCTGTCAAGCCGCGTGGCTTCGTTTTCGGCGACGATTCGAGTCTGCCGCCAGGTGTCATTGGCGCGCTCGAGTAACAACTGCAGGGAATCCGCGGGCACTCTTACCGTTCCGCCAAGCACCCTCAAATCGGGCATCAAGATGACACAGGAAGGGTAGCCGCCGAGCGAATAGCGTTCGGAAATCGCCGGATATCGCTCTGCATCGACACGAGTCGCAATGTATTGGTTGTTTAGAATTTCCGCGATCTTGTCGTTGGAGAACGATCCTCTCTCAGTTTCAAGGCAAGGAGTGCACCAGGACGTCGTCAGGAACAGGAACACCAACTTGCCTTCGGCAGTCGCTTGTTTCGACAACTCGGGTCCCCAGTTGTGCCAGATGACCTTGTCAGTTGTTGTCCCGCCATCTGCGCGAGAGGCAGCATTACTATCGGATGAAGACTGACAAGAAGTGGCCATCAAGGCCGCCGCAAAGACAAAACCGAGCAATAGAGAGAAGTTCTTTTTCATGTCACTAAGATATCGGCAGGAAGTCCGAATGCCAAGAAGGATTAATGACCGGGATCGGGAAACGGGAGGAAACCGCCCGACCTAAGGGGACAAAAAAAGGCAAACCAACCGGTTCGCCTTTGCAGATCTCTAAGCATAAGAATTCGCTAAAATGTCGAAGCAAAACTGAGGAGATTCTCTTCTTCAAGCTTACTAACAGCGATACACTCGTGACGTTCGCACTCCCACATGACGTAGTGGAATTTTGGACAACTCCCTATATAGAGAACTTTGCCATTGTGTTCGACCCTGCGGAATGGAGATTTGTCAACTGTGTTCGGATCAAGTACGAAGACCGAGATATCAGTGCCATTGTAGTCATAGTCGATATGTGGTCGCTCTCCATGCTCAGTGTGCACTACGCTGGCACCCGCGAGCCGAAACTCTCCATGCGGCGATTGGAACAGGTCAGCCGGTACATCGCCAAGACCTGCAAGTGCCGCCTGCACAACTTGCGGATCATCTGATTTCACCAAGTACTTCAGGACATGATCGAGACATTTATTATGTTCAGTTGCGTAAGGATAGACGACTTGAAGCATCGAGCCCTGGGACGAGAACGGATTCACGAGGAATAAGGTAATGAGAGCCGCCGCGGCGACAGGGGCGATCAAGAAGAACATGCTTCGCCGAGAGGATCCGCCGCCCGTTCCGTGGTCAATTTTCTCAATTTCTGCGAGCACTCTGCTCTTGAGCTTGGCAACATCGGTCGGCGATTTGATCTTTTGCTGGACGAGCTTGTTGAAGTCCTCTTCAAGCTTGTATTGCTCGAGGCAATGTCCGCAGATTTCCAAGTGGGTCTGAACCTGCTTTTTCTCGTCAACCGAGAGTTCCGCATCCAAATAATCGTAAAGTTTAGCTAGTACTTCCCGACAGTTCACTGCTCGGCTCTTTCCTTTGATGTATCACCGTTGTTTGCATACTCCCATAGAAGCTTCTGCAGGATCTTGCGTCCGCGATGAAGCCTTGACTTCACTGTGCCTACCTGGATACCGAGAATATCGGCGATTTCCTGATAGGCAAAGCCTTCATTAAATGCCAATACGACTACCATTCTGAATTCCTCGGGGAGTTTCTCGATTGCTGCCACGACATCACGATCGAGGATTTTGTTGAAGAAATCCTTCTCCGGATTGCCGGATTCACTGGCCATGCCAGTGAGTTGACTATGCAAGAAACTGTCATCGATTTCATCGAAGGAAACTGAGGTGGATTCTTTTTGCCGGGACCGGTAGGTGTTGATAAAGGTATTGGTCATGATCTTGAACAACCATGCTTTGGCGTTAGTACCTGTCTCGAACCGGTCAAAGCTCTTGTAAGCCTTTAGCAATGTCTCCTGGACCAGGTCCTCCGCATCACCCGGGTTTCGGGTCATTCGTAACGCCGTTCGGTAAAGAGACTCCGTGTGGACCATTGCCTCCAGCTCGAACGCGCTCTTCAGGCTTGGTGTTTTCTTTCGAAACATGATTGGCTCTATCTAACCAACCACAAGCCGTTTGTCAATAGAGAGAACAAGTGGTGTATACAGAAGTTCCCGTCCGGGAGGTTCAATTTTGAGCGTAATTCCTCCAGTATCGGAGACGTATCAGACAGTGGCAATGAGTGCCAGCGGGATGAAAAAGCGGCGTCGGTGACATTGTTTCCGACGCCGCTTCAGATTACGATTGGCGGAGTATTGATCTCTGGATATTTAGGCCTTCACGATGTTGTACTTCTTGACCTTGCGCCAGAGAGTGGTGCGTCCAATACCGAGCTTACTGGCCGTGATTGAATAGTTCCAGCGATTCTCCTTCAGGCTGCGGACAATATGCTCGCGGGCCATGTCTTGAAGGGAGGCTGTATCCTGCAATAAGCCGAGTCGGTTATCGCTCTTGTCTTCTCGTTTCGCCATCGGTTTCATCAGGAAGAGGTTATCAACATCAACGATTTCTGACACAGACAAGGCGACTGCGCGCTTGATGGTATTCTCCAATTCACGGACATTACCCGGCCATTCATGGGCCACCAATTTCTCACAGGCTTGAGCTGTAAGACGTTTCATCGGTTTGTTGAAATGGCTGCAGTACTTGGCCAGAAAGTGCTGTGCGAGCGGCACGACATCTTCGCGTCGGTCAGCCAGTGACGGAACATGCAACGAGATCACATTGAGGCGATAGTAAAGGTCCTCGCGAAACTTGTTGCGAGCCACCATCTGCTCCAGATTTTTGTTAGTTGCCGCAATGACGCGGACATTGATTCTGAAGGTTTCGTTGGAGCCAACCGGCCGGATTTCCTCTTCCTGCAGGACACGCAGCAGCTTGGCCTGAAGGGACGCCGAGGTGTCGCCGACCTCATCGAGGAAGATTGTGCCGCCGTTGGCCTCTTCGAACAGGCCCTTTTTATTGGCGGTGGCTGAAGTGAATGCGCCTTTGACATGTCCAAACAGTTCAGACTCGAGCAGCAATTCGGGCATAGCCGAGCAATTGATTGCCACGAACTTTCCTTCGCGGCGCTGCGAATTGTTGTGGATAGCTTTGGCGATCAGTTCTTTTCCCGTTCCGGAGTCGCCGGTAATCATGACGTTGATTTCCTGCGGTGCAATTTGTTTGACGACATCGATGATGCTCTTGATGGCCGGTGAGTTGCCGATGATATTCTCAAAATCGAATGAATCTGCGAATGCGCGCTTGAGATGGCGCAATTCCGTTTTCATGCTCTTTTGAGTGAGAGCTTTCTCGACGGTCATTAGTATTTCTGCATCGCTAAACGGCTTGGTCATGTAGTCGAACGCGCCGGCGCGCATGGCTTCAACGGCAGTGTCAACGGCGCCATAGCCGGTGAGCATAATGACTTCGCTGTCAGGAGCGACCGATTTTGCGGTGCGAATGACGTCAGTTCCGATGCCATCCGATAGTCGTAAATCAGTGATAATCAAATCGAAGAATCGCTTTTCAAGCGTCTCTCTGGCAGTCGCAGCCTGGTATACACATTCGACCTCGTAACCTTGTCGCACCAACAACGCTTTGAGCGCGACACAAACACTTCGGTCATCATCAACAATGAGAATGGAGGACATTAGCAGTTCCTTTCGGTATGTGAATTCGTCAAATCTTCCAATTGAAGGGGAATCGACACCGCCAGCATGGTTTGTTCATGCACGCTGATGGGTCGAAGAGTGCCGCCGAGCGCTTCTGTTGCCCGGCGCGCGATATTGAGCCCGAGTCCGGTGTGTCCGGCTTTGGTCGTAAAGAATGGCTGCAGGAAGTCTCCGTACTTGTGATCAGATGGGACAACGCCATCATTCTTCAAAATGATTATCAGGCGACTATTCTTGACATGCCAGCGCAACGAGACATTGCCGGTCGGCGAGGCTTCAATAGCGTTTGCGGTGATTTCCGAGACAATGCGCGATAGCAGGGTTCTATCTGTAACAGCACAGAGCTGCCCGCTTTCGCCGTCATAGATGATATCGCATCCATGCTGTCGGCGCAATTCACACACCGTCAGATAGATGCAATTGTGTAGATTAACGTACTCATTGCGAACGACTATTGGGCCGAATGCGTCAAGGAAGCGGTCGATCAAGATGCGTTGGGCCTGGGCTGCACGTGCAATCAAAGCGGTGAGTACCTCGTTGTCAGCATCTGCGGGCTGGGCGATCGTTTCCTCCAACTGCTCACCAGCCGAGATGATTGCTGCGAGGTAATTGCGCAATTTGTGGGCCAGTGCCGAGGCAACATCAGATGTGATTTCAACTGAAGCAGCAGATGCGTGCTGCTTGTCGCTCGTGACAAGTTTGATATTACGCTTTTCCCGTACATGTTGATTCTTATTCGTCGACTGCGAGGCTGTGAGCATGTCCCCCAGAACGGCTTCCAAAGATGTAGTGACCGCTGCGCGCGCTGAATCGGAAAGCTGGTTGAGGCCGAAATGCAAGTGCCACGGCTGATTGGAATCGTCGCTCGGAACCAATTCGGCCTGGACAACTCGCAACAACCCGCCGATGCGGCGATCGACATAATGCAGGATCGATTCTGTTGAGTGTTGATCAGTCAACTCCTGCAGAACTTGTGCAAGACTGCTTTTGATTTGGTCGCGCTCGTGGAGCCGATTAGTCGGGGCCGTCATCGTATCCAAAGTGGCACATCCTGTCCGTTGTTAGGGTTCCATCCATGAACTTCGTTCCAATAGTGTTCATATCGGAACAGGCGGATTTTCCTTGAGTCGGATTCGGAAGATTTTTTTGCTAACTCTGAAGTGGCGGTGAAATTGCGAGGCGGCGTGATGGCTGGGTGCAGGTCCTCTGATCGGGTGGAGAAAAGTGTTTCGTTGTTTCAGTATGAAATACCGGGTGGCCGCAGTGGCTGCGCAGCTGAATTTCTCTGAGGCAAGAAAAACGCGATAACGACGGGCGTTATCGCGTTGGCAAATTGGAGACGAAATCGAAAGGCTCTACATCGTTTCGCCGAAAAGTGCCTTGCGATTGTCCTCGATTTTTGCCTCATCAATGAGCTTGGTGAACCACTTATCCCAGTAAACACTCTGTGCCGTTTGCAGGGCTCGAGTGCGGAGTGTATCCCGCTGGGTGGCGAAGCCATCGAGAGTGGCGGCTACGCGTTCCTTGAACTCAATTACCGCTGCGCCATTTTGGGTTAGCACCGGCTGCGAAAAACGCTTGCTCTCTGAGAGGCCGAAGGCAGCGCCGATAAATACCGGATCGTTGCCCATGCCGGGGAGGCGACCGGTGCGCGAAAAGAGGCCCGACTCGGCAACGGTCACTCCAGAAGCTTTGGCAGCATCGGCAAGCGACTGGCCACCCATGACGCCATTATACAGGCGCATGGCGGCGTCATAAGCCATCTGCTTTTGCTTGTTATTCATGAGGTCGCGTTGGATCACCGGGTACACTTCGGCAAGGGTAGCAACACCGGCTTTGACTTCGCGCTCCTTGCGAACAATGTAGAAAGCATCATTGCGGTCGATGACGTCGGTAAAAGACCCGTCGGCGGCCTCAAAGAGGAACTTCTCGATCGCAGCATCTTTGCCTATTCCCATCAGCGTTCCACCGGGAGCGAGCTTGCGCTCGGGGTCGGAACTGAGTCCATACTCTTTGACCTTCTCGACCATATTGGCGGCATTTACTTCTGACTTGAATTTCGCAATTTTCTGCTGCAATTCGTCAAGAGTTGCTTGTGAGATTTCGGCCTTGATGAGGATGTGAGACGCTTCGACTTCTTCCAGCTCATTCGTCTTGCGGTAGCCGATCCTCTTGATAATATGGTATCCAAACCTTGTCTTGATTGGTGGGGAAATTTGCCCATCACTCATTGCAAAGGCCGCAGAATCAAATTCTGCAACCATGGCACCCTTGGCGAAGTAACCCAAGGAGCCGCCCGTACCCTTGCCCGACGGGTCCTGCGTATACTCGTTTGCGAGCGTCTCAAATGCCGCGCCGCCATCCAACTCGGCTTTGATCTGGTTCGCCTTGTCAATCGCAAGCTGTTGGTCAGCAGCAGAAGGTTGTTTTGGCGCTTTTATGATCGTGTAATAAGCCTGCTCCGGTTGATTGAACTTCGATTGATTCGCATCGTAGTAGGCCTTGACTTCACCAGAGTCAATATCAGACGACTTCATCACAAACTTGTTGTACGGGATCAGTGCGTAGTCAACTTGAATGCGCTCGTTTTCACGCAAATACTGGTCTTGTAGATCACCATCAGAGACTCGCACCATAGAGGTCACATATTCCTGTAACTTGTAGGTGGTGAATCTCGGACGCACCATGGTCTCAACTTGTCGCCAAAAGTCGCTCAATTGCGGGTCGGCCATGCTCTGCAAGTATTTGTTGTAGTCAAACTTGCCTTCAGTCATGAAGGGTTCAAGGCTTTGCACTTCGGCCGGTGGATATCGGCGAAGGAAATCGACGAGCTCGGCATCGGTGAGCTGAATATTCAGACGTTCGATTTGCTCCTGCTGCAGTAGGCTGTTGACAAATTCGTTCCATGCCTGACGACGAGCCTGGCGATAATCTGATTCTGTGAATTCCTTGTCGGGGTTCTGCTGGCGTTGTTCTTCAATCTTCTGGTCTGCGGCCATGCCGAAGTTTGCCAGCGGAATCTCGCGGCCGTTGACTGTGCCGACCACGTTACCCGGATTTCCGCCGCCGCCCCGCGCTCCGGTGATATCCATACCCCAGGCGAAGACAATCGTGCCTACGAAGGCGATGACCAATATCCAGATGATAATCTTGGTATTATCGCGTAGTACCTGCATCATAATTGAGAAAATCCTCCAAAAGTATTAGCTATAAACTTATAAAATATATCAATCCAGAGGGTTCCGACAAGGGGAATCTTTGTCAGGCGGGGAGAATCGTGCATCGCGTCCCGCGAAATTCATTGCCCGAGATAGGTTTCAGGCAACTACGTTAGACTGCGGAATTTTCTGACACGACCTGAGTCAGCGATTTTCGCAACAACTATCGTGCTACGGAGTCTCCAACCAACCATCCGTCTGTTGCGTCGAGGACGGCTTGCGAGCCTGTCCTTTCCAGATCTTAGTGTTGTCGGATCCGTGTTGATGAATGACGTAGCCGCAATCTGGCTGGCTGCAGACCCAATTTGTCGAATTGGTCATCAAGAGGGGCAGCAGTTTGCCGCGCGTGCAGAGTGGACAGGTGATCGGTTCAAACATGGTCAATAACTCCCATTGGAGAACGTTGTTGTGCGCCTGTGCCGCAGCAGCGGCTGTGGCTGCACCTGCTGAAGCCGCTGCTGATGCACCGCCATCAGATGTCATTGCTATCTCTTTTTGCCTTTCAGATAGCGGTCAAACCACTTCAGGAACCACTCGAGTCGCGCCAATCGCCGATCCGGACGGCCGCAGCGTGATAACCCGTGCGGTTCGTCGGGAAAGCGAATGAACTCAACTGTCCGTCCCAGCATTTTGAGGGAAATAAACAGCTGTTCAGCTTGCTCGATCGGACACCGCAAATCCTGCTCAGAGTGCGAAATCAGCAGGGGGGTGCGCATCTTTTTGACATAGGTCAGCGGCGACATGCGACGCCAAGCCTCTTGGTTGGTGTAAGGTGTCCCAAAGATTTCACGGGGCATGTGGAAACCGATATCGGAGGAGCCAAACATCGATTCGAGATTGACGACCGAGCGCTGAGTAATTGCGGCCGCGAAGCGGTTCGTGTGGCCGATTATCCAATTGGTCATATAGCCTCCGTAACTGCCGCCAGTGACACCCATTCTCTTGCGATCGATATACGGCTTCTTTTCCATAAAATCAGCAAAAGCCATGCAGTCATCATAATCGACCGTGCCCCAGCCGTTTGTTATCGTATCGGCGTGTTTCTCGCCGTAGCCCTGCCCGCCTCGCGGATTGCTGAAATACACAACATATCCATTAGCGGCCAGTAGTTGCATTTCGTGGAAGAAGGTATTGCCGTATTGCACGCGCGGACCACCGTGAATCTCCAGCACTGACGGGTACCTACGATTCTGCTTGAAATCAGGAGGTCTCATGATCCAGCCGTGCACAGGATAGTTGCCGGTGCTGCGGAAGATTACTTCTTCGGGTTTGGAAATCAGAGCTTCGTCGCTGAACCACTTGTTGAAAGACGTAAGTTTCTCCTGCTTCGCTCCTCGCTTATTCAGCGAAAAGCCGAAGACCTCCGCCGGCTGGGTGTGATTGGAGATTACCAGAGCTGCTCTGGTCGTCTTGCCGGCCAGGGCTGAACCCATGATGTGCTGCTTGCCCGCAAGGACTGGCTCGAGGACACGGCCGCTGGCGGAGACGCGATACAGATTGGTTGTACCAGCGTCGGAGACTACGAAGTAGATCCATCGTCCATCGGGTGACCAATGCAACAGGCCGGAGGAATGAGCTTCAACCGTGTCTGAGATCGTCTCATCGACACACATGCGATCAAGTTTGCGGGTCAGATCGACCGCTTTGCCGCCGCGAATGGGCACCTTCCAGATGTGATAATTTGTAACACCCCAGGAATCGTTGGGATTGTCATGACCGAGATATGCTATCCACTTACCATCCGGGGAGAATTTCAGTGCCGCGATTGGACCTTTGGGAGTGTCAATTAGTCGAGCTTTGCCTCCTCCGGCAGGAATGACGAAGATGTCAATGAGGTCAGCATCGAGATCGGGGTTCTTCTGGATGTTGGTCAGGTAAGCGATGAACTTTCCATCCGGTGAAAACTTCGGAGAGCCCTTGCCGAATCCGCCCTTGGTAATCTGGACGGCAGTACCATCCTTGACATCGATGGTCCAGATCTGGCTCTCTTCCTTCGGGTAGAATCCGTAATTGTCCATCTTGTAGAACAAGCGAGTAATGTGTCTATAAACCGGAGGTTCCTTTTTGCCTTCCTTGTTCTTGGGGACCTCGTCGTTTTTGCGAAACGTGCAGAGAATCCTTCTGGAGTCGGGAGAAAACGACAACTCTCCATAGCCGCCATCCATTTCAGACAGCAAGCGAGCCTCGCCACCCTGTCTTGGCATGACGTAGAGGCCCTTCTTCTCACCTCGCTTTGATGTAAAAGCCAACCATTTGCCGTCCGGAGAGAACACCGGCAAGGAGTCAGAAACTTCCCCAGAGGTAAATTGGCGCAGATTGGCGCCATCGCTCCCAAGCATATAGATGTGAGAATGGTATTTCTTTTTGTCTGCGGCCATTGAGCGGACGTTGATGGCGATCTCTGATTCATCCGGGGCCATTGCGACTCCGTCCACGAATTTCAACTTCAGCAGGTCTTCCGCAGTGATTTTACGCTTTTTCATTGCATCTCCTTGACGAATTCCCGGCCTGGCGGGTGCGTATGTTATTGGTGTATACGATAACGGAGCAAGAAAGGCAAAGAGAATATCGCGCGGCGCTGCGGGGCGGATTTCCTGAATAATTAGCACACTTTTCTCATGACTCTCACTTGTTGATAACAGTGTGAGAGCAAATTAACGCGACTTCCCGACCAAGCCGAGTATAGTGTTACTCCCGCCCGTAAGACGCCCGCTCCCAACGGGCGTCTTGATTTTGGAAAGTTCATTGTTGATCCAAATTAACACGATTCTAACGGCAGCCTCACGACAACGCAAGACATCATTGGCACTATCCAAGACAATTCAATTCCCCTCGGGGACCTTACCTCCCCACACGCCCGAGTCTATCTACGCCTGATCAATGGGGGCAAGACTCGGGTGACTTTTTTGCAGCGTATTATCTCCCGCCATAGCGACTTCTGATCTCCGCACTGGAACTGAAGCAGTATTGGCGTGTTACTGATAGCAACATTGACATTGTTAGAATTCGGTATCAATTAATGGACGGGGATTATGGAATTTGGTATCATGCTTCAATTATGACTCAATCTGATCTGGAACTGTGGCGAAAAATCCTCGATGGTGACCCGAAAGCATGGGCGACAATCGTAAAACGGTATCAATCGCTGATATACGCAGTAGCTACTCGCGCGGGGTTGTCTCAGATAGATGCCGCCGACTGCTTTCAACAGACTTGGGTGCTACTCTATACCAACCGGAAGAAATTACAGGACCCGTCGCGCCTATCAGCATGGCTGGTGACTACCGCCAAACGCGAGGCCATTCGCCTCAAGCACCGGATTGGCTCCGATCCGAACAAAGATGATGCTACGGAGCAGCCTGATACAGCGCCGCTTGCGGATGAAGAACTGATGCAGATGGAGAAGCAGGCCCAGCTGGAGATCGCAATTTCCCAGTTGGATGTTCGCTGCCGGAATCTGGTTGACGCCTTTTTTTTCGCCGACGAAGACAAGTCGTACGAAGAAATCGCCAAGTCGGTGGGTATTGCCTCGAACTCGCTCGGGCCGATACGCAGAAGGTGCCTGGAGCGGCTCAAGCGGATCCTCGAAGAAAACGCATACACCGAGGTACGAAATCCAGATACCGGTGCTCTGTAAGTTGGAGGAAATTGAGTGACTGATAAGCACCTGACAAGACAAGAAATCATTGAAGCGGTACGGGCACAAGGAGTTACCAAGGCTTCGCATCTGGATGAATGCGCCGAATGCCGTGAACTTGTTAATCTGGTTCAGGTGTTCGCCGTTGCCGGGAAGATACATCTGCCGGATGCGCCGGTCGGATGGGTTGAGCGGGCAATAGCGCTTGGGGCAAATTCTCCAGCGGTCGGGGGAATCCGCTCGTTTGTTGCAAAGATCGTTTTCGACTCATGGGCCATGCCGCTGCCAATGGGAGTGCGGGGTGAGAGTGTTCAAAGCGACCGGCGATTGCGGTTTGAAACCGAATCGGTGAAATTCGACCTGCGCGCCGAAAAGCTGGATCGCGGCTGGTCATTTGTGGCTCAAGTGAAGGGGATGATAGATTCTTCTCTGCAAATTGAAGCCGACGCAAAGAAACTACTACCTGATAGCGTGGGACTATATCAGTGGTCGGGAAGCCGTCCCCCGCGGAAGATTACTCTCCGCTCTGACGAATTCGTGATCGAATTGCCGGAGTTGACGTGGAAAAAACCCAAAGCGAATTAGCTGTCGAACGGTTCCTGAAATCGGGCACTGTCGACGAAATGACAGAGCAAGAACTTGCGGCGGCCTGTGCTGCCGAGGTTCAGCGAGCGTCGCGTGCTTCTCTCAAGGAGGCTCTGACGATCGCGCGACGATTCACGAAGCAGGCCTCCGGACGTGGCGGTGTACTGGCGGGTACAGCCTTTCGTACCCAGGCGCGTGTACTACACATGAGCGGTTACCACTCAGAGGCTCTCGATTCATATCTAAAGTCGCGGCACTTGGCGGGCAAGGAAGCTTTGGTTCGATCGCGGATTGACCGAGCCCTGATCGACGTCTATATGTACCTGGGCGATTTCGCAAAAGCGCGGAGACATGCTCGTGCGGCCATCGCAACGTTTAGGCGTCTTAAGGCCGATTCGGATCTGGCGCAAACGCGCGTCAACTATGCCAATCTTCTGCATCGGCAGGATCGGCATCGTGATGCCGAATTGCTTTATCGCGATGCAGCGGAATTCTTCGAGGAAGCCGGCGATCAAATCGCATTGGCCCGGACTCTTTACAATCGGGCAAACACACTGGTACAGTTGTTCGATCTGCGTCAAGCTGAAGAGCTGTACAAGCGTGCTATTGCTATCTGGGATGCCAACGACTATGCGCTCGACGGGAATGATTCTCGATACGGCCTGGCCTGGCTGAAGATGTTGACCGGGAAATTCCATGTCGCGCTGCTTGAATTGACAGAATGCGAACGCATCTATCGCGAGGGAGGCGATCCGCGCGGTGAGGCGCTGTGCAACCTTGATCGTGCCGAGGTTTATCTCGGCTTGGGACTTTATGAGGATGCGCTGGAAGCAGCAAGAAGAAGTGAAATGCGGTTTGACAAGCTGAACCTACGGTACGAAAAGTCGAAATCGGCATTGTTCAGAGGGCAAGCGGCTTATGCTCTTGCGAAAACGACCGAGGCGCGCAAAGCCCATTCACGTGCTCAAAGCGGATTTGAAGCAGAGAATAACATCGGTTTCCTGGGAGCGGCCAATTTGCTGGCGGCGGACTTGAGTAACGGAAAAGCGCTTGCGCGCCCGGAAGTGCTGCGTAAGGCGCGAACGCATTTCCGAAGAGGCCAACTTCCCCTGTGGGAGGCAATCTGTGATCTACGGGAAATGGCTAACCCACGGCAAGAGAAGTCAGCGCAAATGCGGTTGGAGAAAAATTCCGCTGTCAAAGCGGTCCCTCATCTGTATGCGATCTGGGAGACTGTCAGGGGGGACAAATATTGCGACCGAGGCGAGATTTCTCAGGCGCGCAAGCACTGGCGTCTGGCGGCGGACCGGCTCGATGCAGTCCGGGCGCAATTGCCGCCTGTGGAATTGCGCAGTGCGTTCGGGAAGCGACAAGATTCCCCGCATCTGCGGTTGATAACGTCTGAACTTGACAGCAACCCCGGCATGGCGGCGGTTTGGTCGGAACGATATAAGACAGCCGGCATATGGTCGCCGATAGTCCTGAACGAATCAGCACGAAAATCCCGCAGGCGGGTCAGCGAGAGTCTCGATGCATTAGCACGGCAAGTGTCCTCACTGGCGCATCAGATCGCCAATGTCGGCGAACGCGGGCTATCGACCCATTCACGCAACCAGGCGATGACAATCCTGCAAAGGCAGATTCGCGATCAGTTGATGGCTGTAGATCGCGATCAGCGACAAACCTTGACCAACAATGAGCGGCTACTTGCTGAAATAATGCAGACCTCCAAGCGCTTGCCGATTGTGCAGTTCCATCTTCGGGGCGACGACATCATTGCCTTCGTCCATCATATTGGACGGACAAGAGTCTGTCAAATCAGCGCCGGGCGCCGGAGATTATCAGACGCCATGCAGCGCTGGCGATTCATTCTCGAAGGAGAGTTGCTGGCCGGTCACCTTCAGGACGAGGTAGACGGCAATCTCGAGCAGAGACTGTGGAGCGATTTGGGTGAATGGCTCTGGAAGCCGTTGGGTGTTGATCCGAACGCCGATACGGTCTTACTGATTCCGGAAGGCGAACTGGCTAATCTACCGTGGCGTGCGCTGATTGTGGACGAATGCCACCTTTTGGATCGTCATCATTTTGTGCTGGCACCGAGTTTCCGGCACTATCAGGCCGCCTTGAAATCGAGAACTTCCTCGAATCGAATGCAGGTGTTCAGAGGGAAGGCAGAGGGTCTTCCCCAGGTGGATATTGAGCTGGCAAACCTGGCGAAAAGCCTCGCCGGTTCGGCAGAAATTCACTCGCCATGCAATCGCCGGGATTGGCCGGATTCGGGGGAAGCCCAGCTCTGGCACTTCGCCGGGCACGCATTTTTGCGCTCAGATAATCCATTTTATTCGTATTTAGCTCTAGAAGACGGTGCACTTTTTGCCGCCGACTTTCGTCTAAAACAATGCCAGGTCAGTCTTGTGACCCTGGCCTCATGCCGCTCCGGCGAACAAGTAGCTCTCCCGGGTGAAGAATCGACCGGATTGGTGAGGTCCCTGCTCGAAATGGGTGCAAGAAATGTCATTGCGGGGCACTGGCCTGTATCTGATCAAACCACCGCCCTTTGGATGGCGGCATTTTACGATAAGTATTTTCAGAGTAAGAGCATTCTTGCTGCAATCCGTCACGCTGCGATCACCGTTCGGGCGCAATTCCCCTCAGCGTACCACTGGGGTGCCTTTTCGGTGTTTGGAGCAGGAGAATGAGGAGTAGATGATGATCACGACAGAGATCTTTGCGCACCTGAAGTGGCTATACCTGTGTGCAGCTTTATTGCTGTCATTCACGAATGCGTCCGCCAACAACCATGGGGACTACGAGCCAAATCGTCTTGTCTGCGAAATGCGATCCGGATATGACATCAACTACATAAACGGCGAGTATGGAACTACAGTCATAAGCATTCTCCCGGCCACCAGATCCTACCTGTTGGCAATCCAGCCAGGGCTCGATGCTGAGAGCCTGGCTGCGGCGATTGTGCTGGACCCTGCCGTGCTCTACTGTGGAGCCAACTATTACCTGGATGCGCCCGAACCATTCCAGCGCAGTTCACCGTTTCTGGACGATCAGTTTATCGGCACTTTTGAAAACCAACCGGCGGCGGATGCCCTGGCTTTGACGACGGTCCATACTATCAGCACCGGCACAACGGTCAAGATTGGTATCATTGATACCGGTCTCAATTTTGAACATCCGCAATTCGCGGCCAAGTCACCACATGTTCATTCGGGATTCGATTTCGTGGACAACGACATCAATGCTAACGACGAACCCGGTGGGGTAGCCTCCGGTCATGGTACATTCGTTGCAGGCGCTGTTGCTCTCGTTGCGCCGGGAGCGGATCTGTATGCCTACCGCACACTGGATACAACCGGTCGCGGCAACGGCTTCACTCTGGCGCGAGCGATCGTTAGGGCAATCGATGATGGCTGCCGAATTATCAATCTGAGTTTGGGATTGCGCGGGAAACAGGATGCAATTGCAGACGCCATCGACTATGCCGAGAGCCTCGGCGTAGTCGTTATCGCGGCGGCCGGCAACGATTCGACAGGAGATGAGAATCTGTTCCCGTTCCCGGCTCTGAAGGCATCGGTCATTGCTGTCGCCGCTCTTGATTCGCTGAATCACAAGGCCGACTTCTCGAACTGGGGAAAGAAGGTCGATCTCTGCGCGCCGGGTACGAGGGTCTATGCTCCACATCTTGACTCACTCTATGCCTGGTGGGACGGTACCAGTTTCTCGGCGCCAATGGTTGCAGGTGTGGCTGCTTTGATGCTTCAAGTCGATCCGAATCTTACCCTGAGGGCTATTGACAGCATTCTTGCTGAGACGGCGACAGACATTAACGACATCAATCCGCTTTACGCGGGCGACCTTGGCAACGGGCTTGTCAATCCAGCGGCGGCTCTTGCTTCATTGAGCAGTTATGTCTGCGGAGATGCAAATTCTTCAGAGGTCATATCGGTCACCGACGTTGTGTATATTATCAACTATATCTTTGCGGGTGGACCCGCTCCAGTGCCTACGATGGCTGCAGACTGCGACTGCAACAGCTTGCTGAACATTTCGGATGCTGTTTATCTTATTAATTACATTTTCTCTGGCGGGAACCCGCCTTGTACCAATTGTCCCTAGACGCGTTTCAGATACACGTCAGATAAGCGGTAGGTCTCGAGCACCCTGCCGCTTTTCTTTTGTTACTCCCTTAATAATCGATAATCTACGCAATTTTATTCGCCTAACGTGAACGAAAACGGGGACAAAAGACTCTGTTTTGTGAGAAGTTAATCGCTGAATGCTACCGGGCGAAAACCATCAACCCTTCGGGAGGTTGGACCATGTTTGAAAAGACCCTTGGACATTTCGCCCGCAGCCTGGCAGGATTTCTCTTGACGGCTGCTATGTTTGGTTGTTCCGGTAACTCACCAGTGTCGCCCATCGGAGCAATAGTCAAGTCCCTTGAGAGCGGTACGGATTGCCCCAACTGCGCTCAGGTGAGCTTCTCTGCGCGAGTGTGTTACATGAATCAGGAAAACTTCCAATTGGCGTTTGCGGGCGCACCGGATACTGTAACCGCACTGCAGAACTGCGAAATCTTTAAGCTAATGGCAGGCCACCAAGTGCGCGTGCAGTTCGGAGACATCCGGCTCAATGACTCGATTGAAGTCAATGGTCAACGCCATGCCAACGGCGATGTTGTCGCGCAGCGGCTGCGTATCATGTCCTCGGATGGCAGTTGCGGGTATGATCTGGCCTTTCGTGATTCAATCCTGAGCATCGACTATACGGCCGGGACTTTTACCGTTTACGGTAGAACGGAGAGCATTGTCACCGACTCGAACACGATCATCTGGGGCCGATTCACATCGCGTGAGAGCAACGCGCTAAGCAATACTGACCCTCAGGGGAATGCGCATCGTGATCGACTAATCAAAGACCATGATGTGCAGTATGTATTCAGCGATCTGCAAGCCGGGGATGTGGTGGAGGTGAAAGCCAAGATAGTCGATGAGAACACTCTGCTTGCTGTAAAGATCAACGTTGCCAACTGCAGCACAAAGGAATGCGTCACGTTCGCTGCCGGGCTCGCAGGCATTAACGTGAGTGAACGAACTGTGACTTTTGAGAACCTCGATTGGCAGGGGTGGATTTGCCCGAAAGCCGAATTAGTTGATGACGAAGGGACGGCTTTGCTGCTCGAGGACTTCGTTGTCGGTGACCAAGTGTCGGTCAAGGGATTTCCGACAGCAGATGGAACGCTGAAGATTTGTGTTATGACCCTCATCTCTCCTGTGTAAGGTTGTCAGGGTGTCGGCGTCGGCACATTCAGTCCGGTAGCAACGCCGGCAGCTTGAGTGAAACAGGCGATATATTTCGCCTGTTTTTTTTGTTACCAAAGGCCTGTGAATCGGAGACTGCACTCTGGCGTCACAGCAGTTCTTGAGTCAATTCCCCTCCTGAATTGCGGAATTTGTACCGGCACCAGAGAATTTTAAGGTTCATAGATCAAAAAAGTCCCCGATTTTTCGAAACTTGACTATATTGCCTGTACGAATACGGAACAGCCATTTCTCTATTACTTCAGAGGCTTTAACACCCAAGTTCTGCTAAACGCTCGTAGAACAGCCTTGAAACGTGATGCCCGCGGGTAGATGCTCGCGGCACAGTCATACTGCACGCTCTGCAGTCGGGAGCTGGCAGCCGCCTTACTCAAAATAGAGATAAGATAGAGTTATATAATCATTTAGCCTTCATAGGAGGAAATCTCATGAAGATTCTGTCCCGCGTGACGCTGGCCGGGTTGGTCGGGGTGCTGCTATTGGCAGTCAGCCCATTGCAAGCGACGATCCACAACATCTCGGTATTCAATTTCGATTTCAGTCCCAAGAAGACGCAGGCTTGTCTCGGTGACACTATCCGCTGGACGTGGAACGGAGGCAGCCACTCTATCGTTTCCGATGGTTCGTCGCCGAAAGTATTCAGCTCGCCTCTTCAGAGCATTATTGGATCGACCTATGATCTGATCCTCCTCGGATCAGATCCTGTGGGAGCCTATCCTTATCATTGTGGCGTTCATCTGACGATGCAAGACACGATATTTGTGTCCAATTGTTCGCCGACGGTCTATACATTTCTACTTGATGATGATCAAGAAGTGAGCTGTACCGGCACCGGTAGCACGGCTGTGGGCTTTGGAATCGCAATTTTGAATGTGGCCCAGACTCAACTTTCAGTATACGTCGAACACAATGTAATTGGCGCCAGCGCTGCCCATATTCATTTTGGCGCGCCGTGCGTTGACGGCGGTGCGATTCGCTTTGGATTTACATCCGCGGCGAGCCCGATCCACCAGACCTGGAGTATCTCGCCGGCCAACGTCATCGATCTACTGGCCGGCAATCTCTATGTGAACATTCATTCGCCGAGTTTCCCAAATGGAGAAATCCGAGGGCAGATTGTCCAGGCGCCGATCAAATTTGTCTTCACTCTTGACGAGGCACAGGCGCTAGCCGGGGCGGGGTCAAATTCGTTTGCTTCCGGCTTAGGGATTTGCGAGTTGAACTCTGCAAGCAATAACCTGAACGTCAAAGTTACGCACGATGTCCAGAATACGATCGATGGCCATGTGCACTTCGGTCTTCCAGGAGTTGAAGGAGCCATTCGATTTGGATTCAGTAGTTCGCTCAGCCCGATCAACCAAAACTGGAGCCTGGACACGCTAAATTTGAAAGACCTGATGCAGGGTGAACTCTACATCAATATTCACTCGACGGCCTTCCCGACTGGTGAAATTCGCGGGCAGTTGAAGCGGCAGAATGTGTTGGTCAGTATGCTGATGAACGGTGCGCTCGCAAATGGCGGAGCGGGAACCGGATCGTCGAAGGTTGGATTCACTGTTGCGACCTTGAGCGCTAATCTCAAGACACTGTCAATGTACACGGAGCACAATGTTGCCAGCCCCATTGATGCGCACGTGCACTTCGGTGCGCCGAATGTTGAGGGACCAATTCGCTTTGGGTTTAGCAGCCCGGTGAGTCCATCAAACGAAGTCTGGAACCTGACGGCCACCGATGTTACGGATTTGCTGGCCGGCAATCTCTACATCAATATTCACTCGACGCCATTTCCAGCAGGGGAGATTCGTGGGCAACTGGTACTGGACAAAGTTCAGAGCTACACAATTGCTCTCAACCAAGCCCAGGCCAATTCCTGTGCAGGTACCGGTAGTACGGCGACCGGAAGCTGCACGGCAAAACTTCGACCGGGAGGACGTGAATTCACGATTAACTTGACTCACAATGTTGTCAGTCCAATCGACGGTCACGTGCATCGGGGTGATACCTGTGTTACGGGACCAATACTCTTTGGCTTCGGGAGTCCAGTTAGCCCAATCAACGAAATCTGGTACTTGTCAGCAGCGGACATCATTGATTTGTTGCAGAACCAGTTGTACGTCAATATACATTCCACGCCTTTCCCGACTGAAGAGATTCGCGGGCAGCTTGGGGTTCCGCCGGCTCCGCCCTGTAAGTGCGGTGACGCGGATGGCAACGGCAGCTTCAACATTTCCGACGCCGTCAGGTTAATCAATTATATCTTCGCCGGTGCTGCCGCTCCAAACCCGATCTGCCGCGGTGACGCGGACGGCAATGGCTCGGTCAACATTTCAGATGTGGTCAGGCTGATCAACTACATCTTCGCAGGAGCAGCAGCACCACAGTGCCCATAGCCGGTTAGTTCGCTGATTTAAAGTCTGAAGGCGCTGCCGCTGTTGCGGGAGCGCCTTCTTATTTGTCGAAAAACCGATGTTCGCAGGAAAAGCGTACTATGGTAATTCGGGCCGGGCAAACCCAATGTTCTTTTGATCGACCTCGCCCTGCAACTTTATTTCGCCGAATTTCTCTTCGTACTTTTTCAGGTTGTCCTCGAGAGTCTTTAGGACCGATTTGGCGTTCTGGGGCGTCATGATGATGCGCGCAAACACGCGGGCTTTTGGTGTTCCCGGCAGCAAGCGGGCAAAGTCAAAAATGATCTCCGAGGGCGAGTGACCGATCATTACCAAGTTGGAGTAAATCCCCTCAGCTTCGGCCTCGCGTAGTTCCAATTGTATTTGTTGAGCAGGCGGCTTGTTCATCGTTCCTCCTTGTCAAGGCGAAGCCAGTGTAATATAATACGCACGGTAGTCAAGGAGATAAACTTGTCGATTCTGACACGCAAACGGCTGCAAGAGCTGTTCGATAATCTCAGTCAGGCACGGGTACTGGTATACGGTGATCTGATGATCGACCAATACCTCTGGGGCAGCGTCAGCCGAATCTCGCCTGAGGCGCCTGTGCCGGTGGTAGAAGTCGATTCGGAGACGATGCACCTGGGCGGTGCAGCTAATGTCGCCCGCAATATCAGCGCCATCGGCTGTAATGTCGAGCTGGTCGGGCTGGTTGGCGACGACGAAAATGCCACCCGCCTTAAGCATCTTCTGGAGAGAGAGGGCATCTCACAGTATCGACTGGTCAGCGACCAAAAACGCCCCACAACGATGAAAACCAGAATCATCGCGCACAACCAACAAGTTGTACGTGCCGATCGTGAGTCCCGCGACGAGATCGACGGCTACACTGAAAATGAGTTCGTCAGTCATATTGAAAATCGCCTTGGTGATGTGCAGTGTCTGCTGATCTCAGACTATGGCAAGGGTGTAATCACATCGTCGCTGCTGAATCGAGTCGTCAGTCTGGCCAAGAGCAAGGGAAGATTCATCTCGGTCGACCCAAAGGAAACGCATTTCCACAATTACAAGCGAGTCTCAGTCATTACGCCCAATGAACACGAGGCGGCGTTCGCGGCGGGAATCCGCATTCGAGATGACGATTCGCTGAAGGAAGTCGGATGGGGATTGCTCAAGGAACTGGATCTCGATTCGATCCTCGTTACTCTTGGGGCAAGGGGCATGGCCCTTTTTGAAAAGAGCGGAGACTTCAACCACTTGCCAACAGTCGCAAAGAAGGTGTTCGACGTTACCGGCGCTGGCGATACCGTAATCGCGGTTATGACTGCTATGGTGGCGGCCGGGGCCACCAAGTTGGAGGCTGCATACATTGCCAACCAGGCGGCCGGGATCGTAGTCGGTTACATTGGCACTGCTCACGTGGGTCGTGACGAACTCTTTGAGACTATAGCGGAGCAATTGTAACGTGAGCCGGGTAGGACTCGTCAAGTCCTGATGCGACGGAATAACAAAGTGAAAAAGATCGTTCCAAAGAATCAAATCAAAGCGTTAGCCGCTCGTCTCCACAGTTCAGGAAAGCGCATTGTGTTCACGAACGGTGTTTTCGATATCCTGCATGCCGGACATGTAGACTACCTCACGAGAGCACGCAAGCTGGGCGATGTTCTGGTCGTTGGATTGAATACTGATGCGTCTGTCAGGGTCAATAAGGGGGAGTTGCGCCCGATTATTCCGTACAAGTATCGAGCTCAGATGTTGGCAGCACTCAGCGCAGTTGACTTCGTAGTGCCACTGGACAGGGAGACCCCAGACAGACTCATACCACTGGTGAACCCGCAGGTCCTGGTTAAGGGTTCGCAATATGGACTCTCAGAAATAGTTGGAGCCGCTCATGTCATAGAGAAGGGTGGCAAGGTGGTTAGGATGAGAATGGTCAAGGGGCTGTCGACCAGCGAGATAATTCGGCGCGTTATGGCAATCAATAAGAAGGGGTGAGTCTACCATGAAGTTGCGCGACGTCAATACCGGCGACCTGCTGTTGGGATACTTTGGTCTTATCAAGTGCGATCTCGTTCCATTCACGGGCGGCGTGCGCCTGCAGTTGGAAATGGCTGACTCGACCGGTCGCATCGCCGGAGTCATGTGGGGTGAAGAAGCCGAGCAAACCTATCCAACGATCAAAGACGCCTCGGTTGTCAAGGTCAGGGGCGTGGTTAGCTCTTATCG
Organism: uncultured Ignavibacteria bacterium; assembly: GCA_964552775.1. GTDB lineage: Bacteria > Zixibacteria > MSB-5A5 > CAIYYT01 > CAIYYT01 > JADJGC01. The sequence goes on along the minus strand of CAZKIH010000018.1, from coordinate 13,904 downwards.
TGGACAGATGCAGGTGCAGGTGGAAAAGATTCGTCCCGCGAAAGTCGATGAGTACGACGCTTCCGAATTGCTCGCTGCGAGCGAATTTTCGCTGGAGGAACTTGAGGCCGACATCGAAGAAATGGTCAACCTCGTGACCGACGAAGAACTGCACCAGTTGCTGGTTGAGGTTCTTTACGATGAAGACGTTAAGCGTCACTATTTTCAATCACCTGCCGGTACGCGCTGGCACCACGGCTATCTTCGCGGACTCGCCGAGCATTCACTTTCGATGGCGCGGCTGGCGGCAAGGGTTTGCGAACACTATCCTTATCTCGATCGCTCGCTGTTGATCTCGGGCGCGCTCCTACACGATGTCGGCAAGATATCGGAACTGGAAGTCGGTGCGACCTTCGAGTACTCTGTCGATGGCAGGCTCTTCGGGCATATGGTAATCGGATTTGAAATCGTGAAGGCGGCTGCCGATCGACTCGGGCTGCAGGGGGATATCAATGTCAAGAAGCTTCTGCACATGATATTGTCGCATCAAGGTAAGAAGGAATATTCGGCGCCGGTCGAGCCGGAATTCGAGGAAGCTTTTGTGCTTTACTTCATCGATGAGCTTGACTCGAAGCTCAACGCGATTTCGCGAATACGGCATAAACCGGAAAACCAAGGGCGGCCATTTTCTGATTGGGTGCAGCTGCTGGGAGGGTTCTTGTATTTGGAGAGGAAAGAGAGGGGGGATTCAGAAGCGAGTGAATAGCCAGTTCTCAAAACAGTCGTTTCGAGCAATTGCATCTTGCGTGTAGCCACCCGATCGCCAATACGGAGGCGGTGGCTTGTTTCAGGCTTTATTTCAATAAGCTTGCGGCGATCGAGGTGATAGCACCAAGGCTTACTGCCAGGGCACCACAAACTGCCATCCAGAATCCTAAGGGAGAGTACCATTCCTTCCAGCACCAGAACGGCTTCCAGTTGCGAGGATGAAATGAAAGCAATCCAGGGTGATGCGCAGTGCGAAATCGCAGTGAAACAGACATGAGGACAATGCCACCGATCAGAAGCACCAGTGCCAATAACACAAAGACCTTATCCAAGAGTATCCTCCATTTTGTTGTTATTATCATTCATATGACACGCAAGCCGAGCGTCGCCGAAGGAAGCCGACAAATCGGCCATTCACAACAAGAATAGCAAGACTTATCAGCTTCCGCCACACCAAAAAAAGGCAGCCCTGTATCTCATTTACCAATCAAACCCCGTGAACAGCTTATCGAATAGGCAACCAATGAGGGTACCTGCACATCCGGCACAAACTGGATTGACGAGCGCTCCCCCAAAAATACATTTTATGGCTGCACACAACTCGGCCAATCTGCAGACCAACTTCTTATCTCCGTCGTCTTTATTGCGATGGCTGGTCGGGAATTCCAGGTCCAGCCACGATTGAAATTCCGAATTGCCGACTAAACTGACGAGCAGTTCACCATTCTCATTGGCGTTCAGAGTGCTGCTCGTATGCCGTGAGAAGAATGCGGTGGCTCGCTCGCCAAGGCTGAGTTCGGAATTGGGCCATGGCTTGGCAAACGCAGGATTGTTGAATTCGAGTTCGCTCGCTTTAACCAAGTATTCAAACGAAGCCGAATCGCCGTCGGAGAAAATGTACTCCTCGCGGAAACCCTCATCCGTCGAAGCGATCTTCATCCAAAGTGACTCAATCGGGGTGCGTTCCGTTATTTCTACAAAGGACAAATCCAAAGTATCCCATGCGAGATCAAGAGCGAAGAGCATTTCCCGCGCGGTACTTTGCAGGCTATACCAGCCACCACTCTTCCCATCTTGCCTGTCGACCTCCCCGAGCCCAATCCGGTAGTTGCCTGGAGTGGCTCCGTTGTTGGGAGACTGCAGTACAATGTCAAACCAGATGGTTCGATTTACTGCGTCCTTGGTATAGCTGTTCATGACTACTGTTCCTTCGGTAGTAATAAACGATTGCTCGATGAATACAATTTCCGTTTGCTTCTGAGGAGCTGGCAGATTGCTTGGCTTCTGACCCTCTTCGTTGCAGCCGATCATCAGTAGCGCCAGACTACAGCTCAAAGCAAGTTGTAACTTTGCATGTTTCATAGATCGTCCCTTTCCGATTTCACTTAGAGAATCGCCTTCAAGTGATACATGCCACTACTCTGCAACTTTGGTGCCAACGTGGAGTTTCGATTATTGCCCCGAGTCCGAGTTTGCTAGGTCGTTGGAAATGTGAATGTGAGAAACTGCGGTCGGAGTTCATGGCTGGGAGGAGGAAGGAAACAAGCCCAAGAGTGACGAAGTGATTTCGTCGGTGTTCGTCAGTTGAGTTGTAACGTGTTGGGGGATTTGAGGGCGGGGTGACGAAAACGCTTCGTCACTTTTTCGTCACTTCGACAGTGACTACAGATTGAATTTCTTTAGCTGCGAGATCAGGGTTGTGCGTGGTATTCCCAGTGCGTCTGCGGCTTTGCTCTTGTTGCCTTTGTGGTGCTGCAGCGCCGTGAACAGGCGCTGCCGTTCCACGGCCTCCGGAGACTCATTGCCCAGTTCGCGCAGAAGCAGGTTGACAATGTTGTGATTGTCGCTGTCGTCCTGCAGAGTGGCCACACGCGCCGCGATGGCGATCAATTCGCGCACATTGCCCGGCCAGGAATATTCGCTCGGGTGCGCCAACAGAAGGTTGCGGTCTTCGGCAGTCAAAGTAACACCAGCGGCCGCGAGAAATGTCTCCAGCAAGGGAATGATGTCCTCACGACGTTCACGCAACGGCGGCAGATTGATCACGACTTGGGCGAGCCGATAGAACAGATCGCTGCGGAAAGTCTTCGCCTCGATCCGCGACTTCAAGTCGTGATTGGTTGCCGCGATAAAGCGGACATCGACGGTAATATCCTGATTGTCGCCAAGACGGCGCACTGTCTTGGTCTCGATTACACGCAATAGTTTTGCCTGGATCACCAGCGGAGCATCGCCGATCTCGTCGAAGAAGAAACAGCCGCCGTCGGCAGATTCAATGAGGCCGGGTTTGTCAGCGCCGGCGCCGGTGTAGGTACCCTTCTTGAAACCAAACAACTCCGACTCCAGCAGCGACTCCGGAATGGCGGCGCAGTTGATGGCTTTGTACGGCCGGCTCGCGCGATGGCTACTGTAATGGATATACTCGGCTAACAGGTCCTTACCCGTGCCTGTCTCTCCGGTCAGCAAAATCGTCATCTCGCTGTCTTTGAAGCGGTCGGCAGTGGCGATGACATCGAGCATGGCTTTGCTTTTGGCGATTACTACGGGAGCAGGCTTGACAGATTTCAGAGTTAACGATTTCTGGCCAGAGGAGCTTTGATTCCGCGAAGTCATGCTGCCGACGAGCGCCGCGAGGGCCTCATCTACCTGGGCGACCCGTTTCGGCACGTCCATCTCGACAAACAGCGTCTTTGCCTGGCGCAATTGCTCCAACCGCTGCTCGGAAGAGTAGCATGCCGAACGCCCGGCATCAAAGTGGCTCAGCGCCAGTTCATAGCGCGCACCCAGTTGGCGCAACAGGTCGATTGACTTCTCGAAATACTCACGCGCGACGGCATGATTGCCATCATGGGTTTGGAGATGGCCATACGCCCGCCACAAAGCGCCCAGCTCGATTCGTTCCGAAATCTTGTTGATTGCGATTTCGGCTCTGCCGGCGGTTTCCCGGGCGGTGTTCCAATTGCCCTCGGCGATTTCGACATCGGTGAGCATCCGCAGGGTTTGTGCGACTGCCGAGGCGGTCGGTTCCGGCATCGCCAACACCTGGTCATAGTATTCTCTGGCTTTGGCGTAGTTACCGGCGAAGTACTCGTTAAGTCCGAGGTATTCGAGGCAGACGGCTTGCGATCGGTCAATTCCTTTCTCAGCAAATGTACTCCGGGCCGCCTTCAGATGCTTATCAGCATCCGGGAAGTTGAGTCTCATAGCCAGGTTCATGCCGGCAAGAATAGCAAGATGACCAAGTTCAGCCGGCAGCAACCCTTCTTGCTCGATAGTATTGACAAAAGCTGATGATTCCCGGAATTCTCCAGCGAACAGTTTGACGAGCGCTGTGTTATATCGACACACGAATACTTCTCTCAACGTGTTGTACCTCTTTGCATTCGATAGCGCGAGATCAAGCGATTCCAAGGCGGACTGAACGCTTCCCTTCTGGAAGCGCAATAAGCCAATGTTGACTAGTGTTCCATAGTTTCCAGAATTCTCACCCGCGCGCTTCTTGAAGGCCAACGCCTCAGAATAAGCCTCAATCGCATCATCGATCCGGCCGAGTGAGCGAAAGACCAATCCACACAGTTGCTTGATACAGCCATACAGAGAGTCGTCACTAAGTCTCTTGGCGACTCTCAAAGCAGCCTTTGTGCTTATGAGGCATTGTTCGTATCTGCCCAAATGATAATGACAGCGAGCCGAATAGTATAAGAGAACTGCTGCGGACCTGTCATCGTGCAAATTCGAGACCTCGGTACGCATTGATCGAAGCCTTTGAGCAGCCTCAGCAAATTCCTGTTGCTCAATAAGCTCGCTGATAAAGTCAATCGCAGAGAGCACCTTTAACTCCAGCGTAGGCGATTTCTCTCTACTTGGAGACATCTATGCCCCCGTTATCGTAAAAAACGTCGTCCTTCGGCTTTGGCACGAATGGTCTCGAATTCTTCACTGGACCGTCTGGCCCGGACGGCTTGACCTCCGGCTTGACATCAGTTGTGGGTGTCGCATGCAGCCACATCGCAATCTGCGTGCGAACGGCAGCTATCACCGACTGCATGAAATTCGGGGCAGCGACCACGGGAGATGACTGCACCTGTGCGGCAAATTCTTTGTTTGCCCCCGCACGGTCACCGGCCGATAGCGGCACGGAAAGTACCAGAATTCCTGCCAACACCAGCAGGAGCATCAGTCTGGTTGTCTTCTTCATTTCAATCATCAACCTCGTTTAGGGTCTACCTCTCATTGACAAAGAGAAATTTCAAAACTCAAAATGTCAGGAGCGCAGGGCTCCTGACCTTAACGAAAATTCGAATATGGACGCGTAATGACAATTTCGGCGCGGGCATAGGAGTAGCCAAGCGGGTTGATGATCAGCCAAACCGAGCCGTGTCATAAATCTCCCTCAGCACGATTGCTTTCCAATCGGCGCTGTTTCAATAATGATGGACTTTATTCTTTACTTACTATTATCGGTTTTCAATTTGCCTTTTACATACTAAAGTTACCGCGAGCGTATGAGCCTGTCAAGAAAAAACGACTCAAAAGAGCGACTTTGAGTCGTGTGGAGTGAAAATAATCACGTTCCACTGTCAGAACGTGTCAGTGGGGGGCAGAAAACCCTGGAAAGTGGACAGAAGAGTAGGCAACAGAACTACGAAACAGGTTTGTTGGGTCGATTTCAGATAGTTGCCTTATTGGGGAAGAGAGTGGTTCTGAAGAACAAGAGGCTAATTGGTAGCCAAGAAGGCTGACGGGACTGTCATTGCCTTCGTCATTCCTGACGATTCGTTAATGCTTAATCGAAGGAATGGGGAGGATGGTGACTCCTCCCCCCTTGATTCGGCCCGTTAGTCTCCTGCAATTTACATGCGATAGATCAATGTCGCCAATCCACCTGCGGCCAGTGCAACTGCTACTATCGCGATACCGCCAAGAACAAAGTTCTTTCTCAGTTTCTCGTTGCTTGCGAAAATTATGCCGGCCATCAGCAGACCGGCAATCGACCAAGCCCAGAATGGGGCGATCCTGTTCGTCAGTAGGGAGCCGATCATTCCGCCGACAGCTCCGGCAGTGGTGTAATAAACTGCTGGACGAATGTTTGCCATGTAACACCTCCTGAAAAGAGTTTAGAATAGCCAGTCGAGAATAATCAAGACAATTGCGCCCACTGCGCAAGCCGCACAACATATTCCAAAGCAGGCTGCCCAACCGGGGCCACTGAAGGCACAGCCGGCCGCACAACCCGCACAGCAAGCTGCAACTTCCTTCCAGTAATCGTTTACATTGGCAACAGCGCCGGAGTCTGCCGGGATCATGATTCCCTCATTTACACTTGCCAACAACAGGACCCTTGGAGGCATCTGGGAAATATCCAATTCTTGCAGGAATGTCGCTTTTCGCCCTTTACTTGCAATTGTCACCAGAGCAGTGTGTCGAGACGAATCGCATGCCGCATTTTCAAACACTTGCCAGACCAGTGTGTCTGCGTACAACAAACTGGAATACGACGGATCTGGCACCATCTTCGCCACAACTCCTGTCGAGGGCAACAACACTCTCTTATAGTGGTTCTCAATCTTTACCAGAGAATTGGTCTGCCGATAAGAATACCCTTGTCCTTCCAGCGTATCAACCAAAGCCGCAACATTCGGTAGTGACAAATTTTCGGCAAGCACTGCCGCAAGCGCTTCGCCTTCCAGCAGAGCTGTTTTTTCTGAATCGTCAATTATGGAATTCGCTGTCTCTTCACCATGCCTGGTCTCAGTTACGCTTTGATTGCAACCGCTCATCAGTGTGAGGGTCCAGACAATAATCATAATTGCGCATATCGTTCGCCTCATAAAATTCTCCTTTGCTTGAAAAAGTTAGGACATTTGGACAGTGGCCGTGCACCAAACCGCCGCCATCTCGAGAACGCTTACCCTCCTTCCTCCCGTCACCGCAGGCGTGCGCGGTCCGTCAACCGAGAGATGCACCGGCGACGCCTGCCAATGACGGTGACTGCAACGTCTCACCCCGAAAGAAGCCGCACACTGTCCATCAGAGTTGCGTTCTGCGTTCGGAATGATACATGCGACTACTTGGCAACTTTGGTGCCAACATCGAACTTTGGTCGTTTCGTCGAATCCGAGTTTGCTAAGTCGTTGGAAATGTGAGTGCGAGAAGCTGCAGTCGGAATTTATAGCTGATCAGGCGAAGAAATCAGGCCCAAAAGTGACGAAGTAATCTCGTCGCTGTTCGTCAATCGTGGTGTAACCTATTGGAGGACTTGATCGGGATGTGACGAGATAACGTCGTCACATGATCGTCACTTCGTCAGCTATGTTGTCAGCGCCAGCGCTTTCAGTGAGGCCCTACATTTATCTTGACGCTACATTCTTACCCGACTATCATTACAGCCTTAGTGCTGCAGGGACAGTTCTCGAGTCTCTGTGGTTTTGGTATTTATGGGGCTTTGAGTGGGTGAGGCTCTTGAGAGCATGATGGATAAGACTGTGACACAGCAAATGCAGCAGAAGCGACGGGTGTCGTACGAAAGCGCTTCGATCCCGTTCGGTCGAGCGTGCCTCAAGCTGGGGCTGACCCCTAACATCTTGACAGGCATAGCGTTTCTTATTTCGCTGGGTTCGGCAATACTCTATTGGAAGGGCAACTTGCTTTGGGGAGCGATCGTCATGATTGCTGCGATGCTCTCCGACATGCTCGATGGCGCGACGGCTCGAGCCGGCAATTGCGGCACCAAATTCGGAGGCATTCTTGACCATGTGTCGGATCGTTACGCTGAGGCGGCCATCCTGATGGGGATTGCTGCATCCGGCGTCGTCAATCCACTCTGGGCGATGTTTGCCCTGTTTGGTATGGTTGCTGCAAGTTATACCCGCGAGACCGCAGAGTCGCAGGGAAAGATCGAGAATGTTGCGGTTGGTGCGGTGGGTCGACTTGAGAAGTTTATCATCATCATTGTTGGCTCCCTCGTGGAACACTTCGCTCCCGGATATAACGCGCTTACATATTCACTGATTCTTGTCGGGGCTGTGTCTTATCTAACCAGCATTCAACGTCTGGTCTACGCCAAGAAGATTCTGGACAATCGGGAAGATCGTAATTGATCACTGGAATTATCTCGAAGCCAGATAGATAAGGGCGTCAGTTTACGGAGGATACGTTGGGTGCACCTAACGTGGCGACTTCGTTATGATAAAGACAGCTTGGGCACGAGGCTGTGATGTCACCGGTATTTGCGTAAGCGATGCCCCGGCAGCCGCTATGGCACGCGCTCAGATGCTCGCAGATGTTGCAGTGGCCTTTGAGGCCGCCGCAATCGAAATCAGCGATTTCAGTCATGCGCCGATCATGCCACATGTCGGACAGACTCCGACTCCGGACATTTCCGATTTCAAATCGCGGGGCAATCAACGAAGTGCAGGGATAGACAGCTCCGTTAGCCGCCAAGTACATCGTCTGTTTGCCGGCGACACACTCATGAAACCGGTAATCGGGGGGCAGAGGCCCAAAGGCCGGGTCGAACATGATCAGAGGTTTTGGAAGTGCTACAGCTTCGGCGATGAACTCCCGTAGCTCCTTCAGGTTGTCAGCGAATTCGAAGCGTTCGCGAACCGCGTCGTGTTGACCTCGCCCGGCCGGCACGAATCCGCAGAATCGGACGCCATCAGCGCCACAATCCGCAGCCAGTCTGAGAAAATCGCGCGCGTCAGCCAGAGTTTCCTTTCCAAGCAGCATTGCGAGGTGCAATTGCATCCCGGCTCTTCTGACTGACTCCATCGCTTTCAGAATAGTCGCAAAATCTTCGATCCGGCCTCCACGGATTTGCGCAAAGCGGTCAGCCGTGGATCCATCGACACTTATTTGAATCGCGTAGGCGCCGGAGTCGCGCAGACGCTTTGCCAGGTCGCTTTCGAGTAGCAGGCCATTGGTGGTGATGCCTGACCGCATCTTTGATCGCTGATACGCGTAAGCCACCAACTCCACCAAATCTGCACGAAGCAACGGTTCGCCACCGGTCCACCCGATCGCTCGAACCGGGCCGAGATCAGCCAACTGATCAATCACATTGCGCAGTTCGACAGTGCTGAGCTCGCGAGCCGGGCGTCGGCCTGCGGCTGTGAAACAGTGAGCGCAGTGGAGATTGCAGGCTCTGGTTATCTCAATGCCGACAATTTCCGGTCGACGAATTGAGTGATCTGCTTCAGATTTCATTGCCTTCTCGCCATAATGAGCACCGGCGTCTGGCGACGCCGGTGCAATTGACTCGGAAGCGACTAATCCTGCAGTGGTGGCAGAATCAAGAACAGCTTCTTGTAGCATGGGCACGGCCTTTGAATCGCGGTGCTCGGTGATTCGATGAACTTCATCCTGATACCTCCTCGTGAATGTTACACAAGTACCTTAAAGTTAGCATCTCCCCGAGGTTGTACTTCCACGGGGAGCAAAATCCTAGATTTTCGTCCGCGCTATTGGTCGCAGCATTTGGGCAGCCACCCAGACAAAGCGGCAAAATGTCGCATTCCCGGCATGCGCTCTTATTGAAGGGGTTACAATTCTGATAGCGATCAAGGTTGCGCTGTTGTTGCTCGCCGCGATCGGAACTGAAGATGTCACCGATGGCGTCAGTCGGGTTTAGCGACAGCTCTTCCCAGCACTTGAACAGGAGACCGTTGGGGGCGACAACAAACGAATGGTCATTTCCAGCACCACAATAACCGCCCGGCGCAATCAGGGGATATTCGATGCGACGAATGCCACGGCGGACCAATTCGCGATAAAGATCAACTTGCAGACGCGCAAATGCCTGCGTGCTCAGGCACCTGCCACTGACGTCGGCGCAGACGCCCTTGGCCGGATTGACGGGTGCGAAGTAGATATTCACATGCTGAAGCAGATCGTGTTTCTGGAGCAAGTCAATTACTTGAAGTGGGGCAGAGGCGTTGTCGCAATCGACATTGATTCGGACGATGACGCGCATCACCCGGCTCGATTCTTCGAGATTGGCTACAATGCGCTCAAAAGTCCCTCGCCCACCCGACAACCGTCGGCGGCGGTCGTGGACCTCAGGCGGACCATCGAGCGTGATCTGCGCTTCTTCAATGCCGATGTCCCTGAACCATCTTGCCATCGCGCCATCGAGAAGATAACCGTTGGTTATGACTGAAGCCGTCATCTCTTTGATGCCGGCGTTCCTGCTCGATTCGGTCAGGCGCGTTTGTAGTCCGGTAAGAGTATCGATGCAAAGTGTCGGCTCGCCTCCAAACCAGGTAATCATGAAGCGGTCGCTTTCGACAAGGCGCTCTTCACAAAAACTCACTACAGCATCCACCACCCGGCTGCTCATGACGACCGGATTTGTGCTTTGAAAGCAATAGTCACAGCGAAAATTGCAGGCAAGAGTCGGCGCGATTGTCAGGAAGAGTGTGGAATTTGACCGCCTCTGCGCTTGATCTCGCTCCTGTTGCTCTCCGAGTTCATTCATTGATTCCGGGCAGAGAAATCGGGCGTACTTCATCTGATCCAATAGTTGGGCATCGGCTTCAGACTCGATCACACCGTGCGAATTTAGGAGCCGCAGAAAACGGGGAAGCGTCTGCTCATCGATCTCGGCCAGAGCGGCAGTAGCGGCGTTAAAGGCTAATTTGCGACCCGAAGGTAGATCAATAAACGTATTGTAGCGTGAAGGCTTCAACTGACCATTGCTGGACATGCAATCGAATCTCTTTCGCTCCGCTAAGGCTTTTAATAGTCGCCGGAAGTTACTTGTGCCAAGTGTAGAGAAAACACTCCTCATTGTCAAGACAATTGTGATAACAATGGGTTTGTTTCTGCAAGAAAGAACATTTGCGAGAAACTGCCCATACAGGCGCAAGATGAGTCCTCTGATTTTGCTTGACCCCGTATCCGCAAAGGCCTATTGTACCCGCGCCAAGCTGCAGAATCTGCCGGTGTTGCGGCTGCACCAGGACAAACTTTGACGAAAGAGACCAGGCTCGATGATAACAGGGATCGGTAATCCGGTATTTGATCTGATCGAAACGCCCTACCTGAAGACGGATGGCCGGGTCTTGTCCGGCTGTTCAACGAATGCTTGTCTTGCCTTAACCAAACTTGGACGCAAGACCGCCCTCATTGGCAGAATCGGCAAAGACTTCGACGATATATTTCGCAGTGAGATGCAGCGCTTTGGAATTGAGTATGCGGTGGAGGAGGCAGAGGTCTCGGGCGGCTTCAAGCTGATCTACTATGACAAGCATGGCAATCGCACACTCGACGTTCTCGGCGATGCCGGTTCGATCAATTTCTTTCCCGAAAAGTATGCCGATTCCGACTGGATCCTCTTCGGTCCGATCCTGCAAGAACTTGACCTGGAGTATGTCGAAATAGTGAAAGCTCGCTCGCGGGCCAAGATCTTTGTCGATCCGCAGGGCTTCCTGCGTTCGATCGACAGGGAGGGTCGCATTACGCACTCCAAGACCAAGGAGATCGAAAGAATCGCAGCGCTTTCGAATGTGTTCAAACCCAACGAAATGGAATGCAAGGTCCTGACAGGAATCGATCCACGCGTCGATTATGAAACGCCGGCGAAGATGCTTAAGGACTGGGGGCCGGAGGTTGTGATCATCACGCTTGCGGAAGAGGGCTCGGTGATTTACGACGGCAAGACGATGTATCGGATTCCGGCCTACGAGACTTTGGCCAAGGATTCGACCGGGGCGGGAGACACATACGCAGCGGGCATGATTTATGCCATTGATAAGGGTTACGACTGGTATGAAGCTGGCTGCTTTGCCGGCTGTGTGTCATCGGTCATGATCGAAAACACCGGCCCCGATTTTCCGCTTACTGTCGCAGAGGCCGAACGCCGCAAAACCACCCTGATGGCGAAGCACGCATAGGGGAGAGTCTCAGTACCGGCTGCCTGGGGACAATCATTTTGCCTGTCATCCCGAAACAGGCTTGAATGGAGCTGCATGCCAGCGCTCCGGCGTCAGACATTAAACCTTGACCGATTCCATCCAATTTCTTAGATTAATCTTAACCAAGAATCCTAAGCCAGGCTGACTTTAGACGGAGGTTCTCCCGTGAATGCTCGTTTATTTTTAACAGTCCTCGCATTGCTCGCTTTGTGTTGTAAGTCAGGCACTGCCTCCGATCAGGCTCCGACTTTGGCCAGCCCAGGACCTGTGATTGCAATGGTCTCTGCTGCGGCATGCAGTGTCACTTCGGTTGGTTTCGAACCTCTAAACGAGCTGACCGGCACCTATCTTGGCCAGCCCGGTGGATTGTATCCGGGTGGGGTCAATGTCCCGCCGGCGGCGCATGATTCGGCGGGCAAGGCGATTTCGCTTCAGTTTCTGCCTTTGGATACTACCGGTGTTATCGATCCGATTAATGGTGTTTGGGTGCTCTTGTCGATTGGCATGTCGAACTGTACGCAGGAATTCAGTGCGTTTATCACGGGCCTTGCCGGTGATACGACTCTGCATCCAAGACTTCGAGTTATCGATGGAGCGCAAAACGGGCAGACGGCAGCCAAGATTCAATACGATACCGCTGCATTTTGGGGCGTAATTGATACTCGACTGGCTACGGCGGGATTGTCGCGAAAGCAGGTACAAGCCATCTGGATGAAAGAGGCCGATGCCAGCCCAAGTTCACCATTTCCCGGGCACGCCAATATTCTCCGGGACGAGTTTGTCAACATCGCGCAACTCGTGAAGACCAGGTTTCCAAATGTCCGACAGTTGTTTTCCTCATCACGAGTCTATGCCGGGTATGCTTCGACTATTCTCAATCCCGAACCATACGCCTATGAATCGGCGTTTGCAGTGCGCTGGCTGATCGAGGCACAGATCAGCGGAAATGACTCTGTTAATTTCATCGCTGCTGATGGTCCGGTGAATTCTCCGTGGCTTGCCTGGGGACCCTATCTTTGGGCCGACGGGATTATTCCGCGTGCGTCCGACTCGCTGCAATGGTTTTGCTCCGATTTTATCAGCACAGATGGCACACATCCTGATTCCTCCGGAAGACTAAAGGTTGCTGCAATGCTGGAGAATTTCTTCAAGACCAGCGACTACACCAAAGTCTGGTTCCTGAAAGGTCCAACGGCTGTGCTTGGGGACGCCAACGGTAACGGGTTTGTATCGATTTCCGACGCCGTTTTCCTGATCAATTACATCTTCTCGGGTGGTCAGGCGCCCTCGCCGATTCTTTTGGGAGATGCCAATTGCAGCCGGACAGTCAATATTTCGGACGCGGTGTACCTGATCAATTACATCTTCTCCGGTGGTCCCGCACCTTGCCGGCCCTGACAACAATCGGGCTCATATTATTCACCTTCGCCGTCCTCTTTGAACTATTCAGTGCGTTGACAGGCCGATGGCCGACCGGTTACAACTGGGTGTTGGCAGTAATCGGGGGATTCATACTGGCGGTGCAGTTGCGGCGGCGCGACCGCAAAGTCGGACGCTGGATCGAGATTGTGTTGGGGGTTCTGTTTGTTTTGCTGTTGATATTGCGTTTCACGCGGTAATTCGACGGGCACCGCCTCCATCAAGAACCCCTTGACCTGCGTAAGCTACTCTGTTAAACTTAGTGTCTATGTTTGAGACGAATAAGATGTTCAACAATAAAGGAGTAGACTCAGATGAGCAGCAAAGTTAGGGTAGGGATTATCGGCGTCGGCAACTGCGCCTCATCCTTCGTCCAGGGAGTGGAATACTACAAGAACGCCAAGGACAACGACTTCGTCCCCGGCCTGATGCACGTCAATCTCGGCGGCTATCATATCCGCGACATCGAGTTTTCCTGCGCGATCGATATCGACGCCAACAAGGTCGGCAAAGACCTCGCCGATGCCATTTTCACCAAGCCCAACAACACCTTCAAGTTCTCCTCGGTGCCCAAGACCGGTGTCAAGGTCGTGCGCGGCATGACCCACGACGGACTCGGCTATTATCTTTCCAAGATCATCAAAAAAGCACCGGGTGACGCGGTTGATGTCGCCAAGGTACTCAAGGAAACCGGCACCGATGTCGTCGTCAACTACCTGCCGGTCGGCTCCGAAGAGGCCACCAAGTGGTATGTCGAGCAGGTGCTCGAAGCCGGTTGCGGGTTTGTTAACTGTATCCCGGTGTTTATCGAAAGAGAAAAAT
>CAZKIH010000017.1:0-82894 GCA_964552775.1 uncultured Ignavibacteria bacterium | reverse complement strand
GCGATATGTCGGTGACATATGTTCTCGGCTGTTGTATCATTTTGGTCGCCGCTATCTGGGCGGTCCCGAGCCTGAACATCAAGTTCGTTCCGTCGGCACTCATCGTTGTTTTTGGTTTCTTCTTTGTAACGGTCTCCAGTCGAATTACTGGTGAAATCGGCTCATCATCCAATCCGATCTCAGGCATGACAGTTGCCACGCTGTTAATAACGTGCCTGCTCTTCTTGGTTGTCGACTGGACAACAATTGATTACCGCGTAATGGCCTTGACTACTGCTGCAATAGTCTGTGTGGCAGCCTCGAATGGTGGAACTATCTCGCAGGACTTGAAAACCGGTTTTCTTCTGGGCGCTACGCCCTCGCGGCAGCAAATCGGTATCATCATCGGTGTCGCGACGAGTTCGATCATCATCGGTTGGACACTGCTTTCGCTGAATCAGGCAATGACAACGTACTCCGCGCGCAACTATCCTCATTTCACGGCAGCAGTTCCCGTCGATGCCAGGCACGTCGAATATGATGGCAAGACCTACCGACAGATCTCGATTCCGGAACTGACCGATAACGTGCCGACAGGACGATACCTGGTCAACGATCAAAGTAAGATCGTATACTTGATCGATCCCGGAGTCTGCGGTTCAGATCTCTGGCGGGCCGAACGCATGACTGATGCCCCGTACCGCAATTTCCAGAGTGGACCCCTTCCGGATACGACTGCGACATTTCTCACTGCGGACGGGCAGCAGAAGATTCTGACATTGGATCAAGAACGAGCCGGGGTTCCGGCTGGCACCTATCTTGTCGATTCAACTGGAGCATTGTCACATCGCCTGGTGCAGATAACAAAATATGATGCTCCCAAGGCTCGTCTGTTCAGTCTGATCATCGATGGAATCTTGACTCACAAGTTGCCGTGGGCGCTGGTCCTCATAGGTATTGCACTCGCGTTAATCATGGAGTTGGTCGGTGTCTCAGCCCTTCCATTTGCTGTCGGGCTGTACTTGCCGATCTCGACTTCGACACCGATCTTCGTTGGAGGAATCATCCGTTGGCTGGTTGATCGCAAGACCAACAGCACGGGCGGCACGGAAGCCGAATTCTCGCCGGGTGTGCTACTGGCCAGTGGCTTAATCGCGGGCGGGGCAATCGCCGGGCTGACTCAGGCGATCTTCTACATACTTGGTTGGGAGACGATTTTCGATAAATCGCACTGGCTGGGATCTTGGGCCGCCAGTGATCTGTGGACACTCGTACCGTTCGCGGCTTTGGTTGCGTTCCTCTATTTTGTCGCCGCCAAGAAGCGCAACGGTGCGACTGAGGCAAACAAGAGTGCGAGATAAGGATGTCCAGGAACTCACTTGAAGAGAAGTAGGGTTCCGCAATTTATACCAATTCGAGCCGGTGGCGAGATAGCCGCCCAGTGACTGAGCGGTCAGGTCCCTTTCCTGACCGCCCGTGGTGTATTCGCCCATGCCGTACCTAACCACACGATTCAAATCTCAATCAGCCCGCTGGTCCATACTTATCTTCTCCCTCGCTTTCACCGTCCGCATCGTCAATCTCCTGTTCTTGTCCAGGAACGACCCGGCTTTTTACTATCCTCAAGTAGACTCCCTCTGGCATCACCTCTGGGCACTTGACATCCTCAAGAACAACTTCTGGGGCACTGAGGTCTATTTCCGCGGACCGCTCTATCCCTATTTCCTGGCACTTGTGTATTCGGTGTTCGATGCCAGTATTTTCGCTGCCAAACTCATTCAAGCGGCGGGTGGCGCGCTCATCTGTGTTCTGATCTATCGCATCGGAGCCCACACCTTTGAAGAAAAAATCGGCCGGTTGGCAGGACTCTTCGCAATCCTGTATGGTCCAATGATCTTCTATGAATCGGAGCTCCTGATCGAATGGTTAGCCATTCTGCTGGCGTTGGCAATGATCTTTATGCTGGTCCGGTTCAGCAAAGAGATGTCCATAAGCTCCGCTGCCTGGGCAGGAGTGTTTTGCGGCTTGTCGGCGATAGCACGCCCGAATATCCTCGTCCTCGCTCCGTTGTTTGTGGTTTGGATGTTACTCCGCAACAGAACAGAAACTCAACTGAGTCGGCGACTTTCCGCCGCCGGTATTTTCGCTCTTGGCGTGTTTCTCTGCGTGCTGCCGGTAACAATCCGCAATTACATCGTCGCGGATGATATTGTTCTGATCTCCTCACAGGGTGGTGTCAACTTCTATTTGGGTAACAATTCGGAAGCCGATGGCCTCACAATGGTGATGCCGGAGATCAACCTCAACCTCTCGATACCCTGGTCCGAGTTTGTCGATACGACCTCAGGATTTGCACAATCCGCTGTCGGCAGGGCGCTGAAGTCTTCTGAAGTTTCAGACTTCTGGAACGACAAGGCCATTGACTATATCTCTTCGCATCCCCTTGCCTTCCTCATTTTGACTTGCAGGCGTGTGGTCTACCTTTTTTCGGGGTTTGAGAATTCGGATCAAGCGGACATCTACCGCTTCCGGCCCAATTCACCCATCCTTGCTGCAACAATTTTCAATTATGGTGTCAAATTCCCCTTCGGAATTATCGCTCCGCTCTCTCTCATCGGCCTGGTGCTTGCCTGGAGTCAGCGACGACGCACAGCGTGCCTCTATCTCTTCCTTCTCGGCTACATCCCTACGGTGGTGCTTTTCCTCGTGACTGCTCGACACCGCTTGGCGGTTATTGCCGTTCTGTTGATTTTTGCTGCGGTGGCAGTTATGCGGTTGAGCGAGTGTGTTCGAACTCATGATTACCAGCGACTGGTGGTTCTCTTTGCCGCGCTGGTTTGTCTGGTCGCAGTTCTTAACCACAATTGGTTCAGCCTGGGCTACGATAACCCCGCACAATTCCACTATCAGCGCGCTCTCGTGCTGGAGAAACAGGGGAAACTGGCTGCTGCCATTTCCGAGTATAACGAAGCGTTGCGTTACCAGCCACTGGCGGAGGTGTTCAACAACCTTGGCTTTGCTCTTTCGCGGAAGGGGGACTTTGCCGGCGCCTACCGTGCTTATCAGCAGGCAATGCGCTCGCGGCCTGACTACGCCGCCGCGATGACCAACCTCGGTCAACTGTTTCTCAACTCGGGATCCCTGGACAGCGCCGAATACTATCTCACTATGGCCAGTGCCTCTGATCCGCGATTGCCACAGGTCTATCAAAATCTCAGTGACCTTGAGCAGCGCCGCGGTAATCTGACTGCTGCTGAATCGATCCTCAAGAAGGGCATTGAAATGTCACCGCGATCACCCGCGCTCTACAATGCACTCGCCAATCATTATCTCAGGCAAAACCGTGAACCCGATGCTAAGATTCTCCTTGAACAGGCTATCGCCATCGATGAGCAATATGCGATCGCCCACGTGAATCTCGCTAATATCCTGCTGAACAATCGCGACTTCGTGGCGGCACGCGGTCACTACCGGAAGTCGATTGTGATCAATCCCGATCTGAAACAAGCGCACTTCAACCTCGCACTCCTCTTTCTTCAAACCAATCTGCTGGATTCAGCGCGTCAAAGTCTTGAAGCTGTTTTGAGAATCGACCCTGGCGACCGTCAGGCGCAGGAAGCCCTGCGCAATCTGACTCATTAGCAAGTATCAGTATTTTTTCCGGCGCTCGATAACATAATTGGAACCGGTCAGCGACTTGATGTAGCTCTTGAGGTCTGCAAGCATATGGGACATCTCACCCAAATGGGTGAAGCTGTTGTTGGCAATCAGTACCGCGATCGAGATAGTCATTAGCCCGTAAACTTCTTTCTCGCCTCTTCGATTAGTTGAAATGATCTGCCCGCGGTTGCGGTCATCCTCCTCGTAACGAGACGGTATGATCCGATCGAATATCTTGATGATGTTTGAGCAAACTGGATCCACTTGGCCGATTGGCAATAGGAACATGAAGTCATCTCCGCCAATGTGTCCGACGAAACTGCTTGGGGACAGATCCGAAACGACGTCACGGACGATGTGCGCAACCAGTCTGATCGCTCGGTCTCCATAAACGTAACCGCGATAATCGTTGTAGGCCTTGAAATTATCGATGTCCAGATAGCAAACGGCAAATTCTTCATGGTGTGCTAACCGATTGTTGATTTCCTGTTCAATCAGGATCGGCCCGGGAAGCTGCGAGGTTGGATTCACACCGATGTCGCGCTGTGATCGTTCACGGATCATTTTCACACGCAGTTGAAATAACTCGCCGTCCCACTCGCCCCAGATGAAGTCATCTGCCGCCGAGGAAAGCCCGAGGCGGATTTGCTCGCGCGTCGGATTCTTGTGGTAAATGATTGTCGGCGCCGTCGCTAACGCCATGTGCGAATCAATCTGTCGAACCAGCTTCACCGCCGCTTCGAGACTCTTGTCTACGCTGATCAAAATGAAGTCTATTTGGTGCCGATGGGTAATCTTGAATAAGTCGTTCATCTGCTGGAACTTAAAGATCATCGTATCCTGCCACCCCGGCACACCGAGTATCAAAGACGCCGCACTGCCGACTTCATCATAGAGGGCGATGCAGTTCTGGGCGGGATGCTTCAGGCGTGGTTTGGGAGGTTGAACAAAAATGTTCTGTTTGTCAACAATCGTGGTCACGATGCTTCCTCTCACGCGGATGGAACTCAAGATGCACAGATTTTAAGTACGACCGATTCAGCTGAGTGTAAATCTGCGTAGTACTTATATCGGCATGCCCGAGCATTTCCTGCACTGCGCGCAACGAGGCGCCGCCATCGACAAGATGACTGGCAAAACTGTGGCGAAACGTGTGTGGAGTCACATGCTTGACAATCCCGGCGGCTTTGACTTGCTTCTTGATCAAGTTGAACATTCCCATAGTTGAGAACTTACGCCCAAAGCGATTGAGAAACAAAACGTCCTGCGAATTCTCGGTGGCGAGCGCCGGCCGCTCTTCCTCAAGATATCGCCGAACGAAATGGATCGCCTCCTCTCCGATCGGCACAATCCGCTCCTTGCCGCCCTTGCCGACAATGCGCAAGTGGCCGACCTCAAGAAACAGATTCGCGGTTGTCAAACCGATTAACTCCGAGATTCGCAGCCCCGAGCTGTAGAGAACCTCAAGCGCTGCCCGATCGCGCAATCCACAACGACCGTCGAGTTTGATCGCGCTCAATACCCGCTCCACTTCCTCAACTGACATTACGACCGGGAGGTTCCGATAGTGCCGCGGCGACTCAATGTGTGCCGAAGGATTGGTGTTGATGACCCGCTCTCTCACCAGAAACCGGAAAAATCCTCGAAGCGACGACAACCGGCGCGCTATCGAGGACGCCGAGAGTCCAATCCGATTCGTGTAGCCCAGATATGAAACGATCGCGCTCTTGTTGAATTCGCGCCACGAGGTAATTCCCAGTGTGCCCGCAAACTCCGCAAGTTGGTCGAGATCGTGCTTGTAAGAGACAATGCTGTTCGGCTTGAGATTTTGCTCGAGTGCGATATGGTTCAGGAACAATTCGATCTCGTCATGCATTTCAGAACTCTTCACTCATCAACGCATACAGCGCATGTGGTTCAAGCCCGTCCTCCAGCGCCATCGCCAGCGTCGCAGCCGAAACACTTGCCGCACCCGCGCTCAATAGCGTGACAGCCGCTGAATTGAGAGTTGCCCCGGAAGTCGTTACATCATCAACAAGCAAGACGTGCTTTCCTTTGATCTCTGTCGGCTCGGTCACAGAGAAAACGCCGCGAACGTTTTCATAGCGTCCTTCGACCGAAAGGCCGATTTGGTCAAGATTCCGTCGAACCTGCTGCAATCGCCGACCTTGATATTCCAGTCCTAAAGCCGACGACACTTGCCCGGCAAGAATTTCCGTCTGATTGAAACCTCGCTTCGTCTCCTTCCGGCCATCGATCGGAACGGCACAAACTATCTCGATCTTCTTCGCATGAGGCAAGGCAGCCAACTGCGCGCCCAGCATCCGGCCAAGCATTCGACCAAGCTCTGCCTTACTCTCATACTTGAACGCCTTGATGAGATGCGAGAAATGATCGTCATAAATTCCCAGAGAATAGACCCACTGCAACGGTGACGGTCGCCGACAGTTCGAGCAGACGCCTTCGGGATCGGGAATGAAACTTCGACAGATCGCGCAATGTGGCTGGGGAAGTATCGCGAGGCTGGTCCGGCAAGATGGACACAGCCAGATGTTCTCCACCTCGCGATCGAAACTCCTCCGGCAGACCTGGCAGACTGGAGGATATATGAAATCAAGCAGATCGCGCAGGAGGTGTTTCGCCTTAAAGTTGTGCGCGGTAGTCACTATCCTTACATCGACTGAAGTTGCTTGCGAATTGTCTCCGCTTGGGGGTTGTCGGGAGCGGCTTCCAAGAATTTACCCCACCAGGCCTTGGCACTAGTTGTGTCGGCAAGGCCCAGAGCCACGACACCCATATTGAACAGAGCAATTGCGTGGTGCGGCTCAATCGCCAAAGCTCGGCGAAACTGAAACTTCGCTTCTTCGTTGTCTCCCACCGCATGGTAACACGCGCCCAAATCTACCATGATATCCGGCTGCAACGAATCGATCGCCAATGCCCGCTCATACTGGCTGATCGCTGCCGGATACTGGCCATTGTCCATAAAGCCATGTCCGCTCTTGACGATCTCGTCAAAGTTGTTTCCAACCGGTGTGGTCGTCGATTGCAGTGTCTGTTGTTGCTGTTGCGGAACGGCAACCGGAACCGTGTTTTTCTTGGCTGAAACATACACATTGTATGCCACTGCCGCGATGATCACGACCCCGATGACCGCTGCATATTCCCAGCGTCTGCGTTGTGCCGTCTGTTTTTCAGGTTTTGAGCGCTTCACTCGCTGAATCGCCTCATAGTTGGCGCCGCACTGCGGACAGAACTTGTGATCGCTGCTGCGAGGTGCGGAACAGCGTGGACACTTGTCAGTTGGAATTTGATTCATTCGTTTCGCCTTGTTCTGTTTCGCCGCCAAAAACGCGGTCGATCTTGATGACCCGGGGTATCTTCTTCCGAATCGCCGATATCACGCGATTCAGGTGGCTGATATTCTTAATCTCAATCACGAAATGCCCCACCGCGATCGCCTCCTTCGAGGACAACTCCGCGCCTCGGACTTCGGCATCAGTGTTCGCCACGACTTCCGTGATATCGTACAATATGTTCTTTCGGTATTCAACAACAATCGCCAACCGCACCAGGAAACTCTGATCGCCGCCGACATCCCAGGAGACATCCACCCGGCGCTCCGGCTCCTGTGCTGCGATGATCGCATTGACGCAATCGGCACGATGGATCGACAATCCACGCCCCCGCGTAATGAATCCGACAATCTTCTCGCCCGGCACCGGCTGGCAACAATTGGCAAAGCGAAACATCATGTTTCCCATGCCTTCAACCTTGATACCTTTGCCACCCCGAGCTCGGTCGACGAACTTCTTGATCATCGACGGCTTTTCCTGCGTCTCTTCTTCCTGCGGGAAAAGTTTCGACATCAGATTGCCCAATGCCAGATCGCCGCTCCCAAGTTTGGCCAGCATTTGCTCGGATGAAGTATACGATAGCGCCATCGCCGCATCCACAAGTTGATCCTCACCTGGATACTTGAGTTTGCGCTTCTTGACTGCCCGCTCGAACATTTCCTTGCCCAGCGCAAAGGACTCATCAAAGCCCTTCTGCTTCATGTACTTTCTGATCTTGGCGCGGGCCGAGGTCGTTTTGCAGACTTTGAGCCAGTCTCGCGATGGCTCAGCATGCGGCGAAGTCATAACTTCTACCTCGTCGCCTGATTTGATCACCGTCTCAAATGGCACGAGCCGACCATTGACCTTGGTGCCGATACAATGCACGCCCACATTGGTGTGGACGGCAAACGCGAAATCAAGAGCCGTTGCCCCCAGCGGTAAATGCTTCAACTCTCCATTCGGAGTAAAGACAAAGACTTCGTCATGGAATAGATCGATTTTGAGAAACTCCATGAATTCCTCAGGATTCGTCATGTCCTTTTGCCAGTCCAGGACTTCGCGCAGCCACGACAACTGCCGATCCGACTCCTCGAGTACGTGCTTGCCTTCCTTATAAAGCCAGTGGGCCGCGATACCGTATTCAGCAACATAGTGCATGGAGGGCGTTCTGATCTGAATCTCAACCATGCGCCCGTTCGGTCCAACGACCGTGGTATGCAGCGACTGGTACATGTTCTGCTTCGGAGTCGCTATGTAATCGTGGAATCGGTCCGCAACCGGCGTCCACAGATTGTGGATGACTCCCAACGCGTGATAGCAGTCCTTCACGGTTGGCGTCACGACTCGAATGGCTATCAAATCATAGATTTCTTCGAACGGCTTTTGCCGCTTCACCATTTTGCGGTAAATAGAATCGAAATGTTTCGCGCGACCGGTGATCTCGACTTGCACGCCGTCATCCGCGAGGGCCTTCGTCAATGTCTGGCAGACATCAAGAATATATGCCTCACGTTCGGCGCGCGTCAGATCAATGCGCTCCATCAGGTAACGATAGACGTCCGCCTTGATGTATTTCAACGAGAGGTCTTCCAGTTCCCACTTGATCTTCGCCATACCGAACCGATGCGCCAACGGAGCGTATACATCGCGCGTCTCGGTCGCAATCACGATCTGCTTTTCATGCGATAGGTACTCCAATGTGCGCATGTTGTGGAGTCGGTCAGCCAACTTGATGATGATAACCCGAATGTCGTTCGCCATCGAGATCAGCATTTTCCGGAAATAGTCCGCCTGGTTCTCTTCTCTCCTCTTGAACTGATAATGGCCGAGTTTCGTCACGCCGTCAACCAGCGCCGCTATTTCTGGAGAAAATTCCTGAGCCAGTTCGTGAATGCCGATATTGCAGTCCTCCACAATATCGTGCAGCAGCCCTGCGGCAACAGTGTCGCCGTCGAGATGCTGCTCCGCCAGAATAAACGCTACATTCAGGCAATGCTCGATGTACGGCTCTCCCGAGGCTCGCTTCTGTCCTTTGTGCGCCCAATTCGAAAACTCGTAAGCCTTGCGCACGATCGGAATATTGATATTGGCGTTCATCGACTCGACGTGGATGACGAACTCTGCAAGGTTCATCATCCCTACCGGAAGCCGATAGCGCGTCATGTTATCCGCAACGTTGGGATAAATAAATCTTTCCACCATTACTCTTTGCTTGCCCTCGTGTCCTCATCGACCTGCAGATGTTCAGCTATGAAATTGTACACCGAATCCACTTCAATCGTATCCATTAGATCGACCAAACTCCCCTCGTATTGATCTACAGCCGGGAGAAAGAGTTTGTTTGCGCCCCCGCGTGGACCCCAGCGCACTGGTGACAATGCCGATTCCGGTGGATAAATGCCCACAGCAAATGTGCCAACCGCCCCGGCTATATGAATCGGGCCGGTGCTTCCGCTCACCAGAAGACTTGCTCGCTTAATCAGTGCTTTCAAAAGAGGCAAATCCGTGTGCCCAGCCACATCAATGATTCGCTCATGCCTCTCTCCGAGAGCCGCCGCAATCTCCGGTGCCTCCAACTGTGACCCTGTAACTAAAACCACAGTGCCATCCGCCACAAGCGCCCGAATGAGTCGAACATATCGTTCGACCCGCCAATTGGGAGCTGAACCATGCGAGAACGGATGAACAATGACAAACTTCGCGTCGGAACCAATCCCCCGCTCGGTAAGAAACGAACCGGCACGTAAATGCTCTTCCTTTGTCACAGTCAGTGACGGTTCATAACGCTCCAATCCAGGAAACTGCCCACCGATCAAGTCATAGTTCAAGTCTAGTTCATGCTTGCCCGAATCGCGGCGCTGCAGTCGTACACGGCGATTGAAGAATACGCTGTATGCCCGTCTGCTCGTACCAATCCGAATCGGTATTTTGCCGAGATATGTTGCCAGAGCTAATGACAGGCGTGGATAGAACAGGACTGCCGTATCGATTTTCATCCGCCTGAGATCCCGTGCCAAACCGGAAATCTCCTTCATGTCGGCCAGTGACCTCCGCGGAATTGTCACGATATCATCAATGTATCGTTCCCCTGCCAACATCGGCGCCGTGTATTGCGCCGCGAGTAGAGTTGTCCGAAGACCCGGATACGCCTGCTTTAGCGAACGCACCACCGGCAGGGTCAAAATCAAGTCCCCTACGGCATCGGTTCGGCATAGCAGAATTCGCTTCATGATTTTCGCAATTCCCACAGCTTTGCGTACTTGCAGAACACATGAAATGCTGAGAGCGCCGCCAGTACGAATCCCTGCCCGCCATCCAAAAATCCGCGCTTGAGTACGTACATCTTTATCCAAATTGCTGCCGGCTTTGCCGCCAGATACCACCAGTGGAAGGCTTTGCCTTCACTTTGCATCATCTCGGCGGAGTAGCTTGTGTACCTGTCAAGCTTGAGTAGGTAATGCGAAATGCTCGGATCGGTATAGTGAAGCATATGGCCGCCCAGGCTCCCGACTGGCCCATCGACAATGACCTCTTCGTGAACCTTGGCCTCCGTGAAACGCGCACTGCTTCTCTTGAAGAGCCGGAGAATCCGATCTGGATACCACCCGGAGTGCATCATCCATCGCCCCAAAAACTGCGACTTGCGATTGATCAAGTAGCCCTCGTAACCGTCTGATGCAATCGCCGCAAGCACCGCTTCTCGCAACTCCGCATCGGCCTCCTCATCGGCATCGATCGACAAGACCCACTCACCGCTTGCCTGATCAAGCGCGGTTTGTTTGGCAATGCCAAATCCCGCAAATGTCGTGGCTATCGCCTTGCAGCCAAACTCCCTCGCGATTTCCAGCGTGCCGTCTGTCGAACCCGAGTCGTTAACTATGATCTCATCCGCAAATCTGACCGACTCCAAACAGCGGCGGAGATTCTTCTCCTCGTTCTTTGCGATTACGATCACAGAAAGTCTGATCACCTATGCCACCGTTGCACGCTTGGTGCGCTCAAATATATCGGCTATCAGCTCCTCGACAGCCGTCTGCATCTGCCCTAACGTAATTCCGTCAACCGACTTGTGATCGGGGGAGCGAACCGCCCAGACACGTCTTCCATACGGTCGCCAGCGGGAAAAATTGACATTGTTGCCATTGTACATCGCCAACAGCGGCACATCCAGTTTCGCAGCTATATGACAAATCGAAGTGTCCACCGATATGACCAGGTCGAAAAGCGAAATCAGCCCGATGATATCAATAATCGATAGCCCAGCCGGCAGCATTCGCACATTATCGCCGCCCGCTTCTACGGCTTTTCGTGCCAGCTCAATCTCTTGAGGAGCATATGAAACCACAAATTGCAGTGATGGATAGCTTCGTGACAACCACCCTACCAAATCTATAAACTTCTCTGGAGCCCACGTTCGGTCAAGTTTGCCTGCCGATGCGTTGAGAAAAATAGCGCGCTCATACTTGCGATCTCGAACCTCAGCGAAGACCTTTGCTGCGCGTTCACGCTCCGCCGCCGAGAGCTGAATCTTGCCATCCAGCGCGCCGTGGTTCAAGGAAATTCCAAACGGTTGCAGCGTCGCCCGGAACACTTCACTGATATGAAGCTTGCGTGCGTGATTAACCACTTCAAGATTGTAATAGTCGTAATACTTGAACACCCCCTCCTTGCCAACCCCGATGCGATAGGCGCCCGGAGCTGTTGCCATCGCCAGGATAATCGATGTAACCGATGGTCCGGTCATCAGATCAATGACGACATCATATCGGCGCGAACGAATTTCTCGATATGTCGCTATGACTCCCTTGATATTCTTGTGATGCGTGTGAACATATGTTACCGACGGATCATTGCGAATAATGATTTCGTTCGCTCGTGATGCCAGCACGCCGATCTCAATTCCCGGATAGTGATGCTTCAGCGTGTGGAATGTCGCCAGCGTAACCACCATATCGCCGATCTTGTCGTGCCGCAGGAATAGCACCCGTCGTACCCGGCCCGGTTCGAGACGGCGTACCTGCCGGTAACTGCGGCGCCGCAATGACTGCAGAAAGGTCCAGATCACCAGCCACTTGAACTGGATTTCAATCTCTTTTAGGAAGCGCGCCAGTCGCGGCGCTTTGCGTTCCAGTTTCTGCTGCATTGTTCCTCTCGAACTGCAAATCGTACAAGTGGCGGTACACGCCGTTCATGCGCAGGAGTTCTTCATGTCTGCCGCGTTCTACGATTCGACCGTCCTTCATTACCAGAATCAAGTCGGCGTGCAAGATCGTCGACAAACGGTGCGCGATCACGATCGCGGTACGCCCCGTCATTAAATGATCAATCGCCTCCTGCACCAGTCGTTCCGAATGCGTGTCCAGCGCCGAGGTCGCTTCGTCAAATACCAGTATTTCCGGGTCTTTCATCAAGGCGCGCGCAATGGCTAATCGTTGGCGTTCACCGCCCGAGACCATCATACCGCGATTCCCGATGATTGTGTCGAATTGGTTCGGCATCTCCATGACAAAGTCGTACGCGTTTGCTGCCCTCGCCGCCTGAATCAGCCGTGCTTCATCGATCTCAACAGCCGGATAGGCTATGTTGTTCTTCACGGTGTCATTGAAAAGAATCGTCTCTTGGGTTACGATACCAAGCAGTCCCCGTAATGAAGCAAACGAAATGTCGCGCAGGTTATTGCCGTCGACCGTAATCGCTCCATTGACCGGATCGTGAAACCGGCAGAGCAGATCGACCAGCGTAGACTTGCCGCTGCCCGACGCCCCCACCAGCGCAATGATCTGCCCCTTGGTTACGGTGAAGTTGATCTCCTCCAGTACCGGTTCACCCGGATTATATTCAAACCCGACATTGGTAAATGTTATTTCACGCTTGAATGATCCGATAGTGACAGCCGCCGGTGACTCGACTACCTTGGGTTCAGTATCGAGCAACTCGAATATCCGCTGGGCCGCCGCGAGACCTTCGTTGAGCTTCACATGAATATTGGATACCGACTTCGCCGGAGCGATGATCGAGAACATTGCCAACACGTACAGCATCAAATCGTTCGGCTGCAGAAACTCCTGCGCAAATACTTGCCGCCCGCCCCACCACAGCACGATCACCACTGCTGTCACCCCCAGCAATTCATTGATCGGACTCGATAGCAGTCTCACCCGGCTTATCTTGAGCATGGTGCGAAAATATCGTTTAGTCCGGTCGGTAAACTTCTTGATCTCGTGCGGCTCGGCAGCATATGCCCGCACAATTCGAATAGCGTTGATCGTTTCCTCCAGCGTGCTGGAAACATCTGAAATCGCCTCCTGCGCGCGCCTGCTGTAGCGCCGGATCAACTTCCCGACCTGGTAGATTGACAGAAATATCAGGGTTAAGACGAACACGGTCACCAACGTCAATTGCCAACTTACCGCAATCATAATGGCCAGGAACATCAATATCTGCAGCGGATCGCGAAAGACATTGTTGATGGTGTTATTCAGGGTCTCGTGGATCTTGGCGACATCGTTCATCGTCACGGATATCAAATTACCGGTGCGACTTCGATGAAAATATGACAACGACAGTTTCTGCAGATGTTCGTAAATCTGGTCGCGCAGTCTCTTCGTTATTCCTTGCTCGGCATAGGCGGTAAAGAACCCCTGCAGAAACAGAAACAGGTTCTTGGCCAGCGTGATAATGACCAGCGCGATACACAGATTCCGCAGGTTGGCCTCGCGATCGCTGCTCATCAACAATTCTGCCGCCCAGCGATTTAGTTCCGCGCGCCAGCTGTCAATGAACCCGAGATTCGCTAACGGATCCGCCTGCACTGAGGCCGCAATCTCCGCCCCAAACAGCAGCCCCGGCAACGCGCTGGCGAGATACACCAGGGCCCCCGAGGCCAGGCTAAACAGCAGTACGCAAATCAGCGAAATCGCCAGGTGTTTGCGATATGGCTTGAAGTATCGATACAGTCGAACTATCATCGGGACATTATACTCAATTCGACGTTAGGAATGCAAGCGAAGGCAGGCTCGAACAAATGTCAATTCGCCTTGGCGAAAAATCACTGCCCCAAATTCGTCAGCAGATCGGATAGGTCCTCGCGACTCAGCCTGACTGCCGATTCGGGAATTTCCAGCTCGAATTTCTCGTTGGGAATTGCACGATTAAATGAACTGCTCTTTACGCCAATATTCGCCATAAACGACTTCTCACGCGTCGTCAGTTTGATCGTTTCGGCGCGCAAGTATGGAAACGTCTCGTCACTGGAATTCAGTCGCGCATCAAAGCGCAATGCCTGGACCGTGTCGACGAGCACCACTTCGTAGCCCTGTCCCTTGTGCGTGACTCGTCGATTCCACACATCATCTTCCCCGAGTTTGTAGGTTCCGCGATAGAATGATAAGAGCAAATCGATAACGTGTCTCGACTCCGAAAGCGACCCGCTCTCCAGGTCAGCTACCTCCCCTTGAAAAAACCGTCCCTCTCTGGGAAAATAACAAGCCAGCGCATCACCTCTGACAACAGCCTTGAATACTGACGTGCCGAGAAATCCGCGCACGTATAAGGACAGCTCGCCTGGTTGACGACTGAAGATCTCAACGCGAAAATCATCGACTCGACGTTCTCGCTTGATCTTGACTCTAAGAAGCGCTGCATAAGAAACAAGTTCGGTCGAGTGGCGGGAGGACAAGTCCCGGTATTCGTCAATTGCCGTCGATTGCTGCGATACTGTATTCCTCGCAGCACAGCCCCAAATCGCCGGACCAATACATAGCGCCAATACGCTGAAAAGTGCGGTTCTCAAGATCTACGCCAACGGATAGCCGGTGAACATCCACACGGCAGTCTTCACGAACGGGCCGATAATCGTCCAGATCGGCGATACCGGCAGCACAAAACCCATGAAGATTATTCCCAACAAGATCATCGGACCGTAGCGTTCCAGGCTAATCGCGAAATTCTCATACTGCGGCGGCAATAAAGCAATCAGCACCTTGGAGCCGTCGAGAGGAGGCAGTGGGATCATGTTAAAAAAAGCCAGTGCGCAGTTGATGAAAATCATCATGTATACCATGTGGTACGTCAGCGCCATGTCCTGCTCAGCCATACCGACATACGGCAATAAACGAAAGAGCACCGCCGCGCCTGTAGCCAGAATGATATTGGAGATCGGCCCCGCGAGACTCACCCACAGCATTCCCTGCCGCCAGTTGCGAAAGTTAGCCGGATTCACTGGCACCGGCTTGGCCCAGCCGAAGCGAAAGCCCGACATGACCATCATCAGCAGCCCCATCACGTCAATATGCGGGATCGGGTTGAGAGTCATACGACCCATAAGTCTCGCTGTCGGATCACCCAACTTGTTCGCCGACCAGGCGTGCGAGAATTCATGCACGGTCAGTGAAAAGAACAGTATCGGCAATCCGATAAGAGCTTGTTGCCAGTCGATCAAGAGCTATTCCTCCAATTCATCATCTATAATACGAATTGCCCGTATTCGTTCCTCATAAAAAGTGGCGGCTCTGGCTATTGCAGGCCGCCACATAATATTGCAGGCAATCGTATAGCTTGGCCTGCTTACGCGTACACCCCGCGGAGCAGGATCACATCAACGACTCGCTTGATTCCTAACATAAAGGCCGCCACACGCATATTGACCTTGTACTGCTGGGCGACACTATGGACATCGTTGAACGCCGCGACCATGGCAATTTCTAATCGCCGGTTGACCTCGTCTTCCGTCCAATAGTAACCGATGCGATTCTGCACCCACTCGAAGTAGGACACAGTTACACCGCCGGCATTGCAGAGAATATCCGGTATGATAAACACACCCTTCTTCTCCAAAATCTTGTCAGCCTCCGGCATGGTCGGCCCGTTAGCGCCCTCAGCAACTATTCGTGCCTTGACGTTGCCGGCATTTTCTGCCGTGATCAAATTCTCCAATGCCGCAGGCACCAGTATCTCGACGTCCAGTGCAACCGCTTCGTCATTAGTGATCGTTGTCGTTCCCGGAAACCCAACTACAGAGCCCGTCGTGTTGCAGTGCTCGATCAACCGCGGTATATCTAACCCGTTCTTGTTGGCGACGCCGCCCATCACATCAGTCACTGCAAGAATCTTCACTCCCATGCCATGCAACAACTCTGCCGCAATTGAGCCGACGTTTCCAAATCCGATCACCGCCGCCGTGGCTTTCTTGATATCCATCCCCAGGGCTTTGTAGGCTTCGCGCACGCTCAACATCACGCCGCGCCCGGTCGCCTCGCGCCGGCCTCGTGATCCGCCGATCAAGAAGGGCTTGCCCGTTACGACTGCCGCCTCGGTATGGCGGACATGCATCGAATACGTGTCCATGATCCAGGCCATCGTCTGCTCATTTGTATTCACATCGGGGGCTGGCACGTCGGAATTAGGTCCGAACACATCGAGCAGATCAGCGGTATAGCGACGCGTCAGGCGTTCCAGCTCACCTTTGGAGAGCTTCTTGGGATCGACAGTAATACCACCCTTGCCGCCGCCAAACGGAATGTTCACGACCGCGCATTTCCACGTCATCCAGCTTGCCAGCGCTTGCACTTCATCCAGACTAACATTGGGGTGAAACCGAATTCCACCCTTGGCCGGGCCCCGAACAATCGAGTGCTGCACGCGGTAACCCGTAAATATCTGAAACGTGCCGTCGTCCATTTGTATTGGCAGCGTCACAATAATACTGCGGCGCGGCTGCTTCATGATTGACACCAGTGCAGGGTCTATTTTCAAGAGTCCGGCTGCGGTGTCGATCTGGTTCAAGACGTTCTCAAACACCGACATCGGCACGTCTTTAGATTTGATCTGACCTTGCATTAATCCTCCTACTTGCGGGAGACGAAGTTACTTTCACTATCAAAAAAGCGCCACAACAAATCATGGCCCTGGGTAATCCCAATTCGTGGACTCGTTGAGATCTTCTTTACAGCCGGACGTTCATCAATGACACAGTATTCACTTCCGCACAGGCTCTTGCCGGTGTCGCCGACTTCAATCCCGAACGCCTGACACAATTTGCCGGGGCCTGAGCAAAGACGATGAAGTTCTGACACGCCGCGGTTTGCCGCCATTTCCTCGATCCCTTCGGTGGGCTCCAGTGATCGAATCAACACTGCCGCTGGTGTCCCCTTCGGCTCTGTCACGAAATTCAGCATGTTGTACATTCCATAAATGAAGTAGACGTAAAGCCGGCCGCCGTCGCCGTACATAATCGAATTCCTGCTGGTCGGGCCAAATCGCGCATGACACGCGGGATCAGACTCACCAATGTAAGCCTCGACCTCGACAATCTTTCCTGCCAATCGCTGTTTCCCGCGCCTCGCTACAAACGTCCTGCCAATCAGCGCACGAGCAACATCCAAAGTGGGTTGGCGATAAAAATCACGTGCCAACTTAGACGCCATACCCCTCTTCAAGATCACAAGGAAGTATTTCCGGTACCAGCGCCACCGCCGACTCGAAATCAAGGGCGATTTGATCAGGCGCATGCGCATCAGATCCAAGTCCGGCAACAAAGACCTCGGCCCTTCGAGCTTCGTTGAGAATGTCAACTGATGGGTAATATTCGCCGATGTCGTGCCGTATTCCCGACGTGTTTACCTCCAGCGCCAGGTCGGCAGCTTTCATCTTATCAAACAACGCCGCCAAAAACGGCTTGTGTGCCACTCGAAGTGCATCTCCGTAAACGGCGAGACCATAGCGCTTGTACACATCAAGATGAGCAATCACGTTGAACAGCCCCGAATCAGCAATTTCTCCCGCCTTCAGGAAATACTTCTCGATCCAACTCTCGATTGGACGACTCTGAAAAAATTGTGGAGCATACGCTCTCTCCAGGATCGGTTCATCGTCGATATCGTGCACCGACCCGATCACAAAGTCGAGATCGAACTCGCGCAGTTCCTTCGCTAACCGATCGTGAAGCCGGATATCCCAACCCACCTCAAGGCCGACGCGCACCTTCAATCCTGCTGGAAAAAAGCTCTCCCCAGCCTCGCGCAATTCCTCGATCATCCGCTTCACAGCATCGGGTCCTGCCGGCACGCGCTCCCCTCCGAGAATGAAGTATCCCATGCGATCTTTCCGTGAAGGCATTATCTCGTAATGATTTGTGAATGTTATTTCGTGGAGTCCGATTTCGAAAGCTCGCTGGCAGTATTCGTGGACACTGCCTTTGGCATCCACTGAGTGATTGGTATGGACATGACCATCACCTATTGGAAATCTCATCATCATTGCCTCACAAACGGGTTGTTCTTCTTTTCGAACCCCACGGTCGTAGATTCCCCATGACCGGAATAAATCACGGTTTCGTCCGAGAGGACGTAGATCCTCCTGATTATCGATTCCTCCAACTGGTCAAATGAACCACCCGGCAGATCGGTACGACCAACACTTCCTTCAAACAACAGGTCGCCTCCAAACACGATGTTCTCCCAACGAAAGCAAACTCCGCCCGGCGTGTGCCCCGGCGTGTGCAATACCTCAAGCTGAAGCTTTCCCACGCCGATGCGATCACCATCGTCGAGAATCTGATCAGCCGGCTGACACCGGATGTCCGCCCCTGTCAGCGCGCTTAGATTCACCATGGGATTCGTCAGAGCTTCCTCGTCTGCTACATGAATCAGCACCGGACAGCCGTATTTCGCCTTGACTGCATTGAGCCCGCCGATATGGTCGTAGTGCCCGTGCGTAAGCAACACCATCTTGACTTTTGCGCCAATCCGCTCTGCCGTCGCGATAATCAACTCGGCATCACCGCCCGGATCGATGATCACGGCTTCCCCGGTCTTTGCGCAGCCAAAAATATAACAATTCATCTGGAGTTCGCCGACGACCAGCGGCTCGAGAAAATACGATTCTGTGCTTGTGTTCATGCGGGCGTAAGTATATCCAAACAGTCTCTGATGGTCAAACTCTATTGTCGTTCGCTCTGATATTCGCGCACTACCGTCGTCTGAATTCCGCCCCGATTGTTGAAGCTGCCTTCCAGACGCAGGCGTCTCGGCTTGATGGCCCGAATCACGTCATCAGTCACCTTGTTGACAACATTCTCGTGGAAAATGCCTTGATTCCGGTACGACACCAAATATTCCTTGAAGCTCTTCAACTCGATACAAAGCGCATCGGGTACAAAGGTGAGAATTAGTGTGGCAAAATCAGGCAGCCCAGTCTTGGGGCAGACACAGCTGAATTCATTGGTCTCCATGCGGATCTCGTAGTCTCGATCCTGATAGATATTCCGAAAAGTTTCTATTTCCGGCGTCTTCCAGTCCCGGATCTTGTCCTGTCGCCCTTCATACGAAGAATCTGTCATGGCGACGAATATACGGAATCACTCTCGGTTTTGCAACAAAGACCGCCCAAGGCTTTGTTTGACAAGCCGTTTCAAATGTCTATATTCCACCCACCATGACTAAACCGGTCCTCAACGAAAACTCGGCTATCGTTCTACTTTCGGGCGGCATCGACTCGACCACCACACTCGCAATGGCAAAAGCCAATGGCTATCATGTGCGTGCCATATCGTTCGACTATCATCAGCGCCACTTCCACGAGCTGACAGCCGCTCGCAGCATTGCCAGGATTCTCGGCGTCGAAGAACATCTCGTTTTTCCTCTTGACCTGGCTCCTATTGGCGGATCGGCTCTCACCGCCAACATCAAAGTTCCCAAGAACCGTGCCGAAACTGAAATGAGCACCCGGATCCCGATAACTTACGTACCGGCTCGCAATGCGATTTTCCTCTCGATTGCTCTTGCCTGGGCGGAGTCGCTGGGAAGCGGAGCAATTTTTATCGGTGCAAACGCCATCGATTACTCAGGCTATCCCGATTGTCGCCCCGAGTTTATCGAGGCATTCCAGAACGTAGCCAATATTGGCACTCGCTCCGGTATTGAAGGAGCTCGAATCATCATCAACGCCCCACTCATTCACATGACCAAGGCACAGATTATTCAAGAGGGCGTCCGGCTCGGAGTCGATTTTTCGCTTACCCTGAGTTGCTACGATCCGGACATCCACGGTCTCGCCTGCGGCGAGTGCGATAGTTGCTTGATTCGTCGCCGCGGATTCGAGGACGCCCGCATACCCGATCCGACACGGTATACGCCCGCCTATCGTAGCGCCAGCCATCCATGAGCTACAAACCAAGAATCGCCACCTGGCCGACCGAGTTCGCCGACAAGCTGCCGGTAAGCGAAATGTTCTTATCGATCCAGGGTGAAGGCCGCTTTGCCGGCACTCCTGCCCTCTTCATCCGGCTGAAATACTGCAATCTTGGCTGCGCCTGGTGCGATACACGCTTCACCTGGGACGAAGAGAAGATTGAAGAAGGTTCGTTACTCTCTGCTGGAGAAATCGCAAACCAAGCCTCATCGATCCTGTCAAAATCATCAAGCCCGCCGCACGAAACGCATGTCGTCATCACCGGCGGCGAACCGATGCTCCATCAAGACCGAGTTCCGGTCATGATCAATGCACTTCAGGCACTCGGTTTTTCGTTTTTTGAGATTGAGACTAACGGGATGTATGTGCCCTCAGCCGCGATGATTTCGCAAATCTCCTGGTGGAATTGTTCGCCCAAGCTCTCCAACAGCGGGCTATTCACGATGAAGACCCGCGTGGCCGCCGCATTGGCCACGATTATTGCGACACAAAAGTGCGACTTCAAATTTGTGATTCAGGCTCCCAAGGACATCGACGAGATGGAGAAAATCTTTATGCCGCCGATTCCCGCTGAGCGTGTAATCTTAATGCCGGAGGGAATCAGTTCCGAAGCACAAAGTCGGATCATGCCTTGGCTGATGGAGGAGTGTCACAAGCGCGGCTACCGCTTCTCGCCGCGATTGCACATCCTCGCCTGGGGCAACGAACGAGCCCGTTAGGGAAAGATCGAATCAAGCTCAGTAGGTCAAAACCCCCGTGGTTTTGACATCCCCGATGAAATCGGGGATCCAACTTCCCCTCTTCCAGAACGGTGAATCGTCCCCGAGGAACGTAGGGGCGACGTCTGGTCGCCCCGCAATCTGCGTTTGTGCGGTACCTCGGTATACTCGTGCCCGCCAGTCTTCCACGCCCGGCGGGCAAGTCATTCCGGCGAAAGCCGGAATCCAGCTTAGTGGGTCAGACATTCTTGTCTGACATCGCGACGACCTGTCTGGCATTTTAGCGGGAAGTCGCGATTCCTTTCCTGCCTCCTAACCATACCTAGGTCCCGACATTCGTCGGGACGACTCCTTGTCATTTGCATTGTACATGGCGGATGCATGACTCACTTTGATCTCTGAACTGCATTGCTTGTCGTTCAAAGCCCCCGCGGTTTTGAAATCCCCGATGAAATCGGGGATCCAACTTCCCCTCTTTCAGAACGGTGAATCGTCCCCGAGGAACGTAGGGGCGACGTTGGTCGCCCCGCAATCTGCGTTTGTGCGGTACCTCGGTATACTCGTGCCCGCCAGTCTTCCACGCCTGACGTACCATCGATTCTTCATGCCGCCAACTCCATCACTTTTCGGCTATGCCCTGAATCCAACTCTTGCGAAAGTCATCAGATACACACTATATATCCCTATGATCGTTGCTCTCTCCCAGCAATTCCACTTTGATGCCTCGCATCAACTGAACCATCTGCCCCCTGACCACCCTTGCCACAATCTCCACGGCCACGGCTACACCGTTGTCGTCGAGGTCTCAGGCGAGGTCGACCCGAAGTCCGGCTTTCTCATTGACTACCGCGAGATTCACGACATCGTCAAGCCCCTGATCGACCAGCTTGATCACCATCATCTCAACGAAGTCGAGGGCTTGCCTCTCACTTCAACTGAATATATCGCCCGCTGGCTCTGGGAACGCATCAAACCAAAGTTGCCAATCCTGAGCAAAGTTAGCATCAGCGAAACACCTTTGACCAGTTGCGAATATCGCGGGGAGTAGGAGAGCTAATCGTGCGTTAGCTTCTGTCGACAGTTGAGTGAGCTTCCCCTTTAGCGAATTAAAACGAGCTTTACGACTTCACTTTGATTGTTGACAGACAAACGTGCAAAATAAACTCCGCTTGCGACCTCCTTTCCATAGTCATCCCTGCCGTCCCACTCGACAAAGTTCGTTCCCGCTGGTCTTCGACCTACCCTAAGGTCCCTTACACGCTGGCCGAGAATGTTTAGGACCGTGAGTCGAACATCCTGCGCTTGCTCAAGTTCAAAACTGATCTTCGTCGTCCGATAGAACGGGTTGGGAAAATTCTGTCTGAGAGTAAATTGACGCGGCAGCGGGGTCTCAGTATCGTCCGTATCAACTTGCGTACTGTGCCGAAATATCCCAATCCCATATTGGTCTGCCACATACAGATACTCGGAGTCAAGTGTGCCTTGTATGGCGTAGCCGGGAGTAGGTAGTCGGTCAACGAGATGTGGCGATCCCGGGTCAGAGACATCGATAACGCTGATGCTATAATCACTCTCGAACAGCAAAGCGCTGCTATCGAGGATTGAAACCGACTCGGCATCACCGGGGGGACCATGATTTGCAAAATGATCCCAGAATGTAATGAACACGGGTAGGGTGGGGTCAGTCACGTCGAAGACATGCAGTCCATAGTAGTCTCTGGAGCCAAAATAATAGTCTCCTATCAAGCCAAAATCAGACAGTGCATTTCCGACAAATGACATGTGTACGATTGTCGAATCCGCATTTATTCGTCCAATTCTGCCGACGGCAAATACTAAGCTGTCACGAATTTGCATCCCGAGGTTGCCAAACGGCGGACATGACTTAACAAATTCCAAATGGTCAGAATGCAGCGCGTAAACCAGCATGCTGTCCTCCTGGGACGCAAACAGCAAGTCACCCTTTCGGGCAAATGCAGATGTCTTTGGGCGCTCGATACGGTCAATGAGGCGGGGTTCCGTCGGGACTGTGATATCATATACTGACGCCAGAGGTTCGATGTTTCCCACGCAGAGAATATTTCCCAATACTATGGGTCTCAGAGGATCGCCCAGCGGCATCATATCAACGAGGGATGGTGCCTCTCGGTCCGAGACGTCAAAGGTCAAGAGTCCTTCAGGTCGACTCGTTGCATAGAGAGTGTTACCAGAGACTGCGATACCCCGGACATTGGCAAACGTGCTGATGAATCCCACGGAGTCCAGAAGACCGGTAGGGTTGAGCCTCATCCTCATGAGATCGCTGTGAAAATAGCCGGCAAAGCCGACCGAGTCCACCATCTGCACGCAGTTGAAATTCACCGGCAGACGAAAATCCTCTTTGATGGCCAGCGAATCCAGATTTGATATGTCGATATTGGTGATGCCCCCTTGTGTCACACCACTCGAACCGGCAATCAACGCCGTGTTACCCAATATGGTTAGGTCCTGTGGGTCACCGGTGTGAAAGATCAAGTCAGGGAGCGTCCCTCTTTGCCGAAGCCCTCCAGAGCTTTCTATGGTGAAAGCGGTAAGGTTCCACCACGAAGCCACTAACATAACCGAGTCCCTAACTGCAATGAATTCAGGGACAGTAACGTCTCGCAGATAGACCCCGAGGGTCTCGGGCTGAGCCGGATCGGAAATATCAAATTCATAAAGACCATTGGAAAATTTGTCCAAATTGGGGGTCCCACTGACCGCAACAAAAAGTCTGTTTGCCACTATCACCGATACCCCGAACCGGTTTCCGTCATCGATGGGTGGAAACCCGGGAACGGTATCGGCATAGGCGAAGCGGCTGGTTTGGGCGGGAAATAATGGATCAGAGACGTCAATTGCCGACAGCCCAAATGTCCCGGTCGCGTAAATTATGCCGTCGCCAACAGTGACGTATTTTACTTCGCAGGGTGTCTCCGGAAAGGTCCTGTACGGCGGCTCATAATTGCTGACAAAACTCAGATTGTACGGATCAGAAACATCAACAATCGTCAATCCCTCCCAGCCGTCAGCCACATACGCGTAGTCGCCTTCCAGCGCCACCCATTGGCGATCCCCGGTGTCGCGACTTCAGAGAGCTTCTCAAATTCATCCTGGCTGTTGAACCGCCAGCACTCAAGACCCCATTCACCCGCCAGATACCAATAGCCGTCGCGCTCGACAATCTTCTGGTATCTACTTCCTAAATGAATGGAGGCAACATGCTCAAAATTCGGGCTGGCTGCAGCAAGCGTAGCAACGCTGAGAATGATCGTGGCAAGAAATAATGGGACTCGTCTCATCGTTTACCCCTCGAGTTGAATTGTCTTCAACTCTTATGACGAACCAGCAACCTTTTCGTTGTCTAACCAATGTTGGAATTACCGACAATTCACTCTACAATCAATTTCTTGTCAAGAGAAAATATCCCCCCCAAAAAACAGGAGCGGGCTGTTCGACCCGCTCCTGAGAACGATGTATTAGTGAAGTAGGATTACTTCATCAACACCATTTTCTTGGTCTCGGTGAAGCTACCAGCAGTCAACTTGTAGAAGTAGATACCGCTGGCGGTGTTCGCCGCATTCCAAGAAACGTCTACATGGCCTATGTTCGTTCCGTTATAGCTCTGAACCAGCTGACCATTTACGTTGTAAATGTCAAGCTTCCAGTCGGCAGAGACTGGCAGGTCGAATCCGATCTTGGTGAGCGGATTGAACGGGTTCGGGGTATTCTGAGACAGGCTAAATTCGGTCGGAAGCGCGGACTTCGCAACACGAACGTTCATGAGGCTGCCCGAATAGTCGGCAACTTCAACACTGCTCAGTTCAGCTCCAGTTACTGTCAGAAGCTGGTTGGTTCCATATGGAATCGCGTTGGAAAGATTGTCCAGACCGGACCAGACCAACACGTGAAGCTTGCCGTCTCTCTCGACGTATTCAACCTTCATCGTGGTGTTGCTCTGAATCGAGTAAGCACCATCGATGTCGAAGGTCAAATACATGGCACCGATTGCATCGGAGCTCGAGGTCGAAAGCACACCATTCTGCATCGTGACATCAGTTGTCGCGGCAAACGGCGAAACCTTCGCAAACGGAACAGCATCACCAACAATGACTCTCAGCAAGTAAACCAGGTCACCGACCGTCAGACGATTACCGTCATGATTACAGTCGGAGGCAGCAATCTGAGCCTGACGATACGTCGGGTTCTCATCGAGGGCATCGTAACCATACAGGAAGAAGTTCGTGTACAGAACGGCGTCCGCGATTTCGTACGGGATGTCGTTAAGGTTCAGGTCGCCCGGAGCATCAATCGAGTCGGCGCAGACGATGTCTATGCCGCCGCCGTAGAAGTTCACGACGGTATCCGGATGATACTTGGCTGCGAGAAGGTTCATGCAGTTGACAGCAGGAACGATTCCTTGCCATCCACCAATATTCGGTTGACCGGTGATTTCAATCGGATCAGGCAAACCTTCACTATAGTAGTAAACATGGTTTGCGATAAGCAGAGTGTCACCAGTAATCGACGAGAAGGTGTTGTCACCGCAGTCTAACCACCAGAACTGGATGGGAACGTACTGGCATTCGAATGTACCATTGCTCGTGACGAGGAACTTCAGCACGGCAAGATCAGTCTGCGGTCCATCCGGACCCGGCTTGTTCTCACCATAGCATGACGGATGATTTGCTCCGTTGTTCGCGTCGGCAACAGCTACCAACCGCACCTTACCGGATGGGCAAGAGCCTGAGCAGTTGCCGTTCGGGGTGTAGCGATAGGTGAAGTACTCGAATCCGCAGGAAGTCAGGATATCACCAGGAGCCGCACTGACCAGCGACAAGGCACTGGCATCGTACGTGATAACCAGGTCATAACCGCCGAATCCTTCGGTCCAGTGATTCAGGTAGATTGACACGAATTCATACATGCCCTGATACGTGCCGTGGGTCTTTTCGACCACAACACCAAACGTCGGGGCAACATGAATCGTGAACTCGCATGATACGGTATGGCAACCGTCGGTCACGTCGATGACAACCTGATGGTCGCCAAGGTACGCGTTGTTACCGAACTGGGTCGGCCAGCTCCAAACACCTGTACCCGGGTTCACCACAAACGGTCCTGCCGTGATCGGGCCTGAGAAGGAATTAAGCGAGTACGATAACGCCAACGGACACATGTCCGCATCGGTAGCGTTCACGTCACCATCAGCCGTCCATCCCCAGTAAATAAACGTCTCTGAGGCTGGGGTCGGGCAAGCGGTGAATACTGGAGCGTCGGTAATCAGCGAAACTTCAAACTGACACGTCGCTGTGGCACCATACTCGTCCTTCACCTGGACAGTGATTTCATAGAGACCGCAAATACCGGCAACGGCCGGCGGATCCCAGAAGAAATTACCGCTATTGTCGATAGCACCCGGACCGGTCAAAATTGACCAAGTCTCATCTGCGCCTGGGGCACAGTTGATATCCGGATCGGCTTTGTCAAAGTTATAGCTGACAGGGGCACAGGCATTAAATACCAATGCTCCGGACGGGCAATTCGTAACCGTCGGCGGTCTGTTGAACACGCGATAGGTTCCGGGAGTGACCGTCACTGCATCAAACGACACGTCCGTCTTCACGAACTTCGTCGATGCAATAACCGGATCGATATCTACGACCCAGTCTCCACCGTCTTCTATAACAAATAAACCAGTATCACAGGAGGTGGTTACCGTAAACAGAAAATCATATGTACCAGCCGGCATAATGATCGGTGTGCTGCAGCCAAATCCGTAAATACGGGTGGTATCTTCTGTACCGCCGATGACCTTCGAAAGATCAACAGCCGCACCGGATACTGCAGACACGTTCACAGCCGTGACCGTTCCGAACGCGTTGGTCACCGTCGAACGCACTTTTGACATCAGGTCAAAAGCCGCGATCGGATCGGAAGCCACGACACGTGCGGTAATCACGTTGCCGACGGTATTATACGGAAAACTACCCGGTTGGTAGGTCACCGTTACTGCCGCGTAAATCGAGCTAAACGAGAACAGAAGCATTAATGTCAGTAGCAAATAAAAGAACGAACAGTTTCTTTGCTTCATTCTATGCTCCTTATTGCTCCACAAAAAAGTGTTATCAAACGTTCGAAGTACTTCTCGGGTTGTATCTTGTTCCACCCTCGCTTACGTTCCCGAGTAGTGCTCCACGATAAATCTCATTTCGTCACTGCCCATGTGGGAGGACAAAACGAAGAAAAAGTCAGTAGATGTATAATTTTACTGTGGGCTGATGGTACAATTAGCTCTGCGTTGAGAACGCTAATGTCCAAGCTTGGTTACAGATGAGAATAAGAGAGATTGACTTAAGTGTACGATAAAGACCCTAGACAAAGGTCAAGGTAATGCCTGACGCGAAATTGTCAACACTTTTTTGCGAAAAATATTGGGAATAATCCACAGCCAAAGTGATTTGGTGCACAAAAAAACAGCCACAGGCCCCGCACCATTGAGCCCAGTTCCCACTCCCAAGGCGCTTGAGCCACCCCCTTCTCCAACCCGATAAGTGCCTCAACTCATCCCTTCATCCTCCTATTGGCTGACTCCAACGCACAGATCCACTCCGTATTATTCAAACAGAATTAGCCTGCATTCCCGGGATTGTCAGTATTAGCCGACTCAACAGGCACTTGTGAGTTTTTATATGCATTTATGCCCATTTGCGCATATGTTTATTTTCGACTGTCTCATTTTACCCCTCTAACAGAAAAGCCTCGCCGAATCACTCCAGCGAGGCCCTATATCCCAAGTCTGCCGTTCTTACATCTGTGTCGAAGTATAGACGTCAAAGTGAATCTTTAGCTTGTCGTCGAGGCGAAGCAACGCCTCCTGGGGAATCATGATCCCGAATTCCGACAAGCGCAAGTAGATATTGCCGTTCATGTGCAGCAAATCACCCGGGAGCCGCCCACGAGTCACATCATTGGCGGTAAGGTAGCGCATCGATACTTCAACAGCTACCGTATCGATTCTTGAGCCAATTGTCAGCACTCCCCTGCCCGCTGCCGGGACAGCTTTCTCGTTTTCAAGCGCGTAGTTTCGGCTGACCGCTAAATCGATCAGTTTGAAGCTGGCCGAAGTCGCCCCCTTCCAATCGATGAAACGCGAGGAAAATACCTCCATGTCGTATGTCGAGTTGCCCGTGGTCAGGGTGCCCAACTGAACATTCAGCTCCAGCACCGGCCCGTCCTGAATCGAATCAATCCGGACATCAGCCATACACTCGAATGCAGAGGTCATCGCCACTGTGGACTGCAGTTGCGCCGTGTTCTCCACTGTCACGAAATTTCGGTTATTGTCGCCGTTACCCCGGAAAATCTTGCGGGTACCCGACTGGGAATTGGCCATGGCTGCAAACATCAGCACGAAGGCGATGAGAGCAAATCCGGTGATATTCCTTTTCATTCCTGAATGTCCTCCAAAACTAATAATTCAAGTCAGCCACGAATATAGTCGATGGGATTATGACGAAGCAAGCGATAAACTGACGAAAAGATTCTTTCAACTGGTGCGTCAAGTCTCAGTAGCGTATGACGGGCCTAGTCAAGGTTGATTCGTGAAGATATGCCCTAATGCGCATATGCGTAATTATAAGAATTACGAGAACTCGTTCTCCAGCGTCAACAGCGCGGCGCCCAGCATTCCGGCATCGTTTGCCAGATTAGCGGGGACTATCCGCACCCCCGTAACCGAGGACTTCGATGCGTATTTCGCAATGCTCTTTCTGATCGTCCCGAAATAGAGTTCTCCCCCCGCCGCGACTCCGCCACCAATCACTACGATCTCCGGATTCAAAATCTCCAACGCCGATCCCAGCCCAATCGCC
Organism: uncultured Ignavibacteria bacterium; assembly: GCA_964552775.1. GTDB lineage: Bacteria > Zixibacteria > MSB-5A5 > CAIYYT01 > CAIYYT01 > JADJGC01. Next base: position 54,118 of record CAZKIH010000017.1, on the reverse strand, counting down.
AGACACTCAGCCGATCTCTTCACTGCACCAATCGCCTTCTTGATCCCCCTATTTGCCAAATCGAAAACATACTTGCTGCCTCCGCCGGTTGGAACCTTGCCGCCGTAGTACTTGGCAAACGAGGCCGCATTCACATACATCTCCAGACATCCGCGCTTTCCGCATTGACAGGGTACACCGTCGAAGTTTATGATGCTGTGCCCCAGCTCCGCGCCCGAAAACCATGAGCCGCGCCAAATCCGATTCTCAAGGATGATGCCTGAGCCGAGACCTGTTCCAACTGTGATATATAATCCCGAGGAATAGCCCTTTCCGGCTCCGAATCGATGCTCGGCAAGCGCCATCACATTCGCATCGTTGTCGACGCAGACCTCAAGCCCGCTCGCCTTCTCCAGAGACTTCTTGATATCCGTCCCTCGCCAGCCGGGAACATTTGGCGAGCCTCCCACGACTTTGCCCTTGCTGATATCAACGATCCCCGGGCTGCCGACGCCGATTGTAAATACTTCCGCATTCAGCCCCGAGGCAATCTGCTCAAGCTTCGCTGCGATTTCTGAAAACTGCTTAAGAATTTCTCTGCGCGTCCTCCCCGTCGGGACTGAGCCGCGATGAACAATTTCCGCATGACGATCACAAAGTCCATACTTGATATTCGTGCCCCCGAGGTCAATCCCTGCATAGAGTTGTTTTGCCATGGCGGCAAGGTAAGCACACTGTCTGAGGATTCAATAAAAAAACCGCGTGGGCTGTAGTTGGAACTATTCCGTAAAGGGTCGATCTGCGGAAAACTGGGGGCGATAATGGTCGGGTGAATCAAGTTCCTGTACCCAGCCGCGGTAGAATCCGAGTCGGCCAAATTCGGCAAGAACCTCGTCGTACTCTTCAGGCGTCACCTTCCTGCTGAGCCTGCCGTGATTGCGCACCAACGGCGTAGGCCAATACTGCGACATCAACGACACGTGAACGCCCGGCGATAATTCCTCAGCAATGAATCGAAGTACCGCCTTCGAATTCTCGACCTCCCCCGGCAGCACCAGGTGCCTGATGATCATCCCCGCTTCAACAACGCCATCGTCGTCCAGCCGGAGATTGCTCCCCTTCTGGCGAAACATTTCCTTCAGGACTCGCTTCGCGACATCAGGATAATGCGGTGCCTGCGAATATCTTCGCGCAAGCGATTCATCGGAGTACTTGAAGTCGGGAAGATACACGTCTATCATCCCTTCCAGCCCAGCAATCTCCTCTGCTCTATCATATCCGCCGTTGTTGAATACGAAACGCAGCCCCGGTCGTATCTCCCGCAGTGCGGCTATCAGTACCTTCATCTGCGGGATGAAATGCGATGGCGATACGAAACCGACAAGGCTGATTCCGCCATCGAGCACCTGCTCGATTCGTTCAAGTATTTCTTCAACGTTCAGTGTTTCCTCAGCCACAGTCTCGCGATTTCTGCTGATCTCGTAGTTCTGGCAGTAGACGCACTGCATGTTGCAATGATTGAAAAAGATATTGCAGATCCCCTTGTCACCCGAGATGACCGGCTCTTCCCCTTTGTGCGGAAAAATCGACGCTACCGAGAATCCAACCCCGCTCTGGCAAAATCCGAGCTTCGCTCCCGACCGGTCTACGCCGCACTCATGCGGACAAATCGAACAATCACGCAATTCAGCCAACGGCGAAAGAATCGTCGGCCAGTCGAGTTGGGAGTAGCGGGTTGACATAAGACAAAACGGGTCGTGTGGGCATTGAATGGAGTTCAGTGCGCACCGGATTTCCATATCCGCCTCCATTCAGTGCGCGGCGGATGTCCACATCCGCCGCCATTAGATTCGTCGTTCCTCTGCTACCGACTCTTTACTTCAGCTTCTTGTACACTTCCACCGCCCGAACCAGCGCTTGCAGCGCCAGGCGAAGATCGGCCTCCTTCAGCACATAAGCAATCCGGACCTCCTGCTTGCCCTTGTCGGGTGCAGCATAGAATCCATCACCCGGCGCGACCATCACGGTCGCTCCATTGTGCGAGAAATCAGTCAACAGCCACTGGGCGAACTTGTCGGCATTGTCGACCGGAAGTTTGGGCATGATATAGAAAGCTCCGGCCGGCTTCGTAAACACCGCGCCCGGAATCTTGGCAAGTTCCTCACAAACGATATCACGACGATTCTGATATTCCGAAATCATCTGATCCAGGAACCTGTCAATCGTCTGATAACCAGCAATTGCCCCCATCTGCTCTATCGTCGGCGGACACAGCCGCGCCTGACCAAGCTTCAGCGCATTAGCGATGATATCGGTATTCTTGCTGATGAGACACCCTATCCGCGCCCCGCAGGCTGAGAAACGTTTGGAAATCGAGTCCAGACAAATCGCACGGTCGGCGACCTCGGGAAAACTCAGAATACTCGTGTGCGTTCCACCATCGTATGTGAATTCACGGTAGACCTCATCTGCGAGAATCCAGAGATTGCGTTCGACCGCCAGTTCAGTCAACATCTTCAGGTCATCACGATTGAAGATGGCGCCGGTCGGATTGTTCGGCGAGCAGTACATGATCGCCCTGGTCCGTGGCGTGATTCTCTTCTCGAATTCCTCGCGCGCCGGCATTGAGAAGCCGTCTTCGATTTTCGTCGGCACCGGAACCAGCTTCATCGCCGCCATCGTCGCAAAACCGTTGTAGTTCGTGTAGAATGGCTCGGGTACGAGTATCTCATCTCCGGCGTCTCCGATCGTCATCAGGGCAAACAAGATCGCCTCGGAACCACCGGTAGTGATCACGATCTCGTCAGTCGTTACCTTGATATCGAAACGCAGAAAATACTTACGAACCTCCTCGCGCAGACCCAACAGCCCTTGCGACGGACCATACGCCAACACCTTTTCGTCGAAGTTGCGGACGGCGTTCATGATCTCAGCCGGCGTCACGATGTCGGGCTGGCCGATGTTCAGGTGGTAAACCTTGGTACCGCGTTTCTTGGCGGCATCAGATAGTGGGACCAATCGCCGTATTGGCGAGGCCTGCATCTCCGCTGCGCGTCTGGATAACGCCGCTATTCTCGCCGCCTTATCTGCCATCTGTGTACTCATAAATCACCATTCCGGGATGAATCATTGTAGTTGCATGCCCTTCCATACAGAATTGTAATTGTCAAGTGCATTAGAGTCAATGGAATTCTCGGTCATAGAACGGAAGCGCTTGACACTCCGAGCCTGATCATACATACTCACTCAACACGTTTAACTCGATATCAGAAAATGGCAGATACAAATCAAATAGCACAAGTCTTCAGAGCTCTTTCGGATGAAACCCGAATCAAGATAGTTCTCATGCTGAACTCCCGTCCGCGCTCTGTCGGCGAAATCGTCGATCTGTTCAGCGTATCACAACCGACCATATCCAGGCATCTGCTGGTCCTCAAACAAAGCGGTCTGGTAATATCCAAACGCCGTGGACAACAGGTCATTTACGCCATCAATGAAGACGGCTTCCGCGATGAGCTTGTCGGATTCTTGCGTAGTGTCGAATGTATCAAGCCGCTGATTGGCCCGGCTCCGGCCAAGAAGAAATAGCTCCGCCCTATCTTTCGGTGATTACAGTGTCTTCGTGCTCATACGGCGGCACGCACATACAGAGGAACACCAAGTCCTCTTCACCACGATTCCATATCTTGTGCCTCTGCCCGGGTAATAACGCCACCGCATCGCCGGCCCTCACGGAGAACATCTCATTCTCAACTCGCATCTCGCCCCATCCGCTGGTGATGTAGTAAATCTCCTCCGAAGTCGCATGAAAATGCTCTTCAGTAGCGCCTCCTCGTTCAACAACTGCCTCAGCCAGCGACTGGCTCTTCAGTATCGAATTACGCGGCGCGAGGATCTCCCTGATTCTCGAAGAGTCCTTGGTTACAAACTGTGGGCAATCGTTGATGTTCATTTTGCGCGCCATTGTCACGCCGGAATCTCCTTCAATATCAACTTCACGGCAGCGAGTATATCGTCAACAATGTGGTGAGGCCCGCCGCCGGCAGGCAATTGCTTCGACTCGATCGCACCGTAACCCGTCCGCACCATAATCCCTGTTGCGCCAACGCTGTGCGCCAGTCCGATATCGAGCATTCTGTCCCCGACGACAAACGAGTTCGACAGGTCAAGATCAAACGTCTCCAGCGCCTTGTCGACCATCCCGCGGCGAGGCTTGCGGCAATTGCAGTGGCCGGAGATCGTGGGAAGATGCGGGCAAAAGTAGATGCCGTCAAAATTCACTCCCCCAGCTCCGACAAGCTCCTGCAATCGCTCGTTGACACGACATACATCCGTCTCTGTCGCCAATCCTCTCGCGATCCCCGACTGGTTGCTCACGACGAAGAGACGAAAACCAGCCTTGCTGGCAAGCTGAAGTGCTTCCAGCGCGCCCGGTATCAACTCGACCTCTCCCGGATCGTAGATGTATTCCTTCTCGACATTGATGGTTCCGTCGCGATCGAAAAAAATGGCGCGTTCACTCATTATGCATTTACTTCCTTATTCACTAATTCCCTGACCTGACTAACAACCTTCGCAGCTTCCATCTTTGTGAAACAATAGCGTTGATCGCGATGACACCGCCTCTTGCCGTGCAGACTGCACGGCGAGCAGTATTCATTGACTGTATAGTAGCCCGCCCGTTCACCACGCGGCGCAAAACCGAGAACGGGATGAGTCGGCCCGAAAAGTGCCACAACCGGCTTACCCAGGGCCGCCGCCAGATGAGCAACCCCCGAATCATTTGACAACACGAATCGTGATCCTGCCAATACGGCTGCCGAAAGTGCGAGGCTCTCCTCACAATGGACCCCGGCGCAATTGCCTCCCATCAGTTCTTGTACCTCACTCAGCAACTCCCGTTCACCGGGACCGCCAACCAGCAGGGCTCTCAATCCAAACTCGCGTTCCGCGTTCTGAGAAATCTCGTACCACAACTCAGCCGGCGCTCGTTTCGTCTCGTGGGCAGCACCCGCAGCAATGCAATAATAGTCACTCTCCAATTGGCGCGCTCCTCGAAGTTCACTCCATTTCGCCGCCGCAACTGCACTTACAGACAGACGCGGGTATTCATATTCCAGTTTGTACCCCAATGATTTCAGTGCACCGCTATATCTGTCGATGGCATGAGTTGGTTTCAGCTTTAACCAGCGCAAGCGAACGCTGGCCATGCGCTTAAGCCATTCCTTGCGCGTGCATACCCACATTGCGCCGATTTCCGAACGAATCTTGGCGCTGCGAATATTATTGTGCAGATCGACGGTTAGATCAAAGCCGATCAGCCGCAATTCCTTGATCAACGCCCGCCCCGCGACTTCCGATTCCCACAAGTGGACCTCGTCGACAGTGCCAAACATCGAAAGCAACTCGCCAAATCGTGCCTTTGTCAGAAAGTGAATTTTCGAATCGGGGTAGAGATCGCGCAGTTGTCGGACAATCGGCTCAGTAAGCACGATATCGCCCAACGAACTCAAGCGGATGATGAGTACATTCTTCATCTACAGGAATATTATAGTCAATATTCCGACGATAGCGCAGTAGAATCCGAATAGGTAAAATTTGCTCCCCGCCAGGAGCTTCAACAGCCAGTAGATCGCCAGTATCCCCACAATGAATGACACAGCGATTCCAACGCCAAAACTCGGCAGATCGGTCACAGCTCCCGGCTGCTTCAGCAGGTCCACAGCCTTCAGCATTACCGCGCCGCCCACCGCTGGCAACGACAACAGGAATGAAAATCTCGCCGCTTGTGCAGGTTCAATCCCTTGAAACAATGCCACCGAAATCGTCGACCCGGACCTCGAAATCCCCGGCAGCAATGCGCATGCCTGCGCAATTCCGACGACAAACGAATTACCGATTCTCAACGGCCGGCGCTTGACCTTCACGAAGTGGGTCGCGATCAGTACCGCCGCCGTGACCAGCAACAAATATCCGCCCATTTGCGTCGAATCAAACTGCGCCTCAATCCAGTCCTTGAACAACAATCCCGCTATCGCCGCCGGAATCGAGCCAACTATAATGTAAAGGCACAGCCGGAAATTGGCCTCATTCGCCTGCCTCTTGTGACCTCTAATGAAGTTGAAGAATCCCGAAAGTAGTCGGCCAACATCCTTCCGATAGTAGATAAGCACCGAGAGCAGCGTACCGATATGTAGAGCCACTTCGAGAAAGATGCTCGGCTCATTGATGCCGAGCAGTTTCTGCCCGATAATCAGGTGTGTTTTGGAAGAAACCGGCAGAAACTCTGTAGCGCCCTGCACGGCCCCAAGGATGATGGCGTCAATCATGTTCATCGGTTGGTGTTACTGCCAGCCTACCACATGAAGAAATTGATGCCGGCCAGGAAACCGAATTCATCATCGATCTGAAGTTCACCTACGAGATTCACCTTGCTGGATATCGGAAACACGGAACCGATATTGACACCGATATTGAAATCCGATTTGTCGTACGATATCGTCTCCTGGGCCTTTAACAACTTTGCGACACCCAGTAACCTCGTTGGCTTGGTGACCAATAGAGGATCAACAATAGTCACATCAGAATTAAAATTATCCGTGCGCAGGTTCAATCGCCCATACGGCGTAAACGCAAAACCGTTGTCCATCTTCAGCGGCTTGCTGACGACATAGTTGACGCCAAGGCTCCACGTGGAAGCGTCAACATTTCCTTCACCAATCGAAAAATACTCAAATACGACCCCGCCCGCCATGTCCAATGCCCATCCCAACTTGGATTGCATAAACTGATACTGCGCGTCAGCATTGAACAGAATCGAGGCATCCGCATTGGCCTCATGGTCAAGCAGCGCCAGCGAACCCGACAAATCGAGCTGCGACGCTACACCGTACCGCACTGTGCCGAAGACATGTTTCACATTCTCAAATATCCCAACTCCGGTCGTAACGTTGAGACTGCCCCATCCCGAAGTCTCTGCCGTTCGCATCTGCCCGATCATCAACGCATATGAAGGGGCCGCGCTAAGTAGCACTCCGACGATGATGGCGGCGATCATCTTTTTCATGATTCTGATTCCTTTCAACGTTTCCGTCTCAATCTGCCCGATGCCCCTCGAGCGGTCAACAATAATAACAGTTTAGAGTATACTCTTCGGGGATGTCGGAAGTTTTCGTCGGCAGAATAAAACTTTGGGGAATAATCTTGCGGATCCTCGAACGCTACTCCATATCGGCGCGACTCGACCGCGGATTGAACTTCATCCGCAGCGCGTTTCCCACGAAGCCAAACCGCTCGCGTAGTCTGTTTTCCAAATAGCGGATGTAAGTAATGTCGATTTGCTCGGGGTAGTTCGCGAAAAACACAAATGTCGGCGGAGCAATGTCGGTCTGTGTCACGTAGTAGAATTTGATATGTACCCCGCGATGCGCAGGCGGATGACGCTCCTCAACGGCCGCTTCCAGAAAGTTGTTCAACTCCGCTGTCGGCACCCGTTTCTGTCGGTCATTGTAAACTTCAATCACCTTATCCAATACTCTTGTCACACGCTGACCCGTGAGCGCCGAGACAAACACCAGCGGAATGTAGCTCATCGTCCGAGCCTTCTGATGAAAGGTCTGCGTAAACTGATCTACCGTATGGGTGTCTTTTTCAACAAGGTCCCACTTATTCACGATGATGACGATCGCTTTGCGGGCCTCTTCAGCCTGCTCGATAATCTTGACATCTTGATTGGTGATACCTTCGGGCGCTTCCACCAGCACAATTGCGACATCCGCCCTTTGCAGAGTTCGAATCGACCGCAATGCAGTGTACATCTCCAGATTATCCTTAACCCGTGCTTGTCGACGCAGTCCCGCCGTGTCGATCAACACGAAATCCTGCCCATTGTATTCCAGAAACGTGTCAACGGAATCGCGAGTCGTGCCCGCAACATCCGTGACTATCAATCGGTCGTCGCCAAGTAACTTGTTCACTATCGAAGACTTCCCCACATTCGGCCGTCCAATCACCGCCACCCTGATCGCATCAGCTTTGAATTCAGCCTCTTCGGAAACGTCAGGGAGCCTTGCAACGATCTCATCCAGAACATTTCCGACATTGAACCCGTCGGTCGAAGATACCGGAAACGGCTCTCCTAATCCGAGCGAGTAGAAACTGTTCGCATCGAGCTGCAATGTCTCGTTGTCTGACTTGTTGGCAATCAGAAGTGTCGGCTGTTTCAGCTTCAAAAGCATCTTGGCGATTTCTCTGTCGATTTCCATCGGGCCGACCTTGCTGTCAACCATGAACAAGACCAGATCCGCTTCCTGGATGGCAATTTCAGCTTGTTCGCGAACCTTTTGATCGAACAACTCATGCGAGCGCGGCAGGAATCCACCGGTGTCGACAACAACAAAGTATCGGCCCGTCCATTCCATCTTCCGGTAGAGGCGGTCGCGTGTAACGCCGGGAGTGTCGTCCGTGACAGCCAATCGATCCTTGATAATGCGATTGAAAAACGTCGATTTGCCGACGTTCGGACGCCCAATAATGGCAACAACTGGTAGTGGCATAACTCAATTCGTTAAAGAAATAAAATAAAGCGGGTGAAGGGAGTTGAACCCTCGACATTCAGCTTGGGAAGCTGACGTTCTACCGCTGAACTACACCCGCAGCAATCAACGAAAAAGCTACGGCCAATAGCGTCGCGATGCAAGAGAATTCTTGGTGTCGACCAGTCTTGTCATTCGCAACGCAAATACCAAGCGGCTCGCAGCCACCCGGGCCATCGCAGTTTGAACTCGGATTTTGGAGTAGAATTAGACTTTGGCGGCGACTTCAGCTTGTTCGACCGGTGGCTGACCCGGATGCGATTCGGTTGGCTGTGATTGATCGCGTTTCCGGCGCTTTTTCTCTTCCTCGAGTAGGCGCTCATAATTCGAATCGAGCACCGACTTGGAAATTGTATCGCCGGTCTTCTCGAATACGACCGGACCCTGCACATCCTCAAGCAGCTCTTTATATATCGTCCCGAAATGTAATACGGTCCCGGCAAACGCCTTGCTTTCGACGATGACCCGTGCTTCCGTCAGTTCCAGCAACTTGGCGCGCAGTTGTTCTTGCTCGGCCTTGAGATCGCCGATCAGATTCGGCATGTCCTTGATGAAAGTCTTGAATTGTTCAAGCGCTTCCTTTTTGTCTGCCGGTAACTTGCCGTTCATTTCAAGCTTGTACAGGAATACCAGCGCGTCTTTGATCCGTTTTTCATCACTCTGCAAACGCTCGAGTTCATGCCCGACCTCGCGAAGACGGTCCACCGTCTGCATGTCGTATGCAACATGAATATGTGTCGGCACCGACGCATCGTTACCGATCACGACTGCACGTACCAGGTTTTTGGCCGCCACGCTTCCGCCGATGATGCTCCCCGGCTTCCCCTGAACAAACACCGAGTCGTCGGCGTAGATATCGGCATTAAGCGCTTCACCGCCGACGAATATACTTCCGCCCGCTCGTACCTTTTGATTCTCGACGTACTTCACGGTCACATCGCAGCCCGCTATCAACCGGCCTTTTCCCCCGCCGAAGTAACCTCCGTGGATCATCACGCTCCCGCCCGCCTGAACCACCGCATCCTCAACGTTGCCATTGACCTCGATATCGTGTCCGGCAACAACCTTGAAATCGGAAGAGATGTCCTTGCCGATCTTTATCGATCCAACGCAGTCAATATTCCCCGTGCGCGTGTCGACCGATGACGGGATGTTCTCATTCGGGTGAATATTTATCGTATTGAATTTGTAGGCTATGGTTCCGTCGATCGTTGCTGCCAGCGTCAATTCGTCCGGACCGATCTCGGTATTTGTTCCTTTACCCAGTTGTCTGTCGCGCCCCGGCTTCGCCGCCACAATCGTGCCAAATACCGATTTTCCGGGAGTCCCGGGCGTCGCCGGTGTCTTGCGCGCCAGGATCTGGCCTGCACGCGCATTCTGAATGAAATTGAGATTCTTGTAGTCGATCTTGCCGCGCTCGTCGACGCTTGGCTCTTTATTATTCTGAACTTCAAATAGCAGTTCTATTTTGGCATCCTCGCCACCCTCAGGCGGCGTACCGACAGCTATCTCAACGCTTTCTGATCCGTCCTCGGCACTCAGGGCCCTTGCGATTGCCTCATCATCAATTCCGAAGATGACATTATTGTCAGCTAACAGCTTCCTAATGTCTTCACTCGTCGGAGCCGTTCCCTCAATCTCAGCAGCGATGACCTGTAATTGTACACGGGTGCCGTCCCCATTGGTCGTGAGATTGATTCCTTTCGGAGCCTTCAGATGCTTGATATCGCTGCTCACGACTATCCGTACCTACTGTCGTTGTTTGGTGGATTGATTGCGATTGGCCTGGCTGCGCCAATAGGCGCGTTCCATGACCACCGTTACTTCATAATGCTTGAATGGCTTTGTGATGTACTCGTCTGCCCCGTAAATCAGCGCGTCCTTTATGGTATAGGAATCCGCGTACGCCGTCATCATAATAACGGCTACATGGGGGTAATTTGTCTTGATTTCTTTCAACAGATCAAAACCGTTCATGTCCGGCATTTTGACATCCGAGAGGACCAGATCGACCGGCTGTTCAGCGAGAATCTTGCGCGCAGCGAATCCGCCACTTGCCGTAATCACCTTGTAACCTGCTTTTTCAAGAATCTTGATCATGAGATTCCTCATGACCTCTTCATCATCAACAACAAGAACTTTTATCGGATCGATGTCTTCCATTATCATCCTCTCTCGTTATGATATAACTATTATCGACCGTAAACGCCGGCTGTTCACTGTCGAGAGGCACTTTGCGGCGTCTTTCGCAACGGCAGCGCTTTTGTCGATTCTAACAAAAGCAGCTCGAGGATTCGACCTGTCGAAAGCTCGCACGCCGAGGGCGTCGCACGGAGAGCGCAAAGCCCCAGCTCATCTACCACACTCTCGCTGCGATTCAACACTAATACCGAGCACCCACACTGTTCCAGAACAGAACAAACCCGCGTGATTTCCGCAGCATCGCCTCGCCCCGAAAGAAACAACACCGTCAACTCGGAATTGAGAGACCGCGCCATTTCGACGAGCGACGACCCGAAACTCGCGCTGTGCCCTTCGCCCTTCATGACTTCCAATACCAGCCCATCGTGATTGGGGCTTGGTTGATAACTTGTCCCCGATTTTACAAAGTAGACCGTCCCGGCATGCAGATGCACGCCATGTCTCAACTGGCCGATCTTCAGTCTCGTCGTATGACGCAATGCCGCCAGTCCGGACTCGATCAACATTTCGCTCCTTGACTGCATAACGACGATCGGAGTTCCGAATTCCTGGGGCAATTCCGAAAGGATGTTATGCAGTGCCACCGGACCGCCGATATCGGTTATGATCGCTATCAATTTCATTGCCGTAGTTGTCCCTTCCCGTTTGTCAGCCTTCGCGATTGACCCGCTGGCCCTTCTTGATGGCCACCACGGTCTGGATGATGTTTTCCGCCGCCCGTTGAATCTTCTCAAGATTTTGATCCAGTTCACGCTTCATGAAGTCGCGCTCTTTGTCGCTGAGATTCTCACCGCGCGCCTTTTTGAGCATGATTTCCGCTGCCTCTTGAGTTTCCGTTGTCGTATCGATCAGCTGGCGAAAGCTCCCGCCGACCGCCTGAAAGGCGCTGTCTGTAAGGCGAAGTCTCGCATTCGCGATCGTCAAATTGAGATTGACCAGCTTGATCTCGTCAACCAGCAGCGTGACATGTTCAACCAACTGGGCAAAGCTTACCGTCGATTCAGCGTTAGACATCCAGTAACTTTCCAATCTTTGACTTGAGTTCGCGAAAATCGCTGTTCTTCACGAGGTAATCGTTGGCCAGCCAACTTTTGAAATCGGACTTGTAAGTGTTGAATGCCGAATTGAGAATGACCGGCATCTCTGGGCGCGTTCGCTTGATTTCCTCAAGAAGGTCGAGACCGTTTTCCCGCTCCATCTTGATGTCCAGCACGACAAGATCGATGGGGAATGATCCCAGCAGTTCCATGGCCTCATCGACCGTTCGGGCTGCCAACACCTTATAACCCTCATCAATCAACAATTGCTCGTAAAGCTTGAGCAGGTTAATCTCATCGTCCACGCACATTACTGTCTTAGACATGTTGTTCCTCCAGGGCCGGATAGGCGATGTACAGGCAGGCGCGGCCGTCGCCTCCAGTTTCAATACCCGGCTCACCGCCGTTATAGCGAATCGTCTCAAATGCCAGCGTCATCCGCAGCGAGGAACCCTGCAACTCCGAATCGAATGCCTCTGCCATCGCCTCCCGGCAATGCGTTTCCTCGCCGGCCTCAGGGCAGATACAGATATTCAAACGATGCCGGCCATCTGCAGTATCCACCGTCATATTCAAACTCGCCTGCTCGGGCAGGGCCGAGTCCAGATGCTCAAGCACGTCATATAATGATTGCACCGCCTGGTCCTTGTTGACGCAAACGGAGCGTATCGTCGGATCACCTGCGCCAAATCGTGCGATCCGTGACGGGTGTTGTTGGGCAAACACGTCCAGCGCGACCGTGGCAATATCCGCCAGATTCAGCGCTTCTTTCTCCAGTGCGAATGACTTGGAGAAGTTCAGCACGTCGGTCATCGCTTTTTCTAACCGAGCTGTTTCCTCAACTATGATCTGCGCATGCTCACTTAGTTTATCGGCAGGATCGAGTTTGCTTTTTAGCAGGGCGGCAAATCCGCCGATGATTGTCAGCGGATTGCGTAATTCGTGAGATATCTTGTGTGATATTTCCGATGCCAGCGAAATGCGCTCAATTGCGTTGATTTGCTTCTGTACCCGCTCGATCGTTCGCTGAGCCTCCTCGAGCGAATGTGCTTTGTGCTCGAGTTCCTCGAATAACTGCGCATGCTCGATCGCGGTCGAAGCGTGCGAGGCAAAAACCTGCAGCAAACGCACCGCGCTGTCCTCAATCGGACGACCGGTAATCAGGTTGTCCGCAACGATCAAACCGATACTCTTGCCTCGTGACAATAACGGCACGATCGAGCACCAGGTTACGCCCAGGCTGCGCAGCGCCTCGGACGCGCGAGCTTCGTCGAAACTCAGATCATCGTTAACATTCAGCGACTGGCCGTTTTCGATCACGTCCCTCATCAGTTTTTCGTTCGTCAACTCGATGCGAAGTGACCTCACCATCCGATTGACCCCGATATCGTACTGGTCGACGTTGCTCAGGTAGCACTGCAGGACTTCCGACAATGACCGGTGACCCGCATTCATGCCGGCCCAGATACGGCCCGCCTCCTCAGGTGTCGAAGGACCAATCGCCATTCTCCCCACCAGGTGGCCGTTATTCTTTTCGCGCAAAAATAAAAACGCCCGATTAAATCCCAGCCCTTCTTTGCAAGTCGCCGCCGCCAGGATGATGCGCAGAATTTCCTCGGAGCGCATTGTCGAGTGCAGTGCTTGTGAGATTTCCTCTATGATCTTCAACTCACGCAAGTGCCGCTCAACCTTGGCGGTAGATTCGCTCGATTCGGTCAGGTCGTAGACAATCGCCACAGCCTCATCAACACGCGAACGCGACAACGACATTGAGAGATAGTAGTGTCTCCCTTGTCGATTTGTGAAGGTCAAAGGCTCAACCTGCGTCGCTGCCCGGCCGGAGAATATCTCTTGCCAGCGTTGCCGCAAACCGGTGTCGAATAGTGCCTCAATGTCTTCCAATTTGCTACACAAGTCGTGTGAATAGTGTTCGGGGTCGATCAAATGATGAAAAGCAGGATTGGTGTAAACAATCCGTCCGCGCGAATCCGCGGCAAACGCCGCCAGCGGCAGATTGTCAAAGACCGTACGCGCCGGATCAACTTCAACTACTGTTGACAAATCGTCCGGCTGAACTCTCTCCATACGACTTACCGCTGCCGCGCCAGTTCGGAAAAAGCATCGGTCAGTTTGTCGGCGGCTGCCTGTTCCAGTTTGTCAAATAGCTCTTTGCGATCGAAGTATGATACATAGAGATTGGGGTCGGCATCACTGGCGTCAAGATACTGCATCGTCGAAGGTCCGTGCTCCTTCACCTTGACCTTCTCGCTCGTGATTAAGCGCCCGCGAAGGCAATCGACAATTCGATATTCCACTTCCATCAGGGCGATCACCCGGCGCTGGCTGGCAAAGAACGGAAGAGCGAATCCCTTCTCGACCTTCATCTCTTCGCGCTTAACGTCGCACCAGAGCACGAAGCGGTGCTCGCTGGCGACTCCCTGGTCGACCGCCTGCTGCTTGTCGAATTTTCCCTTGCTGCGATCCAGCAGCCATTCTGCATCTTCGGTATCCGCTACCTCAATGCCGCTGGTCTCGGCAATCATCGCATTCAGGCGCTCGGCAAATGTGCCGTCCGGCCAGCTTGACCCCGCCGAATTCACAACGATAATGACCGACTTCTCTGCCTGTGCCCAGGCGGGCACAAACGCGCTCAGACAGAGCGCCAGGAACGCGCAAGTTGCGCGACAGCTATTGCTCATCTTCTGCCGACTCCAGACGCTCCTGCACCTTGCGGGCAAAGATGTACTTGAGCAAGAATCGCTTTACCTTGGTATCAAAGCTCGAAATCACGCTGCCGATGTTGGCACTGCCGAATACGGAATCGAGTTCGGTTTCCGAACAGAATTCAATACCGAATAAAAATCCGCCTTCACCGTCATCATCGACGCGCTTCACTTTGCCGGCGATACCCGTGATCAAATCGCTGCCGGTCAGTTCGAAACTCATCGTCACGTAAGTCCCCTCGGTCAGTCCCGTTTCGCCGACCATCAAGACGCCGCCACCGGAGATATTCAGGATCGTCCCGCTGTGCTGGTCTTGCAGAGCTTCACTCAACGGTCGATCGACGTTGAGAACTCCATAGGTCACCGGCGCCGCAATTTCGAGACGTACGAAACGCCGCTTGCGCTCCTTGTAAAGCTGGAGAGGCTGCTTGATGATGAAATTCTCATCCTTTGACTGTGTTTGTTGCTTGCTCATTGTAAGCTCCTGTCTGTTTAAATCAGCCCTCGTTTTTTGAGGGCAACTTGTTGTGCAAAAATAAAGTTCAACAGCGCGGTTCTCTGCGTCTCCGTAAACGATTGAAAACGCTTCGGCACACGTTGAATCTGAGTGTTGGATAACAGCAGTTGCTGCTCCTCCACGGTGAAAAACTCAATCCCATATTGATGCCAGCGCGGCTCCGGCGATTCCGATCTGCGAATGATTCCCAGCGAGCAGAAATCGCGCCCCAATTCCGATACCTGCACCACCACAAATAGCTTGTCCGACAATTCGGCTTCAAATCGGCTGCGAAAGAGCCCGCCATTGCCGGAAACATTCTGACAGACCGCTTCGAACTCGAGCAGAGCCCCGTCTTCAGCCTTTCCTGTCAACAATTCACTGGCAGGTATCAATATGGCCGGCAAATCAACATTGATTCGGTAGTAGCGGCGACGCTGGTTGCGTTCGAATCCCTGTGGTTTCGGAATGAGATAGGTGTCGCTCCCGGCCTCGGTCCTGCTAATGATCTTGCCCCCGAAAGTGTAAGCCGAGTCAGGCTTGTAAAACAGTGCTGTGAAATGGGCGCCCTCGCTGAACAGCGCGTCGCCGGCGATCAGGTGTGGACGATCGATTACCAAGTGCCGCTCGGTGATGTCCTCGAGTCGCGTCCGATAGCGTCCAGTCCGGCCGTGATCCTCGAACACCAATTCCAGCTTGTCCCACAGCTCCAGCATGCCCCCGACCGTGATCGTGTGTTCCTTTGTTCGCTCCACGCCTAATTACCCTTGCTGGCCTCAAGGTTGCTCTTGCCTTGTGCGACTGCTAAATCGATGACTTTGCGCGCCAGCGCCGTGCGCGTCTGGTCGCCACGGTTGTCAAAGATGAATTGTTGACCGGCTTTAATCGTATTGTTGAAGTACAGTTTAGCTTCGGTATGCCGGCCAATTCGGCGGGACAACTCGGCTATCAGGTAAGTCGCTTGGATTTGCTGGTTTCCCTGCTGGATTTCGTGACCATCTTCGAGTGCGCTCTTGTAAAACTCAATCGCGTACAGAAGTGCTTCCTGCTCGTTGATGGGTGCGTATTCCCAGCGCGCCTTTACCTCGCGGATGAATTCTTCGAATGAGGCGAAACCGCCGTAAGCAACCGAACCACGGCCCTGCGTTGGCACCGAGTCCAGTCGCAACCGTGAGTTCTTTTCGACTGCCTGCGCCATGTCATTGATCGCGCCGTTGAGAGCAGCCTGCAGATCGGCGATGCGCGTCAACTCGGACTTGAAATTATCCTGCACTGTCATGAATTCGGTGTTTCCCCCGCCGTCGGGTGTGCGTTTGTTGAAGGCGTCATCCACAAGTTGTGAGATGGTGCTGAAGTTCATGGCGAAGTAATCGCGGGCTTGTTTTAGCTTGGCGTAGGCCTTCTCGATGTCGTAAGCAAAATGCGCCACGTCGTCGATCGGCACGGCCGCTGATTGGCCGTAGTTCTCGCGGTACAGCCAGGCAATCCTCAGGTAGAAACGGCCCAGGTCGAGCTTGCGCGGATGTTCGAGCAGCAGTTCGTCATATATCCCCATCATGAACTTGGTCACCGCCGTCGCAAACGGATTGAGCTGCGAGTTGCGCGCCTGGCCAAGCATCTTCAGCACCGATCCTTCGACGCTCAGCGCCTCCAGATGGCGCACCTGCATCGGCTTCAACCGGTACGAACGAAACGCGGTGTCATTCTTCCAGTCCTTGAATGCCTGATTGAATTCGCGGGTATAGAGACAATTTTCACAGGTCGCCATGAAGAACAGCAGCGGATTGAAAACTTCGTACTTGGGATTGCGCCACTGCCGGCCGACCGGGCAAAAATCCGTGTCGTGGTCCTCTTCGAGGTATGCGCCGACCTTGATATTCTCGAATTCATTGATCGTCTTGCAGACCGGGCACTCCACCTTGGTCAGAAAGAACGGTGATTCCATGGCCATAATTGCCTACCTTCTCCTTATTCTTCCGCCTGCCTACTTCAGTTGGCCCAGCAGTTCAAGTTCCATGAAAGAAATGCCAAGATTCTTTTCGATATCTTCGCGACGGCTCCCTTGCCGGTACATGCGCACGGCCTCCAGATACTTTTCCGCCCGTGTCGCCTTGCGCGCTACTGGCGGTGCTGGTGCAAATGAGCGCTGTGACTCGTATTGTGCCACCAGATCGGACTTGTTGAGGCGCGGCTGGGCCGGACGAATGTTCAGGGGTTGTTCGTAAACCGGCTCGCGAAACACTTCTCGCGCCTGGGTTGACGCCGCCGGTTCAGCGGCATTGAGGACATATTGAGCGATCAGCGACCGCATCTTCTTTTCGCGCCGGTACAGGAAAACCGCTACGATCCCAACCAGGGTTATCGCAAACACTCCGTCCAATACCAGTCTTGCCACATTCCATGTATCCATTAATGACTCCTATGTCAGGCGGTCACATCCAGACCGCTCTTCTTCTCTTTCTCTTTGTCCTGCTTCTTCTCTTTGTTCTGCTGTTGCGCTTGCTGTTTGTCGCGATGGATGATCGCCTCGTCGGTCTTCTCGGCCGCCTGAGCCTCACGGTGTTTCTGCACCTGTTGCTCCTGCGAAATCTGGGCCGCCTGGCGCTGGTCCGTGTCGGGCGCTACCTTCTGAAGTTGGTTCACCCGTTCGGCCAGAGGCGTCTTGGCCAGATTGTCAACGATCGCAATCGGCTTTACCACCTCGCATCACCTGCCTACATTGCAAATTTCTCGCGTACCAGGTTTCTCAGCTTCATCACCGCCTTGGTGTGAATCTGTGAAACACGCGACTCGGAGATCGTCATCACTTCCCCGATTTCCTTCAGCGTCAATTCTTCGTAATAGTACAGCGCGATCACCAGCCGCTCCTGCTCGGTCAGATTGGCCACTGCTACGCCCAGGTAAGCCCGCAGCTCCATCTCTTCGATTTCTCCGAGCACTGAGAATTCCGCCGGACCTTCCACCGTCTCAATTCGCGGTATCTGCCGGTTGTCCTCTTCGCGATAGATCATCTCGTCCAGCGACAGCAGCGTTGCGCCGCTGACGTCAGAAAGCGTCGCGCCGAATTCGTCAATCGTCACGTTCATGTACTTGGCCAATTCCCGATGCGATGGCTTGCGTCCCAGCCGGCCTTCGAGTTCGTGGTGGGCGCGATCCAACTCGCGCGACTTGGCGCGGGTCGACCGCGGAACCCAGTCCAGACTGCGCAGTTCATCAAGAATCGCTCCGCGTATGCGCGGCACTGCATAGGTCTCGAACTTGATTCCACGAGTTGGATCAAAATTCGCAAATGCTTCGATCAATCCGATGACGCCGGTGTTTACCAGATCCGGCAACTCCACAGTCTTGGGAAATCCCATCGCGAGGCGCCCCGCGACATTGCGAACCAACGGCAGATAATGCGACAGCAACTGTTGTCGAATCTCTGGATTCCCCGTGCTGCGGTAGTCCTTCCATGCATCTGCAACGTTCATAAGCTCTTCACGCCTTTCCTGTTAATATCGAAGTGGAAATCCATTTTTTCGTGTATCCGTTTAGTTATGAATCATCACTTGCGTATCGTCAAAGCCGACAAC
This sequence comes from uncultured Ignavibacteria bacterium, assembly GCA_964552775.1. Taxonomy (GTDB): domain Bacteria; phylum Zixibacteria; class MSB-5A5; order CAIYYT01; family CAIYYT01; genus JADJGC01. The sequence continues at coordinate 35,512 of CAZKIH010000017.1, read as the reverse complement.
GCTTTTTAGCGTCATCGCTTCGTCAAGCCGCTGCCAGAGCGATGCTTCGCGCCTTGCCTGATTTATGTGTCGTTCCTGCAAGGTCTTAACCATTCTGTCCAATTTTTTAGCAGCCCCGTTAAGTTCTCCCGGAAGTGCAGCCAGAGATTGGCTTTCCGTAGATTTCTCGATCAGCGGATTGAACTCGAGACAGCCCAGCGCCAACATCGTGCGCGTCAGAAATTTCTCGACCAACTCGCTGAACTTCGCTGACGACTGGTCACCCTCAATCTCTGACTCAACCTTGTTGACGATGAACGCAGACTCACTACCTTCGTCCAGTTGAATCGCTTGCTTGATCTGAATGTAACTGTCGGCAATCGCGGGAATCCGGGGTGTGGTAACACTGATACTGAGGTCGCTCAGGGCGATCAAATTCAGGACCAACGGTTCGAGTGATGACGGTGTGTCGATGATTACGACGTCGAACAAAGTGTCGATCTGCAGGCAATTCGGCAGACCTGCCAATCGTGTGCCCTGCCCTGAAAGCCTGTTACCCGCTTCCGTGCCGATTAGCCACAAACGCGGACCAATCTTGACTGTCGCCTCTTCGAGCGAAGCCGCTCCCGCCAGTACCGACTCAAATCCGCGACGAACAACCGCGTTGGTGAGCGTCGCCAGATCTCCCAACCCGCAGTCGGCGTCAATCAGAAGCACCCGTTGACCGGCATCGGAAAGTCTTGAGGCCAACAATATCGCAATCGTCGATTTACCCACGCCACCTTTGCCGGAGCAGACGGTCGCGTACCAGGCTCGAGCTGGCTCCCTCAGCGCCTTACTCAGCATTTTCCGCCCCCACCAGCTTGTCGAGACAAAGACCGGCGTCGAAATTATAGATCACTGCATTGGGAAGTCTCGAATCACTCAGACACAACAACGGCGGGTAATCACCGACCGCCAGATTGAGCACTGATCCGCAACTGTCAGTCGCATCCAATTGCGTCAGCGCGATGGCATCAATTCCCAACGGCCGCGCAAATTCAATGTAGCTGCGGATGTGCACCCAGCCAGTCGTGAGCGCAAGAACCAGCACCGTAAACCGCTCACCGATGCTCGCCAGCTCGTTCTCGAGGGTATCGCGGGCGCTCAAATCACCGTACACCACACCCGTCGTATCGATCAGGTGATGAGCAACCGGGTGCGCCTTCGTCTTCTGACCGTTTGTGTCGGCAACCAGTTCCAGTATGTCCGTCAGGTTGCTTATTTCTTCTTCAGCTCCCGGACGGAAATTGTCGAGAGTCTGAAGCGTAACCTTTTGCTTGCGATGAAATACAAATTCTGTGGCGAACTTTGCCAACATCGAGCTCTTGCCTGAGCCACAGGGTCCGACAAAGACAATGCTGGAACTCTGCTCGGGAAGATCAACCGACTGCGGAGCGATGACTGTGAGAATCTTCGCCAGGTTCGCTCGGCTCGGAGTCTCCTGGCGCTGCAATTGGCGGCAAATATCGAGAGCCAATTGTGACTCGACGTCGTGGCACCGCAATGACAGAAAGCTCTTCTTGATCTCGCCGTTCAACAGGTCGGGAATCACCACATCGAGCAGTGCCGACTCCAGCCGGCTTGACGTCGTGCCGGCATTTGAAGCAGCGATGACCCGCGCCGCGGATTGTGCATTCTTTTGAACCTTGGCCGGTTTGGCCTCGTAATCGCGTGCCGCCGTCACACTGAACAATCGTCCGCCGTTGCCGCGCAACACATCGGTCTTGAGAATGACGGCTTCCTTGCCGAATTCTTTGCGAACTAAATCCAGTGCGTCCTGGATTGATCCCGCCTGAAAATTCTTAATTAGCATCGTATATGCTCACTGCTTCTTTAGAGAAAACTTCGATTTGCGGGAGAATCTCGGAATACGAAACGACCACCAGGCCCGGTACTGCACCCTGCAAGTAGCGATGTAACGCCATCCGCACATTGGGGCTGACCAGCAGCAGCGGCGTGTTGCCTTCGCGGCTCATCCGTTCCGATGCTTTCGTGATTCTCTGGGTCAGGACTTCTCCGCTGGCCGGCTGGATCACCAGCATCAGCCCCTGCTTCGTAGCCTGGACATTGTCTGACAAAAACTTTTCCGTGCGCGGTTCGAGCGTGAACACCGTCATCTGCCCGTCGGATCCCGCATAGGTGTGCGTGATCGTGCGGCGCAGAGCCATGCGCACATACTCGGTGAGGACGTCTGCGTCCTTCGTCTGCTGCGAGTACTCCGCAAGTGACTCGAGAATTGTCACCATGTCGCGAATGCTGACTCGCTCGGAGAGGAGGTTTTGCAGCACTTTTTGCAGAGTCGAGACTGGGACAATCTCACCGACTATATCTTCCACCGCCGCCGGTGTTTCCTTCTTGACACGATCGACGAGGTTCTTGACATCTTGCCGTGTGAAAATTTCCGCAGCGTGGCTCTTGACCAGCTCGGTCAAATGCGTAGCCATTACCGCCGCCGGTTCCACGACTGTGTAGCCCTTCATCTCCGCGAGTTCTTTGTAGTTCTGGATAATCCACTTGGCGCTCATCCCGAACGCTGGTTCCTTGGCGGCAAAGCCGTCGATGTCGTCATCCAGGTGGCCGGGATTTATTGCGAGCAGATGGTCAACCATCAACTCGTAGCGCGCGATGCTGTTGCCCTTGAGCTTGACTTCGTAAAGATTCGGCTTCAGCTGGACATTGTCACGAATGCGAATCGGCGGCACGACCACCCCAAGCTCTTGTGCGAGTTGGCGCCTAATCGTGGAAATGCGTTCGAGCAAGTCGCCGCCCTGCTGGACATCCACCAACGGTATCAGGCCGTAGCCGATTTCCAGCTCCAGCGTGTCGAGGTGAAGCGATTCTTCCGCTTGCTGCGTCGGTGTCTTGTGCTCCTCCGGTTCGAGACGAACTTCACCCGTGGCTGCAGCTTCTTCCTTGCGCTTCATGGCTTGTGTCGTCAGGTAGGCCGCCGCCCCAACGATGACGGAGAAAACGGTAAACGGAAAGAACGGCATCCCCGGAACGATACCCAGCAGGAACACGATTCCAGAGGCCACTGCGAGTGCCTTTGGCTGCAGCGTCATCTGCTTGGTCATCTCGGACCCGAGATTGGAGTCTCCGGCTGCGCGCGTCACGAGAATACCCGACGCCGTCGCCACAATTAACGCCGGAATCTGGGTGACCAGTCCGTCGCCCACCGAGAGCAGCGTGTAACGACGTAACGCTTCAGTAATTGGCAATCCCTGTTGCGCCATGCCGATAATGAATCCGCCGATGACGTTAATCAACGTAATCAGAATGCCGGCAACCGCGTCGCCGCGGACGAACTTGGAAGCGCCGTCCATCGCTCCGTAGAAATCTGCTTCTTTCGTGATGTCCGCACGGCGACGGCGTGCATCATCGTCATTGATCAAACCGGCGTTCAGATCGGCGTCGATCGCCATCTGCTTGCCGGGCATAGCATCCAATGTAAATCTTGCGGCAACTTCGCTGATGCGGCCCGCGCCTTTGGTGATCACGACAAACTGGATAACTATCAGAATGATGAAGATGATAAATCCGACGACGTAGTTGCCTTTGACCACAAAGTTGCCGAACGAGTCAATTACCGCTCCGGCGTAACCGTCACCCAAAATCAATCGTGTTGATGCCACATTGAGCGACAAACGAAACAGCGTCACTACCAGCAACAAGCCCGGAAATACTGAGAATTCCAGCGGGCGCTTGAGATAGAGCGTCGAAAGCAAAATCACTAATGACAGAGAAATGTTGGCAGCCAACAGCAAATCCAGGACCCCGGTCGGTACCGGAATAATCAGTACGCCGATAATCCCGACTACGGCAACGGCCAGAATGACATCCGAATATGTGTTAAATCGTGACATCACTCTTTCCGCTTAGCCTTCCCATTGAGGTTGTAGACGTAAGCGAGTATCTCAGCCACGGCCTTGTACAGGTCGCCCGGAATCTGCATGCCGACTTCGACAGTCTTGAACAACGCCCGCGCCAGCGGTTTGTTTTCAACCACCGGCACCCCGGACTCGTAAGCGATCTTCTTGATCGCCTCCGCAATGAGGCGCTCGCCTTTGGCCAGCACGGTCGGCGCTTCCATCGTGTCAGTGTCATACTTCAAAGCCACCGCGATATGCGTCGGGTTCGTAATGACCACATCCGCCTTGGGCACATCCTGCATCATGCGCTTGCGTGCCTGTTCGCGTTGAATCGCCCGAATGCGTCCCTTGATCTGCGGGTTGCCTTCCGTCTGCTTGAGTTCTTCTTTGATGTCCTGAATCGACATCCGCAGCCCCTTCGTGTAATCCCACTTCTGATAAACAAAATCGAGAATCGCGATTGCTGCCAGCGCGAGCAATATCTTGAAGGAAATCTTGATGGTGATCCCGACCATGGCCGAGGCGATTTCCGCAACGCCCATATCCACGAAGTCCGACATCAGCGGCACTTCCTTTTTCACGGCGTAGTAGGCGATGACCACGATGATGGTCATCTTGATAATGTCGCGCACCGCCGTGACCATCGACTTCATGCTCACCAGATTCTTGATACCGCTGACGATGTTGAGCTTCTCGAACTTCGGCTCCAGTGCCTGCATGGAAAACACACTGCCGACTTGCACATAGGTAATCGCCAGCGCGATTACGGTCAGCACGACGATAATCGGACCGGCAAGCTTCAAGAACATCCAGGTCGTTTGCATGAGGAATCCCGGAACGGAAGCTGCGTTGAGGTCGAAATGCGTCGAGTTCGTGAACATCCAGGTGAACATCTCGCGCCCCGAGGACGACATCAACGGCCCAAGCGCCAGTAATGAAGCTGCCGAGGCCGCCATGATTACGACCGAACTCAGCTCGACCGATCGTGCGACCTGGCCGCGCTCGCGCGCTTCCTTGATCCGTTTCGGAGTCGGTTGTTCGGTTTTTTCCTGGAACGACTCGTCGGCCATGACCTATCCTGCAAAGCCCTTCGTGATCGAGAAGGCGTCTATACTCAATTGGTTGAATACTCTCGTGAACATGAACTGGAAGAACGGCAGGCCGATCGCGAGCATGATCAGACCCACTCCGATCTTGACCTGGAAGCCGACGATAAGAATGTTCATCTGTGGCATGGTGCGGGCGACGATGCCCAGGCAGATATCCGTGATAAACAACGTCACCAGTACCGGCGCTGCAATCTTGATTCCGATTACGAACACCGCCGCAGTCGCATGCATCACGGCGTCCATGGCCAGCGGGTTGAACGCCACATGTCCGAGCGGAACAACCTTGAACGATTCGAACAGGGCCTGCAAAATCACATGATGCCCGTCGATGATGAAAAATATCAGGGTCGAAAGAATCAGCTTGAGCTGGCCGATGATCGGCACGCTCTCAGAAGTCGATGGATCGATAACGTTCACGAGCGCGTAACCGATCTGGTATCCCAGCACGCCACCGCCAAACTGCACTCCCAGGAAGATGAGCTGGAACAGAAATCCGATGATCAAACCAAACATGAATTCCTTCGCGCCGAGCAGCACCAAGGGCAGCAGACCCGGATCAATCTGGAATTCCTGCGTGCCAACCAACGGAAACAGGAAATACCCGAACATCAGGGTCAGCATGATCTTGACCTGAGTCGGAACTGTGGTTTGACCGAAAACTGGGGATGCTACAAACAGCCCGCCAACGCGGAAAGTCGATAGAAGGAAGATTGTAATGTTGTCGAGTGTGAGTCCGAATATCGCTTCTGTCTGCACGAGTTAGATTTCTCCTCTTCGCACTACCTTTAGCAAGGCCTGTGCCGAAGAGGAACGAAGCGCTAACTTGCAGTAAAACAGCAGGTTACATAATCAGCAGAACCGGCATATTTCTCTCTGCGGGAGTATTTTTCCAAACCCCGGGAAAATAATTCAGCCGACCAAAGTCGGTATTGAGGTAAACAGCCTTGTCGTGAAGCCCACCAGCATGTTGATGATCCACGGAAAGCAAATCAACAGCGCCAATCCGACAGCGATGATCTTTGGTACGAATGTCAAAGTCATCTCGTGGATCTGGGTCACGGCTTGAAATACTGCAATCGCCAAACCGACGATCAGACCCAGTATCAACATCGGCGCCGACACCATCAACGTCAGCATGATCGCTTCTTTACCCAGGGCAATTACATACTGCGACGTCATCTATCCTCCCGCGATCGCGAAGCTTTCCAGCAACGACTTGACAATCAGATACCAGCCGTCAACCATGACGAACAACAAAATTTTAAACGGCAGCGCCACCAGAATAGGCGGCAGCATCATCATGCCCATCGACATCAACACCGACGCCACGACCATGTCGATAACCAAAAACGGAATGAAGATCACGAACGCAATCTGAAACGACGTGCGCAGCTCCGACAGGATAAACCCCGGGACCACAACGTGCGTCGGAATGTCATCACGCGTCGCCGGCTTCTCCAGTCCCGCGTACTTCACAAACAACGCCAGATCCTTTTCCCGCGTCTGTTTAAGCATGAATTCTCGAAGTGGCTTAACCCCCTCCTTGAAGAATTCTGTCTGCGACATTTCCCCCTTAAGATATGGTTGAAATGCATTGTTGTTGATCTGCGTAGCTACCGGCGACATCACAAAAACTGTCATCACCAGCGAGATTCCCATGATCAACTGCGAAGGCGGCAGTTGGTTTGTTCCAAGCGCCTGCCTCAGAAACGACATTACAATTACAATTCGTATGAACGACGTCGTCATCACAAGGATCGACGGCGCCAAAGCCAGCACTGTCAGCAGCAACAGAATCTGCAGCGTTGTGGAAAGCCCCTTGCCGTCGGTCGTCTGGCCGCCGATTGAAATCGATACCTGCGGCACCGCTTGCGCAAACAACTCTGCCGAACAGAATATGATCAGAAATACCGCGACCGCCAGAACCCGCCAGGAAATCTTCATGATTCCGTCCCTTTCTGCTCCAGAGCAGTGCGGGGCATCAACGACTCTCTGGCCTGACGCAGGAATTGGCCGAATTTCGTGGTGTTCTTTGCCGTCTCGCCTATCCTCGGAGCCGGGGCCGGCGGCGCAAGATCAACATCACACAGCTTGTTGATTCCGCTTTCGGTCGCGCCCAGCAGGACATGCTTCTCCCCTACCTTCACGACGTATATGGCCTGTTTGGGAGTGAGATGACGTCTTTCAATGATCTTGATAAGTTCGCCGCCGACCGGCGACTTGCCTGTCGTGTAGCGTTTCATCAGCCACACCGAGGCGTAGATGATGATGATGATCAGTAGCAGCGCTCCGGCGAGTTGAAGCAAAGTCGGCCCAATGTCACCGGTGATGTCTGGGACTTGCTCTTCCTGAGCAAACAGTTTGACACTGCAGAACTGAATCAGCGATCCGATGCTGAATATCGTCCATTTCATGTTATAAGCTCTTTAGTCTGTCTTCGGGCGAGATCAAGCTTGTGACTCGCAAACCAAAATTCTCGTCGACGACGACGACTTCACCTCTCGCAATAATTCTGTTATTTACCAGCAAATCTACCGGCTCGCCGGCAAGCTTGGTCAACTCCACGACCGAGCCCGCGCCCAGTTCCAATATGTCGCGAATGCTCATCTCGGTGCGACCGAGCTCGATGGAGATCGGAAGTTTGACATCAAGCAAAATGTCGATATTCTGGGGCTGACCACTTGGCTGCACCCGCTGGAAATGGTCGAACTCCACCGGCTGAACCATGGCTGCTCCCAGCCCTTCGGCTTTCGTAGCGTCGACTGCCTCAGCTTTGGCCAGCTCTTCCAACATGGCCCGCTCAACCTCATCCTCTATCGAGGCTGCTGAGGCCAATTGGTCGGCAGGAATCGACTGTGGCGCTGACTTACCGGCACCCAGAGGCGCTCCTCCGGCAGGTGGCGCTCCACCAAGGATCGCATCATCGTCCTGCGGGGCGCTCGGAGTAATCTCGTCCGTCATCTATTTTCTCCTATTCCTCGGCTCGTCCGGAAAGCTGAAATCCCATTTTCCGACCGACGATCCCGGGGCGAGCTACAAACTTCTTTCTTCCACGTACATAAATTTCCAGCGGCTCTTCGATGCGCTGGTCGAGTTGGATCACATCGCCGACCTTGAGTCCAATGAAATCACGCACCGTCAGCGTAGCTGTACCGAGCTGCGCGGTGATATCAGCACGGACCTCCTGGAGATTCGACACATTCAGAAGACGACTCTCGTCAATATCGCCCTTCTTTGACTGGTCGGCCCAGGTGTTGCCGACAAGATCCTTCATGATCGGTTCAAGCGTCACATATGGATAGCAGATCGTCAGCAATCCGGAGTTGCCGAGCATCTTAATCTGAAATCCAATCACGATCACTGTCTCGCCCGGCGGTACGATCTGCACAAACTGCGGATTAGTTTCGAATGAATGCTGGCGGATCTGCATCTTGACGACCGATGCCCACGTCCGTTCCAGTTCCTTGAAGACGTTGCGCGATATCTTCGCTAACACCGCTTTCTCGATACCGGTCAGCTCGCGCTCGGTCTCCATGATGCGACCCACGCCGCCGAACATGCGGTCAATGAACAAGAAAGCCAGGGTTGGGTTGAAATCGATCAAGCAGCGGCCTTCGAGCGGTTCCAGTGTGATCGTGAAGACGTTCGAGGGATTTACCAATGACATGATCAATTCGGAATAAGTTATCTGATCAACACTGACCAGTTCGATATCCACCATCGCGCGCTGAATCGCCGAAAGGCTTGAACCAAGATGGCCGGCAAAATTGTCGTGAAGATTCTCAAGGGTGCGAATTTGATCCTTCGAAACGCGGTTGGGATGCTTGAAATCGTAAGCCACCACCGACCGCATCGAGTCGTCCTGTCGCGCCAGCTTGGGATCAACTTCTTCGGTCGTTGATACCGTCGATAATAGGGCATCAATCTCGTCTTGTGAAAGTATCTTCGCCACGTTGCTACTACCTTACTAATATCCTACTGCAGCACAAAATCTGTCAAGTAAACTGCCGTCGCCTGTGCCGGAGTCGTAAAGCGATTGACGACAACTAATATCTGCCTGCGCATATCGTTGCGCAGTTTGATATCGGCCAGTTCTTCCACTGTCTTCGATGACAAAATCGTGATCAATAGGTCTTTGATCTTGACCGACTTTTCTTCGAATGCCTTGAGGTCCTCTTTTGAGCCAACCTCAAAACTAACGCTGCACGACAGGTAACGCGTCCCGCCGGTTTCGGCCGGATTTACGACGATGCTCTCAATCGTGAAGAACTCGTCTCCACCTCCCTGTTCGCCGTGTTCGCCCTCTTCACCGCCCTCAGATTTCTCTGCGGCTGGCACATCATGTTTCACTTCCTTCGCAGGTTCGGCCTTCAACGGCCCCGCCTGCTGTTCGGTCGGAGGGTCAGACGCCATCATTGGCTTGAGCACCTTCAATGTCACCAGATAAGCCGCAAAGACCGCCACTACAGCGATTAGCCCGAAGATCGCCGCCTTGGTGAGAGTCGCAGCCAGGTTGGGTGGCAGCAAACTCTTCTTGGGAGCCGGTGGTTGGTTCGTTACTTCGGTTTTCTCTTTTGTATCCGGCATGCGTTACTTCCTATGTCTCCCGGATCGGGATCGATTGGTGACCGATCAGGGTTGACCGCTTAAATCCAACTACCTTGTCGATGATCTCTTCCGCGTTCTCCTTCACCATGATCTTCTTGCCCGTTGTCAGGCTGACGATGGTGTCCGGAATCTCCTCGACGAACTCTATCAGATCGGCGTTGATGACGATGGCCTGTCCATTCAGGCGTGTGACTCTGATCATTTATGCCTCAGTTCACTATCTCTTCAAATTCACCAGATCATCGAGCATGTTATCGGAGGTCGTAATGACGCGCGCATTGGATTGGAATCCGCGCTGTGCGATAATCATGTTCGTGAATTCCTGCGCCAGATCGACGTTCGCCGATTCCAGCGCGCCCGAGGATATGGTCGCCGACACGGTCTCGCCGGCGATGCCTTCAATGCCCTCGCCCGAGTTGGCCGAGGTCTGGAATAACGATTCGCCCGACTTGAGCAAACCGGCCTCATTGCTGAAATCCGCCAGTGCAATCTGCGCCAGATTTCGCGAGACACCGTTGGTGAAAATGCCGATGATCATCCCGGTCGGATCGATCGATATCTTGTCCAGAATACCCATGCCGTAACCGTCCTGGTTGATCGCCGCCACCGTCTCGACACCCGAAAATCCGGTCAAACCGTCGTATTTGCCAGACGTGCCCGCGAAAAGTTCAATCTCTTCGAGCTGCGCGCCGTTATTCGGATCAAAAATCAGTTTGTCCGCGCCGCCATCGAAATTCCATCTCAACAGCGAACCATTGGAATTGAATTCGACAGTACCCGTTCCGCCTGCGGAAATGATCTCGCCGCCCTGCAGCGATGACTGCCAATACCATTTATTCGGTTCGTGCGACTTGATGAAGTTCGTCATCAACGTATGCGTGCCTCCCAGCGAGTCAAACACTGTCAGCGATGTCGCTTTGGCCGTGTCCTTCGTGGTTATCGAGGCCGTCCCCGCGGTAAGACCCGAGTCCGTCGAGCTCACTGTTACGCCACCACCGCCTAATCCCGTGACTCCCGTCGCCAATCCTGTTGTCTGGCTGACCGCAATTCCGAGGATTGTCGTCGTTGGCGTTCCCCCGACTGACGGTGTGAATGTGTCAGTGGCCAGGAAATTGTGGTCAGTACCCGCCGTCATCGCAAAGGTCGATCCAGCAGCCGTGCCAAACACCCGGTTCACTATATCCCCGGCGACAGCAGTGTTGGTGGCAATTGTGTATGGGGCCCCAGCCTTCCGGCGTTCCAGCATGATTTCGCCGGAGGTTGTATCCAGCGAAGCGTCAATTCCATCAAGTATGTCGATCGACGAGATCAGCTCGTTGATCGTTGTCGTTCCCGAAAGACCCGTAATAGTGATCGGCGAGCCGCCGTCTACCGCGAGCGTGAAGTTCGTGAAGTTTGTCACTCCCATCGCAGCCAGTGTTTCGTTTCCCGTCAGGCTGGGGAATGCCAGGTTGTTTCCCGTACCTTTGGAAGTCGTAGCCTGCGGCCCGGAAATGTTTATTGAGTGCGTTCCACCCGCTCCATCGCGCGCCACGCCGGATACCAGCGTGATACCGTTGGTCGGCGTGATGCCGTCTGTGAGCGATGCTTCCGACCGCGTCGCCGAAGCATCAAGGTTATTGCCATAAGAGACACGCGTCGTAATCTTGGCCGGGTCCTGCTGTCCGAACGGAAGCTGAATATCGCCGACCGTCTCTGTCGAAGGAATCTGCCCCGACGCATCAGCCTTCTTGCCTTGCACGTAAAGACCATTCGACGGATTCACTAAATAGCTGTTTGCGTCAAATCCGAATGCGCCTGCGCGTGTATAAAATTTCTGATTGCCATCTGATAGGATGAAAAAGCCATTACCCTGAATCGCCAGGTCGGAAATCTGACCGGTCAACTCAAGACCACCCTGGGTGAACAAGTTGTCGATCGAAGCCACGTTCATGCCCAGTCCCAACTGGATCGGGTTCGAACCGCCCGACACCGACGACGGACGACCGGCTCCGCGCAGGGTCTGCACCAGCGCTTCCTGGAATACCGAGCGACCCGACTTGAAACCGACGGTGTTGATGTTTGAGATGTTGTTACCAATCACGTTCATGCGAACCTGATGGTTCCTCAATCCTGCTACACCTGCAAAAAGTGATGCTAACATATATCCTTTACCTCCAAAAACAGGCTTCCTCGCTGGAGGTCCGGCCTGTGCTCTTTAATTTAATTATCCAACTACCACCGCATCGATGTTCGTGAAAACACCATGCTTCATCTTTTCCGTTTCCATTGCTGTGACAACCGTGCGGCTGGGCACATTTACCAGCAACGCCAGATTATCCAGCAGTACTACTGAATCACGTGCGCCTTTGTCCGAAGCTCTATCAACTGCGTCCGACAGGCGGGCCAACTTCTCAGGACCCATCTCAAGATGGCGGCGATTGATCCGGTCATTCAAGTGCTTGGAAAAAGTCAGTCCTTCGACCGCCGCTGTTGTCCTGCCTGCGCCAGTCTGGCCAACTGCCGTCGCCTCACCCGCGAGAGGTCCGACTTTCTGAATCGGAATGATTGAATTCGCCATTGTGCTTATCCTCCCGAGACGTGACGAACGCTCGCCAGCGGAATCAAACCACCACTAACCATCAGGTAGGCCTGACCATCGATGTAATCCACACCGGTCACGACACCTTCGTTAAATGCCGTCGCGCTTACGGATTTGCCTTGCGGATCGCTCAGAGCGATGCTGTACCCATAATTGCCTTCCGGCAAATCGTTTCCGTTGTTGTCTTTGCCGTTCCAATTAATGCTGTGCTCGCCCGCCTGCATTTGCGAGAGCGTGATCGTCCGCACCACCGTTCCTTCGGCATCGTAAATTGTCACTGTCCCCGATAACGAGAATGCTGCGGAGTTGAAGCTGATCGGCGAAGTGTAGTCGCTGCTCACGGCCGTCACGTTCGAATCGGCAGTCACGGTCTTTCCGATCAACGAGGTCGCCATTGTATTGTTGATTGTCTGCGACAACAACATGTTCCATTGGGCATTCGTCGACATGGTCTCGTTCAGGTTCTGCAATTGCTCGAGTGAGGAAAATTGCGTCATCTGCCCGATGAATTCCTGATCGTTCATCGGATCGAGTGGATTTTGATACTGCATTTGCGCGGTCAGCATCTTCAGGAAGTCTTCCTTCCCCAAAATGTCGCCGGCGGCTTTAGTCAGCTCTGCCGATTTCGGCGCAAGCAGTGAACTGATAGATTGTGATTCCATCATTACCTCATGCCACTAAATTGAGTGCTCCGCCGTATCGCGAGAGCTGGTTTTGTGCTATCTCGGCAACTACCGGAACGTCTTGTTTGAGTTCGCTCGCCAATCTTCGCGCAAGCGTATTGCGGCTTTGCGATTCCTGATGCGAAGCTTGCTGACGTCGCGAATCGTTATCATTGCTCACGACAACTTCAATACTGTTAAGCCTTAATCCTGCACGCTCAAAGCTTTCGCGCAGTTGAGGCAGCGAGGCTTCAACGGAACGCCGTGCATCGTCGCTCGAGATCTCGAGCCGGGCCGTCACCTCGGTCGGATTCGTAATCAGTCTGATCTTCAGACTTCCGAGATGGTCCGGCTGGAGCTGAAGTTTGATTTCGCCCTTCTTGAGCAGAGTCTCAATGTGACCGCGCTTGATATCGAGCTTGAATCGCTCAATCCCCGTTAGTTCTGAGCTGGCGTTGGCGACGATGGATACTTGCTTGTCAACTGCCGTCGCAATCTTGTCAGTGCTCGTACTGCCGTTGGTTGCCTGGTCAGTCTTGTCGATTGTTGTCACGAGCTTCTCGAAATCAAACCCCTGCGACTTTAGCGCCTGCAGCACCGGCTTGCGCATCGCTGATCTTGGCGCATTGCGCATGATGCGATCTTCAGTAATCGATTCACTCGTGACCTCGGCCTTTGTCTGCATCGTTACCTGCGACCCGCTCTTGGAGAGCAGCGGTTTCTTGCCGCGTGCCGAAGCTACTATCGAATGAGCTATCTGATGTCCAACAGCGATCGGAAGATCATTCGCCTTTGGCGATCCTTGTATGGAGACTTGCGTCTCCACTACGGCTTTGGCTTCGACCTGGGCGGCGCTTTGCTTCACCTGGATATTGACCTTGCCCGATGCTGATTCTATCTTCGTCATCGGAAACGCCTTGCGAAGCTGCGCCTTGAGCGTCGTTGTACCTTGACCTGAATTAACCGACACCGAAGTCTTGTCAGCTACAGCCGGCCCAGTGCCTTGCGCAGTCGCGTCGACCGCGGGCTGGTTGGACAGGACCGAAGCGACCTCCAGCGGAATCTCAACTTGTGCCTGTATGCCAATTGCCGGCATGTGCGTCTGAGTATTGGCCGACAATTCGCCTTCCAAAACCTTCTGCAGGTTCGATCCGAGAACATGATTTTCAACAAAGGCATTCGCCTGATTGTCAACCAATGTAAGAATCTGAGAATTCAGTTGGGCGGGCTTGACATTCGTTTGAATAGGCGCAGTTTCTGACTCCGGACGGTTCGATATCTCCGTCACCACAGGTATCTCGATCGGACTGCCTGTGTCTTCGTCCAGAATCGCCGGAACCACTACTCCCAATGCTGATTGAGTCTGCCCATCAGTAAGCTCGGCCACTTTGCCCGCTTCGATTGATGGTGTCTCGCCGTCAGTGGAGGAAATCAAACTGAGAATATTGTTCGGAATCACCAATGGCCCTGATACCCCTGACATTGCGCCTGCAAAGACCTCAGCAAACAAGCCATCTCCGGCGAGTTTCCCAACGATTGGGGTGACTCCCGGAGTTATCGTTTCTGCTGGTGTTGCTGCGGCGATTATGTCAAGAATCGGGTTCATGTGCTTCCGTCTAATTGTTCATCGAAATAATGTATTGTGTTATCTTGGCTGCGCGTTCGGGCGCCATCTTGCCAAGGACTTCCGATGCTTTCTGCTTCTTCATCTTGCTGATCATCACGCTGACTTGTGAGTCGTCCAGGTTGTTCAGAATCGGAACCAGTTCTTCCGTGCTCATCCCTTCGTAAAGCTTGGCCATCTGCATGATGTTGCCCTCTTCCATCGCCTTCTTGCGATCCATCAGGGCCTCGACTTGGCTCTTTAATTGGTTGAGCTGTGTCTTCTCCAATTCCATCTGCGCTAATTTGCGATCGAGTTCCAGTTGCTGCTCTGCAAACCACGCGCTCTTCTGAATCGAATCCCGCACAATCGCCGTGTCGCTGAACAGTCCTTCATCAACGCTGCCGCCATACCCGTCAAAAAGCTCTTGATAGGGGTCAGCCTTAGCTTCCTCCGGCTCCTCGTCGGGATTCTTGACTGAATCGGTGACGACCGCTTGCCCTTCGGCTTCCTTGATATTGCTTGAACTGAACACGCCAAACTTCAGCGAGAAGATTACCACGGCGAGCACAAACGCAATTGCTCCGATGGCAATCGGCAGTAATTGTGACTTTCCGCTTGCCTTTGCCTTTGGTGGTTCGCTCGCGGGCTGTTGTTCGACTTCTTTTTCCGGCATTCTCACTCCTAACAATAGCGGCTTGCGCCTTTTTGCCGTATGACTGCTCTGCAAGAGTAATGCCAGAACTCAAAACTAACCGTTAAGCCGTTGATCATTTTGCGATTAGAAGTAACGACCAAATCCAGCCGTCAACCGCTGTCTCCGTTTCGTGGGAAAAAAACTCCGCGCTTGCGGAAGGAAAGATTCAGAGGAGCGATCGCTGCTTACAGCGTAGCAGCTCTTGCGAAGTGCGCTATTAATGCCTGAGGCGTGATCGCGCTGTCACCAAGTTGTGCGGCAACTTCGAGCGCGGTCTTTCTCGTTCCATGCTGCCACAGCCCTTTTAGAAATTCGCCTGCATCTGCAGACTCGTACCACTTCGCGCCGAATTTCTGGCGCAGATGCTCGCGAATCTGCGCCGCCAGAAACCAGCCAGTCAGGTACTCAGCAGCTTCGTAATGATCCACCCTTTGAAACAGCATCTCCCCGTCGATGTCATTCCACGCTGTCTTTGCAATCGGCCGCTTGATTGACTCGTATACGTCTCGAAGATCCTGACTTCCCGCAAAGACCGCCTGCTCGAACTGGAAATCACCGCAACAGGACCGCACCGTCAGCAATTGCACATAGGCCCTTTGCCTCAGGTAGTCTGCAACACCTGCCTCTGGAATGTTGAACTGCGCGCGCGCAAACTCCGGCTCATCGAGCAATCCTTCAATCAGAAATGCGTAGGCCTCCTTGAGTCCACCCTCTCCAAGCTGCGTAAACTCAAACTCCCGCTCGGCCGTATTGATCAGGTGCAGGGCGTGTCCAATCTCGTGCATCAGACACGACACCTTCGAAAGACCTCGACCACCCGGAATCACAACTCGAATGTCATCAGGTATCGAGATCGGAATCGTGGCAGGACGCTCAAATGCATTTCGCGATTCACAAATCATTCTGCCTATCCGTGCCGGATCGAGCACTAACCCCATCTTGATCAGAATGTCGGGCAATCGGGCAACCAGCGCTCCGCATTCGAATAGCTCGTCAAATGGCGATGATTGCGTCAAGAACGGGAGATCATACTCTCTCAGCATCTGAGCACGCAACCCGATCAGTTGCGGAACAGCCGTTTCTGCTAACGCCGAGTACAGCGAATCCGTCGCACTAATGAAACTGGCGGTCTGCTCATTTAAGCTCGCGAAATCGATCTGCTGCTCTTCTTGCATCAGAGATGTATAGTCGCCATAGCCGAGCATGACTGCAGTTGAATCTTCGATTCGAATCCTCTCCTGGATTACCGCGCTTTCCTTTTGCAGCTGCGGCACTCTGACAACGTAGGCCTGTTGCCGCCGGTCGCGATCACTCGACTCGCTCAAGATGGCTTGAAGTGCACCCAACCCGATCAGCCGGCCATCAAAATCCACCTTGCTCGAACGCTGCATCTCCGAGAGGTATAGCGCCACGGACTCGGTCTCAGCTGCCAGACGCAACGAGATCAAGGAATGACGAAGGCGACGCACCTTGCGCTCGTCTTCCGAGTCTGCCGCATAGCTGTCCTCAATCTTCTGGAGGAGACGAATATTCCCATCGGAGAACAAGTCATGTGGTGTCGACCCGACATCGCTGCTTTCCCCGCCGTTACGCGCCGTCTCTTGCTCCGCACACCGCTCAAATCGCCGGACCATTTGCCTGCGATATACTTCGCGAACCTCGCCGCGAATCGCAATTAGCTTCTCCCATTCACTTTGTGTGACCTCCGATGTATCCCTGGAACATCCGGCAGCCAAGGCGACATAAAGTGTACACAAAATGTAACGAATTGAACTTTTTGTCATACGAGTGGTTAGATTACATGGAGGATAGGTAAACGTCCAGTCAAAACTGTTTATATTCGCGTTTGCAGTTGATGCCACACAATCGATTAGATCAATGGACGTTTCTTTCACAAAAACGTCAATAGCGGGAGTATAAAATTGTCGATACCTTTATTATTGAGTAAACTGTTGACAGAATTGACATTAGTGAATATCTTGGATTAGTAACATCTACTTCAACATAGGACCACGCGAGAGGTGAACAATGTCCAAATTTGGCAGATGGGCCATTATTTCATTACTCCTGATCTCTGGCATCACTGTCGCAAAACAGCGCCCTGACTTTCAGGATCCGAGCTTCCATCGGACAAAGAGCGAAACACCGATTTCTGACCGCACGACTGATTACCTCGCAACGCATCAGACCGAGGGCAAAGTCAAAATCTGGGTGTTCTTCACTGATAAGGGGATCTACAGCAAGTCCGAATTCGCTGCCGCCTCATTGTCGGCCGAATCCGGTCTAACCGCACGCGCCAAAGCACGTCGTGAAAAGCACGGTGTTGATAAGATTCGCTTCTCCGACCTTCCGGTGAATGCAGGCTACGTCAACCAACTGCAATCACTTGGCGCTAAGATATTAAAAACCTCAAAGTGGCTTAACGCTGCCGCCGTCGAGGTCGACTTAAGCAGCGTCGGATTGCTTTCAACGCTGTCCTATGTTGCTCATGTTCAGCCGTCGGCGACATTCACGCGTCCAATAGAAGAATCAGTATTCGACAAAAGCAATCAGCAGGGTGAAATACAATCGCTGGAATCTCACTCGCTCTCGTATGGCAGCTCTCTGAGCCAACTCACCCAGATCAATGTTCCGATTTGCCACGACTCCGGCTATGCTGGCCAGGGTGTGACAATCGCCATGTTCGATACGGGATTCCGCAAATCTCATAATTCATTCGCACAGGCTTATCTCCAGGGCCGCGTTCTCGCAGAACACGACTTCGTTTACAACGACGGTAATGTCTCAAACGAACCGGTCGATCAGTCCGACGCCTGGAGCCATGGCACAAGCACGTGGTCCACATCCGGCGGCGCCAATTCGGGAGTCCATTACGGACCGGCTTACCAGTCGTCGTTTATCCTCTGCAAGACCGAGGATGTCCGCAGCGAGACAATTGCAGAGGAACACAACTGGGTAGCCGCTATTGAATGGAGCGACTCAATCGGTACAGATATCGTTAGTTCATCGCTCGGTTATACGGATTGGTACGTACCTGCCAACTACACCGGCGATTTCTGCGTAACGACAGTCGCCGCTGATGTTGCCGCCTCCCTTGGTATCTTGGTGGTTAACTCCGCAGGAAATTCCGGACCCGGCTCTCAGACACTTGGCGCACCTGCTGATGCCGACAGCATTATTACCGTCGGCGCGGTCAATTCAACCGGCGCCATCGTCAGCTTCTCATCGCGGGGTCCCACTTTTGATGGACGCATTAAACCCGAAGTCTGCGCGTTGGGACTCAGCGCTTCTGTGGCCAGTTCCTCGGGAGACAATAGCTACGGTTTCTCAAGTGGAACTTCCTTCTCCTGCCCGCTGACCGCCGGAGCGGCTGCCATCGTCTGGAGCGCCAATCCGACCTGGACCAACATGCAGGTTCGCGAAGCTATGATGCTCACAGCTTCAGATCCTTCCACGCCGGACAATAATTATGGTTGGGGAATTGTCAATACCTGGGCAGCCCTGAATCATTCCTTTGATCCTCCGCCAACGTATGTTCCTGGAGATGCGGACGGCAACGGCTCGCTCAATATTTCCGACGCCGTAAGGTTGATTAATTACATTTTCTCGTCAGGGTTACCGCCATCACCGGTTGAGGCCGGCGACTGCAACTGCGATACGAAGATTTCTGTCTCCGATCCGGTCTACTTAATCAATTACATCTTTGGCGACGGTTCAGTCCCGACTATGTGCAATTAGGACAGACTAACTGAATGTCATTCTAACAGGGACTCCATCGGGAGTCCCTGTTTTTTTTACCCCAGCTTCGCGGCGATCTTTCGCATCTGTTCCGCAAGATCGTCCACCTTCCGGTTCAGTTCATCCAGGTCCTTCTTGCGTGCTACTTTGAGGTTCTCGATCGTTATCTCAACATCCTTGGAGATGCGCTCTTTGAGGTCCCTGGTCGAGTTCTCCGCTTTGTCCAGCAGTTCGAGAATCGCTTCCGAGCGCTTGGTCTTGGCAATCTCGCCCTCCTTAATCAGCATATCCACGATCTCTTCTGCCTTGCCCTTGGTGATCTCAAAAACGCCAATTGAAGCCAGAACTGTCTTCTTCAGGATATCCATTTTGAATTCTCCTCCCAGGGCAATGAAGCCCCGCAATGTCTCTACAATTGAATTCTTGTTGCTCTTAGCCGAAAGCTCGTCCACAAAGAGCTGCCCCAACACCTGCACTGTCATGTCTTCGCCGCTGCGACTGTCGACGATCTGAAACGACTCGTTTCTCCGAATGTATTCTCGCAAGTCTGCACCGGTAACGAATCGGCTCACGGTCGTGTCATACAGCAGGCGATTGGGATAGCGCTTTATCGTCTTCATAATTGCCCACTGGCATCTTAATATTGTGCACCGCACAATAGTTGTCAAGAAAAAAGGATGGCTGCCACCACAGCCATCCTACAGCAACCATCAAGGTGTATCTGCTACACCTTGGCAAAACTAAGGAGCACAACATTGACTATTTCAAGCAGACGCTCGCAGACAAACGGCTTCTTGATGAACATGTCGCCGCCGGCTTTGAAGCCGCGTCCTTGGTCGTCCGAGGTGTCTTTTCCAGTCAGGAAAATCACCGGAATATTCTCCGTCAGAGGATCTTTCTTAAGTTCGTTGCAGATTTCATAGCCATCCATCTGCGGCATCATGATGTCGAGGAAGATCATGTCCGGCTTGAACGTCTTGGCGCGTTCAAGTCCCATCACAGCCGAATTTTCGGCTACGACGGTGTGACCGGCATTGCTTAGGAACGCATCGAGAATGTCTGTTATCTCGGGTTCATCGTCGACGACAAGAATTTTTGCTTTTCGCAGGGCCATATCCGCACTTCCAGTTGAAACGGTTCTCTGAAGTTATCGGAACAGCGCCCGTGTTCTTTAGCACGAATTGTCGCTGGAACTTGGAGGGACTCTAACAACGGCGGATAGGGATCGGCATTCCGTCAAGCTCGTTACTTAAAGTAGTAGTCTATTCTTCTGTCGAAAACCATGTCATTCAAAGCGTTTACAGACTTGTCGCGAGCCAGAAGCGGGTCGATTTCAATAATCTGAAGCACCCCTTCGTTCGCGCCGGCTCGAGCAAGCACCTCCCCCTTCTGCGACGTGATCTGGCTCCTGCCGGTGAAAGCGATTTCTTCCTCACCCTGCCGGTCGAAACCGATTCGATTGCAGGTTATCCCAAAGACGCCATTCTCCAGGCATCGCGTCACCATAGCATCCTGGCAATGTGGAAGTACCAGATTCGAAGGATGGCAGATGATGTCCGCCCCTTTAAGCATCAATGTCCGAGCGGATTCAGGGAATCGCCAGTCAAAACAAATCATTAGCCCGATTCGAGCACGCCTGAACTCGTAAATCGAAAATCCAGTGTTCCCGGGGTCGAACCAGTGCTTCTCAAGATTAAACAGATGAGTCTTTCGGTAACAATAGGAGGCGCCATCAGGACACACCAGTGCCGCAGAATTGTATACCTTCTCGCCATCTCGCTCGGGGAATCCAAACACGATCGCGCCATCATGCCGTCTTGCCAGCCCTTTGATGAATTCGAAACTCTCACCCGTTTCGAAGTGTTCTGAAAGGTCAAACGTCGCTTCCCGTGAGGGCATATAGTAGCCGGAGAAACACAGTTCCGGCAGTACCAACAGGTCGAACTTTGTATCGCCCAGCAGTTGCACTACCTGGCGGCGGTTGGCCTCCGGCTGACCGAAGACGACATTGAATTGAAGGTATCCTACTCGCATAATCACTTGGTAGATGAATTGTAAAGCTATAATATTGGGTGGATGAAGACAACCGAAAACTACGAGCGATTTGGGCGATGATCCGACGCCGTGTTGTCCTTGCCTTAACTTTGCTGGTAGGTGTGATCATCCTCGTCCTTGCCTACTCCGGGATCGAGTCCAGTCGTGACAATATGCTCCAACTGATTGGCCAGGAAGGCGAGTCGATGATGCAAGCCCTCGTCACCTCTGCCAGCAACAACCTCGCTGCTTCCGCCATCGTCGAGGAATCAGGCGCTCAGCGGTTATTCGATCTCGGTACTCTTCTCGCACGGTTGCTTGATTCCAATCCTCGCCTGACAGATACGCTTGAATACTGGGAGCGTCGCTACCA
This sequence comes from uncultured Ignavibacteria bacterium, assembly GCA_964552775.1. Taxonomy (GTDB): domain Bacteria; phylum Zixibacteria; class MSB-5A5; order CAIYYT01; family CAIYYT01; genus JADJGC01. Next base: position 14,217 of record CAZKIH010000017.1, on the reverse strand, counting down.
GCTCAGCCGTATCGATATTGTCGGAACCGACTCGATCGTCAGGGCCTCTTCATGGAGCGAAACCGTTGGCAACCGCGTCGAATTTGAATCCAACGGCATGGCGGTACTCGATTCAGTTGTCTCCGGCCGACGATCGATCTCCATGGCCGCGCCGCTTCCGTCAGCATTGCCAAAGGACGACTTCGTCTACCTGGCTGTCGCCACTCGTTCCGGCGTCATGCTCCTGCAGGCACCGTCGCGAAAACTTACCGACTACCAGGAATCGTTGGGAATCGGATTCGTCGTACGTCAACTCGGCGGCCAGGAGGCAATCAGCTACGCAGTGCTCCAGACAGATTCCGGTATCGTCCTCGCTTCGCGCGCCATCGCTCCCATGGTTGCGATTCAGGATGACCCCTTCCTTAAAGCCGCGCTCGAACATGAGCAAATTGTCACTCGGCTCTATTCATTCGAAGATCAGCAGGTGCTCGAAATCGTTCGTTCTTTCAAGACCGACGTCATGCCCTCGGGCCTCTTTCGCCTCGGGATGTCACTCGATGTCTACCGCCAGCTTTATGCCGATTCGCTCAAGCAACTCGGTGTTCTCTCCCTCGTGCTCTTTGCTCTTGGCATCGTGGGAGCGTTCGCCACAACATCAATCAAGAAACTGCAAATGACCGAGGGCAGCCTCGAACAACTCAAATCAATGACCGACGAAATAGTCCAGTCGCTCGAGGCGGCTGTGGTCGCCACCGACAAGCAGGGTGTGCTGACCATCTTCAATCCGCAGGCCGAGCGTATCTTCGGCCACTCAGCGCGCGCAGTTGTCGGTAAGCCTTACAATGAGGTCTTTCCCGTTGATGTCATTTCGCTGGCGAGTGCAGGATCGGAACCGGCGCAAGTATTCCGAGGCGAGAAAACCATCACCCAGAGTACCGGAGAAGTTCTGCAATTGCTCATTTCAACCTCGCCGCTGTATGATCGCTCCGGACTCCTCAACGGCGGTGTCTCCCTTGTTTACGATCTCACGGAAATCAAGAAGCTGGAGGAAAACGCTCGCGCTGCCGAACGCCTCTCCGAGCTCGGTACGCTTGCCGCCGGAGTCGCTCACGAGATTCGCAATCCTCTCAACTCGATCGCTATCGCCGCCCAGCGCCTCCAACTCGAATTTGTGCCCACCGAAAACGTCGAGGATTATCGCGTCTTCCTCAAGACCATTGGCGCAGAAATCGACCGCCTCAACGCAATCATCAAGGACTTCCTGGCACTCGCTCGCGGCGGTCTGCTTACCAAAGTTTTGGTTGATTTGGACCCTTATATCCTCGAAATTGTTGCGTTGGCGAAACTCGAGGCTGAAAAGCAGGGCGTCGCCATCCGGACCGAAATTGAGCCCGGGCTGAAGGTGCATCTTGACAAGAACGAGATGAAGAAAGTTTTTCTCAATCTCATCCAGAATGCCCTACAGTCTATCGAAGCGCGCGGCGATATAAGAATTAGGGGCAGCCGGCTCGATACCGGTCGCGTACAGATCGATGTTCAAAATTCAGGAGCGCCAATCTCTCCGGAGATCCGCTCCCGCATCTTTCAACCGTATTTCACGACCCGGCCGGACGGAACGGGTTTGGGTCTGGCGATTTGCCGTCGCATCATCGCTGATCATGGCGGCACAATGGAGCTACTTGAGGGTGAACCGACAACATTTCGCATTGTGGTGTAGGAGGCATGGATGCTGACCAAGCTATGGCAACTAAAGGGTGTGTTTGTACTTCTGGGGCTCTTCGTGGCGTTTGCCGCCTGCGTGAAAGAAAAGGATCCCAACCTCGACAGAAATCAAATCAAGGACGCCTTGGGAGCAATCACCACTGCCATCAATTCAGGTGATTTGAGCACCCTCAACAACTACTTCGTCCAGCCGACCCCTGAAGGCGCCGGCCCTAATCGCTTGGTCTCGCTCTTGTCCGCCGGTGATTCAGCATTCGTCATGCACAACAAGAAATTCAGCATTGACGGCAAATCTGCCACGGTCAGCTTTACATCATCCGCTGATCCGGCAGACTCCAATTTCTCCTATCTCTATCTCGTCAACGACGACGGCTGGAAAATCCAGCGCTTCGATGTCAAATAGGCCTGCTGGTCAGAACCTGATCCCTATTCGCGTCACGAACTTGTTGGTGTCATAGTCTGACAATTGCCAAGTAAAGTATAGTCCAAAATTGAACACCGACAGGAATGGCGTCAGATTGCCCACACAAAATCCCAATTCGGTGTAAGGCCGCTCCGCCACGAGAACCTCTTCGCCGTCCTCAAATGCCTCGCCGTTATGAAACTTCGTCCAGAACGCCCCGCCATAAACGCTCAGTGTGAATGGGATCTTCTTGATTCCCGGCAAACCGCTCTTCTTAAACAGATATTGCCCAAAATCGTGGTTGACGTAGAAGTACCCGGTTCGATCCCCCGAAAAGCGGCTGTCACCCATCGTCATGAATGCGGCCTCCTCCCCTGCCAGGACTCCGGAATAGTCGGCAAGGCGGTAGTAATATTGCGCCGGCAAGGTCCTTGTCGACGCCCCCGCAAATAGGCTAATCGAGGTCGTCCCAAGTCCGAGTGTCCTTTGACGGCGATGCACAGATACGCTGTACTTGCGGAAATCAAAATCACTATTCAGAAAATCCGGTGAACTGAAAGCCGCCCGCGCGCTGATCGTTGTGTACTGTGCTTCGCTGACTCGCAAGTCGCGGCCCTTATTGCGCCACAGTTTGCGCGAATCGTAGCTTACCTCACCCGTCAATACTCTGATATCGCCATCTTGAATTTTCGGATTGTCCCGGTATTCGTCCTCCCGATTGAAAAAACTGAAATCTGTCGCGCTCGACAGGGAACGATTGCGTACCGCATCGAGTTGTCCTTCGACTCGTACGTGAGAAACCGGAGACAGCTCGATGCCGACACTCCCGCCGCGACGATAGTAATAGTCAATTGGATCGTACTTGAAAAATAGACCGTCAAACGTCGCATTGTAAATCCCTTGGTTGACAACGGCCCTCTGGGCAACGTCACGATAAACTTCACCCTTAAGCGCAAACTTCAGCCGGCCCGGTAGCTGGTAACGTGTGCCAAAGCGATATTCGTACAACTCGGCGCTGAAGGCGTAACCCGACTTCGCCTGCAACTGCAGGCCACGATTCGGCAAGCCTATCGATCCAGAAAATCCTGCATAAGCGCCCTCGGCCCTGTTGAAACGAAAGATATCGTATGCACCTATCGTCAGCAGCGCAGCAGCACCGATTCCTGCTCGCGCCAATTTCTTCCCGACCGGCTTTGGCGCCTTCTCCAATGAATCGAGCACCGAATATCCTCTGATTTCGTCGCTTGTCAGCGGAATCGACTGCCGCAGAATCCAGGTCGCCGAATCAACTTTGTCCGCAGTCTCCGCAACTTCAAACACGTATTCATTGAAAGTGTTGGCGGCGTGTCCGGTCTCGAATGAATAGTCGTGGATCGATGCCGCTAACTCGATGTCCATCTTACTCGGAATGCCGGGAAACTTGATCTCGACATCCGCAGTAAACCGCAGTTCGACGGGCATCCAGTAGAGATTTTCAAACTGCACGACGCGCTGTCGGTATCGCAAATTCTTGACAAAGGGTAATCGCACCCCCTCGTTAAATCCGAGATCGACATCAACGACATCATAGGTCGAGTCCGCGATGTACACGTACCCTGCCACCAGCGCATCCGCCTGGTTCTTCGGCTCGGCCTCGAGCTTGTAGACTTTGCTGTTGTCGATATAGGTCGAATCGAGCAGATAGTAGTTGTAATAATCGAGGGCATCCTCGGCAACGGGCGACACCACCGAGTAGTCTCCGATGTCAATCCGATTCTTATTGAAGTTCAGCATTTCCCCAATCGAAACCAGATTGTCAGCGGCTTCCATGTTCGCCGACTGCCGTCTCGCTGTGATTATCTCCTTGTACTTGTTCGGACTTTCCCAGAAAGACTGCGCCTGCGTTTCGGTTATCGCCATGATCCTGGCCGTATCCGCCTTGCTCAGATCGCGCACCACAAATTTCGTGTAGGAGCCATACTTGTAGTCGCCCAGGCGCTCGAGTATCTCTTTCTTGCGCTTGATGGCTTCGACAATTATCTGCTGAGCCGCGTCAAATTGTCGATCGTAGACAACGACTGTCTGGCCAATCAGCATTGTGCTCAACAGAGAGATTTCGCGATGAGCCAGCCCATCCCCGACTGAAACTGTATCGAGAAACGAATAATAACCGATGTGACTCACTTTGAGAATTTGTGTCCCTTGGGGGCATAAGATACGAAAATACCCGTCTTCATTGGCCGAAGTTGCTTTGCTGGTGCCGATGACCTGGACCGTCGCGTACGGAAGGGCCGCCCCGGTCTCGCGATCAGTGACCTTTCCCTCGATGCCAGACGCAAACAACGACTCGGATAGACCCAGAGTGCCTACCATGAACAAGAATATGATTAAGAAAACCTTTTTCAATTGTTAAGCTCCTGTTTTCATATTTGCAGCCGCCTCAACAAACAGCAACATTTGTACCAAACCACATCTTCCGCCGAATTCGGAAGATTCTTCACTCTGATCTTACGAAATTGCACAACAAGGTTTCATCCGCACACAAAAACGGCGCAGAATTGTGCGAAATCATCGTCGCGGCGATAGACCTTGCCGAGCCTCTGCCAATTTGCGTATCTTGTCTGTATGCCATTCTACGGTGATGAAATTGTCGAGCGCGTTCGTGAAGCCTCCGATATCGTCGATGTCATTTCTGCGTATCTGCCTCTCAAGCGGAAGGGCCGCAACTATTGGGCGCGCTGTCCCTTCCATCAGGAAAAGACAGCTTCTTTCTCGGTCTCTCCCGACAAACAGATCTATCACTGCTTCGGCTGCCACAAGGGCGGGAACGTGTTTTCATTCATTATTGAGTACGAAAAACTGCCGTTCCCCGATGCCCTCCGCCTGCTCGCCGCCAAGGCTAATATTACGCTGCCGGAGAAATCAGAGCAACGCGAATCTCGCGAGTTTGACCAGATCTACTTTGCACACGAAGTTGCTATGAAATTCTTCGGCGAACATTTGCGCGAATCACGCAAATCGCTCGAATACCTCAAGTCGCGTAAGCTCACCGACACCACTATCGAGAAATTTAAGCTCGGATACGCCCCCGAATCATGGGATGCCTTCCTACTGTACGCTAAACAAAAATCCTTGACCGAGCCAGATCTCGAAAGGGCCGGACTGGCAATCAAAAAAGAGAGCGGTGGCTATTACGATCGCTTTCGCGACCGGCTGACCTTTACAATTTTCAACACCGCGCAGAAACCGATTGCCTTCGGAGCCCGCACTTTCGACCCCAGGGAGCAGGCAAAATACATCAATTCCCCGGAAACGCCTCTCTATCACAAGGCTTCAATTCTCTACGGGCTGTCGCATTCGCGCGGTGACATCCGTCGCGCCGAGGAAGCAATCGTTGTCGAAGGCTACTTCGATTTCCTCTCCCTCTATCAGGCGGGAATCACCAATGTCGTCGCAAGTTCAGGAACTGCATTTACTCCCGAACAAGCGCGCCTCCTCGGACGCTCGGCGAGCAGTGTGGTTCTGATGTTCGATGCCGACTCCGCCGGTCAACAAGCGGCCATTCGTTCGGTCGACTACCTCTTCGAGGCCGGCCTCGATGTCCGCGTTGTGAAACTGCCGCCCGGTGAAGATCCCGACTCCCTGGCGCGCAAAGGCGGAAAGGCCGCCATCGACGAACAACTGGCCAAAGCCAGATCATATGTCGAATACTCCATTTCCACCCTGCCTGATCGCTTCGACAAACTGAGTCTGAATGACAAGGACCGCGCCATCAAGCGCCTCGCAACTCTCGCCGGCAAAATTGAAGATGAAATTCGCCGCGAGCTCTTTCTTCAGGAGATTTCCAAGTGGTACAATATTGGCGTCGACATGATCCGCCGTGGCATCCGCATCGAAGAGCGCAGGCCCTCGGCAAAACCGCGCGAAACTGCAGGCTCTTCGCTTGATCGCGATTTCGTTGCCCTCCTGCTCCAGCGCGTCGAGCTTGTACACTCCGCGGCAGAAAAGGTCGCTCCTGCCGACTTCGAGGAGCAAGCGCTTGCCGAGATCTATGAGTTGATTCTCAGCAAGCATGAAGAGGATCAGCCTCTTTCCCCCGCATCGCTGATCGACAAGTTTGACAAAGCCGCTCCCAAAGAGCTGATCGCCGCTCTTGCCGCGAAGGACTTTCACGGCTCCGACTTATCCCAGCTCTTCACCGATCTCGTTCAGGGCTTCCACAAGCGCCACCGCATGAAACGCATGAATGAGTTGAAACGGCTCTTGCGCGAGGCTGAAAAGGAGAACGATCAGTCCCAAATCGATTTCTACATGAATGAGATCCGTCACCTGCGGCAGGAGATTTAGCGCAGAATTCTACGACTTCAGTTTCACGACGGTTACGCCCCAGCTCCCCTCATTCCATTCGCCCAATTGGAACGACTCGACCATCTTGTTCTTGGCGAGATACTCCCGTACGAAGCGGCGCAACGCGCCCGTCCCCTTTCCATGAACAATCCGGACAAACGGGAGATGCGAGAGCGCGATCTCGTCGAAGTATTTATCGAGCCGGTCGCGCGCTTCATCGACCGTCAGCCCTCGCAGAGATATTTCCATCTGCACTTCACTTTTGTACGGCTGGTAATTGACGCCTTGGGGTATTTCCGGTGTGCCCTCATTGGCGGCCAGCTTGCGCAGATCGTCCAACTCCATTGTATAGACAATTCTGCCTACGCGCACTTTGCCGCGTTTGCCGTCAGGAAAAATCTCAAGCAATTCGCCGTCGGTGCGCAGACGTTCCACAAACACCTTGTCGCCCTCTTGCGCCGGCTCCCCTGCCGCCTGCTTTGGTCGCAGCTCTTCCGTCTTCTGGTCCAACTCCTGGCGCAGCTCCTCAATCGTCTTGCGCACTCGCTTCACATCGCCCTTGGTTACCTGCGGTTCGCGCATTTCCATCATTACGGCATCGATCTTCCTGCGCGTCTCCTCCACCAGCTTGTTTGCTTCCTCCAACCCTTCGCGGAGGAGCTGCTTCTCCCGCTCATCGATTTTGGCCTGATGCGTCTTCCGATTGGTCTCCAACTCCTCAGCCTTCTGCAAACGCACTCGCAATTGCTCTCTCTCTGCATCCGTCGCCATCAACTCAGCTTCCAAGCGCGAAATCAGATCAGCCAGTGATCTCTCTTGCGTGCCGACCAATTCTTGCGCCCGCGAAAGAATCTCCGGCGGCATTCCCAGCCGTGAAGCTACTTCCAGCGCGTAACTCGAACCCGGCAAGCCCGTGCGGAATCTGTAAGTCGGTTGGAAGGTCTCACGATTAAATTCCATTGAAGCATTTTCCACTCGCTTGTTCGATTCGGCAATTGCCTTCAACGCCGAGTAGTGCGTTGTGACAATGCACTTCGCGCCCGACGCCGCAACATACTCGATCACCGATTCCCCAAGCGCAGCGCCCTCTCGCGGATCTGTTCCGACTCCAAGTTCGTCAAACAATAGTAGGCTGTTTCGATCGCAGTACTTGATCGCGTGCGTGATTCGGGCGATATGCGAGGAGTAGGTTGACAAAGACAACTCGATCGACTGTTCGTCTCCGATGTCGGCGAAGATCTTCGAGAATATCCCAACCTGGGACTTTTCATCCGCCGGAATCAACAGCCCCGATTGCACCATCAGGCTCAACAGCCCGACCGTCTTCAGCGCTACCGTCTTGCCGCCGGTATTGGGACCGGTGATGATAATAACGTTGTGATCGAATCCCAGCTCGACGCTCAATGGCACCACATCCGATCGCTTGCGTGCACTCATCAACAAGAGCGGATGAAATGCCGCTTGCAGACTGATTTGCGAATCAGTCCGCAATACCGGCACGATCGCCAGGAGCTCAACTGCCATCTTCCCCTTCGCATGCAGAAAGTCAAGACGACCATACAGCGACCAGTTGCGCGATATCTCCTCCGCGTGCGCGTGTGCCAGTTCGCTAAGTTCGAGCAGTATCCGCTCGATCTCGTGCACCTCGTCGAGCAGTACTTGCTTGAGTTTGTTATTTAGTTCAATCGCTTCGGTCGGCTCGACATAGAGTGTCGCGCCTGTTCGCGAACGATCATGGATGACTGCCGTGCGCGGGTTGAACTCGCTGTCAACAATTGCAATGACATAGCGTCCATCGCGCATCGTCACAATATCGTCGCTGCGGTCAGAGCGGTGCGCCCGATCTCCCAGAGCCTTTTGCAGGCGCGTCAGGATCTGCGCTCGCGCCTGTACCTTCTCTGAACGAATTCGCCTCAAGCGGTCCGAGGCCGAATCCTTGATTTCGCCGCCGCGATCGATAGCCCCGTCGATACGCGCAATCAACTCATTCAGCGGTTTTAGTTGAGCCAGATAGCTCACAACGCGGGGATACTTCTCCTCCTTGTGCACTCGATACTGGAACAACGAGACGATTAGCTTCTGGAAATCGCCAAGTCTTTTCAACTGCTCGGCATCGAGTATTGAGCCGGCAATTCGTATCTTGCCGATCAGTTGATCAATCCGGTCGAGATGTTCGAGTGGAATCACTTCCTCAAATTCGATGATCTCCTTCATTTCCCGACTTTCCAGCAAGGCTGACTCGATCAGCAACGCGTCCGTAACCGGATGCAGCTCGTTGACAAACTCGCGCCCTGCGTCGCAGAAACACAGCTTCGCCAGATGTTCCTTGAGCCGGGGAAATTCCAGTGATTCTAACGTGTGACGATCAATCTCTGACATAGCCGGAAAATACTTCAATCAGCAGGACATGCAATGCTTTTGCTTTGACCTTGACAATGATTGTATCGGATGTTACCATCAAACTCACAAGCGTTGGGGGTGGCATTCGCCAATCGAAGTCGGCCTGAATGACGAATAACTCGGCATTCCGCGTCGCCCGATTGTCCCTTGGCCTCCTGAAGAATCCACCCAAAGAGACGATACTAAGTTGTAAGCGTTTGAATCGAGAATCAATGAACAGAACTTTTGCCTGCATATTCATCATCATCCTCTTCGTCTTGGGTTGCTCCAGCTACGAGATCGAAAGCAAACGTTATCAGGTCGAAAAGGTCTACTTCGAAGCCGAAAAGCTCGTCACCAATTACTCGGTTAAGCCCGAGTTGCGCACTCGCGACGATTACTATCGGCTGGTCGATGCTTATATGCTGGTCTACTCGCGCTTCAATGAAAATTTCCCAAACCTCTCAGCCACCGATAGCCTCCGTCAGCCCGAAAGTGAGGCCGTCTACCTCGCCGGCAAAGCGCTGCTTTCTGCATCCGCTCTCTTGCTGAGCGCAGAGTCTGTCGATAGCGCTCGCAGTCTCTTGACGCTTGTCATAAACTCCCCCATCATGCCCAGGCAACACCATTTCGATGCGCTGTTTGCCGCAGGCAATGTCGCCGAGCAGCAAGGGCTCTGGACTGAAGCGGAGGCATTCTACCTGCGCCTCCTCAAAGAATACTATCCGCCCGTGGTTCGCGGCATCCTGCCAAACGAAAACGTTATCGATCTGCCGCAAAAACTGGCAAAGCACTATGCCGACGCTGGCGACCGCGACGAGGCAATCAGAAAAGCCCACTGGGCAATTGACTACTACAAGACTATCATCGACAGCTTCCCGAAAGTGCCGCTGACCATGATGGCCACCCGATTGCTCGCCGAAATGTACAGTGCCGTCGGCGACTACCAAAATGCCGTGGCTATGCTCGCAACCGTCGTCGATTCCACCGGTCGCCAATTCGATCCGGCGCGCTCGATGATGGCCGACCTCTTCTTGACGCGCCTCAACCGTGGCGACGAAGCGGTTCGCATATACAACGAGATCATCACCGATGGCCAGGATTCGCTTTCCATTGCGACCGCATACGTCAAGCTGGCGACTCTCTCATTCGCCGCTAAAGACTATCAGGCAGGCCGCGATCAGTTGGACAGGCTGCGTCAACGCTTCCCCAACCTTGCAAACGTGCAGGCTCAGGCACAATTGCTGAAAGCTCGCAGCTTCGAGGATGAAAACAACAACGAACGGGCCCGCCAAGAATATGTCACGCTGCTCAATGAGTTCCCAACAAGCGTGCAGGCACTCGAGGTCCTTGCTCATCTGCCCGAGTATTTCCGCCGTATCGGACAAACCGGGCTCGAACAGGAGTGGCTGCGGCGCAGCGAGCAGGAAATTCGGAAATTAGCGACCGGGTATGCCAGCAACCGCATCGGCCTGCAGGCTGCCAGCTACCTCGGTACCTTCCTGCAGAGACAAAACCGCTTTGCTGAAGCAATTACTCAGTTTGAAACAGTCATCAAGCAATATCCGGAATCGCCGCAGGCGGCCGAAGCGCTGTACAAGATCGGCTTCATCTATCGCAACGATCTCAAAAACGACGCTAAAGCTCTCGAGGCGTTTCGGGAATTCCTGAAACAATACCCTAACTCCGGTGTAAGACCGTCTGTTGAAACTGAAATCAGAGAGATTGAACAGAGCTAAAAAGCTGATGATAGACCAAACCACAGGGAGGATATTAATGAACAAAGCTATCGCCTGGAAACTCACCGCGCTATTTCTGCTGTTAGCTTCGGTGGCATTGTTTGCACAAAACAAACCGAAAGACTCGTTCGGCCGCGTCGACAAAGCGGATGTTGCCGTCACACAAATCAAGACCAACCATTTCGCAGTCGAACTCAACTGGGACAACGACCAGAAACTCACTGCTCTGGCGTTTCCACTCTCAGTTCGCGGAAACGGCTTCAGAATGCACTACGATTCTGTCGCCTGGTCAGTCCGTACGGACTACTTCGCCGTGAAATCAGTTCGTCCGTTGGATTCGCTCCAGCAGGTTCTGGTTGGGCTCTTTGCTACGCTCGACGGTTCCAAACCGCCGCTCGTCGAAGGTAAAGGCAAGCTCGCTACGCTCTACTTCACTGCCGACGCCAAGAGTGCCATCGACGTCTGCAACATCCTGGTTGACACGACATTCGTGGCTCCTTCGAATTCGCTTTATGGCGTTACGCCTGAAGCCGAAAACGTGGTACCGGCGTTTGGAGTGGTCAGAGCTGCCGCTGACGGCAAACCCGCTCCATGTAAGTAACTATACTACAATAGATTACGCATGTTTTATAAAGCCCCATCCCCGTGGGGCTTTTTGTTTGTCATTTCGACACAAGAGATGTTCCATTATTCTATTGTGTAATAACAGATTACAGTAGGATTGGCCATACACAATTCACCGCTTGTCGAATAATTGAACAATCAAAATGCCCCCCAGTCCAATCCACGAATTTCCCTCAAAAGAATCTCATTCAAGTCGTTGTTTTTCAATATATTACGGCATGCAAATAATTGTCATTGTTGGCACAAGGATTGCATAATGCAATAGTAGATTTTCTGTATTCTCTGGAGGAGATTGATGAATAAGATCGTTTCGCAGCTACTTGTCGCCATTTTGGTGGCCGTAGCTTTTGTCCCGGCCAATGCCATCACTTGGAATTTCTACGACTTCGGCAACAACATCTTCGACGAACACAACAACACCGCCGATATCGATTTTCCCGGCTACCCGGGTCAGCCGGATCCGTTCCAGCCGAATCCAGGCCAGGCTGGCCTTGGCGGCGAACGCTTCGATATCGAGGGACTGAACTTCGCTCTGGCAAATGACAAGTTCTATGTCTCTCTTACTTCCAGCTTCCAGTATGGAGCTTATTCGTCGGTTTGGAACTACACTTACCGCGAAGGCGACTTGTTTTTCGGCTTCGACGGCTCTGATCAAACCTACGCTATCGTCACGCGGGGCGGCGCCTCCAAGCTCTACGAAGTCGGCAGCTACCTGACGATCCCGTCGATCCCTGGTGGCTTCGGCCATCACCCGGCCATTGCGGCCTCGATGGGCCCATGGAGAATCAACCAGGGCACGGAGCTTGGCAATGTCCAGAACGCCTATACGTTCTATGATGAACTGGAACCCAACCCGATTATCCCGACTAATCCCAGCCAGACGAATGGCGATACCTGGGTCAAGGAATATTGCTTCGATTTGAGCACTTTCGGAGCGAATTTCAATATCAATCAATTCCAGTCAGTGAATTTCAGAACTACCATCGAGTGCGGAAATGACCTCGTGAAGGAATCGCACGCAATCGCCCCCGAGCCGGGAACAATGATCCTCCTCGGAATGGGCTTGCTCGGAGTTGGCGCTCATCTCCGTCGCCGCAAATAATCTTGACATTACATCAATCTCCAAAAGACCTCCGAAATTCGGAGGTCTTTTTTTGTTGCCTCTAATACTCCTCAGCCCTTAACATTCACGCAGTTACGGAGATTCATCGAAAATGAACATTACACCTGCAGCGCTGATTCGATTTGCATCTCGAATTTTCGATGGCAATCGGCGACTCTCAAAATTGCCGCGCATTCCGCTTTCCCGCCAGTTTCTTGAGAACTTCAGGCTCCTCAGACTGAACGGACTCGAGCCGCCTGAGTATTATCGCTACGAACTATGTCGGCCTGAGGTCACTTGGAAACAAAAGACCCGCTACCTGAGCCGTTCCCAGGCTTGGTTGATGCACCGCACTATCAACCAGCAGTTCGATCAGGGCGTCCTGCAGAAGATGGTATTTGATCGCCTAATGGGCTCTCTTGGCTTGCCTGTCCCAAGACAGTTCGGATTCTACAATCCTCACTCCGGGCACGATGCCGAGAATCGTCCCCTGCGGACCCGCGACGACTTCATTCGGTTCCTTGACCAAAGCATGTTCTCGGAATTCGTACTCAAGGCCATGTCCGCTGATCGCGGCGAAGGCCTGCGACTCTGCCGCAAGATTGGCAGTGATCGAGTGATTTCACTCAACGAAGGCGAAGTCTCCTATGGCGAGCTCTTCGATCTCATTGCAGCCACCAGCTTCGGAATCGTCAAACACAGCCCCGATTCCTGGTTGATTCAGGAGCGCATAATTCAGCATCCCTTCCTCGACTCCTTCACCAAGGACTGCACCCAAACCGCGCGGATCGTAACTTACATTACCAAGAGTGGTGAGATTCAAATACTCATGCGCCTGCTCAAGATCGCTCGCTCCGGCAAACACATCGACAACGTCGGCACCACCGGAATGGCAGCGAACATCGATGATTTCGGAAGACTCAGTTCTGGCGCGCAGATCTCGCAAAGCGGCATTATCCACCACACCCACCACCCGGAAAGCAAAGCGCCGATAAAGGGCGAAATCTTGCCGTTCCACAAGGAAGTCACAGCACTGGCTCTTGAGGCCCAATCGCGCCTTCCCTTCTTGCGCAGCCTCGGCTGGGACATCGCCATCACTGCCAACGGCCCGCTCCTCATTGAGGCCAACGCCTATTGGTCTCATGTCCTGCAATTCGCCCTCGGACGCGGCGTCATGACCGACGAGCTCTTCGAAGAAATCCACGAAGTCGCATAGTCTGCACGTTACGACTTCTTCTTCTGCAGGTACAGCCTGCCTCACACCGCATTCCACAATGATCGAGCCGTCAGGAACCCCCGACATACGGCCTTTATTCGTCTGTCAAACACCCCTTCGGTTCTGACACCCGAAAAGATCGCGAATCCAAATTCCCCTCGAGAGAGGGGTGGCTCGTGTCCGAGGTACGAGGACACGAGACGGGGTGTGTGACTCTGCACCCACCAACCATCCACGCCTGGCGGACGTGTCATTCCCGCGAAAGCGGCTGCCGGAGGCGTCCAGCTTCTTTCACTTCCAATCGAACCTGGGTCCCGACTTTCGTCGGGACGACTCGACACGTGTGTGGCACACGCCCTCGTCCGCCACATCTCAATTTCCTGTAGACCAAAACCACTTCGGTTTTGACATCCCCAATAAAATCGTGGACCCAAATTCCCCTCTAGAGAAGGGTGGCTCATGTCCGAGGTACGAGGACACGAGACGGGGTGTGTGACTCTGCACCCACCAACCATCCACGCCTGGCGGACGTGTCATTCCCGCGAAAGCGGCTGCCGGAGGCGTCCAGCTTCTTTCGCTTCCAATCGAACCTGGGTCCCGACTTTCGTCGGGACGACTCGACACGTGTGTGGCACGCGCCCTCGCGTGCCACATCTCCCGTAATTGCTCCCTAAAAATCTGTAGTTCTCTTGTGGACATTTTTTTAGCCCCCTCTTAGTAGAGGCAG
>CAZKIH010000016.1:0-83205 GCA_964552775.1 uncultured Ignavibacteria bacterium | reverse complement strand
CGTACCTCGGACACGAGCCACCCCTCTCTAGAGGGGAATTTGGATTCGCGATTTTGTCGGGTGTCAGAACCGAAGGGGTTTTGGCCTACAGGAAATTGAGATGTGGCACACGAGGGCGTGTGCCACACACGTGTCGAGTCGTCGCGACGATAGTCGGGACCCAGGTTCGACTGGAAGCGAAAAGATTCGCGTCTACAGGACGATTACAGATGGATTACGCGAATTAATTCGCGTCTGCAGTTCTTCAGAAATTATTGCAGCAACGCGGGAACCTATTTGAAAGTAGCGATGTTGTAGTAAGCGACAACAGGATCATCTCGATAGTGTAGATTGGAGCCGGTCGACATCCTTGAATCTGATGGGTTTAATGTCCGGCTCCGTTTTATTTGGAGCAATTCAAGCTGTTGGAGTCAATAGGTTTAACGTTTGGGCTCAATAATTCCCTTGCCAAGACAGAGACTGGTGCATATAATTAAAGACTAAGTTGTGGTTTAACAGGAGAGTGTGTCGTGAAACCGGATATTCATCCTAAGTATAATAAGGTCATGATCAAGTGCGCGTGCGGCAGTGAGTTCGAGACGCGTTCGACTACGAAAGACACGATCATGGTCGAAATTTGCGCCCAGTGCCATCCGTTCTACACCGGCAAGCAGAAACTGTTGGATACGGCGGGCCGTATCGATCGTTTCCGCCGCAAGTATGCCGCCAAGGCAGCTCCCGAAAAGAAGTCGGAACAGTAACTGAGCGGTCAAATCATAAGCAGGAATGGCTTGTCCATTCCTGCTTTTTGTATACCTACTCATTGAGGTCAACATGGCAGAATACCAGGTAGGTGGACAAGCAGTAATCGAAGGCGTCATGATCCGTTCCGAGACGCATATCTCGACCGCCGTTCGCCGTGCCGATAATTCGATACTTGTCAAGACAACGGCGCATACGCCGATCTCCAAACGTCACAAGTCTTTTGCGCTTCCGATTATTCGCGGCTTCGTGTCTTTGTTCGAAATGATGTGGATAGGGATTTCCTCGCTGAATTTCTCGGCGGAGATCGCGGCCCAGGATATTGACCGAGTCGAGGGCAAGGAAGTCGGTGAAGTTAAGAAATCGAGTTCCGTGATGTTGGCTTTGAGCATTGTCTTTGCGCTCGGTATGGGTGTGTTGTTTTTCTTTTTTCTGCCGCTGTGGATTGCTTCCCTGTTCGGATTGGGCAAAGACGCGCTATTGTTCAATATCGTAGCGGGATCAGTACGGGTGGTGTTCTTTCTGGGTTATGTTTCGCTGTTGATGTTGTTCAAGGATTTTCGCCGAATATTTGAATATCACGGCGCCGAGCACAAATCAATCTGGGCCTGGGAAATGAAGGATGAACTGACTGCGGTTGCCGCAAAAAAATATACAACGCTGCACCCGCGGTGCGGCACTTCGTTCATTCTGATTGTCGCGCTGTTTGCGATTCTGGTATTCGCCATCTCTGACACGATCTTCCAGGTAGTCACCGGACAACCGCCGCATTTGTTGGTGCGTTTCGCTCTGCATTTTTCTCTTCTGCCGATTGTCTCCGGCGGATCCTATGAACTGCTGAAACTTTCCGGCAAGACTCGCGATAACAAGCTCACCAAGATTTTAATCAAGCCGGGACTCTGGCTGCAATTGATCACCACCAAGGAACCGAGTCTGGACCAGCTCGAGGTCGCCATTGTCGCCGTGAAAGCTTCACTTAGGATGCCGCAGGATATCGAGGTCCGTGAATTCGCCGATGCTTGATTTAGTCAAATCCTTCGAAGACAAACTCGAAAAATTAGCGCTGGAATTAAGCGATCCGAAGGTCGCGTCCGACAATCAGCGCTTCCGCAAACTATCCCGCGAACACAAGGAAATCTCCGAGATTGTCGCCGTCGGCCGCGAGTATCGCAAGTTGGCGCAGACGATCGCCGAGGCTGACAGGATCATTGCTGAAGAGAGCGATGCCGATCTCGTTGAATTAGCGACGGCCGAAAAAGTCGAATCCGAAGCTCGGTATGACGAGGTGGCGAAACGGCTGAAGCTGCTGCTTTCACCACGCGATCCGAATGATTCCAAGGATGTGATATTGGAAATTCGAGCCGGTACCGGTGGCGATGAGGCCGCGCTGTTTGCGGCCGACTTGTATCGTATGTACTCACGCTACGCCGACAACAAGGGATTTAAGGTAGAATTGCTAAGTTCGAACCCGACGGGTGGCGGGGGATTTAAGGAAGTGATTCTCTCTGTGACCGGAGAAGACGTTTTTGCCAAATTGAAGTTCGAGTCGGGTGTTCATCGCGTACAGCGAGTACCGGCGACGGAGGCCTCGGGGCGGATCCACACCTCGGCCGCATCAGTGGCGGTTCTTCCGGAAGCCGACGAAGTTGACATTGAGATCAATCCGAGCGAGTTGCGTATTGATGTATTTCGATCATCCGGGCCAGGTGGTCAGTCGGTAAACACCACCGATTCGGCGGTGCGGATTACCCATCTTCCGACGAACACGGTAGTCAGTTGCCAGGACGAAAAGTCGCAATTGAAGAACAAAACCAAGGCTCTCAAGGTGTTGCGGGCAAGGCTGCTGGATCGCGCAATTGCGGAGCAGCAGCAGAAGATCGCCTCGGCGCGTAAGTCGATGGTCGGTTCCGGCGACCGTTCGGCAAAGATTCGTACCTACAATTTTCCCCAGAGCCGGGTAACCGATCACCGCATTAATCTGACATTGCACAAGCTTACCGATATTCTCGCCGGCGACCTGGATGACCTGATACTGCCGTTGCAGGAGCAGGATCAGGAGGAACGCCTCAAGAAGGCCGGTGAATTAGCGGGCGTGAATTGAGTAGTGTTAAGACATTTCTCGCATTCGTTCTGACCTTACTCCTCTTTGCGGCCGCTCCGCGTATGAACAAGGACACATCCGACGCCGGCTATTTTGACAACGCAGCCGGCGGTTTCATTATTGACCATACTTCAGCCGGCAAGTATTCGCGCAGCGGCGATCCGGAGATCGAGGCATGGGTAGCCGGGCCCGATGATTCGGTGAAATTCACCTTGCTTCTGAACTATCGCAGCGGGGGCAGCGGCGCTTATTCGCAATTGGCCTTGACACGAAACGCCGAAACGCTCGACAGGTACTCGACGACACTGCCGCGACTTGGCAGAGGTGAATTCTA
This sequence comes from uncultured Ignavibacteria bacterium, assembly GCA_964552775.1. Lineage (GTDB taxonomy): Bacteria > Zixibacteria > MSB-5A5 > CAIYYT01 > CAIYYT01 > JADJGC01. Next base: position 80,029 of record CAZKIH010000016.1, on the reverse strand, counting down.
CGAGTACTATATCGAACTTTTGACCGATGACAACCGCATGGCACTGCGACTGCCGGCGAGTGATAATCTCCAGATCACATTGTTATTTGAGGGCAGTCCATCCTTGATGGTTTGGGGGGCGCATGTCGGGGTGATGTTCATTGCCGCGATGTACGCGTTTCTGGCTCTTTTCAATTCGTTTGGGCTGCACTCGTATGAAAAGAATCTGAAGAAGCTGTCGCGAAAGGTGTTTATCACCGGAGTTTTGATGTTGCTGGGAACAGTATTGATCGGTACGTTCGTATCGTATATCCGCTTCGGCTACTATTGGGGAGGCTGGCCATTTGGCGACAATCGTTCGCAGACCTATATTGAACTGCTAATTCTCTACTGGCTCGGGCTGACGGTGCTTTTTCGCGGTACGATTTTTGGATTCAAGCCTGAGAAAAACTTTGTTTCGGTGCCGGGAGCCATTGTCTTGACGCTGGTCGGAGTTTTGTTTATGGTAGTCGTATATTTGGCAGGAGGACACTTCGTCGATATCCCAATATGATCAAGTTCGTCGATGCGATTGATGGCTGGCTGAACAAGCTGACCAAAGGCAAGTGCGAATACGCTGATCTGCGTGTTCAGCAGATCGAAGTCGAACGCCTCTCTTCTGCCTCCCAAAAAGTTGAACCAGTCGAAAAATCAGTGAGTTTAGGTTTCGCCGTGCGCGTTTTGCGGAACGGTTCCTGGGGGTTTGCCGCCTCATCGCACTTTGACGACAAGGAATACGAGCGAATCATCAAGGTGGCGCTTGCCATTGCCGAGGCTTCCCGCAAAGTAAACAAGTTGCCAATCGAGCTCGGGGATCTTCCCACGAGCCGAGGGAGTTACGCTACACCCGTGTCTCATGATCCGTTCATGATCCCGATCAAGGAGAAGCTCGGTTTGATGGCGGACTGGGAGGAGTTGATGCGGAAGAATACCGCGATCAGTTCGACCTCGGCATTTTTGGATTTCCGGCGCGAGACCAAAATGTTCCGCTCAACCAGCGGCAGCGATATTCAGCAGGTGCTGCTTCACACCGGCGCCGGTATCACCTGTGGCATTGTGAAGAGCAGGCGCGAACGCTACGAACGGTCGTTTCCGACCTCCTCCGGGCAGTTTGTCAGCGGCGGATTCGAACAGATAGCAACATTCAAGATCGAGGAGAATATCGAGAAGATCGCGGCGCAGGTCGTTGAGATGCAGACTGCGATGGAATGCCCTTCAAAAGTCACCGACCTGGTACTCTCGCCGGATCTGGCGTCACTGCAGATTCACGAATCGATCGGTCACCCGTTGGAGCTCGATCGTGTATTCGGATCTGAGAGAAATTTCTCCGGGACCAGTTTTGCGACGGCGGATCAATTGAACAAACTCAAGTATGCTTCGGATGTAGTCAATGTATATAGCGATCCAACATTTCCCGGCGGATTGGCTACTTACAAGTATGACGATGACGGCGTGACCGCATCACGCGCGGCCTTGATTGAGAAAGGCGTGCTCGTCGGCTATCTCAGTTCGCTGGAGACAGCGAAGCGTATCGGGATGGCGTCGTCGGCGGCGGCGAGAGCCGAGGGTTGGGGCAACGTGCCGTTGGTGCGAATGACAAACCTGATTCTTGAGCCGGGTGATAAGAAGTTCGCAGAGATGATTGCCGAAGTTGAAGATGGCATTTACATCGACGGTGTCGAGTCGTGGTCGATCGATGACAACCGGGACAACTTCACGCTGGGTGGGGAAGTCGGTTGGGAGATCAAGAACGGCAAATTGGGAGCGATGATCAAGGCGCCGAGCTACACAGGGAACACAGTGCAGTTTTGGAATAGCTGTGATTCGACCGGTCACAAAGATGAATGGACCTTATGGGGCACACCCAATTGCGGCAAGGGTGAACCGGGCCAGAATGGCCGCACGGCCCAGGGCGCCGCGTATGTGCGTTTCCGCCAGGTGAAAGTTGGCGAATGATAGACAAAGAACAAACCATCAGCGATCTCAAGTCAGCTCTGAAGGCCTCGACAGCGGACCAGACCGAATTGTGCCTGATCGGACTGGACCTTTCGCTGACCAGGTTCGCCGAATCGCAGATTCATCAGAACATGTACCGGGCGGATACGACTGTCTATGTGCGCGCAGTCAACGATAAGAAGGTGGGGATTACTTCTACAGGCGATCTAAGTCCTGCGGCTCTGAAGCAGGCGGTAGTCGATGCGTGTTCGATTGCTGAATTGATGCCGGCGGACAGCGATTTTGATTCACTGCCATCGCCACAGACTGCCCCGACAATCACGAGCAATTCCCCGGTAGAGATTGATAGTACGCCGCAACAGCGCGCCGATGCGGTTGGCAAGATTATCGAGTTGTGTAAGAAAAGTGGTCTACAAACGGCCGGTGCTTATCGCGTGACCAGCGAAACTGTTGCTGTTATCAATTCGCTCGGAGTCGAGCAGTTTGGTGTCAGTTCGCGTTCGGAGCTGTCTCTGACTGCAAATGGTGAAAAGGGCAACGCGGGCTGGGCTATCGCGAATGATCATGATGCCAGGAAGATCGATCCCGAAGCAATTGCGGCGAGAGCCATCGAGAAGGCCGTCCGTTCGGTTGACCCGGTTGCACTTGATTCGGGATCGTATACGGCAATCCTCGAGCCGGCGGCGGTGGGACAACTCTTGCTATTTCTGGCTTTCATGGGGTTCGGCGCAAAAACCCTTTATCAGCAGCGATCCTTCATGGCGGGCAAGATCGGCGAGAAGATCACCGGAGAAAACATTACGATTATCGAGGATCCGTTGGCGCCGGAGTTTGCAAGCCTGCCATTTGATTACGAGGGCGTTCCTCGGAAGCAGGTCACTTTGATCGAGAATGGTGTAGCGCGCGGTGTTGTTTCAAACTCATATTATGCGCGGCTGCTCAATAGCGAATCGACGGGCCACGCCTTGCCGCCGAACAACAGCTATGGTCCATACCCCAAGCACATGGCGATCAGCTCGGGAGATTCGACGCTGGAGGAGATGGTCGCCTCGACCGCGCGCGGTATCTATATAACGCACTTCTGGTATGTCAATTTCCTGAATCCCATGAAAACACAGGTCACAGGGACCACCCGTGACGGCACGTTCTTGATCGAGAATGGCAAGGTAGGCAGGGCTGTCAAGAATATGCGGATCAACCAGTCAATACTCGAGGCCTTCGCCAACGCCGAGATGATATCGAGGACTCGTGAACTCTATCCGCAGTATGCAGTGATGATGCTGGTGCCGGCCATGAAGGTCAACAATTTCACTCTGGAAGCCACGGAGGGGTAGAAAATGTATCGTCGCGAATTTATTAAGAGTTCCGGATTGGTCCTCGGTGCGGCCGTCGTTGGACTTCCTTCATTGTTGAAGGCCATCGAGCCGGAAGTGCCGGAATCGTTTGAGTCGTCCCGACCACGATTGCGTGGGCAGAGGCGACTCGGTTGTGCGAGGTCGCTTGCCGACCCGGTGATTGCGTTGCAGTTACCTTCTGAATTTTCAGCACAATTCGCTTAGGCTCAATCATGCCGCGAACAATCAGGGAGCTTCTGGACAGCGGTGCTGCACACCTACATACCGCAGGCATCGAAAACCCACGAATGGCCGCAGAGTTGTTTTTGCGAGCCATCCTGAATCTACGGAGAATCGATATTCATATCGATCCGACGCGTGAGATTTCCGAAGAGAACGAAAAGACATTTGGCGAAATGGTCGCGCGCAAGACTCGTCGGGAGCCGCTGCAGTACATCATCGGCGTGACCGAGTGGTTCGGTCTTGAATTCAAGTGCGATGCGCGAGCATTGATCCCAAGGCCGGAGACGGAAATCATCGCCGAAAGGGCTCTCGACCTCCTTCGCACAACTCCCCGGCCGCGCGTCGCTGATATTGGTACCGGTACCGGCTGTATTGCGATCGCGATTGCGCATCACCGACCGGACGCCAATGTCATAGCTACAGACTTGTCGAGTGGAGCGCTGCAGTTGGCCGAGGAGAATGTCGCGCTGCACAGACTCGAAAGACAGATTGCACTTCGCTACGGAGATCTGCTTTCGCCTTTGTATCTGGAGGCGCCATTCGATTTGATTGTCTCCAATCCGCCCTATGTTCGCGATTCGGAATTTGCAGCCCTGATGCCAGAGGTTCGTGATCACGAACCGCATAGCGCATTGGTCGGGGGGAGCGACGGTTTGGAATTGATCAGGCAATTAATCATTGACGCCTCGGACCATCTCGCCGCCGAGGGGTATCTTTTGCTGGAATTCGGGATCGATCACATCTCGCCGATCTGTGAATTAGTGGAGAAAGAGGGCAGGCTTACCATCGTCGACACGATCATTGACTACAACCAGCGCGATCGCGGTATAGTGCTGCGCAGGGCATAGAATCGATGCGGTTAAGAGATAAGTGATTACCGGGATGCCGTGGAATCGCGCGACGAGTCCGGCTCGGATGTGAGCGGCTTGCCGTAGGGATATTGATTCATCTGTTTGTGTTGGGTTCTGTCAACGCCAACGCCATATTTGTAAACCAACTCTCCCCCTTCATGCGCTGCAACAATCGTGAAGACAAGACCGAGCAATCCGATTGCGATTGCCGTTGTCAGGTACTTCTCAGTCTGTTTCAGGTGGGAATAGATCTTGGTGCCGACGAATGCCAAAGAAGTAGCGAGAACAAGGTAGCCCATGGTCTCGTGCGATTCGAGAACAAAGACGGCCGGGCCTGACGTTACAAGGGTCTTCGCGAACAGACCGGTTACAACGGCGGCGAAAGCCGCACATGCGGCGACAATTCCGTTTACCAATGCGACAAAGTTGAGCAAGCGCGATTTGAGGAAATAAGACAGCAGTTCACAGCAGACCGCGACGACAAACAATGCGATGGGAAAGTGGACGATCAGTGGATGAGGGTTAGGCAATCTTAATCTCCATCAGCGAAAGCGTCGCAGCCGCAACGCATTGGTGACCACGAAGACCGACGAAAGTGACATGGCCGCAGCAGCGACGACAGGCGACAGTTGAATCCCAAACGCAGGATAGAATACTCCGGCTGCGAGGGGAATCGTAAGCAGATTGTAGAAAAATGCCCAGAACAAATTCTGCTTGATGTTGCGCACCGTCGCGCGCGCCAGGCGAATCACCTGCGCGACCTTACGCAGATCGCGACCGGTCAAGGTCACACTTGCGGATTCGACAGCAATGGCACTGCCGCTGGAGAGCGCGATACCGACATCGGCGGCCGCGAGCGCCGGAGCATCGTTAATACCGTCGCCGACCATGCCCACGATGGTGCCATTGCTCTTTGCCTGGGCGATGGCATCAAGCTTTTGTTGCGGCAACAGCTCGGCCTTCACAGATATTATGCCTATGCGCCGTGCCACGGCCTCGGCGGCCGTCTGATTGTCACCGGTAACGATTGCCGTCGTGACGCCAAGTGCCGCCAAGTCCTGGATGGCTGCCGGTGCTTCGGGTCTGACGGTGTCTTCGAAGGTTACGAATCCGGCAATCTTGCCATCGATCGCGGCATACATGAGGCTTCTACCGTTCGACTTCTCGGTCACGACCGAGGCGGCAGTTTCGTCAAGGCTGATCTTGCGATATTGGAAGAATTTCTCCGTGCCCAACAGCACGTGCTTGCCTTGGACGGTTCCTGATGCGCCGGCACCGGCGTAGGAAACAAACTCGTGAGTTTCGGAAATGACGATCTGCTGTGCCTGCGCATATTCAACTACAGCTCTTGCGAGGGGGTGTTCGGAGCGCGACTCGACAGCGGCCACGAGGCGTACAAATGCTTGTTCGTCCAATCCATGACAATGGACTTTCGAGACACGAAATTTGCCTTCAGTGAGCGTTCCGGTTTTGTCAAAAAACATCGTGGAGACCTTGCCGATCTGCTCGAGAGAGTCGCCGCTGCGGAAGAGGATCCCAAGGTTTGCGCCGCGCCCGACGCCGACCATGATAGCGACCGGAGTTGCCAAGCCGAGCGCACAGGGACAGGCAACGATGAGGACGGCGATGAATGACTTGAGTGCAAAGATAAACTCAACTCCAGCAATCAGCCAAGTAGCCAGGGTGAGCAGAGACAGAGCAATCACTATCGGCACAAAGACGGAGGCAATTTTGTCAACAAGGCGCTGGATAGCGGGCTTGGACGAAAGCGCCTCCCGAACCAATTCTGCAATCCTGGTGAGGCGCGACTCGGACTGCGGGACAGTTACGCGAAAATCGAAGCTACCTGTGGTATTGATCGTGCCGCCGGTGACTTGATCGCCGACATGTTTCTCTACCGGCAGCGGTTCGCCGGTGAGCATAGATTCGTCAACGGAGCTGTCCCCGGTCGCGATTTCACCGTCGGCGGGAATCCGTTCTCCGGGTCGAACGCGGACGATATCTCCGACAGCCAACGACTCTGCCTTCTTGATGATCTCAGTTCCGTTGAGGACGACATTTGCCTGGTCGGGTCGAGCCTCGAGCAGTCTGTGGATTGCCTGACTTGAACGCAAGCGGGCTCTGGCCTCGAGATACCGGCCGAGCAAGATCAGTGCGATGATCATGATAGCGGTATCGAAGTAGAATTCGGGATGACCACCAGATGTCGGGAAGAGCGACGGCTTAAAAAGAGCGACAACGCTGAAGAAATAGGCTGCCGAAGTGCCCAGTGAGATGAGGGTATTCATGTCGGCGCTCCCGCGTTTGAGAGAGTGCCAGAGACCCCTGTGGAAACGCTTGCCGCACCAGAAATAGACGGCGGTTGCGAGAACAAATTGAAGATGACCGGAGATTTCCGGATCGAGATGGAAGATGTGGAAGTGCTCGTCGGCCATCAGCGCCATGGCGATTATCGCGGCGGCAATACTCAACCAAAGCGGCTTACGGAGTTCGGCGATCTCGATGTCGGCCGGATCGGCTGATTCTGCTCCAGATTCGGTAATCGCGGCAGTGTAGCCGCTCCCGTCGAGTACTCGGTTGATCTTATCCTGCAGACTATCAACTGCGAGGTGCTTGATAACACCTGAACCGGTTGTGAGATTGACGGTGGCCTCTGCGACGCCTTCGATATCCAACAGGGACTTTTCGATATTGGCGACACAGGAGGCGCAATGCATTCCCGTGATATTGAGCCTTGTCGCGATCAATTGTGCCGGATAGCCACCTTTGGCAAGGGCAGTGGCAACTGCAGAGAAGTCAAGGCCGCAGGATTGATGGAATATCGTCGCGTTGTTAGTGGCGAGGTTGACACTGACTTTGGATACGCCCGGAACAGCGTTGAGGATATTCTCCACTCGGGCTACGCAGCTTGCGCAGTGCATTCCGGTGATCGGAATCTCAGTTTTGATCAGTTCTGTGGTTCTTGATGTTTCAGCCATATTCCCGCTTGAGCTCAGTGCTTCCCGACATTACATAACGCATGCCGGCCCCTAAAGTCAACCAAAGGAAGATGAGGAAGTTCCAATCTTCATTGGTCCGTTATCGTATGTGTGATTAGAATGAACATCTTTGTTGATGCAAAGGAGAAGAACCTCGCATGGTACAAAGCAAAGCCAAGACGGTGAAAGAATATCTTGCCGAACTCCCGGCGGATCGAAAGAAGGAGATCGAAGTAGTACGCAAGGTCATCCTTGCGAATCTTCCCAAGGGTTATGAGGAGTGCATATCATACGGCTTGATTGGCTATGTGATCCCTCTGTCGCGCTACCCGGATACCTACAATAAGCAGCCATTGTCGATCGCAGGGTTGGCCGCGCAGAAGAACTACATGTCAGTATACTTGATGTGCGTATACGGCGACGAGAAGTACAGAAAATGGTTCGAAAAGAGCTATGCCGAGAGCGGCAAGAAATTGGACATGGGGAAATCGTGCATTCATTTCAAGAAGTCCGATGACTTGGCGCTTGACCTGATTGGCGAAGCCATCGCGAAAGTCTCAGTCGAGGACTACATCAAGTACTACGAAAAGGCAAGGCACCAGCACGAAGCAAAGAGTGCGAAGAAGACCACAAAGCAGGGTTGATCCGGCCAGTCACTTCTCCGTCGAGTCATTCCCGCGAAGGCGGGAATCCAGCTTAACTTCAAATCGGTCGGATGCAGAGGGCTAATGCTGTAATTGGCGGATTGAAGGACAGTTCAGGTGCGAATGGGTTTACTTCGCGCAATGGATACAAACCTGGATTCCCGCCTTCGCGGGAATGACTTAGTTCGATAGTCGGCCGTCGATGGCCAGTGTTGTTCGCTGTAATCTGACTTCTCCAACATACCTTTTTGCGGAAATGACTCGCCCGCCAGGCGTAGACGACTGGCGGGCACACTGTATAATTCCGACAATTAATTCATGCCCTCACCCTCGTTCCCTCTCCCCTGACGGGGAGAGGGAAGAAGACAAATTATTTCGTACCATCCCACCGCAAGCCCAACTAAGCGCGGTAGGTCGAAACCCCTAATGGCAGGGCCTCTCAGATTGAGTACTGTCTATGGGGTTTCGACATTATCGTTTTTGCTACTGATGACGTGAAAGTGATGTCGAATCACCTCAGAGTGCTTCTCGTCTCGCGAGCGTGCCATAAAGGGATTCGACCTACAAGCTGACAGCTTGACAATCATCCACTCATTCGGACCGCGCGAAGTGCGCCCCTATTCGTCCCAGTCGACATTGAGTTGTTTGCCGACGTCTTCGAAAATCGCGGTGATTCGCTTCTCCATCGCGATGCGCTTCTTGAGCAGGTCGCTCTTCTTGACGGTCTTGTCACGCAGTTGAATGTGAAAGCGCAAGCTTTGCGAGGTTCCGGAGGGGCGAATCGTCAGGTGGCTGTAGTAGTCGCCAAAGAAGAAGCGGATGCCCTCGTCCGGGAAGCCAAACGTTGTCGGGTCGTCCTGATTAAAGCCCTTGGTGTAGCCGTGTTGGATGTCGTACTTGCCGGTTTTGTAGACCTCGAATTTTGATGACGTTAGTCCGCCGAATTTGACCTTGCCGCCGTTCTTGATGCGGTCCATCATTTCCTCGGCTTTGTGAATCACTTTCATTTTGGTCGAGCGGCCCTCAATGCCCTCATACTGGCCAAAGACCGGAGCCGGCCGGTAGCCGGTGCGGATCAGGCCGATGCCCGGGTCGAGGTACAATTTCTCATTCACCAGTTCGAGGATCGACTTCTTCTGTGTCTTGGCATAGGCGAGCACTTCGAGGAAGAGGATGGCTGCAAAGATGCCGTCCTTGTCGCGCACATGGCCATCGGCGCCCATTGACATGGCATCTTTGGGTTTGCCGCCGAGGATGCTGAAGCCGTTCGACTGCTCCAGTGCGGCGAGATTGAAGGTCGACTGCGGGGTCAGTCCCTTGAAGTCGTAGATTGTCCAGTAAATGTCTTTGCTGATCGGGTCGCCGTCCCAGATGCGCTGGACGGCGGTCGAGAGCTGCGCGAAACCGACCCAGGTTTTGACCCAAGCGATTCCGTACTTTTCGCAGAGCAACGTAATGACATCGGTTGTGGTATGGGACTGCACGAGCGAGAACTTGCTGAAGTCGGTCTTGGCATGCTTCATCTTCTCCATGCGATACCAGAGCAAGATGGCCCAAGCGGTGTCGGCATCGAGCAGGACATTGTCCTCGCCATTGTAGATCGGGCGTTGGTTTTTGGGCACGGGAACGACGACGCCAACGCGGTCGGCATCGGGATCGGTGCCGATCATGGCATCGAGTTTGCCGAAGCGGTCGCGGCCGTATTCTTTCACGAATTCAGCGACGGCTTTGAGCGCGGCGAATTTGTCGCCAGGGTCGGGCTGCTGGTAGACCTTCTTGCCCTTGGGGCTCTTGAGATCATCAAAGGCAGGGAACATGCCGTCGACAGGCTGCATTGATGAGATGCAGTTGAGCTTCTTGATGTCGAACGACTTGATCAAGCGCGGTACGGCATCGCGACCGGCGCCGTTGTAGGCACAGTAGCCGAGATGGAGATGCTTGGCTTGCTTCTTGAGCAATTTTTTGTCGAGCAGGAATGAGGCAATTTGCTTCTCGTGCTGTTTGTGAATGTTGACCGGTTCGCCGACGTAGCTGTAGTAGTTGATGTCCTTGACACGTTTGGCGCCGCCGAGGAAGGTCAATTGATCGTTGTTGGCGGTGGCCAGGTCGGAGCGGTGGATTTCATCAAAGCCGGTCTTGCCGATGTAGTCGTTGAGAATCATGCGGCGTTCGGCGACTGAGAACTGCGAGCCGTTGCCGCAGGAGAGCTTGTAGCCGTTGTAGCGGCGGTCATTGTGGCTGGCAGAGAGCAGAATGCCCATGTCGGCGTGCATGGTCGGGATCGCGAAAGTGACCTCGGGGTAGGGGACGACGTCGTCGAAGAGATAGACCTTGAGGCCGAAGTCGATGAACAGCTCGGCGATGATCTTGGCGAAGTCGCGTCCGCGGATACGGCTGTCGAAGCCGATCACCAGAGATTTGAAGCCGCGCATATTGGCGAACTTGGCGATGGCGGCGGATTTCTGAAGCAGGACGACATCGTTGATGGTGTTGGGTCCGCGCAGGAACGGTGCGGCGATGCCCTCGTCGCGCAGGAGTTCGAGTTCCCAGTCGGAAATGACGGCGCGGCCGCGGATGCCGCCAGTGCCGAATTCGACTTCGGTGAAGAAACATTCGTTGATATCGGGCCAGCGGTTGGCGAAGAGCGCGCTGAGGATGCCGCGTTTGGCATTGGGGGAGATGCGGTCGAGATCGGGGGATTCCATCCAGCGGTTGAGATTGGCAAAGACGCCGACGTTGGAGATAGCTTTTTCATAGATCAACTGATCGACGGTGCCGGAATCGAACTGGGCTTTGAGGAAGCCGGAGATTTCGCGTTCGACATCGGCCTTGATCGATTGCCAGACAACAGATTCGTTCATGGTTTATCACTCCGTAAGAAAGAGAACATCATTTCGCAGTCAGGTTGGCCCCGTGTGGGCAAATCTTAGGAGATTTTAGGGGGAAAGCAAGGGGATTGTGGAAGTGGGAGATGGAGACAATTAGGGCGAAAGAAGCGCTAATTTGCCGAAGCACGAAGTCTCGCCTGAAGATCCAGGATGTGCTTCATGGTCTTGCTTTCAAAATGTTTCACCGCACTCGCGATTTTGGCAGCTTCGTCGACATGTTCCCTTGCTTCTTGCTCTGATCCACATTCATATTCAAACGACGCCAACTCATACAAGCATGTTGCTCTTGCAGTAAAATCCGAAGGAGCCCAAGCGTCGCACTTAGATAGCGCCTCTGTGCCGATGCGAAGAGCTTCGCGACAGTCTCCGCGCTTCTGACTGATTTCGGCTTTCAGCAACAGCGCCCGTATGCATACTGCCATGGTCGGATAAAAGGTACTTGGACAGCTCGCTATAACGGTCGCAGCAAGCGAATCTGCCTCCTGCAAGTCTCCTGATTCCATCAACTGATTCGATAGGCCATTCGTAATGAGGGCAATCCCATAGGGAGTTTGTCGTTTACCAATAACTGCGGCACTGAGGCTCTTGCGCATCAAGTCAATAGCGCCTACCGTGTCACCCTGCTCCCAATAACATTTGCTCAAGATTCTCAAAATAGCGGCACTATCTTCATCTAATACTAGTGTCCCGACTGAGGCCAACGAGCGAGCTCGCAACTCAAGCGCTATTGCCGAGTCATATTGCTGAAGGGTCCACCAAATCTGTCCGACTTCGTAAAGTGCACCAACATAATCGGCATTCAAGGTGTCGTGGTCGGCAAGGTACTTATCAATGAGTTCGTAGAAAAGTTCTCTTGCCTCGCGATCTTCTCCGTTCTGTGATTTGGCCTTTGCCAACTCTCTGGTCAGGAGCCGAGCTATGCCCGGATTTAACCTCGGATTTTGTCTGAGTTTGAGTCTAACGCTCTCCAACATTAGCACGGATTCTCGGGGCCGGTTACGTTCTCGCAAGAATTTGCCGTAATTGAAGAGGGACGTGGAGTATTCACGACTAAGAGTATCATTCAACTGGACATGAATCTGTATCGAGTTACTAAACACAGAATCAGCAGCAGCAAAATTACCCATACGAGAGAGCACGACTCCCTTGGCATTTCTAGCGGTTGCGAGTTCGCGGCTTGGATCGCCAAAACGTGCGGCCGAATAGGACTCACACTGCTCGGACAATCGGAGTGCATCATTTAGCCGCATTTCATCTCCCGCCCGATTTCTTGCGAGGATGAGCTGCTCCCAGGCTTTGTCCTCCGCCGAGTTGCAGCCATGTGTGCTCATGATACCGATTAGAAGGATGAAGGTGACAATGCTTATGCGCCAACGAAAACGCGGGTCTAGGGATCGGGGAAGCATGTCTCAGTCCTTTCTTATAGCTCGCGATGCGCTCCAGCGGTTCGCATCTAATGTATCAATCTGACGCATTTCAGCCAGCATATCAAGGCAATTATCATGGCAGTTCTTAGGTCGGGTGTGCAGCGCAGCGTCAAACCCGAATCTCTCCTCACAGTGGCGGATGTGGACATCCGCCGCGCACGGGGCGCGCCTTGCGCACCGATTCGGTGTGTTTCTGCTGAGGATGTCCCACCCTGCGCTGCGCTCGGGTGGGCTACCGGGTCTAACAGCCTGCTGGGCGTGGACGGCTGGCGGGCACAAGGTGGCTTCTCTGGGTCGCTCATGGCTTACCATGGGGTTGATGGAGTCATTCCCGCGGAGGCGAGAATCCAAGTTCTTTCGCGACAAGTCGAGGCTGGATTCCGGCTTTCGCCGGAATGACTGATCCCATCGCTTGTGCAGCTCGGGATCTTCCGTTCAGAGGCAGCTGTTCTGTCGGAGCATGGCGGCAGGGGGGTCCGACGATCGGCACTTCACAGTTTCTTAATCACGATGCCAATCGATCCCTGCTTCTGGCGGTTGAAGACGATTTCCTTGCCGTCGGGGCTGACCTCGGGACGGGCATCGAACCAAGGCGAAGCTACTTTGGTCAGTCGTTTGGGTGAACTGCCGGTAAGCGCCTTCTGAAAGAGGTTGAAGACTCCGTATTGGGCAGAAGCATATACCACTGCTTTACTGTCGGGTGTCCAACATGGCCAACCCTCGGCGCTGGGCGTGTTAGAGATGTTTTCCGCTTTGCCGGTCTTCAGGTCGAGAGTGAAGATCTCATCGTTCATGCTCATATAGCCACGCAAATAGACCAACTTCGAGCCATCGCGCGACAGGTGCGCACAGGTCTCGTCGTCTCTTGACGTCGAGATCTTCTTGACTCCAATTCCCGCGGGCGTCATCTGAAAAATTGAGAGGTGCTCCTGGCTGTCGCGAGTCGAATTGAAGTACAGGCTTCGACCGTCCGGCGTCCAGTAGGGGTGAATGTCGCGAGCAGGACTATTACTAAGATTGCGCTGTCCGCTGCCGTCGGAGTTCATCACGAAGATCTCCTCGTTGCCGGTACGATCCGACACAAATGCTATTTGGCGATTATCGGGCGACCAGTCAGCCATATAGTTGTTAAATGCGTCATTGGTAATGCGTCGGTCGTTGGTACCATCGCGGTTGATGACGTAGAGCTGCCATTTGCCTGTCCGGTTGGACTGGTAAAGGATTGTCATTCCATCCTTTGACCAGTGCGGATAGGCATTTTCGACGCCTTCTTGATAAATGACGACTTCGATGCCGTCAGTCAGTGGCGGGGTGTCAGCTTGTGCGAGCGATGGCACACATGCGAACAACGTAAGCAGTGTGCCGGCAATGAGCCGGGCGCGGTTAGGACTCGTCAATTAATCCTCCAATTTGTGTGTTATCTCTTAGAGAATGTATACTCGCGGATTCGCAAAAAAGTTGCGTAAGCGATTACATAAAATAAGTTCAGGTTGAGGCCCGCGCTTCGCTTGGTGTTGACTGCCGGGTCATGAAACGAGGTGAATAGGCGAATCAATTCGCGCCTGCAGGAGGATCACGCCTTCGGCGTGATTGTCAAAACCACGGGGGTTTTGACCTACGGCAACTAACGGCGGGCACATTGCATAAAAATGCCGTCAGGAAGAGGTTCCTGACGGCTCAAGTCTATTCGCCTCTGCGTGATTAGAAAAACATCTTAGCGAGTTTGAGCGCGCCCTGTTTCCAGGGGACGCGATGAGTGACACCGCCTCCGGAGGTGCTCAACTTGTCGGCATTCGCCAGGTACCACTCATAGTTGCGAAGCAAGGCATCTTTGTTTGAGTATTTCGGTTTGTAACCAAGCTTCTTCTCGGCGCGCTCAATCGAAACGAACGATTCCTTGCCCGCGGTCTCATAAATCCATTTGTAAAGAGGCGATAAGTGGAGCAGTTCGAGGAAACGCAAGGTCCAAATTGCCGGAGCTTCCGGAAGCGAGACAATCTTGCGGCCGTGGCCGGCACGATCAAGCACCGCCTGGAAATCGGAACGCGGTGTGCCAAAGATCTTCGCTCCGATGTTGAAGTTGTCATTGACGGTATCCTCTGGCAACGTCATCGTCAGCCAGATAACCTCGCAGAGATCTTCCACGTCGAGATATTGGTAAGGATTGTTACCCTTACCGAGAATCGGGAAACTATGGCCATCGCGCGCCCATTCATAGAACATGGCAAAGACACCCAATCTCTCCGGGCCGATGAACGATTTGGGACGAAGGATCGGCACGCACATGCCCTGCGAGCGGAACTCCATGCAGATTTCCTCGGCCTTGACCTTCGCAATGCCATAAGGCCCGACACCGTGCTTGCGGTCATCCTCGAGCAGAGGGTGATGATCGGGAATTCCGTAGACGGCCGTCGTCGAAATGTGAATGACGCGCTTAACGCCGGCGCGCTTGGATTCCTCCATGACGATGCGAGTGCCGTCGATGTCAGTGGAGTAAATGTCGGCGGGCTTGTACAACGGTAGCGCAGCCGCGGCATGAACGACGATGTCGACATCCTGAAGCGCATTGCGGACATCCTCGGGTTTGCGGATGTCGCCGTCGACGACGCGGATCTTGTCGCGGGTGTCGGGATATTCATAGGGTGCGATATCGAGCGAGACCACGCGCCGGTCTCTGGCCAAGAGGTAGCGTACGAGATTGATACCCAGAAATCCCGCTCCGCCGGTAATGAGAATCTGCTTGTTCATGGAATCGAAAAGTCTCCTTAAGAATCGAAATTAGCGCGAGCGACCAGACGGATGGCTGTGGACTACTCGCGTCGAGATTTAGAGAGCCTAACTTATATCGAAAGCCCCGGATTTCCAAGAACCGAGTGGGCGATTTGGTGGGGGAACGCCGCTGGTGGAACGCTTGTGAATTAAAGTGCATATAGACAAGGGTAGTGATGAGCTGTCATCTCAGTATCCCGTGCCAAATGAGACAGAATTTCTCATCAAATGGCATTGTGGGGCTTATTCGTAATATGTTGTGTGACAATATAATACGGTGGTTCTGTCTTGATTGAGGAGTTGAGACTGTTTTAGTGCGGTATAGGTAATGGAATTTATCCGAATTAGTTACTTTTTTCACAATCTGTGACAATTAAATGACAATTCGAGTACGGTTTTCTTTAATTTCCGTGCAACGAAAGACGATAGACTCAGGTGAGATTAGGAATGACGATGGAATTTGGAATTATCGGGACTTCAATCTGGCAGCAAAACATGAAGCTGCTTGAGCATCTGACGGTCGAGCGCACCGCCAGGCTTGAGGTTCTGCGTTCGCTCAAGACGGCTCTTGGGCTGAGCGAATTGGTCTACCTTGCCACCTGCAACCGTGTCGAATTCGTTTACGTTTCCACCGGCAAATATGCCGGCTCCAAGCTTCTGCATAAGCTCATAGACTTCTTTTTCCGCGACACCAAGGGTTTGGGTTTCTTCCCGAATGATTTCTATCATTACACGGGACGTGAGGCGGTTGCTCACCTGTTCAGGACAACCGCCTCGCTTGAGTCGTTGGTTGTCGGCGAGAACCAAATCGCGGGTCAATACAAGGATGCTTACACGGAGGCCCTCACCGCCGGTCTGGCGGGCATTGTTCTCAAAGATATTTCTGAAGAAGCTCTTCTCGTTTCGAAGAAGGTTAAGCGAGACACTGAAATCGGATCGGGCGCCGTCTCGATGGCATCGTTGGCAGCCGATGAATTAGCGGCATACTTAAATCCAGGGGGCGATTCGGTAATCGCGCTGGTGGGCACCGGCACCATGACGCTGAAACTTGCGCACTACATCGCAGACAATAATCTTGGCAAGCTTCTGTTTGTAAATCGTACAGCCGAAAAGGCTAACACCCTCGCACAACAATTCAATGGGAACGCCACATCCTTGGCTAATTTCATCGAAGCTCGCGTTCCCGTTGATGCTATTCTCTCAGCCACTGCCGCGACGGAGGCGATCTTTGACGCCGGATTTATCGAGCGTCTGCCGGTGCGCGGAAGGCCGGTGTTGTGCATCGACCTGGCAATTCCGCGTGATTTTAGTGATGGGTTCAATGACAATCCCAAGGTCAAGCTGATCGATATTCCATACCTGCGTTCGAAGTGCAACGGCAATCTGCGGCAGAAATTCGTGGAGACAAGCAAGGCAAATGAAATCGTGCGTGACTCCGTGAATCAATATTTGTCTGACCGCATGGAAGTATCACTGAAACCGATCTTTCACGACAGTTATCAAGCATCGATGCGCCTTGCCAAGAACGCACTGGACGATCTTTTTGCCAAGAAGGTCACAAGTCTCTCTGACGAGGAGAAGGAAGCAGTCTATCGTCTGGTGACCAAATTAGTGGCTAACTCGGCATTCCAGCCGGTCAAGATATTGTCGAACAAGCTCGTCGAAATGGGCTCCGAATTGGAAACCCTCGAGATTAAGAATATTCGCAAAGAAGCTGTATGACCTCACAAAAGTTGATCATTGGATCGCGTGGCTCGGACCTCGCGCTATTTCAGGCAAACTTCATCCGTGATATCCTGATTGAGAAGCATGGATGTGTTGTAGAAATCAAGATCATTCAGACAGCCGGAGACAAGATAGACAACGTGGCGTTCGACAAGATGGAGGGCAAGGGATTCTTCACGAAGGAACTTGAGGATGCCCTGCTTCGCAGGGAAATCGATCTTGCCGTGCATTCGCTCAAGGATCTGATGACGACTCAGCCTGCAGGTCTGAAGCTTGGTGCGGCCGGGTACCGCGCTGACCGCAGCGAAATGCTGCTCATTCGCAAATCTTCTCGTGCTGGAACCGGTGTCATTCCGGTCCGTGAGGGCGGGGTCGTAGGCACCAGTTCCGCACGAAGAAAAGCCCAGCTACATTTTCACAATCCAACCTTGCAGGTGCAGGACCTGCGCGGCAATGTGCCGACGCGGGTTCGCAAGTTGCGCGAGGGGCTTTACGACGCAATCTTGATTGCCTCAGCAGGAGTCAAAAGGCTGCGACTTGACGTGACAGATCTCGAGGTAATCGAGCTGAACCCGGAGGTGTTTCTGCCGGCACCGGCGCAGGGCATTCTCGGAATACAAATCAGGGACGATGATGATCGTGTCGAGTCGGTGATTTCGAAACTCGGTTCGCGCGAAGAGATGCTCCAGGCGGAGCTTGAGCGCGGGCTGTTAAGGAAGTTCAGTTCCGGCTGTTCGCTGCCCCTGGGAGTATGGTCAGAACGGACAGGAAATCAGTTTCACCTTAAGGCAGTTCTCGGAGTAGAATACAAGAATGAGTGGATTGGACTGAAGGCCGCCGATGTCTCAGGCGCGCAAATAGAGGTTTTGGTGAACAGGGCGTACGCCACACTGCACGGAGATACGGTATGCGTATAGGGATCACGCGATCGTTGGAACAATTACACGACCTCTTTGCCCGCGCTGCTGCGAAGAACATCGAGATTGTTGCATTACCATTGATGGAAATACACAATATCGCGTTCGCATGGCCTGAAGCAGTTGATCTTGATGATCTCGGTTGGGTTTTCTTTACCAGCGCAAATGGCGTGGAGGCATTCTTCAAGAGGCTTGACGACGTTGGCTGTAAACTGCCGAAGCAAGTAAAAATCGCAGTAGTCGGGCGGAAAACGAAAGAGGCTCTGAATTCACGCGGATACGAGGCGGCATTTCAACCCTCTGAGGCTTACGGAAGGGTCTTGTTCGACGAATTTGTCGACAACCACCCGGACTGTCGCCACGCTATCGTATATGCTCGTGCCAAAGATACGGACTATGACCCGGAGCAGCTGTTCGCTCTGCGCAAAATGAACTATCACGCGGTGGTCTGCTACGAGTCGATCGAGCGTGTTGTGGACCAGCACGAAGTCTCCAGAATTAAACGCGAAGATGCGATCTTATTTACGGCACCATCGGCGGTTCGCGCGTACCACAGGCAATTCGGAGACCCGGACGCGCGGTTGCTGGCCATCGGACACACGACGGCTGCGGAAATGGATAGACACCGCTGGGCGAATTATGTGGTTCTCAGACAGGCGGACGTAAATTCAGTGCTGGAGTACATCTAATGGAAAATCTCAATCGGCCGCGGCGTCTCCGACGAAATCAGCTAATTCGCGACCTGGTGGCGCAGACGCGATTGAATATCGGCGGAATGATCCAGCCCTACTTTGTTACCGATGGAGTCAACGTCCACGACGAGATAAAGGGATTACCCGGCATCTATCGCGATTCCGTCGATTCATTGGTCAGGACGATTGACGATGATATAAGACTCGGGATTGACAAGATCATGCTTTTCGGGGTCACTGAACGCAAGGATGTGCTTGGAACCTCAGCCTTTGATGAAAAGAATCCGGTTATCAGAGCAACGAAAGAATTGAAGAACAAATTCGGTGAAGCGCTGTTTGTGAGTGCCGATGTCTGCCTCTGCGCTTATACCGACACCGGACACTGCGGCGTTACACTCGAGGGCAAGATTGACAATGACAAGTCGGCTGCCATTCTGAGCAAGATGGCAGTGGCTCTTGCCAAAGCTGGTTGCGACTGTGTCGGTCCGTCCGACATGATGGACGGGCGCATTGCTGCCATTCGCAAGGCGCTTGAAGGCGACGGCCTTTATGATACGATAATCCTCGCTTATTCCGCTAAATATGCCTCCGCTTACTACGGTCCATTCAGGGAAGCCGCAAATTCGGCTCCCGGAAAGGGCGACCGCAAAGGCTATCAGATGGATTTTCGCAATCGTCGGGAGGCGTTGCGAGAGCTTGAGCTTGACGAGGCAGAGGGAGCAGATATTGTAATGGTCAAGCCTGCATTGGCATATCTGGACATCATCGCCGATTTCGCGGCGAATACCGAGCTACCGGTTGCGGCTTACAACGTCTCGGGGGAATATACTGCGGTCAAGCTATTGGCGCAGGCGGGACTGGCGGATGAGAAGACTATGGTACTTGAAAACTTGACAGCGATCACCAGAGCCGGTGCGTCGGTAATTTTGACCTATCATCTGAAGGACATTTTGAAGAATGGCTGGCATATCTAAAGTCGTATTCGATAGCGCGAAGTCGCGGAAGTTGTTGGAGCTCTCTGCGGAAGTTATTCCGGGCGGAGTCAATTCACCGGTTCGGGCATTCAAGTCAGTGGGAGGTACGCCGAGGTTCATTGCCAAGGGTGCCGGTGCATATCTTTACGATGTTGACGGCAACAAGTATCTCGACTTTTGCAGTTCCTGGGGACCGCTCATTCTCGGTCACGCCGACAAGGATGTAGTCGCAGCGGTCAAGGCGCAGGTTGACAAGGGAATGACCTTTGGCGCCTCGACGGAGCTCGAATACGAACTTGCCCAGTTCATTGTCAAGCATGTCGATGTCGTTGAGAAGATTCGATTCGTCTCATCCGGCACCGAAGCTGTCATGTCGGCGATACGAGTGGCCCGCGGCTTTACGAAGCGCGATTTGATTCTCAAGTTTGACGGCTGTTACCACGGGCATTGCGATCATCTGCTGGTCAAGGCCGGCTCCGGGCTGGCAACATTTGGGCAGCCTTCGTCTGCAGGGGTGCCGGATTCAATTACGAGTAAGACGGCTGTTTTGCCGCTCGATGATGAGGATGCCCTTCAAGATTTTTTTGCCGCGCACGGCGATGAATTGGCGGCGGTAATCATCGAAGGTATTCCGGCGAATAACGGACTATTGATTCAGCGACACGACTATATTCGACTTTTGCGTGCCCTGACCGAGCGTCACGGCGCAGTCCTGATATTCGACGAGGTCATTACCGGATTTCGGATCGGTCTGGGCGGTGCGGCGGCTTACTATGGGATTCGTCCCGATCTGGTGACGTATGGAAAGATTATCGGTGGCGGCATGCCGGTCGGTGCATTCGGCGGCCGTGCGGAAATCATGAATATGCTCTCGCCGCTGGGACCAGTCTATCAGGCCGGAACGCTGTCGGGAAACCCGGTGGCGATGACCGCCGGCTTGACGACACTTCGCAAGCTCGCCGACGGAAAGATCTATGCAGAGCTCGAGACGAAGAATCGTCGCTTTGTGAGTTTGCTGATGGAGCAGTTGCGAGAGAATCATGTCAACGTGGCAGGAGTTGGTTCGATGTATTGGGTTGTATTTCAGAATGAACTCCCGCGCGCGGCGCATACCATCAACAGCGATGGCATCGCGCATTTCAATCGCATGCACTCAAAGATACTCGATCAGGGGATCTATTTACCCCCGTCGGGCTACGAGGTTTGCTTCCTGTCGGCTGCGCATACCGAAGAATTGTTGTCAGAAGCGGCGACGATTCTCGCGACGGCGATAAAGAACGAGGCCCATGTATGGGCATAAAGAATAGCCCATTTATTAAGGCCTGCTACGGTACCAACGATGGTCCGATTCCGATCTGGATCATGCGGCAGGCAGGGCGCTATCTTCCCGAATACCAGACTGTGCGCAGGGCGGTGACATTTCAGGAACTCTGCAAATCGCCGCGACTGATCGCCGAGGTTGTTCGCCAACCTGTCGAGCGGTTCCACCTGGACGCAGCAATTCTGTTCTCGGACATACTGACAATTCTCGAACCGATGGGAGTTGAGGTGAGCTTTCCGGACGGCGGGCCGATCATCGGTTCTCCGATTGCGAAGCCCGAGGACGTGGAGAGCATTCACGGCTGCCACATCGAGCACGATCTTCACTTCGTGCTTGCAGGGATCGATGAGATCAAGGAGTCATTGCCCAACACGCCGCTGATCGGATTTGCCGGATCGCCATTCACGCTTTTTTGCTATCTCACGGAAGGCAAGGGTTCGAAGACCTTTGACAAGGCAAAGAAATTTATCCAGCGCTATCCTGATGCAGCTCACAAGCTGATTGATTTGCTGACCGACACGATCAGCGAGTACCTTTGCGCGCAGGTTGAAGCCGGAGCCGATGCGATCCAGATATTTGACAGTTGGGGTGGAATTCTCGCGCACGATGACTACCGGGAGTGGTCGGCTAAACCGGTTGCGAAAATCCTGGCCGCGCTCAAGGCGAAGGAGGTGCCGCGTATACTTTTTGTGAATAATGTAGCGCCCTATCTGGATATACTCACAAGGCTGGATTGCGAAGTGATCGGTGTTGACTATCGGATTGAGCTTGCGGCGGCAGCGGCCAAGCTGAACGGCAAATCACTGCAGGGGAATCTCGATCCGACAGTGCTGTTTAACACTCCGGCCCAGGTTGTCGAGCGGACGCGCACAATGCTCAACAGCTTGAAGCGACACAATAATCTGATTTTCAATCTTGGGCACGGCATCCTGCCGGAAACGCCACTGGAGTCCGTGGAAGCGATGATTGCTGAAGTCAGGAAGTTCCGGAATTGACTATGGCTGCCGAGCAGACATTTACGCGCGTACCGATTGAGTTGTTGCGCAAATACGACCGCCCGGGACCTCGCTACACGAGTTATCCGACCGCTCCGGTCTGGAGCAATGAAATCGGTGCCGAGCAGTATATCAAGGCGTTGAAAGCGACTTCCACCAAGACCGAATCGCCGTTATCGCTCTATTGTCATATTCCGTTCTGTCGGAAGCGCTGCTACTATTGCGGCTGCAACACCGTCGTCACGAACAATACCGACCGCGTCAATAAGTATGTTGCGGATCTCGCCCTGGAGATAATCAACACGTCCGAGCATCTGGGCGAGCGTCGCAATGTAAGCCAGCTGCACCTGGGCGGCGGCACGCCGACATTTGTCGACTGCAAAGGGCTGGAGATCATTCTCAAGGTCATCGACAGTAAATTCAAATTCATCCCCGACGCAGAAAAATCAATCGAGGTCGATCCGCGAGTGACGACTGACCAGCAGTTGGACTTTCTCGCCTCGGTAGGGTTCAACCGCATTTCCATCGGCACGCAGGATTTCGATGTCTCCGTGCAGGAAGCAATCGGCAGAGTCCAATCGTACGAACGAATCAAGCATATCATTGACAAGGTGAGAAGCCTGAGCTTCAAAGGTATCAATGTCGACTTGATTTATGGTCTGCCGCGCCAATCGACGAAGAGCTTCTACGAGACTCTCCGCAAGACTTTGTCGCTTCGTCCCGATCGCGTGGCGCTGTACTCGTTCGCCTATCTTCCGCACAGCCTCCCGAATCAATTCAAAATCAAGACCGAGGAACTGCCAGGAACTGAAGTGAAATATCAGCTCTTTGCGTCGGCCGTCGAGGAATTCACGAAGGCGGGATATCGTCAGATCGGAATGGATCATTTCGCTCAGCCGGATGACGAGCTGGCCCTGGCACAGAAGGACGGCCGGTTGCACCGCAATTTCATGGGTTACACAGTGCAGACTGCACCGGAGATGATCGGTTTCGGTATGTCGGCAATCGGCTACGTCGACAATTCGTTCTTTCAGAATCATTCGAAACTCGACAGTTATGAGAACGCGATTCGCGAGAAGCGTTTTGCCATCTATCGGGGAATGAATCTCACCAAGGATGACTTGATTCGGCAGTATGTCATCAGCCAGTTGATGTGCAATTTCCGGCTGCATTATCAAGCGGTGGAGCAGCTATTTGCAGTGAAGTATGACGAATATTTTCGCAGAGAACATCCTGAGCTTGAGGTGTTCCTTGAGGATCGTCTGATGACAGCAGATGAGTCTGGACTGCAGATCACGCCGATTGGCCGCACCTTCGTCCGCAATATCGCCATGACTTTCGACGCTTATCTCGATGGCAGCGGCGAATCCAAAGGCATTCGTTTTTCCCGCACAATTTAGGTCTAATGATGAAGAGCAAGCTTGCGGTGATTCTGCTGGCCATGGGCGGCCCTGACACGACAGCTGACATTCCAGAGTTCTTGTATAACATCTTCTCCGACCGCGCGATTATCCGATTACCAGGCGGCGCGGCTCTGCAAAGGCCATTTGCTCGATTGATTTCGCGGCTTCGCGCGAAGAATGTTGCGCATCACTACGGCCTGATTGGCGGCGGGTCACCATTGCTGAAATGGACGCAAGCCCAGGCCCGCCAGATCGGGAACCACCTGCAACGCGACTTCGATGATGTTACCTGTTACATTGGAATGCGATATTTCAAGCCGAGTATAGAGTACGCCATTACGTCGGCTATTGAAGACGGATATAAACGAATCTGTTTTTTGCCGCTTTATCCGCAATTCTCCACCGCGACGACAGGATCATCATTTGCAGTTGCGCAGGAATTCCTGAAAAAGTATCCACAAATTGAAGCGACATTTATTCGTGATTTTCACGACGAGCCGACATACATACGACTGCTGAACTCTTATATCGTGCGGAACATCCAACCGGGTGAGACGCTGCTATTTTCTGCGCATTCCTTGCCGCAGAAATTCGTCGATGAGGGAGATCCGTATGTCGATCAGGTTCGGAAGGCGGCTACATTGTCAGCAGGTGAGAGAGAATACTACCTCTCGTTCCAGAGTCGCACCGGTCCGGTGAAGTGGGTTGGTCCGGATACGATTGTCGAGGTAAGGCGATTGCTCGGGGACCCGACACGCAGGCTGTTTATCGTGCCGATTAGCTTTGTCTGCGACCACATCGAGACTCTCTATGAACTGGACATACAATTGAAGGAGATCATCGGCGGCGAAAAATCAGAGCGTATTCGCCGCATGCCGATGCTCAATGACGACGCCGAGTTTGGCAGTATACTGGCCGGAATCATTCGAAGGAAAGCAGGAGTCGATGTCAGCGAGTGATGTGATCATAATCGGCGGGGGAATTTCGGGACTTGCCGCGCTGCACTTTTTGCGATCAAGTAAGCCGCATTTGTCGGTGAAGTTGTTCGAGGCAGAAGCGCGCCTGGGCGGGACTATCGGCACAGACCAGATTGACGGCTACAGTTTTGACTGGGGACCGAATGGATTTCTGGATCGCGAGCCGTTGACACTCCAACTCTGTGTGGAATTGGGCCTGAAAGATCAACTTGAGCGAGCGAACGAGAGCGTCAACAATCGATTTATCCTCAAAGGTGGCCGGCTGCGCCTGGTACCGATGTCGCCGCCGAAGTTTTTGATGGCAGACATCATTAGCTGGGGGGGCAAGCTGCGAATCGCCATGGAGCCATTTGCCAAGTCGCGCGGAAACGGAATTGACGAGTCGATCTATGATTTTGCCTGTCGCCGTATCGGCAGAGAAGCGGCCGATTATCTGGTGCAACCGATGGTATCGGGTGTTTACGGAGGCGTAGCGCAGAAGATGTCGCTGCAATCTTGTTTCCCGATAATGCGCCAGATGGAAGACGAGTACGGATCGTTATTCAAGGCGATGATCTCCAAAGCCAAGGAGTCCAGGGCCAAGGGCAAGAAGGGCGGTGGACCG
Organism: uncultured Ignavibacteria bacterium; assembly: GCA_964552775.1. Lineage (GTDB taxonomy): Bacteria > Zixibacteria > MSB-5A5 > CAIYYT01 > CAIYYT01 > JADJGC01. The sequence continues at coordinate 55,313 of CAZKIH010000016.1, read as the reverse complement.
TCGGGGCCGGGTGGCTGGTTGACTTCGTTCCGAGGCGGCCTCAACCGGATCATCGAGCGGTTTCATGAACGATACTCGCCTTACATAGAGGTCGGAAAGGCCGCGAAGGCGATCACAAAGGGAGAAGGCGGTTTCTCAATTCGATTCGCTGATGGTTCGATCGCACAGTCACGCAATATCATAATCGCGACACCATCATACGAGACGGCCAAGCTTGTAGCCGGCCTCTCGCCGGAACTGTCACAATCCCTGGCGAGCATTCCTTATGCTCCCATCTCCGTAGTCTGTGCCGGCTATCGTTCTAATCAGATCAAAAGGTCGGTGGACGGTTTTGGCTTTCTTGTTCCGCAGAAGGAAGGGCGTCGAATACTTGGTTCGATCTGGACCTCGTCGATATTTGCCGAACGCGCGCCACAGGGGATGATCCAGTTCCGCACGATGGTGGGAGGCGACGGTGATCACGAGTCGATAGGACTGTCGGATGATGAGCTGGTCGGTTTGGCCATGCGAGACCTCGGGGAAATTATGGGAATATCGGGAGGACCGGAGATAGTCAAGGTTTACCGCTGGAATTACGGAATTCCGCAGTATCGGGTCGGGCATCGCAAGCTGCTCGATGCTATAGAACGGGAGCTAAGCGCAATTGACGGTGTCTACCTCGCGGGCAATGCATATTATGGCATCGGTCTCAATGACTGCGTGAAGCAGTCGCATCGCATCGCCGGGCTGATTTCTTAGGCCTTACTGAACGGCCAACCCACGCGAACCTACTCAAGTCCTATCAGTTGATCCTTCAGAAAATTGTACATGTGCGCACGGAGAGTCACAGGATTGCTCGATGCCGCGCGGCGCGCACTGTGCTCACTCCAGCTATATTCGCTGTCAGGCAAGTCGCGACCATCGGGAGCGGCGACTTTGCGATGGGAGCCGTCGTACAGCCCGGTTGATTTAATCAATCTGTCATATTCGATGAGCTGGTTTTCGAGTCCGCCGTCCCGGTACTGCTCGTAGTGAACCGCCACATCATGGGGAAGGCGTGGTTTAATCATTGGCTCCTGATCGGGATAGCCGAGGCAAATTCCCATCAGGGGAAAAACACGCTTCGGCAGTTTGAGCAGGTCACAGACTTTGTCAGGATTGTTTCGGATGCCGCCGATCATGCAGATGCCCATTCCTTCGGCTTCAGCGGCAATTGCAATATTCTGAGCCACCAAGGATGTATCAATGACTGACACGAGGGTGATTTCGAGGTAGCGATCCTGGAACTTGTAGCCGCGCTGCAGGCAGACCTCATTAAGGCGATGAAGATCAGGGCACATCACGAGAAAAACCGGACACTGCGCGACCCAAGTTTGATTACCGCAGTACTGTGACAATAGTTTCTTTTTCTCACTGTCGCGAATGACCAGTATAGAATATGACTGCAAGTTAGAGGACGACGGCGCTTGACGAGCGGCGTCCAATATCTTCGTGAGTAGAGCAGGTTCGACGGGCCGGTTACTGTACTTGCGGATCGATCGGTGCGATCCCATGATTTCGAGAATGTCGCGCATATCGTTGCTGTGTACCCTTCGGGAAAAAGTTGTCTGTTTTCATCATAATGCCGTCACACAACTCAGGCGGTCAGATACATCAAAACGGAGAAGATTGCGGCCGTCAAGCAAGACACCGTGTGGATCTTCACGGCCTTCCGGCGGAGGAAACGAATCTCTGTTTCATCGGTGATCTTTTCTTCGCCACCGTCCAGATTGCGCAGACCGCGCGCTGCCAGCGCCACTCAAGTCTTCGTCCGGGCTTGTAGCAGCCCGAGGACAGCAACCCATGCGGGGAGTATCAATAACAGGTACCAGACTGGCTGCGAACCGTTGACCCGCAGCGCGAGGTACATCAGAATCGTTAGGACGAACGCGATTATCGAACTCTGCTGGCGCTTGAGACACTCACGCGTGCCGATATTGAAACAATCAACCATTGAGAACGATTCCTCAAGATGAAGTTCCTCGTGACCTGACCTAATATGGACTGCAGAGAGGTTTGCAGCAACAGAAAACGGGCGACTCTCCAGCGAGTCGCCCGTATCGAAAGGAAAGGAGATACCCTGTGGGTATCGAGCGGAAATTAGACGACGCCCTGGTCGAGCATAGCGTCTGCCACCTTCACGAAGCCGCCGATGTTGGCTCCGTTCACGTAGTTGATGTAGTTGCCTTCTCTGCCGAAGTTGACGCAAGTCGAGTGGATGGCTTTCATGATGCCATGCAGTCTCTTGTCGACCTCTTCGCGTGTCCACGACAGGCGCAGGCTGTTCTGTGACATCTCGAGTCCCGAGGTCGCCACGCCGCCGGCATTGGCAGCCTTACCCGGGCCGTAGAGAATCTTGTTATCAATAAAGATATTAATTGCTTCGGGCGCTGATGGCATATTGGCGCCTTCGCTCACAACGTAAATGCCGTTATTGATGAGATTCTGCGCATCCTTTCCACTGATTTCGTTTTGAGTAGCGGATGGGAAGGCGCACTGGGCCTTGTGGTTCCAGAGTGGATTGTGATCCATTCCGGCCTGGAGCGGTGTGTACACCGCGGTTTTGTATTTGTCTGCATATTCCTTGATGCGACCACGACGATTGTTCTTGAGATCCAATACGAACGAGAGTTTCTCACGGTCGATACCGGCGTCGTCATAGATGTACCCGGCGGAATCGGAGAAGGTCATTGGCTTGGCGCCCAGGTCGAGCAGTTTCTCCACGGTGTATTGGGCAACGTTACCAGAACCAGAAACAAGGCAAGTTTTGCCCTGAAGCGATTCATTTCGAGTACCGAGCATTTCTGCGGCGAAGTAGACGGCGCCGTAGCCGGTGGCTTCCGGACGAATCAAGCTGCCGCCCCAGTTGAGCCCCTTGCCGGTCAACACGCCAACGAATTCATTACGGAGTTTCTTGTATTGTCCGAACATGAATCCAATTTCGCGCCCGCCGACACCGATGTCGCCGGCTGGAACGTCTGTGTTGCCGCCGATGTGACGGAACAATTCACTCATGAAGGCCTGACAGAAGCGCATGACTTCGAGATCCGATTTGCCCTTGGGATCGAAATCAGAACCACCCTTGCCGCCACCCATGGGGAGTGTCGTCAAGCTGTTCTTGAATACCTGTTCAAACGCCAGGAACTTTAAAATGCCGAGATTGACGGTCGGGTGGAAACGCAAACCGCCCTTATACGGACCGATAGCGGAATTCATCTCGATGCGGAATCCGCGATTAACTCTGACCTCGCCGGAATCATCGACCCACGGCACGCGGAACATCAAGACACGTTCCGGTTCGACAATGCGTTCAAGGATCTTGGCTTCGCGGTAAACCGGATGCTTGTCAAGATACGGCATCAGCGATTCCACAACCTCTTGCACCGCCTGGTGAAATTCTTTCTCGCCAGCGTTCTTGGCTTTGACCTGCTCCATAAAGGCAGCAACGTTGCTCGACATCGAAGTCTCCTTCTTTGGAATGTTTTGTACGGACAATAAAGAAAGAGTAAAAACTCTACTTTATTGATGCAAATCTACCGAGTTGTAATACAAAGCTTGCTAAAGATTTCACAAACAAGAAAGCGGACAGTCCGGCTCTGGTCAAGGCTAATGAGCTTCGATTATCCTGAGAATCGACTTCGTTTTTCCTTACCGGCGGTGAACGTAGAACAGGACCAATCGTCAGAAATCGATATATATTAACATCATCATGGCGACGAGATCATTTTCTTGCCAGTTTGTCTCCGACCTGCACGGGAACGTGGAGAAATATCATAGACTATTCACGGCAGTCAGTGAAGTCCGGCCAGATGCACTGTTTCTCGGTGGGGACCTCTTGCCATCCGGATTGGGATCAATATTGGCGGCGGGGGCTGCAAACGAGGATTTCCTTCGCTGGTTTCTGGAGCCGGAATTGAAATCGTTGCGCAACAAGATGGGCAGTGCTTATCCCCGGATCTTTGTGATACTTGGCAATGATGACGGCCGCGGTGAGGAGAAGACAGTCGAGGAAATCGCCGAGCGCGGCTTGTGGACCTATATTCACAATAGTTGCGCAGATTTGGGTGAACATCGTATTTTTGGATACTCTTTCATTCCACCGACGCCCTTTATTCTCAAGGACTGGGAGCGCTACGACGTTTCAAGATTTGTAGATGCCGGCTGCGTGGCTCCGGAGGAGGGAGCACACTCGGTAGCAGTATCAACCGATGAATTACGTTACAGCACTATTGAAAAGGATTTGCGGGTACTCACGAAGGGCCGCGATCTGGATCATGCGGTTTTTCTTTTTCATACCCCGCCTTACCAGACCAAGCTCGATCGAGCCGCGCTTGACGGCATGGTTGTGGACGGGGTCACACTTGATCCCCATATCGGGAGCATAGCGGTGCGGCGGTTTATCGAACAAAGGCAGCCTTACCTGACCCTGCACGGGCACGTACATGAATCTGCACGATTGACAGGCGCCTGGCGGGACACAATCGGACGTACGGAGATGATTTCTGCGGCTCACGATGGACCAGAGTTGGCGCTTATCAGCTTTGATCTGGAGAATCCAGCAGGTGCGCGAAGAGAGCTGATTGCCTGACGAAAGATGAAGGCGAGTTATCAACAGGACACAGCCTGATGCAGGCGGTTACTTGGAAGATTTTCCCATCGGCAGGGGACGCGCGGCATCGGTCACTGCGCCAATCTTAAGTGCGTAGCTGTCGTTGTTGGCAATGTCCTCATCTGTGATGATGTGGACATCCAGCATGCGATCATTCCGGTAGCCAGTTCGTTCATAGTTGATTTCAGCGAGGCAGAAGCTCCAACCTTCCAGCCACCCTTCCAATTCTACTCTTTGCACGGACGACCCTGCGAAATGGACGAGCAGGTCAATGTCACTGCTGGGTCCGGCGGTAGCATTTTTCGTGGAGCCGAAGACGTAGAATCCCTTCACACCGAAACGGACCGGATCGAGCTGAGCGGCGATCTGCTCGGCAATATTGAAGCGCCACCGCCAATAGTGCTCTCCCGGCGCACCCAATGAGCTGGGCGCCTCGAGCTGACCCTGTACTCGGGCTCGCGGTGCACCGAGCAGGGCAACGGCACTGTCCAGATCGGAATTCATGAGCACGTGCACGACCTGACCAGACGCGCTGCGAGGAACATCGATGAGTCTGACGACGTCGGCGAGAGAGGCATACTCCGGGAGCACTTCCGGCAAGATGCTGTGCGACTCTTTGAGAAATCGTTCGTTGAATACGTTTGCACCATCATCGGGATAGAGCGGCAGATAGCGAATTTGTGCCTCAACCAAATCCTGGAAAAAGTGAGTTCCAAACGACAAGTCGGGGACGTAGTGTCCACTTTGCCTGGCAATTTCAATTAGCATGGCGGTGTTATTGATATCCGAGTAGGTGATGCTCACGCCGAGTTTGATATCGCCACGGCTGCCCCAGCGACCGGGTCCCATAAGAACGAATTGTCGCTTGGGAAGTATCTGGTTCAAGCGGCTGACAATGCGCCCGACTGCCAGCAATTGCTGTCGATCTTCGATCTCTGCATATTTTTCGGGATCGACATAGACGAGATGGGTAATGTCCGGGACGCGTCCGTTTGACACGTAGCGGTTGGCCGTGAAAATGACTTTCTCCGGCGGGACATCCTTGGGAATTGGGGCTGGACCGCTGTCGTCGGAATGGCTTTGCGGACGGCACTGCAAGAGGTAGAAGTCGGTACCGTCGTGGGCAAATTCAAGATCGACGGGCGTTCCGAGCTTCTGCTCCAATGTCTTGAGAATCGATTGCACCTGCGCTACAAAGTCAGTATTCCTCAATAAGCCCTCGAATGTAACAACGAGTCGTTCATTTGCGAAGTCGATGTGGCCGAGCGGGCTTTGGATATGGTCACCCTTGTCGACTGATACGATTTGGTGTATCATCGGAATCTCATCGCCAAACTCGTGCAGCAACTCATCGATATGTAATGTCTCAAAGGTATTCGTGTCGAGATTGATGACGTCGATCATCTTAGGCGAATAGCGCACCATCTCGTCGGCGGTGACGTTTACACGGAGCCCCGGCTGTCCGGGAGACACGAGAATCGGGTAGTCGTCGCTGGTGCGGTCAACTGCGCGCGTACCCAGACCCGGAACGATGCGGATGAGCCCATCATCGCGGCGGATGCGCGGCGACCAGCGCAATTCGTTATGGCTGAATGCCACCCCCGCAAATGCCGGGAGGAAGTACTTGCCGGCTTTGGTACCGATGACCTGCTGGATGATGATTCCCATTTCTTCATGGAAATCGAGCAATCCACGCTCGGCGCGATACTCTATCGGGTCAGGGCCGAAAGTAGAGGCATATACCTCGGCAATGGCGTCGAGCAGGGCAGTGAGGCGTTCTTCTTTTGTGCCCTGATTGGCAAGGAACAAGCTCTTATACTTGCCGGAGAAGGCTGCTCCAGTGCGATCTTCGAGCAAACTCGAACTTCTGACAATCAGCGGGTGATCCGAGAAGTCATCGAGGACAACCGAGAGAGTCTTGACGATTTCTGGCGGGAAAACTGCGCTTTTGAATGTCTGTACTACGTTGGGGTACTCGAGTCGGATCTGTTCGACTTCTTTGTATTTCTGTTCGATAACCTCATCAAAATTGTTATAGCTCATGAAATTGAGGACGATATCGGAAGTCATGTACCATGCCTTGGGCGTTTTGATATGCTGCAACAATGGATTCGAGGCTACAGATTTCTTGAGTATTTGTCCGGCGAGAAAGATGCCCGCGGCCTTGCCGCCGAGTTTGCCTTGCGAGCTGGGGAGATAGATGACGTTCTGCATGAGTTCGAAAATGTCGTAGACATCGACATAGTGCTTGGCGATGTTGATATACTCGAGGGATTCCGAGAAGATTCGTCGAATCAGCGAGACGAGCAAACCGCGCTTGGTATTGATGGGGATGTCGATTCCCTCAGGCGCCATGCGGTGAAAGCGGCGAATCGACTCGTTCAATTCAGTCAGTGGAGTGTTGGTGTTCGCCAGAGTCTTGATCAGGAAACTCAACTTGTCTTGTTGAATCCACCTCTGAATGAAAGAAAGAATTTCCTCCGGAGTCATATTATCGGCGGCGATTTTGAATGTCTCGTCGCTGATAAAATCGCTCCCTTCCAATGCCGCCCGCTTACGGTGGGGAACATTGGAATCGGAAAGAAGGCTGACTGCGTCCGAGGCCAGCTCAGGATCGTAGTATAAGGCCAGTTGTTTAGCTTCCTCGACACCACTCCAACAGAGATAGTTGAGCATTTTGGTGGAAATGGTGAGGTAGAGATTTCGATCGGTGCGGCGCAACAGATCGAGCACCACGCGCCATTCGGGGCGGGCATGTTCGACGAGTTCCTGGGCAGCGGTGTTATATTGATGGTATACCGATCGCATTTTCTGAAAAGCGATGTGACTTGCCAGTCGTTCGGCAATGGTAGTGACCAGTTTGCGCTCTTCCTTGAGAAAAGGGCCGTCGTCTTCAATCGGCATTTGCTGTGTGTAATAGACACTCAGCGTTCCCAGCACTTGATCAAAGACTTTGAGTGCGGCAGTCATTACCCACGGCGATTCCTTGAGACCGGACGCGGTATAGGTTGCGTCCTCGAGGATAATCCGTGCCTGGCAGACCTCGGGATGCTGCCAACCGGCGGGAATTGCTTCGATGATTCCCATGCAAACCTGTTCAAGTGTCACACCCGGCTTGTTGAGCCATTCTTCGATTCGATAGAGGCAATTCAGTTCCTTGGCACGTTCGCGCAAGAACCAGAGTAACTTGTCGGTCGGGGGATTCTGCTCACTCATGACTTAATCAGTCCTCGGCCTCTGCGGCCATCAATTCTGATGCGCAGGGGAGTGCTAAGTTTGACGCAACGCACGAATTCAGTTTCACTGACAGTATGCTGTCGAAGCAGCCAGTCCCAATTTATGGGAATTCGAGCCATATGTGGTATTGAAAAATAGCCGACCTGCGAGCTTATCACATTATGGAAGAAGTGTGAGCCTTGCGACATTTCGATGTGGACCTCGGGCAACGAGGTTTCAACTATAACTTTCGCCCCCGAGACCTGCCACCAACTGACGGGGATTCCGGCGGGGGGATCGGTTGTTCCCAGCCGGCCATAGGTGATCAAAAGGTAGGGGTGCCCTTCGGCGGTCAACCGGTGGTTGATGAGCTCCAACTCTGCCGCAATTGTCCAGGATTCCTTTTCACTGAAGGCGACGGGTTTCTGGAACACAACGTCGCGAATGGTCTCGATCACGCCGTTCCCGAGCACCTGCTCGGAGGCACAGATGTTGTCAGGCTCAAATAACTCCTCTTCGCGAATCTCGATACGCGAGCGCGATACGAACATCGGTCGAACCTGCAGTATCCAGAACTTCGGCTGAGGGTCGCCCTCGGTATTGGCTGTAAGAGCGAACTCCATCTCGACTTCGTGGCCTTCAGCTTCCTCGGCCAGCTTGAGCACATGGCGGATCATGCCATTAAGCGGAATGTCTCCGAGTTTGAGCAAAGGAGCAAAATTGACCAGGCGCGGGCCGCTGTTGCCGATGCCGGTGACGACGCGATCGTTGTCTGCGATATAGGTCGAGGCAACAAAGCGCAGAGTACCGTCGAATTCGGCTTCTGCGAGTGAACATTGAATTAAATATTCTGTTTCTTTGAGCGGGTCGTAGGGCGCATGCCCGAGGTTGACTGCCCAGAACTTGTCCTGGGTGCCTTTCAGCATCGCTTTGATGGACTTGTAGGGAGGATTTGCCCGGGGAAATGCTGGAGAATAGGTCCAGGTTTTGCCGCCCTCGACGACCGTCTTGCCCAGTCCGAGGGCCAGGCTGACGATGCCATCCTCCGGCTTGGCATTGCCAGAGCGATAGAAGTTGTAGGAGCGCACGACGCCAGAGACCACCGGGTAGAAGCGGAAGTTGCGACCGAACCCAACGACCTTCTGGATGATGATGGCCATCTTCTCCTGATCAGGCGATTGCTTGGTTGTCTTGATGTAGTTCTTGGCATCACGGAAAAATGTTGAAGCATACACGAATTTGATCGCCTCCGTGAGTGCGCGGAAGCGGTGGTCTGGATCTTCGTGGTGATGCGGAATCATCTTGGTACCGTAGACGCCGGCAAATGGTTCGCGCAAGGCGTCCTCGAAGAGGCTTGAAGAACGTATCGCCAGAGGATTACGAACCTTGTTGGAGAGGGCTCGCAAGTCTCCGACGATGTTGGCAGGTAAGCTCGCCTCAAGGAAATGGTGCGCGATTTGTTCATCACGCAGAGTGTCATCGTGGACGATGTCGTAGAGGTGATTTTCGGCCATAAAGGCGTCGAAGATCTCAGTCGCCAGCACAGTCATCGTGGGCATATTGACTGACAGCGCAGGAAAGAGGCTGTTATCGACACGGGGAATGATGGCATCTTTGACGAGAGCAAGGCCTTGCGCTTTTCCGCCGATGGAGCCTGAGCCGATCAGGGAGATTGTGCCGGACGAATCGAAGGTAGTTCTGTCGAATGGTGTAAGTTTATGAGGCTGCAATTTATCCTCGGTCCCTTCCGATCTCTCTGTCGGAAGCTCTAGAAGGGTGCAACGGCTGCCAAAAGGACATCGGGTTCCGCGTTATGAATGGACTGCAACACGGAACCCGATTTGTAAACAGAATACTAAATTATGCCCAGCCGCGATCGCGACAGGCCTGTGCCACACGGCTGACGGCGATCATATAGGCCGCATCCCGCATGTACAGTTTTTTCTTCTTGGCCAGATCACAAACATCTGAGAATGCCGAGGTCATCTTGACATCGAGCTTGCCGAGGACTTCGTCCTTTTCCCAGTAATAGTTCATGTTGCTCTGAACCTGCTCGAAATAGCTGCAAGTCACGCCGCCGGCGTTGGCCAGGAAGTCGGGAATCATGAAGACTTTGCGACTTTCGAATACCTTGTCGGCTTCGGGAGTTGTCGGGCCATTGGCGCCTTCGGCCACGATCCGTACCTTCTTCGATACCTTCTGAACGGTGTCGGCGGTTACTTGGTTTTCGATGGCTGCGGGCACGAGAATGTCGACATCCTGTTCGATCCAGGCATCGCCCGGGAGAATCTCGTAACCAAGATCTTTAGCCTTTACCTTGTCGATGCCACCGAAGCGATCAACGATGCTCATGAGTTCGTCGAAGCTGAGGCCGCTCATTTTGCGGTAGGTATATGAAGTCTGGTCTTTTTGATCCCAGCAGGAGACACAGATCGCATGTCCGCCCATGCGTTGATACAACTGGAGGGCGTATTGCGAGACGTTTCCAAATCCCTGGAATGCGGCGGTGGTATTTTCCGGTTTGATGTTCATTTCTTTCAGAGCTTCGCGCACGGTGTACATCACGCCGTAGCCGGTGGCTTCAGTGCGGCCGAGCGAGCCACCCATGCCAACGGGCTTACCGGTGATGAGACCGGGGCTCTTCTCGCCAACGATAGCTTCGTATTCGTCCAACATCCACAACATGTGCTGAGCGTTGGTCATGACATCCGGAGCCGGAACGTCGGCAAGCGGACCGACGTTGCGCCAAAGCTGGCGGACCCAACCGCGGCAAATCTGCTGCTGTTCTTGCTGGCTGAGATTATGCGGATCGCAAATCACGCCGCCCTTGCCACCGCCGAGCGGGATGTTGACGACCGAGCATTTCCAGGTCATCCACATGGCGAGGGCGCGGACGGTGTCAATGGTTTCTTGCGGATGGAAACGAATACCGCCTTTGCTCGGTCCTCTGGCATCATTATGCTGGACCCGGAAACCGCGGAATATCTTAGTTTTGCCGTCATCCATGCGGACCGGAATACTAAACTGATATTCGCGCAGCGGCATGCGCAGCAGTTGACGGGTGCCGTCATCGAGATTGAGGAACTCGGCGGCCTTGTCAAACTGTTGTTGAGCCATTGCAAAAGGGTTAAACGAATCGCTCTTCATGAAACCTCTCCCTTCCCGTAATTTAAACGGAGCATTTGTATCTCAAAGATTGGAGGCTGGCTGCAAAGGATCTGCAGGCGGGGATTCATCCCGGCACACGCGGGAGCCACTGCGGTCAAGACTACTGGATTTCTCATGCAGGGCTCTTGTGTCACTCCTGTAAACTAAAGGGGAGAACCTCTCCCCTCATATCGCTGCAAATTAGATGAATAAGAGTCAGTTGTCAAGTTTTAGAAGGCGCAATTCCTTTGAAATTGTGAATTTTTTCACTAATACCATTCAATTTCTATATCGGATTATTTGAGTAGTATCTTTAACATCCAAGGAAGATGTAGCTGGCAGTGGCGACCTGTGCATTCGAGAGCGCTTCGTCTAATCAGATTCGCTTTAGTGGCTTACGAAACAGGTGGAAAGGCATCCGCTTATATGGTTGTTTTGGTTCTGGTAGCGGGTGGAATCACCTTGGAGCCCGCTTCAGATCATACCGACCTCTTCAAAGAGAGAAAGTTGTATGTAAACGGCATTAGTCTCGGTGGGCCATGATTTGCGATCTTACGGTTACTTGATCAGTTTCTGGGAGAGCTTGAACAAAAAAGGCAGCCGGTGGCTGCCTTTCTGAGTTATTCGATTGTTGGAATTGGCTACTTGCGGAATCTGCGGAAAACTCCAGCGCCGACAAGGCCCATGCCCAGAAGAACGATCGTTGCCGGTTCCGGCACTTCCGCATCAGCGAGGCGACCACCGACTACCATATCATTGTGGTCATAGTTGCCGTAGCCACCGCGAGCGTCATCAATGAAGAGCAGGAAGTCATAATCACCGGAGAACGACAAGCCGCCGTCTTCGAAGAAGTAGTTAGCGTTGCCAAATGGCGTGTTGTAGCCGCGGAAGAATTGGTAGTTATCATCCGGCATGCTGTTCGGTGAGGTGTCCTCGCGATCGGAGAAGAGCCAGCGATCGCCATCATTAGAGCGATAGCGGTTATCATCATTCTGGTCACTGAACAACGACATGCTGAAATTGCCATTCAGGTTGAAACTACGCGAGGTTCCAACGCCATCATTGTCATCAAAAATGGTCTGGTAAATTGAAGTGCTGCCCCAATTGTGCAGGAAGAGGGAATTGCGATTGGCATAGGGCGTGGATTCGAAAAGCAGTGTAAACTCAATCTGTCCGGTCGCGGATAGCATCAGGTCTTGGTTGATGCCGGCTACCGGTGATTCGGCGATGACCGACCCGTTGACGAACAGGTTGGGTGCAGCAAAGGCCTGGCTGACGATCCCTGTCAGAACTGCTGCGATAATAAGGAATTTTCTCATTTTGAAAATGACCTCCTAGTCATTCAAATCGAAATACTACTTGCCACACCAACATAGAGCAATTCTCTTGCCAAAAGTTTGTAAGCTCTTGTAGTTGAATGAGAAACGGAATCTCAAATCCACTGCACATTGTACACTATTTCGACACTATTAGTCCAAGTTAAGTATTAAGCTAATATTGTACAAGTGCTTACGTATTCTGGCCGATTGTCCAATGATGCTACAACGGGCAAACACCGACTGCTTCTGGAGTATAGGGTTATCTTATCTAAGGCATGGATTTGCAATAAGATACGCGAATGAAGATTTCATCCTTGCCAGCTTTGAAGGACTGACTTATATGATGTGTTGGTCAAAGTATTGAGCCTATTGGTTGAGTCAATTATTGGGAGTAATCAATCAGATGGAGACGAACAATGGATAACAAGATTTACACCGAGTCTAATCGCCGGGCTTGGAATGAAGTGACTCCCATGCATCAAGAGGCGAAGCAGGACAGATTCTTCAAGGCGTTCAAGAAGTCTGGCTACTCGACCCTTGATCGGCTCGTCACGGCCCGGTTGCACGGGATTGGATTGTCTGGGAAGCGAGTTGCTCAACTCTGCTGCAACGACGGGCGCGAGTCGTTGTCGCTGAAGAATCTTGGGGCTGCAAGCGTGGTTGGATTTGACATTTCTGATGCGGCAATCGGCGAGGCTCAGCGACTCAGCAAGTCATCGGGTGTGGCGTGCGAATTTGTCCGCAGCGACATTTACGATATCCCCGACTCTTACAACGGTTCGTTTGAACTTATCTACATTTCAATCGGTGTATTCGGCTGGATGCCTGACATCAACCGCTTCTTTGGCGTCGTGTCTCGCTTGATGGCGCCGGGCACGGAGGTATTGATATACGAGCAGCATCCAATAGCTGAGGTCTTCGATATGGAAAATCGGTCCGACCCGCTCAAAATCACCAACCATTACTTTAACGATAAGCCGCTGGCCGATGACACCGGAATGGACTATTGGGGAGGAAAGCAATACCGCGGGGAGATTTCATATTGGTTCTTCTGGACGCTTTCTGACATAATCAACGGCCTGCTCGCCAATGGCATCCAGATCAGCTACTTCAAGGAATATCCTCACGATATTTCCTCGTGCTGGGAACAGATCGAGAAGACCGGCAAGAATCTCCCATTAAGCTATATTCTTCAAGGCCGGAAGACGTAGAAGCGAGAGAAATACCGCACGCAATTTGATGACCAGAATCGTTTTCACTTCCGATCTTCATGTAGACTATTCAACCGAGAACCGGGAGTTTGCTGTTCGTCTCAGCGAGGCGATCTGCGTTGCCGCGCCGGATGTGCTGATAATCGGTGGGGATATCGCAGCATCCATGGAGGATTTTGCATGGACGCTTCGACAATTCGCTAATGTGGCTGGCAAGAAGCTGGTTATCGCGGGTAATCACGACATCTGGATTGCTTCAAAATCAGATTTGCTCCATGGCAAAGACTCCGGCGCCAAGTACAGCCAGTTACTCCCAGAGGTTGCGGCTGATTGCGGTTTCCAGTTTCTTCACGATAAGCCCGTGATCTTTGGCGGCATTGGAATTGCCGGCTGTATGGGTTGGTTCGACTATTCGTATCGCAATTCGAAGTTTGACGGCAATACGAGCCTTGAACATTATCGGGCGGGCCGCTGGGATCATCCGACTAACGGCAAGAAGTTCATTTGGAATGACATGCAGTACGTCTGGTGGCTTAAGGATTTTTCCGCGAAGACGGCCGGATTCACGCGTTCAGATTTGTGTCTTTCTGACGAGGACATAACCGCGCTAATGGCGAACGCACTGCGAAGTCAGCTTGCGGTACTGGAATCGAGGACAATTCGAGAGATCGTCGTTGTCACGCATTTCGTTCCGAATCGAGCATTGTTGGAGTATCGCGACACGATTCCGCATGACTACTTCAATGCGTACCATGGGAGCAACGCGATGGAAGAGGCGATTAGGGGACAGAAGGCTATCAGTCATGTTTTCTACGGCCATTCGCACGTTGCGCAGGATCGGACGATAGATGGCGTCCAATATCAGTCGAGGCCCGTGGGCTATTTGGGGCCGAATCGTGTGGTGGAAGATGTGAATTCGAGATTTGCGATTTTGGAGATTTAGGAAGCGCCCTTACCGCATGCGTTCTTTCATCAGGGCCTGAATTGCCCGCTGTTCGATATCGAGGGCGATGTTTGAGTTGAGGCGCCGACGGGTGCCGAGAACGTCGGACAGGTCGCGGCGGATAATGTCGTAAATACCTGACTGCCAAGGCGCCGGATCGATATTGATGCCGCGCGCGCCGAGAGTGCGGTTTTCCTGACCGGGGCCCATGAATAGATTATCCAGATGATTGAACATGTTCAGTTGCCACTGGCGGGCAGCTTGCTGGATGCTGCCACCGAAATTGTCGGGGTCGCAGCCGACCTCGCAGAGATAGTCGCACTGCGTTTCACCATCGATGAGGTCGTTCAGCAGTGATTGAGCGAAGCGCTTGGAAAACGAATCGGCGATGACGTGGCGGCGGTCGTGGCTGCTGGGAGCGCCGACCTCGCGTAACGGTGAGCTCGTGGTCGAGCGAAAACCGCCGCGATTGGGAAGCGAGACGTAGACCTTGGGTACCCTGCGACTCCTGGTCAGGCGTTCGACCTCGTTGTAGAGTTCGGCCATTGCCCGGACCTTGGCCATATTTTGCGAGGTACTGAGTGTGCGGATCTCTCGCATCAAGTAGGGGAGGCACTTGGCAAGAACTTGTCGACCGGCACGATTCTGGTGGGCCATATGATGAAGCGCAGTCTTGGCTTCGTTGCGATTTACGGAGGGCGAGAGCCAGTAATCGAGAAGGCTGTCATAGAATGCTGCGAACTCGAATTGGCTATTTATGTTAAAGGTCCATTTGGCCGTTTTCAGAAGGTCTCCTCCGGGCGAATACAAGTTTCCTGTCGACAGAAAGGATAATGAGTTCAGGGCGAATTTGCAAATGGAGGTTGAGTACAGATAATTGTCGAAACCCCGCAACGAGATTAGAGATATCAAGCCAGGTGCCATAAGGGGATTTCGACCTACTCGGCTGCAAAGCGTGCGACGAAACGCCTGGCAGAACGCAGTTCCCAGAAGAAGAAGAGAGCCGCAATCACGACTCCGAGCGCGAGGTAGGCAAGACTGTCGAAAACGGTGGCTGCATAGAGCCCCGCAAGCACAGATAGCGAGCAGCCCAGGGAGATTGCCCAGATGGGGAGGAACTTGAGCAGGAAGTCCCACGGCGAGATCAGTCCAGCATCGTCAACTTGTAGGGAGTCTTTCCGAACTTCATAGAGCTGAAGAAGGGGTCTTGAGAGAACGCGCAAGACAGCTATCCCAATCATGATTGCGACAATCGTCCTGCTACCGTAGGGTTTCGGGAGCACAAAGTATGAGAGGATCAGGAGCAGCAAGATACTCCCCGCGATGTAAGTGAGTCTCTTGTTCGTTCGCTGAGAAAATTCGGTGGTACCGGTCAGGCTCTCAGGCGCGCTTTGTCCGGTCAGCGTCTGTCGAATGTTCTGCGTTAACCCGATCGAGATCGAAACCTGCAGGAATAGTATAATGCCGGCTACCAGGTAAACGGCGGAGAGCTTGTCCATTTGGAAAAGGCGTGTCAAGCCAAGCCAACCGAGAATCGCACAAGCGCACCACGTCACCGCGGTGTATGTCAGTACCTTGAATACTTGCTTCTGATTATCCATCGCCACCTTCCAAACCCGCCCCCTCGAAGTCGCTCTGCGCGCAACCTCAATATCCGGTCTTGAACCTAGCCCGTCAACGGCTTTTCTCTGCCCCCAATTTGATTGACACAAACCCTCAAATATCTTAATCTTACAGGCAGTGAAATGCGCCCGGGACGGCGGTTCGTTGTCCCAATCCCGATATTTACACATGAAAGGAAAGTATGAAGCTGAACAGCCGCGAACAAGATGGTGTCGTTGTACTTGAGCCGAAAGGCAAGATCATGGGCGGGCCTGATGCCACCGCTCTCAAAGAGTCGATTCGTGACTACGTCAACGCCAACAAGAAGAAGGTTGTCATCGACCTTGCCGAGGTCGATTGGATGAACTCCACCGGATTGGGGATTATGATCTCCTGCCTGAAGACGGTCAAGGAAGCCGGCGGGGATTTGAAGCTCGCCAACGTGACGGACAAGATCAAGTCGTTGTTGACAATCACCAAGCTGGTGACCGTGTTTGACTCGTATGACTCGACTGAAGAAGCAGTCAAAGCCGCCAAGTAAGTCCCGCGCGCTAAACGATCATGCTGAAGAAGGCAGAGATTCACGGCAACCGGATTGTTGTACCCTCCGATCCCAGCCTGATCGGTGAAATCGATGAATTTGTGGAGTCGCGCCTGCGGGCGCGCAATATTGACGACTCGATCATCGCCGACATCGCCATCTGCGCAACGGAGATTGCCAACAACGGCATTATTCACGGCAACAAGGAAGATCCCGAGAAGACCGTTACGCTGGACATGGATTTCTCGGGCAATGAAGTTACGATTACGGTCACTGACCAGGGTAACTATTTCAACCCCGAGTTAGTCGAAAATCCTCTCGACGACAAGAACCTTTTACGCGAAGTCGGGCGCGGCATATTTATCGTGCGCAGCCTGATGGATCGATTGGATATCACTCCCACTGATAGCGGTGGTACAATGGTGACGCTCGTCAAGAAACTCACCTGACCCCAGGTCCGGAAGGGGATGTGAATCTCGAACTGATCATAGCGGTAGTGTATCTCGCGTGCGCGACCCTGCTCTTTATTATTTCCGTGCTCATATTTCGGGAAGATCCGCGCAAGCGCATCAATCGCGTTACGGCGTTGATGTTTGGCTTTGCGGCATTTGGCCCGCTATTTTACGGATTCGGGATATTCATTGGTGATGCCATCGCCAATCGGGGACCGATTTATAATCTTGTCTATGTCTGGGAATTGTTCTTTCCACAACTGGTGTTTTTCGCGCTGGTGTTTCCCTCGGAAGTCAGATTCTACAATCGTTTCCCGCGTCTGAAGTATTTCATTTTCCTGCCTCACTTGTTTCATCTGGCGCTGACAACGATCCTGAGCGATCCGGACAAGCTGATTCGACTGGTTGATCCCAAACGGATGGGGACGGTGGGTAAGACGATTTTTGAGCCATTGGAGACTGTGTTCATATTGCTTGGCACCGGCTTTTCGTTCCTGCTGGACAGTCACATCAAGCTGTTTTCGATAGTCAATTTCGGCTATGTCATCATCGCGACGGTGATTTTGTACTATGCCACCAAGCGGGTGATGGCGGCGCAGCTGCGTAAGCAGGTGCAGATCGTGATCTGGGGCATCATTGCCGCGCTGGCGATGTATGTCATTGCTTTTATCCTGCCGGCAATCGGCTTGCTGACTCTGACTTCAGCGTGGCAGAATTTTATCACGATTCTTGCACTGGTCGTGGGCTGCGGTTCGATCATTTTCGCGATTGTCCGCTACCGCTTCATGGATGTGCGGCTCATCGTTCGCCAATCGCTGGTGTACACAGTGTCTTCGGCGATGGTTGTCGGCGCCTATGTGCTGATCATCCGGCAATTCGAGGAAATCGTCAAGTACCTGTTCGGTTTTGATGTACCGGGGCTGGACATTGTCTTCATTATTATCGCGCTGATTCTGTTTCAGCCGGTGATGAGCCAGGTTGATGATTTGATTCGCAAATTTTTCATTCGCGACAAGTCGGACTATCGCAACATCTCCCAGACTTTCAGCCGCAAAGTGGCATCGGTGTTCAAGCTCAACGAAGTGTTTGCTCTGGCGCACGAGGTTCTTTCGAGCCAACTCCTGCTGGAAAAGGTATACATATTCGAGCGAGCGGAGAAGCAAGGAGCAATCAAATGTGTCGCTGCGCCGGCCGGGGACGATGGCTGGGACACTATTGACATGCATTCGGCACTGATGGTCGAACTTACGCGGCGCAGCGGGGTAAATAATATTGATGAGTTGCTTGGCGCCTTTCCCCAATCCCCGTTTCTTCAGCAACTGGCTGTGCGCAAGGTGCGATTCGTGGCGCCATTAATTTCGGGGGATGAGTTGGTCGGCTGCCTTGCGGTCTCGGACAAGGTATCGG
The DNA here is from genome assembly GCA_964552775.1 of uncultured Ignavibacteria bacterium. Taxonomy (GTDB): domain Bacteria; phylum Zixibacteria; class MSB-5A5; order CAIYYT01; family CAIYYT01; genus JADJGC01. Next base: position 36,848 of record CAZKIH010000016.1, on the reverse strand, counting down.
GCTACCGGCTGAACTACGAGGACGTCACGACGATCTCAACAATTGCGGACCAGCTTTCGCTGGCGATCAACACCTCACGACTGTATCGCGAATCGATCGAGAAGCAACGGCTCGAAGAAGAGATGAACATTGCGCGAACAATCCAGATCGACCTGTTGCCCAAGGTGTTTCCATCGGGTGAGGATTTTCATTTCTCGGCGTTTTCCGATCCGTCGCTGGAAGTTGGAGGGGATTATTTCGATTTCATCAAGACGCGGCGCGGTACAATCGCGATGGTAATTGCAGATGCCTCGGGCAAGGGAGTACCGGCTGCGCTGCTGATCAGCCAGATTCATGCGGCGATCAGAACCGAGATCCGGCACGATCTGCCGCTGGGACAAATCCTGGTAAATGTCAACGAGCTGTTGCAGAAAGAAGAAATTACCGACAAATTTGCGACATTGTTCGTGGCTGATTTTGATCCTCGATCCAAAAAGCTGCGCTACGCCAATGCCGGTCACAACTATCCGATTCTGATTGCGCGGGATGGGGATGTAGAGCTTGATCGCGGCGGTTTGTTGTTGGGGGCATTCCGCGATGTGGCATACGACGAGGGCGAGGTGCAACTCGGGGGAAGCGACATATTGTTTCTGTATACCGATGGTCTGAACGAGGCCGTCAACTCTCGAGATGAACAATATGGCGAGGCGCGCGCGGTGCGTCTGATCAAGGACAACCGCAGCTTGAGCGCACCGGAGATTCAACAGAAGATCGTAGCCGATGTGCACAATTTCGCCGCACATGCGGTGCTGCAAGACGACATGACACTGGTAATTTTGAAGGTTCATTAGATGCAAGTCAAGGATCCGATTTCGAGCTTCACCTATTGTCCGGTGTGCCGAGCCGAATTGACACTGGAACCCTATGATCAGCGCTCGCGCAAGATCTGCAGAGCCTGCGGTTTTGTCGATTTTCACAATCCGGCGCCTGCCGCCGGCGCCGTTGTGGTAAAACATGGTAAGATACTTCTGGTAAGGCGCGCCGATAACCCATATCGGGGCGATTGGTGTATTCCTGCCGGTTTCATGGAGTGGAATGAGTCGCCGCGCCACTGTGCTGAACGTGAACTTCAGGAGGAAACCGGACTGGTGATCCGCGCAACTTCGATCTTTGAGGTGTATTCCGGGACGGACGATCCGCGCGTCAACGCTGTACTGATTTTATTTTTCTGTGAGATTATTGGCGGGGATCCGGTCGCCGGTGATGATGCGGCCGAGCTGCGATTTTGCAGTCTGGATGAGATACCGACAAATATTGCTTTCGAGGCACATCGGCAGGCATTGCGCGATCTGCAGAGCCGATACCCGGGATTGCTGAGATAGGAACTGCATGCAGACATTTACCATCCTCAAGACCATTATTCTTGTGAATATTGTGGTCGTGTCGACGATTTTTGGACAGTCACGACCCGATATCAAGATATCGTTTGATCGGAAAGAGTGCTCTATCACCGTTGATTCCGGAGCCACGGCAGCAAGCATTTCATTCAGGCTAATCGATACTCAGCGCGGTGACCGAGCAGTTATGCTCGGCTCAAAACGACTCATATCAGGAGACAGCCTGATCATCGGCGGGCGTAGTATCAGTCTGGCGGCAATGAGTGTGCGTAGCGTCACACAGCGCGAAGGATTTTACGATGTAGTTTTGACTGATGCATCATCTTCGCAGCAATCGAGACGGGGCAGAACCGTGGCCGACAAGTACGGCTCTTTCGAGAAGCTCAGACTATCGTCCGAAGAATTTGTGCGGGGAAGTGTCCTCGCGGTTGGAGGTGATATCGAGTCTGAGGCCGAAGTTAACGGCTTTGTAGTGGCACTCTTCGGCGACATCAGTCTTGGCGCCACGGCAACCTGCCATCGTGACGTGATTGCCGTGGGCGGCAAGATCAGGCGTGACATTAAAGCCCGCATTTACGGGGCAATCCAATCGACCGAGGAGTGGAAGCGGTCGGACATATTCAGGCGTCGTCGACGTAACTATGGACATCAGCCGATTGAGTGGTCAAAGGAGTGGTCCTACAATCGAGCTGACGGCCTTACCCTTGGTGCGGGAGTAGCTTTCCGGTCGGAGGATAATTTCGTGCCTCGTTTCTTCGCCCAGGTTGGTTATGGGGCGTCCTCAGAAATCTGGAAGTATCGTCTGGGGTTTGACCACAAGCTTTTTGATTATCATCAATTAACCTTTGGTGCTTCAGTTTATCGTCAGACCAAGACCCAGGACGAATGGATTTGCGGCAGCGGTGAGAATACGGTCTATGCGCTGATACGCCGCGAAGACTTCCGTGACTATTTTCAGGGTGAGGGCGCAACTTTCTTCCTTGAGCAGCACATCAACAGCAGGCACACCTTGCGGGCCGAGTATTTTGTCGAGGAGCTTGATTCACTTCCGGCGCACCCACGACTCTGGTCGCTGGTTGGGGGTAGCAAAGATTTCCGCTCCAGTTTCTCGGCTCTGCCTGAGTCACAGCGCAGCAGCGCCCTTAAGCTCTACAGTGGCGATGAGGCTGCTCTCGGGCTCTCGTACAGATTTCAGACAGTGGTTGACCCGGAACGCTCCGCACCCCAGGGATGGTGGCTGGCGTTTCAGTATGAACACTCCTCCAACGCGATTGCCTCGGATTTCAATTACGATCGTTACACTCTTGAGGCGCGGCGCTACCAGCGTTTGAATGACCTGCTTAATCTGAATGTCCGCGCAATATACGGTGAGTTGACCGGGAAGGTGCCCCCGCATCGTCTTTACTACCTTGGAGGCATCCGAACTCTGCGTGGTCACGAGATCAAGGAGTACTCCGGAACACAGATGGCTTTAGTAAACGTTGAGTATGTGTTTAATCCAGACCGCACGATTCTGGACTTTGCGGCGTTGTTCGACATCGGTGGTGTCGGCAACGGTGAGCGATCGCTGTCGGGTTCGCAGTGGCACGGTGATGTCGGTGTTGCGGTCATTATCGGCGAGCTGATCCGAATCGAATTAACTCGCAGATTCAATGGCGATTCCGATGAACTCCAGCCGAGTGTGCTGATCGGGCGGTCTTTCTAAGTACTCCAGCCGGCCCGGCAGGATGTTCTAATTTGAATCACTACTTGGGCTCGTCTCCTGCTCAACCGCTGATATAGGTGCAGGTCGGCGTACCTTCTTTAGTGCCCAATCCTTCAATCGCAGGCTTAACTAATTGCTGATTCAACCGATACCTAACATGACGACGTGGACTGTTAATCTTTTTCGTCAACCGAGGTATAGGTTATGCCGTTTAATTCGAGAGATTCCAAAGGATTGGAACGCACCGACAAGTTCATAATACCGGTTAACGGCGAATTGGATAGTGATGAGACATTATCCAGTGCAGAGGACTTGTTGGAAAGTGGAGCTACCTCAATTGCAGCAATATTGGCTGCCCGGCCGCACTTGGAGCCGGCGAAGTCGAATTCCGCTGAGATCAACAACTACAAGACTCTTCTGGAGATTGCTGCCTTTGTCAACAGCTCGCTGGTGACGGACCAGATTCTGCAAAACGTCATGAAACGCGCCATCGAGCTTCTGAATGCCGAGCGCGGATTCCTGATGCTGCTGGACGACAACAACAAACTTCAATTCCGCACGGTCTATAACCTTTGCAAAGAAGAACTGATGCAGGAGGACTTCAAGTACTCAGGCACGGTCGCCAACCGCGTTGCCTCATCGGGCGTTGCTGAATATACCTCGGATGCCCAGAATGATGAGCGTTTCTCGAAGCAGGAATCGATCCGTAGTCTGAACCTGCGCTCGATCGTCTGCGTTCCCCTGAAGATTCAAGACAAAGTTATTGGCGTAATCTATCTCGACAGTTCCAGCGAAGGAAGATTGTTCTTTGAGAGTGATCTCTACCTATTCGAACTGTTTGCCACGCAAGCGGCGATTGCCATCAACAATTCACGGTTGTACGAACGCATTTTACGTCTGAAGCGTTTCAACGAGAATATCGTGACCAACACCCCGGTCGGTCTGGTGGTTGTCAATGGCGAATTCAGCGTTATCACCATGAATGCGTCAGCGGAGCGCATCTTTCAGAAGACCGGTCAAGTGGGCTTGCCGTTTTCCTCGCTATTCGACAATAACAATATTGAGCGTTGGCAGCAGAGTTTGAAGAACGTGCTCGCGACCGGCGTCGCGGAGAATCTTCCCCGTTGTTATCTGACGTTCGGCGAAGAAGAGAAGGTTGTTTCTTCGAAAGTCTCGCCGCTGGAGGATGCGGATCACCACGGTCGAGGATTAATTGTTGTGATTGAAGATATCACCGAGAAGACAATTCTCGAAAACTACGTGACGATTTCTGAGAAGCTGATTGCCAAGGGAGAAATGGCGGCTTCCATCGGACACGAGCTGAACAATTTCCTGGCAATCATTTCCAACAATGCCGAACTGCTGCAAATCAGGGTCAAGAAGGGCGAATTTGACAAGTTAGACAAATCCGTACATGCGATCCTGGACAACATCAGCAAGATCAAGCGCTTTACTGATAACCTGATGGATCTCTCCAAGCTGGACCAGGAACTGGTCAATTATAATGTCAACCATCTGATTGATGACCTGTTGTTCACGATTAAGTCTCAACAGAGATTCAAGAAGGTGGGCTTCGTGGTACGGATGAGTCCGGAGATACCGGATATCGAAATCGATGTCGGCCAGATACAACAGGTATTCTTGAACCTGCTCTACAATGCTGCAGATGCTCTGGAAGGGAGCTCGGGAAAGACCGAGATTCTTCTAACCACGCGCAAGGAGGGCGACACTGTGGTGGCGACGGTCCGTGACTCGGGTTCCGGCATTCCGACCGAGAACATGGAGAAGATCTTTGAACCGCATTTCTCGACGAAACCGCACGGGCATGGATTGGGTTTGTCCAACTGCAAGCGCATAATCGAGAATCACGGAGGAACAATAGGCGTTCAAAGCAAGACTGGTGAATATACCGAGTTCAAGATCACGTTGCCGATAAAGCGATAGTCAGCCGGTATGGAGTCCAGGTTTCCTGCATCGTCTCTTCTGGACGGGGCGCAACGTATCGGAGCCGGCGGATGCGGAATCGTCTATTCCGCCCATCATGCCGAGTGGGGCAAGGTTGCAGTCAAAGTCGCCATCAACACCAACGACGACATCCGTCAACTGTTCCTGTCGGAGTACACGCTCCTGCGCAGTTTCCAGCACAATGCCATTCTCAAAGCCTACGATTTCTTCTATCTCGATGACCAACGCCCGGTAATCACCATGCAGCTCTGCGACGGCGGCAACATTTACGAGGTTGCCGATCCTCTGCCGTTGGAACAGAGGTTCCGCAATCTCGGCCAGATTCTCTCGGCCCTGGAATACCTTCATGTGCTGGGATTGATTCATCGCGATCTCAAGGGTGAGAATATTCTCGTCAGTAGAACTGCCGGACCCCAACTCTCGGACTTGGGATTGGCCGCGGCCAAGGAAGCGGACACCAGGGAACGCGGCGGCACGCTGGAATACATGGCACCGGAAGTGATTGACAATCGAGGCGCAACGGCCGATTCCGACATCTATTCGCTTGGGATTATCCTGTATCGATTGGCGACCGGATCACTGCCGTTCACGGCAGTTGATCCACTGCAGGTGATTTCACGCAAACAGCAACCTGACTTGTTGCCGATAGATCAACTGGCGCAGGCAACGTCGCCGCGATTTGCCCGGTTGGTGAGGCAGTGCATCGATCCCAATCCGGCGGAACGGCCTCACTCGGTCAAGGACGTTGCAGAGCAACTGCTGATGGACGATCTCATCAATGCGTCGGATTTCGGCGCACACAATTTCGCCGACTATTTTCACCACTATCTTTACAGTTACAACGCCAGCTTTTGCCGCCAGGAACTGAAGAATCTTCCAACCGATCTCTTAATCGCCCATTGCCATCAACATCCGGCTGTTAAGTTGGACGAATCGATTTCCGACTTTCTCAAGCTTGCAGGCTATGAGGTCAGTGTCGATGGTGATTTCCTGCGTTACGGGCCGGCGAGTGACACTGGGCGCTCAGTGATATCATTGGCGGCCGATGACGATACCGATAGATCAGTTACTTACCACGAACTCGATCGCTTCGCGTTCGATGCCATACTCAGAAAGATTGCCACCAAAGAAATCGAGATATCAACTGCGAATTTGATCTTCGAGTTGTCATCAGGAAATCTGGCTCTTGTCGCCTGCTTGTTACACCAGCTGGAGCAAGAGGAGCGATTTGACGTGCGCAGCGGTCGTCTGCGGTTACCGGCGTTTGAAGCACTCACGTTTGAGCCGGCCCAGGAATATTATGATCTGGCCACGAGAATGCTCCCGGAGATACCGGGGCATCTTCGGGAAATTGCCGATTTCTTGTCCTGTGACAACGGGGGCTATCCAGTGCGAGAATTGTTGGCGTTGGGCCGCATTCAACGAGATGTCTATGACGAGCTAATCAAGACTAGGCTTCTCAGTCCAGATTCAGGTGCGATGGCGCGCGGCTATTACCGCAGTTGTCTATACCGGTCTCTTAGCCCGCAGGCAGCTCAATTGTGTCATCTCGGCTGGATAAGAGTGATTGAAGAAACGGATGATCTGACCGATGAGATGCGTGGGCGCCTGCTCGTACATCATTATAGTCGGTCCGGTGAAGTGTCCAGCGCAATAGCGGCTTCTCTGAAGTTGGCCGAGATTCTCAAGGGTGAGCAGAAGCTTCAAGAGGCGGCGTTGATTTTGGAGCAGGCCTGCCGGTTTGTCGGCAGCCAGGCCAATCTTCACCAATACGTACAACTGCTGGTCAAGCGTGCTGATCTTCTGATTATGCTTGGCCATCTTGACGGCGCGCTGTCCGCCTATTCCGCGATCGTTCGGTACGGATTGCGAATAGGGGACAAGGAAGCGGTCGCAACCGCATACCGACGCTCCGGCGATGTCTACAAAGGCAAACGCGATTACAGCCGGGGCAATCGCGCCCTTGATCGTGCAGTAAAGTACTATGGCGAGCAAGGGAATGAACTGGAGTTGTCGCACTGTTACAACAACATCGGCAATATCTACTGGATTAGCGGAGATATCGATAAGGCCGCCGCCAACTATGAGAAGGCGCTCCGGATTCAGCGAGCCCTGGGGGCGTTGCGCGACGTTGCCTCGAGCTTGAGCAATTTGGGCACTCTGCAATGCATGCAACAGGAATTCGCCTCCGGCATATCGTTGTTCAAGGAGTCCATCGAGATCAAGAAACAGTTGAATGATCTGCCTGAACTGGCACGCACCTACAACAACCTATCAGTGGCCTATTTTGAGCAGGATGAATTGGTAACAGCATCTGAGTATCTCAAACAGGCATTTGAAATCAACAAGTCAATCGGCGCCAAGACCGAACTGCTCCACAACTATGACAACTTTCACGACGTTGAATTTCGCCGTGGCAACTATGCCAAGGCGCGCGAGTGGGTCATTGAGGGACTAAAGAACTCGCCACCTGAAGCGCACTCGGTGCGCGGTGGATTCATCGCTTCACTTGCAAATCTGTCAATCATCGACGGTCGCTATGGCAAGGCTGGCGCATTGATTGCAGCGGCCAAGGCGCGCGAGGAGAAGGTCACGGATCGCTGGCTCTCGATGAAGATCGCCGCAGTGGCCAGTGAGTACTTCTTCACACTGCATGATTTTGCCAGCGCCTATGATTCGGTGCAAACGGCAATTGAACATGCGCAGAAAATGGGTGAAACCAAGAGTCATGCGATTTTCCTGATTCGAAGAGCCAGGATAGAGCGCGCAGTTTCCCGACCGTCTGAGGAAATCCTGGTTAGTCTTTCAGAGGCTGCGCAATTTCTGGGTCAACTTCCAGTCAAACGCGAAAAGCTCGAATTGATTCTGGAGCACGCCGAATTTGCTTTTTCAACCGGCGCGATGGCCGATGTCGAGCGGAAGTTGGCAGAGGCTATCGATTACCCGGAGTTTGACGGCATCGTGTCGTTTCGTTCCCGATTGTATCTACTCCGCGGGCTACTGGAATTGCAGCGAGGGAACACGGGCAAGGCACTTCACCTCGTGAATGATGCGGTCCTGGCGGCGAAGTCGCTTCGATTACCGGAAGCCCTGTGGTATTGCCTGATGATCCTTGGTGACTGCCACCGCAAGCAGAATCAATTCGAGCAAGCACTCAAGTCGTATATTGAGTCTTTCAACACGGTGAAGCAACTGGCTGGAGAGATAGGGGACAAGCGCCTGCGCAAGTTGTACCTGACAGACAAGCGGAAGGGCATGATAGGAAAGCGGCTCGAGGAGATGTCGTCGTTGGTCGCGTAAAAGCAGAAGGACCGCGTTGCGGCGGTCCTCCATGCAAACCGGTTATGCGGTCGAGTTATTGACCACCCTGGCTGTAGCTCGCTGGGGCGACTTTCTCCTCGAGCACTTCGATGATGAGATTATACACTGCGTCACCTCCTCCTATGAAGTTAAGGTAACCGGTTACCACGACACCGACCTTCGCCGGTGAATTTTATAAATCAAGCCAACAATGTTAGCCTAATTATCTGAAGCAACCCAAAATCTACATCCATGTAGAATTTCAACTTTTGTCTCATCGCAGATATAGATTATCTGGTAAAGTATACGTCTGATGTCCACATATGTCAAACTAATTTTGGAGTAAATGGGCGACTTGGGGATGCAAGTTTGCATTTGGACAAACTCGCAGTCTACATCTTGTGGGTGGTACAAGCACAGGACTACAAGATATTGTGTTTACTGACAAGAGCTGACTAAAACCAGGACCAAAACTCCAGCTTGAAGAATCTCGTGACCTTTCGCAGAGACAAACCCGCAAGTGAAACTTTGCCACAGTTAACCTTAGCATAGCCAGTCATTTCAGGAAGCAAGGTGCTATTGACGTTTGGCACCGCAGCAACGGCCATCAGACCGGGAGACAGCTTGAGCTTGATCACCTTGCCTCGATTCTTGATCGATGGAAAGGCATGGACACGCAATTCCATGTCACAGCCGGGAGAGAGGATGTCGAGATCAGCCTCGTCAAGTTTGACTTCGACGACCAGTGTATCGGTACGAGCCAGGTGGAGAATGTCTTTATTGTCCGACGTTCCGACCATCATCCCGTCGAATGGGCCGAGAATGACGGAAGCAGTAAGTTGTTCATCGAGGTACTCGACGCGTGAACGAAGTTTCTCAATCTCTGCGTCGATGCGTTCGACTTCTTCGGCTTTCGGGGCTGAGCGCAGGAGCTTCAGCTCGCTCTTGCGCGAATTCCACACGGAGGTTGCGACGTTGAAGGCAGCGGAGGCCCGTTCGTACTCGTCCTCGGAGATTAGTTCCTGCTTGCGCAGTTCCTTGATGCGATTGAATTCCTTGCGCGAAGCTTCATACTTGGCTTCGGCTTCCTTGATTTCTGAGCGCTTCTTGGCAACCTCTTCGACTTTCGGGTCAGACAGGAGAAGTCTGCGATCAGCTTCGGCCTTCTTGAGTTCTGATGCCGCTTCGGCGAGCAGCCCACGGTTGAGGGTTGAGTTAATAACGAGCAAGGTGTCACCCTTGTGCACGGTGTCGCCGACCGAGACGCGCGGCTGGATTTGAGTGACGGCATTGTCGGATTGGGAAAGCTGGAAGAGCTTGGAGACGTTTTTCTCGATGACGCCCCCCTTGAAGTAGGCGCTCTCGAGTGAACTTGGTCCGACTCGCGAGATAACGAAGGACTCAGTGGCAATCAGACGAGCTTCGCCGCCGGAGGTTTGCTCGACCTTGATTAGAATGGCCAGCACGAGGATAACAATCAGCGCTACGCCATAGAAAATGACGCGCTTTGGCTTCATCCAGTCCGATTTCCTTTCACGCCACACTTCCATGATGCGGCTCCCAGTCGTTTTAAGCAGGCGTTTGAAAATAAGTAATGCCAGAGTAAGGAACAACAGAAATCCAAACCCCGCCCAATGCTCGACAAAGAACTGCCCGCCCCGATAGACGAGGAATATTATCAAGAGCAGCGAATAGAGAATGGCGAAAACGCCGTACCGGCGGTAGATCCGGCGCTCGCGCTGCGAAGGCTGTACCAGAGAGTCATCCCGACAGCCGAAGAGCATGACCTTGGTGCGGTTCCAGACGTAACGAAACGCCTTTTGTCGCAGGTTGGGGATCTGGAGGTAATCGGCGAGCAAATAGTAACCATCGAGTTTTATCGCCGGGTTGAGGTTGAAAACGAGAGTTGCGAAGCAGACGGCCGATGTCCAATAGAAAATCCTGTTCAGTAGATGGCCTTCGATGGTCATCCGCCACAAGACCGAAAATAACGCCCAGAGCAGGAGCTGGAAGAAGATGCCGGCAAACATCACGACGATGCGCTGTTGTTTTTTGGGGAATAGGTAGGCGTCGGAGAGGTTGCAGTAAAATGCCGGCTGGAAATAGATCAGCAGAAACCCCATCTCATGGACTGAGCCGCCGTAGCGCTTGCAGGCGAAGGCGTGGGCGTACTCGTGGACGGTGGTGATGATGAAGATGCCGGCAATGATCGAGATAACATCGCCAGCCGAGAAGATCGTCATCAGGCTGAACGGAAACTTGCTGATATTTGCAAAGAATATGCCCATCCCGAAAATCGTGAAGACTGACATGATCAACACAGCAGGAGGCGAGAAGAGCCAGCGCAATCGGGGATACCAACGGCTGAGAAATCTGTCCGGATTGAAGGCTCTGAGCTTAATGAAGAGAACTGATTTGCCCGTGTCCTTCTGGCTGGCGGCGACGCCTTCCAGAAAGCCGAGTTCTCCCAACTGCTGGGCGAACTGTTCAATTGCCGCCACGGTGATGGTTGTGTTGAAGGTGCGGACAAAGTCCTCGGCCGCAGCTTGGGGCGAGTTAGTGCCATCGAGTAAGTTGATCAGATAGAATTCAGGCTCACGCAGGCGGATGAATTTTCCGGTTTCGGGTGACTTGACAGTGTAGTGGTCGATACCTTCGACCTTTTCCACTTGTACTTGCAGGTCGTCTCTGCGTTTGGGGAACTCGCTCATTGTCAGACAATAAACGATTCACAATTACTTGAGGCAATATCAATGGTGTGTCGGGGTCGGTACAACAGCGCGAGGGCAGGCTCACCGCCTGCCCTCACAATTTGCCCCTTTGTTTCACCGCCGATTAGAAATTGACAACTACTCTTCGCTCATGCCAAACGGCTCCGGCGTCAGGTTCTTTTCTTTGTCTGATTTGAGTTTGTCAGCTTTTGCGATCAGGTTCATCAGTTCGATTACCTGATCGTTTCTTTCTTCTTGATCAACACCACGAACGACAGAGAGCACATCGGTGAGCTTGCTGCCCTTTGCCCAGTAGCTGGCGCGCATAATCTCGGCAAATTCAGCGCCGGCTGCGGCCAGGCGGAATTCGGAGGAGGCGGCTTCAAAAGATGATTTGAAGACGTTTAAGCCGATGCGCTCGGCGACTTCGCTGACCGCATACGAATCTGGATCTTTGTAGCGAACATAGATTGTGCCCAAGTTACCGCGTGCGCCGTCCTTCAATTTGATTTCGTACAAAGCCGTGACAGAATGGCCGGAGCCAATTTCGCCACCGTCTTCCTTGTCATCTCGGAATTTTTCGTCGGCGACGTCGCGGTTTTCATAGCCAAGCAGGCGATAGCGGTCGACGGTGTTGGGGTCGAAGTCGACCTGGATCTTGACGTCGCGGGCGATCACCTGCAACATGCCGGTGAGGTTCTCCATGAAGACGCGCTTTGATTCTTCCCAGGAATCGACGTAAGCATAGTGCCCGTTGCCTTTATCGCCGAGCTTCTCCATCAGGATATCGTTGTAGTTACCCATTCCGAATCCGATTGCCGAAAGCGTGATGCCCTTGTCAGCATAACCTTTGATGAATTTCAAGAATTCTTCCGCAGAGGTTTGACCAACATTAGCGACACCATCGGAGCAGAGAATGATACGATTTATGCAGTTCTTTTCGAAGCAACGGTTGGCCATTTCGTACCCAAGGCGGATGCCCTCTTCGGCGTTTGTGGCGCCTTGGGGAACAAGCCGTTCAATAGCGGCAATAATCTGGCTCTTGTCGCGAATCGACGTCGGTTCGAGTACGACCCAGGCGTTGGAGCCATAGACGACGATTCCGACCTGGTCGCGAGGGGTGAGTTCATCGACCAGCATGCGCAAGCTGCGTCGAACCAGACCAAGGCGGTTTTCGCGATCCATCGAGCCGGAGACATCGACGACAAAGACGAGATTAGCATCTCTGCGATTTTCGGGGCGGATCTTCTTGCCGACGATGCCTATCTTGAGAAGTTGATAGCCTGCACCAAATCGTGAGGGGCCACCCTCGAGGTCAACGGTGAAGGCCTGATTTTGCGGATAGTCGTAATTGTACTTGAAGTTGTTAACAAATTCCTCGACACGCACGGCTTCGTCGGGAGGCAGATTGCCATCATTGAGATAGGCGCGGGTCATAGTGTAAGAGGCATTGTCGCAATCGATCGAAAAGGTCGACAGGTGGTCATCATCAGTCGAGATGAACGGGTTCACGCCGTAGTGCTTGAAAAACATGGCATCGACAGCTTCGCCGTTGGGGGGAGTGTTGCCTCCGTGTGCCGGTGAATAACATCCTCCAACAGTTATGCTGGGAGGAGGACAATATACAACATCGTTCGAGCGTCCGCCCCGAATGTCAATCTTGCCGTGTCGTTCGACGACACCGACTTGGGCCTTAAGGAGGTCTGTAACCGTGGACGTTGGCATGTTCTTGATGTTTTCCTTGGTGATCTGTCGAAGATTGGCAGTTTCGCACTGGCGGAGCAGATCTCTTTCTGCCGTGACGATCTGAGCCTCGGACTTGATCGTATCTTCCTCCATGGCAAAGTCCTGGGTTGTTGTCGCATTGGCGACCACTGCCAGATTAGTGATACAAAGGGACTTCCAACCAGTAAGGGAGACGCAAAGTTCGTGCGCTCCGGGTGGTACATTGATGATGATATACTCGCCGTTTTGGTCAGCCTGTGCGCCCATTGTAGTACCCTTGATTTGCACCACCGCAAAGGAAATTGGGGACTTGGATTTGGCGTTGATGATTTTGCCCTGAATCTTGCCGGTATTGGTGGAGAAGATTTGCGCGGTTAGCACCACCAGAACATACATCACCAGCACAGTTCCGATTAACAGAAGGCGTTTCATAATTCCTCCTCGATTGAGGTTTGAGTTTACCTTTGCCTTCAATACAGCCGGTTATGGCTGTTATTCCCGACTGGCGGTGAAAAAGTACAGATGTCCCATTCATAGAACAGACTGGTCCCAAGAGGCACCGGGTGCCAAGGACACTTCCCATTCTGTTGTTTTGCTCGGTTGTCTGAAAAATCTTAGAGCGGCTGCTCTATTCCTGAAGACGCGGAGGTATCGAGAACGTCAAAGAAAAAGTTGAAATCGCAACTGCGATTCTTCGCTAATTCTCGCTGAAGGGAGAAAGAGAGAATTACTTTGCGGCCAGATACAGTTTATTCACAGCATCCCAATTGACAACGTTCCACCAGGCACCGATGTAGTCAGTGCGGCGGTTCTGGTACTTCAAGTAGTAGGCGTGTTCCCAGACGTCGATGCCGAGAATCGGAGTGCGCCCAAAGGAAAGCGGGCTGTCTTGATTTCCGGTTGAGGTCACCTTTAGCTTATTGTCGACAACCACAAGCCACGCCCAGCCAGAGCCGAATCTGCTGCCGGCTGCCCTGTTGAACTCTTCGCGAAATTTGGCTACATCGCCAAAATTTGAGATGATTGCAGCGGCGACTTCGCCACCCGGGTCGCCGCCGGCTTTGGGTCCCATGATGTTCCAGAACAAGGTGTGATTGACATGGCCGCCGCCTTGATTGCGGATCGCCGTGTGAAGGGCTTCCGGCAAGGTGCCGATCTTGCGAACAATCTGCTCGGGTGTCTGTTTTTTGAGCTCGGGATGCTCTTCGAGAATCTTGTTGAAATTGTTGACATAAGCGGCGTGATGCTTGTCGTGGTGAATCTCCATCGTGAGCTTATCGATGTGTGGTTCAAGGGCATCATAAGCGTAAGGGAGGGGTGGCAGCGCAAAGGGATCGGTCGCTTGTGCCTGAGCCAATTGCTCGCCAAGCATGCCTGGGACCAGCACGGCGGCGGCGCCGACAACGGCTGCAGTTTGGACGAATTCGCGGCGTGAGAGGCCGAAAGATGCGGGTTCCTGAATCTCCTCTGACATGGTTGGCTCCTACATGTGATATAAGTGGACTAATGATCTCAATGTTTGCTCGATCTACAAGAGGTTTAACACGGCAGTGGGAGAGGAGTTCCGGATGAGTGAGGCCTCGCGATATGGGGCAATTTTGTAGTCAGGCGGCAGGAAGGGGTTCCTGCCGCCTGCTGGAAAGGAGAGTCGGGTTCGGCGCTTCGCTGCGAACCCGACCTGCGAATCGTGCAAGCTATTTCTCTCGCAAGAAGGGGTATCTGTAGTCCGTCGGCGGGATGAAATTCTCTTTGATCGTCCGGGGTGAAGTCCAGCGAATCATGTTGTGCAGTGCGCCGGCCTTGTCATTGGTGCCGGAGGCCCTTGCGCCGCCAAAGGGCTGTTGTCCGACGACCGCGCCGGTGGGCTTGTCGTTGATGTAGAAATTGCCCGCTGCTTGTCGAAGGACGCGCTCAGCCATCAGCACGGCGTCGCGATCGGTAGCGAACACAGCCCCGGTGAGTGCGTACGGCGAAGTCTCGTCGCAGAGCTTGAGTGTCTTTTCGTAATCAGAGTCCTTGTAGACATAGACGGTCATGACGGGCCCAAAGATCTCTTCTTCCATCGTCTTGAATTTCGGATTGGTAGTTTCGATCAGAGTGGCGTCGATGAAATAGCCCTTAGAGTCATCGCAGTTGCCACCGGCGATGATTTCGGCATCAGTCGCCTTTTTCGCATAGTCGACATACTTCTTGATGGTATCATAGGCGCCGCGGTCGATTACAGCATTCATAAAATTGGAGAAATCGGTCGGGTCACCGAGCTTGATTTCACTGAGCTGCTTAAGCATGGTCTTCTTGATTTGCGGCCAGAGTGATTTCGGGACGTACGCGCGCGAGGCCGCCGAGCACTTCTGTCCCTGATATTCAAAGGCACCGCGCGTCAAAGCAGTTGCGACCTGTTCGGGAACGGCCGATTTGTGAACGAAAACGAAGTCTTTGCCGCCGGTTTCGCCGACCAGACGCGGATAGCCCTTGTACTTATTCTTGGCGATATTCTCGCCGACGGTCTTCCACATATTCTGAAATACGGGGGTTGAGCCGGTGAAGTGAATGCCGGCGAGGTACTCGTGATTTAGCACGACATCGGATATTTCAGAGGCCTTGCCGGTGACCATATTAATCACGCCAGCCGGCAGACCGGCTTCCATGAAGATTTTCATTAAGAAGTGCGAAGTGTACATGACGCTGGAGGCCGGTTTCCAGACGGCCACGTTGCCCCACAGTGCCGGAGCGGAGGGGAGATTGCCATTGATTGAAACGAAGTTAAACGGTGAGACGGCGAAGATGAATCCTTCCAGCGGGCGATAGTCGATGCGATTCCAGATTGTCGGATCGGGATTGATCGGTTGCAGATCGGCGATTTGCTGCATGAAATAGGCGTTGAAGCGAAAGAAATCGACCAATTCGCAGACGGCATCGATTTCGGCCTGGAAGGGGTTTTTCGAATGGGCCAGCATAGTCGCAGCATTGACGATATAGCGATACGGACCTGCCAGGAGGTCCGCAGCCTTAAGGAAGATGGCGATTCGATGCTGCATGGGTACTTCTGACCATGCTGCCTGGGCGGCCAGAGCCACCTCAATGGCGTCCTGCGTTTCCTTTTTCGTGCCTTTATAAGTATATCCCAGTACAAGCGAATGGTCGTGCGGGGCTGTGAGCTTGATCTTCTCGCCGACCCGCACTTCCTTGCCGTCGATGATGAGCGGAATGTCAATTTGTTTCGACTTGAGTTCCGCGATTGCGGTCTGAAGTTTTGACCGCTCCGGCGAGCCGGGACCATATCCGAGAATCGGCTCATTTATCGGTTGAGCCATGCGGTAGTTGCCCATCTATTTCCCTCCGTGACTGTATTGTGGAATAATCGTGAATTCAGTGTGACAAGGCAGAGGCACAGGGGTCTGTGCCTCTGCAGAAATCTGATTGCCGCACGGGTCGCACTGCCGGTTAGTGAGTGATATTGCTCCACTCGGCGTCATCGAGCCAGCTTTTCGGCTGGTGCAGGAATTCGAGCACATGCTCTATTAATACGACATGCTTGTGCTCTTCGTCAGCAAGAAGACTGAAGGCGCGTTTCACTTCCGGCAGTTTCTCTTCCGTTGATTTCTCGCGATAGAATTTTTCGGTAGCCTCTTCAAGACCCTGGGCTTTGTTCCAGGCGGCGATGACATCGTCTCCGAAGTGAAAATCGGTGCCGGTTCTGGGAAGCTGTTCGAACACTGTCTTGGCGGTATTCAATATCTGGGTCCCTAATTCCGACATGGCTTTAGCCTCGTGAACTTCACCGTCACGAAAGCGCTTGAAAATCTCGTAATGTTTGATTTCATCGCCAGCCAATTGCTGCCAGATCTTTTTTAGTGCCGGGTTATTGGTTTTGGCAGCTTCACTCTCGTAGAAATTCTGCCCATCTTTTTCCATTTTCATCGCAAATTCAAAGACGTTCATAGCAACTCCTTATTGCGGCGTCATAGCCTGCTTGCGACAATTATAGTGAATTTGCCCGAGACAATCAAATGAAACTGCACAACTCGGAGAGATTGGTCAATTTAGGGGGTTACGAGAAGTGGCTTGATTCCAAAGATTTAGCACCGGAGATCAAAAGGTCACCGCCGGATTAGCAGTCGAGGCCACGAAGCGAACACTAACCCTGATCGTTTCCGCGAGCTTCAGAAGAAGCACTTTGGGCCGCGGGATGCCATAATCGTCAAGTTTGATATCGAACGTGGCAGCCACAATTACTGCTTTGGCTCCGGCGTTATCCGGCAGATACACGACCGTGGCTGGGGCCGATATTGTCTTTGTCGTTCCGTGGACAGTGAATTCTCCCGAGATCCGAAATTTCAGAGCAGAATCGGCGACAAGCTCTACAGGCAAACCTTCGATGGATTTTGGGACAAATTCGATAAACGGAAATTGCTCGGTATGCAAGTGTCGCTCGCGCATGTGCTCGTCGCGCATTTCGATGCCGGTCTTCAGCGTTCTGGCATCGACGCGCAAGCGGCCGCCGCATTGTAACCGCGTGTTGGCTGGATCGAATTCAATCATGCCGATGATGGAATTTGTCTCGCCCTCAACGAACTCAAGTTTTGCCTCGGAAGCGAAGTTAACGCTGTCGGTTTCAGGCCGCGCAGCAACGTAGAATTTCTCTGCACGTATTGATGTGCAGACACCTGAGAGTGTGACCATTGCAAGAAGAAGGGAGATGTGCATTTTGCGAATCATGTTGTCCTCCGCGGCCAACTTAGTTGTTCAGTGCGCCTTCGTCGATCCAGGTATGGATAGTGTCCTGCTCGGCCGTGGTCAAAGTGTCGGAAAAGCGCGGCATCCGAAAGTCCAGTCCCAACTCGCGGTAGCGCGGGCTGATGGAGATGTACAGAGCGCTTGAGTTGGCGTCGCCAGGGATCACGATACGGCCGTGGATTGGGCTGACGTTCGTAATTGAAGCATAACTTGTTACTTTCAAATCATGCTGCGGATTGACATCCCCGTGACAACTGTTAAAGGCGCAGGTTCGGATCAGGATTGGCTGTACATCGTTTGCAAAGAAGACTGTCGGATCGGGTGGCGGCGGGCCAGAGTTATCGTTCTTGACGATCGAGCCATGGTCGCTGCAGGCGGAGAGAGTCAGGGCGAGCAGGGATAGAACAACAGCTCTTGCGGCAAGCGCTCGCTTTGAATTTGGCACTCTGTCATAGCTATTGTACATTTTCGTCACCTAATAACAGACATGCAGTTGAACGAAGAAGTCCACTTGGTCTTTGCGCGGACCCTCACCGATGTAGGTAATAGCCGGCCGCAACTCGACAAACGGAATCGGGAAGAATTCGAGAGTGAACCGCCAGAATTCGTTGGCGCCGCTCTTGACGCTCCAATCCGGGTCATGAAAATTGTACTCACTGAGGAAATAGAGACCGTAGATGATCCTTGAAGACAACTGCGCGTAAACTGTTCTTTGCTCGTTGGCCTTGCCGACCGCTCCGAATTCGCCCATTAGAGTGAAGCGGTCGTACGACACGCCACCGAAGAGAGATTTGGCAATGGGAAAGCCACGGTAACTGCCGGCGATCGATTCCGATTCGCGCCAGGAAAGTCCGGTCAGAAATCCTACTGGACCAAGAGCACCGGCTCTGAAGGAGTGGAGAGCCGCTACGCGCTGGCCATCCGGTTCATAGAACTCGAACGTGATATTCGAGCCATTGAAGAAATTACCACCGATGGATAGGCCATCGACATTGAGTTCGGGCCCGAGGAACGGAACCGTGCGCACAAAGGCGTTGTGGTCGGGATCGCGCAACCCGAAGGCCGGGAAGAATCTCCCAAGCTTAACCCAGTAATGTTCATCTTTGAACTTGAGCATCAGGTAGCTGTCTTTCACGTAGGTCTGTCCAAAGGTCAGATTGTAACTGACATTTTTTAAGAGTTCGGCGCTGAGGTAGAGGTCGGTTTGCATACGGAAGAATCGGCCCTGTTCCAGATAGAGCATACGATAGTCGATTCCGTAGGTGAGATTGTCTGAGATCCGAGGCTTGAGCCGGTAGGGCGCCACCAGCTCTTTGGTGCTTTGGAGGCACAATTCGTTGTACGAAACGGCAAAGTTCCCAAATTCGTTGCGCATACCACCGCCATTGGGACTGACGTGACAGGTCACGCACGGTGTGGCGTGTTCCAGCGACAGACGAGGAATGCTGTAGATGGAGATTGTGGTCAGCAAGACGAATGAGAACAAGAACAATGCAAATATGCGACATTTTCGCGCCATAGTTCCTCAACCCGCAGCGGGGGCCACCAAGTGCCTGAGAGAAAGTCTTCCCGAGACAGAGATGTGCTTTTCCCAGGATCGTACATCAACATAGTCAATTTTCCGCATTTCTTGCGACAAAGTCAAGGTAACTTCGGAAGTGGGATTAGATCAGTCCGGGTCTAAAACGGGCTTCCTATATTCAGACTACGGTGCTTCCCGGCCTGCAATCATCGAGACTATGGAGCAGGTAGTCTGTTAATCTTCATGCGGAGACTGAAATGCCGAGGAGGAGTCACCTATTTCGAAATTGCAGTCCCAATCTTTACGCAAAGGATTGGAGCACGTAGTGCGAGAGATTCACTGGAATTTCCGCGGGTTCGACGGCGCGAATGATATGTCGTCGATAATTGCCGACCTCGTCATGTTCGCTGAGGTCCACCTCTTCGGCGATTTCGTACAATTGCTGGAGATCGCCAATGATCTTGACTTTCGGGCGAAAGAGATCATGCGAATTGCGAGCGATCACAAGGCCGAGGCTCTGATTGTCGAGCAACAGCAAGGATCCCGGCGGATAAACAGAGACGGTCTTGATAAACATCTTGAGCAGGATCGGGTCAAATTTCTGTCCTGATTGTTCCAGCATATTCCGCAGAACATGCTCGGGAGACATTGGGACCCGACGGTAGATTCTACCCGAAGTGAGGGCGTCAAACACATCGCAAATGGCCACGATCCGGCTGTACAGATTCACGGCTCGGCGGAAGCGTACCGTTGGATAGCCGGTGCCGTCAAGATTGAAGTGGTGTTCAAAAGCGACCAACATCGCCCGGCAGCTATTTTCATCAAAGGGCATAGTCTTGGCGATTGCCAGCACACCATAGGTTGGGTGTTTTCGCATCAGTTCCCATTCGGAGTCATCGAACTCCGTTGGCTTATTTAGTATTTGAAGAGGTAGTTTGGTTTTTCCGATGTCGTGAAACAGCGCCGAAAAACCCAGCGTCGCTAATTCCGCCTTGTTGAGATGCAATCCGGCGCCCAGGCAAATTGAGTATACGCAGACGTTTGTGGAATGGAGGAAAGTATACTCATCATGGGTGCGAAGAGCGGTGAGTTCAAGCAGGTAGCGATCATCAGCGACAACCTGGTCGACCAGAGAGTAGACGATGCGGGTGGTGCGAGTCAGATCGATGCTGCGATTGGCGCCGATTCCCGCTACGACAGACTTAAGATTGCTAATTGCCGAAAAAAACGTGCGTTTGGCGAAGTGGCGCTGTTGTCGAGTCTCATCCATGTTTTCGGCCGTCTCGAAGATAGGTGGGAGAACCTCGATATAGTCGAGACCGGCCTCAGCAAAACGGCGGCGCATGTCATCATAGTCGTCTGAACCGCGGGCATCGGCCTCATTTAGCAGGCGGGCCATGGTTACCAGTTTGTCATCGCTTGCACCGACATCGATCATCAAGCCCGAGATGTGGAGTCTCTGATAGAGATGGAGCAGGAAGCCGGAATTTGACTCATGGTCGTACTCCGTCTTGAGACGCACACTGCAGAAAAAGAGGTATCCCGATTGGACTTGAAGGGTAAGATCACCGTATTCCTGGAATAGCCGGGCCAACAACTCGCTTAGCAATCTCAATTGGGTGATAAAGTTATTATTGTCGCGGTCGTAAAGTTTGGCTGTTTTCAGGAAGATACAAAGCTGATTGGTCAGCGCAGCGCCATCCTGCGTATAGGTGAACTCCTGGGCTGGAGTCAGCAGACTACGCGTGACTGAATTGTCGGCGCCGGACATCACTTCTCCTCTCGACGATTTTTGAGCAGGGACAACACCCTTCGTGCCACTACCGCAATATGATTGCGACTATCGCTGCAGAGTCGCGTAACCAGCCCGATCGCTTCTGGAGAGGTCGACGACGCCAGAGCTCCGACGATAGCTTCCTGAAAGCGATGGAGACGGGCTTTGTTGAACAGCGTTGACTTGGCAAGAATCTCCTCGCAGGTGCTCCAGGCGGCGTCGCCGCCACAAACCACAAGTGCCTCGAGGATCAGCCGCATTTCGGCGGGTGGTGCATCCGGGAAGTCTTTTTCGCGCACGATTTCAGCCAGTCCCATTGAAGCAGCGCTTGTAGCGTTTTTGCCAAGTTCGCGCGCGGCTTGTGAGCGAATCTTTTCGGACTCATCTTTCAGCATGATCAACAGGACACCGGCGGCTCGATCACCACCAAGCTTGCCGAGTGCTTTGATGACTTCTGTCTTGACCCTCGGCTCGACATGCTTGGCTGCTTTGGTGAGGTAGGGAATTGACTGCAACGTCTTCATTTCGCCCAATACCCACACTACGTTTCGAGCGACGAACCAGCGGCTATCATAGACGGCACCGCCGAGGATATCGATTTTCTCAAAACCCTTCTTGACCAGCAAGTCACAAACCATTTTCCGCGCCGGATAGTGAGAGAGTTCGCCAAGCATTCCGAGGAGATTGCTCAGCGATTCCCATCCTAATTCAATGAGATAGGCTTCGACGGCGTGAAGATCGATTTCGGTGTTCTTGTTAAGGCTGTTAGTGATCAGCTTGATGCGGACGATATCTCCGCAGCGTGCTTCGAATTCTTTGAGGCGTTTATTCACAAGTGGCGAATCGAACGAGCCGATTCCCAACAGGCGGCGTACGCTCAAGAGGATGTCTTTCAAGGTACCGAAGTCACCGTCGTCGATAATCCGATCGAAGGTGGATTGCAGCGATTCGAGCGTCAGCCGCATATCCTGCGGCCCCGTGTTCTCTGCGCAGAGCTGCAAGAGCAGATCAACGACCTCACGTTTGATATCTCTGCTTCGATCCTCGCTGATCATGGCTGATAACGACTGTTGTTCGTGAGCAGTCAGGTCATTCGGATCGCCAAAAGCTCGGACCATAAATCGGTGGTTTTCCTCCGCCTGCAGTTTCGGAGTGCTGGAGCCTGCGGACCAAGCAATGTTGGTGCCAGGAGTAAGGGCAAGGTTGCCTCCAGCCGACCTGTTGGGCTGTTCCGCCTCCAGAAATTCGGAATACATATCGCTTGCTTCACCGATTTCAAAGGAATCAACCACCTCGTAAGTGATGTTCTCGAATCCGGCCTTCCAGAAGAAGTTCACAATGTCTTGGCGCTGATCATCCTGACCAGAACTTGCTACCAGTGCATCAAAAAGAGCATCGATTTCGGATTGGGAGACGGAAGGTCGAATCTCGATCAGTCGGATACCGTCACGGTGCAGAAGATGAGCCAGGTTGTCATTGTTGATTGGACCACGGTAGACCACTTCGTCGCCCGCCTCAAACGAGTCAATATTGACGCGAAGCGATAACCGATCGGACTGGTCGAAATATCTGGCAAGATGAGTCCGGAAGGATTTTTTGAACTGCTGCGGAATTGGATGTTCGGCTGGGTATTGGCGAGATGCGCGCATGCCCTTACTCAGACTGAGCATCAGGTCTCGCAACTCGGCGATTTCCTCGGCACCATATGAAAGATTGCTCGACAGGTGCAGATTTTCCAACGGCATGTCCTCTTTGCAACTCTATGTTTACAACATTGTTCGTCAAATAAGAGGGCACTCTTTAGCCGCTTAGAGAAAGGAGAAGACGCTGTTCAAGGCAAGTTCATTCTCTTCAATCGGCGTTCCAGATTGAATCAGGAAGATCGGAATTAGCGGGCAGACTACCGGCTATTGATGGGGGTCAAGTAAGCTCGACAGTTTGCCGCCGGCCTGATTGAGTCGTCTCTTAGCGGCGGCGTAGTCGAGGGACAGAAGGTGCATCGCGATAGCGGTCTTGACTTCACCGTGTGATTTTATGAGCAGCGCGCCCGCCTCGGCATACTTGATGCGCAATGTCTCAACCAAGATCAGCTTCGATCTCTCAGCTAATTTCTGTGATGTCGCACGCAGGTCCACCATGAGATTTCCATAGCACTTGCCGATCTGCACCATGGCTGCTGTCGAGATCATATTGAGAATTAGCTTAGTTGCGGTGCCGGCTTTCATGCGTGTCGATCCGGTTAGTATTTCAGGTCCGACGACAGGGGCGAGTACGACATCAACGAAGGCTGGTTTGCGCGGGATTTCATTGCAGACAAGTAAAACTGTCCTGGCTTTGTGTTTTTTCGAGTATTTCAGGATTGCCAAAGGGTATGGCGTGCGACCGGAGGCGGCGATGCCGACGATTGTATCGAACTTGGTTGGCTTGAGTTTAGCGATGTCCTTGACTGCTGCACGTTCGTCGTCCTCGACGCCCTCGCGCGACCTGACCAAGGTTTGCCGCCCTCCCGCAATGACGCCCCTGACCATTCTCGGTGGAGTTCCAAAAGTCGGCGGGCATTCGGCGGCGTCGAGGACGCCCAGCCGGCCGGAGGTTCCTGCGCCAGCGTAGATCAGCCGCCCGCCTGACTGGAATGAAGCGGTAACGAATTCTACTGTCTGGGAGATTTCCGGGATAATGCGCGAGACCGCTTCGGCAACGGTACGGTCTTCGCGATTAATCAGTTCGATAATCTGGCGGGTATTCAGACGATCGAGATTGCGTGAGGAAAGGTTGCGCGATTCGGTCGTCAGTGTCTTTAGTTTCTCGTAAAGTTTCTTGCCCATTCCTATGAGCCGGCGACAGCCGTCAAAATTCTTCGCGGTGAAATGTAGATCGCACCGTATTGCCCGGTAACTCCCACGCGCGAGATATTCTGGGAGAATACGCCTTCCTTGATAGTAAAGGGAATGTTGGGCGAAGCAATCGGTTGTCCAATTCGCGAGACGACCCAGGCGTTGTAGGTGCCGGTTTTGAAATTACCCTGGGAGTCGCGAAAGGCATCGGGAGGAATTGATCCCTGGTTCCCGGAGAACAGATCAAACGAGCCAACGGCCGTGTTCGATGAGGAAGTCGGCTCGGTGACGATAAAGTACGCCCCCTGCATCCCTTCGAAATCCGAAGCATTCCAGCGCACGTTAACAACGGAAGTAGAACTGAATACTTGGTTGCTCGGAAGCTGCTCGAAGTCAAAACTGAACGTATCAGGAACAACGACCAGTTGTTTGAATTGAAAGGCGTCGATGGGTGTTGTGATCGATATTTCGGAAGTGTCCTCAAGGAGTGATGGATCAATATTCCCGGAATATCTGCCGTTTCCAAGAGATTGCACGCTTTGCTCATCGACCTTCAAGATGGCAGAGATAAATGCCACATCGTTCTTGAAGATTTCAGCATAGACGTTTACAAATCCCGTCTCGCCGTTGCGCGCCAGGAGCACGTTGATTTCCCAGTTGTCACGAGTATTGCCGTCTGTGCTTGTGTCACCGCACGAAGACAATGTCAGACCGCAGCCCAGAATAAGGCAGGTCCAGATTAGTAAGTACATCTTCTTGATCATGTTCAATCCAATAATTTTACATGTTTAAGGTCGGCTAACAGATATGTGCACTATCCAATCATATATCGGCAGAATCTGCGCCATTCTGAAACATGATAGCCGTATTCAGTTGTTGCCTTCAACAAAAAATATCGCCGGGCGGCAGTTCGGCTATCTTAGTGCTATCAGGGGACTTCAACGCCGTTGATGATTGCCCTGTCGAGTTTCAAGTCGCCATCGTCAATCAGCCCGATTCCCCGCGCCCAGATTTCGGAATAGCTGGAGGTATCCTCGATTACTGTGCCGTTCTTGAGATAGATTTTATCTATGTAAGCATAGTCCAGCTTGAAGCAACTGTCCAAATCAACCTGGTTGACTGTGCGTGTGACGTACCCGTCAAACGCCAACGAGCCGGCAGAGCGTATCGAATCGGCGTCAGACTGAAAAGCATCGCTGATTCGGCCCAGCGCCGAGAACTGAACCGGCGTGCCTTTGACCATATCGAGTGGAATGGTGAGTGGTGGATCGAACCAGAGATAGCCTTCGAAGAGATGTTGGGCGAATCGCTGAGCAGTAAGGCTCCAAGCTTGATCGGTATCGGGACCCTTTAGGAGACGCTTACATAAGTATCCATTGACTGTCGTATCGCCATCGATTCTGCGTGTGATGCTGCTATTGTTGTAGAACCAGGTGTCGTTATTATTCATTGGGAAATAGGCCTGAGCATTCACCATTTTCACTTTGTCGGCGGGCTCGACCGGGCCATCGTCGCAACCGAAAAGCCAGGCGCAGGCTACAATAATTGCGCAAAATGAGATAAGGTTTCTCAATTATCCTCCACGATGTTCCAACAGATTACAATAGAGTTTATCGACCCCAAAGTTCAACAATATAGAGACGTATAAGTTTCGTTATTATTGAGTAATTTCAAATTCTTCATGGCAGTCAGCGGCACCTAACGCTATCTTGGAGAACGAACATGCCCGACTCGCTTGACCAGAAAATTCATGCCATGGCGTACGAGTTGCACAAGCGCTCGATAGCCATGCGACGTGACCTCCACCGCATTCCGGAAACGGCCTGGGAAGAGGTCAAGACCTCTGCATATCTCAAAAAGACGCTTAAGGCAAATGGAATAAATTTCAAGTCGACAGCCGGAACCGGGATAGTCGCCGAGATCATTTCGGGAAAGGGCAAATGCGCGGCCCTGCGCAGCGACATTGATGCTCTCCCCATTGCGGAGCAGACGGGCTATTCGTTTTGTTCGACCCACCCCGGCCGGATGCATGCTTGTGGCCACGATATGCATATGGCGACGTTGACCACTGCAGCAATCATGCTGGCGCGTCTCAAAGAATTCTATCGAGGCACTGTCAAGATACTCTACCAACCTTCAGAGGAGGAACCTCCCGGAGGGGCGCGAGAGATGATCAAGGAGGGTGCTCTCCTCCGGCCCCGGGTCGACATGATATTCGGGCTTCATGTTGCACCCATGTATCCAACCGGCACGGTAGCAATTCGCGACGGCGCATTTTTCGCAGGAGTATTGGACTTTGACGTTACAATCAGCGGCACAGGAGGGCACGGCGCAATTCCACATCGTGCGAATGATCCGATTGTTTGTGCCGCAGCCATGGTTTCAACACTACAGACGATAATTTCGAGAAATATCGATCCGTTTGAACCAGCCGTGGTCACTATTGGTAAAATCGAAGGAGGGACGGCACGCAATATTATCCCGTCGCAATGCAGGCTCGACGGCACGGCACGGGCTCAAAGCCCCAGGGCGCTTAAACTGCTCAAGAAGAGAATCGATGTGATAGTCTCAAACGTAGCCCGAAGCCATAATTGCATTGCCGAGATCAACTATATCGCCAGTTATCCGCCACTGATTAATCATCCCGAGGCAAATCGCTATATTTCGACTGCAGCACGGGCATTGTTTGGCTCCAAGAGCGTTGTCAAGATAGACAATCCTTCAATGGGAGGAGAGGATTTTGCCCGGTATTTGCAGGAAGTCCGGGGAGCAATGTGTTTTCTGGGCGTGGGAAATGCGAAGATTGGGGCCGTGCATTCCTGGCATCACCCAAGATTCAAGGCGGATGAGGATGCCATTCCGATTGGGGCTGCCATAATGACCAAAGCGATTATCGATTTTCTCAAATGAGCAAGCTGCTCCTGACGGTCATATTGCTCGCCTTTTCGGCGAACGCCCATGCACAGCGTATATACAACTTCTATCGGCCGGGAGATTGGGTTGGCATCACCAACACGCGTTATGTGACCGGCATTGCCCGCGGTTTCAACACCGTCTATTTCGCCACCACCGGCGGAGTCTTGCGCTATGACAAGGTCTTCCAGAAGTGGCTTGACCCATTGACCATTTCTGACGGAATGCCTGACAACCGAGTTCGCCGGATAGCGGTTGATCGAATGACGGATGATATTTGGATCGATACGCCTTCCGGCGCAAGTCACTTCAGTCCCGCCTTTGAAGACTGGACAACGATCAGTTCGTTTCCCAGCGGAGACCAGGAATATTCAAACTTCACGCCGGGTGGACTGCCGCAGTTCTTCAACCCGCCGGGGTACACATACTTCAATCCGGGGATACTTACCGACCGCTACATGTTCGAATATCGTATCACGCAGCTGCTGGAAGATGACAACAACATAGCCTGGATGGGAATCTGGGGTCTTGGGCCGGCCCGGGGTGACCTGACCACCAACGATTTGGCCATTCTGCCGCAGGGGCTCTACGATGATGATGTCGCAGCTCTTGACGTCGATGGTAACGATTTTTGGTTTCTCGGCGGCGGTGGCGGTTTGCCCGGGACAATCTCGGTGTACGATCGCTCCAACGGGGAATGGGAGTATTTCGACTCCCGCCGAGATCGCGGCATTTCGTCGGACCAATTCTATGCGATCACCCATGATGCCAAGAATGTCTGGATCGGCAGTGAAATCGGTCTGATCCGAATGAACCGGGCGTCACGCACATTTCGATCCTACAGCGAATTTGACGGCATCTCCGGAGAGCGGGTAACCGCTCTGTTACCCATCAAGAACAACTTGCTCATTGGCACTGATCGAGGGGTCACTGTATTCGACATCAGGCGCGACACGATCTATGAAGCAAATTCCGACTTGATGGCGTCGCGACTGGTGTATGATTTCGCCCAGCGGGATTCGACAATCTATGCCGCAACCGACATCGGCATCTTCAGCCTGATCTGGGGAGGCAGCGACTGGAGACGGATATTGCTTGACTCGCCCCATCTGCGGGCGAGCGTCTATGATCTTCAGATCGTCGATTCCCTGCTCTACACAGTTGGTGACGATGGGGTCGTGGTGCTGAACCTCAGGAATTACCAAAGTACGATTTTCGATCGCAATACGGTGTTTCGCAATGCCGACCTGACGACTCTTCTGGTGCATCATGGTGTGATCTGGGCGGGTGGTAACAGCGGTCTATTTCGCTACAACCAGCGCAAACAAAACTGGTACCGCTACACAACCAGTGACGGCTTGATGAGCATTCGAGTTCGTTCTCTCGCTGCTGACGGCGACTATATCTGGATCGGTACGGACAAGGGAGTCAGCCGCTTCCGCTGGAACGATTATGATCGCAGCGATTGGCTTCAGTAGAGGTCACCCTCTCCATTTCCAGGCGCACTCTCAAAGTTCTCAAAAAAAGGGGCAACCACTTGGCACTGTTTTAAGTAAATTACTATCTAACGGGTTTAGTGGAGTTTTTCGGTCTACCCACGGGTAAGTACCTGAAGGCAGGATGTGTGAACGTTCAGTTCGGGAAGCTTGTCAGCAGAACAAAAGCCGCAATTGGGGCGCTTCGAGTTGTCTTTTCAGTTACAATCTTGGCAGGTCTGCTGCAAGTATGTCATGTTCAGGCTGCCGATACAGACGATTTCTTCACGCAATCAGTCGTGCCTGAAGGAAGGATCCTCGTATCCTTTCCGCTTCAATTCGATGGTGTGGGCGCCAACGAGTTTGCTTTAATAGTGCGCAGTGAACAGCGCGGCTGCCGGATCCTGATTCACCGGGAGGCAAGCTCACATAACTACAATGTAACCCCGGCGATCGATTTGGAACTCCCTCACTCAGTTTTTGCAATCCAGGCCGCCGACCTTGACGGGGACGGTCGTATTGAACTGGCGCTGCTGGCGCTGGAGTCAATGTATGTAATCGATTTCGATGAGGGTGGCTTCGCTGCCCAAGCCAAAGAAGTAGCAAAGTTTGAGCGGCTATTTGCGGTTCCCAACCCTGATTTTGTTGCAGAGTATGAGTTCCTGTTCGATCTCAACGGTGATCGCAACTTTGACGCAGTGCTGCCGTGTTGGGATGGTGTGCGTGTCCACAAGCGCGAGCGGACCGGTTTCGCGGCGGGGCGCACTATCAAGATCACACACGGCTCAATTGCCAATCTCGGTAAGAACCTGTTGGTTCCGACTGCCTCATGTGGTTTGGCAATTACGCTGCCGACGATTGCCGCATTCGACATCAATTCCGACCGCAGCAAGGATATTGTTGTGACCTCGGGAAGCGGGTTGGCGGTTTGTTACCAGATGGGTGATATGCAGTATCCGGATGTTCCAAGCCAATTGCTCGAGGTCAGGTCAGTGTTCCTGGACAACCTGAAGTTCATGTCCTGGGGTTTGGGCGATCTGAACAATGACAAGACGATGGATTATTGCCGTGTCTTTACGCAGGGTGGACCCGACGAATTCAAGACGGTGTTTGAGGTGTACCTCGCTGCAGGACAGGGTGGGTATTCCCAGCGGCCATCAAAGCGCATTGTCCTCGATCAGTATTGCCTTGGGTTGACCGTTGCTGACTTGGATGGTGACGGTGCAGCTTCAGCCATCCTGGCGACTGTGGGCGTCAGCCCGACCAGCCTGGTCAAGTCACTTCTGGTCAAACGCATGCAGGTGGACTTGAATATTTTCCGCTCGGAGGGCGGCATCCTGTCTGATCTGCCGTCATCGATAAAGAAGATTGGTTGTGCGGTGGACATATTCAGCGGCGGCGCGCCAACCCGATTGATTGGCTGCCTGCATGGCGATTTCGACAAGGATCGGATCAACGAGTTGGTAAGTTTGAATGATGATGATGAATTGGAAGTCTTCAAGGGATCGAGGAATCCCGAGTTTTCCGATAAGCCGATGCTTTCGCGGGAAGTACAACGCTGCAGCTGGCTTGATGCAATCGATCTGGATCTTGACGGCAAGTCGGACTTGATTCTCAGATCAGTCGACGAGACGGGCCGCGACGTGGCAACGCTGCTTTGGTCAAAATAATCAATTCATTTGACTTCAAACCTGCAGGCACTTAATTTGCGTGAGTGACCCATGAAGAGTAACTGCAACCGCCAAAGGAATGTAGTGTATGGACACTCAGCTTCCGGAATGTCTTAAGTGCAAGGTCGGCCATCTGCTTCCGCTTTCCGATTATGGTCGCGATGGTGCCTCGATTCGCTTCAAAGCCTGGGCTTGTTCCAATCCTGATTGTGGCTTTAACTTGCGGATTGATAACGGTGAAATCTCCTTCGGCAAAACGATACTGCCGTCCAACAAGTAGTCGTTCTTGCCGCGCGTGAGGTGCCATGCGCTTTAATCCCCTCAACAACTTGACCTTGAAAATCGGGGCCGTGTTGCTTGCCCTGCTTCTGTGGGTCCACGTTGCGACTAACAAGACTTACGAGCATCAGGTCGACATGGTACTACAAGTTGCCAATATTCCGAAGTCATTGGTACTTGTGAGCGAGATCCCTTCAATAGTCACCGTTCGGGTCAAAACAACCGGAAAGCAGCTCATTGCCCTGGCTGCCAAGCAGCATGTGTTGACACTTGACGGATCACAATTTCATGAAGGGGCATTTGAACATGATCTGTCGGACCGCGATGCCGCAGCGGCGTTCGACCAGGTGTATGAGCGTGTGGATGTGGTATTTCCACGGAAGCTCTTCATCCGCCTCGAACGTCTCACAGAGAAGAGTGTCCTCATTGAACCGGGTGTCAGAGCCAATGCCGCGCCGGGATTCTTGATAGTGGGTCAAACCCGCATTGAACCGGCAATGGTAAGGGTAGCGGGACCGAGTTCGGTCATGCGCAATCTGAAGTCTATCATGACTGAGGCCGTCGAATTGAACGGATTGACCACCTCGGCCTCGCATAAGGTCAGGCTCTTCGTACCGGACTCACTTCACTTGTCACTGGGCGATTCCAGCGCCACTATTTCCATTGATGTCGAACCGATGAAGGAACGCGTCATCGGGGACCTGGCGATTCATGCTCCATACGATTTTGATGCTGCTCAATACACCTTCGCGCCGACAACCGTTGCCCTGCGATTGGGATTTCCGGTTTCAATGCGCGATTCGCTTGATCTCAAGAAGCTCAAGGTCACATTTGCCGCACTGGGAGACTATCGCGATTCGGTTCGGGCGCCGCTAAAGTACACCTTGCCAAAGAACGCCACCATCGTCGGTCACTCACTCGATTCCGTGATGATATACCGCCGCTGATGAAAATCCTCGGCATCGAAACCTCTTGCGACGAGACAGCGGTCGCAGTCGTAGAGGATGGTATGCGTGTGCTGGCCGATTTTGTCTATTCACAGGTCGAGCACTCAGAATTTGGCGGCATTGTCCCGGAGATCGCCTCGCGGCAACAATTACGCAAGATCACCCCGGTTTTTGAAGCCTGCCAAAAAGCCTATGCGATATCAGCGCAATCTATAGATGGCATCGCCGTAACTTGCGGACCCGGCTTGGTCGGTTCTCTTATGGTCGGTGTCAATTTTGCCAAGGCGCTTTCGTATGGTTGGAGTCTGCCGTTGATCGGAATAAATCACCTCGAGGGACATATTTTCGCCAATTTGCTGGCTGATAATTCTCTGACGCCGCCGTTTCTTGCGCTGATTGTCTCGGGCGGCCATACGCTACTTGTCAAGGTGGACGGCTGGTGCCAGTACACTATCCTCGGTTCCACCAGAGATGACGCAGCAGGCGAGGCGTTCGATAAGGTCGCGAAGCTGCTTGGGCTCGGCTATCCGGGTGGTCACAAGATCGATAAACTGGCGAAGACGGGGGACCGCGAATTCCATCGATTCCCGCGGTCATTGTTCAAGAAGGGTGAGTACCAATTCTCGTTTTCCGGCTTAAAGACGTCGGTTGCGTTTTACCTGAAGGACAAATCTGAAGATTTCAAAACCGGGCACCTCAACGACATTTGTGCTGCATTTCAGGAGAGAGTCGTAGACATGCTGGTTACTCCGTCGCTCAATGTTGCCGCGGATCTGAACATCAACCAGCTTGCTGTCGGTGGAGGAGTTGCTGCGAACTCGCGTTTACGGGAGGTATTCCTTGAGCGCGGACAGGCTCAGGGACTGCGGGTCCTTTTCCCGGAGTTCAAATACTGTACTGATAATGCGGCGATGATAGCGTCGGCGGGCTGCTATCGACTGGCGCGCAATGAACGATCTAACCATACACTCACTGCAGTACCTTATTTACCGCTTTCATGAGAAATTGCACGCATTCACCTGGGGCTGTCAAGACCTGGGGGAATTTTGGCGAGATCAGACGTTATAGGGGCAGTACCGATAGTCGGCGACGCCCTTGGTGCAATACATCAGCCGTCGTGGCTGCGACCGACCGTCACCGTTGACCGAATCGATCAACAGGCCGTGTTGACAGCGAAGGCACTTGGCTGGCTGACCGTCGATTAAGGTCCCTGTGAACTTCGCCTGCCGGAATTGATTGATTGCCACGGGCGGTTCTCCCGATTCGCTCAGCTTCTCAATTGATCCAACGCGTCCAAAGACAAATCTGCCACGGTCAATCTCCAATTGTCCTTTCAAGTCGATTTCGTCACCGACCGCGACTTCGGAGCGTTCGTAGACGTCGAACGAGACTCGCGCATAGAACGGGTCCAGGAACTTGTCGTAACCGAACAAACCGCCGCGAAAATACAGCAGCACTCCTCGCCCGGCAATCCGGAGGTTGCCATTCTCGCCATGGTTCACCAAGAGCGGGTTGACAGTCGCGACTTTGCCGCGAATCTCGATTCGCTTTCCTTTGAGCGCATTAACCCAATCCTCGAACTCCTCGAATTGCCCAACGAACTCCTGGTATTCCTTTTGGTCAATCTTCAATTCCGGCTGGTGAGACTCCTTGAGATCAAAGAAGAACGGACAAGAGAAGCAGTCCTTACCAACGTGCTTCTTGTCGCGATGGCATTTCTGGCCACTCTCAAATTTCTGGCAGCGCCAGCGAAATGACATACAGCCCTGCGGAAAGCAGCCCTTGTTCTTGAGAATATGCCATGCGGAAGTACCGTTTTCTCGGTGTTTGTGCAAGCGATGCGGACAGAAGAAAATGTCGGATCGCTTGTAAAGGTTGCGCCATTCGGTCTGCATATCAAGACTATATACGCGATATCCAAAAGTCGGATAAGGACTTTCTCCCAACGATATGGGGAGATGCCCACAGAATCACGTCTGCAAATCTGCGGCACAGGCGCTGTTTCCTTTTGAACAACCCCACAAGCCCATTTCCAGCAACAGCATAACCCTCCCAGTAAACTTAGGCGCAACTCGGCAAAATATCTGCAAAGAGAGATGCCAGACAATGTGCCCGAAGGAGGAAGCTCGATGCGAGTGAAATTCACGCTGACGATGGATGACCTGACGGTTGACGACAACCACTACGATTCAGTCGTGATCGACTGGATTACCGAGGTCGAGCAACAAGAGGTTCTCGACTTGTCGCAGAAGTGGATCACCTCGCAGAATTTCCTGACCCGGCGCATGATCGGGCTGCAACGCGTCGGTGAGTCCTCTCTGACGATTGAGCCGATGGACGAGACGATTTCATCAGACTACGAGTAGGGGAGAGAGTCGATGTTGGCAGGGTTGAAAGCGCAAATTTCGCAGCAATTGTCGGAGGCGCCGGGCCGGCTATCAGAAGCGGCCGTGACGTTTCACGGCTACTTGACGGCCGAATTCGGTCCGGTCACCGCCTGGGCGATTTACCTCGCCATGGCGGCGCTGGCTGTGCTCGTTCTCTGGCGTCTGGTGAAGCTCTCATTCGATGTAGTGCGCTGTGTGGCAGTACCGTCAATGGCAGTTGCCCTGATCGGGGCATGGTTATCGCCACTCAGCTTCATCAGTATCCTGCCGGTGGCAGCGGCGCTGTTTGCCGGTCTGATGCTGTTTCGAGGGTGAGCACTTTCTGGCAGATAAACTGAGAAGACAATCATGTTCGAGGGCAAAGCGCTCGACAGGGAGAGAAAATGAGGCCGTTCAAACGCCGTAAAAGAACGAATTGTCCGCTCTGCAGCGGGAAGCTGGTCAAGGCGCGGGGCACTATGCGCTGTCCGGCCTGTCGAATAGAAGTTGTCGGTGATTCCTGCCGTTTTCTCAATCTGCCGACATCGGAGCACGGAGTTGCCGATAGCGGCCGAGGGTAATGGTCATGGAAAACCAGTCGCAAAATTGTCACATCTGCGGCAAGCAAATGCGGGAATTCAAGGGCGTCTACCTTTGTCTGCCGTGCAATGAGAGATATGGCGATTTCTACGGCTTCTTCAACTCCGCCTCCCGGGATTATCATGAGGAAAAGGATTACGTCATCATCGATTGCCCCGGAGTGACAATTTACGACGAGTCAAATTCTCGTGTCGTCCAGGGAGTCAAGTGGCATGATGATCGCGACCATGGGAAGGGATACGAGATTATCGGCAAGCAGATCTTTGCGCCGAATCACACTAAGACACGCCGCGTTCCCAAGGACAAGGCAGGCAACATCAGCCGCTGTCAATCTTGCCAGGATTTCACGGTCCGCATGCGCATCTATAACTCTCAGGTCGGCAAGTCCGACTACCAGCAAAGCTCGCCCCTGATGCCCAAGGACCCGGGCAAGTTCACGCGCCCGGACATCCACGGCAAGTAATTTTCATCAGCAAGTAAGCGATATCACTTCATACGGACAATTGACACGCAAGGCGGCGGCTTCGCGCTCCTCAAATACGATTATTCGAATCATTTCCGCGGGCACGCTTTCGAGATCGAAATCACCAACACAGCGCCATTCAGCCTCCGGTGTCCAATCCGAGACTTCGGACCCGGCATTCTGAAAGAACGGCCGGTCAGCTTCGGACAAGCGACTGTAATCCGCGACCGAGCCATATATGGCCTTCCTGCAGCCACAACGCCCGGCACATTCGCAGTCAATCGCGATTCCATACGGTTCGAAGCTGTAGCAGGCATAGCGTCGGCGCCAGCGCATGAGCGATAGGGCGGCCTCGATCTCCAATTCGGTAAACGAGACCACTTGATGATTGCCACGGATAAACCGGCTGGACGAGCGGATGCGTCTTTCCAAAATGATCCGGTTGAGAGCGGAAAAGGCAGAGCCCGGAAATGAAAGAGAATGCCGAATTGAATCATAGAAATTGAACTGATCCTGACCGGGGAACGGTCCATTGGCCGAGCGTGTCCAATGGGTGATGTACTTCCGTCTGCTTTTGACTCCCCGGTTGATGGTTCGGGAGGTCCAGTCATAACAAACCCGATCAAGCGGCTTGCGGTACTTTGTCCGGCAGGAATTGTCTATCGAGGCAGTACAATTAGCCAGCAGGCGCTCCATGTTTCCTCTCGGGCGTACGGAAATCGGTACGACCAAGTCCGATCGGGAGATCAGCAGCTCATCCCGAGCCTGCGACCAACCGGATTCGATGATTGCTGCAGTCGACTCCAGGATATAGAAGTCAGATCGCTTCTCATCCAGGTGAAAGTCCGCGACTAACCCCTCTGCCGAGACATGTCCGAGCTTTGGTGAATCCGGCGGGATCACGATCAGTTGCCGGCCCCCATGCACATTGACGAGATGCAGGACCAACTCCCAAGTGTTCATTCCGACAGATGTCAGAAACAAATGGTCAAGGGCAATTAAGGGAGGTAATGCCAGCGCGGTTGCCCGCACCCAATCATCTGCGCCGGAGGGCCTCTTTGATTGGCGGGAGTTCAATAGCACACAGGTAGAGTTACTATGAAGCATTTGGTTGAATTGACTGCTGGAGATTGCAGAGCCCATTTTCATTCGACCGTTCATTGGCCTGACAGGATCGGTATCAATTTAGGCTAACGGAGACAAAAAAACAACCCGTGTCTTTGCAGACACGGGTCAAAGAGATCTACTGGCAGGCAAGAAAGCCTGCACAGTGCAGAAGTGGCAAGATTACTTCTTGCCGGCCTTCTTGGTGCCCTTCTTGGCGGTCGACTTCTTGGCGGTCGACTTCTTGGCCGTGCTCTTCTTAGCTGCTGCTTTTTTCTTCACGGGACCCTTCTTTAGGTTTAAGGTTGCGGCTTTAGCACGAACGGCGTCGATCGATCTGCCGAGACGCTTGGCGATCTCGCGTGCGGTTTTCGATTTGTAGTTCGCCTTTAGAAAAGCGACACTGGCAGCCGACCACTCGTTCGCACCCTTCTTTGTTGACTTCTTATTCTTCAATTTCTTAATCGTTTTCTTCTTCGTGGTAGCCTTCTTTATTGCCACAACGAACTCCTCTCGCAAGAGCACAATGGTTGATCATTCGAATCTATTGTCCAAGCGGGATGATCAAATGATCTACCCATCTCTGATTGCAAGGAGTCAACTTCAGCCGCGGAGTACCGTGCTGATGCTGTAGAGACGACCTCGCGACGAATATCGTGTGCCCTGTTGACGGTGCTAATTTTCTTGTAGCTCATCTTTCGAATTCGTGTCTTCAGCATCTCTGCCAGTTTTAAAATCAATTGCATGTAAGAGTGAATGTCGGAGCAAACTAAATCAACAAAAACTTTTTGTTAATCCGCAAAAATCCGTTCAGTCGATGTCTCTTTGCTCGCGAGCAGTTCCTCCTCCTACACTTCTTCATCGGAAGTTCTGAATTCATCTTTATCATTTCACGCTATTTTGTCCTGTAAATCTGCGGTCGCGACGTTAACGTAGACATGAGCATCCATTGATATCGAAAGTCGCGCAGGGCAGAAAGGGAAGAGTCGCGACGAATTCGGATCGGGCAAAATATTTTTTGTTTTTATGATCGCAAATGCTTGACAACAATTCAGGTCAGCGAAAAAAGTCGGGTCGATTTGACTGATCGGCCGTTTCCAGTGCAGCAGGTGTAGTTGGAAAACAGCATTCCGCCACGAAGAAGTCTGGACAGCTCGATGCCACCGATTCATTGTGCGGTCGTGCGTGAGTGGGGCTCGATAGGACGCTGCGGGATTGAGCAGGAATACCGCGCAACCATGGCGCGCAGGGTTGAGCGGCAAGAATTTGCTTGACAATTTCTCGATTTACGGATTTCTTATGGCTGCTAATGCGCCCATAGCTCAACTGGATAGAGCGTCTGACTACGGATCAGAAGGTTGGGGGTTCAACTCCTCCTGGGC
>CAZKIH010000015.1:0-94309 GCA_964552775.1 uncultured Ignavibacteria bacterium | reverse complement strand
GGACACGAGCCACCCTTCTTCCCGCAAGCGGGATCTTCGACAAGAGGGGAACTTGTCGCGCCCGCCAGTCCCGCGACATGGCGGGTCGGCACGATGTTCGACTGAAGTCGAACCCACAACAGCAGAAGAAGTTCTTCCCTCGCCCCGTCGGGGAGAGGGACTGAGGGTGAGGGAGCTTGCCTTGTGCAAAATCTTCGCTTACTCGCGGCAGGCGTGGACGACTGCCGCGCACGATTTCAGCTATCACCGGCCCACATCTACCCCGCCAGTCGATTTAAGCTTGACAGTTTGTCAGCCAATCCATTACGTAGACTAATTGAATCCGTGATTCTATAAACAATCGATGATGGCCGCGTAACTGACGTCGAGCCGTCGTTTGGGAGGTAGCATGCATAAGTGTGTTCTTGTGGGCTTACTCGTGACAGCCGTAATCTCCATCCCAGCCGCTGTTGTTACCGGCGCCACGATTCAGGATTTCTTGAAGGCACCGAAATGGTACGTCCAGTACGATGTGACATTCAAGGTTGCACACACCGGCACTGGGACAAATAATGGCGCCACCACGAAAACGAACATTACGATGAACCGAAGTTTCTCCGCCACTTGTGTGCTCGACATGCGGATGGACGGACCGAGCACGGTGCTTAACTTATCCGCGCTCAGCGGCACCGGAGATGGCTCGACAGCTTCAGTGGCAGACCAGATGAAATTCCAGCAGGACTTGATGGCGAGAATGGAAACGGCTGCAAACTGGATGGGCAGCGGAGGAATGCTCTCATTCGATGAAAACCTCTCTGATGAAGGTCAACAGGCGGCGATGGCGGCAGCCATGCTGGCAAGACTGGGACCGGGTTCGATGGATTACGTCAGAATCGACAGTTCCTGGGGATTGGTGAATGAAATGGGAACACCATACACCTTGGCAGTTCGAACTACATGGAATGGCAATGGCATGGTGCTTCCCGGAGGCGGCGTTGACCCCTTATTCGAAATAGACGCGCCATCGGCAACCTTTACGCTTTCCCTTCCACCTTCATTCGGTGAGATGGAGTCCAAGATGAAGAGACTGACAACGAGGACATTTACCGATACCAACTGGAAGAATCCGGACGTCCAGCGAGACAGCATTGAAGTTGGAATGAACTTGTTCCCCTCCAACATCACTATCGATGATCCCAAGAACCTCCAGGCAGGAGCAATAGTTATTCGTGGCGCAGTCAATCCGTCATCAGGCAAGATTGCCGGCGAGCATTCAGTGGCGGGTCATTACACGGACGCGGATGCGACAGTGCCAGGGACCTTTGTGATACACTATTCGTTGTCGCTAACGCCGCCGGCGAAGAAGTAGGTACCGAGTGAACAAATGTCGGCGGCTCCAGAGTGGAGCTCACTATTCGCGTCACTGAGCAGCCATAGTGCACATCGGATGTCCACATCCGCTGTGCTTAAGCAAGAATTTTCTCACTCACAATTGGCGCACGGCGATAGCCCATCCGAGAAGATGTAGTTGATGAGGGTCACAGCATCTGAGATGTTGATCCGACCGGTGCAGTTGGTATCACCGGACAACAACGGCACTGGAGCCGGTCCGTTTGCAAATATGTAATGGATCAGGAAGACGGCATCCGAGACTGTGACAATGCCGCTGCCGTCCGCATCGCCGCAAACTACGCTGCAGCCGATATCGAAGGCGCCGATCAAAGCCCCGCACGAGTTGTTGTCAGGTGCGCACGGCGAAGCTGGGTTGAGACCGAAATCCTCCAGTCGCAGCGAGCAAAACAGCGGGTCGGCGCTGAAATTGCCGTAGGTCGCAGTCAGAAACGTGTCGACTCCGGCGAAGTTGCCTGCAGTATTCTCGAAGGCATCACAGCAAAATACAGAAAGCCCATGAAAACCGAGCGACTTGGCGATTCCCCAAGTTCCATTGAAAGCCGAAATGCATTTATCCACAAATGTCGCTGAAGGAATTAGCCTTTCTAACTTCGGCATGTCACCGAGCAAGTGGATGCCGTTTTGACCATTGCCAACCAGAGTGCAATTAGTGATGAACAGTGTGTCGCAGTTGAATAGGAATATACCATTTAGGTCATTAGCCCTGAAGAGACATCGGTCAATCGTCCCTCCCGAAGTAAACAACACTGGGTTGCCCAATTCAATTCCATTTCCGGTATTGCCTACGAAATAACACTCGGAAATGTGCGGATACGCGTTGGTCTCAGCATGAATGCCGTTGGCATTGTTATCAATGAAAATGCAGTTTTCGATCGTCGGCGCAGAGTTATTGCATTCAACCGCACCCCTCTCGAAGGTGCCATTTGGATATGCCCCGGTAATTGTGAATCCGTTTATCACCGCATTCGAGTCCTCGTCTGAATGAAAATTAACTGCAATATGAGGCTCAGCGGAGCTGCCCTGACAGTTGATAACCGTTGCCCGCGTACCGGATTCTGAGATCAGCAGAATCGACTTGCCGTGAAAGTCAAGGTCGCGGTTTCCCGGACCCTCATAGACTAAAGGAACATGTACGGACCCCGAGGCCACCAGCACCAGGTCGCCATCGACGGCCGCATCGATCCCTGCCTGAATATTCGGCTGCTCCTGGGGGACACGGATTGTCGCGCCGCTCAGCATGGCAGGGCAGAGCATGACAGCAGCGAATGCAAGAGCCGCAATAGCCAACTTAACACTTGGGTTGTGAATGGATAACATTGACACCAAGCCTCCCGCGAGATTCGTAGACTCTATTGTCAACATAGAGTAATGTCCTCGGAATGTCAAGCGCGAAACCCTTTGGCCGGGTTTCGACTTACCCAGTTAGCAACACAGCGAATCAATCTAAACCAGACATAAATATCCACTCTCCGCACATTTCCTCTTGACAACGGTTAGCCGCACAATGTTACTTTCGTCTCAGAGATACAAATCAAAAGGATTTCATGTGGCTACCCTTCGATACTTTCCCCTTGCGTTCCTATTGGTAACATGTCTGCAGATTTTCGCTCCTGCCGTCGGCAATGCCGAAGCGATTGACGGCGACTCAGCAGGCGCACCTGTTGGACAGACCTCTTCGTTTTTCCCTGCCGTCAAGGTTCCCCTCGTCGACTTCAAAGGCGTTGCAGTTCGCGATGCCATCAGCGCCCTGTTCCGGCCATACAGTGTCAATGTCTGGGTCAGCCCGGATGCTGTCGGAACGGTCAGTGTCTATCTGACCGACGTCTCACTTGCCGATGCATTCCAATTCCTGATCAAAGAAAATGGCCTCCGCTTCCTGGTCGAGGATAACATCATCAAGGTCTTTCCACTGGCTGAAGCAGATCGATATGTAACCAACGTGAAGTATGAGACTGGACTGCTTTCGCTTGAGTACCAAGGCATTCCGTTACATCTCGGCATCAGACGGATAATCGAAGCCACCGGCTTCAATATAGTCACTACACAGGGCTTGAGCGGCAATCTCACCGGAATTCTCAAGGACATGCCTTACGAAAGAGGGCTCGAAGCGCTCTTCAACTCAAACGGCTTTGCAGTCGAATTTCAGGATGGCATAGCTTATGTCAATCGACTGTCGGAAGCTGGCGCTGCGGTTCGCAGTGCTCAGTATCAGGTCGAGTGCGACAGCGGCACTATTAAGTTGGATGTTCGCAATGCCGACTTGCAGCGCCTTATCGAGGAGATTGCGGTCAAGTGCCAGCTGCAGACAATACTCTACGGTACACTTGCCGGCGTAGTCACTGTGACCTGCAATCACACGCCCGTCGACGACGCCTTCGCCATGATACTGAGCGGAACCCAATACACCTTCAAGCATTCTGCCGATGTGTATCAATTCGGGCCCGCTACAATGGAGGAACTGCGATCCAGTAGGTTTATCCAACTCAAGCATCTGGTAGCCGACGATCTCGTCAAGATCGTGCCGATCACTATCACAGCCAAAGTTTCAGTGACGTTAGTGCCCGGACAAAACGGCCTGATGGCTACCGGCGCGTTTGGTGCTATTCGCGAGCTTGAGCAATTTGTGGCCTCCGTGGACTTTCCGCCGGCACAGATTCTTATTGAAGCGCTCGTGGTTGACTTCGCGACTAGTTACTTGAGAGAATTTTCGATCATTGCCAACAATACCGGATTGCAGAAACCCGGTTCACGCGATGAGAACTATCTTCCGGAGATTCAGCTCTACACTTCCGGAAAGAATGCCGACGAGAAGCTGCAGGATGCCGCAAGTCGGTTCGGCATATCAAACATCGGTCATTTGTCGGATGATTTTTATCTGCGCCTGCGGGCACTTTCTCAGGAAGGCAAAGCCAATATTCGTTCGCGACCGGTGATCGCAGCCCTTAACGGTCACGAGGCTTCGATCAGCATTGGCACGACCCAATATTACTTGTTGAAATCCGAAACTGTCTACAACGGCAACAGCCCCGGCTACACCTCGCAAGTTTCGCAGAGGTTTGAGACGATCAAAGCCGATGTCACACTCAGAGTCACTCCCTGGGTCACCTCTACCGGCGAGATCATCGTCGACATTGCGCCAGAATTCAATACTCCAAAAGGTCAATTCGACCCCGACGTGCCGCCGACAATCAATCATCGAACGCTCAAGTCAACCGTCCGTCTGCGAAACGGTGAAACGATCGTCCTTGGCGGCATGATTCAGACTCTCGAGAACCTTCAGATAGATAAAATCCCGCTGTTGGGAGATATTCCGATTCTCGGCAGAATCTTTCAGAATCGGACGCGATCATCGACGGAGGCCGAACTGATGATCTTCCTGACTCCAAAAACTTACTTCGGTTCGGAAGGTGCCGTCGACATCAGCAGCTACGGGAAACGATAGCGGGTGCAAGGTGCAAACAACTGCCACAACTGAGCGAATTTCAAAAGCACGTGTCAAATCAGGACAGTCGATATTATTGAGCTTGACAAATCAGATTTCTCGGCTGCGTTTGCTCCACGCCGACAATTTTCTGATCGAAGTTCAAGCGGACAAGATAAGTGCGGTGCGAGTTGATGCGCCGAAGACAACGCGATTGGAACCGCGACATGTTGAATCGATCCTCAATTCCGTTGCGTTGCGGACCCAGCTTCGAAAACTCGGATACCGCGGACAACCAACATCCATCTTCCTGCACCCACCGGCTGTTTGCGTCAAGACATTTGAAATCGGGGACCAGAGTCCTTCAAAGTGGATTGCCGAGCACCTGCAAGTTCTGTCGCCTCTCGGAAATCGTAGTGATCTTATTTTGAGCTACGCCCAATTCTCAACGGGATGTCTTGTTGTTGCCTTCGTTCGCAGATCACAATTGCTCCTCTTGCGCGATGTGCTTTGGGCGGCCGGTATCTCGATAGCCGGAATCTACCCTGCCGCGTCGGCTGGGTTAGCTGTGTTTGCGGGTGGATCGGAAGTTGAGTGCTATCAAAGATGGATGCTTCAGGATTACAGTATTGAGGTCCCTGAAAACAGCCTCATTATCATGCCTCGCTTTCACGATGTCGCACAGGACTGCGACAAGATGGCTGGCAGGTCTTTCATTTGGGATGACCAAGGTCTCTTATGCGGGAGAGTCGGCACCGGAATCGACAATCGCTATTCCCCTTCTCGCTTCAATTTCGGGCGCCAGATTGGACTCGCCATACCACTTTCGACCTTCTGGATTGGGCGAGCGTTAAGAATTAGCCTGTTCACCCTCTTGGCTTGCTTTTTTCTGCTAATACTGCATTGGTCGACGAGAGAGGTCCTCGAAAAGAGCTCCCCGGGCAGAACTGCGGAAATTGAGAATAAATCACAAGAACTTCTATCGCTGCAGACCGAGAATGAAGCTCTGCGCGAGCACGTTTCATCACTTCAAGCCAGGACCACCGGACAACACCGCATTGCGCCCTTTCTTTCCAATGTCAGGGATGCGCTACCTGAACGCACTTGGCTAAACACTTTAAGGATTCAGTACGACGAATACGACCGACAATATCAATTCGCACTCTCAGCGTTCTCACAGGATGATCGAGAACCGTCGCAATTTGCCGGCAATGTCGTAAACGCATCAGGAATTGCAGCCGCATCACTGGTGCGTTCAGCTCGCTCTGACGAAAGACTCGGCCAAGGCGAAGGCAGCTCGGCAGCCCGAGTAACACGTTTCGAACTAGAAGGGAAATTGAGCCGATGAATGTCCTCCAGGTTTGGCTCGCACAGAACCGGTACTGGCTCCGATCTGTGGTCACTATGGCAATTATCGCAATCATCATTGTTTTCACAGTGTCCGAGGTGGGGTTTTCAGTCGTGACATTTTGGTCGAACACTCTTGCGCTCAAACAGAGTGACCCGCTGAGTCTTAATTCCAGATTGACAGCGGAACGGGCGTTGAATCAAGTGCTTTCGGCAAGTATTGACTCCCTTGAACTAAACTTGAGGTCGTCGGCTCGTCCTGGCGAGATCCTGCAATTCCTGCGGGCTCAGGTCGTGGAGTCGGGCCTGACGTTGGCAAGCTTCGACCAGCAGGAGTCGGCTGAAGTCGGCGCGAAGTCGATTCGGCTGATTGTCGAGGGGCAATATTTTGCACTCGGAAATCTCATAACTGCAGTTGAGAAAACGCCGTCCATGGCGAAGATTGTTGAATTGGATCTCATTGAGCATGATCGTGGCAATGGCATTTTGAGCGCAGCAGTTACACTGCGAAGCGCACCGGAGTAGTCCCATGAGTTCGAATTTCGGCAAGCAAGTGCTGCTATCGGCACTGACCCTGGTTCTTGTGGCAATCTGGATTCGGAATCTCATGCTGCTCCTGCCTGAAGAACAGTCTGCTGATTCCCAGACACGCGACTTTCATCAAACTGGCGATACAACCGGCAGTTCGGCAGTCAAGCGGGCAATCCAATTCTCATTCGTGTCCACAGATCGTGACCCATTTGCGATGCCCGCGAAACAAAGCACTGCAAGTCGAAAACGCGCCTTGCAGGATCGTCCTGTTCCGCACGTCGAAAGCCTGCATGCCTCGTTACAAGGCTTCGTCTGGGAGAAAAAGGCCCCCTGTGTGATTGTTTTCGACTCAACATTGAGCAAGAGCGCACTCTATCGACATGGGGATTCGTTGGGCGGGTATCGCCTCGTTCAAGTTACTAAGGACAAGGCTGTCTGGAAATCGAAGGCAGGGCGCAAGATTGTCTGGGAGACAAGTGAATAGAATTTCGCATCAGAATGGTTCGGTCCTTCTTGCCGCATTGGCGATTTTGGCGATTCTCGCCGCGACCGTTTCCGGCATACTGTTGTATGGAACATGGCAGCGCGCACGCTGCATCACGGTCTTGCAGGGAGTAAAAGCTGAATACTTGGCGGAGGCCGGCATTCATCGCGCCGCCGCGGAATTGTCGGCCAACCCACATTATCGAGTGCGAGAATTCCCAGTTGAATTGGACTCCAGCAGTCGAGTTTTAATATCGGTCACTCCCTGGGGCGGGTTTCTGAGAGTTACGAGTGTCGGTCAGGCGGGCCGAACAACCCGGCGTATGAGTGCGATGATCGGTCAGGCAGCACCCGAACTCTTTATCAACGTGATCACTCTCATCGGAAAATCGTATCCACTTGTCGTTTCTGGATCAACCAGAATTTCAGGCCGTGTCGCGGTGGCACCGCCTGGGGTTGTCAAGGGTGAGATAAATGGACGAAGATTCCTGGGAGACACTGCCGTCGACGGCGAGATCATTCCGCGAAACGTAAGAAATCTCCCGGTAGCTGATGCCGGCATAATCGTCGAGTTCGTTGACAGTCTGAAAAAGTTGCGTGCCAATACCAGAAATCGGACGGACTTCTCGCGCATATTCA
The DNA here is from genome assembly GCA_964552775.1 of uncultured Ignavibacteria bacterium. Taxonomy (GTDB): domain Bacteria; phylum Zixibacteria; class MSB-5A5; order CAIYYT01; family CAIYYT01; genus JADJGC01. The sequence continues at coordinate 86,496 of CAZKIH010000015.1, read as the reverse complement.
TCGAAGCTTCTGAGCTTGGATCGGACCAGGAAATTACGGCCTCCCCTCTTCGATCGTCTGCAAGTATCGAACTCAACCTGCGTGACACAACCGAAGTCTGCGGCGAGTACATTTGCTTCGCAGATCGCCAGATGATTGTGCGCGGCAAGACCCGCCTTCGCAATTTCGTGCTATGTTCTGAGGATGAAATCATTGTCGAAGACGAGACCAGACTCTCTGACTGCATTCTCGTTGGCCGCAAGATTACTTTCAGAGGATTTGCCCGGTTCGATGGTCAGTTGATTGCGATGGACACCATTACTGTCACAAACAGCGCCCAGTTATCGCACCTATCCTTCGTCTATGTTATAGGTCGCAGCGTAGCCAAACGACTCGAGGGCCTGGTCGCATTCCATTCCGCATTTACGTCTTGCGCCTTTGTGTTCATTGGCGGAAGGGTAAGTTCGACCCAGAGTGACTCGATTCCTGAGAACTGTACTCGAGTGATGATTGGACCGGAAAGCCGACTGGACGGCTTGGTGTGGACGGATGGATACATGGAACCTTTGGGCTCGTTTTCCGGCTCGGCCGCGGTAAATCTGTTCAGCTACTATGAAGATCCGACGACGTACTTGAACTGGCTTGTCGATGCGAGATTGGACTATTCTGCACAATCGGAGAGGGCGGTCTTGCCCCTGGTATTCCCTCACGGCGCTAACCTGCGAGCGCGAGATCAATGTCTGGTGGTACGATGAGTGCGCGACGATTTGAATTCCGCCGAATACGCGGTAATTCCGGCTATTCCCTTGTTGAAGTGCTGGTCGCGTCGCTCGTCTTCACAGTCGTCTTCCTCATGCTCTTCACATTGTTAGGGAGAATGTTAGTCAATGTCTCAGGAGGCGATTATCTGCGCGCTGCTCAGATCGTCGATGAGAAGCTCGCGGAATTCTACGTCGGTGCGGCGACTCCAGAGCCCAAAGCTCTTGTCACATTCGAGGGAATCCAATTTTCGGTGTTGTCGGCGACAACTTACCGGGAGCGGTCAGTCACTCTCAACCTTCTTGTTGTTCGGGTAATAACAGGAGATACACTTGGCACATTCTACGCGGAACGGTTCCTGGGGAAAAATGGTCTCTGAGGAAGGCGCAGTGCTTGTGGAAACACTGGTCGCAGCGATGTTGGCCACGCTATTGATCGGCTTCTTTCTTCAGGCCGATTTAGCCGTCAATCAGACAGTCTTACGCTGGGTCGGCCGCTCGGGTCTGCAACAATTAACGATTTCAATTAGGCAGCAACTGGCTTGCGACTTCGCCAATGCAGAATCCATTGGAGCGCGTTCCGACTATGAATTCACTCTGACCGACCGGCATGGCGTGAGAACAGAGTATGATTTTCGAGGGGGACGGCTGAGACGCAACGGACAATCGCTTCTTCCTGAGAATGTCAGTTCTGAGAAATATAAAATGACACCTCTCACCGCCAAACAGACGAACTTCGATTCAAACAACATCGACTTCAGCCGAGACTCATTTGTGCTTACACTCGAATTGGTGCGAACAGCGCAGGAACGATGCACGATTGTCCTGCCCGTACGGCGCTTTCGACACAGACAAATTCAATAGGAGCAAACTATGAACACTAAGGTGCATCGCAATGTCCGTTTCACATCTTTGGGATTCACTTTGATCGAAATTCTCATAGTCCTGGTGATCATTGGAATTCTGACTGGATTGGCCATCCCGAAATTTGTCGGTGCGACCTCCCGGGCAAAACAGGTGGAGGCAAAGCAATTATTGCGCCAAATCTACTCCATGGAACACGCACATCGACTTGAGCACGATTCCTATTGGATTCCAGCTTTCGGTACTAAGGCTTCGGCCCAGAATCCCAGGGCATTTATGCCGATCGGGGTCGAAGTCATGTCACAGGCCCGATACACTTACGAAATTCGAGGAGACAAAGACCACTTTGCGGCAACGGCAACTGCCGAGTCACTCGATGACGATCCAACTCTGGACCAATGGCTGATCAATGAAACGGGGGAACTCAGGAATATCCTGAACGACGCAGTGGAGTGATCGCCTTCAGCCAAGTTGTCCAATGATCTCGAACAGCGGCAGGTACATTGCGATCAAGATAGCGGCCACGAGCAGGCCGACAATCACGATTAGCAGCGGTTCCAGTAAGCTCGTCACCGCAGGCAGTGTAGCCTCAACTTCTTCGGCGTAGAAATCCGCAATCGCGGCAAACATCTCGCTTAGGTGTCCGGTCTCTTCGCCAACAGCAATAATCTCGGTGACCATCGGCGGTATTAACTTGCTCGCAGACCATGCTTTGTTGAGCGGCGTTCCCTGGCGAATTACTTCCCCGGCCGATCCAAACTCGATCCGTAGTCGAGCATTCCCGACAGTAGCAGCTGCCTGTGATAACGCGATGTTTAGAGCAACGCCTCCGTCAAGCAATGTCGACATGGTTCGAGAGAAGTTTGCCAATTCCGTCTTGACCAATAGTGAACGCAGCCCGGGCACAGACAACAGAACTTTTGATGTGAGCAATTGGAGCCTGCTCATTCGTGAAAGATACCATCCAGCGGCACCGAGGAGCGGCAATGCCAGCAGGACAGCCACGAGGTTACCCGACACGAAATCTGAAGCCGAAAGAACAGCCTTCGTCAAGAATGGCAGCTCGGTTCTGAAACTGAGGAACATTTCTTTGAACACCGGAACGATGTATACCAGGAGTATAAACAGAACGATCGCAGACACACATAGAACCACGAACGGATAGACCAGCGCCGATTTGACTCGACGCCTTAGTTTATTTGAATTCTCTAAAAAACGAGAAAGCCGATTCAGAACGGGGGCAAGATTGCCGCTGGTCTCCCCTGCCCGCACAAGGCTAACATAGAACTGGCTAAACGCATCTGGATGACAACCGAGTGCCGCGGAGAGACTCATTCCTTCCTGAATTTTGGCACTGAGATCTTGAAGAACTCTACCCCATTCCTGAGAGTGTTTCTGTCTCAAGAGTACCTGAAAGATCGTACCGATTCGCATTCCAGCCCTGGTCATTGCTGCGACTTGACGGGTGAAATTCGCCACTTCTCGGCGCGAGACATTTGCCGAACGGAATGCCGCTGTCCGGTTGATTGTCTTGGGGTGAGATTCGATGAGTAGAATTCCCTGCGCCTCAAGCTGATCTTGAAGTACACTCTCGTCAAGCGCGTCGCACTCGCTTGTGATCGTCTCACCTGTCAACCTGGCACCGGTATAGGAATAGCGGGTCATCGGGGCAACTCCAACCACACGTTCACAGGCCAGATCCCTTGCAGTTTAATTTTCTTCCAGAGAATCATTGGCAAATTTGAGCACAACCCTTATATTAAAACAACGACAAAAGGTGCCACTTTATGAGACAATATAATCCTACTCCGGAGGCTCTCCAACACATTTCGCGATATTTGGCGCTGAAGTATGAAGTCCTGCCGCTGGCTGTACAGGATCGGATTTTACATCTGCTCGCATGTCATTCGCTGTCTGCAAATGCAATCTGGGACCTGATGTTCATCACAGAATGCATCATAAGATCTACAGTGATCTCACGAGACGAGCTTCGTGATCTCATCGAAAAGTATCTACCTCAAGATTCGCTGACATCCTGCGCGACACACTTAGAGGATACGCTATTCGAAAGCAAAGAGCAGATTAGCGCAGAACTTAAGGATGAGCTTAGGTCGATGTCTGAAAGCAGCGTTATTGGCAATGTTAACACCATTATCAGCCAAGCCGTGACGATGCAAGCCTCGGATATACACTTTGAACCCACCAGCGACGGCCTGCGCATACGCTTTCGCGTTGATGGCGTCTTGCAGACGATGAGGTTAATCGATGACTGTGATAAGTTGGCGGTCCCCGCGCGCCTTAAGCTCATGGCTGGAATGGACATTGCTGAGAAGCGAAAACCTCAGGATGGGAGAATCCGTATGGAGAGACTCGGTGTGCCACTGGATATCCGCGTCTCGAGCATCCCTACCCCGTGCGGAGAGAAGCTTGTTCTGCGAATTCTTGACACCTCTGAACAGGTGAAGAACTTGACTCAACTGGGGATGTCGGACACAGATCTTGCGCTGGTGAAGCGACACTTATCAAACCCTCAGGGCATGATACTTGTCACAGGGCCTACAGGTTCGGGAAAGACGACCACGCTTTATGGGGCGCTGAGCCACCTCTGCAGACCGGAGGTTAACATCATGACTATCGAGGATCCGATTGAGTATGAGATTGCAGGAGTTACGCAATCGCAAATCAAGCCGGAAATCGAATACGAATTCAGCACGGCATTGCGTGCTTTTCTGAGACAGGACCCCGACATTATCATGGTCGGTGAAATTCGTGACTTTGAAACAGCCCAGATCGCCCTTCGCGCCGCGATGACCGGACATCTCGTGCTGAGTTCCGTCCACACCAACGCTGCTCCTGCGACAATCACCCGCTTAATCGATCTTGGCGTCGAACCTTACCTCGTTGCATCGTCACTCACTCTTGTCATCGCGCAACGACTGGTGCGCAGGCTTTGTCCCCGGTGTAAGAAACCGGACGAAGCGGCCAACTATAAGGCGGGCAATGGTTGCGGCAACTGCAATCACAGCGGATATCGCGGGAGAATCGGGATTTTTGAATTGCTCGAGATAAGCGACGAACTGCGCCTCGCTATTCAACGCCGCGAACCGTCTAATGAACTTGAGCGGCTGGGCCGCGTTCAGGGCGCGTCAACTCTGTCCGAGTCGGGCAATCGACTGGTTGTCACTGGGGAAACCTCGATAGAAGAATTGCGGCGAGTCCTCGGGTGCGACTAATGCATGCCTGGGCGAGCAAGTCTACGGAAATCAACAGGAACGAATCACGCCACAGGAGGCGATTTATTCGTAACCGGCCTTTACCAACAGCCGGCGCAAGGTGATTGGCCGCCCGAGAATATGAAGTTGATCAAATAGACTACATCCGAAATCGTCACCATATAGCTGCAGTCTGCATCTCCAGCCAGCAATGGATTGGGCGCGGCGCCGGAGCTGAAGATATAATTGATCAATTTCACAACATCAGAAATAGTGATCGCGCCGCTGCGGTCGGCATCACCACACGTGTAACTCAGCGCATCGGCGGCAATGAACATCGAGCGCTGCGGGGTGTAACTGGAATACAGCATTCCATCAAAGGAGCGACCGCGCCAGTAATAGGTGGTACCCCTGGCAAGAGCTGGATTCACGACCCACGAGGTCGTCCCGCTATGCACTGAAATTACTCCCGATGCCTGAGCAGCTATCGAACTGAAGGACGGAGATGTCGACACTTGGAAATCGTAAGTGAGAATGTTGCCCTCGTTGTCAAAAGCATTCACGATTGTCAGAGTAGGCTTCAACGAGAATACGAGAGCCCCTTCGGTCGGACTTGAAAGTTGTGGTGCCAGTGGAGCGGTATTGATTAGTCCGAAGATATCCAGCTCGCTGATCCAGACAACTTCCGGATAGGCTGCCGGACCCAAATTGGCTGACTGGTAATACCGAACACGAGATGTCTGCACTGGCGGAAAATTGACGAAGGTGCTGCTGTCTTCCGATGCATTGCTGACGGTTATCACATCAGTGTAGGCCGTGCCATTCCACGCCTGCAACCGGAACTGCTGCGAACTCATCCACTTTGCCCGAGACGAGTTCCATGCCCAATACACAATTACGCGCTTCACTACCATATTGGAGCCAAGATCAAATTCTATCCAATGAGGCTGTGTCGAGCTTTCCTCTGAGGCCCACGTCGTCGTTGTTCCTCCAAATGGGTTGAGCACACCGTCCGTGATCCGCGTCGCGGTGTAACCAGAATAAGAACTCGATACCGTAGGAGTTATTCCCTCATCCACGTCCTGCAGAACCTCAGTTGTCGTAAAGCTAAAATCGCCGCTGACTGCCTCGTTGCCAAAAGCGTCTCGCGAGCGAACGCGATAGTGATATGTCGTCAACGGACTAAGATTCGTCAGAGACTGCGCGTGAGTCGAAACGAGTGTCGGATCAAAGGTCGTTGTCAGACCGTAGGCTGTAGTTGCACCATAATTGACTTGCGTCGAAGCCAATTCGTTGGTGGTCCATGAAATCAGCGCCATGTTGTGAGTGATCCTTGATACAGTGATTCCAGTCAATACCGGCGGAGTCGTTTCACTTGCAGCCGTCGTGAAATTTCTACTTGCGCTCCAGTTTCCCCAGCCACATGAACTCTGGGCGCGAGTGCGCCAATAGTAGAGTGTGCTTCCGCTCAATCCCGACGCCGTGTAGGAAGAAACCACTGGTTGCTGATCGACGTTGGCGCTTGAAAAGTCTGAGTTGTTATCGACCTGCACTTGATATGATGTTACTCCGGCAACGTCGCTCCAATCAAGCAGGACCGGTACGGAGATATTGCTCGCACCGCTTGCCGGCGAGACAAATGACGGAACTCCAGGTAATGTGCAAATACTCGTGAAAGTCCGAGTACTGCTCCAGCTACCCCAGCCACAACCGTTGTACGCTCGTGCTCGCCAATAGAGCGTCACTCCTCCTGATAGACCACTGGCCGCCGCACTCGATGTCGTCACGATATAATCAGCAAGAACACTTGAAAAGTCAGAGTTGTTATCTACTTGCACTTCATACGAGGTCGCGCCAGAGATATCGCTCCAGTCAAGCGGAACGGGCTGTGACAAGTTCGTGGCACCGTTGGCCGGAGTAACAAGCGTCGGCACTCCCGGCAGCGTACAACCGCCGCCGGTTGGCTGCCAGGCCCCATATCTTGTCCAGGTCCGCCCACCGTAGGTCTGGTTCATTTCGAGTTGGGGCGAAGGTCGCGAATAGTCTCCGGCAGCAACATTGGTAAAGTCATTGTTTGCCGCGGTCGTAAAGACGGAACGGACATCCCAACCCAGGGATCGCCATTGAGCAAGGGTGTACGTGTTGTAATCTTCCCCGTTGCATCCACCAATAGAGAAGACGTTGTTTCCGACGAAGTACAGATTGCTGTCGATGATTGTTGGTTTGGCGGGATTGCCAAGATCACCGCTGGTCAGGTTTGTCTCCGAAGTTCCGGTATTGTAGATGACATTGTACTTGAACTGCGCGTTCTTCTTGCGTTCCGGAGATTCGGTCCAGCAAGTCATGAACGGGCGGCCCACGTTTATGAACGTGTTGTTGTAGACAAAAACATTGCTGTCGTTATCATCAATCTTCGCCGGCATCACAACAACACCCTTGCCGTCGTGATTGATAAACGTATTGCCGTAAATCTGCACGTTGTTCTGGTTGCGATACATCAAGATCAGTGGGAAGCCAAAGTTCTGAGATTGATTCGGCGTTTGGTTATCCACTGTGAACGTGTTATAGCGATAGATGTTGTTGTAGACGTCGTAGGGGTTGTCATTTTTGTGATAGAGCGCGGCAAGTGTTTGAAAACCATAGAAGACGCATGAGTCGACCAGCAGGTTATTTTGCGAATAGAAAGTCATGCCGGAACCCCACTCGGGGACCAACCCGTTTCCTCCAAATGCGTAAGAGCTTCCAATTGAATCGGCGGTGATCCTCCAGTTGTCAAAGTGCGTATTCGTCGTGCCGGTGTAGACATTGCCCGGATTGTAATCACCCCGACCGCCACAGGGACCAATCTTGCAATGGGCAATCGTGATATAGTCGCCTTCATTGTCGGAAGAGATATTTCGATTGTTGCCGTACTTGAACTCAAGCCCCCACAAAGTGACGTAGGCTTCTTCATTGAGTTGCACGGCGTATTTCGCGCCCGCGGTCTGGGCGTTTGTCTGCGTTCCGTTGCGCTCGATTGACGTTGTCGAGGGGTTCCTGCCGTCTCGCAGTCTCACTCTGATGACTGAGCTATCCGTCCACCACTCGCCCCTGTTCAAATTCGAACTCGAGTTGTTCAGCAAGGCATATTCGCCTTCGAAGAGCATCTCGTCCGGCGCCACGACGGTAGATGAAGTGTAGATCTCTCCCGAAAGATTCGTCCAACCCGTGATTGCAGTGCTGGCATAGATCTTGGCAAAGTGATACGCGCCCGATCCGTTCACGGTCGCGAAAGACGAACACGCATATACTGTCGGAGCCCCTGACCTGCCTCCCACCGGTAGAAGCGTTGTGCCACGCCAGACGCCGGTGGCAAAGAAGACGGTATCGCTCGACTGCGTCGAAGCGTTTACTTTCGAGATCGTTCTCCAGGCAGCCGCCCATGATCGACCATTATTAGCATCATTGCCCGACGGGCTGACGTAGTACGTGGCGGCGCTCACGGACGGAGCTGCAACCAATCCGAGAATCGGCAACAGCCCGGCGATGACGAATTCCCTGAAGCGGTTCAATAGAGTCCTCTCGTAAGTGTTGCAGTAGATTCACGCCGCCGGTCCAGCACCGTTAAGTGGGCGCCGACTTCGCGCGTCACTGAAGTAGTGGCTCATCACATCTGAGATTCGTGCCGTTACCGGACACAGTCTGCGTCCCGGTGATGCAGCTTTAGCGTTGAGCGCCGTCTGGTGCCTGGCCCGCCACCGTAATCTGTCTCAACGGCAACAGGCGATTCAGTATTCAATTTGGTTCTACAAAGTGGCGCCTTCTGCGCCGAAGTACATTCCTAAAAAGTTTAGACGGCAATCTGGAAAATCCTGCCAATATCAACAGCGTCGCGTTTACAGAATGCCCGGGCTGATCCCGCTCAGAGGCGGCTCAATCTTAGTTTTGTATATTACAAAAATTGGTCTTTTTTGCAACTGGAAATTAGGCGGTGTCCTCGCATTTGCTTTCTTCAGCAGGCCGGGCTAGAAGAAATGTCCTCAATTTTTTCGAATTTGATGTCAATGAGTAAAAAAGTAGAGATAGTGGGTCTATTGTCTCCCAATGAGTTGCCGAAGCGCCGTTCCCGATTTTGCAACGAATGGATCGCGAGGAGCATCGCATTCATTCATAGATTTTTTCGAAACCGGCTATTGCCGTTGGTGATGATCAGAAAGCCACCCATCGGAGTCGAACCGACGACCTGCTGAAAGCGTGCCAGGTTCAAAGCGGATGGTTTTAATGTCTGATTCGGTTCGAAACAAACTCGGAAATGCAGATTCAACTCTGAATTGCAGTTGACAAACATAATCCGATTCGCAATAATGGATAAAGACGTAGATATAATCTCTCCTTAGTCTAATCAGCATTCGTCCAGTTGGAAATACGAGTGGTAAGGTCGGGGCAACGATTCTCGTATCTTCATCTCGGTAGCTTCACCTTTTGGACCTTGCCTTCACTCGCTTCAGATTCTCAAGTCGACCACTTCAGCACGATCTCTCTCCCTCGACAGCGGCCGTTTGGGAAGTGACAGAGTCGCAAACCAGCGTCAATTTGCATACAGGCGATGTTACGATTGAAATTGAGTGAGTCAAACCCGTGGGCAGGAGGAACAAAGTTGAGAGAATTTCATGAACTGAGTGGCAAAGGGGATAAGTCCGCACAACCCAATAACAATTTGAATTTTACTGATGAACTTTTGTCATCATGGAGATCACACATATGATCAGAGATCACGATTATCGATCGAACCCAAGAAAAAGCATGAAAAGCGAGGCCAAGAGAGACTCGTCTGTTGGGTTCGCACTGGCTCTCGTCCTTACTATGGCGTTGTGTGTGTCGCTGGCAGTTGCCTCATCGTCCGCTCCAAGGCCGGTGGGCATGATTGAGAAGCCCGGCACTGTGTGGATGCTCGACAAATCTGCCGGCGCAGCATGGATTCCGTGCACAACTCTGACGTACGCAGGCGATCCGGCGTTCTACTTTCCGATTCCTGACGGAGCCGTCACAGCACTGAGTATGCGCTTTACTCCCGTTTCCCAGGACACCCTGAAAGAAGTCACAGTCAGCGTCTATGACCCGGGAGACGGCTCGTGGGGGAATGACACTATCAAAATCTCGATTTATAGCGATGAAGCCGGACTCCCTGGAACGCAGCTTGCATCGAGGAAAATTTCCCCCGGTTCGTACTTTGCCTATCCGACCCCAACTGTCGTGTCTTTCGCCAGTGACCACTTGGTCTTCTCTAGTGACTTTCACATTGGTATCAGCACCAGCGCCGCCGCAGGATCAGGCAGATACGAGAGCATCCTCTCTGACAGCGGTGTACCACCCCATCAACGTTCTTCATATTTTGCACAAAGCCAGTGGCACCGTTATGCCGATCAGGGTGGACCCGACTACAATTTTGTCATCTCGGCGACAATGTGCAGTCCGACCTGTTACGCTACCAGTGATGCCAACAACGACGGTACTCCCTTGAGCATTTCTGACTTGTCCTATCTCATAGCCTTCATCCACGCTTGCGGTCCGACTCCGCCAGTGCTGTACAGCTGTAACCTGAATGGTGACGGCATTGTGGATACGATGGATATTAAGATCTTTCAAAACTACTTCACTTTTGGTATGAGCGTCTTTGCCCCTTACGGCGGCTATCCGGTCCCTTGCCCCTGCAATCCAACTCCTGTGCCGGTACCGGATACTGTTGAGATCTTTGGTCTGGAGCACGTCTCAGCCGGGCCCACTTGTCTTGCGACCGGCTCTGGTGGATTGCTTATCACACGCTTCATGGCAACAATGGCTCCTGAAGGAGTGGTAATTGACGTCCCCGACGCCATATCGTCGCCACCGTCTTCGATAGTATGGCGGGGAGAGCTGCAAAACCCTGATCCTGGAGGAGCACTACCTGTGGGAGCTTGGTTAGAGGCACAGCTCCGCGGCAAAGACATCATTAGGGACTCGATTTGTATTTCGACGACCAAAACGGCCGCTAACAGCTGGAACCTGGGCGTTCGCTCTCGTGCGACCACCTACACGGTGAAAGCCTTCAATAACGGTTCCCAAGTCTTCTCCGGTACCGACAACGGCGCTTCCGGCCTCGGGTCAATCGTCGAGACTGCCAAGGGTGTCTACCCCGTTGGTTACAAAGGAACAACATCCGGCAAACCCGCGAGTGTAATAGTGACGTCCGATTTTGATTTCGCTGCTTCGCCGAGTGGTGTGCACTGGACTTGGGCGGCACACGGTGTGGCCAATCTCACAATTGACTACCTAAGTATTAGTTCGGAACATGATACCACTTTTGAAACCCTCAGCAGTGTCGGCATATACGCACGGCAGATGGATTCCATCAGGATCAACTCGGAGACATATTCTTTCAGCTATGGCAATGTCATGGTCGCCGCACTGGGCAATGCCACGATCACACCGGTCGACACGACACTGGTCATCGGCAACATTGGCTCCAGCGGATTGGATGGCATGGACGCAGAATCGGATGACAAAGACGGTGATTGGTCGATAGTCGTCGCCAATCCTGATCCGCTCGGCACCTTCCCGGTTGGAGCTTCAATACAAGTGGAGTTGAATCGGTACGAAAGCATCTTAAGTGACTCCACGTGTCTGTCGATGTCGAAGGCGGCCGCCAATAACTGGAGTCTGGCGGTTCGCTCTCGTGCAACCACTTACACGGTGAAAGCCTTCAATAACGGTTCCCAGGTTTTCTCGGGTACCGACAACGGCGCTTCCGGCCTTGGGTCAATCGTTGAGACAGCCAAGGGTGTCTACCCCGTTGGTTACAAAGGTACAGCATCCGGCAAGCCCGCGAGCGTAATTGTGACGTCAGATTACGACTTCACTGCTTCGCCGAGTGGTGTGCGCTGGACTTGGGCGGCACATGCCGTGGCAAATCTCACGATTGACTATCTGAACATCAGTGCGGAACTGGCGGGCCCGAATCTCTCCGGCATCACCCATGCTGAGATCTTTGGCGATAATGGTGCCAAGGCTGATCCGATATCGTTCACTATTCTCGACATCGAGGTCGTGCCTTCCTATATCTGCGGTGACGCCAATGGTTCCGGAGCTATCAACATCTCAGATGTCGTCTACTTGATTAATTACATCTTCTCTGGTGGCAACCCACCAAATCCCCTTGAATCTGGTGATGCCAATTGCAGCGGATTAGTCAATATCTCCGATGCCGTGTATCTGGTCAATTACATCTTCTCAGGTGGTGCAGCGCCTTGTGCGGCGTGTCCGTAAATGGATCTTTCAAATCTGTTAGTGATACCGGGAGTCTGTGTGGCTCCCGGTTTTTTTGACCTCGTCAAGATCGCCAAAGACGCGACAGCTGGCTGTCGGTCGAACAGTGCTCAGCTCTTTGAAGTTTCGCTTTAATTTTTGTGTGATTTTAAAGCCACCCATCGGAGTCGAACCGACGACCTGCTGATTACGAATCAGCTGCTCTACCAACTGAGCTAGGGTGGCGTGAAATTGGCCGGGGACCTGTGCCCTTAAAGTGGCGCCCCCCAGAATTGAACTGGGGACACGCAGATTTTCAGTCTGCTGCTCTACCAACTGAGCTAGGGCGCCAGCTTCTAAAGGCGAGTAATCTATTTATTAGTTGCCAATTGTCAACGGTTTTTGCGGCAAGATTGCGGCAATTGTCAGTCGAGAGTCATGCAGTACAAACAAAAACCGACAGTCTGGTTAGTTACGATTTGACTTGAGATTTCTGTGAGTCGAACCTAATAGGCATTGCGCTCAAGTTGTCCGAATGCCCAGTCGAGGAGCTTCTGCGCCTGGCGAAAACGCTGGCTGTTGGAATTTGCGCCCAGCACAACCGCGGTCAAATCATGACCCTGCCGATCATTTGCGCGCGTGACAAAACACCAACCTGCTTCGTCTATGTATCCGGTCTTTCCGCCCTCAACTTCCCAACGTCCATTGAGAAGTTTGTTTGTGTTGCCGAAGGTGTACTGGCGTCCCCTGTTTACGGATGAGAAACTATAACTTCTCTGCTGCAAGATCGAGCTAATCGTCGAATTATTTGCCGCGGCATTGAGCAGCCTTGCCACATCGGCAGCGCTCGCAACATTCTTCTCGGAAAGTCCTGTGGGTTCCTCAACACTGATGGTGAGCAGTCCCAGCTGTGTCGCTTTCCTGTTCATGCAGACGACAAAGCTGTCCATCGAAACGCCGGTCGATCTTGCGAGTGCCCTCGTTGCGCGATTATCAGAACCCATCAGGCTGGCGTGCAGCAGATCCCAGACACGGTAAACGTGTCCCGCCCGCAGCACCGAGCGACTGGAGTTCTCGACATCCTCCATCGTCATCTGGACGGTCTTGTTCTGCGATATATTGAAATCCAAAAACGTCAGTGATGTGAGGAGCTTGGTAATACTGGCAATCGGACGAATTTCGTACTCGTCCTTGCCAAACAGCTTTGTGCGGGTCGAGTTGTCGAAGAGGTAGGCAGATTCACATGAAAGTAGTGGGACGGTCTTGTCCATGACGATCTTGACCGGAGCCGGTGGCCCAATGAAACCATTGCAAATTGCCAAGTTTGCCGGTGAAGCAGTCACCATCGTCAGAGTAACCCAGAGTACTCCAAAGAAGATCACCAGACGATGTAGAACTTTAACTAACATCAATCATCTCCATCATTTGTCGCGTGTTAGCTTTTGCCTTCCATTGACGGCGCTGCTAACGTACACCTAAACTATCCTGGCTCCCGTACACAACAAATCGATCTCGCTGATCCACTTCTTAATTCCGGTGCAGTGAGAATCTATCGTACCGATCTGGTCCACCACCGCTATACCTTTTATCGGCATTGCGACGGCGGAAACTGACGTATAGCACTAGACTCATCGTCATGACCTTAGATGCTAATACCGTCAAAAATCGCGGTAAACAGGCATAAGTTTAACTGCCGGAAACCGCAATAGGTCAAAGATCTCCTGTCGAATTCGGCTTGAGTGCCGAAATCCGATTAGTAGATTATAATCTTTCAATAACCTCAGGCAAGTCATAATCTGGTCAACTTTTGTCCAGGCTACGCGCCCGACCTTGGGATTGAGCCAATAATTCACCATGTCGACCAAACCACCTAAGTGCTTGTGTCGCATAGCAATACGCCTCAATGCTGCTGTTTACTTGGGATTCTTCAATTGTTGGAATCTCACGGCTCCACATTTCGTGCAGACCCACTTTCGCTGTTTGTGAAAAGATCGCTTTTCCTCTTTCATCTTGATCTTGCAGCGCCTGCAGTTCATATCAAAGTTAACAAATCTCCCAGCAGGAATTCAATTCGCCCGATCAAGAGAGTCAATCGAGAGGTGACGGTATATCCGAAGGTGGCACCGAAAAAAATCATCAGAAAGTAAATTCCAGTTGTGCTGATGCCGCGAACGAGCTTTGTGTCCGGACGGGTATAGAAAAAATAGACCATCACGGCCAAACATCCGACTAGTCCGACGACTGCTTCCAGAACAAGCATAGTCGATGCATTCGCTGGTTGGGATAGTGCGCTGAACGGCTCGATTGTGGCCGCCACCTGCTTGAGAATGCGCGCATCAAACATCGCCGGGATCGACACGCCAGCACCAGCACCGACCACGAACGCGATTACGGGCTTACTGAGATAGCTCCACGATGCGCGGATTCGCAATAACATCAGCACCGATAGCGCCAATGGAATTAGCGCCGAGAACTCACCTTCGCTGAATAGCGGTAACAACATTTTGGGCCGGAGCACCGAATTCCACAGCAGCACAATAGTAAATCCAACTGATAACCCGATTAACAGGTGCTCTGCGGCACGATAGAGTGGATTGTCGCGATATAAGAACGAGAAGATTGCTATCGTCACCACACCCGCAGCCAACGTGCCAATACTAATCACGGCGCCTCCTGATCCGCTCGACGAGATTGCCGGCAATGATTATGAGGACGATCGCGAATTGCGAGACCGATTGCGCAAAAAGACCGCGCGCGCCGGCGCCGTCATGACCGAGTAGCGACTCATACTCGGCAGCGCCTTTCAACCCAGCCGCGACTCCTTTGATCTGCCCTGATGCCAAATATGGATAGAATGAAGTCGCCATCGTTGCCGTCAGTACCGTCTGGAAATTCACTCCGTGCGGCGTGACCGCATATTCGACCCAATAGGTCGGCATCGAGCCGTCTGCAACCGAGATGACCATGGCGACGCGCTCGTAATTGTCGACCTCTCTCAGAAGTGCTATTTCCTGGGTGGATTGATCAAAATAGTCTCGTGGAAATTCCGCTTTGATTGACTCACCCATGGCGAGTATTGCCGCCTGGTACTGTGGTCGAAAACCGAGATAGACATAGTCGGAACCGTATTTTTTGCCACCCTCATCCGCAAGCTTTGTCAGCAACTGCTCTCCGAGAGCTGCGCCTTCAGCGAAGAGCGAGACCGCCACGATGCGAAGGTTCTTGTTGAAAGCGTGTTTGATTACGGCGTCTGCCAGAGGGCGTACCTCTGCAAACGATGATGCCTCGAAGTCGAACGAGATCATCAGAACAGAACCTGGCGAAAGCGAATCGATATTTGCGAAAACCTGGCGAGTCTCCGGAGTCACAGTATTCCCGATATGGATATTGAAGAGAATCGGCAGCGTCACGGCAATTGCGATGACGATGAACACGATGTGACGTGCACTCAATTTCATAGCTGCCTGTTCACATGTAGCTTCTTTCGACACCGAGAATCACGCGAAGCGCTGTCGCCACCGAACCGAGCCCGACTCCGATCAAGATGCCGCGCTTTGCCGCCGAAGACGGATTGTTGAAAATCCAGCCTGCCAATTCCGGCAGTCGATCTGAGATTAAGTCTCCGAATGCGCTTCGCCCGATCAATACGATAACTGCCGTGAGGGCCAGCACCAGTGCCGGTTTGCTGCGGATGCGAAATCCCCGATAGGCCGCCGAGGCAACGAAAAACGCCAGCAACGAAAACATCGTCGCCTGCATAGGCGCCTGAAGATTCTTGAATGCCCACTGGTACGGCGAATCAACACCGGTGCCGAATATGACCGCGGCCACAATCATAAACAGCACCCCACCCACTGCGAGCACACTGTAGAAACTCCCCTCCTGTCTTAAGGATATCTTCGCGGAGTGATGTTTGAGCAGGCTGGCTCCGCCGACCAGCATAGTTACCGCAAAGATGATCTGGTAATAATCAAGAACGGCGCGATAAATGAGTACCGTGAGGTCTGTCTTGACGAAGTACTGCGCAGCCATAAACAGTCCTGCAATAAAGGCAACGGCGGCAGCTAAACGTGCGGTCATGGTAACAGACTCCGATGCCAATTGAAGCCTAGGAGCGCCGCCGCAGGCAACACAAGCAGCAGAAGCAGCAACAGCAATCGAAGAGCATCCTGTGCCAGCATGGAGGCCTTGATTCGCTTATCATCACTTAGATATGCGGATGCAGTGTAAAGCTCTTCGCCGATCAGAGTGTAGTCGCAAGCCACAATGAAGAAAGAAAGTTGGATAGTCGAGTCTGTGCCCGCAATCTGCAGCGCGCCCGTCATGTTTCCCGTCTCAGCCAGAATCAACGCCTCACCTTCAAAGGTACCCAGTAAGAACAAAGCACCAGGTTGTGACCGAGTTATGATACCATCAACACCGGCCGCGTACCCGAACTGCGAGGGCGACACAAAGACGACATCAGAATCACGAAACAAATCGGAATGACCTTGCTCGACGTAGGCATTCCGGAGTATCTCGCGAGCCGTCTCTGCGATCACAGGATCATGGGTTGGGAAAATTATCCGGGTACCGTACGCGGCAGCCTTTCCGGCGACAAATTTCAGCAAGTTCAGCGCCGCCAGAGTAGTCGGACGTTGTATATCACCGCCCCAACCGGTCGTAAATACCATCGGTTTCCCGAGTTCAGTGGACCGCCCGATAGCTTCTTCTATTGCCTTAAGTCCGGGTATTTGCCGCAACTGTCGACGCCACTGCGCAGACCGAACAGTGAAGATGATCACCACGCCGACGGACAGCAACACCCAGCAGAGGAGCACGATTGTGGCATGAGACATGGCGTCCTAATTCCTGAGAGAAGTGAATCATTCTATCCCACTAACTCCTACAATCTGCACCGTCACACCAATGGTTCAACTAAAACTTGGTTGGAGGATGGTTGTTTTAGTTGATTCGAAAGAGCTCTGCCGCAATCCTTAAATTATGAAACGACTCGCACTTCTTCTATTCACGATCCTTCTGGCAATAGGTGCATGTTCGTCAGCGTCTGCGCCGAAAGGTCCCCTGGTCTGGTGGCAGTTTTGGACTAACCCCGAGGTTCGACCCGCAGTAGCGCAACTGGTTTCGGATTTTGAGAGATCATCGAGCGCGCAAGTCGAACTCGGCGATCTGACATGGTCTGATGGTCACGAGAAGATTGCGATCGCGCTTGCGACGGGTGGCGGGCCGGATGTCGTCGAACTCGGCTCTGATTGGGTGGCCGAATTCGCCGCCAGTAACCGCCTACTCGACCTGACTGATCACGTCGGTGGCCTGCGAGACAGTTTGCTGATGTGGGAACCCGGCATCTACAAGGGCCGCATTTTTGCAGTACCGTGGATGCTCGGCACTCGTGTGCTGTTCTGCAACCGTACGCTGCTCGTCAAGGCCGGCTACTCAACAGATTTTGTTCCTGCGACCTGGGCAGAGTTGCTGGAGGCGTCGCGCCGCATCGATATGCTGGATGATGAGACTTTTGGTTTCGGCTCGAACTCCGCCGAGCGTCACCGACTGTATAAAAAGTATCTGCCGTTCTTCTGGTCGGCGGGTGGCGAGGTATTCAACAATGATGCCACTCAAACCCAATTCAACACCGCCGCAGGACTTGCCAGCCTTGACTTCTATCTCCTGCTCTCGCAGACCGGTATTGTTGAAACACAAGCCCGTATTGAGGAATACTTTGCCGCCGGCAAAATTGGTTTCGTGATTTCGGGCGAGTGGCTGGTCGGAAAACTGTCCCGATCAGACCAGTCATTCGACTATTTCGTCACTATAATGCCTTCAGCTCAAACTGGAGGCGTTGGCGTTTCCTTCGCGGGCGGCGAGTATCTGGTCGTAAATGAGTCCAGCGAAAATCCCGTGGCCGCCCTTGCACTGCTGCGACACCTCACGCTGCCGCAGAACGACCAGTTGTTTACAAAAGCTACCGGCAGCTTCACGCCGGTCAATCGTTTCTCCGCTCTTGAGGTAGACTCGGCACTGGCAAGGACAGCCGCAGTTTTTCAGCGCCAAATCGGTGCCTCCAAATCAACTCCGGTGCATCCCGGCTGGGTTGCGGTGGAGGAGATTCTCGAGCGCGGGATTGAGCAAGCACTTTATCGCAAGCTCTCAGTCCAGGACGCTTTGGCAATGATCGACCGTGAAACCGCGCCAATACTGCTGAAATATGCGAGGCGTTAGCGTTCAGCGTTTTCGCAGCAGTGATCTGCTGATGCTCACGCCGTGGCTGGCGACACTGCTCATCTTCTGGCTCTTCCCTATACTCGCTTCATTCATCCTGAGCTTCACCGATTACCAGTTGTTGTCCGGGGAGCATAACTTCATCGGCATCGGAAATTTTGCAAACCTCTTTCAGAACCAGACATTTCTGCGGGCGATACTCAACACTGTTGTGTTCACATTGGGAACTCTGCCCTTCACTATCGTGTTTGCCATCCTGCTCGCAACCTTTGTCAATCGTCATTTGCCGTTCAAGACCTTTTTTCAGTCTGTCTACTTTTTTCCGTCAGTTGTCTCATTGGTTGTCATTGCCCTGATCTTCTCTACGCTCTATGCTCGTGGCGGTTACCTTCAGCTAATCTGCGGGACACTTGGAATCAGCTCGCCGCCTGATGGTTTTCTGCTCTCCCAGGCAACGGCGCTTCCGGCTATTATGGCGATGGATGTCTGGATGTCAACCGGCTACTACATGCTGCTCTTTGTAGCTGCACTACAGTCGATACCGCAGGAGCTCTATGATGCCGCCGCGCTGGAGGGCGCCGGTTGGTGGCAACGAATGCGAGCGATTACACTTCCCCATTTGAAACCGATGCTGTTGTTCGTGCTGGTGCTGAATACGATCAAGTCCTTCCAGATCTTTGTGGAGGTTTTCGTCATGACCAAGGGCGGACCGCTCAACTCGACAATGACGATTGTCTATTTCGTTTATGAAGAAGGTCTGCACAAGTTCAACATCGGGTATGGTGCCGCAGCCGCCAATATCCTGTTTGTGTTGATTGCAATTATCGCCTGGCTGGAAATGAAGTTGGTGCAGGAGCGGCATATATGAAGCAGTCCAACAAGCAAATGATTAGATTTCTACGCGTCTTGGGTGCCTGCCTGATCGCCGCTGTATTCTTAGCTCCCTTTGTTTACCTGCTTCTCGGGTCGCTGGCAAGAACCTTCAATCTCGCCGGAACGCTTGATCTCAGCGGTTACAGCATTACGATTGTCAACTACACAACCCTCTTCTCTCAAGCCGGTCTATACCGCCCGCTTGTCAATTCCATTCTGGTAGCGCTGGTAGTGACCGTGGCGAATGTGTTCTTCTGTACTCTCTGCGGCTACGTTTTGGCGCGACGACGATTTCGCGGCAAGAACCTCATCATGCTGAGCGTCGTGATGGTATTGATGATTCCAACTCACGTTGTGATCATACCGATGTACTTGTTGACGAATTGGCTGGGCATCTTCGACTCCTATCTGGCGCTGATTCTCCCTTTCCTGGTCACACCACTTGGTGTGTTTCTGATGCGCCAGTACATCTCCACCATTCCACCCGACATGGAGGAGTCCGCACGACTTGAAGGCGCCGGTGAATGGACAATCGTCTGGAAGATTGTCATGCCGCTGTGCAAACCTGCGCTTGCGGTTTTGAGCGTTCAGGTCTTTCTCGTCAATTGGAACTCGTTCATCTACCCCTTTATTCTCACCTCATCGGAATCGATGCGCACGCTTCCTGTGGCTCTCGCGCTCTTGCAGGGCTATCAAAGCATCAACGTCCAACAGCTCTTTGCGGCTTCCATGATCTCCGCTTTGCCTACGATCGTACTATTCGTGATATTTTCACGCAGAATTACCGAAGGCATCATCTCCGGCGCCCTCAAAGGATAGCCGAACTCAACGACCCGTCTCGGCTCGCTCCTTTTCGAGCCTGACGAAATCCAATATTCCATTCGTAATCGCACGCGCAATTTTGTCCCGGAACTCCTCTGTCTGAAGAGCCATCTCCTGTTCGGGTATCATCATAAATGCGCACTCGACAAGTATCGCCAGATAACCCGTCGGTCGAATCACAGCAAAGTTGCCATGGTAAAGCCCGTAATCAGGCAGTCCTGTGGCCGGGACCATACGTTCGTGCACTAATGCAGCAAGCTCCTGTGCCTGCGCGTGATAGAAAAAGCAAGCCGTTCCATTATTTGTAAGCGGGTTAACACCATCCGGAACCGCATTATTGTGGACTGAGATGAAAATGTCCGCAGCATAACCGGCCGCAAGAGCCGGCCGCTCATACAGCGGAAGCGGCGTGTCTGCGGATCGCGTCATGAATACCGTGGCATCCGCTTCCTCGAGAACCTCCTTGAGTTGCAGCGCGATTGCCAGATTTGCGTCCTTCTCTTTGTAGCCCGTCGGCCCGCTCGCACCAGGATCCGGAGAGTGCCCCGGGTCAACGACGATCTTGATTCCTTGCAGTTTGTGCGACAAGGGTGGGCGGCGATTAAGCTTCAGATTGAACTGATTGCCCTCGTAATGGCAATCGTAACCCCAGAGCGACTCAGCCAAATCGATTGTCAGCTTAACATCACCAACACCGGCTTGCTCAAAGTTAATCGCTGCAATCATGCTGTCGCCGGTATCATAGCGAACCCAGTCGATTGCCGAGGTGCAGTTGTAAACATCGAGAATCAGTTGCCGGCGAATCGGATCGTAATCAACATCAAACGGCAACAGTGCACCCGTATTGAACGTAACCAGCACTCCGTCCTCAGTCTTGCGGGTTCGAATCAGGGCGAATTCTCCGCTTGGAATGCGCGATCCTTCAGGCAAGATCTTGAGGCTGGAATCAGCAACCCAGACTTCCTGGTCGCCAGCCAGCCGCGCCCGATAGTGATTGTTAGCGATGCCAGTGATTCGCAGGCGAATTCCTTTCGGCTGAAACACCGAAAAGTAACCCTTGCGTGGACCGACACGGAGAGTCTGGGTCGAGTCGGTCAGTTCGCCAACCACTATTTTTCTTTCCGGCCAGACAGTGATGCGCGAGTCGTTCCTGCGAGTGACGCACTGGCAGCTATCCAGTTGGCGTTTGAACTGCTTGTCGCGGGTATCCATCAGGCGTAGTTTCTTTCGACAGAGATAGTAAGCGACCGCGACAGAATCACCAATTTGCTCTTCACCCAAAATCATGTTGCCATTGTAGCTGCCTCTGATCATCAGTGAATCCGGTAATTCACCTTCTCCGAAAAGAGCCTGCGCCCAGTAGCTTTGTGGCGACGGCGGTGATTCAGCCATCCGTACCAGGCGCTGATCATTGGAGAAGCTGAAATACCCATTCAGACCCGGAGTGCCGCGAAACGATGTCGAAAAGAAGTCCCCCTCCATGACCGTCAAGTCCGCTGAAGGTACCATGTAGCCCTTGACAATCGCCAGTGAGTCGGGTACTACGTACGGCTCTGGAACCTCGAGTGGGACCTCAAGGCTGGACTTCTGTCCCTTGAGTGTGGCATCGAGAACAAAGGCGAACTTTCCGGAAGTAATCGGTAAGAATGCCAGAAATGCGCCGTTGGAATAGACCTTGACCGGTGATTTGTTAATCGTCAATTCAGCACCCGGTGTGACATTGCCAAATATGAAGGTCGAGTCGACGGCAGTGATTCGCTGATTCGCCGCCGGATAGATAACCTCAATTTTCGGTTTGTCTTGGGCGAAGAGCCGTCCACAGATTGAGATTGCGCAGAACAACACGCTTGTTACGAATCTAGACACGTACCGTCTCCTCAGTTGTTATTCCAATTCCGGGGCCGGCGGGAAGCATAAGGACATCGACATCAAATTGAGCACCCCAGTAAGGATCATTCTCAGTCAGCATGATCGCATCGAGATCAAAGTAGTCAAACAGCGACGACAAGTGCAAAGCGGCAGTAATGCCAATCGCAGATTCGAGCATGCAGCCAAGCAGCAATTTCAAGCTCTGTTTGCGGGCGGCCGCCGCCAATTCAATGACACTTGTCAATCCACCACATTTGGAAAGCTTCAGATTAACCCCGTCGACTACTTTGTGAAATCGCTCGATGTCTCGCTCGGTCTTGATCGATTCATCAAGGAAGAGCCGGCATTCGACCTTGGTCTTGATACGGTCCAACTCTCGCACTGTCGGGTCGCTAAGCGGCTGTTCGAAGAACTCCACGGGGTACCCGGCCAAAGCCTTGATGCGTGCAATTGCTTCATCACGTGACCACCCGCCGTTGGCGTCGAGATAAAGACGCCTCTCGCCGTGTTTAAGTACCAGGTCGACAAACTTGAGATCTCCCTTGAATCCTACTTTCAGTTTCAGATTTCTGAATCCTGCTGCCGTCTCCACTTGTCGTTTAACATCATCATCGGCCGCATGCGTAATCGTGAATGCGCTCGCAACGGGCCTCGGAATCGGCAATTGCAGATAGGCATGAAGTGGAAGTTCCAGCTCCCGTGCCAGGTGATCAAGCAGAGCCATTTCGATCGCACACCGCGCAACGTTTAGTGACGGCGGCAACTTCTCCGCGAATTCCCGCACTGCGGCTACGTTCCAGTCATCTCTGAGTTTCTGTAAGCGCTGCTGTACGAGTTGAAGGCTTTCCTCCGAGCTTGTGCCATAGTGAATTGAGGAGGAACCTTCACCCAACCCGCGTTTGTACTGGGCGATTAGCGTCTGCTTGGTTTGTGTACTGCCCTTGGAGAGCGTAAACCTGCGTTTGAGTCGCAATTTAAGCAGCTTAAGCTTGATCAATGAATCAGGCAACCGTCACCTCCTGCAACAGAGTCAGTGATCGTGACTCGGTGTCAAGTCGGACCCTGGCGCCAAACGGGATCGTTATCGAGTTATCGCAGTGGCCATAACAGAGCCCGGTGATTACTGGGACTTCACGCCTGAAGATTGTCTTGATGCGCTCGCGAAACAATGTCTCGTGTTTCTTCCGCGATGTCAGTGGCGCAGTCTCGCGCCAGTCCGTGTCACCGATTACGACTCCCTGTACGCCGTAAAGAAGGCCGGCCAGTTTGAAATGATTCAGAAAACTATCGAGGTGGTCTACGGTCTCATTGACATCCTCGAAAAAAAGAATAGCATTTTCGAAGCGCGGCAGGAAACCGGTGCCGATCAACTGAACCAGGGAGAATAGATTTCCGCCCAGAAGTATTCCCTCTGCCGTCCCGGGATTAATGACCTCGATCTTGCCCTTCCTCTCCGTCCGTATCAGTTCATAACCGGTTGTGTCGGAACAGACCAACGGAACGAGCGCTTCGCTACCGGCGGCATCCATGGTGGCCAGCATCGGTCCGGAGAATGATATGAGTCCGCATTTCACGTAGAGTGCGCTTTGTATAATCGTCATATCGGAGAACCCAATAATCACTTTTGGTCGCTGTTTAACAGTCTCAAAATCTATGAGATTCAAAAGACGGATCGCTCCATATCCGCCGCGCCCCGCTATCAAGCCGTGAATCTTCGGCGAACGAATCCCCTCATTGATCTCCTGTGCCCGTAATTCATCAGTCGCGGAGAAACCGTTGAAGTCGGAATCAAGGAGACGCGAGCCTTCGAGTTCGAAGTGCCGTTCCATTAAGCTAACTCCGTGATTGTAGTAGCGCGCCATGCCCTTTCCGCTCTTAAGAGAGCTGGCTGGAAAGATCACTTTCAACCGACTTTTTGGGTTGAGCCGTTTCGCAAGAATCATTCAAGCACCCGTCTGACAGCCGTGAATTTTTCAGCAAGATCTCTACGGTAGTGCGGCAGCTGTGGATCCAGCGATTCGATGGCAACTACGCCCCGCAGTCGTGACGAATGAAGGATTGACCGTTGGCCCAGGTGAATCGCAACATGCCCAGGAAAGAAGATCAAGTCACCCGCGGTCGAGGCATCCAGAGCCACCTCTCTGCCGGCAAGCGCCTGATCTTTGCTGTCTCGAGGCAAAACGACGCCGAGTCGTCGAAACACAGCCTGCGTCAGTCCCGAACAGTCAAATCCAAACCCGGATGTGCCGCCCCAGAGATAAGGTGTAGAAATCAGGCCCACCCCTTCATCGAGAGCCGATGCCAATGAGATCGGCATGGTAACATTGAGCCGCCCATTAATCAATGTCAGAGCCGTTCCATCCCGGCCGAAGAACGTATCGCGGCCACCCGATGCGATTATTGCACCATAGGGCAGTTGCAGTCGCCCTCCTCTGTTGTTAGCATCGAAGAGGGCGAAGGGAGATGTAACGATCGCGCGGCTTGTCGTTGCGGCCATTACCTCGCCCAGATATGACCTCCCGATCCAACCTCCGTAACCGTCATCGCCTTCGCATAGCAGGAAGTCGTTGTGTTCATCGTGGATGTTGACAATTTGCCCGTATAAAGCCTGTGAGACCCTCTCTGAGCGATGATCTGGTGAGTGCCGTAGGTCGGCCACAGGAACTGCTACCTGCATCTTCTTCATGGATTCAAATTCAGAAATCCTGACTGCAGTTTCAACAAAAAGTGAAAGGAAGTACCAAGGTAGCGAAGCCGACCGCTACAAAAGCAAGAGCCGGTGGAGCATAGCTCCACCGGCTCGAAACAAGAGTCAAGCTCCGCTTAGAAAGCGAACTTAACTGTAAAATACTGATTGTCGTCGAAGCCGGTCACATCGACCTGCTGCCACGAGTAGTCAAAGCTCACATGGGATTCGCCCCAGTGAAGCTTGAGGCCTGCGCCGAATGATGCGCCATACGAGAAGTCATTCTGGCTGGAGCCGACAAAGCCGCCACGCAAGAAGAACAGGTCGTTATAGGCATATTCAGCACCGCCCTTGAACTCATCCTGCGAAAAGTTGTTGCTTTGGAACGTACCGGAAAATTCGAGATTATTCATCTCGTTGTTTTGCAGCGCATTCCAGGCCACACCAAACTGGATCGAGGAAGGCAAGTCAAAGGCTTCACTCTCAGTGCGAACGGTCTTGTTGGATGAACTCGGGTCGTTGGTTCCGGGAATGACCTTGATGTCAAAACCCGAACCGGTGAACTGCATTTGCGGTCCAATGTGCTTCACAACGACGCCAAATTTCAGTCCCCGCCAATTCGGAACATAAGTGAATCCGAAATCAAACGCCACGCCACGGGCTGACACTTGTTCGACGCGCTCGTTAATGAAATAACTCGTCGCGCCAAACGACACGCGGTCAGTAAACTGGCGCGCGTAAGTCAGACCGATGACAGAGAATGTCGGATTAAAGGTCTCACCGCTGATACCTTGCTGGTCATCCCAGGTTGTTTTCAGGATGTTCCCAATCGACAGCACTTTGACCGAGGCACCGAGCGTGCCAAAGCCTTCAAGACTGGTCGTAACACCAACATATTCAAGGTTCATATCGGCAAAGTACTCGAGATGCGAAAACATCGCTTCGGTACCCGCCTGATTGGCTGCTCCAGCCGGATTCCAGAACAAGGCCTCGGCGCCATAGGAATTGGCAATCATCGCACCACCCAGCGCCGAACCGCGCGAACCTACCGGTATGCGCAATTCCTGTGCACCGGCAGTTCCGATCTTGATCTCATTGCCGGCGAGGAGCATCGCGCTCATGAGAACCAGCAGCGCCGACGAAATTAAGAATATCTTTTTCATCGTATTCACTCCTCTCCTTAGAATGTATCCAATTGTTCGACTTCAGGGAAGATTGCCATCTTGCCGAACTTCGTTCCCAAGCCATCAGCTTCGATGACCCAAATGTATATGCCGGAGGCAACCCAAAGGCCGGCTTCGGTCTTGAGATCCCATTGGAATTCCGGATCAACACTGGCGGCATCGCGCTCGAGAACACGCAACAGATCGCCGGCAATGTTGTAAATCTTGATCGACATCTTGGTCTGCGGAGGCAGATTGATAAACTTCACGACGCGATCAAATTGATCGACCTCTTCCGGATAGAATGCATAGTACGGATTCGGGACGGTCTTGACGTCGTCAAGAGTGCGAGCGATAAAAGTTCCGTCGCCTTCACCCGGACGCTGTGTCTTAAACGTAAAGCGATCTTCCGACGTGTTGGGCTTATTTGTCGTTACCCTGATGACCGTGCCCGCCGGAGGATAAGGGAACTCACCGGAAGCATCTTCAAAGCGGAAACGACCGTAATGCAGCCCCTCGTCGTTGGGATCGAGCTCTTCTGTGGTCCATCCGGCTTGATCCCAGGGTACATCGTCGTAATCAATATCCCAGATGTACATACCGTCGCTCCAATTCAGAGAATGCGATGCGTCGTCATCCAGGTTCATGAAGCAGATTCGACGGTCGTCAGATGGATCGTTGGGAGTACCTATCCCAATGTCCCAGAATTGGACCGTGCTCGTATAAGGCTCGATATTCGCATAATCACCAGCGCCGAAGAAATCGAGCAGGTGATTGTCCGCCGCTTCGGTGAATCGAATCTCGTAATCGTTCGTTGTCGCCCCCGACCACGAATAACGACTCAGCGTGCGAGCCCCCTGAGGATCCATGTAGAAATCGCCCGTTGAGTTCAACGAGTAGTTGACGTTATCGGGCGTCGCTAATGGACCGGCAGGTGTCGCAACTTCGGCAATTGATTTCACTCCAAGCGATGGTCCCATGACGCGAATCATGAAGCCATCGACGACCGGGTATTGATACCCTGGATTCTGATTAAGCTGATCAGCGAGCAACGTCTGGTTCAGGGTCTTGTCAACCAGGCTCCAGGTGTTGGTATCGCTGAAAGTCACTTCGTATTCATGCCCTGTGATTTGATCGGGGTAGAGATACTCGATGATTGCAGCACCGTCGCTGCCGCCAATGTGTGTCGCTGTGTCAGAAAACACACCGGCGAAGGTAAACGGCTTGACCTCGTACGGGGTTATCGAACCTTCCAGAGTCTCACTGATGTAACCCAGGAAGTTGCCGCCCGGATCATTGAACTCGGTGATGTTGTAAACATCATAGGAATAGGCTGTAATGCCGAAGTAATATGGTTGATTGTTCTTCAGTGGCGCGCCGTCGACTTGGCTGTTGTTCACGACCTGATGGAAGGTCAGGCCGGAATTAGATCCCTTCTGCAAGATAATTCTCTGAGAGCCGCCGGCGGCAGGATCGACCACATCGCCGTAGATCAGAGCGGCTCCAAATTCGTCATCAGAAAGATCGTAGGTGGCGAATTTGTGCCAAGGACCGGTCGCGGATTCACCTTGGTAAAGATTAATGCCCTCGAACGGGAATTTTTGGTGAAGCACAACGTTGCTGTCAACAAAACCGAGAGGTTCGGTACCCCAGGAAATGTCTACAGCCCCGTCCATACCGCGCACAAACAGCGTCGGCGAGGGCGGCGGATCCGGAATGTCGAAATTCAGATCGAACACAGCTTGTGCCGCAACGTCAGCGGTTCTGAGCGCGCTGATCGAATTCAAAGGGTTCGCACCCTGAGCGACGATAACGGCCGCGACCACTTCCTGAGTGTCACCGGGTGCCATGGTGAATGGTCCGGCAGACATCATGTAACGTCGGTCGGCAGCAGCTGCATCAATCCAGCCTTCCTGCGTCACCGGGTCTCCGGAAACAGAGTAAGTCGTCACCAAATCGGTTATCGGATTGACTGCCGGAACCATATCGCCGGTTGTCGGGTCTTTGGTCAAACCCTGCATATAACCGTAGGTTTCGATCTTGCTGGCCGGATCGGTGCCGTTGATGTACTTGTTGAATGACGCCATCGGCAGGTTTCTGAATCCTTGTCGCCAAACTCCATTCACTAGGGCGGAATCGCCTTCTGAAGGGACAATCGGCCCCTCAAAGAAGTCGAAACCGACAGCGGGCGGAGCGGCGCCGTAGTCGCCGTCGCTACCTTCATTGTAGCAGTACCCCAGCGACAAGAGGGTATCGCATCCGACAAGGTCGTCGGAGGCATCACCTAAGTCCGGGTCAGCCCAAAGTGAGATGAATGTCGAATCGAGCGTGTTTTCGCCTTTGTTGATGATGATGTACTTGAAAAACACTGTGTTTCCAAGTGCACCACCACGGGCAAAACCAAATGCGGACATTTGGATTTCAAGCCCAAGCGGCGCTGTGCTCGCGGCATCGTTGATATGACCCGTCGGATCTGCATCATTGAACACAGACCAGGCCATCTGATTGCCGAGAATCGCCGGTGCACCGGTCGAATCTACTGGCGCGCCATCGGCCACCGGCCAATTCGCAACGTCCGGATTGGAAGCGGGCGTGTCGCCCTTCCTTGCCTTGTAAACCCTGTACCGGGCATTATCCGGTTGATAGGTACCATCCTTCATCGGTCCGGGGCCGAATTCGGAAGAGTATTCCGCGATCGCCAGACGGATATCCCCACCCACTTTGGCGCCGATCCAGAGACCGGCTGAATAAATGACAGTCTTCTTTGTCCCACGCGGGAAATAGAGACCGTCTGTTTTGCCCAGCACGTTGGCATTGTCGTAGGCAAAGTTACCATCATTATAGACGAACATTTCAAGGTTGTTGACATCTATACGGGTATCTGTGTCGAGGATCAATGCCGTGCGCGAGCCATGCCACTTCCCTGTTGCGTTACTGAGACCCCACGCAATCGTGGTCATCATCAGGAACATCAGCAGAGAATAGAATAATCTCGTTTTCTTCATCAGCTTCCTCCTGAAGCGTTCAGGTTCATTCACCCTTAGAACATTAACCGCAGGCCGAGACGGACCTGGCGCGGGGTATCATAGCTGCCGGGATTGCGCTGCTTGAAATTATACTTCGCAATTCCATCCTCACCATACCTGCTGGCAAACGACTCACCGTCGGGAGTGTTAAGCCAACCGGTATTGTCGGCGCGGCCGGTACCCTCGTACACATCCAATGCGTTCTCTGTATCGAATACGTTGATTACCCAGAGATAAATGTCCCAGTCAAGGCGCGCGATCTGGAAGGTCTTGTTGGCCTTCAGATCAAGTCTGTAAGTCCAGGGTCCGGTACGCGAATTGACCTTGCCGGCTGGTTTCGGTGTGACCGAAGCCAAAGAGATCTCGTTGTAGACCTCCATCGGCGTATAGGGTGTGCCCGATCCGGCACGGAATACAAAGTTGATGCCGGCGTTCTCAAACGGACGCAAGTTGCCCAGCTTGGGACCCTGTCCGGAGGTAGCACGAACGTCGATGATCGCGGTGATCTTGTGCCGCTGATCGTAATCCAGCGGAGAAACACGAATCGGACGCTCAGTGTTGGTCCAGGCAATGTTGCCCTGCGAAGTAGCGTACGAACCGGTACCGGCAGCATAACTAAGCGAGTAGTTCAACTCGGTCGCGACGGAACGAGTGCGGCGCATCTTCAGCGAGAAGTCCAGACCCTTGATCGTGCCAAAGTCATGATTGCGGTAAGTGGCAAAAGCGTTCGGCGACGAGGGTTGATTGATGACTTCGGTAAGTCCATTAACGTCCTTGTAGTAGGCCGTTACATTTAGACTCGTGAAATCGCCAAGCTGATGCGCCAATCCAACCTCATAAGCAGTGGTTTCTTCCGGCTCAAGATTTGGATTGCCGATCGCCGCATAGTACGGAGCGTCTTTCACCATTCTCTCCAGCCAGCGGGTGCCGACGTAGAGATACTGCAGTTCCGGGCGCTGGAAGAACTTCCCGTAGTTCACATGGAAAACGGTCTTGTCGGAGACCGGGAAACCTACACCAAGGCGCGGTGACAACTTCTGCTCTGCCTTCGCCGGTTCCAGGTCGCCATCATCCAGAAGAACGGCATTCGCGATTTCTTCGTCCGAGTGAGCATCGGGATCAGCCAAAACGTTGGTTGGATCAAGCGGACGTTCTTCGTTCTTCAATCTGTCGGTGTTTGCATTCAAGTAATCGTACCGTAGACCGGCATTTACCACCAGTCCTTCGAATTCGAACTTGTCTTGCAAGTAGACCGCAAACATGTACGGTTTTTTGGCGCCATCCGGGCCGTCATCGACGTTGCTTTCGCCCGTTTTGTCATAGCCGAAGAAATTAGCATCAGCCCAGGCACCTTGGTCGAACAAAATCGGATCATGCACCGTTGTGTCGACCTTGGTCGGATCAAGATGATTGTAGTAACGCAGGCTATGACGCTCGAATTCGGCGCCGAACTGCATCTCATGGTACTCATTGACCTGACTGGTCAAGTCAAAATTGAGTCCGAGATACGATGAACTGCGTTTGAGAATGTCTTCCCAAACGTGGCCTTCGTCCTCCGGTGTCGCCAGATCGTCACCGATCCAGAACAGGTTCGTGTTGTCAAAGGTCGGATTGCCATCGGGGCGACCATAGGCATAGACATCGTCCCAGTGGGTCTCGTCACCGCGAAGTCTCTTGGTCAGGTAGTAGGTTCCACCCAATTCAAAGAAGGTCTTTGGTGAGATGTTATTCGTCCATTTGGCATAATAAGAATAATTCTCGTCCAGGTAGCGCGGAGCGTGTGTTCCATTGAAATAGTAGTTCATACGGAATTCGCGCCAATTTTCATAGCTGCCAAGTGTCCCTAAACGCAGAATGTTCTTCTGGTTCAGATCGTAGCGCAACTTGCCCTGCCAGCTCCAACCGGAAAGGTCGTTGTGCGGAAGTCTGCCGTCAGCCGTGCTGCGGGGAGTGCGATCGCCAAGGCGGCGACGCTCCATCGATGCGAAGAAGCTGGTCTTCTCGTTGTTGGGAAGCAGCGGGCCGTCGAGATTGAAGGCCAGGACATTGTAATTAAAGCGGCTGTCGGAGCCCATGAACTCGTCGGTCGAAGCTTCGAACGCGCCGGAGTAGTTCTTTGCGCCTTCCTTGGTGGTAACGTTGATTGCGCCGGAAGAAATCCAGCCATATTCAGCGTTGAAGCCACCGGTGGAAATCGAAATCTCTTCGATCGCGTTGTTGTTGATCGCTGTCGTCGACATGTTGGTCAACGGATCCTGCTGCGAGAACCCATCGACGAAATAGGCGACGTCGCCCTGGCGACCACCACGGATGTTAAGCGCAGGCTGATTGCTTTGTTCGCGACCGCCACGAGTGCCGACAGCGGATGCTTCGACGTTCTCGGAATAGGCGACGACGCCGGCAGAAAGTCCAACGACGTCGGTATAACCACGCGTCGGCAACTGCTGGATTTCGTCTCCGGAGACGATCTTGAGCGACTTGGTCTGGTCAAGTATGATCAGCGGACGCTCAGCAATAACAACCTGTAATTCGCCAGTCAGTGTCTTCGAAGAAAGCTGGAAATCTGCATTGGTAGTAAGATCCGCAGAAACACCGAGTTGCTGTAGTTCTACCGAAGCATATCCGATTAACTCTGCTTTGAGCGAATAACTGCCGACGGCAACGTTGAGAATGAAGTATTTCCCTTCCACGTCTGTCAATGCGCCCATCGTGGTGCCGGCAATTGTCACCGCTACACCCGGGAGCGCGGAGCCCGTTTCTTTGTCTGTCACCTTTCCGCTGATCTTGCCAACCGTAGCGGCTTGGGCAAATGCGCAGAGCGCCAGAACAAGAATCAGGATCAGAGCAACTTTTGGTTTAAGATTCAAAACCAAACCTCCTGTTAATGAATTGAATTCGTACGCAAAAGTGCGAATGTGTTAGCTAATTGATTCAGATTCCTACCTCCTGTAAGAGTTATGGGTTACTCACTTCAAAAGAATCTTTCCTCCACAATCCAAAGACGAACAAAGCCCTACTTCGTGTATCCCTTTATCCGGTCAATTATCGTTGGAGTCAATGGAATCGCGGCCTTCCGTAGTCCGTGGAAGCTAAACCGATTGCCGCGCAACAGGATTGTTCTTTGCTCCGCCGATCCTTGCCGGAGATGGAATTGATCTGACCTTGCGCCGTAAGCAAGAATTCGTTTGTCCTTACATATTGTCAACATAAAACTTTTCGCTAACTGCAAGCCACACCAGCGCTTTAGTCAGTTAATCGACCTTTTGAGACAAAGCCTTTAGCAAGAATTGACAAAGAATGTGAGAATTTTGAACAATGATGTTCAATCGGCGGGCATTATAAACTGCCCCTCAGAAGGATATTAGCCTGAGATTAAAGCGTAAGTCGCAGGTCGAAGACCTGTTGGAGAGAATTGGTCAGGCGATAGAATGTCAGGCTCTTATCGGTAGGCTTGCCGGTAAGTTGCTCCAAGCTGGTCACCGAGTCTGGAGCGAACCCGCAAGGATTGATCAATTTGAAGAAGTCAAGGTCAGTGTCCAGGTTCAAAGCCAAACCGTGATAGCTGACCCAGCGCTTGACCGCGATGCCGATTGCGCAGATCTTCTTGTCCCCCACCCAGACACCGGTCTTGCCCGCTACTCGTTCTCCGCTGATTCCGTAGTTCTTCAGGAAAACAATGACGACTTCCTCCAGATCACGCAGAAACTTGTGAAGGTCGCGTCCCCGTTGATCCAAATCGACAACCGGATAGATCACTTGTTGACCTGGACCGTGAAACGTCACATCACCGCCGCGTTCAACCTCGTACTTCTTGACTCCGCGCTGAGCCAATATCTCGTCTGAGACAAGAATATTTGCGCTACCGCCGCCGCGACCGATAGTAATGGTCGGCGGATGCGTCGTGAAGATGAATGTGTCGGGAGCCTCGCCTGCTATGCGCTTCTCAACCATCTGCAGTTGCAGTTGGTGTGCTTTGTCGTAGTCAGACTGGCCCAGGTCGAAAATGCGGGCTTTGGTTGGTGTCGTAGTCTCGATGGTCATAGTCGCTTATTGTCTCAAGATGTCCCCTCTCCAACCGGAGAGGGGAACAATCGCAGGTACTTGTTTGAATCGCCCTACAGCAGCAGCAATTCCGGTTCTTCGATGTAGCCGATCAACTTGCGGAGGAACTGCACGGCATAGTGGCCGTCGATCAAACGATGATCGAATGACAATCCCATGTTCATCATGTCGCGAATGACAATTTGGTTGTCGCGTACGACCGGACGCTTCTGGATCGCGTGAATACCGAGTATCGCAACCTGCGGCTGACTAATAATCGGCGTCGAATTCAACGCGCCATAACCGCCGGCGTTGGTCAGCGAGAATGTGCCATCTTCGATGTCGGACGGCATCAGGCGCTCGCCTCGCGCTTTGTCGCCAAGCTCCTTGAGGTCCTTCATGATCTGAACAATACCCTTCTGGTCGGCGCTTTTGATCACCGGAACGATCAAACCCGACTCGCGGGCAACGGCGATTCCGATGTTGTAGTAGTGCTTGACTATGACCTTGTCGCTGGTCATCGAAGCATTCATCAATGGAAATTCTTTGAGAGCTTTTACTGCGGCAACCACGATAAACGGCATGAAGGTGATGCGTATCCCCTGCTCCTTCTCGATTCGGTCAGCGTGCTTGGCACGGAACTCAACCAGTCTGGTGAAGTCGCACTCATCAAAGGTCGTAACATGCGGCGAGGTCTGTACGGACTTCACCATGTGATCGGCGATCAATTTGCGAACGCGGGTAAGTGGAAATTCCTCCACTCGCTTAGTCGTGTCGTAGACGGGCTGCTGAGCAGCCGCCGGGGCATGTGCGTTGGCAGCAACTGCCGCAGCGGGAGCCGCGCTTCCAGTCGCTCCAATGAAGTCTTCGATATCCTTCTGCGTGACTCGACCGCCACCACCCGTGCCGCGAAGCTGTGAAACGTCTATTCCATGTTCCTTGATCAATCTGCGGACAACCGGCGACAATTTGATGGGCCCGGAATGCGCTGCAGGGGCGCTGACAGGAGAAGCAGCAGCTGGCGCTGCCTTCGCCGCAATCGGCGCGGTCGCCTTGGCAGGAGAAGCTACCGCTGAAGCCGCAGCACTTCCGGCCTTTTCACCGGGTGCGCCGATGACAGCAATCTCCCTGCCGACCGGTACAACATCGCCGACCTTGGCTTTGATTTCGAGCAAAACACCGTCGGCTTCTGCCGGCACGGAGACGTTGACCTTGTCTGTAAGGAGCTCAACGAGCGGCTGGTCCTTCTTGATTATATCGCCAACCTTGGCAAACCACTGATTAATCGTCCCTTCAACAACTGATTCACCCATTACGGGGACTTTCATGACATAAGCCATTATCCAAACTCCTTAAGATCGGAAACTATTCCCACAGTGAAAACCTGATGCCCAGCCCATTCTACCAACGTGTTGCCCAAAACAGACCTCGATAATAATATCATTATCCGGTGATCGCAAGCATTCTTTCCAAAGCAATGCGTGCGTATGTCTTAACATCGTCATAGACCGACATCGGCTTCAAAGTATCGAGATTGTCCAACGTGTAAGCCAAGTCATTCAAGGTCGTCCGGTACATATTGACGCACATTGCGCAGGTATTCCCAGCCAATTCGAGGATTGTCTTGTCCGGGTGCATGTGAACCAGCCGATCGACCAGATTCAACTCAGTTCCGATGGCAATTACGCTCCCGGCAGGCTGTTCCGCAACGTACTTGACGATGTGACTTGTCGATCCAACCGAGTCTGCAATGGCAACCAACTCCTCTGTGCATTCGGGGTGAACCACGATCTTGATCCCGGGATGATCGGAACGCATTTGAGAAATATGATGCGGCTGGAATACGGAGTGAACATGGCAGTATCCCTTCCAGAGAATAACGCGGGCGCGCTTGAGAGCCGCGACGTCGCGCTTGGAGGGATTGGCATTGTAGTCCCACACAAACAGCTCTTCCTTGGGTATGCCGTACTTGTTCGCAGTATTGCGGCCGAGATGTTCATCCGGAAAGAAGAAGATTCGTTGACCTTTGCCGAAGGCCCATTCGAAAGCCTTGTGGGCATTGGAAGACGTGCAGATTACCCCATCGTTCTTCCCACAGAACGCCTTGAGATCAGCCGCCGAATTCATGTAAGCGATCGGAATGATCTTGACCCCTGGCAGGTGATGTTGAAGTTCCTCCCACGCGCCAAACACCGAGTCGATTGCAGCCATGTCCGCCATCGGACAACCCGCCAGTGGATTCGGAAGAAACACTTTCTGTTCCGGTCTGGCGAGAATGACTGCACTTTCAGCCATGAAGTGAACCCCGCAGAACACGATGTATTCGGCTTCAAGGCCGGCGCCGATCTTGCAGAGAGCGTAGGAATCGCCTTGGTAGTCACCAAACTCCACCACAGCGCGACGCTGATAGTGATGAGTAAGTACGACCAGATTCTTTCCGAATTCTCGCTTTTTCGCAGATATCCGCTGTCGCAATTCCTCGTCTGGAAGCGCCCGATAGCTGTCGGGGGTCTTTGTGTAGGCGGAAGGCATCATATCTTCAGAGCCCTCAGCTCGCCCGGTCGTCGCGTCGTTTGAACATCAAAACACGTACGGTAGGCGCTTGGCTCATCTTTGAAAAATCAGACTGGGCTGAAAATCAGCTCTCATCGTCACCGTTCGGCTTTTCAATGCCGTATTCTTTCATCTTCTGCCGCAGTGTGTTGCGGTGAATACCGAGGACATCGGCGCTTCTCTGCAAGCTGAATTCATTGTACTTGAGGACGTTTTCAATGTGCCCGCGCTCGAGATCACGCAAAGTCATGGTCGGTGGTATTGCGGAACCGCTTTGAGTCGTGTCCGTTCCTCGCAGTTGCGCGAAATCAGCAGAATCCAAGGTCGCCGTCCGACTCATTACCGTGGCACGCTCGATCACATTGGCAAGTTCGCGCACATTCCCG
This sequence comes from uncultured Ignavibacteria bacterium, assembly GCA_964552775.1. GTDB lineage: Bacteria > Zixibacteria > MSB-5A5 > CAIYYT01 > CAIYYT01 > JADJGC01. The sequence goes on along the minus strand of CAZKIH010000015.1, from coordinate 50,785 downwards.
GGCCAATCGTAGGTCAACAGCAGGTCTTTCGCTCCGGCAGTGATACTGCGGCGCGGTCGGTTGGTCTTGGTCGCCGAGAGTTTCAGGAAATGATCGACCAAGGGAATGATATCTTCCCGCCGTTCGCGTAACGGCGGTATGTGCAAGTGCACGACGTTGATCCGAAAATAGAGATCTTCACGGAATCGACCGGCCTTTACCTCGTCTTGAAGATTCCGGTTGGTTGCGGCCAGAAGGCGTACATCGGCGCTGATTTCTTCCTCACCGCCAAGTCGCTCGAACTTTCGTTCTTCCAACAATCGTAGGAGCTTGACCTGGATCGAGAGTGGAAGATCACCTATTTCGTCAAGCAACAATGTCCCGCCCTTCGCAATCTCAAACCTTCCGAGACGGCGTTTCTCGGCCCCCGTGAAAGCACCGCGTTCGTGACCGAGCAGCTCCGATTCAATCAAAGTCTCCGGTATAGCAGCGCAACTTACGGCGACAAATCGATTGTCGCGGCGTGTCGAGAGTTGGTGGATGCTGCGCGCGAGCAATTCTTTGCCGGTCCCCGACTCACCGGTAATCAACACTGTCGCATCTGTGGGCGCGACGCGCGCAACTTCCGATAGGAGAAGCTGAATCTGACTTGAGACTCCCACGATGGCGTCGACTTCGAGCAGTTCCAGGCGTTCGCGCAACTCCCGATTCTCAGCCAGAAGATAGTGCCGCTCGCCGGCCTTGTGAATCAGTTCCTGAAGTTCACCGAGATTCACTGGTTTGCTGATATAGTGATAGACCCCTGCGCGCATCGCTTGAACCGCGGATTCTACACTCCCAAATGCGGTGATCAAGATCACCTGCATTTCCGGATCGCGTGCGTGTATAGCCTGAAACAACTCGAAGCCAGAAAGACCTGACATCTTCATGTCAAACAACCCGATCTCGAACGACTTCGACTTCAGGATACCAAGAGCAATCTCAGCTGATTCTGCTGTTGTGACATTGTGGCCGATCTTCCGGAGGAATCCCGCCAGCATTTCGCGTTGATTGCTTTCGTCATCGACAATCAGAATTCTAAACTGGATCATGATGCCTGATTCTATCGGCTTCAGATGAGAAATGCAATAGTTTTCGACAGCGACAACCGGATTACGAATGCGCCTCTCCTGCGTGGATTGCAGTCTCTTAGGGCTATTCTTGGGTATTTACCCCTCGCACTTCGATTAAAGACAATGTGGACATCTGAATCGCCTTCAGCGTTCATGGCGCAGCACTCAAAGTGCGGAGTTGGTGATATCTTTTTGTTTGCGCGTTCACGCTATTGCCTCGTTATATAATCTGACAGGACCAATGCACTTGATGTACACGACTTTGCGAAATTGCCTTCTCGTCTTCGCACTCAATTTCCTGGCGATATTGAGCGCGCCATGCTATGCCGGGAACGATGACCCGCTTGGATACGAACAGGCGCTCAAGCAGCACCATCTCAAGCTATCACAGTATGCCCGGTCGCTCCAAAGCCTGTCCCTTACCGCAAACCAAAGCGCCTTGAACATCACGTACTACGATATCGCGATCAGGATTGAGCCGCTTCAATCGACGATCCACGGAGCGGTCTCTGTGTATGGCAAGGCGTTGCAACCGCTCGAAGCCATCGAACTTAATTTGGAGCAGCATTTGGTCGTTGATTCGACAACAATTGGCGGTACTGCCGCGAACTTTCATCACCAGGGAAACATCTTGTCGATCGAATCACCACCATTGGCTTCAGGTCAATCGTTCGAAATTGCTGTTTTCTATCACGGAACTCCGGTGCGCGAAGGTTTCGGTTCATTCACATTCGGTTATCATAATGAGTTGCCGGTGATCACAACGCTTTCCGAGCCGTTTTTTGCCCGCAATTGGTGGTCCTGTAAGGATCATCCATCGGACAAGGCGGATTCGGTGGACATGCGCATTACGACCGACGATCGGATAATCGCCGTTTCCAATGGCAAACTAATCAGCATCTCTGACAACGGTGACGGTACCCGGACAACACATTGGCACGAATCGTATCCGATAGCCACCTATCTTGTGAGTCTGGCGATCGCCGACTACGAGGAGTATTCCGACACATTTCGCTATGCCGGACACTCTATGCCTGTAGATTTCCACATCCTCTCCGGTAACGTCGAGTTTTATCGTGAGAACAACTCCAAGATCGTGCCAATGCTGGAATTCTTCTCATCGATTTATGGTGAATATCCTTTTATCCGCGAGCGCTACGGACATGCTGAGACCTTTTTTGGCGGCGGAATGGAGCATCAAACCTGCGCATCTATTGGAGTGTTTCACGAGTGGCTATTGGCGCACGAATTGGCGCACCAATGGTGGGGTGATTTGATTACCTGCGGGACGTGGTACGACATCTGGCTCAACGAAGGATTCGCACGATATTCTGAAGCCCTTTGGCTGGAGCATACACAAGGGCCGGAGTCTTATCACCAATATATGAATTCGCTTATCCACCTCGATCAACAGGTTTATGTGCCGGATACGACCGACTACAACGACATTTTTGATCGCGTGGTCTATGACAAAGGCGCGCTTGTGCTCCACATGTTGCGATATCTCGTCGGCAAAGACACGTTCTTCCAAATCATTCGCACCTACGCCAATTCCCAGCACAAGTATGGCAGTGCTACAACCGCCGATTTTCAGGCCATTTGCGAGCAGGTCTCGCAACTCGACCTGGACTACTTCTTCGCACAATGGGTCTACCAGCCGTCGATTCCCGATTATCGCTTCGGGACCTTCGCATTTGAGACTGACTCCGGATGGGTAGCTGACCTGCAATTGCGACAGGTGCAGACGCAGTACCCTGTCTTTATTGCCGACCTTGACGTGCGGTTCTTCTTTGAGTCTGATTCTCTGACCTTCCGTGTGACTAACGATAAGGTGAAGCAGAACTATCGATTCCTGCTCCCAGAGGAACCACTCGACTGCAAGCTCGATCCGGACAACTGGATCATCGACACGTCCGCCGCAGAGCCTCTCAGCCTCGAGGCAACAGTTGACACCTTACCGACAGCCGCAGTTGGATTGCCGTACTCCTTCCGACTTTCAGCCCTTGGTGGACTGCCGCCGTTTCATTGGTCGGAGTTTGTGATCTCAATGCCCGAGGGCATGTCTATCTCCGACGATGGGTTGCTCGCCGGCATACCTGTTGTTACCGGATCGTCTGAAATCATTGTCCGAATCGAGGATTCGAGTATTCCGCCACGAGAAACCACTGAGATCTTGTTCTTGCAGACTCGCCAGGTACGCGGCAACATTGACTCTCAGGCCGGTCTGGCACTTGGTGACTTGCTATATTTCGTGCGTTACCTCTACCTGAATGGGCCGGAACCTCCTGATCCCATCGACGCTGACGCCAACTGCGATGGTGACCTTGACATCCGCGATATTGTCACGATCCTGAACTTTCTCTACCAGCAAGGCCCCTTGCCCTGCTTTGCTCCTTAGTCGCACTCGCCTTCAATAGTCTCACGGCAAATTCCGTGGCGTTTTCTGAACTGACCGGCCTGGCGTTCGATTAGCTCTTTCAGAAGTATTTCCTGCGTTTGTCCAAGCGCTTCGAACAGCGGCAGCATTGCGCGCAGTGAGAGACGCACCAAGTCTGCAACATTGATCCCCTGCGCCCGGGCTGCCGACTGCAGCGCCTCTTTCATTTCCGATGTCACAAAGAAGTTGAGCGCGCATCCCGGACCGAGTCTCGTTTTGGAATTGTTCATTTCAGTCCCTTTCGTTGGTGATACTTACAGTGGCTGACAATCGTCGATGCCGAGAGAATGTGAATACCATAGAGTTCCTTGAGTGTGCGCATTATCTCTCGACACGGCTCACCCGGTTGGCGTCTCAGCAACAACGCTTCAATCTCACTCCTCTTCGGTGAGCGGCAGATTTCGCACTTGGGCCCCTGGACTGAGATTCCGAACTCCGTCTCAGCAAACTTCCTCAGTTTTTCGCGCAGTCGGCGCATTGCCCGCTGGCGCACTTTCTCGATTGTTTCCCCATCAAGACCCAATTGTTCGGCAATCTGTTGACTGGTTCTTCCTTCGAAATAGAATAGCCTGACGACCAATTGTTCAGTTTCAGGCAGCAAGGCTATCGCAGCCTGCACGGCGTGCGCCCGCCGCGATCGGGCTTGGATGCTGCTACTATCCGTTTGATCCATTGCCCATATTCGATCGGCACTTTCGTCAACCAACCAATCTGCATAATGTATTGTCATGAACCGGTCTCCTTTCGGCGCGCAATAACGCCTGCGGGCGGAGCCGGGTAAATCAGGTGATACTCGCATTGGAGATCGCACCAGCAGAATGTCGAGCGATATCAATTGCGATTCAAACGCGATTGGGTTAAACTGGGTGCAGAAGATCACCCAGCTAACTTAATGGAGATATAGATGCAGGAAGTTGACTCCAACGGAAAGAAATCGTATCCCTACAACATAACCGGCGGCCTGATCGTGCTCGGGGTCGGCGTGTTTTTCTTGCTTGTCAATCTTGATGTTCTTCCTCCTGTGCGCAAGTCATGGCCCCTGATTCTGATCGTGGTGGGAGTGGCGCTGATCATCTCGAAAATGCGCCGCCAAATCCAGTAGGCGACAAAGATTCGCCGTCTTCCGAGAAACGGCTGACGCCGATCAGCTACCTCGTCCTGGGACTGCTGGTAGTCGTCTGGCCGCTCAGTTCTTTACTTTTCCTCGATTCCCAACTTGAATTGGCCAAAGATGTTTCCGATCCATCGGTTGAAATCTATCTCCCGACAATGCTCGTGCAATTGCTGATCCTCCTCGTCGTAGCCTTTGCAGTTCGCTCGGAGGGGGTTGGTGGCGCGGATATCGGACTGCGGGGACTCACGCGCTGGACGGTACTTCAAGCGGTCGGGTTCTTCTTCTTTGCCAACCTGATTTTACTCTTCCTGCAGACGCTGATCGCCACGAGTTCACCTGACAGCTTCACTGGAATCACGCCATTGTTACCGCAAACACTGCTTCAGAAATTAACCTGGGTCGTGCTGTGTGCGATTGTAGCTGTCTCCGAAGAGGTTACCTATCGGGGTTATCTGATGACGAGATTGGCTCAACTGGGGCGCGGTCGAATCTGGCTTGGAGTCTTATTATCGACATTGTCATTTGCCAGTGGCCATCTCTACCAGGGGCCGGGCGGATTTGTGTTGATTTTCGTTTACGGAATTATGTTCTGTCTACTCTGCCTATACACCGGTTCACTCTATCCGGCAATCATTGCTCATTTTCTGCAGGATATCGTTGTCCTGATTCTGCCCGACAAATTCAATTGACTCCAGTTCCTACGGCTTCTCAAGCTCGTCTAACAATTCAACGGCTCGGCGCAGATGCGGAATCACGATCGATCCACCGACCACCAAGGCGACATTGAAGATCTCAAAGAACTCGGCACGACTGACGCCCTCCTTCTTCGACTGGATCACATGGTAGGCGATGCAATCGTCGCAACGCAAGACCATCGAAGCAGCCAACCCCAGCATTTCTTTCGTTCTGGCGTCAAGGGCGCCGTTTTCATAAGTGCGCGTATCAAGAGCGAAGAAGCGGTTTATTTGCTGGTGGTTCTCCGCGAGAATACGCTCATTCATTTTCTCGCGATACTTTCTGAATTGTTCGAGGCGCTCGGTCATCGGTTACTCCTGGTCAGGTGTGGAGAATAGTGGCAGTGGAACAGGTTCTCGGGCTAATGGCTGATATGTTCACGGATTCGGCGCACGGCCTCCTGAAGATTTTCCTCAGAATTGGCGTAGCTGAGTCGCAGGTATCCTTCTCCATGCTCACCAAACGCAGTACCTGATAGAACCGCAACTCCCGCGTCTTCAAGCAGGCTCTCAGCCAGCTCACGCGACTTCTTGCCGGTCCCTTTGATATTCGGAAAAACATAGAATGCGCCGTGCGGTGTGCGGCACGAGAAACCTGGCACTGTGTTAAGTTCGGCAACCAGCAGGTCGCGCCGCCGTCTGAACTCGGCAATCATCTCCTCGGTGGGTTTCTGCGTCCCCTTCAGGGCCGCTATGATTGCGCGCTGGCTGAACGAGGCGGTACACGAGTTGCTGTTGGTCATCAGGCGGGCAACAAGAAACGCCAAATCGTTCGGCATTACACCGTAGCCAAGTCGCCAGCCGGTCATCGCATAGGCCTTGGAGAGACCGTCGAGTATGATTGTCCGTTCAACCATACCGTCAAATTGCGTGATCGACTCGTGTCTGGCTTCGTAAACGATCCGGCCATAGATTTCGTCTGACAGCACCCAGAGGTCATGTTGAACTGCCAACTCGGCAATCGCTGCAAGGTGATCGTGGCTCAGAACACCGCCGGTGGGGTTTCCGGGCGAGTTAAGAATGATCATTCGCGTGTGCGGAGTAATCAGCTTCTTGAGCTCATCAACATCCATCTGAAAGTCATTAGCTTCACGCAAAGGAATCGGCACCGGCTTGCCGCCGACAAAACTGATGACGGATTCGTAGATGGGAAAACCCGGGTCGGGGAAGATAACCTCGTCTCCGGTTTCGATTGCTGCCAGTGCGGTGAAGAATAAGATCGGCTTGGCTCCCGGTGTGATCACGACATGGTGCGGTCCGAGCTTAAGCCCGCGGGTTCGATTGACCTCATCGATAATCACCTGACGAACTTCCGGCAGACCGGCCGATGGTCCGTAGTGCGTGAACCCGGCCTTGAGTGCCTCCACGCCGGCCTCAACGATGTGCTGGGGTGTATCGAAGTCCGGCTCGCCTATCTCAAGATGGACAACATGCCTCCCTTGACTCTCTAATTCACGCGCACGTGCTAAGACTTCAAAGGCGGTCTCGGTACCGAGACGCCCCATGCGGCTGGCAAATCTCATTGTTTGACTGCTACCCTGTTATTGTTGCACTGCCCCTGTATTTGCTTCGACTGTGCCGTATCGGTCGGTGGCTTGCACCAAGTCCGATTCTGTCTGCGCAACTATCGTTTGCGCTTCAAAACGCGCTTGACAGCCGCGACGACATCCTTGGACTTCAGTCCGAATGCGGCCATCAATTCATCGGGCTTGCCTGATTGTCCAAATCGATCCATCACGGCGACATACTCCATCGGTACCGGATGATGACCGACGACAACCTCGGCAACTGCGCCACCGAGGCCACCCATGACCTGATGCTCTTCGGCGGTAACTATTGCGCCGCACTCACGCGCAGCTTTGACGATCGCCTCGCGATCGATCGGTTTGATCGTATGCATGTCGATGACCCTGCACTCAATTCCTTCACCGGCGAGCACGTCCGCGGCAACCAATGATTCGTAGACCTGTGTCCCGCAAGCGATAATCGCGACATCGCCGCCCTCACGGTAGGTGTTTGCTTTCCCAAATATGTATGGGGTTGATTCCTCCGTCACCACCGGTACGGGCTCGCGGCCGAATCTGATATACACCGGCCCGTTTACGGCTGCAGCCGCTATCGTCGCCTTCTTTGTTTCCCAATAATCACAAGGCACAATCATGTGCATGTTGGGAATGGAGCGCAGAATCGAAATCTCTTCCATCGCCTGGTGCGTAGCTCCGTCGGGACCAACTGAAATACCGCCGTGCGCCCCGCCGATTTTGACATTGACGTTTGAGTAGCATAAAGTGATCCGCAGCATATCAAGGCAGCGATAGGCGGCAAAAGCGCCATAGGTCGAGAAAAACGGGATCTTTCCGATCAGCGACAGCCCGGCGGCAAGTAGTGCCATATTCTGTTCGGCAACACCGACCTGGATAAATCGCTCTGGGTACTTTTCGGCAAAGAAATTCACATTGGTTGACTCCATAAGATCGCCAACCAGAACAACGATGCGTTCGTCCTTGTCGCCCAACTCCACCAGCCCGTGTCCGAAGCCGACGCGGGTTTTTTCCATTTTTACTTCAGTCATTTGTTTCAACATATCCTATCCTGCGAGAATGCGCGCTGACCAGTCTGAATAGCTTGTGCCGAGTTCCTTGAGCGCCAGTTCACCCTCGTCGGGTTTGGGCGGTTTGCCATGCCACTGATACTTTCCGCGCATGAACGACACTCCTTCGCCCATTCGCGTGTGGGCAATGATGACGCTGGGCTTGCCTTTGTATGCGATCATTTCCTCAAATGCCTGCACGATTTCGGCCATGTCGTGGCCGTCGATTTCGATCACGTTCCAATTGAAGGCGCGCCACTTGTCTCCGAGCGGAGCAATGTCCATAATATCCGATACGACGCCGTCGATTTGCGCCTTATTGTAGTCCACGATCACACCGAGATTGTCAAGCTTGTAATGCCCCGCGAACATGGCGCTTTCCCAGCAGGAGCCTTCCTGCAATTCGCCGTCCCCCATGATGCAATAGACGCGGCGTGGATGATTGTCCATCTTGGAGCCCTTGGCTACCCCTGAGGCGACACCGAGCCCCTGCCCGAGTGATCCGGAAGAGATTTCGATACCGGGCGTATCGAGCCGATGTGGATGCCCCTGCAAGTGTCCGTCGAATTTGCGGAACTTCATTAGGTCCTTGAGCGGAAAGTAACCGCACTCTGCCAATACCGAGTAATTGATCGGCGTCACATGCCCGATTGAGTAGAACACAAAATCACGGTCTTTCCACTTGGGATCGTTGGGATTATGACTTAGAAATCGAAAGTAAAGCGCTGTTGCAAAATCGGTACAGGAAAGTGGCCCCCCGGTATGTCCGGATTTCGCCTCGACAAGCATCGTGATAATATCACGCCTGATTTCTAACGTCTTGGCCTTCAGTTCTTCTATCGAGTAATTGAACGGGTTCAATCTACCTCCAACCTGAATTTCTTTGAAGCGAGAACATAAATCAAAACCGACTGAAGTCAATCAAATTTCTGCCCCGAGTGCCTTACGAGCCGGGCATATAGTCGCCAAGTTTTGTTCACGAGTTGATCCGCGCTGCCATTGTTGTAGATCACGGCGTCCGCCATATTGCGGAGGCGGTATTTTGGAATTTGTCGTTTAATCCTCTGCAGTGCATCCACGCGGCGAATGCCTTGCCTTATCAGGCGTTCCAACTGGATGCGCCTGCCGCTCTCGACAACAATCACCACGTCAAGTTCGCGGTCCAGCCTCCAGTCAAATATGAGTGCCGCATCAACAACAATCAGCTTTTTCCGGCGCATACCGCGGTAATATTTCAACTGACGCCGGAGTCGGGCAAGCAGAGGCGGATGAACAATCCCATTCAGCTTGGCAGTGCTCTCTTGATTTGAGAACGCTTTAAGTGCGAGCTTTCTGCGGTCTATTTTACCGTCGGCGGTGGTGATGTCACTTCCGAATGCTGCCTTCAACTTCCGTCGAACCACAGGGTTCTGCTCGACTACCTCCCGACCCAGTTCGTCGGCGTTTATGACTATCGCGCCGAGACTTTGAAGCGTTCGCGCTACGCTGCTTTTGCCGCACGCGATTTGACCTGTCAGTCCCACTGTGTACATAGGCTACTTGCCGGCGAATTCCTCGGCCCAGGTTTTGCCATCAGCACCTGACCGAACATACTCATCGGGCTTGAGCTCCTGCAAAAACAGCAGATTCAGATTGGCCGTGTACAAGTCCTTGCCGTCAAACTTAAACTTGGCCGCCAGTGTCCCCGCAGCCATGTAGCACTTGCGCGCGTTGTAAAAATCCTGCTTGAGCCGATACGCGCTGCCGAGGTCATTCAAGTTGTCGATCACGTCAGCGCCGCTTTGTAGATTCCTCCAGATTGCAAGTGATCGCTCCAGTTGAATCGCGGCCGAATCGAGTTGGCCGCTGTCGCGCAAGAGTCTGCCCGACATTTGCACAGCGTATGCTGTCGTGGCATCAGCGCCGCCGCCATCTATAATCTGCCGGAGTTTATCCAGGGTGACGCGTGCCGAATCGAGTTGCTTCGATCGGTGATAGTAGTCCACCAACCCGGTATTTGCAACGTTGTGAAAGCTCGCCGCCGCTTCGCCTTCGTAATTCAGCAATTCACCAAATACTTCCCGTGCGTATTGCATACTGTCGAGTCGAATTGCGGCAAATCCGAGACCTGCCTGAACCAGCGCGACTTGAAATGTATCATTGATCGCATTCGCAGCGGCCAGCGCTTCCTTGCCGACCATGAAAGCCGAGTCCTGCTTCTCTTCAGTACGATAATAAGTACCCATCACGAGATCCGCGGCCAACAGCGCCGCCATATCGCCTTCTGCCTGCGCCTGCCTGCGCGCCGCAGTGCCCTCCCTCACCATGCCGCTGAGATCACTGCGCAGTTGAAATGCCTGAGCCAGGCTCACTCTTCCGACGAGCGAAGTCGGAAAATCGGAGAGAAGCTGTTGCGCTGCCGCCAGCACCAAATCAACCGTACTGCCACGGGACATGTTATCGCGTGAGCGCGCCAGAAAGTGTTCACGCTGAATCAACTTGTCGTTAGGATCGGCGTTTAGCGCCTTGTGGTAGTTCAGCACTGCCTGGTCATAGCTGCCGCGCAGCAGGTGCCCCCGCGCCAAAGCAACATATTCGTCCTTTGTCAGAGTTACACCCCGGTTGATTATCAGCGCGTAAATGCCCCAGACCACAGAAAGAACGGTAACTGCAACGATTGCGTAGACGAGTACTTTCTGGATCTGCTTCTTGTTGTGGCGGTAGTAGCGTCCGGGGTTGAACTCCTGCGGCTTGGAGGCAGGTCGTGACGCTACTTGCTTGCGTGACTTCTTCTTTGCCATCTCGGTATCGTTACTTGCTGTCCAACCAGTTGTCACCGATGCCCATCTCAACCGTCACCGGAACCTTGAGTTGGACGCAGTTTTCCATCCGATCGCGAACCAGAGCTTTCACCTTCTCCAGTTCACTTTGATGCACGTCAAAGACCAATTCGTCGTGAACCTGCATGATCATCAGCGACTTCATGCCGGTCATTTGCCGGTCGATTTCGATCATCGCGATCTTGATCATGTCGGCAGCCGTTCCCTGGATAATCGAATTCACGGCTGTGCGCTCGGCAAACTGACGGAGCGAGACATTCTTTGAATTGATCTCCGGCAAGTAACGGCGGCGCCCGAACAGCGTAGTGACGTACCCGGAAATGCGCGCGCTGGCGATTGTGTTGTCGATGAACTTCCTGATCATCGGGTAACGGGCGAAGTAGATGTCAATGAATTCCTTCGCTTCGGCCACCGTCATATCCGATTGCTGCGAAAGCCCAAACGCAGTCACTCCGTAGATCACGGCGAAATTCGCGGTCTTGGCCATGCGACGCATTGCCGGCGTTACATCACCGAGGTCCACGCCATAGACCTCTGAAGCGGTGCGCGTATGAATGTCTTCCTGATTCTGGAATGACTTGACCAACGCTCCTTCGTCGGCGCAATGCGCCAGCACCCGTAATTCGATCTGCGAGTAGTCAGCGGTCAGTATCTTCCGAGTGGCGTCCATGGGTATGAAAGCCTTGCGGATTTGGCTTCCTTCCTCGGTCTTGATTGGAATATTCTGCAGGTTCGGATCGGTCGATGAGAGTCTGCCCGTGGCTGCCACCGCCTGATTGTACGATGTATGCACCCTTCCGGTCGCTGAACTAACCAATGCCGGAAGCGCATCCACATACGTAGATTTCAGCTTCTGCAGCTTGCGATAGTCGAGAATTCGCCGCGGCAAATCGTGCAACTTGGCCAGTTCGGTGAGGACAGTGACGTCCGTCGAGAAACCGGTTTTCTTCGCAGTCTTGCGCATCGGCTTAAGCTTGAGCTGGTTGAATAGAATGTCTGACAATTGTGCTGTCGAGTTGATATTGAATTCCTTGCCGGCCAGCGTGTAGATATCGAAGGTGATCTTTTCCAACTCCATAGCGATCTCGCCCGACATCTTTTTCAAGAATCCGGTGTCGATCCGCACGCCGTTGGCTTCGACTCTGGCCAGCACCTTGCAGAGGGGCAGTTCTATTTCGTGCAAAAGCTTCTCAGAGCCAATGGCCGCCACCAGTGGTTTCAGTTTGTGGGCGAGACGTAAGGTGAAATCGGCGTCTTCCGCCGAATAGAATGTGGCCTTGTCAATCGGAACCTCGTCGAACGTCGTCTGCTTCTTCCCGGTCCCAATCAGCTCGACAATCGGCTGCATGCGATAATCGAAGTGTTTCATGGCCAACGCGTCAAGGCCATGCTGGCCGGCTGGGTCAACGACATAACTGGCCAGCATTGGATCGTAATCAAATGAGGAAATCTCGTAGCCTGCTTGCGTCAGAATGTGAAAGTCAAACTTGAAATTCTGCGCTACGCGCGTCAACTTCGCATCCGAGAACAGCGGATTTAGTAATTCCCGGCACTTGTCGGCGTCAAGGTTTTTGCCCTCCCGATGTGCCAGCGGCAAGTAATACGCCTCGCCCTCGGCAACCGCAATGGAAATCCCGACCAGCTTGCAGGTGAGCCAGTCAAGACCGGTAGTCTCGGTGTCGAAGGCAAATGTCTTGACATCCTTGATCCTGCGAATCAATGACTTGAGATCGGGCTCGTTGTCAACAGTCTTGTATACTTGCGCGGTCTGAGCTTGCTCGACTTTTGGAGCGTCTTCTGTGAAGAGTGTGGTCCGACCCAGCGATCGCAAGAGTGAAGTAAATTCAAGTTCAAAAAACAGACTTCGCAGCTGAGCCGTATCAAGCGTTGGTACGGCCAGCTTATCGAGTTCATACTTCACTTTGGCGTGGTAATCGAGCGTCACTAATTTCTTGGTGAGCTCCGCGCGATCCCTGAAGCTAATCAGTGAATCGCGCAACTTGGGTTTGTTGATTTTCTCCGCATTGGCAAGTACGCCCTCGAAAGAACCATATTCTTCGAGCAGCTTGATGGCGGTTTTGGGACCGACGCCATCAACCCCCGGAACATTGTCGGACGTGTCTCCCATCAATGCCAGCAGATCAACGATGCGTTCCGGATAAACCCCCATCTTCTCTTTGACACCTTCGCGATCGTACCACTCGCCTTCCTCGGATAGCTTCTTCAGATTCCAGATCTTTGTCCGCTCGTTGACGAGTTGCATGAGATCCTTGTCGCTGGTGATGACTACTACCTCCCAACCGCTCTCTTCCGCTTTCCTTGTCAGGGTCGCGATGATGTCATCGGCCTCATATCCGGGTTGTCGCAAATGCGCGACCTTCATGGTCGAGAGCAATTCGTCCAACCGCGGCAGTTGCTCGACCATCTCCTCGGGCATCGCTGTGCGATTGGCCTTGTATTGGTCGTACAAATCCTTCCGAAAGCTCGGTTCTTTGGTGTCTTGAATGACAGCGAGGTGCGTCGGACGCTCTTTGGTGAGAATACGGAGTATCGTTGCGGCAAAGCCGAACACGACCGAGGTCGCCTCGCCGCGCTTGGTACGAAGCGGGTTCGCGGCAAATGCAAAATAGGAGCGGTACGCCAGCGCTGAGCCGTCGATCAGAAACAGTCGATTTGGAGCCATCAATCCTCGCGATAAAGTCGATGGGACTCAATATATGCTATGACGGCGTCCGGCACAAGAAATCGAACTGACTGGCCGGCGCGAATATTTCTCCGTAGTTCAGTGGCAGAAATGTCGATCTCAGGCATATCGATGCGCACAAAGGGATACTGGCTCTGATGGCGATGACCGCTGCGGCCGGCCACCGCAACCCGCGCCAGCCTGAAGATCTTGTCCGGTTGGTGCCAGGAATCAAGCTGTTCGAGGCTGTCCGCCCCCATCAGAAACGTCAATTCAGCCTGCGGATGCAGCTGTTTCAGGCGCTCCAGCACTTTGATTGTGAAGGTCGGCGGCTCAATTTCAGCCTCGATTTTCGAAAGTTCGAATTTGGGATTACTTTCGATTGCCAGATTGATCATCGCGCAGCGATGCTCAAATGTCGTGGGAATCACTTTGTGCGAGTTGATTGGAGCGCCCGATGGAACGAAGAGCACTCTATCGAAGCCGAATTGGTCAAGCGCCGTTTGGGCGATGGTCAGGTGACCAAGGTGAATAGGATCAAACGCGCCCCCAAGGATTCCGATACTCTCACTCACCTTTCGATCCGCTGAGCTGGGCGGCAGCCGCTGAGTCCTTGGCAGATTCGGCGAGCTTCTGTTCCAGCTTGGCTTTCAGTTTCGCGGCCTTTGGTGCGAATGTCGAATTCGGAAAGGTCGTCACCAGGTTATTCAGCTTGTCGCGGGCATCCGCGTATTTGGCTTCTTTCTCATCAATCATGGCGAGAAAGTAGAGCGCCTCGGCAGTGAATCCTGATTCGGGGTATTCGGTGATCAGATCCTCGAAATAGATACGCGATGACACGCGATTGCCCATCTTGAAGTACTGTCGCGCTGCCCGAAATTGCTTTTCAACAAGGCGCTCGATCGCGCGGGAAAGCAACAATTCTCCCTCGGTGCGACGATCGGAACCCGGGTAATCCTCGACAAATGACTTCAATTCTCGAATCGCAGCATCAGTGTCAGTCTGATCAAGTCCGACATTTCCCGGAGCCGCTTCAAAGTACGACTTTCCTACCATGAACTGCGCATCGTCAACAAGCTCAGACCGCGGGAAGCTCGAAATCAAACGACGAAACTCGGCGACCGCCAGGTGATAATCCTGGTTGCCGTAGTACGATGCGGCCAGATAGTATTGCACGCTATCGATGTAGCTGAGGCCGGGATGACTCAGCACCAGCCGCTGAAGTCGATTTTGTGCGTCGGTGAACTTACCTTCATCAATTTTCTTCACGGCTTCTTCATAAGCCGGCCTGGGATCTATAGTCGAAGACGCACTCTTGGCAGCGCATCCAAAAACAAACGCCGCCATCCCAACCGCCAAGATCAAGTAAACAATTCTCTTCATCCACTTCCTCACTTAAAGACTACCGCGACGCGAAGAACAGGTAAACCAGAACACCCGTAATCCCGGCAATGATTCCCGGCTCAACAACTCGTTGAAATGTTGTCGCCGGAAGCGCCGGTGCCAAGAAACTGTCGCCGCCACGCGCTTCGCGCGCTTGGTCAAAATTCAGTGTGTCAGCGACCACGGCACTCGACTCCAGCGATCGCACCAACTTACCGTCGGGACCCACAAGATGACTTATGGCGCTGATGGCAAATTGCCGCGTGATTCTGCCCTGCCGAAATGCGCCGCCACCGATACCGACGTATCGTAGGCTATATTCGTTAATTACGCTCTGCAATAAGTATTTCGTCCGGCTTAACGTGTCTGCCGGATGAAGAAACACATTTGAACCTCCACCCATTAGTCTCGCGGCCACGCAACTGCGTAACCGCTCCCCAAACCGACCCTCGATATTTGCTACAATCATGTCGATATTTTCGCCCGAATTCAAATCAGCGGCAATCCTCACTGCAAGGCTGTCGACCCCGGCGCTGCAAAACTCCGCATTGGCCTGAACGCTCAATGCAGTGCCGTATCCGAGAAAAAGAGCCGGCAGGAAGACTGCAAGAAGCAGCTTACCCATGAGGATATTTTTCACATAGCTCTTTATAACGATCCATTACCTTGCGCAAATATTGCTGCGGCATCTTCTCGCCCGTAATCAATCGATCGCGCAGCTTGGTTTCGCCAACATTATAAGCAACCAGCGCCTTCTTGACATCACCAAATTTCAGGATCAACTCGAAGAGATACAGGCTACCCAGTCGCACGTTGTATGCAGGATTTGACAACGACAACTGTCCCCCGTATGCCAAACCATTACGCAACGCCAAATCCGCGGCTACGAATGGTTTCATCTGCATCAAGCCGTGCGCTCCCAGGTACAGGGAATCTGACTTGCGCAGTGAACTCTCCGTCAAAATGACGGCGAGCAAGAGACGAGGATCGTAGCCGTATTTCTTACTCTCGCTCAATATCACGTTTGCGAGTTGGCCGACTTCCTCCTGATTGAACCCAACCTGGAAGTCCTCGATGATATTGAGTACTTTGAGTTTCTCTTCCAGTTCGGTAATGCGCTTCTGCTGATAAAAGATGGTCTGCTGATTATCGTAATACTGGTAGACAAAGTAAATCAGCACAGAGGATTGAATCAAATAGATCATGAAGAACAGATAAGCGACAGGACGTGACAACATCACTCCCAGCTTGCGTTCGAAGCTCATGGTCGACCTCCATTGTTTGCAATGGGAACGAATTCGCCGACGAAACCTTCTGAATTGGTGTCGACGACACGAACTTGATGAAATCCCAGCGGCTGGGGCTTACCGCAAGGCACCCGAATGGTAAAATCAATTTCCGGAGCATCACAGAAGAGACGTCCGGCAACGGCCAGCGCCTCGGCATCGAATTCCTCAACGATCATCGGCAGCTGCTTACCAACGAGGCTGGCATTGAAATCGTCCGCATTCTCGTTAATAATGCGGGTCAGCTCTTCCTGTCGTTCTTTGATTCTTGCCTGAGTGTGTACCGTCTTGTATCGAAACGAGGCTGTCCCCTCTTCGTGACTGTATCCGAAAACACCGGCTCGGTGAATCTTCTGCTCTGCCACAAATGTGCAGAGCTCGTCAAATTCCTTCCGAGTCTCGCCCGGGAATCCTACGATAAACGTCGTTCGCCAAACGGTGTCCGGCAACCGCTTGCGCAACCGCTCGACCATGTTGTAAACGTGATCTCGATCGTAGCCCCGATTCATCTTCTTCAACTGCGCCGAAGAAATGTGTTGAATCGGACTCTCAAGATATCCGCAGTACTTCTTCGACGATGCGAAGAAGTCGAGTATGTCATTGCTCATGTGCTTCGGATGAAGATAAAACGGCCGCACCCAGAATTCGCCGCGCTTTTCCTCGAGCATCTGAAGTAGTTCCAGAGGTCCCTTGCCGATGTCGAGACCATAGTAAGCGACGTCTTGCGCGATCAGATCGAACTCAACCACGCCGTGGTCGAGCAATCGATCAACGTCCGAGGAGATCGCTTCCAATCGTCGCGAACGAAAATTGCCGCGCATCATCGGAATCGCGCAATAGGAACAACGACAGTCGCAGCCGTCAGCGATCTTCAGGTAGGCAAACGGCCGGTCGCGCATGATCTGCACCGAATGAACTTCTTTGTATTGGCTTGGCGGGCGTGTGATATATGCCGTGTCGCTGTCAAGCAAAGTCCAGATTTTATCGTATTCGTCGATACCGATCATTCCGTCGATTTCGCCAATCTCGGTTAACAGCTCATTGGGATAGCGCTGCGACAAGCAGCCCGACACCAACAGGCGTTGCTTCTTGCCATTGGAGTTCTTCACCTCTGCCAGTTTCAGAATTTCTTCGATTGACTCTTCTTTGGCTGACTGGATGAACGCGCACGTATTGACGAGCAAGTAATCGGCCTCATCGGCGGACTCGGTCGTCTCAATGCCTCTCTGCCTCAGATAGCCGAGAATGATGTCACCATCAACCTCATTCTTGGGGCAACCCAGTCCTTTGAAAAAGACTGTCTTCTTTCCGTTATCGCTCAAGGGACACGAACCTCCTCGACACCCGACGGCGTTTTGAAGCGGAATTCTGATGGACCGATCTCCACTCCCAACCTCCAATCCGAGAATTCAAGTGTGATCTTGTTGTCGTTCATGTCGCGATAAATGACTTGCCTCACCAGCGATGTTTCTTGATCAATAAACACTTTCATTGAACGCACGTACTGCTTGTCATCCTTAGACTTCAGTGACAGACGATAACACACCCGCTTCGAAATTGTCTCTGTAGAATCGTATTCGAGGTCGTAATGCTCCTTGAACCGAAAAAGATAGTCAGCGGGTGTTACGACGTCCTCGAGCCCGCTCATGGCTTCAATCGTAACCTGTTTATTCTCAACGGAATATGTCCAGAGTGAGTCCCCATCTGATGCCAAAACCTGTTCCGGGGTCTCGACTCTGAATCTGTCGGGATACGAGAGCAGCATTTTTCCAGAGGTCTTGTCATCATCAAAAAAGTCCCCTGACGCCACGATCTGTGTGAATTTCACTGCGAATGTCTTGTTCTTCGCATACACCGCTTCGGTCTTCTCGACGACCTGGGCCGCCGTGACAGCAAACACTTTCGAGGTCATAATAAGGCATAAGAGAAAGAATCTCAATAACATATAGACTTATACTATCACTTTAAGCTGATGGTTTATCTTTTTTGAATTGTTCGAGATATGACTTATCGACAAGGACTTCGCGCGCTTTGGAGCCATCGTAAGGCCCGACGATTCCTGTCGCTTCGAGTTGATCCATAATTCGTGCGGCACGCTGATAACCAATACCCAACCGGCGTTGCAACAATGACACCGATCCTTGCTTGTGCCGGATAACCAGTTCCGTCGCCTCAGGCAAGAGTACGTCGTGATTGTTCCGTTCAATCATGGCCTTCTCGTTCTCTTCCGAGAACGCCTGCATCGGTTGAATTTCCGGAGCAGTCTCCTTGAAGAATCCGACCAGCGACTCAGTCTCTTGCGAAGAGACATAGGCCCCGTGAATGCGCAACGGCTCCGGTTCACCTGCAAGCAGCAAGAGCATATCACCCTGCCCAAGAAGTTTCTCCGCGCCATTTGCGTCAAGAATGGTTCGGCTATCTACCTTTGAAGCCACCTGAAACGCGATACGTGACGAGAAGTTCGCTTTGATCAGGCCGGTGATGACATCGACGGACGGTCTCTGCGTCGCAAGGATCAAGTGGATCCCTACCGCGCGCGCCATCTGCGCCAGCCGGGTGATCAGAAGCTCAATCTTCGCCGCCGATCCCGACATCATCATGTCTGCCAACTCATCGACAACGATCAGGAGATAGGGCAAGCGTTCGGCCTCCGGTACCTTGGCGTTATAATCATCGAGAGATCGCACCGATTGTGTGGCGAGACGCTTATAGCGATCTTCCATTTCATTGACAGCCCCTGCCAGGACCGATTCCGCCATTTTCGGCTTCGTCACCACCGGACGCGCCAGGAAGGGAATGTCAGCGTACACTGAGAGTTCGAGGATCTTCGGGTCGATGAATATGAATCGCAGACTTTTCGGTGTGTGCTTATAGATCAGGCTCGTAATGACTGCGTTTAGGCAAACCGACTTGCCCGAACCGGTCGAGCCGGCAATGAGCAAATGAGGCATCCGGGCCAGATCGACAACAAACGGCTGTCCCATCGTAGTTTTGCCGAGTGCGAGCGGCAGTTTGTACTTACCTCGCTGGTACGAATCCGACTGCAGGATCTCCCTGATGTAAACTTTCTGCGCTTTGCGATTGGGAATCTCAACGCCGACTGCCGACTTGCCCGGTACAGGCGCAATAATGCGAATACGCGATGCTTTCAGCGCCAGTGCGAGATCATCCGCGAGATTGACAATCTGGTTGATCTTAATCCCCGGCGCCGGCTTGAACTCGAAGCGGGTAATAATCGGCCCCGGATATTTTTCGAGGCTCCCGGGAATAACTTCGACACCAAAGGTATTCAGCGTCGCAAGCAATGCCGAAGCGGTTTCCTCCAAATCTGTCGATGATACTATCGGCTCGTTGGATGGTGGCGCCTGCATGAAATCAAGTGTTGGAAATGTGTAGCCATCTTTGGTCACGCGCGATGCTCTGGTCGTAAATTTCAGCTTACCCCGCTTCTCCTGCACATCATCCAGTACCAGCGGCAACTGCTCCGGTTCCTTGCGCTGCGCCTTCACGAGCTTGGATTCTGCCTTCTGCAGTTGTTCATCAAAAGGAATTTCCGGTTGGACGACAGAAGGCCTGGCAGTTTCGTCATTCTCCGGCTCATCACTTTCAAGCCGGCGTTCGCGTTTGAGGAGAGCTTTGAGATTCGGCCACCAGCTCCGCGACTGCTCCCGCAGATGAAATGCCGCGGTTTTAGACGAGCGACCCGCAACAGCTACACCCGTGTCGATGCCCTTACGAATTGTTCCGGGCCGAAATGGAATGATCGTAAACAGCAAGAATATCGCGCCCGCACCAAGAATCGCGAAGCCTCCCGCAACGGCGAACAGCGAGCGCGATAACCGCGCCAACGACCAGCCGATGCTTCCAGACAGGCTTTCTGTCAGAGTCGAGCCAATATTGGGATTGTCGAGATCAAAAAGATGGAAGATTGTGCCGACGACGAAAACGAACAGAAAAACCTGCAGAAGCTTATTTCGCAGCCAGTTGTTCTCATATTGAAATAACAGACGCCAACCGACCACAACCAGGATAAACGTCAGCAGAAATGAGCTTCGTCCCAATACTCGCAGGATATACTCGGAGACTGCCGCCCCAACGATACCCGCCTCGTTGGTCACGTGCACATCCAGAAGTTCGGAGAACGACATGCTGCGGTCTTCTTCGACGACAGGCTCTTCCTCGTTAAGGAAATCGCCCTCGCTGATGAGGTACTCCGTGTCCTCCAGCTCAATCGGCTTTTCAAAGCGAGTGATGTCCAGCTTGTCGTGACTCGCAAGCGATATGAACACGAACACGGCAAACACGATGATCATGAAGCCGAGAATTTCCTTGCGGGAGCCGGACTGGAAGTAGGATTTTACACCCATACAGCGAATGTAGGGCGGCTGGCGGCACTCGTCAACAATAATAAAAACGCGGATTTGCGGTGAATTTGCAGTCTTTGGCTCTATTGCTGGAACGCGGAAATGCCGCCGAAGAGCGCATCGCGGATGCCGCTCTCGGACTTTTCGAACTTGATGTCCGGTAGCTGCTTGACGCTCAGCTTGAAGTAGTAACCCTGGCGGGAGCCGTCGGGAATCCAAGTAAAGCTGCCCTCCCAGCAATGCAAGTCACGGTGCAGCTCGACCACCTTCTCTGTGCTCTCGCGCCCGCGCACATTGTAATTCTGTCGATAGCTGATCTTCCAGTTCTTCGTAATCGAAAACTGCGTGCCGAAGTCGATCCAGTGCGAAATACTCGTTCTCGTGCTCGAGCGCGTTTCCGTGTAACGCTGCGAAACGGTGTACTGCACTGTTTGCCACGCGGCGCTACCTTCAAGCTCGTCACTGCTTGTCGCAACAGATTCGCCGATTGGTATCTTGAATGATCCCGTGTAACCGCTGTTAATGCTGATGCTCTTGAGATACGGATTCCACCATTGGATCTTCCCGGTAGAGAGATTGTAGATGTCGTGCGTCATTGTTATTTGAAACGTCAGATTCTTCACGCTCGGTGCGCGCAATGTGGAACTGACATCCGACCACTTTCTGGTATCGCGTACAAAATCATAACTGGCAGAAACATCGTAATTGAGAAACGTGACTTTCTGCTCTTTCTCATCCTTCAGGTATTTCAATTGGAATTGATTAGCCAGACGGAAGTTCACATTCTTTGATTCTCCACCCGACCCGCCAAATCCGGTGAAACTTGCATATTCCTTGTTTCTATTAATCTGCGGTTGATAACTGAAACTTGCGGACGGCGACATGACGTGGCGCAAACCGGTTACCGAAAAGACATTTGGCGCCACCGTACCATACAGGTTTGTCGAGAGCCCGACCGCTGCGTTCCAGCTTTGCCTGCTGTGCAGTGCGCGTGTCACCAGATCCGCGCTATCCGCCTGGTCCGAGTACGGCAGATAATACCAGCTATCGCGCAACCCGATCGAAGGTGAAACGGTAAAGATTCCCCCAGCCTTGAGTGGCGCATTGAAGCGCAAGTTCTGATCGTACACGGTGTACTTGCGCCTCGTCGCAAGTCCGCTTGTCAAAACTGACTTGCTCTGCGAATTCACGAGGGAGTTGTCATAAGAAAGGTAGAGATCATGGTACCAGCGTTTCTCGAGCGCTTTCGCAGGCGTGGCAAATATCGGGCGTTGGGGCCGCGAAAACCGCAGCGACGGTAACCGCTCCGAGTGCGCATTATTATCAAGATCTTTGGTCTGATCGATCGCGGCCGTGAATGAAGCCGATTCCCAGCGCTTGGAAACACTGAATTGCGAACGCAGCTGCCGGTCCAGACGCTCATTAAGGTCGGTCGAGAAATCGGTGAAGTAGCTCTTATCTGAAACAAAGGTGCCGCTCCCTGACATTGTTATCGTCGGGTCGATTGTGTGGTTATGTGCGAACGTCAATTGTCCGCGCGTTCGGCGGCCACGATTGATGCCGGAAAATACTGTTTCGCGGGCATACGAGGCCGATACCGAACCCGCCAGCTTGTAGCGCAACGCATAGCGAACACCGGAATTGAATTTTAGCCCTACGTCGGAAATGTCCATCGAGGTCTTTAAGTCCCAGTAGTCATTCACAGCCCAGTAATAACCGACATTGTTCACGAAGCGCGATCCGCGCTCGAAGTTGCCGATCTGAAGCGGCAGAAATCCCGAGTGGCGGTCCTTCTTGATCGAGAATACAAAATACGGCAACGCCAGCACCGGCACTGATTCGATATAGAGTACCACCGGCCGGGCGAAAACCTTGTCGTCGGTCACCAGCTTCATGTTCGTGGACTCAAAATGAAAATGCGGCACTTCGTCCTCGCAAGTAGTGTAAGTGCCGTCTTTGACCAGCAGTTCGTCCTCTTCTTCTTTGCGGAGTACCTTGCTGGAGTAATACGCCTGCTCCAGCTTGGTGCGGCTCTTCTTAATCTTGCCCCGTCGATCATTAAGGTTGTAGACGAGTTCTTCACCGGTGATCGCCTCGGTACGGTCGGTCAGAGTCAACGGTATGTACTTGCCGGGAATGGTATCCGGCTCGGCGTAGGCAAAGACGATCTTAGTATTCAGATTGTAGTCAATCTTGTGGGCATCAAGTGTCATGGTCTGCTGTTTCACCTGCGCCGTCTTCTCAAGTCCGATAACTCGTTCGGCGATTTTGAAGTGGATGCGATCGGCTTTATACGCTATGGTATCGACCTTCGCAACAGCACCGGCAGAATCGAACTCAACCGGATTCATGTAGATTCCCTCGGCAGAGGTAACCACTTTGACTTCCGACAACTCCGAATTGATGAACAACAGCGTCGTCGAATCGCCTGAGGCGATATTGCTGCCGCGACTCGTCGTATCTTCAGGAGCAGGCGTGTAGTACGTGTAGCTATTGCCCTGCGCCTTGATCAGATGCAACAGATCATCTGCGAAGAAAAAATCAATGCGATCCGCAGTCAGCCGGCTCTCGTTGAAAATGAGTGAATCGTTGTCAATGCTGGTCTGTGCCAATTGACGAAATGTCGCCTCTCCTCCGCCAAAGACCTCTATCTTCTGCAGCACCTTCTCCTGCGATTTGATAATCATCCGCTTGCCGGTCAAATCGGAACTGCGTTGCGACGCATGGACATTGCCTACCAGTGTGATCTCTTCGCCGCCGGAACCGACCTCGGCCGAATCCGACTCCGCGTTGAGACTCCCCTGCCTAATCTTGACGTTTCCGATCGCGATCACTTGGTCCGCCGCAGCGAAGAAGCGAATCGTATCGGCGTTTATGATCGTCGGAGTTCGCTCCATATCGAAATCGACAATCAGTTCCGGTGCGCCGGTCATGAACATCGACTCGTCGCGCTCGTGGAAAATACCCCTGTCGCCCGAAACGCGTACATGTCGCTCGCGATCTTCGACCACAACCTGCCCCCAGGCCAAGGTCAGTTCAGTTCGTTGATCAAAATGAAGACTGTCCGCAGCAAGAGTCTGGCGCGGCTGTCGTATACGGACATTCCCGAGCAAACGGACAAATTGTCGGGCTTCATAGAGGGTAGCATGATCAGAATAGAGATCGCTGGAATCCTGAACGAAATGAACATTTCCA
Source organism: uncultured Ignavibacteria bacterium (assembly GCA_964552775.1). Lineage (GTDB taxonomy): Bacteria > Zixibacteria > MSB-5A5 > CAIYYT01 > CAIYYT01 > JADJGC01. Next base: position 27,089 of record CAZKIH010000015.1, on the reverse strand, counting down.
ATGAAATCGATGACGTTGCCGTTGGGAGTCAAGGTTGAGCGCAGCGAGTCGGAACCCTCGTAACGAATCCGTCCCGCTTCAGCACGCGGCTGGCTGAAAAGAACGCAGGCCAGAAGCAGTAAAATCGATGTCTGTCTCACAGCTTGTAGATAATGAACTTCATAGAGAGTTCGCAAGGCTTTCGGATCATTCTGACCGATTGCCACTTCCGCTCCAAAGGTGGACTGCCGTAACGATAATGTTACGAATCGAGCTTCGCGTAGTTCCGCAGGATTCCGATTCCTTCGACCTCAACCTCAACGATGTCGCCATCCGTCATTGGTCCGACGCCCTCGGGTGTGCCGGTCACAATCAAGTCTCCGGGATTCAGTGTCATGACGTGATTCATGAACGATATGAGTTGAGGGATCGGGAATATCATGTGCCGACTATTCGAAGATTGCCGGGTCTCGCCGTTGAGTCTTGACGATATATTCAGCTTGAGATAATCGGCTCCGGTGACAAGGAACGGCCCCACGGGGCAAAATGTGTCAAACCCCTTTCCACGGGTCCACTGGACGTCCTTCTTCTGCAAGTCGCGCGCTGTCACATCATTGACGCACGTCACGCCAAAGATATTCTCGCTGACCTGCTCAGGTGAAAGTTTGTGGCAGGTCCTGGCGATCACCACACCAATCTCGCCTTCATAATCAACCCGCTTGCTGGCAGGCGGCATAAGAATCGTGTCGTTCGGACCTATCAATGCCGTCCGTGGCTTCATAAATGTCACCGGCTCCTCGGGAATCGCATTTGCTGATTGGCTTTCTTTCACATGATCCGCGTAGTTGAGCCCCACGCAGACAATCTTGGTCGGCGTAACAGGAGCTAACAAGCGACTCCCCGAGAGCGGAACTTTCTGATTCGTCACGTGATGCTGACCAAAGAGATCACCATCGATGATCAGAATTTGGTCCCCATCTACAAGTCCCCAGGTCGGCGTACCCTCGTAGGTAATTCGACAGTATTTCTCACTCATCTAATAATCCTTTCACGTGCTCACAGGCCGAACGGGCAAGTGCATCGAGATCGTAGCCGCCTTCAAGAAACGAGATCGCTTTTCCTGAGCAATGTCTATTCGCGATGGCACAAATCATGCAGGTAATTTCGTAGTAGTCGGAATCATCGAACTGAAGACTCGCAAGCGGGTCATCACGGTGGGCATCGAATCCAGCGGAAATCAGAATCAGTTCCGGTCCAAAGTTTTGCATTGCCGTCTCGAATGACTGCCGAAGCTTTGCAAGTGCTGTCTTGCCGTCACACCCGGCATTGAGCGGTATGTTAAGCGTGAAGCCCTCTCCTGCACCTTTCCCCCGCTCCTCAGCGGCTCCACTTCCGGGATAAAAGGGCCACTGATGAAGGCTCGTGAAGTGCACGGTGTCGTCCTCATAGAATGACCACTGCGTTCCGTTGCCGTGGTGCACATCGAAATCGACGATCGCGACACGCTCGAGTCCGCATTTGTGACGTGCATACTGCGCCGCGCCTGCTATGTTATTGAATAAGCAGAATCCCATGGCTTTGTCATGAAGCGCGTGATGTCCCGGCGGACGGACCGCGCAGAAGGCCCGATCAAACTCACCGCTTATTACCATGTCCACCGCCTGCACACCCGCACCGTAGGCCAATAGCGCGGCATTGGCAGAGTGTTGATTGATGTACGTATCTGCGTCGAGCAGACGGAGCCCCTCAGGCTTGAGTCGAAGAATTGATTTCACGTAGTCATGATCGTGATTAAGCTCAAGCTCTTCGACGCTCGCCGGACGCGGTTCAATCTCAGTGAGCTTCTTGATAAGTTCTGTTGAGTAAATCGCCTTATCGACCGCCATGAGACGCTCAGCATTTTCCGGATGGCCAGCACAGGTATGCTGCAGACAATCGGCATGAGTGATATAAGCGACTCGTTTCATATGTCAACTCTCGCTACGGTTCGACATTCCAGTTATGCTCAATCGGTACTCCCTGGGCATCGACATGAATTTGCTTTGTTTTCCATTTCCCGCGACTGAACCAGATGAGAAGTATAATTCCCTTCACGATCGTGGTCAATGTGATCGACCACCAGACGCCGTTGATGCCGACGCCGAGATCATAGCATATATACTGCGCCAGCGGCACTCGCGCAAATGAACCGATCAGGGAAACCATCATCGCCGGCATTGTGTTGCCGGCTCCCGTGAAGGCTCCCTCCATAACTATCTCGATTGCCATAAAGGTCTGTGACAACGCGAGTATTATCAAGTAGTCAGAGGCTATCTCGATCACTTTCGGATCGTTGATGAACCCCGACGCAATGACATGCGGTATCACCAGGAAGGCCGTCGAAATCAGGCCGGTGGAAATCCCGGTGAAGAGAATCGCATACCACACGGACTTTGCCGCGCGGTCGGGCTTGCCTGCTCCAAGATTCTGCCCCACTAACGTCGAGACTGCCAGCGAGAAGCCAAAGCAGGTCAGGTAGGAGATCGATTCACAGCGATTGCCAATACCCAGCGCGGCGATTGCCTCTGTACCGAATCCTGCCGTGATCCGGTTCATGAAGAGATAAACAACAGAAAATGTCACGCCCGCGGCAGCCAATGGCGAACCGATCCTGATCAGTTCCCTAATGATCCGGCCATCAGGCCTGATTTTTCTCGTGAAATTAAACTTGAATGTGAGGCGCCCGCGCCGAATTAAGATGATGTAAAGTGTTGTTCCAACGACATAAGAAATAACCGTCGCGGTCGCAGCGCCCTCGACACCCATCTGCGGGAATGGGCCCCACCCGAAGATTAAAAGCGGATCAAGCAGGATATTCAGAATCGTCCCGACCATTGATATCATCAGTGGTGTGCGAGTGTCGCCCGTCGCGCGGAAAATCGACGCCATGAGCTCCGGGAGCATGACAAGAGATGAACAAGCGAACAGAATCCGCAGGTAATTGGTGCCCAACTCGGCCACCACCGCATCGGTGTGCATGATTGCAAAGAGGTCGCGAGCATAGATAAAGCCGAGAATCGAAATCGGAATGGATGCCGCGATACCTGTAATAATCGCCTGCCTCCCGGCATGGGAAACAGTTTCAAATTGCCGTGCTCCGTAGAAACGCGAAACAACAGCCACCGCACCTGTCCAGACAATGTCATAAAGGCTGAAGAGAATCCAGATGACAAACATCGAACTGATGACCGCGGCCATCTCACTCGAGCCAAGGCGTCCGACCCACACCGCGTTGATAATCGTCAAGGCGGTGCGAAAGAACATCGCACTGACCGCGGGCCAGGCAAGCCTAATCACCTGGTTTGGAATTGAGCCTTCGGTGATGTTGATGATCTTATTTGTCATGAAATGCCCGAACCGGAAAGTTTTCAGGCCTTAGTGGTAATCAGCTCAACAACTCGGTCAAAATTTGCACCCCAGCGAACGTGCGCCGAATTGAGATCGTCGACTTCCAACTTTGCCACCATACCAAGTGAAGCTGCCGCTGCCATCAGGGAGCAAACCGCGTCCCGGTTCGTTTTGATCGGATCTGGAGTTAGTTGTTCCCGCCCCTCCAAAACTACGCCGTCCTCGATCTCAGCAACCTTGATCCCCAGATTGCGGATTAGTGCGCAGATGCTTTTCCGGCGGGATTCCTCGCGGTCAGTGTTGAACGGCGACGAACGGATCACAGCGGTACCGCCAGTGCGCGAATTAGCCAGCGCAATCGCGCCAACAGAATCAGGATAGTCATGCAATTGATCATAACTGACCGAACGCGACTTGACCGTCGAGTGCGCAATGACCAGACTTGAACTCTTGCCCTCCTTCACTGTGGTGACCTCCACGCCCATGCGGCGAAGCTGCGCCAGCGGCGTGAAACTGATGTCATCGACATGCACGTTTTTGAGCACCAATCTGCCCTTGCCATGGCTGATTACCGCGGCCGCAAGATAGGCTGCAAATTCTGAATCAGGGCGAAGGTCTACTTCCGAACTGGAGCTCCTGACACCTCCGGTAACGGTAACCCGCGATTTGAACTCGCTGACCTTCGGAGCACGCTTCGCAAGTCTCCGCTCAAGCTCGTCGCTGGGATCGACTTTCACGAGATCGTCACGCTGGAATCCGCTGATGAAGGCTTCGAAAAGGTAGTCAAACCGACTCGACCCAAAGAGGTCCATCAGCTCGGACGATCCGCCCTGCGCAGCCATCGCAATCACAAGTTGAGGGACAATCTTGGCGTTCTCGCGCTTGAGATGATATTTGATCTCGCGCGAGATCGGACTAAGCACGACCAGATGCGGACGGGCACCATTGAGAAATTCGAATTCGGCGCCCATACGCCGCAGGGCGAGTACGATCATTTGTACCGTAGTATCCAACTCATCCACGATCGCAATTCGGCTTCCCACTCTTGTCGCCGCCAACACCAGCAAGTACTTGAACATATCGTAGTCTTCGATGGTATCGAGATACTCGAATGGGCGTATTTCGCCCGGATTGATCACTACAGAATGTTCGTTCCACTGCAGTCCAATACCTGCCGTGGACAGTACGGGCTCGATTTGTGACAACAAGATCGTTCGTTCGACATTGCGCAGGGTAGTTGGAGCGCTCTTGAGTGTTGCGAAGGAAATGGCCGTCAACGCCGAGACATAGTCAGTCGTTGCATCGACAACAAGTTCGTATTCTTTTGGTCTGGTCAGTAACATTCTACATTCTCTCCAGAGGTTCGATTCCCAGGACACGCAACCCGTCAGCCAACACGATTCGGACCGCATACGCCATCTGCATTCGCGCCTTGGTCAACGCCGCGTCATCGGTGATGATGCGTATTCTCTGCCAATAACTATTAAAAGCCCCGGCAAGATTAAGCAAATAGTCCGCCAGTACCGAAGTCTCATATGACTCTGCTACGTGGCGTAGTCGTTCAGGATATTGCTCGAACCATTTGATGACAGCCTTGTCTTCTTCGCCCAGAAGCGAAAGGTCTGCGTCTGATTCCGGCAGCGCCTTTCCGTACTTCTCTATCAACGAAGACAGCCGCGCATGTGTGTATTGTAGATATGGCCCCGTCTCGCCCTTGAACGAGAGCGCTTCCTCCCACATAAAATTGACATCCTTGTTGCGGCGAACCCGCAACTGCGTGAAAATCAGTGCGGCTACCGCAACTCGTTCGGCTGTCCAATCGACGTCACGAACATCGGGATTCTCGGCGCTGATAATTTCACGAGATATCGACTTGGCTTGATTGATCACATCCTCGAAAAATATCAGCGTCCCGCTGCGAGTGGACATCGCCTGGTCGCCGAATTTGATCCAACCGAATTCGACGTGAACCGCATCCTTGACCCACGCATTACCCATCAATTCGGCCACCTTGAAAAATTGCTGGAAATGCAGCTTCTGCGCTGATCCCACCACATACAAGATCTTATCAAAGTTGAAGTGCTCTTTGCGGTACAGTAGGGCTGTTAAGTCTCGTGTGGCGTAAAGCGTCGATTCATCGGACTTTTTGATCAGACACGGCGGCAGCCCGTACGGTTCGAGATCGACAATGGTCGCACCCTCACTCTGCTTGAGCAGCTTCTTCTGTTCGAGTTGCTTGATGACCGCGTCCATCTTGTCCCGATAAAACGCTTCGCCGGTGTAATAATCGAATTCGACGTTGAGCATCTTGTAGACCCGGCGAAAATCCACCATGCTGTAGTCGATGAATCGTTGCCACAATTCCTGGTTTTCACGATCACCTTGCTCTAATTTCCGAAATTCCTCGCGACCCTGGTCGGCGAAGCTCTGGTCTTCCTTGGCGGCATTGTGATATCGAACATAGAGTTGATATAAATCCATGATTGGGTGGTCGGCGAACCTGTACTCATTGCCCCATTTCCGATAGGCCGCGATAAGATTTCCGAACTGCGTACCCCAATCCCCGAGATGGTTGATCCGAATCGTCTCGTACCCCAGCTTGGCGTAGACTCTCGCCAGCGCCGCCCCGATAATTGTCGTGCGCAGGTGTCCAACACCGAATGGCTTGGCAATATTGACCGACGAAAACTCGACCACGACCTTTCTGCCAGCACCTTCCTTGGAAGCCCCGAAACCGGATCCGGCTTTCAGCACCGCCAGAAGTTCGTTGGCCAGTGTGGCGCCGGTATCAAATGTGAAGTTCAGATATCCGGCCAACGGCTCGACCCGCGCTACACCCTCCGGCAGAGCGCCGGCAAAATGCTTCGCGAAAATCTCCTGCGCGATTACCGGCGGCGCCTTGCGCAATTGCTTGGCAAAGCGAAAACAGGGCAATGCCAGATCGCCGTGTTCCGACTGCTTGGGCAGTTCGAACATTCCCGCGACTTCTTCAGCCGTGGCGCCAGTGTCTGTAGCTACCAGCTCGGCAATGCGGTTCTTGATATCCTGAGTGCTCAACTTTGCAACCTGCAGTAAAGGGACTCGTCGCTCGCTGATCCCGGATTGGGACACCAACAAGCCTCATATATACTGATTTTAGCCGCGCAGACAACAAGATTTAGCGAATCGCCGCATGGTCGATTCGGATGCTATCCCCGCTGCGAATCTCGCAGCGTGAGAAGTAATAGAAGTACGAAATCGCTGAAGCCAAGTACAGTGCAATAGCCCAGTAGAAAGAGGTTTCGAAACCACTCTTCTCAATTATCGCTCCACCGATCTGCGTCGAGATTGCCGAGGAGATCGTCCAGGACATCGACGAGAATGAGTTCACGATCCCGTGCATTTCGGCGGGAACGGCCTCCATCATGAACCCCGTGGTCGCCGGACTGCCCATATTCATCAGCGCGCCGCGGAACAAAAAGGCCCAAAACGCCAGTGACAAATTGTTGGTCAGACACAAAATCAGCATGAAGGGAATCGACAGCAGTTCGGTCAGCACGACAGTGCGAATAAATCCCAATCGTTTCTTGAGAATTGGAACCAGCATGACCGCGCACAGCATGACCACGCTCAAGATGGAAAAGTACGCTCCGATCTGTGCCGCGTTGAGACCGAAGCGTCCTCGGAAATAGAGGTTCAGGAATGGAATGATCAGACCTGCGCCTGTGCCCAGCAACATGAATGGCAGATTCAGCTTGAAAAGCAGCCGCCAATTAGTCTGGAGAATCTTCCAGGAAAACGCCTTTGCAAGCTCCTCCGGCTCGGGCCGCTTCGCCTTGATGAACAGAAACGGCACGATCGCGGTCAGGCCCACAATCGACATCGCTAGCATTGCGTACCGGTAAGCGTAGATTTCAACTTCCCCTGCTGCCGCCCTGCCTCTGAAATAGCCCAGGAGACTGTCGTGCAACCAACCACCCATGTAAGACCCGATGATCGCCGCACCCATCCAAAGTGAATAGTTGGCTGTGAAGACCAGCATTCTCTCGCGCTCACTGCTGTTGCGCATGATAAACGGCGCTGAGATGATTCCGCGAAAGGCGGAGAAGAAACCAAACGATAGTGCCGCTGCCAGGATTATGAACTGCGAATCAGTATGCCCCATCGCATAGAAAGCCAGCGCCATCAGGATGGTAGTTGCGATTAGAATCGGTTTGATGTGAAATCGCGCTGCCAGATAAGCCGCCGGCAGCGCAGCAATGACCGCGCCTGCAGCAGTGAACGACAGCGTACGGCCGATAAACGATTCGCCGTAACCCATATCCTTGAGATAGAGATTCATTAAGAGCTGCATTGAGGCTACTAACAGGCCCATCAGCAGCCCGCCGAGCAGGAATAGATGGACGTTTCGAGTAATGAGTTTGAGATCGATCAGATACTCAGCGATGATTTTTCGCATTGCGCTCGAACCAGTACCCCCCGGTACAGATGTATGTCGAAGGTCCGGTGATAACGACCGGCCGATCCAGCGATGCAATACGAATCTTCAGATCACCAGCAGGTTCATGCACAGTGACTTCACTATCCAACAGCCCGTTGATGATCCCTGCAGCCACGGTCGCGGCCGCACCGCTTCCCGACGCCGAGGTCTCGCCGACACCGCGCTCCCAAATTCGATGCTCAACCTGCTTGCGTGTCTTGACTACGGCGAATTCGACGTTCGTTCGCTGCGGAAACCGCCTGTCAACTTCGACCTCTCTGCCATAGGAGCGCCAATCGAATTCGAAGTTGTCGACGAAGAACACGATGTGCGGATTACCGACATTGACAGCGGTGCCCAACAATTCGCCCGATTGAGTCTTGAACGGTTGGCGAATGAAGAACTGCTCCCGGACTTTCATCGGGACCTTGCGGACATGGAAATTGGCTGCGCCGATAGAGACACTGCTGGTGATTCTCTCCGAGTTGCCTGACACAATACGAATTTCATTGATGCCGGTAGCCGATTCGATCTCAAACTTTTTTTGCTTCACCTGGGCGCATGAATAGATATGATGCGCCAGAATTCGTAGTCCGTTTCCGGAGATTTCAGCCTCTCCTCCATCGGCATTGAAAATGCGCATCTTGTACTTGCCGCGAATTTCATCATAGACGACAACCCCGTCCGCGCCGACGCCGTTGTGGCGGTCGCAGATGGATTTGACTAATCTCGGCATCTGCGCCGGCGTCAGCCTCGAGAGTCGCTTGTGGATAACGATGAAATCGTTGCCGAGTGCATGGTATTTATGGAAAGGTATGATCATGATCGTATCTCCTGATTTTAGATCAGAAGAGTATACGACTAAAGGAGAATTTCAGACAAGGAAGAACTTGAGATAACGAGGATCGACTTGAACAAACTGCCGCAGGCCAATGGCTAACAGTATTGCGACAGCACACGCGCAAGGCGCTTGATGCCTTCGACGATAGCCTCAGGCGAGGACGAGGCAAAATTCAGGCGCATCGTGTTGTCTCCCGAACCGTCCGGGTGGAATGGTCTCCCCGGTACGAACGCTACACCTTCGAATACTGCCCTCTGGAACACCATGGTAGACGAAACGTTATCCGGCAACTGAACCCAGAGGAAAAGCCCGCCGTCCGGATATGGCCAGCGGATCGACGGAGGGAAGTATTCTTTCATCGCCGCAATCATCGTGTCACGCTTGAGCGCATACGCCGTGCGAATCTGCTCGATATGCGGGTCAAGATAGCCGCGCTTGAGAAATTCAGCCGCGATGAATTGCGTAAACGTGGAAGAATGCAGATCAACAGCCTGTTTGGCCTTTTCGATGATCTTAATTGCCGAGACCGGCGCACAAATCCAACCCACGCGCAGCCCGGGTGATATCAGCTTCGAGAAAGTACCGAGCTGGATCACTGCATCGCCTCCCAAGCCGCGCAATGAAGGCAACGGCGTGCCTGAGTAACGCAGTTCACCGTACGGATTGTCGTCGATCATTGCCACCTGATGCCGAAACACCAGACTCATGAGTGCCTTGCGACGCTGGTACGACATGGTAATCCCCGACGGGTTCTGGAAATTCGGAACAACGTAAATCAACTTCGGATGAAGTTCCTTGATCTTATCTTCAAGTTGATCAATAATCATTCCGTCATCATCCATCGTAATCGGAGCATATCGTGCTTGATAGAAATTGAACGCCTGCAACGCTCCGAGGTAGGTCGGCAACTCAGTGACAACGAAATCCCCCGGCTCAATGAACACTCTTCCGATCAAGTCGAGCCCCTGCTGAGAACCCGTAGTTATCAGGATATTGTCTGCGCTTACCGGTAAACCCTGACGCGAAATGCGGTGCGCCAGCAGCTCGCGCAACACCGTGACTCCCTGCGTAATCGAATATTGCAACGCTTGCGCAGCGTGATCCGTCAAAACGCTGTCGACGCATTCCTGAATTTGGTCAGTGGGGAGCAATTCGGAAGCAGGAAGACCGCCGGCGAAGTTAATGATACCGGGCTTGCTTGAAAGCTTGAGTGTCTCGCGGATAACGGAGGCTTCCAAAGAGGTCGCCACCTTCGAAAAAGGCCAATTAAACACAGTTGTCGAACTCTCCTTCGTGCGCGCAATGGTGACCATGCACTCAATAAAGTGTACATGGACAATATTGTCAACTACTTACTGCCTGCCGCGGCTAATCCTCAAGCGATTCCAGGCCACCGGCTCTCTTGATAATATTATCGCCAAACTTGGTTCGAAGATTGTGCAAAGATCGGTTCAGTTGAGCCTGACGCTGTTCCTCCTCTGCAAACAACTCCAACTGCGGCTGGTCTGACTCCTGCACCAGATTAGAAACCCGCACGCCAATCAGTCTAACTCCCTTGTTGATAACCTCTTTGGTGGGAACAAGTGCCGAGGCCGTACTCAGGATTTCCGAATAATCGACTGTTGCCTGGGTAAGTGTCTTGTCGCGCGTTATCGTTTTGAAGTCTGGATAGCGAAGTCTCATTCCGATTGTTCTCGCCTTCCAACCTCCACGGTAGAGTCGAATCACGACCTTCTCGGCAAGATGAGCCATCAGCGCATGAATGTGCTCGGGGTCGTAAGAATCATGCCCAAGGGTCGTCTCATGCGACATCGATTTCTCGAAGTGAACCTCATCGTGATCCGCAACATGCCGATCATCTTCACCGCGTGCGCGGGCCGCCAATACCTGACCGTAGTCACCCAGCAGCATCCTGAGTGTCGGCGCATTCAGCGTCGCAAGATCGCCGATGCTTCGAATACCGTGTCTCTGCAATCGCTCGTTAGTGACCGGACCGACTCCCCACAATTTGTCAACCGGCAAAGGGTACACGGTCTCAATGATCTTGTCGGCTTCAATAATCGTGAGACCATCCGGCTTGTTCAAACCGCTGCCCAGCTTGGCGAGTAATTTGTTAGGCGCAATGCCAACCGTACACGTGATCCCGATCTCGTCACGAACCGCCTGCTTAATCCTGACAGCTAACTGGTCAGCCGGTCCGAATACTCGTTCGGTGCCGGTAGCATCGAGGAAAGCCTCATCAATCGAGATCATCTCAACAGCCGGCGAAAAACGCAGAAGAATCTCCTCGATCAGGTGCGAGGCATAGCGGTACGACGAAAAGTCGCCGTGGACAAAGATCGCTTCTCGACAGCGGCGGTAAGCCTCACCCGATGGCATCGCCGAATGGATGCCGAACTTCCGCGCCTCATACGATGCCGTCGATACGACACCGCGGCCGCCGGGGCTGCCGCCGACGACGACAGGCTTGCCGCGAAGATTTGGGTTATTTCGCTGTTCAATGGCTGCAAAGAACGCATCCATATCAACATGCATCACTGTCCGGTGATTTAGCATAACTCCGTGCGACCCCAAGATTCAACGTTAAGGGCAGCGTCTGGCCACGTCAATCGCTTTTGTGGACACGGTTGTTTACAGCTCCAATCGCAGATTGATGAAGTAGGAGTCAAGTGCCTTGAGTTCGTTCGCGACGCCTGGGTCGATGAGCGAGAGCAAATCGTACAGCGTGGTTCCAACTCCAAGAAAATACTCTGAGCGCACTTTGTCCCCGTCGTCGTACTTGATTCCGTATCCTAACCCAACCGTAACGATCTTTGGCGTATAAGTCGCCCACCAGATGAAGTTGGCAAACTCTTCGTTCTTACTGGCCAAAAACTTATTATCAAATTTCCATGGCGGTTGTTTCAGCGAAAACTTCAAGTCAAAGTGAATTGGGTACCTGTCCTTCAAGAGAGCAAAACCGATTCCGCCATAGTCCAATACTATATCGCTCGCCCCAAAACCTTGGTCGGGGTTGAAGGCATCCATCGGAAACTCCACCAATGTCAGCACAATCGCCGATTGCAGCGCTCCATACTTAAGCTGCTTCTCTTGGGGCATTTTCAGCATACGAAACAGCCATCGAAATCCGTCTGTAAGTTTGTAGCCCGCATAGAAGTGGCTGATCTCATCGGAGAACGCGACATTGTCATGAAGCTCATTTTTGAAGTGAAAGTGCCCATCAGGAGCTCCCCACGTATTCTCGAAATAGAAGTAACCGGCACTGCCAACTACCAGATTGCCAATCAGCATATTGCGATTTATGTGAGACCTGGTCGTCGTCGCCGAATCTGATTGAATTGGCGTGGCTTGAGTCGACTCCGTCCCAAGAAGCATGAGCAAACCCCAAATCAGTAGACTGTATTTCGATTTTCTCAATTCATTCCTGATTTGCATGGCAATTCAGAGTGCAGGTAGAGAAAGTTGATGTAGGCGACCACGTCAACCAGACCAAAACGCAGATCGCAATTGGCGTCCAGCTGCCGAAGCGGCGTACTGATTGGATCGTCGCGATAGAGGATTCGGATCATTCGTAACACATCGGCGAGATCGAGCTTGCCGCTGTTGTCAGCATCGCCAGACACGGTCGTTTGCGCAGGCAAGATGTCAACCGGAACAGTCAGGAATTCGTTATTCAGTCCATAGGAATACAACGAAATTGTCACTTCCCTTGCAGGATCGTAGCCCGCCGTCGATTGCATCGAGACGAATCGACTTTCCCCGATTCCAAGTTCAAAATCCGACGGCAAGAATCCTACGCTTGCCGGTTCTGAAGAAAGAAGATTCATCGCCTGCACGAAACCTGTGTTGTTCGTGATTTCCAAGATCACTTCGGAAGGCGCCTCGCTTGCCGGTTCGCCCACGACAATTGAATTTGGCAGACTCGAAAACTCCTCGCTCATTCGTTCAGCGGCAAGTCCAATGGTGGTCCTGCCAATTTCCTTTAGAGTTTGATCGAGATGGACGACAAATTGGAGATCCTCTGCGAATTTGCTCAAATTCGTTCCAACTGGCCCGAACGAACCGAATTCGTAGTCAAGTCCCGTCAGAATGAGCGGGTCGAGCTTTCCGTCCTTATCAGTTAGCTTACCATCATGATCTAAATCGAGAACAATACATTTGAGACGCTGATCTTGCGATTTCAGCATGATGCCAGTGCCTGTAAGCTCACCGGCATACTCGAGATTCGTGCCATTCTCGACAAAACGGAATAGTCGGTCATCGTTTCTACTGTCGAAAATAAGCTCTGCGGGATTTGAAAGCGGGACCGCTGCGGCATACGGCAAATACCTCGAAGCGAGATCTACTCCACCTCCGAGGAATCGTCCGCCCCAGTCGTAACCGATCAGCCGGTGGCCGCGAACTTCAACTGCATTGTATCGTGAAGCCGCGATCTTCGGAGCCAGCGTATCACTATGTTCGAGATCCCGCAGGAGTCGCACCGTCTCAAGAAACCGCAGAATTCCGTTCTTGGTGGAGTTTCCTCGCGCTACAACCAGTGCAGTCTTGAACTTGATACTATCACCCACCGCCAGGTCAATCGGTTGGGTGTTGAGGATAAATCGGTAATCGCGCGAATTCGTGCCAATCCAACCTGAATCTGCAACAGGATCGCCACCAAACGGAAATGTCGTCTCCTCCAGAGTGGTCGGATCGATGTATGGCTGTCCACCCGGCCGGAGCCCGCGTACGATATTCAGTAACTTTGGGAGTGTATCTACCGCCTCGCATTCCGGATAGCTGAGCCTGCAGCGATAATAAAAGTTCATCGATGCCGCCGTGTTTTCCAGAAATGCCAGCCCTACTACCGGCGGAGAATCGCCATAGATTGGATCAGAGTCGGCTTCGTCGTAAACATATGCACACTGCAATTCTGCATTAGAGCCTACAAGATCGTTCTCACTGTATCCAATATCCGGATCAGAATAGAGCGATACAATGCATGAATCAATCGGACCATCGCCAATATTGGTTATCGAGAAGTCGAGAAAGACAACCTGCGTCATCATGGTATCGAATTGTTGGTAATTATTGTCCCAGGTATGTGCATAGCATCTGACTTCAACGCCCAGTGGCGGCGTACCGGCAAAGCCTGTGAAGATGTGCGCTGCCGAGTCGGCATCGTTGAACATTGTAAACAGTGCCTGCGATCCTCTGACCAAAGGTCTACCAAAGGCGTCAACCGGTGCACCCAATGTCACCGGCCAATTCCGATAGTCATCGCTCAGGGCGTAATCTTCGCCGCGTGTGAGTCGGTAAATCCGAAACGTCGTGTCTGCCGGAAGCCCGTCAGCGCCAACCGGCCCCGGAACAAACTCGCTCTCATCACCAGATATCGTAATGCGCCACTCATCGTGTTTCTTGCCGGTTACCCAAATCCCACCACCCGCCATTATTCCTTTGAATGAACCCCCCGGGTAATACAGCCCTGTTACATCTCCGCGTGTTTCTTCCGGATCGAACCCGAAGCTGCCCGTGTTCAGGATGAATAGCGTAAGGTTGCCGTCATCCAATGTCTTCGTCTGTGGGTAAACAGCCCAGACCGCTTCACAGGAAAGAAGCGCTAATGCCACGGTGAACAGCAAATTCCTCATTGTGTGGGAATATACGTTTCACAGTCTACACTGCAAAATGCTCATTTCAAATGTAGTGAAAATGAAAGTCGGAGAATCTACTTGAGTAGTACGACTTTCGTGATCAGCGATTGCCCGCCGGCGCGCAGGCGCATAAAATAAACGCCGGTGCCAAGTGGCTGTCCCGAGTCATCATCGCCTTCCCAGACCGCATAATAACTTCCTACCCGTTGGTAACCAGAGTAGATCGACTTGACTTTGCGCCCAAGGATGTTCAGGACGTCAAGATTGACCTCACCGGACTGCGCCAACGCATACGGTATCGCGGTCGAGGAATTGAAAGGATTGGGGTAGTTTTGTTCAAGCGTATACTCACTGGGCACAATCGGGCTTTCAATCGGGTACACCGGAGTTGAGGCGCCGACCACTATTGTTCCTCCCAGTGTATGTGCCGGAAACGTTCTCCGAGTTGAATCACAAACGGCCGCAGATGAAGTCACCAAATACTCCCCTTCCACAGCTGCACCATCAATCTTGAGGAATATATTCGCAACTGGCCCGAATCCTGCCGGTATGGCAGCCGACTTGTCTCCGGTCTCGATTGCGATTTCCGCCATTCCCAATGATTGCGAAGTCACTATGTTGAATCCGAGTTTCCCCTGTGCCCGGCCGGCAGCTTTGACTGAATCGATCCGAAGAGCGGCATCATCAAACTGCACCGCAATCGCCAAACTATCTACCGGCAGAAAGCTGTGCATCGAAAGCTCCAGCTCCGCGACACTTCCCGGAAATGCATTCGTCGAAGACAAACCGAGCGTATCCAGAGGCAGGACAGTGAGTGTCACGGGAACTGTATAGGGCGAATTGCCCGCCTGCGCTGATGTAATTGTCAATTGACCGGAGTAAGTTCCTGAAACCAGCGACGCAGCATCAATCGTGACAGTAACATCACTGCTGTCGCCACCATTCGGCGGAGAAACAGTCAACCACGACTGATTCGTTGCCACAGAGAATGTCATCCCCGCTGAGCCGCAGTTCTTGATAATCACCGAAATGCTGTCGCTCGTTGAAACTGTTTGGCGAACGAAGGAATTGATCGCTTCAGGTGCAACACAGATTGTCGGCGGTGCCGGAGCGACGCTGACATGAACAATCGCATGTTGCGGGGAATTGTAGGCATTGGGATCGCTGATCTCCAGTGTGGCGTAGTATTCGCCTTCGGAGAGCTGATTGGGCAACACGCCGACATTGACAACGGCATCTCCGTAGCCGTCCTCGGTGTCGATTGTCACCCAGATTGCATCAGCCGAAATCTGCCAGTCGATTATTTCCGCACCCGAATTGAATATCACCAGTTCTTCGGTCGCTATCGTCGTGGCATTGGCATCAAAGGCGAAATGCAAAGTATCCGGATCAAGTGAGATAATCGGTACATCCGTCGTGTGGTGAACATTCACCACCAACTGCTGCGGTGAATTCACTGCCTGAATAGAGGCAGTACTCAGTGTCGCAGTGTAATTGCCTGTACCCGGAAGCGAATCTGCGAAAAAGATCAAATCAACCGCTGAAGGTGCGCTGCCTGACAGTTGCGACAATGCAAGCCAGTTTGGCATTCCGGTAATCGTCCAGTCGATGGTGCCCGAACCGGAATTCTCGATCATGAAGTACTTATCATCCGGCGGCGGCACTCCGAGCTTGGTATCAACCGTGATCGACCCCGGCGTAATCTTCAAAGTAGGCGCTGTGATCGTCAGCGCAACCACCGCGGTTCGCGACGAGTCTTTGCCTGAAGCATCCGCAATTGTGATCCGCGCCGAGTGATCTCCGTAGGCAAGTCCCGCTATATTCACCGAGACGTTTGGCGCGGAGGGCGCCGTTCCCGAGGCCGGCGATATCGTGAGCCAGGTTTGATTGTCGGTGGCCGTCCAATTGAGAATTCCGTAGCCGGTGTTGTTGATCAGTAAAGCTTGTGCAGCCGGATTGCTTCCGCCCAATTGGGCCGTAAACTGAAACGAATTCGGCGAGATCACGATGGCGGGCGCGCCGTACTCGGTGATGCGCGCCCACACATCGAAACTGCCATTGCGATCATCTGTCCAGGTGTAATAAATGTTGATGCCATCCATCGTCACGTTTGGAAATGACTGCGTTCCAGTGCCGGCGTCAGTGTTGACCCGATAGTTGCCACCCAGAACCGTGCCATCGGCGCGGAAATACTGCGCAAAAATGTCATTGTTCCCCTGTCGATCGTCGCGCCACGCGGTGATGAAATTTCCAAAATAGTCCATTCCGACAACCGCCTCGGCCTGTGAGCCGCTGGTTCCGTCAGTATTGATCCGATAATTCCCGCCTCGAGCTGTTCCGTTGGCTAAATAGTTGCGCCCGTAGACATCAGGATTATTCGGATAAGTCCCGTTGCGATAGTCGATCCACACCACCGTGAAATTGCCGCTGTAGTCGCAGGCAACATCGGGGAACACGCACTTGTTGCCGGTGAGATTATCGCTGATCAGGAAATTCGTTCCCTGCGCCACGCCCGAGGCATTGAAGCGCTGCCCCATGATCAGATCAATGCCGCTGCGATTGTCGTACCAGACGACAATAAAATCGCCGTCGCTGTCGACCGCTACCTTGGGATTGTGCTGATAGGCTGCGGCCAAGTCATCATTGACCCGGAAATTAGCGCCGAGCTTCGTGCCCGATTTATGGTAACGCTGTGCATAAATATCGTAGTTCCCGTTGCGATTGTCCTCCCAGACCACGACGTACGCGCCGAAGTCATCCGCATCGATATCCTGCCACCCTTGCGTTTCCACGCCGAAATCGTCGTTGATTTTTGCATTCGCCGAAGCCACCGAGCCGTCGGCATTGTAGCGCTGGCCGTAGATATCGCCGTTGAATGGATATCCGGTTACCCGAAAATCCTGCCACGCGACGACGAATTTGCCGGTCTGGTCCTTCATCATCGAAGGTCGGAATTGTTCACTGCCGATGGGGTCATCATTGGTGCGGCGGTTACTTCCCTGCCGCGTGCCGAGATGATCAAATAGCTGGATGTAAATGTCGTTGTCGCCATTGCGCTTGTCGTACCAGCAGACCACGAAGTTGCCCTCGAGGTCGGTGGCGATATTGGAGTAACCCTGATAGGTCATTCCGAAATCGTCATTGACGCGAAAGTCCGGGACATTGCCGGCATTGCCGTCAAGGAACCAGAGAATGCAGGTCAAGAAAAAGCACAATAATGCCAGACGCGCTTTCATGCGCTGAAGTAGTGGTCAAATTTTGTGCCGGATTCGGGAAGTGCTTGTGCGCGTGTCAGGTACGATCTTGCGCGCCTTTGCGAGTTTGTTCAAAAGCGGAAGATTGTTCCGGGGGAGGAGGAAGGAATCTTGCGGGGTGCGGCAGGCGTGGACGACTGCCGCGCACAAGTGCCTCGATAAGCCCGTAGGGGCGCAGCATGCTGCGCCCAAAAAATCTCGTGCCCGCCAGTCGTCCACGCCTGGCGGGCAAAGTTCTTATCTATCTTGATATCTAAACAGCTTATCAATCTCAATCGCCCCCTGTTCGTCCCGCAGCCAAGCTCTTGCGCTTGAATGTAAGTAGTCAGTCGCGTCGGCAACAAGCCCTGCTCTCACCGGATTGCTGTGGATGTACTCAAGCTTGATCCTGAACTGCGACTCCGAGTAGATAGTCAGTTCGTCAAATCGCGGTTGCTACAGGGAAAAGCGCCCCCTGTCGGTCAGCCGAAGAGTCAGTTCCTGCGGAATCGAATCCCTGATTCTCTTTGATGATAGCGTTTTGAAGCTGCGCATCAATTGCGAAAGCTGCAAGTTGTCCCGAGTCCCAAGCAGAGCGTGAAAATGCGAAGGCATTAGCACATAGCCGACTATCAAGGCGTCATACATACTGCATGTCTCCTTCAAGAGACTCATCGTCATCACTGCAATTTCTGAATCGGCGAAGATCGGGATCCAGTCCCTAACAGTCGTGGTTACGAAATGAAGTCCGCTTCCCTTTATGTGCAATCGCGTTCTAACCGGCACACCTGATCATAGACAATCATATCGCCATTGTCAAGAGGCGCGGCAGGCGTGGACGACTGCCGCGCACAAGTGCCTCGATAAGCCCGTAGGGGCGCAGCATGCTGCGCCCAAAAAATCTCGTCCCCACCCGTGGTCCACGCCTGGCTGGAAAGCCGTTACTCCTACCCCGTCCCTACAATCCACCCTTCCCCGGCATCGACACTCGCCGGAATTCCGAATGTCAAACCGTAGTTGAAGAACGCACCGGCCACCTGAATCGCCGCCAATACCGCATCCATCGAGTCGCCCGAGGCATCATCAATCACCCGGCTTGCCACTTGAGCAGACATTGCGACCTCAATCCGGTAGTCGTCCCGAAAGCGCGCTGATTCAAATCCATCGACGATAGCTTCACGGGCCGCTTGCTGATCGGCATTCTGTTTCTTCTTCGCGTCGTTCTTGTATGGCCGCTTCTCGATCAAGAAATGCGCGACGACGGCTGGGTAAGTCTCTACAACGATGCAATTCGATTGGCTGGGTCTGCACGGAAGAATCGAAGCGCCGCTTGAAACTAATCTGGTTGCACCCTGGAAGAACATTTTGCCGACCGGCGGATTGAACAACTTCATCGGACTGCGCGCACCCACAGGCTTGTCGGTCGCTCGCTGATGCTCTTTGTCGCCGAAGGGACGCGGTCGCTTGTACTCTGTGAGTAGCTCTTCGAAGCCGACCTCGCCGAGTTTCGTGATACTCGTCACATATTCTGTCCAAGTACCCGTCCAGCCGATATTCGTCAGAAACCTCCTCGGCAGCCCGAATGGAAAATCCAATCCCGCGATCCACGGCCCGGGCTCAGCCAACAACGCTTCAAACGTGGAGAAGTCAGGAAGACTCTGCAAATCTTCCACCCATACCTTGGAGCCGGTCAAGCGGCTGTGAGCAGCCACAATCGGCTTTCGTCTTGAAGGTCTGCTCGTGAAATCAACACCGATGATTTTGGTAGTATCCATGTTCCCCTTATCGTCTTCCAGACACTCCTCCCCCACAACAAGAATTGGAAAGAGGCTAATCGGTGTTCGGGCCGGGCCCAGGTTGCGCGGTTCTCAGAATCGTCAGTTTATTGGACCCGCGATGCGCAGGATTCGCCGCTTGCCGCCAACTGCGGCATCAGCCGTTATATAGGCCAGCCAATAGGTTCCGCCAATCCGTGTCCACGAGTGACGGTCATCAAGATCGGTTAGAACCAGGTGTTTCGTTCCCGGCATGTAACCAAGTGGACCTTGAGTGTTGGGGTTTTTGTTATACAGAGCCACATAGTCATGAAGCCCTTCATCCGAGACCTTCCAATTAACGTCAATTACACCCAACGGCCTTCGCTGCATCGCGAGGGTTGTCGGAGTCTTTGAAACATAGGGAGTGGTCGTGTTGAGCACTCGCCCGTAGCCATCAATGTAGGCGACCTGCAGGCCCTCGCGCTTTGGCACTACGGTCTGTTGGGAGCTACCGTGAACAACCCACTCCCAACTCGGGAGAATCAAATCAGCCTCGGTGAAAACATCAGGACAATCTTCGCAGAGAACAACCCGATCGCACGGTCCCTGGACGTCACCGCTCCACTGGTAGTTGAAATAGCCATTTTTGACACTCAGAGATATTTTGGGAAGTCCCGGGCTGACGGCCAGGTCGAGGCGGTGACGATACTCCTTGTGATCGTGGCCATAGAAGTTGAAGGCCGGAGGAACTGGGTCACTCGCGGGGCCGCAATCTTTGAGGAATTCTCCATTGATGAATTCGAGCCGCGTTTTCGACGGAACGTCATCTGCATTGACCTTGGAGTTGATTTCCACCAGGTCATTTATTTGAGTGTAACTTCCCAGCAAATAAGGGACCGGGTCCGTCTTTTCCATCACAGCGTAAGCGTTGGGAACATGATCGCGGAAACCGGCAAGCAGCTTTGCCTTGAGCGACCGCGGTGCACCGTACGAATACATGACAACGTTGTCGCGATCATAACCGCGGGTTTGCACCAACCACGATGACAGATCAAGGGCGGCAAGAGTTGCCAGGGCGCCGCCAAGACTATGTCCGGTGAAGTAAACGCGTGCCGTGGAAACATCCTCGACTCCTTCAACAAAATTGGACAATTCCGCCTTCAACTCTGCCTTGACACTTTGGTATGCGCAAAGAAAACCCTTGTGGACCGAATTCGTGACAACCGTGCCATCTTCAAAAACCCAGTCTGCTGGATTTGCCGCTTGACCGTCACTTATCCAATCCTGCAGAGTACCTGAACCTCGAAATGAGACAACAATATCATCCGTCCACGGGTCCCGAGCGAGAAACAGCTGAGTGTCTTCCTGCCCCGTAATGACCACGTCGCATTCAAAATCCGGATCTGATTCGACAAAGGCGATGGCGGACCAGCAGTCGGCGATGACGTTCCCTGTCTTGAAGTCGGACGCCGGGAAATAAGCCCAATGTGCCAATTCCGCCATTTGCGTCGCGGTCTCCAGGTCAAAAGAGGTCGTGTAATTCCGGGGGCAGTAAGAGGCTTCGGTAGCGCAACAGGGCGCTTCGTCGCCGAGATCGAACAAATAGGCAATCAAGTATGCACAGTCGGAAATGTTAGTCTTGCCGTCGCAGTTCTGGTCGCCGGTTCCTCTCGGGTCGGGAGCCGGACCACTGCTGAACAGGTAACTGACCAGGAAAGTCACATCGCCCAAATCAACCGTGCCGGAACCATCTGCATCCCCACAAACTATCGTTGGTGATAACGGCTTCTGCAGTTCGGAAGACGGTGGCGCCTCCTGAGCGAGTGACTTGAGTGGACAACCAAGGGCGGTCAGAATGAGAGTGGTGCCCAGAATGAGCATTACGGATTTATGCATGTTACCTCCTGCTCGAATCTCGCGAAACGAGTTATTAAGAGCCCTGAATCTATTCGCCAATACAAACGGAACGGCGGCCCGAACTCGTCAACGAAGTGCAGTTCAGAAGGAGTAGAAGTTGACTTGTTGTATATCAGAAATATATAATATCGACCTTATTTGTCAATCTTATTCCGAATGTCAGTACGCCTTGATTTGCGTGGTACAGAGTGCTTAAAGCGCGTACAATTGGCAAATCAAGCCTCGATCGGCAAGACGATGATACACTGCCCCATTTTGTCAGATCAAAACTGTGACGAAAGTGTAATGGAAATCGAGAATGCGCCCCCAATGCACAAAAGGACACGCTTCCGCGTGTCCTTTCGAGCACTAGATCTTCTTTTTATGACGATCGCGTCTTCTTCTTTTCTTACGCTTATGTGTCTTAATTTTTTGGCGCTTGCGCTTTTTGCCGCTCGGCATTCAACCTCCGTAAAGCATACAACGAAAAACTAACAGACGGGCAATATAGTAATCCCGTCTGTCTGCGCAAGTACTTTATTGACCTTCCAGCGGCAGTTTTGTGATCAAGTCCTTGAACTCATTCGACGGCTTGAACACTGGAACTTTGCGGTCTGGAACTGGAACTTCGTCTCCCGTGCGGGGATTACGGGCTTTACGAGCCTTTCTCAGCTTGATTTTGAACGTTCCAAAGCCGCGAATTTCAATGTTCTGCATTTCTTCCATCGACTTCTTTATGGTGTCCAGGAACGAATCAACGACCACCGCGACATCAGTTCGGGTCAGGCCGGTCCGTTCGGCGACACGCTCTACCAGATCAGCTTTGGTCATGTCGGGTCACTCTCCTCCAGAGGTTTTCACACCTTGTGTTATATCCATTTTCATTTACTTCAATTCCCTGAATATCCGACTTTCGACCCGATCAATTAAATATGTACCGAAGCTGCGGGTAGATCAGTCCTTGATTCTTGTCAAGCAATCCATTTATGTCGAAATGCAAAATTCCTTCAATTAGATCAAAAAGTCCGGCCCTGCGACGAGGAACCTCGCGCACACGGTCAGGATCTGCACCCAGCCCGGATAGCTCGCCGGCCAGATCGACTGCATCTTCAAAAGTACCAAGCGAGTCCAGAAGTCCCAGTTGTTGCGCCTGTCGGCCGGAATAAATTGAGCCGTCCGCAATTCGGATCACTTCCTCGCGCTCGAGATTTCGGTTCGCCACGATCACGTCGACAAACTGATGATAGGTGTCGTCCACAACCGCCTGAAGCACAGCCGAGTCGCCCTCGGTCGCCTGGCGAAACGGAGAGCCTATGTCTTTACGATTGCCCGACTTGATCGTCCGGTAATCAATTCCGACCTTGTTGAACATTTCCTCAACTATCGGATACTGAAAGATCACTCCGATGGAGCCGGTTACTGTGCCGGGATCGGCGACAATTTGGTCGCAGGCAACTGCCACATAATAGCCACCAGAGGCGCAGACCGATTGCATCGAAGCGACGATCGGTTTATCAGTCTCGCGCTTGACCTTCAAAACCTTCTCATAGATTTCCTGGGAGGCTGCCACTCCTCCACCGGGCGAGTTGATGTGAATGACGATTGCCTTGACGCTCTCGTCGTCACCCCAGCGATCAAGCTGTCGCACAATGTCTGTCGGCGAGTCGATCACACCGTAGAGGTTGATAATGGCTACACGACTGCCCAGTCCACCAAACGAGAACTCTGAGTCATCGCTGCGGCCAAAAACTATCATGAGAACGATCATGCTCAGGAAGGCCAGAAAGCTCCCTGCGATAATCACTCCAATTACAATGTCCCGCGCCTTTGCCATGCTGCTCTTTTCTCTATCCGCGCTTTACCTTTATCTTGTCGCCAATCTTGACCTTCCGTGACGGAAGCTGATTCAGCGTAACGATATCTTCAACAGTCGTCCCAAAAGTCTTTGCAATGTCCCACAGCGTATCACCGGCCTTGACTACATAAACGAGAATGCCGCCGCCCTTGCCGGACTTGGACGACTTGCCCGACTTCGCAGCCACATTGCCCTTCGCGGATGGCACGTTGATCAGCTGGCCGATGCGAAGGTGGTCAATCGTGTGAATACCGTTGATCGAGGCAATTTCCTGCGTGCTGGTGTTATACTTCTGGGCAATCTTCGCAAGCGTATCGCCCTTGCGAACCTTGTAAGTCATGATCTTTGCGCCGGAAGATTTGCCGGCCTTTACCGGTTGCTTGGCGTTCACCTTGAGTACTTGTCCGGGATGAAGCTCGGCATAGGGCCCAAGGCCGTTAAGCGATCGCAAGTCATTGATTGTGGTCCCATGGGCATCGGCTATCTGCCAAAGATTGTCGCCCTTCCTGACTACATATTCGCCATTGGCGCTGACATTGCTCTTCTTGGAAGTTCCACTTGTCGTCTTGCGCTGAGCTGAGCTTGATCGCGTTAACTCTGCGTTCTTGATCGGAACCATCAGTGTCTTGCCTGCTACCAGTCCGGTTTTTGTCGACATGTTGTTCGCAGCAGCAAGTGTCTTCGAGGATATTCCATACTTCTTGCCAATACTCGCAAGGGTCTCGCCGCGCCTGATTGTGTGCTTCTCCATCCCTGCAACCGTCGGCTCTTCGAAACCGTCGTAGGCGGCCCAGAACGCGGACTCAGTATTCTTGGGAATTCGCAGGTGGTAGGCCTCAATACCCGGAGGAGTAATATTCCGCAACAGCTCTGGATTCAAATGCTGAAGATATTCATGCGTGGTGCCGATCGCTTTGGCCACATGCCTCAGGTCGACGCACTTGCCAACAGTCACGGTTTCAAATTCAAGACACTCATCATAGTAAGCGGTGAAACCATACTTTTCCGGGTTCTTCGCGATGATCGTCGCAGCAAGGAACAACGGAACATAATCCTTCGTCTCTCGTGCCAGTCCCTTGAGACGCCAATAATCCATGGTATTCTCACGTTTGGTGGCGCGATCGATCCGTCCCTCACCGCTGTTATAGGCTGCCAACGCTAGATACCAGTCATCATACCGCGAATACAGGAACGTCAAGTAGCGTGCCGCCGCACGAGTTGATCTCTCGTAATCACGACGCTCGTCATACCACCAATTACGATACAAACCGTACTGTTTTCCGGTCCCGCTGATGAACTGCCAGGGGCCGGTCGCTTTCGCCCACGAATACGCGTTTGTCTTATAGCCAGATTCGATAAGAGGAAGGTAGACAAGATCCGTTGGAAGGCCCTCTTCCTTCAGAATCCGCGCCATGATCGGAGTGTATTTGCCGGAACGAGTCAACGCAGCCTGGAAAAAGTCGCGAGCGATCGTCTGAAAATAGATTATGCAGTTTTCAACCTTGTCGTTAACCACAATCGGGATATCGTAAGTCTCTGTCTTGTCGACATCTGTGACTACCCGCTCCTGGCGAAGCTTGGCAAAATCATCGATTTCGACAAAGCGATCAACAAATGCGGAGCTCGATGTTTCACCTGGAATTGTCGCGAGATAAAGTAACGTCAACTTGTACTCGGAACGAATCTCTCCCAATAGCTTCGTGTATCTTTGACCATATTCCGTCGTAACATCCGGCTCAAAATCCAGAGCCGAGAGGATTGCTATCGCACGTTCAAAGTTGTATTGGGCTTCCTGCCAACGCTCTGCGGCATTTGCTTGTACGCCATACTGATAGTACTCTTCAGCCAATCCCAACTCATCAAGTGCTTGAAGGTACATTTCGTCCTGTAACAAAACAGAGTCGCTGCTTGATGGCACAGCATCGTAACCGGCACGATTGTCGGTGACATCGACAGAACGGTTCTCGGCCGCCGCAACGACGGGGCCTTGGCGAACAGTAGAAGCGCACCCAGAAGCCGTCAAAATGGCGGCTGCCAGAATACAACTTAGACGAAGCATCATCCTGTTCCCTCCCGTATAATCCGATAGAACGTAAACCGTTGCAAGATATGACTTAGCATATTTACGTGTCAAGTTTTAATTTGTCAAGTTCGCCAAGGAGTTTTTCCATCCCGGAATCGTCCTCGAGGCTCACTCTTACGATGTTAGGGTCAGGACGAAACCATGTGATTTGCCGCTTGGCGTAATTTCTTGTCTTCTGTCGGATCAGCTCGAAACACGCATTGCGTTCAAGCCTGCCCTCCAGATAGTCAAGCACCTCTCGGTAACCGACTGTTTTTCTCAGAACAGGGGATCTCGCGAAGCCTCGCTCGACAAGTTGCTCGACTTCCTCGACCAATCCATCCCCTATCATTTTATCGACCCTGAGATTTATAAATTTATAAAGTTTTTCGCGCGAACGATTTAGTTCAAATACCTTGAAATCATACATTCGGTTCGGATACTGGCCTCTTGCCGTGAGTTCCGACTTGGAACGACCTGTTAACTTGTGGATCTCCAACGCTCTAATGACGCGGACACGGTTGCCCATTGGAGTTTTTTCAGCGGCTGCCGGATCGATTGCCATAAGCTTCTTGTACAATTCGCGGCTATCCAGAGCCTCAAGTTCTTGGCGATAAGATTCATCAGCATCAGGAGTTGCGAAAAAACCGGAAATTACTGCTTTAAGGTATAACCCGGTACCACCGACAATCAACGGCGTCCGTCCTTTCGAGAAGACTCGCTCAATTTCCCTCATAGCATCGACCCTGTATAGTGCCGAAGAGTAAGTCAGGCTTGGTTCGACATAGTCGATCAGCCAATATGGAACACCGGCAAGCTCGCTTGGTGTCGGCTTGGCCGTCCCGATGTTCATGTACCTGTAAATCTGACGTGAATCGCAGGATATGATTTCCAGGTTGAGACGGCGGGAAAGTTGAAGCGCTACTGCTGTCTTGCCCACTGCCGTCGGCCCTACAAGCACTGGAATAATCGGCTTAACCGATTCGGCCGAACTTGACATCGAGCTCATGCTTTGAGAAACGAATCATGGTTGGGCGACCATGAGGGCACACATAGGGATTCTCGGCGGTCATCAGATTCTCGAATAATGCCCGCATTGCCGGTTCACTGAGCCGGTCGCCGGACATGATCGCTCCCCGACAGGCAAACGATGCTGCCTTCTTCTGAAACCTTTTCTGCTCGTCGCCTTTCACATCGGAAAAATCATCCAACAATTCGCGAAACACGGTCTCCGGGTTCTTCTGACCAAGCACAGCCGGGACGGCTTCAATTTGAACTTGGCGCGGTCCGAAGCTCTCGACAACGAACCCAAGCGCCGCAAGTGACTCCTTTTCCTTGTCATATGTAAACAGGTCATCTGGTTCGAGATGCACTGGCATCGGCAGGAGCAGTCGCTGGCTTGCGATGGTGTGATGACCAAATGACTTAAGAGCCAGTTCGTAGAGAATGCGCTCATGTGCGGCGTGCTGGTCTATGATCAGAATTGCGTCGGCAGTCACGGCGACAATGTAGAGCAGGGAGAGCTGCTGTAATCGCACATCGCTTCGCATTGCCGCAGTAAGCTCTTGCCGACCACTTGTGCTGCTCGCCGGGGTAGAAACATACCCAACGCTATCCCCGCCAAGCTCAAGAGACTGAGGGACCCTCGACGTCGCACCCGGCAGTGGCTGGGCGAAAATAGCTGCCATCGACTCCTCCGCCTGAACCGGATTGTGCGTGTGGGTCTCGAAAAACGACTGAACGGCGCGGCGTGCATCGACTTCGCGGGCATATCCTGAGAAGTCCTCGCGACGGCCGCGAAAACCGGTGACTTCAATGCCTGGCACGACTCGTCCGTCCAGCAGCGATTCACGAACAACATGGTAAATCGTGTGAAATATCACGCGCTCGTCCGCAAAGCGAACTTCCGACTTGGCCGGATGAACGTTGACATCGACAAGTGAGGGATCAATCGTGATGAAAATTGCTCCTTGTGGAAAGAGAC
>CAZKIH010000014.1:0-96291 GCA_964552775.1 uncultured Ignavibacteria bacterium | reverse complement strand
TGTTCACGATAATGATAGTTTTCGCAAACATCCGGATGTTATCGTCGCACAATGGTTGTCCGTTCGCGGCAGAAGGCAAGGTACTGTTCTTTTCCGTTTTTCGGGAACCACATGCCCTGCGATCTTTCGAATGCGCGAGGAAATAGCGACTCCACCAGATTGTGAACAAAGTAGGCGGGGGCAGTATCGGGTAGGCTATAAGCATGCCACTGATTGTATGGTTGTTTTGTGCGAAGTAACGGATCTCGCTCCCAGAATAAGCAGAATTGCTTCGCTCCCAAGCAGAGTGCGTTTATTGGGAGATTAAGTAATGTATTGGAGTTTATGTCTCCCAGAAAGTTGAGAACTTCCTCTGAGTCGGGACATGACGACTGGAAGCTGAAGAGTCCAAAGAAATGGCTCCCAAGTGTGCACCGCTTCTTGATCTGAGCAGAAATACGATCCAGCCTCGCGAGTGCGTCTCGAAGCTCGCCGGGGCGAATGTTTGTCTTCACTTCAACGATGGCGCGAACACAATCAGCTGGGGTAATTAAGAAATCACCATCTCGGAAGAAAAGCGGCGCCGAATCATCGCAGACCAAGACATCAATCTGTGAACTGATATCGTCTGGTGTGACAATAAACCCGGAGCCTACAGTGAAGTTCGGAGGAAGATAACCACGAATTGCAGAGCGCAAGACGCTCTCCTTCCAGGCACCGTCCGAAAGCCAATGTGCGTCTCCTATCATGTTCCGAACCTTGTCTTTTACCGCATCGAACTCTGCCGTCATTGCTTTGAAATACGCGTCGGTGTCCATTCTCATCCCCTGCGGATAATGCCGCGATTAGTGGAGTTCATGATTGACTCATATGCTGTGTGTTCGCAACCAGTTTAGCCACTTGCCCCTGCAAGTCCGTTCTTCGGTCGTCATAAATCATCACCGTCTGTACGTTCGAGTGGCGACTGAATTCCTTGACGAGCCTGACATTGCCGTTGGTGAGGTCAAGCGCGGCTGTGATCGCGGCATGACGCAGACCGTGTGGACGTGCTTCGATCCCTGCCTTGCGCCCCGTATGACGCACAATGTAGTAAATTGCTGATGTGGTTAACCGATTCCCTTTGCCGGCGCGGTCGAAGTTTGTGAATAGCGCATTGCCCTCGGTTCCCCTTATTTCGAGCCAATCCAACAGCGCCTTTGCGGTCTGTTCTGGCAGAGTCAGCTTTTCGGTGTGTTCCTTACCCTTCCCCTTGACAGCAAGCGTTCCGTTCTCTACATCGAAGTCGGACACGTCCAGCGATGCTACCTCTCCCCTGCGTAAAGCGAGGTCATAGAGTAAGTGCAGTATTGCAACGTCACGGATAGCCTTGGGACAACTCCGCTCTTGAATCGTCTTCACTAACGACAAGAATCCGTGCGTTCCGGTTCCCTTAGTGTCGCGATACTTCTGCGACCTCTCGTTCTCTACAGAAAGTGTCCAGTTGACCAAACCGAGGACATTTGCCAGCTTAATTGCAGAGCGAAGCGTAGCGAGCCTGCGATTGACGGTAGCGGACGAGAGGCCGCGAGATATCAAGGCGGACTTGTATTCATGTGCGAGTGCATTGGCTCTGCCCTGTGGAAGCGATACAAACAGCTGGAGTGCGTCCTGTTTGCCACCCGCTCCGGCAAAGTCCGCAAAGTCGGCAAGGTCCGCCTCATAACTCAAGCGTGTGGTTGCCTTGCGTCTCGACAGAAACGTATCTATCAGCCCCTGGTAGGATGCCGTCGAATCAGCAACGGCACTCTGATTTGAATTGGCTTCAATCCGTCTCAAACTATACCTCTACTTCCCCTTCGCGACCCGCTTCTTGTACTCATTGATCTCAGACGCACTTAGCAGGGTCAAGGTCTTGAACTTGTAAGTAGTGAACGTCCTGGTCGCTAACCCATTGCGAACAGTCTGTTGTTTTACATTCATTTCCATAGCGGCTTCTTCTACCGTAAGGTACTGGTCGGCCGCAGCGGTCTTAAGTATTGTCGGCTTGTTCATGTATTAAGTATACTACATACTTCATGAGAGTCAAGATATTTCTTTTAAGAGCGCCAAAGGATGACAGCCGAGGCTACCTGATGAGAAACGCAATGTGGCAGTGACCGAGTTTGATCTATTGAAGAAATGGCTTCAGGAAGCCTCGCAAAGACCAAAGACTCGCGCCATCAACAGTGAGTATTGACAGATAGCGATTGACATTGGACAACAGCTCTCCTTGATTTCTGGCTGAAGAGGTGAAATTATGGCCCGGAAGCCATCACAATTCCAACTTGAAAGTCTATTGCGCACGTCCCTTGACGCTACCGTCGATAGTCCTCTCGGCGAGTTGATCCAACAACTCGCGGCGGACAAGATGACAAGCTCGACGCTCCCGATTACTATTGTGGACAGAGACATCGATGGGTCGACTTGGAAGCTACCTTCAATTGGTTCTGAGTCAGAAAGCTCACTCCCAGATTTCCTCAAAAGCATCGGCGTCAAGGCGACAATTATCGACGCAGCACGTTGTTCCGATGATTCACCACTCCCCTTCGGTGCCTTAGATTTTCCGCCACTTCACGATAGATTGTCCGATTTCTGTCTAATCCTCCCGAGGTTCTTCGATGAGATTTTCAAGCAACTGGGATTGAAAGTCAATTTCAACAGAGTTCGAATAGAGGTCGCGTGGATTATTCTGTTCGCACATTTGATTCGCCGCCATTGCAGCACTGGGTACGCTTGGGCGATGATAGCAAATTATCTTCGTTCACTACGAGACAATCCATCCGATAGAACGATCCGATTTAGTTTCAAGACAGATGAGGGAGAAAAGGAAGAGGAGTTGGATGCCCTTTTTGCCTCGATTCGCAAGTGGTCACTCCCCGCTCTTCTATATGCCGGCTTTGATTTCGTTCCCCACGTCGAGGATATATTCAGAATGCGCGAAGCCCTCACGTTAGCAACTTTAGGCGACACGCCGACTAAATCACTATATGAGATGAAAACAACTGGTTATTTCGGTAAATTTGAGACTAAGTTGAAAAGGCTTTTCGAACTTGCGGACCATCCTGGCCGCAGAAAAGCATTCGTCGATGCCTGTCAACGCGTCGCGATTTCGAATCCAAGAGCGATTAAAAGCACTCTTGAGATCAATTCGCGAATATCGCTGATAGTAGCTGAAATGCGAAAGCTCCAGAGAGAGAAATATCGTAAGTACGATCCCATCGATATGCTACCGCGACACTCAATGTGCGTTTGGCTAAGGAGGGGCAACAGAGACTCTGCGCACAATTTAAACGACCATATCAAGAAGTTGGAAGACGAAGAAGAACAAATGGGGCGGCATACTCTGCAGCCTGCAATTCCGAGGATTCGACTTCTTCATCCGATCGCGATCCCGCTTTCAGAGATAGGAGCTGCCGCTTACTACTTACACAGACTAAATGGCATAGACTTGAGCAAGCCGGTAGAACGACTTGATGCCATCTGGGAATTTCTGAGGCGCCTTCGAAAACGCCATCATGATGAATGCATGCCACTCGATGAATATTTGGAACTCTACTTGAACGCAACTAAGAAGGAAACAGACGCATTCCGTCCGAAGCGAATTACGGCAAGACGTAGTCGAGCCTTAGTAAGACTGAAAGCAGACACGGAACCGATACAGATCGATGACCCTAATTCAGCAAGTGTCTCGACCGGCTCGAACGTCTTTTTGGCTGATGTGAATCCGCCAAATGTCTTCAAGAAGCAAAATGACTTGTGGTTCGTGCGTTTCAACGGCACAGACATGGGCTACTTCGACGGTAAATTAAGAGGATTCGCTTACATCGCGTATCTAATCGCTCGACCAAGGGAACAAGTCGATGTAGAAGTGCTGTACCGCGCCGCCTCACCACTATCCATTGCGCACATTCACTCAATAGGAGAAGACGAAAGTCTGCTTCATACGACCCGTACTCCCAATAGTGTTATCCAAGACCTTGGTCAAAACAACAATCGCGTCTCCCCCGCAGCTCGCAAGGTCCGGGAACGAATCCGCGAGATCAAAACCAAATTGGACTATTGCAAGATGACTCAAGTACCGCCACCGAGCGAGCTCGTTGAAGAGCTGGCGAACCTCCAGCAATCTCAGAATGTAGCCTTTAATATCAAGGGACGAGAACGCAACAACTCTAATCTGCTCAAGAATAGAAAGGACTCAATTGTCAAGGCAATCTCAACAGCACTTTCCCGAATAAAGCAGTCAAATTCCGAATCACCCCTCGCGATACATCTGAAATTCTCCATAAACCAAAGAAGCAACGTCTTTGTCTACTCCCCGGAAAACAACATCTTCTGGCTGACCTAAAAATATCCCAAAAGTCTGATTTTTTTGATCCGCGAAGTCACTCTTCGCGCGGCGAAGTCACTCGTCGCGCATTCCCAGATAGAGGCCAGTGCGGCTAAGTAGGAAGAAAAGCTAAAGCGCCTCAGGCGACAAATTCCGTCCGAAGAGCCTCTTCCGGGCCGCACACCTTCGGGCGGATTTTTGTTTGGGAGCACTTTGATTTCAAAGCCAAGAGTCACCGTTAATCTCGGCACACCAGAGCCCGAAGCCCTCGAGGCCTTTTTGTGGTATCTCGCCGGACTGATTGCTGATGACATTTTGGCTGACGATCAGGACCCAAAGGAAGGAATCTATGAGCAAGGAAGCCACCATGACCAACCAACTGCCTGACTCAATTGAAGACCATGCGGCCTGCATAAATGACGCGGCCAGCGTCGACGCAATACTTAATGACCTCAATAGTCGCTTGTCTGACCAAACTCTTACATTTACCACGGTCGATGTCGCCATCGGGCAGGCTATGAGCGACATCGCATACGTATTGGCTGATCGCTTGCGCGAGGTTGCAAAATTACCGCCCTTAGCAACGCCATCACTCAGCGCCTTAGCCGCCTGGATTTCGGTAGGTATCGAGAGTGAAAAGGAAAACAACCTCTATGGATCGCTCCATATCGACCGCCACTTGTTCATCGGATCCATACTCAGGCTTGGACGCCAATAGGGAGAGCCTGATTTGTGAGCTTGCTTGACGATCTACTCTTTGGTGTAACCATCGCCTCGATATTGGACGACTTCGGAATCAAGTACCGACACCGCCGCAGCGCTTGCCCCATCCACCATGGTGACAATCGATCTGCATTCAGCTTTAACGATACTCATTTCAAATGCCACACTCGCGGCTGCAAAGGCGACCGGATAGATTTGATTAAATCTCAATTGAATACCGACTTCATAGGCGCCTTGCACTATTTAGCCAAGCGCAAAGGCGTGACGCTTCCACTCGGATTCACAAAGACTACCCGGCCCACTTTCGCCATTACTGAAGTGACCACTCAGAAACAGCTTGAGATTCACCGCAAGAGAGCGGAGCTCCGCAAGTGTCGCGAGATTGTGATCCGCCTCGCCGAGGAACATGCCTTCAGAGTCAAATTTGCGAAAGTGCGACTTAGATGCGGACTTATCACTAAGTGCCAATACTACACTATTATCGCTGACGCCGAGGATCACGAAGCTTATCTCGACGACAAGGCTGCGGCACTGAATTACAGAATCAAAAGGCTGGATTCAAATGGCATGTAGCGCGAATCCTGACAAGCTCTCGACCGGCTACATTCGGCTCTATCGGTCATTCTTTGAGGATGAGACTTCGCCGATTCAGGAGCGCCGGCCGTTCACTAAACAAGAAGCCAAACTCGACCTACTT
The DNA here is from genome assembly GCA_964552775.1 of uncultured Ignavibacteria bacterium. Taxonomy (GTDB): domain Bacteria; phylum Zixibacteria; class MSB-5A5; order CAIYYT01; family CAIYYT01; genus JADJGC01. The sequence continues at coordinate 90,547 of CAZKIH010000014.1, read as the reverse complement.
CTTAGTGTCCGTGGCACTGATCAGGGGCGACTCATTGATGGAAAACTGATCACCGTAGAACGCGGAAGCCAGGTATTCTCATACTCATATCTCGCCCAACGTTGGCGCTGGTCGATCAAAAAGGTCCGCGGATTTCTTGGGAATTTGAGAACTCGCGGATACATCACAATGGAAGCCGGAAAAAAGGGCACGATGATTACCATAGTCAACTATAACGAATACAATCCTTTATCGAACTCAGGGGCACAAGAAAGAACCGTGGAGGGCACGACAAGGGCACGCAAAGGGCAGGAATATAATAAAGGTAATAAGGGAAATAAGGAAATTGGTGATCCGCGCGTGCTTGAATTTCTGACCTGGTTCTGCTCTGAATACGAAAAGGCCATGGGGGTGAAGTATATCCCTACACATGGGAAGGATCAAGCGAAGATCAAAGAGATACTGAGAGAGGGAATCGAATTGGAAATTTTGCGACAGTGTGCGATAAAATTCCTTTACGACACTGACAAATTCGTTGCCGGCACCGATCGCGGGCTCGGCGTTTTCAGAACTCAATTCATGCGCTATTTCAGCCAAAACGGTCACAAGGAAAGGAAAGGACTACCGCTTGCAGAATACTAATCTCGAATCACAGGTTATCGAACCAGACGTCGCCGCAGAAGAGTATCTGGCCGTTCTGCTTGCCACGGATCGCGACTCACGCGATCAAATCTCCGAGACAGTGCCGCAAGAGATGTTTGCCTCGCCGTTGGCGCGTCGAATCGCAGATGCTGTTTACGGACTCATGGCCGAGCAAATCGAAGTTGACGACGTAAGCCTGATTGACCGACTTCAGGAACTTGCTTCGAAGTGCAAAAGGTCAATCGAAGAAGGCAGCTCCCCAGAGATCTCTCTGGGACTTCTGCGCCAGCATCCCGTCAGTTCCGAGAACGCGGCCCACTACATTGCAAGAGTCAGAGAGAATTTCGATAAGCAATTACTCTTCAATAATCTACAACGATTCAAGTCCGAGCTGATATGCAAACCGGACAACTATCAGCTTTTCCGTGCGAAGCTCGAGGATGAAATTCTGAAGGATCGGTTTTTGGATCCTGTCAAGACTGTCACCATATATGAAACCCTCCAGTCTATTCACGAAGCAAAGAAGTCTGGCGGAATCGGATATTCGTGGGGAATCGATAAGCGTTTGGATGAACTTACAGGCGGAATCGTGCCGGGCCGGTACTATGCGGTCGGAGGCTTAAAGAAGACTGGAAAATCACGATTCGGACTTAGTGTCATATCCGAGCTTGTCGGGAACTTGATTGCGGAAAGACGCATTCCCTGCTTGATTGTTTCACTTGAAATGTCAGCCGATCAAGTCAACCGCATTCTCCTTTCGCGACAAGCTAACGTTGATTCACGGTTGCTCGGCACTCAGTACATAAGCGCTCTTCAACTGTCTCAACTCGACACCGCTGCGAACATCGTTGACGACTGGCCGCTGCAAGTAGTCGATAGCCCCGGAATGACAATCGAGCAAATCACAAGCCATATACGACGACAGTCACGCAAAGGCGTGAAGGTTGTGCTCCTTGACTATCTGCAACGCATAGATATTCCTAACAAGGGCGACTCCAGGGCGACAGCGATCCAAAAGGCTGTGAACCAACTGGCAGACGCAGCGCGAAAATACAATGTGGCTTTGATTGCACTCTCACAACTCGCCAACAGAGCGGAATTCGAAGACCAGCCCACGGTTGGCGACTTCAAAGAATCTGGCGGAATTGCAGAAGCTTGCGACTGCGCGATCATCCTGCATAATCACGACCGAACGCCAGGCGAGAAGACCCACCTGTTCGACATTGGAATTCCGGTGCAACGATTCGGAGCCAGCGGCATGAAAGTCACGGTAAAGCACGACCTCCGCATTTCGAGATTTTACTCAATCAAGACAAATCTCGTAGAAAGTTATTGCGAGAAGTGTGGACAAAGTGTTCCATTGCAATCAGGAGAGGCCGTTTCATGAATTGTGCAATCTACGCCAGATATTCCAGCGACGCCCAGAAGAAGACTTCAATAGCCGATCAAGTTCGAGAATGTACTGACTTCATTCATCGAAAAGGTTGGAGCTTCAGCGAGAGTCACGTTTATGCCGATGAAGCAATCAGCGGACTCGAGACTAATCGCGACGCATATCAAGACCTCAAGCGGGCAGCACTCGCCAATCATTTTGATGCAATCGTCGTCGATGATTTGTCCCGACTTGGACGCGACGCTGTTGAATCGCTTCAGGTATTTCGGGAACTCAGAGTGCTTGAGGTATCCATTGTGGCAGTCGCTGACGGAATCGACACTTCACTGGATTCAGGCAAATTGCCCTATTACTTCAAGAGCTTAACCAACGAGTTCTTTCTCGACGAACTCAAAGCCAAGATCACTCGCGGTTTGAAGGGCCAGGTAATTCGAGGATACTCAGCAGGGGGTAAACTCTTCGGCTACTCCTCCCAATCTGAGCTAATCGAAGGAGCAGGAAACGACAAATTCGGTCGTCCGCGCCGCCATGGAGTCAAAACCGTAATACGTCCAGACGAGGCTAAAATCGTCAAACGTGTATTCAACTTGCGCCGGGACGGCCACGGCTTCAGGTCAATAGCGAAAATCCTAAATGAATCAGGCATTCCAGCTCCATTCGCAGGCAAAGGAACCCGGACAGGCTCTTGGACGAGTTCGACCATTAGAAGTATGTTACGTCAGCGCAAGTACATCGGTGACTGGACTTGGAACAAATCGCGCTCAATTAAGAAAACGTCATTTTCAAAGCGCTCGAGTCGCCCCAAGTCGTCCGAGGACTGGATCGAACGTATCGACGATACGCTTCGAATCATTCCGCAAGAGATTTGGGATGCGGTTCAAACAACATTGAACGATGATCATGGACCGAAACGGCTCCGCTCCGGACCTCGTGGAGTCTACCTGCTTTCTGGACTACTGAAATGCTCGGAATGCGGATCATCATACGTCGGCGGAAAATCGGGCAAGAACTGGGCAGGCTACGTTTGCAATGGCTATAGAAATCGCGGTACTGCATTCTGTCGCTGCAATCAAAGAATTCCATGTGATGAGGTCGATTCGAATGTGACTGCGGGGTTGCAGCGCCTACTTGTTTCAAGGAGCGTTGTCGACAGACTGACCGGGATGGTCACTCAACATATGGCCTCCAAGAAGACCAGCTTAGTTGAGAATCGCACGGTGCTTTCTAAGAAATCGCGAGAACTTAAGAACGCAATTGAATCGCTCGTCGATTACATCGAAGCCGGGAAAGCATCGGAGTCGGTGTCGGAGAGACTAAGGCAGAAGGAACGTGAACTGACCGCAGTCACGCAAAAATTGAACTCTCAGGCGAGCGAGGACATCTCTGCGCGACAGTTTAGACCAGAGCGCGTCAGAGAGTTGCTGGTAACAGTAGCTCAAAAATTGCAGACGACAACTACTGTATCCGAGATCAAGAGGCATTTTGACAGGATGTTTCCTGGTCGATTGACTGTAAAGATTTCCGGAACATCAGAGGATCGAGAGATTACCATCTACGGTAACATTCAGCCAGTCAACGTCTTAACAGACCAAACATCCACAATGTTAAAAGCCGGTGAAGGGACTCGAACCCCCGACCAGCTGATTACAAATCAGCTGCTCTACCAACTGAGCTACACCGGCTTTCTAACGACTTATGAGTAAGTTACTCGACTATAACAATTTAACAATTCCAGCTTTTCGCAGAAATTCTCCGGCAAATGCCTGATTTTGTCGAATTTCCGCTCTTTTTTTCAAGTCATGGTCACAAATGGTCACAATCATTACCTAAATCAGTCTACGATTTTTTGTTTTTCAGCAAACGGCAATTTGTTTACTGTTTTGCGAATTCTATCGAGACCTGTGCGCATGTAACCCATCGTTGTGCGGACATCTGAGTGGCCCATTGCTTCTTTCACAGAGAGGATATCGCCACCAACGTGTCCCATGAATGTCGCAAATGTTCGGCGAAGATCATGCATGGTGAAAATCTCGATGTCTAATTCGTCGCAGAGTTTTCTTATCGCCGACCGAACGTCTTTGATCTTTCTTCCATTCTCGTACGTGAAGACACATACATGCCCTCTCTTATGAGTTTGGAGCAGGATATCATACAGTCTTTCGGTCATCGGGACAACACGATTTTTGTAGTTTTTGGGGTGCCAGTCACCCTTGGCCCTGACAGTGATTGTTTTTTCACCAAAATCCACATCATCCCAGCTCAGGTTGAATAGTTCGTTTGCGCGAAGGCCAGTATGAATAGCAGTTAGGAAGAGTGGGCGCAAGAAATTCGAGGAGCTCCCGATCTTCTCAATTTCTGACTCATCAAGAATTCTGCCCGTACACGTCGTCGTCCTTAAGAGCTTTACACCGGCCATCTTGTTGGCATCAATCTTTCCAACAGACTTCGCATAATTGAGCATCGCCCGCAGATAACGAAGGTCTTTGTTCACTGTCGAGTCTGAGACTCGTCCCCGGCGAGATAGTTTGAACTTCTCTACTAGCTCAAAATCGATCTCGGAAAGCCTCTGATCGCCAAAGTATGGAATCAAGTTCTTGCCAAATGTGAATGCAATATCTCTGCTTGTCTTGGGCGCGTGGTTAGCTTTACTATACTCAAAGTAATCCTGACAGAAATCTCTCAGTAACGGCGACTTCTTGGTCTCAAACCCAAGTCGACCGGTGATTATTTGCTGTTCATAGTCGCGTGCTATCTCTTCTGCCTTGGCCTTCGTCATTTCGCCAAGGCTTCGGCGGTAACGCCGTCCATTGAGATAGTAGTCGAGCTGCCAATTATTGCCTCTTTTCTTGATTCGTGACATCGCGTGCTCCCTTACACGGTCGACCGCGCTTCTTTGGTCGCTGGTCCGCAAGATGAGCCCACACTTCTTCCTTGTTGAATCGAAGACCTCCTCCGATGTGAATACAAGGCAGGATACCGGTGCTCGTGGCCTTGTAGACCCACGATGTACTCTTGCCTAACTCGACGGCTATTGATTCGACTGTTTCTTTCCAGTCCATTAATTCTCTCGCAATGTCCAGTCGGCATCTGAACAGGTTGATACTTTTGGTGACTCGGGATTCAGGGTCCTGAATTCCATTTCGCTCACACACTGTGTTTTTTTGATACTACTCATAGGCTTCCACACAGATCTCCATTTAGTGGTCGTTTCCGAAGTTCAGTTTCATGGCTACTTGTGACATCCTTCTAGACTTTGAAGTTAGATTGAGTTTCTTCATGGTGTCCTCTTGGTGTAAATTCGAGGTTTTGATCTTGAGCGATCCGCTTTCATGATTTCGTGGAAGTGACGCTGCTGATACCTCCCAGCGAGAAATTGGCGACTCCTTTGCTGCCTGGTTCTGCTGCAATTCCCCCTCACATCTAGCCAGGTTGTTGAAGTGATCTCTGAGCTCCTGCGAGCCCTGGCACAATGCCTTCTCTGTCTCCTACTGATTGCCGAATGTACTGACATGCATGCTCCTAACTTTAAGGGTGAAAATATTGATATGAATTGTCCTCTTTGCCATGGGGGCAAAGAAATGAAGAAACGACCAATATCATCCAGCTCCTGTCTTCTCATAAACCCCGTGGCGAAACGTTTAGCGCTCACCCCAAAGGCCGTACCGATCAGGCGGTAACAGATGGACGAGGCCGACATCTCGAGGCTGATGACCAGACCGCGGCGACGGAGTACCCGGCTGTTGCGATCGACCAGGGCGTTCATGTAGAGGCTCTTGCCCATGCCCGTGAGACCTCCCAGAATCGTCAACTCCTTGCGTCTGGCACCCGCGGTCAGCCAGTTGACTTTCGAGCTGCAGAGGTCGATGCCTATCATACCTCGCTCGCGCATGATAGCCGCATTATCACGCGCCTGAGCCATTGCGACCTTCAAGGCGGCTTTGACGGACGTGTCCCGATGTCCCGCGTCATCCAGCGCAAGATCCAGGATCGTCTGCTGCAGGTCGTCGCGGACAGCGGAAGCCGATACACTCATATCACCCACCTGTTTGGTCACCCGATCGGTAGCCGCCGAGAGAGAACGCCGCAGATAGTTGTCTTTCAAGATCGAGATGTAGACATCAACTTTGTAGACGTCCGAGTGCTCGAAAGCCCAATCGATCGACAGTCCACGCGGTAACTGATTGCGGACGGTAATTTCGTTGATTGGCGAGCCGTTTAGAAACAGGCTCTGGAGTATCTGCCAGAGGGCTATGGTGTCCGGAGAGGCCGCTTTACAAACTTCTTCGTTATACTTTTCGATTTTTTCGGCTCCCGCAACACTTGGGGACTCCATAAATTTTTCGAAAGCAGCTCGGGCGTCAGGCAGCTTCGCCATATACCTCTCTGCATCAACAAGTTCACCGGCCGATGCTGGTACTGTCTCAATGTCAAATACTATCATAATTCTCCTCTATCAGATGGTCTGCCCCACAAGTATAAATCTACACCACCCCCAAAAAATCGTCACATCGAACAACAAAAAGTGATTTTTTTTGGGGGGGCGGCAGGCCTAAGCAACCATTGGCGCTTTCTAGAGAATCAACAACGTGCAGATATCCTACGCTATCGAGTACCAGCTACCGGTAAGACGTGTGTAAGATTCCAGGTGAACAGGGACTAAGCTCAACTACAACTCTGGGTACGTAAGTACCCCTTGTCCGACTGCATGCGCAAGCATGCGGTCGCCGGTAACCGTAAAGAGGGTGGATAAGCTCAGGTTACCGGAATCTTCTTTCCTGGGATTTAGCATAGCTAGAAAGGGGGAGAATACGCTTAAAGAGGGGGTTTAATTAACGCTTACTAGTAAGCCCTCTTTAAGCGTAAATAAGTTTTTCATAAGCGTTAATAAGAGAACTACTAATTAGTATAGTAACTAATTAGTATAGTACTTATTAGTTGTCTACCATATAGCTTCAGATCGAGCTCATTTTTTTGGGTGACATAAGGTGACATAACGCGCCACTACGTGCCACCGATTTTCTCTATTTCACAACTTTTTTTGAAAAATTCCATTCCTCGTTACGATTACACCCCACTGGTTGGGAATATCAAATAGGAGGAAGTATGATCGAAAATTCTGAAAATAGAATCAAAGTTGCCATGTACATTGAGTTGATAGTCATCGCGTGGATTCACCAACTTTGTGAACCTTCGGAACCTGAGTTGAGTCAGGAAATTTACCGCCAGTGTATCGAGGAACAAATGTTCTGGGTCGGCAGAAGTGGATTCACTTGATGTGCTCGTAAAATCCATGCATGTTCAGGTTTAAGAATGAGGTGTGGCGATGCAACATGCTGAACGATAATTACTTACGGCGCTATGAGTCGGGTTGCCTACCTCTGCAAGTAAGACAAACGTAGTGCTCGATGAGCCAAACGGCGCAACTCACTCGAAGCTCTTTTCGTTGGTGCGTGTCGGGGAGGCGCAGCCCGTTGTCGTCGGGTCTGGTCCGCGACTCTGCGTACCACGGAATCGATCGCTGCAGCAGCCAAAGGTATCTGGGACTGACAGCCAAGGCTATCGCTGTCCCACTGCCGGCCGACGCGCTCGTAATGAGTGACAGGTTAAGTGTCCAAAGTTCGAGTGAGAACCCGGACCGGTTGCGCCCAAGGTTTGGTCAGGTCAGTACATGCCTTGTTGAGGTTGTTGTCATCGACATTATCTGTCCGCAGAAGGCGGCACGGCTTTCAACTCAAACGATGGACGAATCAAGTCAATATAGGGAATCACATCGACAATGTCAAGGTATTCTCTTGCGTATCAAGAAGATACAGCCGAGAAAGGGCGAGTTTTGAGTCTGGGAAATCTTCTTAGTGGCGGGATGAGTGCATCGGCTCGTTGCTTCTCGACAATTGGATCCTGCCAGGAAGCCTGGGTCGAGAAGCGATTGAGGCCGCATATGAGAAAATACACGAGGCTTGGCGGACAGTCTCACTCAAACTCTGACTCCCATTGTCGGGTCTGTATGCTGCATGTTCAAAAGCCGATTGTCCTTGACGAAGGTCGATATTTCTATACATTTAGGGAGAATTCAGATTATTCGCAAAACCAGTGACTACCAACCGAGTCTGTCATGGGCAAGTCTAATCGTTGATTGATAGGATCGTAAAGGGAGAGGGACCTTATGAAAACCGCCATAGCTTCGCTGTTCATCCTGGCGCTGTCGCTGCAAGTGAGTGCAATGCCGGTGGCATTCACGAAGAATGTGGGTCAGTGGGATGAGAAGGTTCTCTATCGAACGGATGCTGGTGGCGCAACAATTTGGATAGCCAATGATGGCATCTATTACCAGTTCTGTAGAACTGTGGCGAAGGCTGATTCGGAAGAGCGAATGGCTGTGCGACTGCAGGGAGTCGACGATTTTCGATCATTGGACAGATTTGGCCGTGAGGCGGATAGCGTTGAGACTTTGGTGATTAGGGCTTCGTTCGTTGGATCAAATGCGAATCCCCAAGTGATAAGCGGTGGATTGATGGAATACAAGTGCAACTACTTCCTCGGAAATGAACCGGCGAAGTGGCATACCGACGTGCCGAACTACGAAGCGATCACGCTCAAAGACATTTATCCCGGTATCGACCTGAAATACGCCGGCGACGGTAATGGTCAGGCAGCTTACGAGTTCGTTGTCGCGCCGGGTGCAGATATAGCACAGATTAAAGTTGAATATGATGGGGCCGAAGGCACTTCTTTATTTGCCGACGGAAGAATGATTTTGAGGACCAAGCTGGGAGACCTAATCGTACCCTTCCAGACACCGGCATTTGGCATCCTTTCCGGTACCGCTACCTTCTCACGGTCACCGGAATATACAACTACATCGAATTTCAATGGCTCAAGTCGGCAGGCGATGGGTACGCTCGCAGTCGGTCTAACCTACAGCACTTATCTTGGCGGCATAAATGAGGACATAGGCTATTCGATCGCGGTTGATTCGACGGGGAGCGCGTACGTGACGGGAAGCACTAATTCTTCCGATTTTCCGACGGCCAGTCCTCTCAACGGTGGTTTCAATGGTGGCAATAATGACGTCTTCGTGACGAAACTTAGCTCGGATGGCAATAGCCTTGTCTACAGCACGTATCTCGGCGGTCCTAATGGCGAGTTTGGCAGTAGCATCACGGTTGACTTGGCGGGGAGGGCGTACGTGACCGGACTAACTTATTCGTCCGATTTCCCGATGGCCTATCCTTTTGACGGCAGCTACAAAAGTGGTGGTGACGTCTTCGTGACAAAACTTAGCTCGGATGGCAATAGCCTGGTCTACAGCACGTACCTGGGTGGCACTAATGATGACGTTGGCTATGCCATCGCGGTGGACTTGGCAGGGAGCGCGTACGTGATGGGAGGGACGTCGTCATCTAATTTCCCCACTGCAAATCCGTTTGACGGCGGCTACAATGGTGGTGGCGACGCCTTCGTGACGAAACTTAGCCCGGCTGGCAATAGCTTGGTCTACAGCACTTATCTGGGAGGCACTGGTTATGACCAAGGCTATGACATCGCGGTGGACTTTGCGGGGAGCTCGTACGTGTCCGGAAGGACATCGTCATCCGATTTTCCGACGGCCAGCCCTTTTGACGGTAGCTCCAATGGCAACAATGACGCCTTCGTGACGAAACTTGGTCCCGCCGGTAACAGCTTGGTCTACAGCACTTATCTGGGCGGCACTAATGAAGACTTTGGCCGTGACATCGCAGTGGATTTGGCCGGGAGCGCGTACGTGACGGGAGATACTCGGTCTACTAATTTCCCGACTGCTAACCCTCTTGACGGCAGCTACAATAGTGGTGGTGACGTCTTCGTGACAAAACTTAGCTCGGATGGCAATAGCCTGGTCTACAGCACGTACCTGGGTGGCACTAATGATGACGTTGGCTATGCCATCGCGGTGGACTTGGCGGGGAGCGCGTATGTGATGGGAGGGACGCGGTCATTTGATTTCCCCACGGCCAGTCCCTTTGACGGCAGTTACAATGGCAGTAGTGACGCCTTTGTGACGAAACTTAGTCCTGGTGGCACTAGATTGATTTACAGCACTTATCTGGGCGGCACTGATAGTGAGGAAGGCTATGCCATCGCGGTGGACTTGGCGGGGAACGCGTACGTGACTGGATGCACTGAATCATCAAATTTCCCGACGGCGAGACCTTTTGATGGCAGCTTGGGTAGTAAGGACGCATTTGTGTCCAAGCTAATTAGACTCGTTTATGCCGGTCCGACTTGGCACATTGATCCTAACGGTGATGATTCATTTGGAGACGGTAGTGAGACGAATCCGTTCGCGTCCATACAACGAGGAATTGATGTGGCGGTGGATGGGGATACGGTGCTGGTTTCCAAAGGCATTTACTTGGAAAACCTCGATCTAGTCCAGAAGAGTATTGTTCTGGCGTCTGAATCAGGTCCAGATTCAACGATTCTCCAAGGTGCTGTGCCGATGACACCGATCCTGATTTGCGATGGGAGCGTTGATTCTACTTCAGAGGTAAGTGGGTTCACATTTCAGAATTCTAATGCTATTCATCTCTTGACCGCAACTGATGGAAGTCGTGTGAGAATCAGAGGTAACAAATTTACAGGGCTTGTCGGAGATCAAACGCTGATTTTCTGCCACAATTCCCATCCTTGTATCGAGAAGAACCTCTTCATTTCGAACACAGTTGGAAACGCCTGTATCGGCGTCTATATAGATAGCACGCGGGCAGACATAACCAATAACACGTTTCAGAGTAATAGCCGCGGGTTCTATTGCTTGTCTGGTCTGGCAGTTGCAAAGAATAATATTGTAGTGGGTTCATCTGAGTACGGAGTCTCTGGCAACTTCGCAGTCCTCGCATATAACGATGTTTGGAACAATGGAATTGATTACGATGGTGGGGCAACTCCTGGGCTTGGCAATATTTCGGCAGATCCTCTTTTCCAGGCGCCGGTTGAACTGAATTTCAATTTATCAGCTAATTCCCCATGCGTCAATGCCGGCGATCCAGAGCCAATCTACAACGACCCTGACGGCACGCGAAATGACATGGGTGCATTACCGTTCGCTACTCCTGACCCACGCAGAGAGGTGCCGCATGAGTATCCTACGATTCAGTCAGCTATTGACGCTGCGGTAAGCGGTGACACAGTGTTGGTCGACAATGGACACTATTTTGAACGCATCAATTTCCTTGGCAAGAAGATCACTGTTGCGAGCCACTATCTCATCGACGCAGATACGATGCACATTTATCAGACCATCATCGATGGCGATACGCTCTCCAATCCGATCCAGAATGGTGACAGTAGCGTGGTGCGGTTTGTGAGTGGCGAGGACTCCACCTGCGTATTGACTGGCTTCACAATCCGGAATGGTCATGGCGGAATTATCTGCCAATCCTCCTCTCCTTCCTTTCCTCACAATCGCATAGTCGAAAATCGTGAGTATGGAATCCGACTCCGGTCCTCCGAATCAGTGGTCAGCTCGTGCATAGTCTCTAATAATTCAGGACATGGAATAGCCTTTGGAAGTGTACTACGCTCAGTGGAGGATTGTATCATTTCACAGAACCAGGGGGATGGAATACACCGCTACGGCGTTTCTGAAGTTAGCGCCGTGAGTAGGTGTAGAATTTCCCACAACGCTGGCACCGGAATTCTCAGCATGCAAATTGCATCTGTTCGGGATTGTCTGATTGATTCGAATTTGCGTGCGATTGGATACACCGCGATTCCTGATCGTGCAGAAGTCGGCGCGGCGCCGCACCAACGAGGTTGGGGTACGTTTACCAATGTCACTGTGCTTGACAATGGTGCTGGAATACAGTCCGCCGACGCTCACTGGACGTTCGACTCTTGTCTATTCGAAGGAAATGCACTCTACGGTCTACAATTAGCTGGGGATGTCTGGCCAACGATTACTAACAGCACGTTTCGAAAGAACGGGACAAGCACTTCGGAAGGCGGAGCAATCAATTTTCGGTCGGGTAACCCTCTATATATCTCTATCTCCGGCACAGTCTTCGATGGCAATATAGCTGCGAAAGGCGGCGCAGTCTACGAGCAAGGAGGAAGCACTCCAAATGAAGGCATATTCCGACGCTGTACATTCATCAATAATCGTGCCGATTCCGGCGCGGCTGTCTATGTAATCAAAACGAGCAATCGACACATCCAATTCGATTCCTGCATCTTCGCATTCAATCAGAATGGCCCTGCGATTCATGCCAGAGGTTCCTACGAGAACGTCTCGATCTCTTGCACAAACATCTTCGGCAACGAAGGTGGTGACTGGACCGATTCCCTGGCGCCGCAACTCGGGATCAATGGAAATATCTCCGCTGATCCGCTCTTCTGCGATACGGCTAGCGGAGATTATCACCTTCGGAATAGCTCACCGTGTGCACCCGAAAACAATGAGTGCGAAGCCTTGATGGGCAAATACGGGGTTGCCTGCGAAAACGCCGCGCCGGAGATTACCTCTGAAGACAAAGTGACGGCCTACGAAGATATTCCCTTCAGCTATATCGCGGATTTTTCAGACGTGGACGGACCGACGGGACTCATATCGTATCTGCACTATCCGGGTTGGCTAAGTGTCGACTCGACAGACTTGCATGGTGCCCCGCCGAATGGATCGTCGGACTCGAGTTTCCTGGTCATTGCCTCAGATAGTTTTCTCGCGGATTCGTTGCTTGTTTCCATCTCATATGTAGCTCGCAATGATGCTCCCGTCTTTCCGGAGATGGATTCGATCTTGGTAAGTGAAGGTGATACACTCAGATTGCACCTGGTGGCAACCGATATCGATGGCGACGATCTGCATTTTGCAGCATCGGATTTACCACTAAACTCCTCGTTCGTCGACAGCGGAAACGGCAGCGCAGTATTCGAGTTCAGCCCTGATTATACACAGGCTGGTTTCTTTCAACCTGCATTCACCGTGGAGGATGACTCGTTGGCGGCCGACACGCTTGAAGTTTCTGTCTTGGTAGTCAACACCAATCTTGCTCCGACGTCCCCGTCAGTGTTTGCGCCCATCGATTCTACAGAAGTTCTGGCTGACGATTGGCTACTCTGGACCGAATCACTCGATCTGGACATCAATGACAGCTTATGGTACAACGTGCAGATTGCTTCGAATAATCTGTTCGAAGTACTGCTCTGCAATGTGACTATTCGCGAAGACAGCCTTGGCCCAAATCCACTGGTAGCAAAGGACGCGATAACTGGCCTCCAGATCGGCTCGATTGTCTGCTACGGAGATCTCTCTGATGATTCCTATTACCACTGGCGCGTAAGGGGCATCGACAAGTACGGTGGAACATCAGCATTCTCGCCAGGTTCGCATGTCTTCTTCCTGAACAAAGCCAATACTCCTCCTCATGCGGTGTCCGCAACGATATACCCCAAGGCAGGTGAACCGGTAAATGACCTCACTCCCGCGCTGTCCTGGTATTCAGCATCTGATCCTGATCCCAGCGATGATGCCGCACATCTTCGGTACTTTGTGCTTGTTGACGATAACCCCGATTTTGCCGGCCCCTATGTCAAGTCGTATTGGACAGCGTTCGGACAGCCATCTGTCGAAGTTGATTCGTTAACTGATGAGACCCACCATTTCTACCGTATTCAGACTGCGGATGATGAAGGTGCCGTCTCGGTATGGTCTGTGACCTACGACTTCTGGACAAACTGGCGAAACGACTTCCCGACGAGTTTCAGTTTGGCATTGCCACCGAACAACAAGCTCTCGGTGGGAGTTACTCCGCAATTCTCATGGCGGCGAGCTATAGACAATGACCCACTTGATTCGGTTAGCTATACTCTGGTGCTGGCGCTCGATCCGGGATTCTTGTTCAAAGTGGAATTCGCAGGAATTGCTGATACCATCTTTTCGCTAGCTTCACCACTCAGCTATTCTGAAGATTACTGGTGGACGGTCAAAGCTGTTGATCTCTACGAGGGAATTACTTGGTCATCGCAAACTTTTAGATTCAAGACTTTGGTGCCCGGTGACGCTGATGGAAACGGTGTAGTGACTATCTCCGACGTTGTATTTCTGATCAATTACATATTTGCGGGCGGCGCGGCACCCAATCCGCTTGATGCAGGCGACGCCAATTGCAGCGGTGGAATCAACATCTCAGATGCGGTGTATTTGATTCAGTATATCTTTGGTGGGGGAGCAGCGCCGTGCGAGGGGTAGGGGCGCTTAGCGCCTTGAATTCAAATTAGTTTGAAGACGCACGCCAATTGGCCCGAAATGACTTAGACTGTTCTAAAAGTAGTTTGCAGAAAACCTGGAGGGCAAGTATGTCGAATCTTCCTCAGCAAGTCGTCGGATGGTTCAAATCCCATTTTAGCAAGAGCGCCGAGCCGAATCAGAAGTCGAAAGGAGATATCCGCAAAGACTTGAAGTGGATGTTCCCGCCGTCTGATCCCCACAGCGCAAACGGCTGGGATCTGTTTTGGAAGAACCAGTTCGAACATGATGTGGCGGGTTTCTGCGATCTCATGGTCCATAGCCATCAACTTGTGGAAGCCGCCCAGCGGCTCAATCTCAAAGCTGTTCTTTACGTTGGTCCGGGAGCGTCACTGGAACCGTTTGCGCTCGCGCGTGCCGGATTCGCAGTAACCGCACTCGATATCTCGCCAGTCGTTGGCAGACTCGGCAAATGGATGCTCGAACATGCGGCTGTTACCGATGAAGATTGCGAAAGGTTTCTCTCTCGGAATTCGTTCCGAGACGGCGGCACGGTAGAGTATGTTGTGGGCGACCTCTTCGATCAGGCTATCTGCCCAGGGCCTTACGATGTTATCGTCGAGCGCAAGACTATTCAGGACTATCCCGAGTCAGATCAGATCATCGCTGTTCAGCGCCTCCTGCAGCGTCTGGCTCCCGCCGGTATTTACCTCGCTCACTGCCACGATAACCGTTGGAACCCAATCGCGAATCCGGGCAGCGAACCATATCACGCGACAAGCAAAGCGCTTTCGCGATTGGGTATTCAAAGCGCCAATCTTGCCGAATTAGCCACGCTGGATCGCCAGATGGCATTGCACGTAATTACTACCGGCTGAGCAAGAGACTCACCACCGCTCAATTTGTATACGGACTTTCGGCACTCAAGGTCTGGATTTAACTGACGGCGAACACCTCGGCGTTCAGCTCTATTGCTTCTGTCTCAGACTCCAACAAAGTTCACTACCGTCACCATCTGTGCCAACCGGAGTTGGGAGTTCGACAATTCGCCACAAATGAGATTAATACTTGACAAAATGATACATGTTATGCTATACTGGACCAGTAACTCTTGTTTTGGGATGCATTTACGCCGACTAACCAATCGAAGTTAGTAGACCTTTTGATAGTCTTTGATTGCTCAAACGGGAGGGCATCATGTTACGATACTATTGGCGTCTTTGGATCATTGTTTCACTACTGATTTTCCACTTGTCTCCTCTCACGGTGGCTAACGAGCAAGCGACACCGACTTCTGTTTCAGATTCACTTCTGTATGATCGAGATCACAGCGATGCGACTGCGAATTGTCAACTTCAGAAGGACGTTCCGGGTTCCGGCTATTATTGGCAGGACTACGACTACGGAATTCGGACAGTAACCTATTTTGATCCGGCGACCTGCTCGGGATCTCCTACTTACCCGTTCATTTTCAATACATTTTCCTTTACACTCTATGATCCGGAAACAGCAGAATGGCCTGTTGATGTGGACGTCGTAATCTACGATCTGGCTGTTTCAGGAAACCCCTGTGCTGGGCCGGGCCTGGAACTAAAGAGATTTGGAGTAACATGCCTCCCTGGCCACTTTGCCTTTCCGCATTTTGGAACTGTCGACATTCCTGGTAGAGTTTGTGTTGGTGGTCCATTTTACATGGGTATCGAGTATCGCAGCACGTCAGGAGGCCCGTATTCGTCAGTTTTGTTCGACAGCACGGAAGCCACGGTATGCGACAATTGGATGTATAGCGCCGGTCAATGGGTCGAGTGGAACGATTTTTGGACCGCACCAGCCCCAGGCTATCCTCGTTTCAAGGTTGTCGGAGAAACTGATTTTTCAGGCCTGGCGACCGGATTCTCTGCCAGCCCGCGATTCGGTGCCGCACCGTTACAGGTAGCTTTCTCTGAAGAAGTACGCACATGTGGAACTATCGGTAGTTGGCTTTGGAGGTTTGGAGATGGTGATTCCAGCACAGCGGCCAATCCGATCCATACCTACTCGAATCCCGGCGAGTATGATGTCAGTCTATCTGTTGTCAGCTCTGCAGGAACAGATACCCTGGTGAAGGCGAGCTTCGTCTCCGTGATCGACAGCACCGGAGTAGTCGGATTCAATGTTCAACGCCCCTTTTCTTGTGAAGCTTGGACGATAAAGTCCAGCGACCTCGATCGTGACAATAATGCCGACCTTGTGTTCTCAGGGATGCTGAGTCGTAATGGTGTCTGGGTGTCTTACGGGAACGGCAGTGCCGGTTTTTCAACTCCGCAACAGATTAGTAGCCTTGTTTCTGGAGCTGGGCTACGGGTTGGATTTGTAAATCAGGACTCGTTACCGGATATAGTTGCTGTTGACGACAATAGAATTCAGATATTTCTTAACAATGGGAGTCGAAACTACACAACGCGAAGCTACAGCCACAGTTGGATCAGCACCACCGATGTTTGCATCGGCTACTTCAACGACGACGCGTACGCCGATTTCCTGGTGTCTCCCCGCCGAATGCTTTTTGGAGATGGCCAAGGCGGTTTTCTCAGTTCTGCCACATTTCCAGACACTGTGAAAACTGCGGAAGTATCGGATTTCAACGGCGACGGTTTTGACGATATCGTTGGTTCGGCCGGCTACGCAGGTGTCAACAGCGTTACCATTTTCTTGAACGACGGCAGTGGCAATTTCACGGCCAGTTGGAGTAATCTCCTTTTAAACATAACCTCGTACAGCGGAACAACTGCAAACTCAATGGCCGATTTTGACCGTGACGGGAATTCCGATTTCGTGATGATGATCCCACCACCAGGTGGTATTACCTACAGCCACATTCTTGTGGGTCTTGGCGATGGCCTTGGAGGAGTGAAAAGGCTTGACTCGATCTCCGTGCAAGGAGTCTGCTACAATGTACTGGCCACTGATATCAATCGCGACCATCGGCTCGATTTGGTGCTCGTTGACGGCGCCCAGAAAGAAATGGAGATATATTTCGGCCTTGCGGGAGGAGACTTCACGTTCGCCCAACGCGTTGCTCTGCCAACTACTAATGTCCCGTTTTCCTTCACTTCGGCCGACTTTGATCGGGATGGTAATCCCGATGTTGCAATTGCCGCGCTTCTTCCATACGTTGCAATCGACAACTTAATCGTATTGATTAACACTCTCCCTGATGCCCCCGTTCTTGCCGATGAAATGGTGGCAACCGTGTACAATACCGCGAGTATTGGCGTCAAAAATCCAGACAGCTTCGAAATCTCCCGAAGTTACCGTACTGTCGCCAGTGCCGATTACTGGCGGTTGGACTCAGATCGAAATGGCGAGATCGATGAATCGTCAGCTGACTTCAACCTAGTATACGGAGAGTACCAATTCGCTATATTCAGGAGAACCAACAGCGCACCCGATTCTCGGTTGAATTGCGGCATTCGTATCGACGGCACCCAGAATCGCGTGATCTTCCACAACTACAGCACACCGGATTTCGGCGACACCATGCTATTCTATTTCACTGTTGAATCGGAATCCTCGATTAATCCGCCCAATGGCCTTCCCTGGCCCAACCTTAGGCCGACTCTGAACTGGTCGGGACTCTTGGACAAGAAATTCCCCGCGGCTGACAGCTTTCAACTTCAGCTGGATCGCTATTACGATTTTCGCTCACCGATCTACGATGTCTCGGGCTTGGCATCCCCTAGTTTCAAAGTTGCTGCTGACTTGATACCGGACTCGGTGTACTATTGGAGGGTAAGACCATTTTCCGCAGGGGTGCCTTCTGACTACTCGCGTATATTTGCACTGTATATAGTTCCTCCTAGACCCTATGTGCCTGGTGACGCGAATGGGAGCGGGATGATTACAATCTCCGACGCAGTCTTCCTGATCAACTTCATTTTTTCTGGCGGCGCTTCTCCTGATCCCGTGGAGGCCGGTGATGCAAATTGCAGTGGACTCATCACAATTTCGGATGTGGTCTATCTCATCAACTACATTTTTTCAGGCGGTGCCGCCCCCTGCGATTAGCCGCTCAAACGCGAAACCGACGGACAAAGCTGGATGATGAGATGAAACGCACTTCAGGTGAAATGTAGCCGACTGAGTATCTCGGCATTGACAATTCTATTCGGTGCGGTTTCTGTTCTCTGATTCACAAGCGCGGTTAACGCACGCGTTTGTGACAACCTTCCAACTGCAGAACTAGTTTCTGAGAACCGGTAATTCTGGTGCACGTGCCATTCATCTTGAACCGGCACAATCGAAAAGTATTGAGAAATGAGGGTCATGTTCCAACTCTTTGGCCGTCGGCCCAGCATGATGCTTACCTGCACTCTCTTTTGCCGACTCTGCATCCTGCTTTTCGCCTAGCAGAGCATAACATCTCGCGATGTTGTGGAGTAAATCTCCCTGGCACTGGGGATCACTTTGGATCCGCCTCAATATTCCCGTTGCTTCGGCTCTCTTCCCAGCCGCTGCTAATGAAAGGGCTCGGTAACTTGCGACGTAGTTTTTGCCGGATCCCCAGTCAAATACTGCTCGGAAGATATTGCCGCGGCTTCGAATTGATTTGCTGCCGCGTCGGCATCATTGCCAATCAAAGAGAGGAGCCCGAGGAAGTAGTGTGCGATAAATGGCAAATAGTCGTATTCGAGAGATTCACTAAAGAATAACTTCGCTTGATTGTAGTTTCCCAGCACCATGCAAGCGTATCCGGCGTCGATGTGACTGTTCGGATCTCCTTTGTATTTAATCGCCCACTGAAAGTTCTCGAGAGCAAGGTCCGGTACACCAAGCTTCATGAAAACGACACCAAGATAGTAATAGGCTCGCCCGTAGTCTGGCCCCAATTCTACTGCACGTTGAAGTGTCGCCATAGCCAGTGTGAACTTGCGCATGTCGAGATACAGCAAGCCCAAGAGCAAGAGCGTTTCGAGATCAGTTGGTGCCAGTTCGAGAGCCTTCTTTGCCCACGCCAAAGCAGCCTCATCATCGCCGGCCATATCCTTTAACCACGCAAGAGCCCTGTAACCCAGAAAGAACTTAGGCGCAATCTCAATTGATTTCTGCAGAGATATCTCAGCGTTGTTAAAATCGCCAATGAACATATAGCAGCGGCCCAACGCACGATGTGCCTCTGGCAGAAGCGGATCTATTGCCAGTGCTTGTTGGGCCTCTTGTATCGCTAATGAGATCTTCTCTTGGCGTCGGTCATAGTAGGCATTGTACTGAAACGCATGGACATCGGACAGGCCGGTTCTTGCTAGGGCGAATCCAGGATCAAGGTCTAATGCTCTGTTAAACATACTAATCGCGAATGCGAGGTCATCTGGCTTGCTCGTGTGATAGTAGCTTCTACCCTTCAGATAGAAGTCGTAGGCCGAGATGTCCGCGCTCGGAATCCGATCGATATCAACGAAAGCCCCACCGCTGGATTTGGCCAACGCAACCGAAGCACTACGAGCCGCATGGAAAAGCAACTCGAAAAGTTGTTTAATCTCACCCCTAAACTGCTCGCCATAAATTAACTTATGGCCACTTTCACCGTAAATACTCAAGCCAAGCTTGATTTCGTCTTGCCATCTCATCAGAGTTCCAGTAATCACATAATCCGCTCGACATCTGCGAAATACGCTTGCGATTTCTCGTGCAGCAACACCGGCCGGTTCAACCGAAACCACTGCGTCGATCCTCAACGAAATCTCACGAATCAAATCTTCCGTGAAGCCAATACAGAAGTAGTCCCACGATGGATCACCAGATAGGTTTCTCAGATGCATTACAGTTACAGCTCGCCGTCGGGCCTTCTGGTAGCGGGTACTGTCAGTTGAGGAATCTGCCGATTGCTGCGTGTCAAGATAATCCAATACTGAACGCATATCGGGGAAGCGTTCGGTGACATTCCTGGCCAAGAGCTTAAGAACCAGTGGGTCAATCCAGAGTGGCAATGAAGGCAATAGTTCGCAAGGAGGAATCGGATCTTCATGTAATATTGAGTAAATGACAGCCGCGGAATAATCACCGTCAAATGGCTTGTGACCAGTGAGCAGTTCATAGAGAATCACACCATAGCTGAAGATATCTGTCGAGAACGTTTGCTTCGTACCCAAAATCTGCTCTGGCGACATATAGAAAAGTGTGCCTTCGATGTTTCCCTGACTGTCGACTGTGTCTGCGGCAACGACTTTTGCCAGACCAAAGTCAAGAACCTTGACTGAGCCGCTATCGGACACAATGATATTATCTGGTTTCAGATCGCGGTGTACCACTCCGAACGAATGTGCGATGTGCAGCGCTTCCGCTACTTCACGGGCAAGCCTGAGTTTCTCTGCAAAAGAAACCTCCAACATTACTTCGTCCAAACCACGGCCTGAGACATACTCGTAGGAGATAAAAGGAACATCTTCAAGCACCGAACATTCCCAGATTTTTACAATGCGCTCAGAGTTGATTCTAGCGGCGCTCTTGGCTTCCTGCATAAGTCTTAATCGATATTCTGGATCGCGCGCAAATTTGTCCGCAATCAGTTTGAGCGCAACAGTTCTATCAAGTCGCTCGTCGACCGCCTCATAGACAACCCCCATTCCACCCTGACCGAGTGTCCTGACAATTCGGTAGCTGCCAAATAGTGATCCGTTGCTTAACAATTGTTCTTCCCAGATTTCTGAATCTATAGTGCTTTTACCTCGAGAATCGCAGATCACCAAAAAGCCTGCCTTCTCTTGCCTGCAAAATAGGTCGCAAATGCGTAGTAAACAAGGTGATTCAGTGAGTCCGGAAGCCGAAAGGGTCCAATTAGAATGGCCCACATTCCAATCTTAATGTCGGCTCACGCTTTGAAGGCCGATTCCGCTGCAATCAATTCAAGTTCTCGACTTTTACAGAGGATTCTTCACGCCAACGAGAGTGATGTCATCACTCTGCGGAACATCAGCTTGAAAGCGAACTACAGAGTCTTTGATCGATTGCACGAGGTTTGTTGTGGATTGACTTCGATTTGCTCTGACCAGATCGAGAAGGCGTTGTTCTCCATACTGCTCATCCGCAGAATTAGTGGCTTCAGTTATGCCATCGGTGTATAGCAAAATTGACTCACCCGGGTACAGAGCTACTTCCGTCTCCGAATACTTGAAGTCTGGGATAACGCCAAGCACTAAGTCACTACCCTTTAGTTCTTCAGCACCATCATTGCCAACGAATATTGGGTAACAGTGTCCTGCATTCACATAAGTGAAGGTGTTTCGGCGCACGTCCAGAACTCCGTAGATGAGAGTGATGAATCGTCCTGACACTAGGAATCGGGAGAGCATCAAATTGAGGTTGTTGACTGTTTCATAGGGACGTAAGTTCAATATAGCCTGCCCTCGCAAACCGGATTGTAGGCTGGCCATGAGGAGCGCGGCGGAAGTTCCTTTTCCTGACGCATCGGCTATACAGACTCCGAGATGGTCCTTATCGATCGGAATAAAGTCAAAATAGTCTCCCCCTATCATTTGCGCCGGTTCATAGAGTCCCGCTATATCATAGTTGTCTGCCTTAGGCTTTTCGCGTGGCAGCAGCGAATATTGGATAATACGCGCAGTCCGGAGGTCTTCCTCAAGAGCCATCAGCCGTCGCTCATCCTCATACAAGCGCGCGTTCTCGATCGTCTGAGCTGATTGAGATGCAACAATTGTCATCAGTCGGGCATCATCACTCGAAAATTCTTGGCCGTCGCTCTTATTTAGTAGACAAATAACGCCGATCAAGGTGTCTTTGAGTCGCAG
This sequence comes from uncultured Ignavibacteria bacterium, assembly GCA_964552775.1. Classification (GTDB taxonomy): domain Bacteria; phylum Zixibacteria; class MSB-5A5; order CAIYYT01; family CAIYYT01; genus JADJGC01. The sequence continues at coordinate 68,523 of CAZKIH010000014.1, read as the reverse complement.
TGGTACAGCTATTAGACAACGAAGATTCTCATACTCGTGAGCAAGATCTACAAACCTGCTGTCCCTCCGAATGTCGTTTACGATCAAGGGATTCTTGTTCTTGATTACCAACCCCACAAGACTGGCTCCCACTTTGAATGGAATCGAATCATTGCCGGTCTCCATTACTCTGATGAAAGTCCTCGGGGGGGCGGCTTTGTCAAGTTGGTCAAGGAGCCAGACCGCACCTTGTTCGGCACCAATGTGTTGGAGGCACCTACTGACAATTAGGTCGGTAATCGCGCCAACACCAATTGCACCGCTAATCGCAACGCTAACCTCATTCAGAATCCTTAGCTCTGCGATGGCGCGCTTTAGTCTTTCATTCTCCAGTTTGATTTCGTCTGACATGCGGTCTCTTTAAACTAAGTCCTTCGTCGCCCTCAAATTCTGATACTCTCGGTAAGGATAATTAACCCAATGCCTTGTACTTTGCCAAACCAATTCGGACTTTGAGTGATGAAAGCTGATGTACGGTTTGAGCGGAGGTAACCAGTTCTCAGTAGGACTTCAACGAAGATCATTATGACAGAGAATGGAATTGCGTACAGTGACACCCTTCTTGATTTGTGCCCATCTTGCGTTCACAGAGCATCACAACAGATACAAACGAATACAGATTGACGCAAGTGTCCCAGCATCTGTAAGCTATTGCAATTATTGATGTTATGATCGCAAGTACTGAGGCGCAACGACTCGTAAGAAACAGCTGTCGAAGAATCCCTTAGTGACGAGTTTAGGTAAACTCGCAAGTCGGACTAAGGCTGGTGCCTGGAAATGACAAGAGCAGGCCCAGATGTTCCGAGCCTGCTCTCTTCCCCTCTTTTCGTCATGCTTCTACTTCATCAACACCATCTTCTTCGTGGCCGAGAAGTCTGACGTGCTCAGTCGATAGAGATAGACTCCCGATGCTACCGCCCGGCCGGACTTGTCTTGTCCGTTCCAGGTCACCGTGTGTATCCCAGCCGCCCGGACTTCGTCGACGAGAGTTGCGATCTCCGCGCCAAGGATATTGTAGACTACCAACTTCACGGCTCCCGTACGTGGAAGGCTGAAGCTGATATCAGTAGTCGGATTGAAGGGATTGGGCTGGTTCTGCGATAAGGTAAACTCGGTCGGCAGACTCTGCTCTGCCTTGGTCGATTGAATTGTTGTGACCATCGGCTCGGCATCGGAGTCAACGATAACAGCCTCGCGCATCGTCAATTCGCCTTCGCCTGAGTAAGTAATTGTCAGAAGTTGATGTTCTCCGGCAGGAAGAGTCGTGGCAGCTGTTAAGTCAACTAAGCCAACACGGTATTCGCGGTCAGCGGTGCCGCCAAAGACTTGCAATCGCTGATCGATGCTGTTGACTTCAATTTTCTGCACCTTCCCGTGAATGTCGAATGTCAGTTGAGCAGCCTGAAGTTCAGAGGTCGTCTGCGTTGTGATGTCGATTGTCTTCAGATTGGGGGTAACAGATTCCTGTGACTCGACATTGGCTGAGGCGGGTTGTGACTTGAAAAGAGGGCCGACATAGCTACAAAGTTGGCTTGAACCCGGAGTTGCACCACCGGAGAAGATGTAGTTAATCAACGCGACAACATCTGAGATATTGATGATACCGTTACCGTTGACATCAGCTGCGGTGAAGCAGGCCGGAGTTGTTCCGGCTGCGAAGATATAGTTGATGAGGAACACGGCATCCGAGATGTTTATGGACTGATTGAAATTGGCATCCCCGACTCGATAGTGGCGCGTTCGAGTGCTGGTGGTATCGACCACGGGAACGTATTCGACGGCATTCTTGTCAACGATCAACAATCTCTGGAGGTCTTCACCTACCCAGATTGAGGTCGTGTCCGGTGGCGAGGTGTAATCGTCAATGCAGGCATAGTCGGCAGAAAAGACGATCTTCGCTATTGGCAGGTTGGCTGAAGTTGCATCGGTCGGTAAAAGTAGTTCGCTCGGGTCGCCCTGCCAGCCCCAAACAATGCGCAGACGATTTGAATCTGCGTCGATTGACCAGTGTACGCCTGAGACACCATCCATTCGGGTTCCTGCGAAGCTGATACTTAAGGGATCGTTCGCCCAGTCGTATTTGAGCGGAATGTCGAGGCCCTTGACGGTGTCGGGATTGTCGAGATAGATCGGAACTGCCTGCTGGGTTGGCAGAACAGACTGTAGGCAGGTTGGGTTGCCGATGCGGAGGGTGTCAGATGGCTGCCACCAATCCCAGATTGTGATGTCATCAATACTGCCTCGGAAAGACGACACTCCTTCCCACAAGTGTCCACCAATTTTGAGATCCGAATTAGGATCCAGCCAACCAGAAACGCTGATGGACCTAGTGCCCTGCAATTCTCCATTCACAAAGAATCTCATGAGTCCCGTGGAGAAACTGTACTCCCCGCGCAGGCTCGTCCACTGGTTCAACGGAATAGGGCTTAGTGATGGAATTCGCTCCCAATCAGCGCCTGGCAAAAGTGACTTTAGAATATAGAAGTTGATTGTGCTATCACTTCGTATGCTGAGGTCATAGCCTTGATTACCCAATACCATGTAGTGTCCAAATTGATGATCGGTTGGAGGATAGGCCGTTGGATAGATCGAGCCTTCGACAATAACTCCAGATTCAGGATAAAGTGCAGGCGAGTGAGGGACCGTAATGCAGTCGCCGTCTGCACTGAAGCCAAATGCCCCACTGTCGTTGCCGTGTCGATCCTGAACCAGGATCGCACCAGTGACAATACCGTTGTGTCCGTTTCCGCTCTCATCGTTTGCATTGCCGTTAAACAGATACCTCGCCACGGGCGACGGTTGTGCCGCAGTTGGGATTGATGCCAAACTCAATCCTAGAACTGCACAGATCGTTAGAAACAATTTGTTCAAACGCATTGCGTTCCTCCTACTTCTTGTGATTTGAAACTCCTGTCACAATGGTAAGAGTAGCCCGCGAGTCGCGTTCTTGTAGATTCTTTCCCGTTAGAGATGTAGTTTTGCCAAGTCGCACTAATCAGGGGTGTCTGAAGCTGCGGACTTTGTTGGCAACCGAATTGCGGCGATGCCTTTCTAGGGTCTCTTGTAGAATATTCCGGCGGCTGGGTGATGGACGATGGAATCACCATGGTATACGATGATGTCGTTTAGCTGGGCAGCTTGAAGCGAGTCCTGATCAGGGTAAGGCTGCTTTCCGCTCGATATTAGAATAGAGTTAATGTGTGCAAAGCTTCCGGTGCCAAACAGGTACGAAAATGGAATGAAATTCGAATCCAAGGTGACAACAGCAGCAGGCAGCCGAGTATCGTTATCTGTCACATTTACCATCGAATCACCAACAAGCCGATTCGTACCTTCCCGCAAAGTGATCTTGTACGGATAACTGGATTGTGGGTCGAACACTATCAGCGAAACAAAATTCGTATATTCGGTCCCTTGCGAAAGCCTTGTCTCTGGAAATGACACGTAGTAGAGCTGGCTTCCCTTCTGCATTCCAGAGACGATAAACAGCTCTTCATCGTAGGGCGGACTCACGCCGCTAAGTTTAGCCGGGTCGAGCACGATTAGGCACGCTCTATCCTCTCGCCTATTGACCCCAAATACAATTAGGTGATTCCAGCCGTCATCGTCTTCGTCAACCTGCAGTGGCGGGCGGAGGACTTCACTTCCTGTCATAAGATATGGGCCGGAGACCTTTTGACCGGACGCATCAATCGTCATGAATTGTTCTCTGGCAGGACCCGATACTTCCGCCGTTGAAAAGACGCACTTGCCGTAATTCTGAACCTCAACGATTGAGATCCCGCGCGAAACATAGTCAAGGGTCTGCCCAATATCATTCCATGAGATGTCTCCCGGATAGCTTGTCGGTTCAAACATTCTGACCGGATTGGGCCAACACTGTTTGCCATCCGAGTCGAACAAATAGAGTTCTGCGCTGCAGACATTTCTTTCGAGTATTTTCGGAGAGGCGAATAATTCCACTCTGCCATTCGAGTCAACGTCAGTCGGACATAGGTACCGCCTACCTAATGCAACGTGTGGTCCGAAAGTCATTGCCGAGTCAAGTGCCCCGCGAAAATCACAGGATTTCCAGATAATCTGCCCATCTGAGTTGATTGCCTTGAATCGATTGCCATCCAACTCAATAGTCTCGAGCCTCCAATCAAACCCCACCCACGCCTTCGGGTAAATCACACACAACAACAAGTACGCCAACACCAACAGCATCGGCACTTGTACTTTCGTCATACGTGAGTACCTGACTGCCTTCTTGGCGACGAACTCGCCGATGCAGACCTTCTCGGGGCGAACTATGTTGTGATCGTTGATGGCAGCACTCAATGAGTTCACTGGCAACAAGACAAGCTGCCGCGCGGGATATTCGATTTGTAGGGTGTCGAGGTAGCGTCGCGCTTGCGTTGCATTAGCTACAGGCAGGGCCAGATATTTGATATGCGAGAAGAACGCCCGTTCGATTTTGGCGTGAAGGGTATCGCCATTGATTGGCGTGACCTTTCCTGCTTCATCGATACCGCCAGTACAGGCGACGTCGCCGGGAAGCAGGTGGTCATGGCGCAAAGCTTCAGTGTGCAACAGCTGCGCGTAGGCCAATAGTGCGGTCGCAATGCCGATTGAATCTCCGGTATAGGCTGTCTGTTTGTCGGCCACTGAGAAATGGGCGTGGTAGTAGACCGAGCCGAGCCGCGGGTGCCCCGTCGACCGAAGGTAATGGCGAGTGGCGACCATTGCCTGATAGGCGACGCCGACCATTGGATCATCCGACGCCCGAAGTTGGTTGTCGAATGTGACCTCATCGTTCTGGCAATTGCGACCACGCTCTTCGACTGACCCTGTCAGCGCACGCAGCTTACCGCGCGGTTTATCGTCGATGGCAGTCATCCGCACAAACAGACAATTGATTCGGTCGAACCACACAAATTCGCGTTCGCTTTGCCACTCCGAAGCAATGTCAGTAAGCAGTATCTTGGTATTGGGCCACTGGTCGTCGATGGTATTTGCAAACGCCCGGAATGATTCAAATTCGGTCAGGCTGCTCTCCGGAGAGGGCCGCCTTTCGACTACCGCGTTTTCCTTCGACACTCGAATACAAGCTGCCAGACCTTCATCAAGTTTTCCAACAAAGAAGAACTGGCGGGCAATCTGTTTCTGCACCGACTGAAGGAGGTCGACCTTCATGCCTGAGTCCAGGCAAAGCGCTTCGAGTTGAGTTAGTTCATCAATCGACAGATCGCGAAGATTGTCATCTGTGAGTGCCGCTTCGAGAAAGGCAAGATACTCGGCGACATAACTGGAGTATGCGGGATTCTCGCGAAGTGGCGCGAGCTTTGGCCAGAACTCAAGAAGCTGAAGGATTGAGCTGTCGTCCTCGAAATTAACTGACAGATGGTTGCGAAGTCGCTCGAATGCCGCCGCGAATTCTACCGGTGACGTTGCCATATTAGTCGAATATCCGGATGCCGATTTCGGTGTTTGCGTCAATCAGCGCGAACTTCATGGCATCTTTTGGAGTGACCGCCTTAATCTCTGATCCGCTATTCGAGGTAATGGCAATACGCGCGTGCTGATAACGGTCGTTCCCATCGAGTGCAAGCACACGGACAAGAATTTCTTTGCCCTCGGTCTTATTCTGCAGCTTGATGCTCACCTTATCTCCGCCCGGAGAGACGAGAATCGTATCAGTCTCGCTCTTGATATGTTCTGGATCGTAGGCAAGCAAGTCGAGTCGGAAGACGGCCTCGGGGAGTTTAATCTGCCACTTCACCGAGGCGATATCCTCGATCTGCATCATACCGAATTCTACTTTGCCGAGGTTGTCTGTCACGTAAGCAAGCCTCGCATCTACCGATTCAATAAGTACGTGCGCCATCAGTGATTCGTCGGGAGCGATTACTTGCAGAAAATCGACAGCACGCCTTGTGTCACGCATTACGCGAACAACGATGTCCTGCTCCTGTGAATACCATGTTGACAGGTTCTGCAGAGAGGGTTCGTTGGCACGCCCGCCGTCGGCTGCCAGAAGGCGCTGAGCCGACAGTCGGTCATGGATCATTCGCGATAAAGGAATGATCTTCGATGAAGTAGTTGCTTCAAAGATGCCTGCTGCAATGTCAGCGATTGCTGATGGATCAAGGACTTCGGCCGATTCGACGGAAGACAATAGCATCTTGAATCGTTCACAGTAAGTGCTGCAAAATTCGCAATCACGGACGTGGACAATTATAGACTCGGCCGTCTCGAGTCCTTCGGCGAGCCGATTTAGTTCTTCGCGCAATGGATGCATAGTGAGTCCTTTGACCCTCCTCGTCCTGAGAGTAGTGTTACAATTGCCGAATTATCGAAATTTTCTCTTAATCCGTTCGACAAATTCTTCCTCAGCCCGATTTATGACTGTCTCGAAGACGTACTTGTAGTGATTCAGATATTTCTCGTGCTCGGATTCCGGCATGGTTTCCCGGAAATAGGCGGGCAACAGGTCAACTTGGCCACCGTTGCACTTGTCGGCCAGAAAGAGCTCGGCAGCCTTCAGAAAGTTAACCCCTGTTTCTGCCGATATCCTGCCCTTACGGACAAAGCTGTCTATTACGGCGGTACGGACAAATACCGAAACCTCTTCTCGCAATTTCTCCAGTTCCGAAGCAATCATCATTTGCTCAGGCGTTGGGAGGGCTGATGGAGGTATGGCGTCGATCTCGAGATGAGTGCCTGAGATCTTAACCGCTGCCGCCAATAGCTGATGGCGTGGGATGGCTGTGAGGTATTCGTCGCGAAGCGCCAACAGCTCGAATATCTTGGCACACCACTCCTCGATCGTGCGAGTGGTGAGATACGCCTCTTCAGCTACGTAATCCATGATGTTGGAGGGGATTAGTGGCTTACTCATAAAGGTGATTTCATTCGCATTCTTCAGACAGACCAGGTCAGATTTCCCGTCGAGTGAAAGTGTGGAATAATTGTCGCCAGAGAGGATTCGATTCAGCCGCCTTTTCAGATCCGCGGCATCGGGATACTCCTGCTGAGTGATGCGATACAGTTCCTGCCTGACGTAGCCCAGAAGGAGTGCCCGGAACTTGTACATCAAGACTAGCGGATCAACGCCATCGAATTCAACAATGCCTTCCCTTGCGAAATATCCAAATATCACTCCGTACTTTCTGTTCTTTTCGACGCGCAGGAATGTGCCGAGAATGTCGATAGCCAAATCAGAAATACTCGAGAACGAATTGTGCGGTCCGACGGGCAGTCGATAGCCGCGCCTTTGAAGATACCCCAAGCTGCCAACCGCGAGATTGTGACACAGCCGATAGAAGGCTATGAATGCATGACGATCTCCGGCGTGCTGAAGAAAGTTCTTCAGAGCCTGGTTGTCATCCGCTCCTTTGTGGTCTGATTCCGAAGTCATGAGAATTCGCTAGTCTGCCTGCCGTCCGACATCGCTTATAGTGCTGATCTTAGAATAGGTATGGTCTATGCAGATAGAAAGATAGTGATGGTGAGTCACATTCGCAACTACTTTGATCGGTATCGGAATTGAGCGAGTCCGATATTGTATGCAAGTCAATCCAGTCGCTTGTTTGCCTGAACAATGCAGTGGGCGTCTGAGTGGTCCCAAAAAACGAAAGCAGGCTCAACGTGTGTCAAGCCTGCTCTCTTCCTCCCCGCCTCTCTTGGAAAATCTGTTACTTCATCAGCACCATCTTTTTGGTCGCGGTGAATTCGCCTACCTTGATGCGATAGAGATAGACACCAGATGAGACAGCATTGCCGTTGCTGTCGCGTCCATCCCATTGGACTTCGTGGGTACCGGCCGGTTTGGTCTCATCGACGAGCGTGCGAACCCGCTGTCCGATCACATTCAAAACTTCAAGTTGCACATTCCCTGCCTGCGGGATGGCAAAACGAATCGTCGTGATTGGATTGAAGGGGTTGGGATGATTCTGGCTCAATTCAAAAGCGGTCGGGATTGGTTGAGTCGCAAACTCTTTGTACGCGATGTCCATGATGTCCAGCGGAATCTGCCCGGAAGGCAACGTGACTCCGATGTTGATCAGGCCCGCCACAAAGGCCGCCTTGAGATAGCGCATTATCTCAAGTCGGTTAGGATATCCGGGCATGAACCACGATGGTACAGTGCCTATCGGGCAATCGGCCTCGTTGATCAGCATGTCACAATAGGTGATTGCCTGACTAAGAGTCACTCCATCGTGAGAAACAATGTGAGTCTGACTTACCTTGCCGGCAGCCACATTGAGCATCAGAGCAACAAGTTCGCCTTTGGCGACCTTCTTCAGGAATGGCTCGTTGACTTCGGTGCAGCCAAAGGTCAGGAGCTTCTTCATCATGATCAGACTGTCGTTTTGATTTGCCGGTTGTGGAACGACATAAGTTGCAACTGAGTTTAGGAGGTTGTCGTTGAAGTGTTGCGAGATCAAGCCGGCGAATCTCGAGAATTGCGCTTTGGTGAAGTCCGCACGTTTATTCTGCAAGACCTTAGTGAGTTGACCAGCCCAATAGTCGCGAGAGCGCTGCTGGGGAGTAATATTGAGTTTGGTCAATTCAAAATTGACAGTTGCCGAGTCGGTGATTAATACTACTGTCTTGATTGGTTCGTTGCAGGTGTAGCCGAGGGGTGATTCGAGAACCACTCGATACTCACCGATCATGAGTTTGCTGGTTTCGCAGCGGCCGTTCTGATCGGTAACGAGCGAAGCAACTAGATTATCGGCGGCATCGTAGACGTTGGCGGCAATGCCAGCGGTTGAAAGATTGCCCTGCACAAAGCATTTGATCTGAATCGTATTACTATCGCTGGATGCAGAAGGCAGAACAACGGATTCGGGAGTCCCATCTCCATCGTAATCTAAACTTGCCGCTGATACTCTGCTGCCTCTGTCCCCAATCGTGATACTGGCGCGAGTACCCGGAACCACAGGTATGCCCTCGAAAATTAGGCTAAATGCTCGGCCGGTACCCGGATACAAAACGAGCGACATTCCGCATGTAGTGCCAGCACTTGAGGTCTCATCGCCTGTAGCTACGATCGTGTATGACTGCAGGCTGTCCATTGCCATGCCGAGAGAGTGAATTCGATCAGTGCTGACCAGAAACCCTCCAACACTACCTGGGTTAGCACCGCTAGTTGCTTCCACTTCATCGCTAATAGTGTCGCCGTTTTGACCGACGATCTGCAGAGTTACAGGGCTTCGCTTTGATACCATGAAGTATGGGTGGTCATAATCACAGGCACCACCATTTGCAGCTAGGCAAATCACATCCAAGAGGGGACATTGCTCTTCCAACAGAGTGGTTTGGCAATCTACAGAGGCATTTGCGTACTTCTTGATCTCGGCTAACTGGAGAAAACCAAGACCGGGTATTGCAGCGGCCAGCTTCAAAACAAATGACGCAGATAGCTCCCTCATTTCTCGGATATGATTGGCCATTCCGAGATAATCGCCTTTTTCAAAACAGTCGCGAATTTCGCACATTTTGTTCATGAGTCCCATTCCGGTTGGGACGGCACTAAGAACAGGAACCAGCGTTGCAGTTGACTGAAGGCACTGGTCGGCCGCAGACAAATGGAGGCACGGGCCGAATCTAAAGGTCGCTAGTTTGTGGTCTGTTTCATCGCGAGTGAAGAACATTGCCTCCTTTTCACTGCTGTAGTCCCCTGCGTAAGCCCATAGTTGCCCAAGTCTATGGTATGGTACTGTCAGGCAGAATCTGCCCGACGGATCGCTGGAGGTTGCGTGCAAAGGGAAGAAGCCGAATTCTGGATCCAATACAAAGACACTGGCGCCCGCGATCTCTTCGCCCACATCATGGACTTCATTTCCATTTCTATCTGCGTAAACTGTACCACAACATGATACTTCAAAACGAGCCTCGTCGCACACAGGACTGGACAATTCACTCTTGCCGCAATCGTTAACAGATTTCACTTGGTAGCAATGAGTGCCGCGACTCACACTACTAAGGTACTTTGTGTCGATTGTTCTTCCGATGAGTTGGTCATCTTCATACAGCTCATAAGAAGTTGCCTTTTGTACAGCCTGCCACTCAACCTCAATGGCGGCGAGGCGTGGTGTGGTCTCGATTTGCGATGGGGGAGCAGGAATTTCCAGAAGCCCAATATGTACTAATTCTGAGGTGCCGTCACTGCAGCCAGCCCTAAGTGCTCTTACCTGATAGTTGGGTGAACCCTGAATCACGGTATTATCAATATACGTCGTTGTTCCCGAGGGAAGACTGACTATGCGAATGTCGTTTCTGATGATCTGATATTGATCGGCATTTGCGACTTCGTCCCAATACAGAGTGATATTATTGCAGGTAGCTTCAGCTGTCAGCACAGGAGAGCCGGGGCATCCTTCGCACCCACTCCCCACTACCGTTCCCGAATTATTCCTACCGCTGGCGTCAGAAATGTCTGCCTCATCGAAATGCCAGAGCGCAGCAGTAGACCCGTGTAAATCGGGGATGCAAGGTGCCGTGAGGCAGAACTCTGATGGCAATTTCACCCGATTGCTGATCAGCACTTCATCAATCTGCCCTCTGAAGTAGTTAGGATCCTCACTTGGATCTGTAAAGTGGTTAGCGTTGATACCGATTGTCAAAGGCACACTATTAGTTGCCGTTCCTCCTGGCGCATCTACTGCTTCTTCCGAGGTGCCATCAACGATGAACCTTATAGCCTGTCCGTCGTAAGTCACAGCCACATGATGCCAGACTTCAGGGGTAAGAGTCATAGCTGAAGTCGCATATACGGAGAAACCGGCATAGAGCATCAATCTGCCACGGGGAGAAAAACCGCCCGTGATTGCAAATAGATATCCACCCGACTCGCTGCCGGCCCATTTAGATACAATTGTATAGTCGTCCAAGTATGGCAAGTTTCGCATTTTGATCCAGGCCTCAATCGTGTAGGTTGACCCAAGGTCGAGTGAAGGACTGTTGGCAACCGTAATGTAATCGTCGACGCCATTGAAGCAGTGCGAACCACCAAATTCTGCTTCGCTGTAATTCGCCGGCTCAACTGCGACTGGGTTGAAGCATACGTCATCGAAGTAATTTGTTCGATCGGAGAGCAGGTAGAATTCACCGGGCTGCGTGATTGGATCCGGGTCAACGAAAGATTGACTGAAGCTAGTGTTGCCCTGGATGAATCCAACTTGGATTACGCCACCCTCTCCGAAGCGGACAAAGAAATTTACCCACTGATTCATCACAAAGGGAGGCGCATGATATCCCCAGAGCTGCGTCGAAGTGCCGTCAGAATTGATCCTGCCGAAATCCATGGTACCCCCGGCAAACCCGTCGTTTGCTGTGAATCCCATCCGATAGCACCGCGCGGCCCCGGTCGAAGGGTTTCCTCCCCCAGGGTCGGATTGCATGAACACAGCCCCGCCAACCGTGTTCGACTGGTAGAACCAGAAATTGTATTCACCACCACTTGCTTGAAGGTCGCGGTGCTTCAGGAGGGAGTAGGGATTAGAACCGCCCGGTTCCTGAGTTCTAAGAGCACCCGTGCCTTGATGCGGAGTCGGCGTACTTACCACGGAATGGCTGCCCTGAACGGTAATCCAATCCGCAGCAAGGTTAGCTGGGGTGTCGAAATTGCTGCAGGCTGCCGTTGACGCAGTACAATTCACATGCGTCGCCCCATGAATCATTCCGTCATACCCATGCCCCGTCGCATCGGATGCGGCTGCTCCCGTTGTCTCGTTGAAGTGCCAGAGTGCCACCGTATTGTCGTCTGATCCACATTCGCCAGTCAGGCAGAAATCGGACGGGGTACGAACAATATTACTTATTCGAATTTCATCGATCGTGCCATCGAACGAAACTGCTGTCGCCGCAACCGAATAGTTGTAGGCGCCCACCAATACCGACAATGAGTTGTTGTTTGGAAGAGTCCTGGTATCCGGCAGCGAGTTTTCTAAGATACCGTTGACGTAAATTTGCCACTCGACTCCATCCCAGGTGCAAGCTACATGATACCATGTCTTGACTTGGGCAACCGTCGTTGAATAGAGGTTAGTATTTCCATTATCCAGACTAAATACGAACTTGTTGGCTTCCGGTACAGTAGTGCGTGCCTTTTCGAGACGGAAGTCCCCGCCTGGTGCCTTCGCCCTGCTAACTATGAACATTTCACCAAAGTGTGGGGAAGCACTATTCAAGTTGTCGAATTTGACCCATGCCTCCACTGTCCCCTGCGGCATGTTGTTAAGGGCAACTGACGGTACTTTGACTGAATCACCAATCTGGTGAAATTCAACTGAGTTACCGAATTTGCAGGGCGGTGATACTTGCCCGAACACCAACGAATTCGACAAGAGCAAGCCACTTAGTATCAAAACCTGCCAGACGATTTTTTTTGCCTTTAACAACGACATAGTTGCCTCCCTCCGTTCACTTAAGATGTGAGAAAGATTCTTCATAACTTCTCCTTCGGCCCTTTAAATGTGCAATTGCCCAATTTCGGTTCTTGGATTTGGCGTCATCAGGGCAGTATCTCCAATGTCTGTCAATGTCTGCCAAACACACCAGTTATGGCGTGATTTGACCATTTTTGTGGACTCTTTATTCTCTATAGGAGCGAAGGGGCGGATTTGTAGAAAAATTCTGATGGCTTTGACTCGAGGCCGGGATAGCGCTTTTGACCAAGAATTGGTGCAAATAGGCGTTTTCGTCCTTGACATGGAGGGTCGGGTTGCTATTCTTGAGTTCAAATAACATGGATAAAACGGTGGGGTATACCGATGCTACTTCTTGAGTTTTTGTGCCGAAAAGCGTCTTCTGATCAAGTCAATGGTGATTCAGAGGAGTCCTATCTGGTCGGCGTCTGGGTCAATCGTGATGCCGAATGTGAGGCTTTTGAACTCGCTGTCAAGGAGCTCTGGTCGCGCGGGTTTGTAGTGCTTCGTGTCAGGGGACTGTCACGTTGGAGCCAAAGAACCCACTCTTCGTCACGACTAATGGCAGAGCTGTGGGATCAAGCCGAACGCACGGGGCTATCGATTTTGGTCGCAGAGACCTCGGTGCGATTCGATGGAAGTAAGATTCGTGGTGCAGCAAAAGAGAAATCCGAGTTTGGCAATCAAGAGATTTTGGCCGGGGGCGACCTGGCTTCAACAACCGGACGATGAAAGTCGGGGCCATTTCCGGAGACGCGTGCATTGCCAATCCACACTTCCTCTTCCTCTCAACCCGGGCACTGGGAATTGAAATTCAAGATACGCAGGTCAATACGCGACCAGCGAGCGGTTTCGTTCTCGGCAGAATGTTAACCCCCCTACCGAAAATCAGATTCGCTCCGATCGCTGATCATTTCGTCGGATCGTGAGTGCCGCGGGCGTCGTCTTCCGTTGATGAGAATCCCGATTCGCGTGTGACGCACGAACCTGTCGTAGGTCAATAGACAAATTGCTGTCGTGATTGCGAGTACAATCGCGAATTTAGATATCGAGGGAATCTTCCACTCCGCCATTAGAATCTGCAGCCAGACGATCAGGGGCAGATGCACCAGAAAGCACCAGTAGGATGAATCAGAGATATAGCGCCAGAGGCGACTTGGCATGTTACAATACCTGAGGAACAGCCCCATGATTCCATAGATGAGATGCCAAATCGCCAACGAAGCGAATATGATCGACGGGATCCAGAGCAACCTGCCACCACCAAGCAACGAGCTTACGCAAACCAGATGTGCTAAGAAGAACGCGACTCCGAGCGATGCAGTGAACCACGCTCGCTGGGTAAAGCGGTCCAGGAGATCACGGCGAATGAACAGCCCCCAGCCAAACAGGAAGAAGAGAGAATTTGCTATCAAGGTTGATAGTGGTCGCTCGAATGTTGCCGGAGTCTCGAGGATCCCTAATTTCATGGGAAGCAGGGTTGTTGCGGTTAAAGCCACGAACAGTAATAGGCCCCATGGACTCCAGACCACCAGACCGATCCTTCGGTGAATCTCGGCTCTCCACTTTGGACAAGTCAGCTTGGAAATCCAGAGGAAGAGCAGTACCGCGCCATAATAAAGAAGAAGATCAAAGAGAAACCAAAGGTGGAAGAATTGAAGATGAGACCGTGCTTCCGAGCTGACAAGCCAAGAGGCCAGTCCCACAATCGTGCGTGTGCCAGGGTCGAGCTGGATGAGGGCGAAGGGAGCAAGGATCAGGGGAGCCAAGACCACCCAAAAGACAATTAGGGGAATTGCGATTCTCTTCAACCGGTTCCTCAGAAATTCGAGCGGGCCCCGCTCCGAGTAGAGCTTTCCTCCAAAGAATCCGGCCATCGCGAAGAGGAGCGGTAGGCGAAACGCGTGGATGAACGCCACCACTACGTCGAAGGCTATGTTGGTCGAGCTGTCCTTAAACGGCCAGATTTTGTCGAGAGGCGTCACCATGTATGCAACTGAGGCGTGCAGGACCAAGAGGAGCAACAAGAGAATCGCTCTGAGATTGTCAAGAGCGTGGTATCGATGCGGGCCCGTGTCGGAGAAGTAGCTCGAATGCTCTGTCATACCAATACAGTGTGAAGAAACCATCCCAAAAAGACATACTTAATCTGGCGCATTTTGTCTATATTAAACTGGATATTGCTATGCTTGCGCATGTACTGAATTGCCCGTTTTCACCGTTGTGGCGTCTCAGACGATCGCTGCAACACCCAGGTGATGCCCAAAGAAACTTGCTATGCGCCCTGGTTCGGCGAGCAAAGGATACCACTTGGGGACGCACACACAGGTTTGGTGAGCTTCAGCGTTCTCCTGAGTTGATAAAAGAGTACCAATGTCGCGTCCCACTGTCGGACTACGCCGATCTGCGACCCTACCTTGATCGTGTAGTCGGTGGCGAGCCGAACGTGGTCTGGCCCGGTGTTCCGATGGCATTCGCTGTTTCCGGCGGAACCCGTTCGGGAGGACGCGCCATACCATTGTCTCGGGAGACAGTGTCGTACCTCACCAAGAGCAGTTTGCTACCCGGGTTGTGTTACCTCGCAAACAAAGATGGTGCTTCGGCGATACTGCGAGGGACAATTCTCAGCCTGCCAGGCGGCATCGAAGCCGGTATCGTGGGAGGCAAGATAGCCGGTGAAGTCAGTGGACTCCTCGCCTATTACGCGCCACGAACTCTCGCGCCCTGGCTTCAGGCGCTACCGCTGCGCGTCATGCTGATGGACGATTGGGATACAAAACTCATGAAGTCTGCCGCGATGGCAGTGCGAAAGGATGTGCGATCGCTCGCTATGGTCCCGAGCTGGGCACCAGTTTTCTTTGAACGTGTGCGCGAAGTTGTTGGCGCCTCTTCCGGTGCAGAAGCGGTGAGGAAGGTTTGGCCAAATCTGAAGGTTTTCTTTTCCGGTGGAGTCGCTCTCAGTTCCTATCGCGCGATACTCGAATCTTTCCTCGGACCAAAAGTGGATTTTGTCGAGTCCTACTCCGCGTCAGAAGGACTGTTTGCATTTCAGGATCGAGGTGAAAATGAAGGTCTGGTCATGAATCTGAATGGCGGAGTGTTCTTCGAGTTCGTCCAGGCAGGAGAAGAAAATCTGGCGAGTCCGACCAGATATACGATCGAGACCGTTGAGTCGGGCATCGACTATTCATTATATGTTACCAATGCAAGTGGGCTTTGGAGCCTGTGTGTGGGAGACATTGTGCAATTCATATCTACTCGGCCACCTCGTATGCGCGTAATTGGCCGGGTAGGAGAAGTGCTTGATCGCTTTGGCGATGCGACCAACGCCGATCACGCGCGCCGAGTGCTCATTGCCGTTGATGAAAAGAACGGAGCGAAGTGTCTAAATCACCATTTGACGTATGGTTCAACAACTGGTTCACTCATTCCGCGTCACCACTGGGTTCTCGAATTTGACAAGTGTCCAACCGACCTCGAATCGTATGGCCGGTCGCTGGACGAATACATGAAGCAGTTCAATGGTCGCTACCGTACCCGGCGACAGCCCGGGGCAATGGCCGCTCCGATTGTCACCGCCGTACCACCCGGCAGTTGTGCGACATATCTGAAGAACACTCGTAAACGGTTCGGCGGTCAGAGCAAGATCATCAACATTTCGGAAGACGATAATATCGCCAAGGGAATCCTCGCCATGGCCCGCGAAATTGATGGAGTACGCGTCGTCACAGCCCAAATTGATTGAGAGGTCGTTCGTGATGCAGAATTGCCGCAAATGGAGCTCAGTGTGTGCTGGGTCATTGTCCGCGCTCAGGCGATGCGAACTGAAGTGGGGATGTCATCACCTCTGATGCTGTATATTTGATTCAGTATATCTGTGGTTGTGGAGCACCGCCGTGCGAAGGGTAGGCGGCGTGCAACACCGAGGGTTTTTAGCAGTTTTGCGATAAGCGGAAGTAGTTAGGCTCAGAATAGAGGTGTTACCATGTGTTCATGCTTTTCACGCAGGGATCGACAGAATAAGCGGCACCGGTCGCCAGATGGCGCCGTGGATGTATCGTTGAGGTCAGGACTACGTATAGAGGGCGCAATTTCTAAATTGTTTGGTGCAGTCTACCTGCTGCTCGTGATATCTGTTCCCCTTTTTGCGAGCCCCGCAGTGGTCGAGACCGGGGCAAGTGCTGCCCAAGATTTGATTCTGGCACACGACTTTTCACAAGTTCCACCAGACCCGCAATCTGTAAAGCCTGATTACGATTCAGCACGAGAAGACGCCAAGCCTGCAACACCTGCCGGGAAAAAACTAAATAGCTCGGTCTACAATGGTACTCTACGGGTCTACGTAGTTGAACCGGTATCTCGCTACGCAGACTCTTATGGAGTCCCGTTTGACTTCGGCCTACTCGACTTTGCCTACAACCAATCGATCTCGCTCGGTTATACTGACACGATCAGGCAGACCGTCATCTGGAATTCCGCCTCGTTTGGAGTGATTCAGCAGGACAACATCATGGTATTGGCCGCGGTTTCCAACGGAGAAGGCCACACGGCTTACTCCAGCCCGGGCCCTCCTCCTTCGTACCTTTTCACCGCCAATTGGATTGACGCTGCCGCTGCGGCCATTCCCGGCCAGACTGGTACCGACACAGCTTCCGGGAGCTTTACGCACAATGTTCTTATCGAATGGGCAGCAAGCAGTGGCTGAGGATACTGCCCGGCGACGCGGTCTGCGTTGCATACGATTTGGACTCAAGGCACGTACCAGTTCCTTTTCACAGCCTTGCCGACTTCGAACTCGATTGCCAATTCATTCCTGCACAGCAAATACAATGTTCGTTACACTCCGACATGCTACTATGATGGAGGATATGATGTTCTGGTTGGCGGTGCAACCGACACAGCCGCGTATGCGAGTCGAATCAGACAGAGTGGTGCAAGGTCCACGCACGATCTCTACCTCTCCGTTTCTCTGATCTATGTCGATAGTTTTCAGCTCCAGATTAGCTTCGAAGTCGCCAGTCGCGAGCTCACCGCACCTCGACCAGATCGGGCTCAACTTCCAGAGGGTTGCTCCTTTGTTATGCCAGACTCGACGTGCAGCTATTCAACGAGCTGCGTGGACAGCGCCGCTCGTCCCCTGCACTTCAGATGGGATTTCGGCAATGGTGATTCTTCGGCCTGGCTGGGTCCCTACATGTCTGGCGACACTTGCCAAGTCAATTACTCCTGGACAAGCCAAGGTGTCTATCAGGTGAGCGTTCTGTCGCGCAATGATTGGGAACCAGCACGCCAATGGTCCGACTCGCTTGAAGTCGTTGTCCGCGACTTTCTTCCCGGCGATGCCGACGGCAACGCTGTAGTCAACATCTCGGACGTGGTGTTCTTGATCAACTACATCTTCGCCGGCGGTGCAGCGCCCAATCCGCTTGCTGCTGGTGACGCCAATTGCAGCGGAGGAATCAATATCTCGGATGCCGTTTACTTGATACTTTATATCTTTGGTGGCGGGGCACCGCCGTGCGAGGGGTAGGCAGGTGTCGGCAGCTCAGTTCCGAAATGGCTTTAAAGGAATCGTTGACCGCTACTGCTTCTTGGTCTAACTTAGCTGCTCCAAAAGGTGAGCCGTTGACAAAACAGCTGATTTCCAAGATGAATGGATTCATTGAACGGAGGTGGATATTGAGACAGGTCGCAGTTATTCTCGTGGCGCTGGTTTTTACAAGTGCTGTGTCGGCACAACCGAAGAACATCTGCTGGAAAGCACAACAAATCAATGAGTCAAAGTTTTTTCTGATGACTGACTTCGGAGTTGATTTCCCGCTCCAAGGCAACGATACGCCCGGGTATGTCAGCAATTCGAATTTTGATCTGGTCTGGTCGCTGGGGATCATGCGTAACATCACGCGTGGGTTTGCTATCGGATTGGTTGTTGAAGGTGCGACTGAAAAAATCGACTTTCCCATAGCATTGAAGGGACGCATCAAGACTTGGCTCAGTAGAGACATCTGTCTTGACGTCGGTCTCGGTCGAACCATCGGGGCATTCGACAATGAGGACATTGGAAGACGCACGCCATTGTACTATGGAATTCCTCCATCGCGATTGGATGGTTCCGGTACAACCGTTGACGTTGCTGTCTCACTCAACAATTGGGCTGGGCTCTATCTTCGGCATGTCTCACTTCCATACCGGGCTTCAGAATACGATTACAATTCCACCGATCCGATCGTAAGAACGCACAAGATCAAGAACCTTCACGGCGGCATCCGATTTCAACATCGATTGGGTCTTGCGACAGGCTTGATCGTACCAATCAGCTACTTGGTCCATGCCCTGGTCGAAGCAAGGAACTAAGAGCAGGGGGCATATTGAGGATTGTCCGCTGTAATCTGATTCAGGATACAAGGAGAAAGCAAGACCGATAATGATTGCGAAAGTCGAAACCATGTTCGGACCTTCAGCAATCAAAGTTCAGATTGGTCTGACAACACACAATACAGTGATTTGGCTATTATCCAAAATAGCGGATGATGGCCGTCAACGTGGTCAGCAGCCCGATTACTTGCTCAGCAACATTGCCCGCGTCAATGTGAGATCACCGATTTGCAGACGATAGTAGTAGACCCCAGAAGCTACATCTCGCCCTAAGTCGTCGGTGCCGTTCCACTCCACTCGACTAAAACCGGCACCGTAATTGCCGGAACACAATGTCCGCACTTCCCTTCCGAGCACGTTCAGTATAGTCACTTTGACGTGAGCCGCTTCAGTCAAATAGAATTCGATTGTGGTTGTGGGGTTGAGCGGATTCGGATAGTTCTGGCACAATGTCACGCGATCGGGAAGGACTTCCTTTTGCTCTACCAACATGGCCTCCAGCATGTCTCTGATCTCTGCGCGCCCTTGTGACTCGTCGCAGCCAAGAAGTGCCGTATAAAGGCCGTTGATTGTCTCCGGCCCCAGATTTTGCAGTGAAACGCGGGAGTCGAACGATCTGGATGCGAGTGATTCGTTTGGAACGCTCTTCATCCAGTTGTCGCTGATCGCACAAATATCTTCGTACTCGATGCTGCCATTGCCATCAGCGTCGGCATATATCGATTCATACGGTTCCCAGGCGCTGCCGGCAACAACGGCATGGCAAAGCTGACGGTACCAATTCAGGACTGCATCTTGACGCGGTGGTCCCTGTTGATTGAAGTAGACGCCGATTGGCAGAATATCGCGTTCATCTACAACGCTATCCGCATTGGTATCGCCGGGCCAGATTGCTGCACCGGTAAGAAAGACGCGCAATGTGTCACTGGCTTTGAGCGGAACGCCTCGAGCATCGCGTAGATTTTGGCCGACATGAACCTTTATCAGATCAAGCTCATCAAATTCCTGCTCATTGAGCGGCGCGACGTAGAGAATCGTTCGCCCACCCTGCTGGACCACCATCTTCTTGCTGGCTCGATGCGATTTCGTTTCCACTTCGACAGTGGCGAGCAATGAATCTGCGTCTATGAACCCATTGAAGGGAATTCGAATCGAGTCAACCACATGCACGCTGGTCAGAATCGGTGGCATCATTAGCGACAACAATCTGTGAATGGTAACGGTGACGTTAACTTGTCCCTCGTTGGAGTTTATCATCACCTGTCCAGAGTGCGAGCCAGAACTCATGCCAGACGTATCGACCGAAGCTGTTACTGTCACGGACTCCGATTCGGTCAGATTTCCTGACGTCTGATCGAGACTCAACCAAGCGGCATCAGCAGTTGCCGTCCATTCAAGGTTTCCTTTACCGGAATTAGAAATGGTAATCGAACCGGTTACTTGGTCATTCTGAAGACTGAGCGTGTCCGGATCCACTGCAAGCAACGGGCCGAGCGTAACAGTCACAGTAACATACATAGTGTCCTGCAAAATGCCGTCAGACGCAATGAACCTGATCGAATATGCGCCAACCTGGGTAACCTCGGGATAGAAAATCATCACGCCGCGTCCGTCGGCGCTATCCGTAAACTGCGAATTCGCCGGAAGATTCTCGGCGAACAGAACTGGCAGCGTGCCGTCGGGGTCGAAGGCAGAGACCACTAATGTTAAACTGTCATTAGTCGAGATCAGAGTATCGCGGGAGATGGTCCACTGCGGTGCCTGGTTGACATTTGATACATGGATGCTAACGGACGCAGATACGCTTAACTCACCGTCGCTCGCGCGGAAAGTCGCCACATGGGTTCCGGCTTGAGTCAGTGTAGGTGTCCAGTTAAATTCACCGGAGCCGTCATGATTGTCAACGAAAGTGGCGCCGGGTGGCAACTCGCTTGCACTCAATGCAGGAATGGTTTCATCAGGGTCGGCTGCGTGAATCGTCAGCATTAGATGTTGCCCTTCGCTCACAGTAGTGTCGTTAGGGACGGAGATTTCTGGAACTCGATTCTGGTGATAGACCCGAATGTTGATCGTCGCGCTATCAGCCAATTTGCCATCGCTTGCGATGATCCCAAGTGCGTAGTTGCCGGACTGACCAGTTTGCGGAGAGAAGGTCAGCACACCTGTGCCGTTCCTGTTGTCCGTGAAGATTGCGTGCAAAGGTACACCTGTTGCTGTCAGGACGGGAGTGGTCCCGTCCGGGTCATTAGCTCGAATCACAAGCGACAATGTTGCACCTTCCGCAATTGAAGTGTCTCTCACCAAGTCAAGCGTCGGTGGGCGATTAACGTCATTCACGGTGATAGTCACCACCAGCGTATCCGACAACTCGCCATCCGTCGCAATGAACCTGACCGAGTAAATGCCAGCCTGATTGTAATCTGGATTAAACAACAGAGTCCCAGAACCACCGGCAGGACTTGAGAACGTTGAATTCGTGGGCAGGTTCTCTGCAGAAAGGGAAGGTGTGGTTTCGTCCGGATCGGTCGCAGAGACTGTCAAGACCAGAGCAGTACCTTCAGCAATTACGGTGTCGCGTGTCAAAGAGAAAGTCGGAGGTCGATTCAATGTGCAGTTAGCCTCGTACCTCCCGATTTGCCCACACGAAGTATTGGAAGCAGCGCACGGTGAAATTGTCGCAATCGTCAAGTCATGATTGGCAGTATCACAAAATAGCGGGTTAAGGCCAATGTTGTTATTTACTCCCAACTGACCGGCAATCGTACCGACCCAATCTCCACCTGTGTTGCCGAAGATGTCACTGCAGGCAAAATTCAAGGCAATTGAAGTGTTCGGCGACCTGACACCTGCGCCGGTAGTGCTAAAAGCTATAATCGTATTGTTGACGCTGATTGGTTTGGCAACTGACGCTTCGGCGCTTACGTCAATGCCAATGCTGTTCCGGACAAATGTACTGCGAGAGATATTCAGCGCGGCGACTTGCGAAATGAAGATGCCGCCGCCACTTGGCGCGCTGTTGTCTTCGAACAGACAGGAATCTATCGTGACACTTTTGTCTCGCGCCAACCACAGTCCAATGCCTCCGCCTGCATAGGACTCCTTGTTTCCCGAGAAAACGCAGTTACGGATTGTCAACGCACTATTTGATCCAACCAGTCCGGTACCACGGGAATTGGAGAAGCGGCTATTGCTGATGGTGAGAGTTGCTCCGGAGGCAGAGAGACTATGGCTGATGCCGCTGGAACCGGGAAGGACTTCAAGAAAACTGCAGCCATTGACCTGGGCCGTGGTGCCATCTCGCAATTCCAAGCCATAGGTTCGGTTGTTTGTGAAGGTACAACCACTGATTGTAGAGTTGGCACCCAATTCAAGGACGACGCCGGCGCTGTCGCTGCCGGCAATCCGGCAATTGGTGATTTTGGGTTGTGCGCCACTGCGACAGTAAATGCCTTTTCCCCTGGTGTTCTCGATGATGCAGTTGCGGATGTCGGGCGAACCGGTCCAACAGACTACAGCTGCACTATCCCCAGTGCCGACAGCATTGCGAATTGTGAATCCATCCAGCCGCGTGCCACCAACTGAATACAGATCGTAGTAGAATCCGCGGTAGAGCCCCTGACAGTCAATAATCGTCGCGCTGGCGCCGCTTAAAGAAATAACATGAACAGGTTTTTCCCCGAATCCACCGAGATTGCAGTTATTGGGCCCAGTGTAGGTACCCGGCGCTACCAAGATGGTCCCTCCAGAAAATCTCTGGAAAGCATTGTAAGCCGATCGAAGATCAGGAAACTCGGACGGGACCTCGTGCGGTCCACTAATCTCAAGACGATTAGCGGTTGAAAACGCAGAGTTCTGTCCGTTGGAATAATTGGCCTGTACCCGCCAGTAGTATCGGAATCCGGAATAGCCTCCAGTGTTTGGCAACGGATCGGGCGCAGTATAATTCTTGGCCGCTATGCCAGGATAGATGGTGGGTGTGGCAAAAATCGGGTCCGTGTCGATCTGCAGAGTATAGGAGTCACCGTCTCCAGACCAGACGAAATTGGGAGTATTATCTTGTATGACAACGGAATCCCCCGGAGATACGAGCGTCGGAGTAACGGCCACGAACTTAAGGCCTCTGACCAGATCAACATATACGTTCCCGTCGGCAGAATACGCGCCAAAGAGCACCGAGACTCCGGTCAGATTGCTGAAGGCTCCTGTGGATGGCTCGTCGAGATAGATGGTTGTCCAGGTATTGCCGGGCAAGCTTCCCGACCAACTCTGATATTGGTATACGTCATCACCCGGTCGTTTGTATCCAATCATCGCATACACAGAGCCACTTGTGGATCGGTAGATGCGTGCTTCGATGCGACGTACGCCATTCCACTGTGTGGGGACAGGAGTCTGAATGGATTTGATCCACCAGCGGTAATTGCAGGAGCCGGAGTTGTAACCCCGGAATGGACAATACACTTGCGCGGCACCTGTCGTGCTGAAACTACTCCACTGAATGTCAAAGACAGGCGAAACGGATATCATTCTCCAGCGTTCGATGCAGGATGCGTCCGGGTAGTATTCCTGGACGGTGTCAGGCGAGTTCAGGAATCCCCAGCCGTCGAGACTGGAAGTGAAATCGTACGACAGCGTGTCGATTCGAAGAGGGTTCATCTGGGTCTGCTCGGGCTTGAGCAGAATCGCCATGTGAGCGGTGCCGCCGCTGAGGGCGGCTTCATCCACAGCACCGTACAATAGAGCTGTAAGAAGAGTCACAGCAAGCAGAGTCGAGCAACAACAGCGGTATTGCGAACGATGCAGCAGATCCAAAATCGTTCTGCTGTTGATTCGCATAAATCATCCTTGGAACAGTGAGGACACTCTCACTCAATCCGGACAAATGTCGTGTGACAACTCCAATTTATGCGCTTTTGAATAAAAATCAAGTCTTTATACATCTCCAAACCAACCTGAATTTTGAGTGCCGAAAGTCGACAGACGGTTTCAGCACCGGTGATTATGATATGTACAGGGTTCTCTGTAATGAGTCGGATTATCAAGAAAGCGACTCGCAGGGGTTCGGATCATTTTGTTTACGGATTATTCCGGCTTCTTCTCTTTCGTTGGATTCAGATTGTAGTCTTTGGATTGTCCGCGGGGGATGCTTATCCACTGCCACTGCTCGCCGCTTGCGATTCGGGCCAGCAGCACAATCTGTCCGACATGATATGCGACATGCGCGACTGAGCGCGTGAGGGCTTCGCCGACGGTTAGTGAAATTCCGCGAATCGTCACTGTCCGATTCAGGTCGGCATCGGTCAGCTTCGCCAGTTCCGCCTGAAGGACTTGCCAGCCCTTGTTCCACCACTCGAGGACCTCCTGCTGTGTGTAGCGGCGCTCCTCGAATTCGGCATCGCGATCGCGCCACGGTTTTTCACCGTCGGTTGTCAGGAAATCTGTGAAGCGCGAAAGCAGGTTGCCGCCGAGATGCCTGACGATCATCGCAATCGAGTTGTGGCCACCTATTGGGCCGGGAAGACGGTTCAAGTCTTCCTCGGACACTTGGGCGAGCGCTTTTTCGCCGATCAGGCGGTAGCGTTCGAATTCGGTGAGGAGGGGTTTCGGCATTGTTTTACTCCGTGGCACACGAGGGCGGGTGCCACTCAGAACAACTTGTCCAATCTGGAGGGTGTTCCAACCTACCAACTTGCCATGCGGGCACTACTTGTTTGGCCTTTCGCTGTCTTTGCGTCGAGCAAGCCAGAACATCCCTCCAAAGAGTCCGATTGTAAGAACACCGCCAACCAAGATGACGACTACGAGAAAATAAAGACTCCAACTCATATCTCCTCCTCAAGAGTATCGCACCCGAAATGCCAGAGATGACCGGGCGCGTTGCGAGTTTCGCAACTGCGAGTCGCCTGGCCGTGGTGGAGGCCGCTCACATCGCGACTGCAATTGCAGTTCGTGGACGCAGAATGATGTCGTTCTATTGAGAGATGCTGCTTGAATCCAAAATACAGTGACGTACCTGGATAACAAGATAAAAATTACCATTTTGATACAAAATTATAGTTGACAGAAAAGACCATGAATGGTTTCTTGGGTTCAGTTATCGATTCCCTATCGTAAACGTCGTCCGAGGAGATGACTTGAATTGGTTACCGCAACAGGTACGACCGTTGATTCTGGCCTTTGCACTCGTGGTGGCCACATTTTTTGTGGGCCGATTTCTGTTCATGCCCAAGACATTTGGGGAATACGGTCACTACCGCGCGGCCGCAGTGGACGAAATTCAAGCGTTGCCTGTTGCCTATGCGGGATACCAGGCTTGCATGGAATGTCACGACGACATCTTTGAGGAGCGCTCAAAATCGCATCATCGCGGCATCTCCTGCGAGACCTGTCATGGACCATCTACGGCTCACATCGAGGCACCCGACGAGCACACTCCGGATTTGCCATCCGGTCGCGATTTTTGTCCGCTTTGTCATGGCTATAACATTTCACGCCCAACCGGTTTTCCGCAGGTTGTGACCGAGCGTCACAATCCCGGTCAGCCGTGTCAGAGCTGCCACGATCCACATAATCCGCTCCTGCCGACAACTTCCGCCACAGAATGCAGTGCCTGCCATCGCAATATTTACAATGTGAAGCTCGCGTCTCATCATGCGGCGCTGGCTTGCACAGAGTGCCACATTGTGCCGCCCGAACATTTCACGCAACCGAATACGACAGAGGCGGAGAAACCGCGTGAACGCAGTGTTTGCGGGAAGTGTCA
Source organism: uncultured Ignavibacteria bacterium (assembly GCA_964552775.1). Classification (GTDB taxonomy): domain Bacteria; phylum Zixibacteria; class MSB-5A5; order CAIYYT01; family CAIYYT01; genus JADJGC01. The sequence continues at coordinate 42,927 of CAZKIH010000014.1, read as the reverse complement.
CGATCTCGATTTGGATGGCGACCGCGGGGTCCCGAAAGTCGATCTGCAGACTCACGGTGGGCGCTATCTTTGTTGGGAGTGCCACTATCCTCATTATCCGGAGGCCTATCAATGACAACTCAACATCCCGGGATGTCGCGACGCGACTTCATGGACAACCTCTCGCAGAAGCTGACCTTGTGGCTGGCACTGGCGGCGACCGTTGACCCGATGATGCTGCTGGCCGAGGGCAACAAGGATTACGACCCGACTCAGCACAACTATGCCATGGGGATTGACATCCACAAGTGCATCGGTTGCGGTCGCTGTGCCGTTGCTTGCAAAGAAGAAAATCATGTACCGAAGGAGCCGATGTTTTTCCGCACCTGGGTTGAGCGATATGTTGTTCCGATCAAGGGCGAGACTATTGTCGAATCGCCAAATGGCGGCATCAATGGATTCAGTCAGATTGAGGATGGTGAAGCGGTACTGCGGACTTTCTTCGTGCCCAAGCTCTGCAACCACTGCGAGCAAGCTCCCTGCGTACAGGTTTGCCCGGTGGGCGCGACATTTACGAGTCGCGATGGTGTCGTGCTCGTCGACGAGACCTACTGCGTCGGCTGCCGCTACTGCATTCAGGCATGCCCGTATGGAGCGCGGTACTTGCATCCCGAAAAGAAGGTCGCCGACAAATGCACATTCTGTTATCACCGCATAACGCAAGGGCTGCTACCGGCTTGTGTTGAGGTCTGCCCCACCCAGGCTCGCGTATTCGGTGAACTGGACAAGAGCAGTTCGCCCTTGCTCCGATTCTTGCGATTCAACGAGGTCAACATCCTGAAGCCGTGGCTCAACACAAAGCCCAAAGTCTTCTATGCCGGTGCGGACGGAGAGGTGATATAGTCTATGATCGACCTTATTGGACAGGCGGGAGAAGCTCTGTCGGGAGTGACCGGCTATATCTACCCCAATGAATACGAGCTCCACTGGAGCATACTGATCGTTGTCTATCCTTATCTGACCGGACTGGTCGCCGGTGCGTTCATACTGGCATCGTTGGAACGAGTGTTCAAAGTCAGGGCGCTCCAACCGGTCTACCGGCTGTCGCTGCTGGGGGCACTGGCCTTTCTGATTGTGGCGCCACTGCCACTGTTGGCGCATTTGGGCCGACCGGAACGGGCAATGGAAATGTTCTTGACTCCGCACACAAGTTCGGCGATGGCGATGTTCGGATTTGTCTATGCCTGGTATCTGATGGTGGTTTTGCTGCTTGAAATCTGGTTCGACTACCGTCACGATTTCGTGGTCTGGTCAAACAGCAGCCGCGGCTGGCGGAGATTGGTCTATAAGATTCTGACCCTCGGCGCCAACGACATTTCGCCAAAGGCTTTGGCCTGGGACGAGAAGATCGGTCGCGTGATCACGATAATCGGTATTCCGTCGGCGTTTTTGCTGCACGGTTATGTCGGGTTTATCTTTGGATCGGTCAAGGCAAACCCGTGGTGGAGCAGCGTGCTCATGCCGATCGTCTTCCTATTCTCAGCTATCGTATCAGGCATCGCGATAATCCTCTTGCTGTACCTTCTGATGTCGCTGTTGCGCGGCCGCCAGATTGACATGTCCTGTCTCAACAAGCTGGGCGAATTCTTGATGTACGCCATGATCCTCGATTTCTCGCTGGAGCTGCTCGATTTTGTGCACCGTCTTTACGAGTCGGAGGAATCAATCAACATTCTCTCGCAGATGATCAGCAGTAGGCTGTTCATCAGCCTGATTGTGACCCAGATCATTATCGGATCCGCTATACCCGTGATTGGACTGGCAGTGGCGCGTTTTGCCCGCATGCATGACGAGATGCGTCGATTGTTGTATTTCGTCTGCGCCGTCCTGGTGCAGATCGGAATTTTCAGCACGCGTTGGAATGTGGTAATCGGCGGACAATTGTTCTCGAAGTCATTGCGTGGACTGACGATTTACAAGCTGCAGTTGTTCGGAATCGAAGGATTGCTGGTGGCTACAGCCATGCTGATAATGCCCTTTGTCATTCTCTATCTCTTGTCGCGCGTGATGCCGGTCTGGATGGGTGCGAAGCCGAGAGGTGTATAAATGTTCTGTCCGAACCACGGGGGTTCGGACCTACTTCCTAGTGCGGAGGCGTCAAGTACCAGAAAGGGGTCCGTATCACGGGGGTTCGGCTTACGGGCTGAGATATTGGTGTGAACGCACGTCTATCAGAAAATGGCGTGCTACGGAATTGCATTGCGCAATTCTGCTTTGTGGAGTAGTTTATCCTCATCGAGATTTGAACAGAATCGCAAGAAGCGAATCTAAGGAGAGGGTATGGAATACAGGTGCCTCTGTGGAACGACCTCTACACTCACCGAGCAAGAAGTCCTTTTGCCCGACTTTAAGTGCCCCAACTGCGGCAGAGTCAGGCAGCCCTTGCGCAAGGCTCACCCAAGACCCATTCTGGCCGGCTTGCTGGCGTTGTTAGCACCCGGCCTCGGCCATTTGTATGGCGGCTCACTGAAGCTTGCCATCAGTTTCCTGGTTGCAGCAATAGTCCTCGCCAATATTGAAATGGCGATGGTTGTTTTCTGGGATGCACAACCCTTCAATGTGGTCCTTCCCCTGTTGAGTAGTTTGGTGTTCCTTGTCGTCTCCATTGTCTCTGCAGTCAAGGTCGCGAAGTCCTATCATGCTCTCACGAACAAGCCGAGGCGAGTCACAAATCTCTTCGTGTATGCCGGTTTGTTTGTGGCCATCTGGATCATCGCCACTTTGACAACACCGATATTTGGCAGTTACGAGACCTTTGTGAGCAGCAGCGCAAGTATGGAAAATACGATCGCCATTGGCGATAGAATTCTGGTGGATCTTTCTGCCTATGAGAGCGCTGAGCCGCAAAGGGGTGAATTGGTGGTATTCTACCACCCGGCAGTTCACACTGTTACATATGTCAAACGCTGCGTCGCCGTCGGGTCTGACGTCGTGGAGATGAGAGAAAAGCAGCTACTCGTCAACGGCGAAAGAGTGCCGCTGCCGCCTGCTGGTCTTCACAGCGATACCGAGATGAATCCCAAGCGCGATGATTTTGGCCCATACACTATTCCCGCGAATTCCTACTTCATGCTCGGCGATAGTCGTGATGATTCATTCGATTCGCGCTTCTTTGGGCCGGTTACCAGGGACCTGATCAGGGGTCGTGCCATTCGCGTATGGTTCAACTTCAAGCTCGGGAGAATCGGTTTGCCGCTCGAGTGAGTGGTCGGGGTACGCACGATATTCGATGATCAGAGAACTGAGTTAGTTTGTAGGTCCGGACCCCTGCGGTCCGGACGATTATCTTTGGGCGAACAAGTGGTCCGAACCTCGGGGGTTCGGACCTACTCAACTCTGTTGCATACGAGGGCGTGTGCGCCACGCACGACAAATCCTGTTGGGAACACAAAGTCCAAACCACAGTCCGACATACAGACTGGGTCAATTCTGCCACAGCACTCTTAGCTCTTCAAGGGTGAGAAGCAGTTCGCGATCGTCGGTGCCATAGGGATTTTCGTAGCTCTTAATCGCAATCCAATGCTGCTTCTGCTCTGCCATAACATAGCCTTCAAAATCATCAACAAGCACGATATCTTCGATACACGCATCTTTGATAAAGCGTAAATCCTTTGCCGAGCCGTGCCAATTCACATACTCCAAATCTGCGAACCAAGCGGGAGCGTCGCCCGAATCAACCAAGCCTTGGGCCACACTGCGAAAAGTCGCTTCGCGAACCGCCGTGAAGATCACAATGCGCGGGAAGAGCCTGCTTGCTTCTTCCAAGAACGAGAAGAGGCCGGGACGCGGAATCTGACTAACCGCATTCGATATCAATGTGCCTTCGAGGTCGAGAGCGAGAACTGACGGCATCGAGGTCATCTCCTTTTTCAAATTCTACGCCGTGGTTGGGCCGTTTACAGCCTGCGTGGGTCGCCCACAGCTTGCTGTGGGCGACCCTGCTCTCGCCTACAGCTTCTTCTTCCAGACGGTGCCCTGCGGGGTGTCTTCGAGGATGATGCCCATCGCCAGGAGTTGGTCGCGGATGGTGTCGGATTTCTTGAAGTCGCGGGCCTTGCGTGCGGCAATGCGGTCGGCGATCAGTTTTTCCACCTCGGTGTCGAGCGAGACTTCCTCTTTGTGCAAAATCGCCAGCACGGAATCGAATCCGTCCATCGTCGATTTGACCTTGGCGGCGTCATCTTTGGAGATGCCGCCCTCGGCGATGAGGCGATTGATGTCGCGGACGAAATCGAAAATCGCGCCGAGCGAGGGCGAGATGTTGAGGTCATCATCGAGTCCGTCAGTGAAGCCGCTCTTGACGCGCTCGACGTATTCATCGACCTTGCCGGAAGCGACATCCTTGACGCCGATGGTGAGGTTGTCGTAGAAATCGCGGAGGCGCTGAATCGCGGCCTTGGCGCCATCGAGGCCGTCCATCGTGAAGTTGAGCGAGGCGCGGTAATGCGTCGACAACAGCAGATAGCGAATCGCGACGGCGGGATAACCCTTGTCGAGAAGTTGGCGCACGGTGAAGAAGTTGCCAAGCGACTTCGACATCTTCTTGCTCTCGACGATGAGGTGGGCGCAGTGGAGCCAATAGTTGACGAATTTCTTGCCAGTGGCGGCCTCCGACTGGGCGATTTCGTTTTCGTGATGCGGAAACATGTTGTCGACGCCGCCGGTGTGGATGTCGAACGACTCGCCGAGATATTTCATCGACATCGCCGAGCACTCGAGATGCCAGCCGGGGCGGCCCTTGCCGATTTCGGTTTCCCAGAAGACGTTGCCGTCGGCCTCATCCCAACCCTTCCACAAGGCAAAATCGGAGACTTGCTCTTTTTCGTATTCATCGGCCGCGACTCGCTGCGATGCGCCCGCCTGTAGCTGGGTGAGATCCATGTGCGAGAGCTTGCCGTATTCGCCGAACTTGGAGATCGAGAAATAGATGTCGTTACCCGCGCGATAGGCAACACCTTTGTCGAGCAACGTCTTGACCAATGCGACCATCTCGGGGATGTGCGTGGTCGCCGCCGGGTAGTATTCGGCGCGCTCGATGCGAAGCGCGTCCATGTCATCGAAGAACGCCTTGATGAAGACAGCCGTGTATTCGTCGAGAGTTACACCTTTAGCGATTGAACCCTTGATGGTCTTGTCATCGATGTCGGTGAGGTTCATCACCTGAGTGATCTTGTAGCCGCGATATTTGAGATAGCGGCGCAGCAGATCCTCGAACATATAGGCGCGGAAATTGCCGATGTGCGCGTTATTGTAGACGGTTGGTCCGCAAGTGTAGAGGCGCACCTCACCCGGATGGATCGAGTGGAATTCTTCGAGTTGACGTGTCATGGTGTTGAAAAATTTCAACGGCATTGGGTCTCCAAAATATACTTGCCCTCACCCCCAACCCCTCTCCCAAACCGGGAGAGGGGTGAGGCGGTACAGATTTACGATTGCGTAAATGATTTCACGGTCTTGGCGTCGAGTTTCTTCAGGAGCTCGACGACCAGCTTGACGGACGCTTCATAGTCGCCACGCGCCATGATCGCATTGTGGCCGTGAATGTAGCGCACAGCCGGGCCGATCACGATCGAGGGCACGCCGAGGCGCGACATGTGAATGCGCGAACCGTCGGTGGTGCCGCCGCGAATCGACGATAGGTGATATTTGATCTTCATCTTGTCGGCAGTCGCCTGCACGAAATGACGCAATTTGACGTTGGGAATCATGCCGCCGTCGACGACAAGTATCGACGGACCGGAGCCGACTTTCTCCTTCGGCTCGCCGGAGATTCCGGGCGTGTCGCGCGCAATGCCGGTATCGAGCACAATCGCCAGGTCGGGGTCGATCATCCAGGCTGCTGTGCCGGCGCCGCGACAGCCGACCTCCTCTTGCACCGAACCGACGCTGTACAGCGTGTTGGGATGCTTGACTTTTTCAAGACGCCACATGACCTCGATGGCGGCGGCGCAACCGAAGCGGTTATCAATCGCCTTGGCCATGTACATGTCCTTCTCGGCCATGATCGTGAACTTTGAATCGGGCAGAACTACGTCACCGACCGAGATGCCGAGTTTCTTGGCAACGTCATACTTGCCCTTGACGCCGACATCGATGTACATATCCGTGATGTCGAGGACTTTCTTGCGGGCTTCCGGTTCGAGAATGTGTGGGGGAGTTGAGCCGATGACGCCGAGGATCGGGCCCTTCTTGCTCAGGATCACCACGCGCTGTGCCAGAGCGACATGGCCCCACCAGCCGCCGAGCGGGAGGAATTTCAGGAAACCATTGGTCGTGATTTCGGTGATCATGAAGCCGATTTCGTCGAGATGGCCGACGACCATGATTTTCGGATCGGCGGAAGTGCCTTTGCGCTCGGCAATGATCGAGCCCATCTTGTCGTATGAGACCTTGCCCAGTTTGGCGACATGCTTCTTGAATATCTCGGCAATGGCACTTTCGTGCCCCGGAGGACCATAAGCGTTGGTAAGTTCCTCTAACAGCAGTTCGGTTCTGTCCACAGTCAAACCTCCGTGGTTAAAATATTGTCCTCTTTTGTGCACCCTGACATCAGGGACATCAAATACAATAATAATAAATTGTACGGTATTCAAGGTGAATCGTTTCGGGATTCCCCTATTTGCCGGTTGAACGAAAAAATGGAGTGATATTGGCAGGCGCGAGAATTTGTTGTTGTCTTGATACCGCCGGGCACTCACACGATTCGCTTTCCCACCGGGAGGGGATGTTGATAAAGTATTCAGGTTGGATCGAATGTCCTTCAATCGCTGGAGACAAACCTGGATTCCCGCTTTCGCGGGAATGACTTGGCTCAACGATTGTTTTCAAGAAGTCAGAGTCGATGAGCAATAATCGACTTTCATAACACGCCCGGGAATGACGTAACGTCGAGGATTGATTGCTTTGCGGAAATGAAATCGGCGTCCCTACGGACAGGGAGCGGGACCGGAAGCGAAGATATAGTTGATGAGAAAGACCACATCGGAGATTTGAACCACACCACTGCAATCGGCATCTCCGTGCGCCATCGTATACGGCGCGGGACCGGAGGCGAATATCCAGTTGATCAGGTACACGGCGTCGGAGATCGAAATCAGCCCATTGTGATCGGCATCACCGTGCACAACCGGATGGACGCAATCGTTCTTGATGATCCAATAGCTGTCGGCTACGTCGTTGTTGGCGTCCAGCGCGCGCGCGCGCACGAGATAGAGCAGGTCTTCCTGGAATGTGCCTGTTGGCAGCAATCCTGAGAAGCCATCGAGTGTGTTGAAGTCCGTCCAGAAGGTCGAATAGGTGATCGCCTCCTGTTTCGGATAGAGTGCAATTCCGAGCTGAGCGCGGTATTTCTTGTTATTGGGCAAGTAGCCCAGAACCAGTGAATCGCCGCGCGCGATCAGGAAAGATGATCTCAGCAGACCGCCGATGGGATCATAGAACGTGACCGGAAAACTGTCGTTCTGTGCTGCTGAATAGTCAACCTTTTGCACCGCGAGCCAATGTCCAAACGGACCGTCGACGGCCAGCATCACGGTCGCGAGACGACCAAGATAGGCCGACTTGAACCACTCCCAATTCGGTTTCGGCTTGATATCCGGCTTGATCCGATTGCCATGACTCTTCAAGTAGTCGATCAATCCGGCCGCGAGATTGTCATCCTCGGTGCCGAGATTAACGCGGGTTGTGAAATCAACAGCGAGACTTTCCACCTGCTGGGGAATTGTCAGGAATGTTGACCCTTCGGCCATTACTTCGATGTAACCCTTGTCGAACCAATGTTTGAGAAACGCGGCGACTATTGTCGGCGCCGAGTAGTACTCACCAAATTCACCAGAGTAGTTGTGGTTGCCGTCATTGGGATTGCCGTTTACATCACCATAGTCGTTTCGCTTCAGAAGTAACAGTGTGCGCTCTTCGAAATTTGGCAGATAGCGAAAACCAAGTGTCACAGCGATTGGGTTTTCATCCTCGATCGAGACCTTGACCGTCTCCGCGCCGCAGGTGGACATCAGGTCGGTGCGACTCGTGAACTTGGCGGCGAGCGGTTTCATGTCGAGGTAGACGGTCGCGGTGTCCGAGGCATAAGTCGAGTCAAAATCGGCGACTGTCACACGCAGCGGATAACTGCCTTCGTTGAGTCCAAACGGCTGCCAGACAGTCGACCAGCCGTCACCGGCTGTTGCCGCGCTGACGCCGTCGCGCAATGGACTGGTGCCATTGAAATCGACGCCAAATTCGTACCAGACACCAGCCTTAAAGTATTCGAATTTCGCACCTTGATAGGTGACTGCATCATTCGCCTCGCCCACCCAGATGGTCTTGCCCGGAAATGTGACGCCAGAATCGGAGGGCACGATAAATCGCGGTCGCGACAACATGCCGACCTTTGTGTATCCGTACGAGTAGAGATGGATTGATCCGGGGAAGTTGTAGTAGTCATTCGATGCCAGGTCGGTCAACCCTTCGCCCCACTCATTGTAGTTGATGCAAAGATAGGCTGCCGTGTCGATCGCCAGTCCGGGATACATCGCCTCCATGTCCGAGCCGAAATAGATGCAGGCAAAATACGGGCCGTAGACCGGAACCGGCTGGCTCAGTTGGATCACAACCGAGTAGATATCCGCGCCCGGAATTTGAACGGCGTATTCGTCCTCAAGATAAATAATCTCACCCGGGACTGGACAAACGGGCGACGAAAACAAGGGGTCGACCTCGGAGATAAACACCTGGACATTCATCGTTCCGGCGTCATTGAGCACGAGCGTCATACCGATATGAGTGACCACAAACGGATAGATGGTGTCGCAGAAGACCTTCGGAAAGAACAGGTCTTGATACGCGTAGTAGATTTCGTTCCCGAGCATCCAATCATAGAGCGCATTCTGCGGCTCATCGACATAGACCGTACAGTGCGAGGCGTCAGCAAACGCCGGCTTCTGAAGAGGCTGAACACTTACTGCCGACTTATTGATTGCCGAGAGCGTCGGAGATTTCGATTTTGCGCCGCTGATTTTGCGTGCGTGGAATTGTGGCGGGACTGCCCTGTTTTCCGCGAAAGCTGATGCACCCAGCGTACACAAGACGAATTGGAGAACGAGGATTAATCGGATCATACAAGTGATATCGGCATCGAGAACGAATCATGTAAGCCACACGAATACGAGTGAGACACCGGTGCTTTTCGTCTCGAACACCATGTGTATGGCTCGATTCCCATCCTCCGTTGGAATTACCCCACGGTTTTTTGGCTAATTGTCACTGCTCAGGAAATGAACAGCACGTTGCTCCCATACGACACAGGCTGCAACAGCAGTAGCCATTGTCGGTTACCCGACGCCGGTCGTCGGTGTTTCAATTTGAGTATGTTCGGAACAGCTCTTGCGAAGTATAGCGGGAGTATGAGTAGATGATTTTATCCATATTGATATGAGGAGGGTGAGTGTTTACGAACCAGCAATTAAGAGATCAAGGGCTTGTCGCGCTGATTATACTTGTTTCGTGCGCCATCGCGATTCTGTTTTTTGGTTGTGCCGAGAATCCGGCTGCACCAACAGCCGCCGAAAACAACAAGGAGCTGTTGCCCGGCAATGGCAATGAGAATGGCGGAGGCAATCCGTTCGTCAATGACACCGTATTCGTCGCCGCTGATACGACCATCTTTCTGGCCATGCCTGAAGGCGCTGATTCGCGCATCTTTATTCAGGGCAAGAAAGTCGACTTTGTTGTTCGTCCAGGCGCTGTGAACGACTCCGTTACTATAACGATCATTGGCACGAGATATCGGATTGGCAGGACAACTGATCTTTACACCTACGAGTGTGGTCCGAGCGGCCTACAGTTCAACCTGCCGCTTGAGCTGACCCAGTTGATTGACAGGCCCGACGGATCAATCGCCACACTTCTTTATTTCGATGAGTCTGTTGAAGACGGTGATGGCATTGGCTGGGAGACGGTAGCGCCGTCCCAGGTGTTGGATGGCAAGGGTGTGTTCCTGCTGTCCCACTTTTCAAAGTATGGCATCAGTTACCAGATTGGCGATCAAGGGATGGATTCCGATACAGAGCGTCACTTTGATTGAGAATCCCTTAGAGATCGTTTGAGACACTTAGTCAGCCTCCAACGGGAGCCGGGTAGCCGGCTCCCATCGGCGTTTAAAAGGACCTTGGGGCACAGTCACAATTAAGGCCGCTCCTGCCGCAACTACCCGCTTGACACCCTTTCTTTGGTAGGAGCGGCCTCGGTCGTTAAGGTAAACGCCTATCAAGTTTAGCTTCCGATAATCGCGGCAATATGTTGTCCATAAACAACATAACCGACTACCATATAACCAGTCCTGCGGCGAGGTATCCATTCCTGCCAGGCGGACTCAAAGCTGTGAACTTATTTTCGATTAAGTTTTAGAATCTTCTTGACGACTGCACAAATGTGCAGTATATTGACTCCACGTTAAAAACAAGCACGGTTACCACGGGAAACCCTCGGAGCGGGCGTGCGGCCCGCTCCGCCAAGGCGACATCGGTTAGGCGGCTTTCCGATGACGCGAAAGGAAAGTGAAATGAATGTGCTGGAAACCAATCAACTGGAATGCTGCTGCGGTGGAATGCTGGTGCCGAGTGGCAATAATTATCTTTGTGCCGACTGCGGCGATCGCTTTTGCGCTGAATGCGGCGGCAGTGTGATTCACGAGGGGAGTTGCTTTTTCTGCCTCTCGTGTGCGGCTTCAAGCTGTGAGATGTCGTGACCGAAACGCGGGCGCGTTCTGGCGCGGCGGGCGTGGACGACCGCCGCGCACTCTGCGGATAAGACGGGTTAGTCAACAGTCCCTCAAGGCAGGGTGTGTCTTCGCGGCGCCGTCCGAATCGCAAATGCAGAATTTTTCAGGGAGCTATACATGACTTTGATGCAAATGGAACACTTGAGATCATACGGACTGCCGGAGGTGGTCGTCGCTGGTTGGCGGGAACGGCTCGGCCAGGAGCTGTTGCCGCTGCAGCGCAAGGCGGTGATCGAGAACCGAATTCTTGCCGGTGAAAATGTGCTGGTCTGCGCTCCGACTTCGTCGGGAAAGACGTTTTGCGGCGAACTGGCGGCGACAGCGGCGATTTTCAACCGTCGCAAGGCACTCTTCCTGGTACCGCTGAAATCGATTGCCGAGGAGCGCTATGGCGAGTTCGTCAACCGCTACAAGCGGCTGGGAATTCGCGTGGTCATTTCGACTGGTGACCATCGCGAGTTCGAGCACGATCTGGAGAACGGCAAGTTCGATCTGGCAATTCTCATTTACGAAAAATTCAATCAACTGCTGATTCGCAATCTCGACCTGCTGTCGTCGGTCGGATTGATCGTGATCGACGAAGTACAAATGCTCGGCGACAGTGAACGCGGTGCGACGCTGGAATTGGCGATTCTCAAGACGCTTCGCTCGGAATACCATCCGCAGATTGTGGCCTTGTCGGCGGTGCTGGACAATGCCGACCAACTCGCCGAGTGGCTGGGCTGCCGGTTGTTGGTGGATCACTATCGGCCGATCGAGTTGCGCCATGGCGTGCTCTACCAGGGCCGCTATCGCTATCGTTGCGGTGCGGATCGTGTCGGTGGTGAAGAGATTTTCTCTGACTGCCCTACCGATGATGCCGGCGAATTGCTGCTTGCCAATATCGAGACGCTCGTCAACGCCGACGAGCAGGTGTTGGTGTTCCTGCGAGCCAAGCGCGCCTGCGAAATCTTGGCGACACGGTTGGCGGAACGGAATTTCTGGGCGCCGGCACATCACACGATCGAACGTATCCAGCACGAGACTGCGACGATACTTGGGCCGCGTCTGATCGAAATGCTTCAATCGGGTGTGGCGTTTCATCACGCCGATCTCTCTCATCGACAACGCAAAATTCTCGAACGCGGCTATCTCGATGGCGAAATCAAAGTACTGATCGCAACCACTACGCTTGCGATGGGGGTGAATCTTCCAGCGCAAACGGTGTTCGTCGACTGCTACAAATACCAGGCCGGACGCCACGGGCAACGCGCGCAGGTAATACCATTGAGTTGGAGCGAGTACGAGGCAATGTCGGGACGCGCCGGACGCTTTGGCCGTGGGGCAAAGTTTGGCCGCTCGGTACTGATTGCCAATTCGGAACTTGAGGCCGAAACCCTCTGGAAACTGTACGTTGATGGCCATGCGGAGGGTGTCGGTTCGGCGCTGTTGACGCGGCCGCTTGCCGATGTCATTCTCGACCTGGTCTCTGCAAAGGTCATTCGCAAGGTTTCAGCGATGGAGGATGTACTGTCGGCGACTTTCTCCGCCTCTGTTGATGGTCGCATCGATACCGGGAAAATTCGCGAAGTCGTGGTGCGGTTGACGTCGCAGCGAATGGTGTTTGTCGATGAGGACGCAATCACAACCTCGCCGGTTGGACAACTCGCCAGCCTGCGCGGAATTGGCGTCGCCTCACTAAATCGTTTGGTAAACCGTTTGCATGACTACAACGGCACCGACCGTTTGAGCTGGCTCTATGCGGTCGCAATGCTCCCCGATTTCGAGGTTGCCGGCATTTATCTCGATGCCTCGGATGATTATGGCCGGGTTTATCGCGGCCGGTTGTTGACCTATCTGCGCGAGCATGCCCAGGCGGCGCCGTGGCTGCAGCGATTGGTCGACAACGACTATCTGTTGACCGAGAGTGAACTGCTGACGCTCAAGACGGCATTCCTGTTGAATGAATGGACCACCGAAGTTGAGACTGTCACGTTGGAATTGCGTTTCAAGACGCATGCCGGAGCACTACTGCAAATGGCCGAGACTGCGGCCTGGTTAATTGATTCACTGGCCGAACTTTCGGAACTGCTGCACCAACCCACCGGACAGACAGAGCAACTGCGAATGTTCTCGCATTTCGTCGGCAAGGGGTTCGAACTACCCGGATCAATTTACGATGCGGGAGGATTCGGAGCGGACGAACGCGATCTGGTCTGGCAGCTATTCAATGCCGGCTGGGCAGCCGCAAATCAATTTGTTGATGAAAAGCGGGCCAGGCTCGCGGCGCTCGTGGGTAATAGCGCTGCTGAGCAGCTTCTTACGAAATTCAAAAGACTTCGAAAAGTAGAAACAACAGAAACAATTCACGAGGAGGAAACAATGCCCACCTTGAAATTGCGCGGTCTGCTGACCGGCGAACGCGTAAAGATCTTTTTCAATGAAGCCGAGATCGATTTGACGCCGAAGAGTTTCAACTATTTGTACAAACTCGGAGCGGCGCGATTCCTGAAGCCGGAAGGTTGGATGAGCAAGGAAGAAATCGAGCCGGGATTCAACCAGGCGAAGAATATTTACCGCGTCAAGCAGGAACTCAAGCGCTTCGCCACGGGTCTTGAGGATCGCATCGAAAACAACAAGTCGGGATTCTATCGACTCAATCTCAAGCCTGAGCAAATCAAGATTGATGTCGAGTCGATGGAGGCCTATTCAGACCTGGAATTGGCGGAGCTGACCAGACGATTGGCCAATGCGGCGATTTGTTAACGTTGGGAAATGCTGTAGGTCGAAATCCCTTATTGGAAAGTCTTCAGAGCTAAGAGATACCTTGAGGGGTTTCGACATGCGTCTTGGTGATCCGAACATCATAGGTGTCGAAACCCCCCAGACGACACGTTAAGGGTCACGACGGTGGAATTAGGGGTTTCGACCTACAAAGAAGAGGCAATTTCCGTGCGCGATGATGTCCACATCGACCGCATGGCTTAATTCATGCGCTTCCGATTGGCTGCTCGATCGCCTTGGTCCACCACCAATCGACGAGATTTGTTTCTGGAGCCGATGGACGTTTTCGGCGGATGTGGACATCCGCCGAGCACCGAAACCGGCTACGATTTCTTCAGCGAGAGCTCGATGATCTTGGTCAACAATTGCTCGAAGGACAAACCGGCGGCTTTGGCGGCTTTTGGAACCAGTGAGGTTGAAGTCATGCCGGGAAGGGTGTTGACTTCAAGACAGAACAATTCACCATCGGGATTGAGACGAAAATCGACCCGCGCATAACCAGAGCAGCCCAGAATATTGAAAGCCGTCAGCGCAAAGTCCTTGGCCTCGGCCTCGACTTTGGGAGTGATATCTGCGGGGCAGAAGTAGTCGGAGGCACCAGAAGTGTACTTCGCGTGATAGTCGTAGAATCCGGACTTGGGAACGATTTCAACGACCGGGAGAGCCTCTTCGCCGAGGATGGCAACTGTCAATTCGCGGCCCGGAATAAATTCCTCGACCAGGATGGCGCGGTCAAATTGCGCGGCCGTGCGGATGCCGTGAAGCAATTCGTCGTAATTGTGCACGATGCTCAGGCCGACGGTGGAACCTTCGCAGTTGGGCTTGACGACCATTGGGTATTCGAGGAAATCGGCATCCTCGCTGCCGAGGAAACGAAAGAGCGACACCTCATCACCGAAGCAGACAGTGCGCGGAGATGGAACACCAACCGATCCGAGAACCAGTTTGGTGCGCTGCTTGTCCATCGCCAATGCCGAGGCCAGCACGCCGGACCCGGTGTAAGGAACGCCGGCGAGATCGAACATGGCCTGAAGCGTTCCGTTCTCGCCCAATCCGCCGTGGAGCGCGATGAAAACGCAATCGCAATCTCGAAGAGATGACGGCAGCGCCAGTTCGAATCGAGGCTGTTTTGAGGCAGGGCCGGAAGATGATGATTGCTCCAGCACAGGAGCGACAGCGGTGCCGAGCAGATCGCGGCCGTCACGAGTGTCGATCATTGCGACATCGTGGCCAATCGTCTTGAGCGCGACGGCGATTGCCTTGCCGGTATTAAGCGAGACCTCACGCTCCTTTGACTCGCCCCCGGCCAGCACCAAGATTCTCAATTCGATTCTCCTCGTTTCCTGCGCGCCATAATCTTGTAAATCAGAAATCCCACGACAACTAAAACAATCGCGATAATGATCTGATTGTAGGCAACAAGTATCTGGTCAATCTTGTCCCAATCGCGGCGAAGGCGAAGGGCGAGAAACAACACGACAAAATTCCAGGTGATCGTAGAGATCGTGCTGTAGATCAGCATACGCCAGGCCGGCACGCGGCCAATACCGGCCATCACGGCAATCAATGCCCGCACGCCGGTCAGCCAGCGCGAGGCGAGCAGGACTTTGTCGTGATATTTGTCGAACCATTTTTCGACGTGGTCGAGACGCCGTACGCCCAGCCAGCGCGCGCTGTGACTTGACAAAACAGTACGGCCCTTGGTGCGACCGACATAGTAGAGTCCCATCACGGAAATCAATGTACCGACAATAGACAGAATATAAATACTCGACCACGAGGCGTTGCCGCCGGCAGCATAAACGCCGCAGATAAAGATGCAAGTATCGCCGGGGTATGGCGGGAAGAAGTTTTCGATTATCATCGAAACGAGCACGAAGAGATAGATCCAGACTGCGCTGTGCCCCGCCACCATGTTCAGGATTTCGTCGGCCTTAGCGAAAAAGACTTCCACTACTTCTCCACTAACACAATTGCCATCGCCGCAATGCCTTCCTCGCGGCCGGTGAAACCGAGTTTCTCCGAGGTCGTCGCCTTGAGCGAAATAGCATCGACCGCGACACCAGTGACCTCGGCGATGTTGGCGCGAATCTTGTCGGAGTATGGGGCAATCTTTGGCGCTTCGCAGACGATGGTCATATCGGCGTTGACCAGTTTCCAACCGTCGGTTGCCAATATTGCAATGACCTGCTTGAGCAGCAGCGTGGAGGAGATATCCTTGAAGCGCTCGTCATTGGGTGGAAAGTGCCTGCCGATATCGCCCTTGGCGACGGCGCCGAGGAGAGCGTCGCAGAGTGCGTGCAACAAGACATCGGCATCGGAGTGACCGAGCAAGCCGAGCGGGTGGTCGATAAGTTCACCGCCGAGGAATAGTTTGCGACCGGGCGCGAAGCGGTGGATGTCATAGCCGGAGCCGATTCTGATCATGATTTAATAAACGAATTCACAATGCGAATGGGAATGGAAATTGTGGGGGATAACGACGCCCTCACCCTCGGTCCCTCTCCCCTGACGGGGCGAGGGAAGAACGCAACTTGGCAATATTGCGTTTATAGAAGCGGCGTTTCGTTGCGTGATCAGCAAAGTAGACGGTAACCCACCCGAAGCGAAGCGCAGGGTGGGATTGTGTATATTGCGTCAATGAATCGCCCTCACCCTCGATCCCTTTCCCCTGACGGGGCGAGGGAAGAAGCGGGTCGTTAATATGTGGGTTCGACTTATGGTTATCAACTAATTACTTAGCAAAGTAGGTCGAATCCCCTTATTGCAGCAAGCTTTTTCCTGCACAGAACTTCGAGGGGATTCGACATCTCAATGGGATAGTGGCAAGATTGCGAAGGAGGTGTCAAAACCCCGCAGAGAGAGTCCTATTATTGAGAGTGTGCCATAAGGGTCTTTGACCGACGAACTTGACCCCACCGCCCCGCAAGCGGGATTTCGCTTCGTTCAACAAGCGGTGGGCGACCACTTGGGCGACCGCAGGTCGCCCCTACGATGAAACCGCTCCCCTACTCCATCGTCAGGAGTTTGCGTGCGAGGTCAAGGTCTTCGGGGGTCGTGACTTTGATGTTTACCGTAGAGCCTTCCACGATGCGGACGCTGATGCCGAACGCTTCGCAGACGGAAGAGTCATCGGTGAATTCGCGTTTCGATTCGAGCGCTTGAATATAGGCCGAGATGATGGCCTCGTACTTGAACACCTGCGGTGTCTGTGCGACCCAGATTTTGTCGCGATCGAGAGTGGCGATGACGAAACCAGCCTCGATCCGTTTGAGCGTTTCAGTCTGGCGAATGGCGAGAATGGCGGCGTCGTAGGCCTCGGCCTCTTTGCCGACGGCTTCGATCTCCGCAATGCTCACCAGCGGACGCACACCGTCATGAATGTAAACCAGATTCGCTGTTTCGGGAATCGAGCGAAGACCGCAAAGGATCGAGTCAAAGCGGGTCTTGCCGCCCGCGACGATGCGTTCGACCTTCTTGAATTTGAATCTGTCGACGACAGCTTCGTGCGTGTAGTTGAGGTCCTCACCCGAGACGACGAGATGAATGACGTCGATGGAGGCGCATTGCTCGAATTTGTCGATGGTCCAAGCCAATAGAGGTTTTGAGCCGATCGGGCGAAATTGCTTGGCGACCGCGCCGGGCAGACGTGTGCCCTTGCCCGCCGCCGTAATAATGGCGTAATTTTTCATGAGATAAACATGGCATCTCCGTAAGAGTAGAATCGATAGCGATTCTTTACGGCAAGGTTATAGGCGGTGAGAATCTGTTCCGGCGAGGCAAACGCTGCAACCATCGCCAACAGCGACGATTCCGGAAGGTGAAAATTCGTGATCAACGCCCCCACCACTTTGAATTGGTAGCCCGGATAGATAAACAGATCGGTTTCATCGTGCGCGGCGGCGATCTCGCCATTGCGCTGATAGCAGCCCTCGAGTGTGCGGGTCACGGTTGAGCCGACGGCTACGATGCGACGGCCCTTCTTCATGGCCGCGTTGATCTGTTTGGCGGCGGCCTCGGAAATCCAATATTCTTCGGGATCCATTACGTGCTTCTCGTAAGTCTTGGTCTCGATCATCTTGAATGTCCCGCGCCCAACATCGAGGCGAATGCGGCAAATTTCCGTGCCGGCCTTCTCGATATCGGCCAATAGTTCTTCGGTGAAATGCAGCCCTGCCGTCGGCGCCGCGATTGAGAAGCCCTCTTCAGCGTAAACGGTCTGGTACATCTTGCGATCGACAGAGGTGTCATCGCGCTTGATATATGGCGGCAGCGGCATGTGGCCGAACTTGTCCATGAGTTCGCTTGAAGGCGCGCCGACGAAACGCACACGACGCGAGCCATCGGCGAGGATGCTTATGATCTCGCAATACTCTCTCGCCGAGAAATAGAACTTGTCGCCGTTGTGAGCTTTTTTGCCGGGACGGACGAGGCAAATCCATTCGTCATCTTTGAGTTTATCGACCAGGAAGATTTCGACCTTTCGGCCGGCCTGGCCGCCGACGCCGTAGAGTCGCGCACGCTGGACCTTGGTGTCGTTAAGAACCAGGAGGTCGTCGGGGCGCAGCAGGTTGACAATGTCCGCGAAGACGTACTCCTTGATCTCGCCGCCTGAGCGTTCGAGATGAAGAAGTTTACAGCGGTCGCGTCTCTCCAGAGGATGCTGAGCGATCAGATCCTCCGGCAATTGAAAAGTAATTTTCTCCATAACCCGTCTTTGAAAATGATGATACCAAAACTACCAGTGCTCGTAAATGTGCTACAGCAAACGCCCCTGTTTGAAAGCGTTGCGATCATACTTCATGTGAGTAAAAGCCGCATTGGTCGCCGTGCGACCGCGCGGGGTTCGTTCCAATAGTCCTTCTTGAATCAGAAATGGTTCGTAAATTTCCTCGAGCGTTTCCGCTTCTTCGCCGACGGCTACGGCAAGCGTGCTCAAGCCGACCGGACCGCCGTGAAATTTCTCGATCAAGACGCCGAGGATGCGCTTGTCCATGTCATCCAATCCCAGTTCATCGACATCGAGGCGTTCGAGGCTGTCATGCGCCAACTGCCCCGTGATACTGCCATCGCCATGCACCTCGGCAAAGTCGCGTAGCCGCCGCAACAGACGGTTGGCGATACGCGGTGTTCCGCGCGAGCGCTTGGCGATTTGTCCGGTGCCGCCCTCATCGATCCCGACTTTTAGGATGCGCGCCGAACGCGTCACTACCCTGCCGATATCCTCCGGTGAATAGTAGTCGAGACGACCAACCACGCCGAAACGCGCCCGCATCGGAGAGGTGAGCAATCCGGCGCGGGTGGTCGCACCGATCAACGTGAAGGGTTTCAGCGGAAGCTTGACCGATCGCGCTGCGGGACCCTTGTCAATCATGATGTCGAGCGTGAAATCCTCCATCGCGGGATAGAGGTATTCCTCGACCACGCGGTTGATGCGATGAATTTCGTCTATGAAGATGACGTCGCGCTCATTCAAATTGGTCAATATGCCGGCGAGATCGGCGGCTTTTTCGAGGATCGGACCGGAGGTCGATTTGATCGTGACCCCCAGCTCGTTGGCGATAATGTAAGCCAACGTGGTCTTGCCGAGTCCGGGCGGCCCGTAGAAAAGGACATGATCGAGTGCTTCGCCGCGCTGTTTGGCGGCCTGGATGAAGACCTTGAGATTGTCGACGACCTTACCCTGTCCGATGAACTCATCGAACTTGGATGGCCGCAGGGTGATATCAAGTTCCGATTCGCCCTGGATGATCTCTGGTGTGGTAATGCGGTCTTTCATGGTGTCTTCATTCATCGCGTGTATTCGTTCAATCGGGCCGTGGGCTGCGACCCCACCGCACGCGGTGGGCGACCCAACCAAGCCTCTCTCTGTTGAGCCGTCAGGAACCCTCCTTCTGAAGTCAGTGTTGACACAGCGCAATTGCTCTGGTCGATTCTGATTCGCTGAAAACGACTCAATTGCAGGTCATTCCCGCGAAAGCGGGAATCCAGGGTCATTTCAAACGAGTTGAACACTCCCCATTCACTCAGGCGGTCTTTCTGTTGTCCTCGGATGACAATGGCACCCGATGGAGCAGCCGCCTCTCGGCAGAAGCTGGATTCCCGCTTTCGCGGGAATGACTCGGCTTGGGGATTGTCTGTGAGAGATCGATGTCGATGAGCAAGAATCGATTCTCTCAACAGTCCCTGAGCGGTGGGCGACCCAACCAAGCCTCTCTCTGTTGAGCCGTCAGGGACCCTTTCCTGACGGCGGAGCCTTGTTTTCGCGAACATTGGCCACCCGAAAGGCTGGATTCCCGCCTTCGCGTGAATGACTTCAGGCGCGGCAGGCGTGGACGACTGCCGCGCACCTACGATTGGCGGCCACGATTTCAACACGTCCAAAGCCCAGGAGTACCCGTCGTCATGATGTCGTCACCTTTAGCGCTTCGCGGATGAGAATGTCCGACCCGTGGTTTGATCCGATTTCCTTGACGGCCGATTCGACGGCCTTGCGTGCTTCGTAACGGCTGTAGCCAAGGGCTTCGAGCGCCAAAACGGCCTCTTCTACTTGATTCAGTTTGTGTGTTGCGCCGATGCCGGTCGAGGCGATGATCTTCGCAACCTTGTCCTTAAGTTCCAATACTAATCTTCCCGCCGTCTTGGGGCCGATGCCCGAGATCGTGGAGAGCAGCGATTTGTCCTCTTCCATGATCGAGCGCAGGAGATCCTCGATCTTTATACCCGAAAGTATGGTCAAGCCGAGTTTAACACCAACACCGGAGACCTGGATCAGCATCTCGAAAACCTCACGCTCAGCGTGCGTCGCAAAACCAATTAGGTCAATCGCATTTTCGCGGACTTGCATCGAGGTCGCAAGGGTAACCTCACTGCCCAAATCAGGCAACGCCTGAAAGGTCGACAGCGGTATCAGTACCCGATAGCCCACTCCCCCGACAACAATCTCCGCCTTGTCCGCTTGTTTTTGCGTCAGGCGCCCGCTAAGGGATGATATCAAAACTTCTTCTCTCTTCGCTGGTAGTGGCAGTACGCAACGGCCAGCGCATCTGAGACATCGTGGGGTCCGGCTATTTCTTTAAGTCCGAGTAGAGCCTTGATCATATAATTTACCTGCTCCTTGGACGCTGATCCCCTGCCAACCGTTGAGAGTTTCACTTCACGCGGCGAGTATTCGAACACCGGTACATTCTTGAGACTACAGGCCAAAAGTACGGCGCCGCGCGCCTGTCCGAGACTCATAGCGACTTTGACGTTCTTGCCGTAGAACCCCTCTTCGATTGCAACCTCATCGGGCTGTTCGGAGGCGACCAGTTCGGTCATGTTTCCGAAGATCAATTTCAACCGGCCGGAGATTTCTCCGCTGTCGGTCTTAAAGCAGCCCGCGTTTAACAGTTTTACTCCTCGATTGTCAACCTCGACGACGCCGAAGCCGGTAACAGCCAGCCCGGGATCGATCCCGAGAATTTTCATTTAAGCGCTCAAACGCTCGAGAGTCGCGTCATCAATATCGAAATTGGCGTAGACTTTCTGGACGTCGTCGTTGTCCTCAAGTGCGTCCATCAGCTTGATCATCGACTCAGCATGCTTGCCCTCGAGCTTGACCGTTGTCGAAGGCACGAGTGTTACTTCGGCGCTCGCCATCGGGATGCCTTTGGCCTCGATCGCCGAGCGGACAGCCTCGAATGCGGCTACCGGCGTCGTGATTTCAAAGATGTCGCCTTCGGTGGTCATGTCGGTTGCGCCCGATTCGAGCGCCAATTCAAGCAATGTATCTTCGCTGATCTTGCTCGATTCGACCTCGATGACGCCGCATTTGCTGAAGATCCAGCCGACTGAGCCGGTTTCGCCCATGTTGCCGCCATATTTGCTGAACAGGTGACGCACCTCGGCAACGACACGATTTTTGTTATCGGTCAGGACCTGAACCAGGACGGCAACACCGCCGGGGCCGTAGCCCTCGTAGGTGATTTCGTCATAGCTGACGCCCTCGAGTTCGCCGGTACCTTTCTGGATGGCGCGCTTGATGTTGTCTGCCGGCATCGAACTGGACTTGGCGGCGAGGATTGCTGTGCGCAATCTCGGGTTGGCGTCCGCATCGCCGCCGCCAAAACGGGCGGCCACGGTGATTTCCTTGATTAGTTTGGTGAAGACACGACCACGCTCCTGGTCGGCTTTGCCTTTTTTACGTTTAATTGTCGACCATTTAGAATGACCAGACATCAATTCCTCCGCAGACTAAGCAAAATTAACCGGCCAATTAATAACAAACGGCATGGGCGGAAGCAATAGAAAATGCGGGAAGGCGAAGGGCCGTCACGTAGGTCGAAACCCCTTATTGTAGCCCAATGGATATCCTCAGACTGACAGCGGGGTTTCGACAATCGGGCTAGACGGATAACTCTGTCGAAACCCCCCAAACATGACTTCTGAACTGGAAACCGACTGCCATTAGGGGTTTCGACTTACGAACTCAACCGTGGCATACGAGGACGTATGCCACACACGAGACATGCCAATGGCTCGCATAGGGGCGCACGGCAGTGCGCCCAGAATTGTCCTACATGGATCAACGACACACCCCGTCTCCGCTCCCCGTACCGGGGATCGGAGCCACCCCTCTCAAGAGGGGAATTGCCTTACTGCCGCACGCTGATTTGCCTGGGCGTTGCATTTCCGGCATCACCTCAGCTCTTAGCCATACGGGTCGCGTGGTTGTCCCTTCGATCGTTCGATTAGATTGTGATTGTTCTTAACTACAAACTTGGACTTGCGGCTGTCAAGAGGAAAATAGTGGGTGGATTGCTCTATTATTTCCCATCCTGCGCTACGCTTTGGGTGGGCTATAAGATCTCGCCGAAGGACGTGATTGTCAGGAGCACAGGGCTCCTGACCTACTTAACTACTTGCGTGATGCTTTGATGTATTTGCTCAATTCATCGAGAGCGAGTTGGGAGATGACGAGCTTGTGCTTGAGGGCCGGGGTCGAAGGAATCTTGTCGACGATCAAAACTTCGACAGTGAAGCGATCCCTAAAATAGTCCTGATACGCTTTCTCGACAATCGGAAGATCAGTTGCCAGGATGAAATCCTCGGAGGGTTCAATGCGGACGAGAAGGTGGTCAAGCGACATCTGTTCAAATTGAACGCGGCGGTAGTGATGAAAATCCGCCAGCTTGAGTTGGACTACCACGTTCGGGCAGAAGAGTCCCTCTTTCGAGAGAAGCAGGTCTCTTCCACGGCCGCCGACGACCTCCATGGTGTCGAATCCCACCAATGCGACCTCCGGATAGCCGCGATAGATTCCGACATCCTCGGTGTGATAACGTATAAGCGGGAAGGCGTAGTTCTCGAAACCGGTCGAGATAATATTTCCGGGTGTGCCAGACACCGGTTCGCCACTATCATTTTCGAACTCCAGATGGACAAAGTCTGAGTTGATGTAAAGATTGCCGTCGAACAATTCGCCGGCGGAAGCTGTGTTTTCGCGATTGCCGTAGTACTCGCGCAGGTTGTGGCCAAAGAAGCCGGTGATGATCTCGCGATATTCCGGGTAGACCTTCTCACCCAGCACACAGCAAAGCGGAATCTCCAACTCCGGCAAACTGTGTTGCCGCCAATAATAGATCAGGGTCGCCAAATTCGACGGTTGCGAGAAGACCATCTTGGGACGGAATTCCTTCACGCGCCGGTAGATCTCCGGTGCGTGATCGTAGGTGATCGAGCGCGGATCAAACTGCAGCGAGTTCTCGTTGAGGTCGATGTGCGGTTGCATGAAATCCTCGCCCTCGCGATTGGAAAGCGTCAGGTGTACACGTGGGTCGCGGAAGTGATAGCCGAGATTGTGCCAATAGCGCCAGATGACGGCATTGCGAATCGTCTCCGACTCTTGCGAACGGTACATGACCATACCGTCGCGCGTGGTGGCGCTGGTCACGGTTTGGTAGGGATGAAACTTCGCGAACTCATCAGATTTCAAGGCCTCGCTGTTCGCGATGACATCGTCCTTGCAAAGGACGGGAATGCGACGAAAGTCAGTCAGGGATTTGATATCGCTTGGGTGGAGTTTGTGCTGATCAAATAGGCGGTGATAGTAAGGCACATGTTGATAGGCGTAATCTACTAAGGATTTCAGTCGCTGCCATCTATATGACTCGATTGCATCGCGCGAGGCGTTTTGATGTTCGAGGAGGAACTTGAACTTTCGTGAAAATTGCGAGCCATATTTGAGCGGCAGTGGAATTGCCGTGTGGTAGAATTTTCGGAGTGTGTTGTTCATGCGAGTCATGCTGACACCCGTTGATCCCGGCCTCAAGTCCGACGAGTCAGGAGAATTTCCTGATAGATAGCGGTCACTTCAAAACCGAGTCGTCGATAGCAGGAGATGGCGGCATTGTTGTCAGCTTTCACGTTTAGTCCGATCTCAGCGACTGTATTGAGCAAGCCCGTGCAAATTGCAGCCGTAACGTCACCGGCGAGCCCGCGTCCGCGAAAGTCGGGATGCGTAGCGATATTTCCCAGCGCGGCGACGCGATAGCGCTGTGAGTAAACATGCACGCCTCCGGCGGCAACCAATTGATTGTCAATGCGAATTCCCCAGTAGTGACCCGTCTCAAGCATGCGACTGTCAAACCAATTTCCGGGATAGCTGGCGCGGTAGAATGCCGCGATCTCCGTCTCATCTTCTATCGTCAACTGGACTGATTGTCTTGAAGGCGCAAGCGCGAGTTTGGCCGGGTAACGAAGTATCATCTTGAAATGGTCGCCGTGATTGTCTCGATCAAAATTGGTCGCGAGGGCTTCATCGAGTCCGGGCGTCAGGTGAGCGTAAACCTTGTCGGGCAGGTCAGGCGCAAGCGCCGCAAGCAGCTCGAATGCCGGGCGCATATCGCCATTGATCAGTACGATCAGGGTCGGCAATCCGGAAGGCCGATAGAGTAGCGCGAGTGCCTGCACTTCGTCACCAGAGCAGAGGCCGTACCAGGTCGTGTGCGGCCAGAAGAAGTCGTCGAGATCGCCGAGCAGATAGATGTTGAGAGCCGTATCGCGACGAAGATAGCGCTCCAGAAGCTCGTGGTCGGTGATGACTGAGATTTTATTCACGACATCACTTCACGATACGCAGGACTTCCTTGAACTTGTCGCCCTTGGCCACTTGCAGCAACTCAAACAGTGCCATTTCGGTGCTCATCACGCCGGCGCCGAGGTCTTTCATGCGGGCAATGCCGAGTTCCTTGTTGGCGGCCGTGCGCGAGGAAACCGCATCGGCGATCAGCTCGACGCCAAAGCCGTCGGCAAGCAGGTCGCGTGCTGTCTGGTAGACGCAGACGTGCGTCTCGATTCCGGTCAGCAATACCTGCCTGCGCCCTGTCGATTTCAGCGCACCGGCGAATTTGTTGTCGCCACAACAACTGAAGGTGTCTTTGACCAGCGGTTGGCTCTCTGCCATGAGCTGCGCCAATTCCGGGATCGTGGCACCGAGACCTTCGGGATATTGCTCAGTCCAGAGAATTGGCACTCCGAGCAACTGCGCGCCCTTGATCATTCGGCCGATATTTGCGAAGAGATTTTCCTTGTCGTGCATCAGCTGAGCGAGGCGGCCCTGCACATCCACTACGATCAAGACGCTATTGGCTGTAGTCAGCATATCAATCTTCCTTTCGTTAGGTGCCCGGTCAGTATAACGGTCTGAAGTTCGGATAGCAATTACGCCAATTCTGTTGCCGTTATTTCGTTGACAGAGACAGGTTTTGCGTTATCTTGGAAAGGTTCCAACACCCGCAATACCACAACCGTCTCGGATTACTTGACCAGACTGCTGTTATTTGCTTCAATAATTGGATATATTCGATCTATATAGTCAATGTGTCGGTTCAAACAACGAATAAGAATCTCAAGAGTACAGGAGTTGCGATGAAGTTGCTTACGGTAAGTACATTCATGGTTCTTTTCTGCCTGGTTACGCTCGGTATCTCATCCGCGTTTTCGGCAACGCCCGGACTTATTAGCTATCAGGGTCGGCTGACGACATCATCGGGAGCTCCCGTGGCCGACGGTGCTTACTCGATCAGATTTCAGATTTATGACAGCGCTATCGGCGGAAGCGTTCTCTGGAACTCCAATTACCAAAGCGTACAGGCAAAAGATGGCTTGTACACCTACCTGCTGGGGCAAGACGTTCCCTTCCCGAGCGGCTTATTCAACGGCGGCAATCGCTGGCTGGGGATAACAGTCGGAGTGGATCCTGAGCTGACACCGCGAAAGCAGTTTGTCGCGACGGGTTACGCAATCGCGAGCCAAAACGCGGATTCAGTGAATTGGAGCGGTATCAAGAATGTTCCCGCTGGATTTGCCGATGGCGTAGATAATAGCAATAGCGGAGACATCACGGCTGTGAACACTTCGGGAGGACTGACCGGCGGAGCGACGAGCGGTGATGCCAGTCTCTCCATTGCCAACGGCGGCATCACCTCCACTCATATCGGCGACGGTCAAATCGTCAATGCCGATGTAAGCGCTTCCGCGAATATCACCCCTTCCAAAATCGCCGGGACGGCCGCCACGCTCGGGGGAACGCAGACTTTCACAGGCAGAAACGCCTTTGCCGATTCCGTCAAATTCTGCGACAATACCATGCAAGTGGACAATGGCAGAGTACTGATCGGAGGATCGACAGTCTTGCCGGATCATGGTCTCCTGCAAATCGGCCGTTCGGTTAGTACCGAATTCGACGTAGGCGGGCTGGATATAACTCTTTCCAACCCCAACGAAGGCTGGGGTGGTCTCCGTGGTATGTATATTGAAGCGACCGGCACCGCCGGACCCGCGTCCGGAATTACCTGTTACGCAAGTACCGATTACTCCGTGCGAACCGGCGCCTATTTTGACGCACGTACACGAACGGCATATCTAAATGCCGGAACGTCATACGGTGTGCGTGGCGTAGGGTCGTATGGGGCATCCAACTATGGACTACATGGACAAAGTTACGGAGGCATTGAGGGAAAGGGAGTCTTCGGCTTAGCAAGCGGCGCTAGCTATGAGGGGGTCGGAGTCTCTGGATTGTCAAGCGGCAATCCTAATCTCGCCCTTGGCACTTATGGAGGAGCCACTGCAAGCGCTTGGGGATATGGAGTATTTGGCGAAGCGTGGGGTAACTCAATAACAAATTGGGCTGCGTATTTCGTTGGAGCGGCAAACGTTACGGGTGATTTTTTTAGCGGAAGCCCGGCGGTTCGAATAGATCACCCACTCGACCCAGAGAACAAGTATCTGCAGCATAGCCAAATGCAATCGCCCGATATGCTCAATGTCTACACGGGCAACATTATCACAGACAGCAACGGTGACGCTGACGTGACCATGCCCGATTATTTCACTGCCATCAACTCCGATTTTCGCTACCAGCTTACGGTGGTCGGTCAGTTCGCTCAGGCAATCATTTCCGGCGAGATCCAAGACAATCGGTTTTCCATAAAGACTGACAAACCCAATGTGAAAGTCTCCTGGCAAGTGACCGGAATCAGACAGGACAAATACGCACAGGCGCACCGAGTCGAGACCGAGGTCGCGAAACTGCCTCAAGAGGCTGGAAAATATCTGCATCCAGAGCTTTACGGATTCGGTCCCGATCGCAGTACGACTGCCGAAATCAGAGAGTCGGCGATGAAAGCGATGGCCAATTCCAAGGAACAGGCGAAGACCAATGACGCCGAGAGAAAACCGGAAGCAACCCCCAAGAAGTAGGATTTGGACTATGTTAAGAAAGAGACTATTCGCCTTTTTTCCCGCCCTAGTCATGCTTGTTTTCAGTGCGACCTTTGCTGCCGTTCCCGGCCTGATCAATTATCAAGGTCGTCTGACGACATCATTGGGAGTTCCTGTTGCCGACGGAACCTATTTGATCAAATTTCAGATTTATGACAACGCAGTGGGAGGTAATGTCCTCTGGAACTCAAACTATCAAAGTGTACAGGCAAAAGATGGCTTGTACACCTACATGCTTGGGCAAGATGTTCCCTTCCCCAGTGGCTTGTTTACCGGGGGTAATCGCTGGCTGGGGATTACTGTCGGAGTCGATCCGGAAATGAGCCCGCGTAAGCAGATAGTTGCGACGGGATACGCTTTCGTAAGCCAGAATGCCGACTCTGTGCAATGGGGCGGAATCAAAAACATTCCGGCTGGTTTTGCCGACGGAGTCGACGACAACTCCGGCGGCGACATTACGGCTGTCAACACAACGGGCGGACTCACGGGAGGAACGGCGTCAGGTGATGCAGATTTGTCGATCGCCACTGGCGGAGTGACGTCCAGCCACATCGGCGATGGGCAAATTGTGAATGCCGATGTCAACGCATCCGCGGGTATTGCGGCCACCAAAATTGCCGGCACTGCGGCGACGCTATCAGGGACGCAGACCTTTACTGGAAAGAATTCGTTCACAGATAGCGTTACCTTCTCGGATAGCACCATGCTATTGGGCGATGGAAAGGTCAAGATCGGAAGCGCGACTGACCCCATCTTCCAAAATGTCCTTACAGTAGCGAGGAATTATGATTCGGATGAAATCTATTCTAGGGGTGGAATTCTGGTCGACGTCGACAATTGGGGCACGGGTCCCACTCTTGGCGGTACATTCCTGGTGCGAGGCACAACGGGCAACATCTCTGCGATATCTACTCAAGCAAGGACCGACGGGTATTTTCGCAGAGGCGCATATGTGGAAGCATATCCGATAACCTTTGGACTAAGTACTGGAATTTCATACGGGCTCGAGGGCGTTGCAACGGACGGTGCTGCGTGTTACGCAGTTTACGGCACCGCTACCCGGGCCGACGAGGTAACGGGCGTCTATGGCAGTGCACGTTTAGCGAGACAATCGGGTTACGGAGTCTTAGGGAGAGCCTCTGACAACCCGGTCAACGGCCTCGGCGTTTACGGTGGTGCCACGGCCAACGGTGTGGGAGTCGGAGTGTACGGTGAAGCCTGGGAAAATTCAGTCATCAATTGGGCCGGTTACTTCGGCGGGGACATCAATGTCACAGGCGTTGTTTACAGTCCCGCCAAAGTGAATCGCATCGACCACCCGCTGGATCCCGAGAACAAGTTCTTGATCCATGCCACCGTTGAATCATCTGAATTGACGAATCTTTATAGCGGCAACGTCACTCTTGACGCCGCCGGAGAAGGAGTCGTTAGGCTACCCGATTGGTTTGAAGCCGCCAACACGGATTTCCGCTACCAACTCACCTGTGTCGGCGGATATGCGCCAATCTACGTTGCCCAGAAGATCTCGAATCACAGTTTCAAAATAGCGGGTGGCTATCCAGGCCTCGAAGTCTCCTGGCAAGTCACCGCGTTGCGAAATGATCAGTATGCCAGAACTTATCCGATGATTGCTGAAAAGGACAAGCCAACACACGAGCGCGGCAAGTACTTGCATCCCGAAACCTTTGGGCTCGGAGACGAACGTTCGATCGACTACGAGACTCGATCGCGAATACGAGAAATGAACAACGTACCACCTGTCTTAGATTCACTGTCAATTCCAATTCCCACGACCATGAGAAAGTAACATGAAGAAACTGTTCGCACCACGATTATCATTGTGCATGCTCCTGATCATGTGTGCACTGATTCTTGACACAACCATTTCTCTTGCCGCCGTCCCCGGCCTCATCAGTTATCAAGGGCGTCTCACGACGCCATCCGGTGCTCCAGTTGCGGACGGAGCCTACTTGATCAAGTTTCAGATTTATGACAGCGCTGTCGGCGGAAGCGTTCTCTGGAACTCCAATTACCAAAGCGTACAGGCAAAAGATGGCTTGTACACCTACCTGCTGGGGCAAGACGTTCCCTTCCCGAGCGGCTTATTCACCGGCGGCAATCGCTGGCTGGGAATTACGGTTGGAGTGGATCCGGAGTTGACACCGCGAATGCAGTTTGTCGCCACAGGGTATGCAATCGCGAGTCAAAATGCTGACTCAGTGAATTGGAGCGGTATCAAAAATGTTCCTGCCGGATTTGCTGACGGCATCGATGACAACTCCGGCGGCGATATCACGGCCGTGAATACCTCAGGTGGTTTGACCGGTGGAGCGGCTTCGGGCACCGCCAATTTATCTATCGCCACTGGCGGGGTAACATCAGCGCACATCGCCGATGGTCAGATCTTCAACGCCGATATCAACGCATCTGCGAACATCGATGCGACCAAGATTGCCGGTACCGCGGCGACGTTATCGGGAACACAGACATTCACAGGAAAGAAAACATTTACTGATTCCGTCGCATTTTTCGACAACACACTGCAAGTTAATAATAGTAGGGTGACAATCGGGGATACGCCGGGTATGCCGTTGTTCGGAAGTTTCCTGACAATCGAGAAGTCCTATTATACGTATTCCCTTTCTCCCCTTAATGGAATTTGGGTCCAATTCACTAATAGTGGAAGTGGGCTGGTCAGGGGCGGATACTTCTTCGCCGGCGGAACATCGGGCGGCGTTCGCGGGTTAGAAACAACTGCCATGTCAGATGGATCGGTGAGACTGGGGGCGTTGATTGATGCGCGCATGACAAGCCAAGCATTGAATACGGGAACGACATGGGGAATTCTTTGCACTGCAACCGATGGTGCTGAATGCTACGGCGTTAGCACCGCCGCGACCAGGGGCATAAAAGTGACCGGTGTCCAGGGTACGGCGCGACTGGCGAGCCAGGAAGGCGTTGGCGTCTTGGGAAGGGCGTCAGATAATCCGGTCAATGGTCTCGGCGTTTACGGTGGTGCCACTGCCAACGGTGTGGGAGTCGGAGTGTACGGTGAAGCCTGGGCAAATTCCGTCAGCAATTGGGCGGGTTATTTCGGAGGAGATGTCAACGTCACCGGAACAGTCTTCATGCCCGCAAAGATCTCGCGTATCGACCATCCACTCGATCCGGAGAACAAGTATCTCCAACAGGCCGATGTGCAGTCGCCGGATATGCTCAATGTCTACACGGGCAACGTGGTTACCAATGGCAGTGGTGATGCACAGGTACAGTTGCCGGGCTACTTCATCGCGATCAATAGTGACTTCCGTTATCAGCTCACGGTGGTCGGTCAGTTTGCTCAGGCAATCATTTCCAGCGAAATCCAGGACAACCGGTTTTCCATCAAGACAGACAAACCTAGTGTAAAAGTCTCTTGGCAAGTGACGGGAATCAGACAGGACAAATACGCGCAAGCGCACCGCGTTAATGTCGAAGTCGACAAGCCCGCCTACGAGGCCGGCAAGTATCTGCATCCGGAGCTTTATGGTCTCGGCGAAGATCGCGGTATGACTTCATCAATCAGAGCAAGCGCACTGCAGTCACTCGCCAAAGATCGTGAGCAATCGAAAGACAGCACGCTTGGATCGCCTCCAAAGTAGTCCAACTGCATCGCGTTTTTAGCTCGGTGCCAAGGCTTCGGCATTTTACTACCATCCATGGGTTGAGCGAGCCGCTCAAACCGCTATTTCCTTGACATTTTTGTCCAGTTTAATATCATAAGCTGAAACTTGGTTGGTCGAAGCCGCGCGGTCTTCTGTCCGGCTGATGAACCCGTTGCAATCTCAAGAGTTCCATAGCGTTTTTCCGATCAGGGAGGGCACAGCGTGAGGCCATTCGGCACCGATTGCTGTGACGATCCCCGCGGCGAGATTGCCTGTATCTATGTGAATTCATATTCCCTTATCTCCATCTACAGGAGTCATACCATGCGTTCCTCTTTCGTATTGATTCTCGTTTGCCTGCTCGTGACCACAACCGGACTTTTCGGTGCGGCACCCTTCCTGCTCAATTACCAGGGTCGGCTCACCGACAACGCGGGAATCCCTCTCGACGGAATTTATCAGATCACTTTTGTTGTCTACAACAGCGAGACCGAAGGCGCATCGCTGTGGACAGAGACTCACACCACCGTCAACGTTCACAAGGGACTGTTCGCTGTCATCCTTGGATCGGTCAGCCCCATCGCGCCGGGGCTGTTCGTGGAGCCCACGCGCTTTCTGGCGATCAGTGTGAACGGTGGGCCGGAGTTGACGCCGCGACAACAGCTCGTTTCGGCAGCTTACTCTTTCCATAGTTACGACAGCGACATGCTCGAGGGTGAATCGGCTGCCCATTATCACTCGTGGACGAATTTGACGGGCGTGCCCGCCGGTTTTGCCGATGGAGTCGACAATCAGGGCTCTGGTGACATAACAGACGTCAACGCCGGTGAGGGATTGGAAGGCGGCGCGACTTCCGGCAGCGCCACACTCGGCATAGCAGATGCGGGCGTTACATCGATTCATTTGCTCGACGGCACCATCCTCAATGCCGATATCAACGCCTCCGCCGCCATCGCAACCAACAAGATCTCCGGTACCGCCATGAATCTCTCTACGGCACAGATAGCTACCGCCAGCAAGACCTTTGACGGCGGCTTGCGCATTGGCGATACGACCTTTTATGCAAATGGAAACGGCATCGTGATAGGAACTGATGTCTATGTTCCCTCGTCGACCTACCTGCTTCAGGCCGCTCGCAACTACAGCACCACCGGTTCGCGCTACGGCATCTATGCCGATCTCGACAATTTCAGTACTGGCACCGTCTATGGTATCCGCAGCCGCGCTTCGGGAGCAACAGCCGGCGCCGCCAACGCTGGAACGGTGTATGGTTTTTACGGGGTGGGCATTACAGACGGCGAAAGTCGTTACGGTGCCTACTTCAATGGACGTGGACGCACCGTCGGCCTGACCACCGGTTCAAGCCATGGCCTATATTGCGACGCGAGTTACGGCGCAGGGGCATACGGCGCTGAATTGCATGCATCCGATGCTACCTCGGGATACGGTCTGTATGTCGAGGTCAATGACAATCAGATCGGCACAGGTGTCTATACACATGTTCACGACAACACTGCAAGCTCTGCTTCAAATGGCTCGACCAATTTCGTGCTCGACAACGGTGGTAACGCCTACGGTATCTCCGGGACGACCGGCGGCAATGCCGGTACCGGCTTCGCCGTCTACGGCCACTCCTACAGCAATGCCACGAACTGGTCCGGCTACTTCACCGGAGACGTCTACGTCGGCGGTAACGTGTACATGCCGGCGAAGGTTACTCGGCTCGACCACCCCGCCGACCCGGAGAATCAATACTTGCAATTAGCAGGAATTGAATCTCCTGAATACCAGATTACGCAATCAGGAAATGTGACAACTGATGCGTCTGGTAAAGCTCGCGTCAGTTTGGCGGCCTATTTTGCGCTCATTGCCGCCAACTTCCGTTATAATCTGACAGTGATCGGCCAATTCGCGCAGGCGATTGTCGCAGAGGAGTTCGCCGGCGATGGCTTCACGATTGCCACCGACAAGCCCAACGTGAAAGTCTCGTGGACGCTTACGGGAACGCGTATTGACAACTTTGCCAAGTCGCATCCGCTGGTCAACGAATCCGCCAAGCCGGCCGATCAGCGCGGACGCTACCTGCATCCTGAGGAATTCGGCGTGGCCCCGGAACGCGGCGTGTCGTATCAAATTCAGCAGGAATTGGAGCGCCAGAAGCCTCAGGGACGTACTAGCCCGACGGAGGACGAACTCGATCAACGCTAAGAATGCGTAATCGGAGCGGCAATTAACGCTTGCCTTTCGGCCAATAAGTACTATTTTGACCTATAATCGCAGGAGTACTTTAATGAAAACTCGAATACTTCTATCGCTAACTGTCTTGATCGCACTCGCCTTGATGGCTCCTGCCTTTGCGGCCAAAGCGGCCACCAAAGCCAAGACTACAAAAGCTGCTCCGGTCGAGACAAAGCAACCCGCGCAAACTCAACCGGTGCTCAATGCAACCCCAACCGGAGATGCTGCCGCACAGAAGCCGAATAATCCGCAAGCCGGCGAACAGATCAATTGGGATGTCATTGCATCCGGCGGTGGCTCGATGAGCTCTGTGAATTTTCTGCTCGACGGGACCCTTGGTCAGGCGATTGCTGGTCCCTCGACTTCGACAAACTACGCACTCAATGCCGGATTCTGGCAGGACTTTGGGCAGGGTTCGTTTCTTTGCGGCGATGTCTCTGTCAACGGCAGAGTCGATATATCGGACGCCGTGTTTATCGTGAACTACATTTTCGGCGCCGGTCCGGCACCGAACCCGCTTGAGGCGGCAGACGTCAATTGCTCGGATAGAGTTGACATTTCGGACTGTGTGTACCTCATCAATTATATCTTCGGTGGTGGTGGTGCGCCCTGCGCGGCGTGCTCGTAATAAAAGCAACAGAGAGAGATTAGTGCGCGCCCGTCGTCATCGCCGGGCGCGTTTTTGTGCCGCTGCCGGTCGCACAGATTCACACACCCCGTCTCGTGTCCTCGTGCCTCGGACACGAGCCACCCCTCTTAGATAGAGGGGAATTGAGCCAGACCGTCACGTATGCATCTGAGCCCTAACGGGTGGGTATGTCGGAATCGCATGTCCAGAGGCAACCAGCCAGAGGGAGCATGGTGATAGCGGGGGCCGATATCTTTTACTCCCCCTCCAACCATCTGTCCCGCAACAGCGTAAAAAAATGTCAGGCACCCCTTGACAAACGGTTCGCGCCAGAGTATTTTGCGGGTCTTGTATTGTGACGAATTTTGAGGAGTTGAGAGTGAAGACGTACATCCCTAATGTTGATAAGATTGACCGCAAGTGGCATGTCATCGACGTCAACGGTAAAATTCTCGGACGGCAAGCGGCTCAGATTGCCCGTATTCTCATGGGCAAGACCAAGCCAGAGTACACGCCGTTCCTCGACTGCGGCGATTTCGTGGTCGTTATCAACGCCGCCAAGGTGCGGCTTTCGACTCCCAAGAAGGAGTTGGAAAAAACCTGGCATTGGAACACCCTGTATCCGGGTGGCCACCGTCAGACGACGTTCGGCAAGGCGATCAACGCCAATCCCGAACGGATCATCCGCGGCGCGGTTTGGGGTATGCTCCCCAAGGGTCCGCTGGGCCGCAAAATGATCAAGAAGCTCAAGGTTTATCGCGGCGAGGCGCATCCGCACGCGGCGCAGAAGCCTGATTCTCTGGAATTGAAATAGTTTTTGATTTGAAAGGTTGTTGATGGCTCAGGAAAAAATTCACGCCACCGGCAGACGTAAGAACGCTACCGCCAGTCTCTGGCTCGCCCCGGGTAACGGCAAGTGGATCGTCAATGGCAAGGAGTTGCTCTCCTACCTGACGCGCGAATCGTTGATGTCGCACGCTTCCGAACCGCTGAAGATTACTAACATGGGCGGCCGCTTTGATATCATCGTTGCTGCTTCCGGTGGCGGACTTTCCGGCCAGGCCGGCGCCATTCGTCATGCTTTGGCTCGCGCTCTGTCCTCATTCAATCCGGACCTGCGCAAGCCGCTGAAGCTGGCCGGCATGTTGACCCGCGATCCGCGCATGGTTGAGCGCAAGAAATACGGCCAGGTCAAAGCCCGCAAGCGTTTCCAGTTCTCCAAGCGTTAGTTGCTGTATTAGCATCGAACTTTGTGCCGTCAGACTGCAAAGCGGTCTGGCGGTTTTCAGAGATATTTAAGTTCACACATCCGGGGATTTGGACGGGAGGTCGGGATAACACTCGCCCCGTTGACCGAAGATGATCCGGATGGCGGTTAAACCAAACATCAGGAGTTATTAATGTCCACTGAAGTCACAGTGCGTGATCTTCTGGAAGCCGGCGTGCATTTTGGTCACCAGACCCGCCGCTGGAACCCCAAGATGAAGAAATTCATCTTCACCGCCAAGAATGGCGTCTACATCATCGATCTCAACAAGACCCTTAACTCACTCAAGATCGCCTGCCGCAAGGCCCAGGAAATCACCGCGAAGAATCAGTATATTCTTTTCGTCGGCACCAAGAAGCAGGCTCAGGATGTGATCAAGGCCGAAGCCGTGCGCGCCGGACAATTCTATGTTACGGATCGCTGGCTGGGCGGCATGCTGACCAATTTCCAGACCATCAAGAAGAATATCAAGCGCCTGAAAGATATCGAAAAGATGCAGGAAGACGGCACGTTCGAGAAGATCACCAAGAAGGAAATCTCCGGTCTCAACAAGGAGAAGGAGAAGCTCGACAAGGTGCTCGGCGGCATTCGCGAAATGAACCGCCTGCCGGGGTTAATGTTTGTCGTGGACTGCAAGAAAGAGAAGATTGCCGTAGCGGAGGCCAAGAAGTTGGGAATTCCGATTATCGGCATTATTGATACTAATTCCGATCCTGACCCGATCGATTTTCCGATCGCCGGGAATGACGATGCGATCAAATCGATTCGCATCATCACCAGACAGGTTGTCGACTCCGCTCTGGAGGCCAGGGCAATGCTAAACCAGCCGACTGAACCGGCCGGTAACGGCGGCGGAGAGAAATTTGACGACAGCAGTGAAGCACAAGAGAGGTAATCAACAATGGCCATTACAGCAGAGTTAGTCAAAGAATTGCGCGAGCGCTCCGGCGCCGGCATGATGGACTGCAAAAAGGCGCTCACCGAATCAGACGGCGACATGGACAAGGCGATTACGATTCTGCGGGAGCGCGGGATCGCGAAAGCGGCATCGAAATCAAGCCGCGAAACGAAGGAAGGCCTGATTGGCACTTACGTTCATCCGGGTGACAAACTCGCGGTGATGATCGAAGTGCAGTGCGAGACCGACTTTGTCGCCCGTACCGACGATTTCCGCGAACTGGTCAAGCATCTGGCGATGCACGTGGCCGCTGCCAATCCGATCGTGGTTCGCCGCGAGGAGTTAAACGAGGAGCAGATGGCGAAAGAGCGCGAAATCTATCGTCATCAAACCTTGAATGAAGGCAAGCCGGAAAAGATCGTCGACAAGATCGTTGAAGGTCGCATGGAAAAGTGGTATTCTGAAGTTGCGTTGATGGAGCAAGCGTACGTCCGCGACCCGGAGGTCACGATCCAGGATCTGATCAAGAACACCATCGCCAAGATCGGTGAGAACATTGTGGTTCGTCGCTTTGCCCGCTATCGCCTCGGAGAATAAATGACGGCTACACCGGTCTACAAACGAATCCTGCTCAAACTCTCCGGCGAACAGCTCGCCGGGGAGCAGGGCTTCGGAATCGACCCGGGCCAACTCGAATTCGTCGCCAATGAAGTAAAATCGGTCAAGGATCTCGGGGTCGAGGTTGGCATTGTCGTGGGCGGCGGAAATTTCCATCGCGGCGCTACCGGCACGTTGCTCGGCATCGGGCGAGCAACCGGCGATTACATGGGGATGCTTTCCACAGTAATCAACGCGATGGCTCTGCAATCGACTTTGGAAAATCACGGCATGTTCACGCGGGTGCTGAGTGCCATTCGCATCGAGGCTGTTGCCGAGCCGTTTATTCGGCGGCGCGCAATTCGTCACATGGAGAAAGGCCGCGTAGTGATCATGGCGGCGGGCACCGGCAATCCGTATTTCACTACTGATACTGCGGCGGTTCTCCGCGGCATCGAAACCGAAGTCGATGTGGTGCTCAAGGCCACCAAGGTGGACGGCATCTATGATGCCGATCCGATGAAAGTGCCGAATGCGGTGCGATTCAAAACGGTGACCTACGACGAGGTGTTGCGCCGCGATCTCAAGGTCATGGACGGGACGGCGTTTACATTGTGCCGCGAGAACAAACTGCGACTCGTCGTTTTTAAGTTGACCGAGGCAGGCAATCTTTATAAAGTTGTCACTGGCGAAAAGATAGGTACGTTGGTAACGATTCAATCGGAGGAAAACGTATGACCACAGTCAAACAGCTGTTTACAGATGCTGAAGATAGAATGAAGAAGTCGGTGGCTTCCCTGCAACACCACTTCTCGACCGTGCGTTCCGGCAAGGCGAATGTTCACATGCTGGACGAAATCATGGTCGACTACTATGGCACGCCAACGCCACTGAAAAACGTCTCCTCGATCACGACGCCCGAAGCGCAATTGATTGTCGTTCAGCCGTGGGAGAAGCAGTTGACCGGTGAAATCATGAAGGCGATTCAAAAATCGAACCTCGGTTTCAATCCGCTTTCGGATGGTCAGGTGGTGCGCGTACCGGTGCCGGCTTTGAACGAAGAGCGCCGCAAGGAACTGGTGAAGTTGATCAAGAAGATGGCTGAAGAGGATAAGGTCGCGATTCGCAACGTGCGGCGCGATGCGCTCGATCATGTCAAACGGCTGCTCAAGGATCACAAGATTTCCGAGGACGAAAAGGACAACGCGGAAATCGATGCACAAAAGCTCACCGACAAATACATCGAACAAATCGACAAGATGACGGCAACCAAAGAAGCCGAGGTGATGGCTGTCTGAGCGCCCGCATCGCAGCCGATATCGCCGCTCTTAAGGAGAAGGTCTCTCCCACCAAATTGCCGGTTCATGTCGCCATCATCATGGATGGCAACGGTCGCTGGGCGGAGAAGCGCGGACTTGATCGCTCCTCCGGCCATAAGGCCGGCGTTGATGCGGTTCGCCGCATCGTCGAAATCTCCGGCCAAGTCGGTATCAGTTATCTCACCCTCTACACTTTCAGCGTCGAAAATTGGAAACGTCCTCGCTCCGAGGTCGGATTCCTGTTCAAACTACTCAATGACACTGCGCGCAGCGAACTTGCGGAATTGAATCGCAATAACGTGCGGCTGATTGCCACCGGCCAGCTTGACCAGATTCCATTTACGCGGCGCCGCGCGATACTTCATGCGATTGAGAAAACCTCCAAGAATACCGGGCTGGTGTTGAATCTGGCTCTGAACTACTCGGGCCGAATGGAGATTGTCGAGGCCGCCAAGAAGATCGCCCGCGACTTCAAAACGAACAAGTTGAAGCTAACCGAGATTAACGAGGAGCTTTTCTCCAGCTATTTATTCACGTATCCTCTGCCCGATCCGGATTTACTGATTCGCACTTCCGGAGAAATGCGGTTGTCGAATTTCCTGTTGTGGCAGACTTCGTATACAGAGCTGTTCATCACTCAGACTCTTTGGCCCGATTTTGCCGAACGTGAGTTCCTGGAAATCGTTATTGAATACCAGAAGCGTGAGCGGAGATTCGGGAAGCTATGATTTCCAAGAATCTAACTCTCAGACTAATCGTCGCGGCAGTGTTTATTCCGGCGCTGCTGTATGTATTCCATATTGGCGGGCTGGCGTTTTTCATATTTGTCGAGCTGTTGGTCGTTCTCTCACTGTGGGAATTCTTCACGCTAACAAAGGTCGGTCTCTTTCTCTGGCAGAAGATCGCCCTGATCCTGCTTGCGGCCATGTTGCCGGTTCAATTTCACTTTTTCGATACTTGGCATGTTCTGGAGTTCATACTCGGTGTCATCTTTCTGACGACGCTGCCACTTGCTTTTACGCGCAAGCTTGGTGATGTGGGAAGATCGATTGGAATTAGCTTTTTCGGTATGATCTATCTGCCCTTCGGGTTTTCAACACTGCTGCTCATTCGCCGAGCCAGCGTCGTAGATTACGAGACCGCGGCCGGTTGGATGACGTTTCTCTTCGTGGCAATCTGGATAATTGATACGGCCGCTTATTATGTCGGAGCGAATTTTGGCAAGCACAAACTGTCACCGGCGATTAGCCCTAATAAGACGGTCGAGGGATTCCTCGGCGGCTTTGCAGGAGCCATACTCACTGCTGGAATTTTCCATTTCGTCTTTTTGAAGCCGGTAGGCTTTGCGCATCTGATATTGCCGGGCCTGGTGATCGCGTTTTTTGGGCAATTGGGGGATTTAGTCGAATCGATATTCAAGCGCGAGATGGGTGTCAAGGATTCATCGAATATGATTCCCGGCCACGGGGGTATTCTGGACCGTTTCGACTCGCTGGTCTTTGCCGCTCCGGCGCTGTATTTGTATCTGTTTTATTGCCAATAACTTCCACATCATTCTTGATTGTTTTTCCGCAAATGCTATTGACAATGTGAACAAAAACCGATATTCTGGTTACATCTTCAGAAAGATGTAACCAAATGTATTTATATTGGTTACATCTACAAAAAGATGTAACCGGAATTATGACAATGAAATCGACACTCGGCAGAATGAAGAAGCAACCCAGCGGGTATAATGCATTCATTCCCAATGATTTTCCGCCAAAGGACCCTTGGGACTTCTCCAAAAACCTGCTTCTGAAGCATGCTACAGCTCAACGCCTTGTCGGGAAGCTAGATGGCGTTACGCAACAACTCCCCGATGTCGACTTCTTCCTTTCGATGTACATTCGCAAGGACGCAGCATCCTCGAGTCAGATCGAAGGCACGCAGGCGACAATGATCCATGTCATTGAAGCGGAAGCCAAGACGACCGAATCCTATCCGGCGGATGTCGATGACATCCAGCACTACATCAAAGCACTAAACTATGGGCTTCAGCGACTGGAGAAGTTGCCGCTAAGTTTACGTTTCATACGTGAACTCCATCGCAAATTGCTTGCGGGAGCCAGAGCGACGCAATTCTCCGACCCGGGCGAATTCCGGAAAACGCAGAACTGGATCGGGGGAACAACGCCGGCAAACGCGCATTTCGTGCCGCCGCCACCGGATGAAATGACGCGAGCGCTCGGTGACTTCGAGAAGTTTCTCCACGACCATGGCGAGCTTCTGACGCTGCTGAAAATCGGCATCGCCCATGCGCAATTTGAGACGATTCACCCGTTTCTTGATGGCAACGGGCGAACCGGCAGACTGCTGATCACAGTGATGTTGTGGCTTGAAGGACTTTTGGAAGAACCAGTGCTCTTCTTGTCATCTTATTTCAAAAAGCATCAGTCCGTCTACTATGACCGTTTGAACGGTTACCGCGACGGCGAGGTTGAAGCGTGGCTGGACTTCATGCTTGATGGCGTGATCGAAATTGCGGGACAGGCAATTGAGACCGCCCGACGCATTTCCGCAATCCGTCAGGAAGATATCGACAAGATGGGTACTTTGGGTAAGCCCGCGGCAGAAAGCGGAGTGCTTGTCTTGCGCAATCTTTGTTCCCTGCCGATCGTAAACGTCAATCTCGTCAAGGAATGGACCGGATTCACGCGCAAAGGTGCACTCGGCGTAATCAACCGCTTTGTTGAGCTCGAGATTCTCGAGCAGAAGGACAAGTCAGTCGCTTACGGCCGGTCGTTCATCTATCGGCGCTACGTCGACGCGTTCCTTGATGACTGATCAGGCGCGGATAGCCCCTTCTTTTTTATTGAAACATCCAGCCCCAATCGGCATATTAGATTAAGTCTATGACAAAACTGCTTGATTACATTTTCCTGATGCGCCCGATGCTGATTGTCCCCGTATGGACAATCTCCCTTCTGGGGGCGCGTTCTGCGCTCTGGCGCGAACGCGGAATCAGCCCAATCACGCTGGATCGTTTTCCATTTATGAGTTTCACGACCTCGGATCTGGATTTGCTGATCATGCTGGGTCTCTCGACGTTGCTGGCGGGCGGCGTGTTTATTCTCAATCAGATCTTCGACGCCGAATCTGACCGCGTCAATAAGAAGCTGTTCCTGATTGCGGAAGGGCATGTGCAGATTCGGGAAGCCTGGGTACTGTACTTCCTGGCGACTTCGATCGCGCTCATCGGAGCGTTTATTCTCAATTGGCAACTCGGATGTTTATTCGCGGCCGGTGCGTGGTTTGGTTTTCAATATTCGTATCCGCATTTCAGGTTGCGCGAGCATCCATACAAGTCATTCCGCAACAATGTTGTCGCTCACGGAACGCTGGCGTTTCTCTTCGGCTGGGTGATGTACCTGAATTTCAACATTGAAGGTATCATCAAATCCTTTCCGTACTTTCTGGCGGTCGGCGCAGTGTATCTCAACACGACGCTGCCAGACGCCAAAGGCGATGAGGCTACCGGCAAGTCGACCTATGGCATTGTTCTGGGCACAGCCAGGGCACAGCAGTATGCATTTCTGATGGTGCTGGGGGGACTGATCTTCTCAGTCCTGATTGCGGATTACGCCTTTACGGTCACTGCAGCGATCTCGCTGCCTTTCTTTTTCACAGCGTGGTCGCGTGAATCGGTATCCGTCTCAACGCTGGCTTCAAAAGTCGCGATTATTACACTGTCTATTCTTGCGGCGGTGTTCTTCCCGATCTACGCCGCGATTCTGATATTTACGATTGTTCTGACCCGCATCTATTATGAACGCCGCTTTCAGATTAGCTATCCAATCCTGACGGGGAAACAATAATGCGAACTTTGCTTTTGTGCATGCTGATCGTTGGACTAGTGATCGGCGCGGGCTGCACTTCAGCGATTCGATATTCGGTTGATAACAATGCCGCACTCCGACCGAATCTTCGTGAACCCGCCGGCGATACGACCTGGCGAGCCGATGATCCGATCGATCGCGAGGTCCGCCGCGAGCCAATCGACGAGAGCAAAGAAAGTGACGAAGATCGCGATCCGACCGGCATCGGATCGAGCGGGCAGATCGACAAACCCCTGATGAATCGGATCGTGTCGCGCTATCTCGGCACACCGTATGAAAAAGGCGGGTCTGGCAAACTCGGGCTCGATTGCTCGGGGCTGGTGTATGTGGTTTATCGCGATTACGATGGCACGCGCCTGCCCTTGAGCGTGCAGTCGCTCTATCGACTTGACGACCGCGTCGGCTACGACGAACTTTGCTACGGTGATCTGCTCTTTTTCCGCATCGACGACCGCCGTGTTTCGCATGTCGCTATTTATCTGGAAAACGGGCGCTTTATTCACTCTTCGGAAAGTCGCGGTGTGGTAATTGATGACATCGCCGACGAATATTTCGCAACACGCTACGCCGGTGCGCGGCGCGTAAAGTAGCAGATTCAGACCCCGCAAGGTAAAGAACGCACTCTTCGTCCCCTGCGAAAGGCGATGGCGTGTACTCCGTGCGCGGTCGATGTCCACATCGACCGCATGGCTTGTTTCAAGCGCTTCCGATAGGCCGCTTGATCGCCTTGGTCCACTACCAATTGACAAGATTAGTTTCTGGAGCCGATAGACGTTTTCAGCGGATGTGGACATTCGCCGAGCACCGGATGCACATCGCAGTTTGGAATCGAAGCTGGATTC
Source organism: uncultured Ignavibacteria bacterium (assembly GCA_964552775.1). Lineage (GTDB taxonomy): Bacteria > Zixibacteria > MSB-5A5 > CAIYYT01 > CAIYYT01 > JADJGC01. Next base: position 276 of record CAZKIH010000014.1, on the reverse strand, counting down.
CCGCTTTCGCGGGAATGACTTGGCTCGATGAAGGTTTGTTTCCCGTGCGCGGTCGATATCCACATCGACCGTGTGGCTTAATTCAAGCGCTTCCGATTGGCGGCTTGATCGCCTTGGTCCACTACCAATTGACATGATTTGTTCCTGGAGCCGATAAACACTTTCGGCGGATGTGGACATCCGCCGAGCACCGAATGCTTCCCTTCTTATGCCACGTGTCCGAAAGCCTTTCGCGCCCTCACCCCCGACCCCTCTCCCGCGAGCGGGCGAGGGGAG
>CAZKIH010000013.1:0-99889 GCA_964552775.1 uncultured Ignavibacteria bacterium | reverse complement strand
CCATGTTGCCCTTGAACGGGTGTTGCGAATGCGGGTCGCGGGCCTCTGCGCAGATCAGGTCGATTGGTACGCCGCCCTTGTGCAGCGTGTTCGCGCGGGTCGTATCGAAATGCGTGTTGTTGATGACATAATCTCCCGGCTTGAGAATCGTCGAGAACAGCAGGTTTTCGGCAACGCGCCCCTGGTGAACCGGGATGAAATACTTGAAGCCGAAGACGTCACGAAGCGTATCCTCGAAATGCTGATAGTTGCGGCACTGGGCATAGGCCTCGTCACCGAGCATCATACCTGCCCATTGATTGTCACTCATCGCACTGGTTCCCGAATCGGTCAACAGGTCGACAAAGACATCTTGAGACTTGAGATTGAAAATATTGAAATGGGCCTCGCGGATGCGCTGCTCGCGCTCCTCACGAGAAATCAGATTTATCGGTTCTACTACTTTGATGCGGTACGGCTCGGCAAAGTGATCCATGGTCTGCTCCAGTCTACAAAGAACTGCTACCGGCGACCCTGTCTTGTCACCGGCGAATAATGTATCAATATAGGGGCTATGGGGGCTAATCCAACGATTTTCCCGAAAAAGTAGAGTGAGCGGTCAAGGGCGATTTGCCTGCGGAAGCTGCTCGCGGTTGCAACCTGGTAGGTCGCCGTCAGGAATGGGTTCCAGACGGCTCGGTGCCCGTGCGAGGCACACGCCCTCGTGTGATACGGTAGGAGGACCCTAAATCTTCCCGCCGAGCGCCTCGAAATTGATGAAGTCCGCATGATGGAGGATCACTGACATTGGCGTGCGATAGCCCTTGTCACCCTCGCCGGCGTGGGTCGCAATCAAATGGACGATTTCTGCCGGAAGACCGTGCTTCATCGCCAAAGCAGCACCCGAAAACGGATGGCGCACTAACTTGCCGAATTCCGACTTGCCGAACTTGCCGCCGTCGTTTTTGTACTCCGAGAATTTCCCGATGTCGTGAAGCAACCCGCCCGCGATCAGGTAATCGCGATTGATCGGAATCCGATCGGCAAAGTACTTCTCCATCGAGTCGGCCGCCCGCAGAGCGGTGTCGGTGACGGCACGAATGTGGTGAATGAGACTCACCGGCGTACCGGGTATCAGCAGCGTAAATGGCACCTGGTCGAGTTCTTCCTTCTTAAAGCCGCTCAGTTCGACGGCTTCAACCATTACATTGAGCACGCCTTCGCGCAGCTTGGCGTCCTTGATGTCATTCAATTCTGGGAATTGGGATTTGAGAAATTCGCGCACAGCTAACCTCGTTTAAGCTTAAAGACCGGCACTATCTCGCCGATGTTGATTTTTCTGTCGTTATATAATTGAGGACGGCTGAACACCGCAAGCGACTTGTTGGTCGCCTCGTCAATGACCTCCAGTTGCCGCAGCACCTCGCAGATGACCGGAAACAGCCCGCGTGTGTTGCCGTCGGCGATCTTGATTGCGATGCCGAGCCCTTTCGACAAAACGCCGATGGTCTCGACCGCTTCCCCACCGACCTTGAGAATCACGTCCCCCTTGCAGGCCTCGGTAATCGCCAGGTCGTGGCGGCCGTGGCCTGACACCATCACCGGGTGTTGCGACATCGCCTCGTAAATTGTCTGGTACGCCTCCCGCCGGATCGCGCTATCGGCACTCTTGGTGATAATGCGCGCAAAGCCCTCGGCCATATTGCGCAGCGGCAGACAGAAATTCGGAAGCGAACATCCGTCGGTGCCCATCTTGAACTGGTCGACCGGGTAGTCGTAGGCCTCCGACACGGTCTGTTTGACCAGCTTCTGCGTCTTGGATTCAGGGTCGATGTAGTGATTCGGATCGTCGCCGATGTGGACCGACAGCGCCAATTGTCCAGAGTGTTTGCCTGAACAATTGTGCGCCAGCGAAGTGTACTTGACGCCGGTCACCGGAAGTTCGCCCTTGAGCCGCAGTTCCACCGGCAGGTGCGAGCCGCATTTCAGATACGATTCGTCGAGACCGATCAATTCGAGATTCGATTTCGTCACCTGCTGATGTTCGGCGCTGCCATTGTGCGATCCGAGCATGATCGCCATCTGCTTAAGGCTGTGCCCGAAACGCTTGATCGCGCCCGACTCATAGACCGGCAGGAACTGGAAAGCTTTCGCCGAAGACCGTGCAAATGTCGTCATCTCGGGATCGCCGTTGCAATACAGCACCGTTCCGGCCTTGTCGCAGACGACGATCGAACCATAGTGCAGGGATTCGACATGGCCATTGCGACGGACTTCAGCTAAGATTTCGGACATAGGCTCCTTATGATCCAGAGATTTGAGTATGCACCGTAGGGGCGCGGTTTGCTCGCCCAAGTGATGATCATGTGCGTGGCACACGCCCTCGTGTGCCACGATGTAGACTCTCCAACTTCCGTAGGGGCGCAGCATGCTGCGCCCATTCGTCACTACTGATTTGAATCTCTAGCCCTCTCCCCCAACCCCTCTCCCCTTCAAGGGAGAGGGGCAAGGGGTGAGGGTCTCTTGTGTGCGTCACACGCCCAGTCTCTCCTGTCAAGCCCCAAGAGGGCTTGACCTACAAGCTCGCACCTATATACTCAGCGACTTCAATATCCTCGGAATATCCAGGAACGTCTTAGCGCGGTGCGCGCCGGCTTCTTCGAGGATCTTCAACTTCGATTCCGCCGTGCCCATGTTGCCCTCGACAATAGCGCCGGCATGACCCATGCGTTTGCCGGGAGGCGCAAACACGCCGCCGATCATGACCAGCACCGGCTTTTTCATCTTGCCGATGACATCCTTAGCGCGCTCTTCATACACGCCACCGATTTCCCCCGCCATCACGATCGCCTTTGTCGCGTCATCCTGCTCGAACTTCCAGAGTATCTCATCAAAGGTGGACCCCAGCACCGGATCGCCGCCCAAACCAACGCAGGTGGTCTCGCCGTAACCGGCCGAGGTCAGCGTATCGGCAATGTAGTACGTCAACGAACCAGAACGGCTCACCGTGCCGACGCGGCCAGGCGTAAAGGCGATATCGGGCATGATTCCCAGATTCGCCTGGCCCGGCGTGATGATGCCCGCCGTGTTGCCGCCCAATACAGTCGCACCGTACTTGACTGCTTCCTTGCGGACCTTGAGCATGTCGTGAATCGGAATATGCTCCGGCACGACGACGATAAACTTGATCCCCGCGCGAATTGCCTCGATCGCAGCCTCCATCACGAACTTCGCCGGCAGGAACACTACCGACGTGTCCGCGCCTTCCTGCTTGACGCACTCCTCGACGGTATCGAACACCGGCAGACCCTCGACCTGCGAACCGCCCTTCCCCGGCGAGGTGCCACCGACGATGTTGGTGCCATAGGCCTTCATGCGCTTGGCGTGGAACGATCCCGCTCCACCCGTAATTCCCTGCACGACGACACGCGATTTTTTGTCAACGAGAATAGCCATGTTACTTGACCTCCTTCACCAGCGCCACCGCGCGCTTGGCGATTTCTTCGATCGGCATCTCGATGCCGTGATATTCGATCTTCGCGAAGAGTTCGGGGTTTTCTTTCTTGGCGTCTTCAAAGATCTGCATCCCTTCGCGCCACATGTTGCCGGTGAAACGCATCACCATTGGCTTCGACAACCCGTGTCCCTTGAGGAACATTAGCACGCCCTTGGCGAAATCGTCACAGCGGCTGATGCCGCCGAAACGCGCGCCGAAAATCGCCTTGACTTGCGGGTTCTCGTCGAGCAGGATCAGCATCTTGGCTAACCGCTCCGGTGTCGGCCCGCCGCCCGAATCCATGAAATTAGCCGGCTTGCCGCCATAGTATTGAATGAAGTCATTGCCCATGATTCCGAAACCGGCGCCACCCGGGAACATGCCGATGTCGCCGTCGAGATCGAGATACGGAATCTCCCATTCCTGCGCCTGCTTTTCGCGCGGCGTCATTTCGCCCTCTTCATGGCGGACCTCGATACCCATGCTCTGCAGATCGGCGTGACGGAACAGCGCATCGTCATCGAGCGAGATACGCGCATCCGCCGCGAGCAGCTTACCGTCGTTGGTGCGCACTAACGGATTGATCTCCGCCAGCTTGGCATCGTAGCGCTTGAAGAAGTTGTACAGACCCGTTGCGATCGGAATAAATGCCTTGATCTGATCGCCGGCGAAGCCCAGGAACTTCGCGACCTTGATCCCGTCGAAGCTGTGGAAGCTTTCGTCGATATCGTACGACAGCTTGAGAATCTTCTCCGGGTGAAGTCGCGCTGTTTCTTCGATCTCGACACCGCCATCGGCGCAGGCAATCACCACCAGCTTGTAGTTGGCGCGGTCGATTGTCACGCCGAGGTAATACTCATGCACGATATCGAGCTTCTGGTCGACCAGTACCTTTGTCACCGGGAATCCCTTGATCGTCAACTTGAACAATGCCGTCGCGGCCTCGCGCGCTTCCGCCTCGTTCTTGACGATCTTGATTCCGCCGGCCTTGCCACGACCGCCGGTCAACACCTGCGACTTGAGCACACAGGGATATCCGACTTCGGACGCAACGCGGACCGTCTCCTCTGGTGTGGAGGCCAACTTGCCACTGCTGATCGGAATCTTGAATTTGCTGAAGAGGTCCTTGGCTTCATATTCGTACAAGCGCATACACTACTCCTGCTGGGACAGATATTGTCGGGATTAGAACCCCGATCTAACTACACGAAAACGCGGTTCAAGCCGCGTTACGGCAGTTAGTATACCCGCTCCATTTTCGCAAGTCAAATGCAAAAAAAGTGATGGTTTTCACAAGGGTTTCGAGGACAGACTCATTTTTCGTGGGGATTTTGACCCAGCCAACAGCATCAGGAATTGGTCTTCAGTATCTTCTTGGTCTTCGAAATCCCGTCGGCAGAGATATAAGCGATGTACACTCCGGCCGCAGCAACATCGCCATCGTCATTGAGTCCATTCCAAACCAACGGCGCCGGGTCGCCGGCTTCGCGGTAAACAGTAGAGATCTTTTCGCCAGCCACCGTGTAGATACGGATCTCAACCGGTCCAGTTGGTTGTACCTCGAAGTCAAACTCTACTGACTGGTTAAATGGGTTCGGATAGGCGGAAACACCGATGATATCGCGAGACTGGTGGCTCTCGTAATCGAGTGCATCCAGAGCACGGACGATTCCGTAGCCGAAAACGGAATCGGGACTGTTGGCGCGTGTCGCGGTCGTCGTTAGGGCAGTATAGATATCACCGTAAGTCCATTCTGGATTTGCCTGCAAGAGCAGCGCAACGGTTCCGGCAACGAGCGGACAGGAGAAAGAAGTTCCACTGGCACTCGTTAATTCGTCACTGGTCGGGTTGGCTACGATGTTCTGAACCCCAAGCGCGCAGAGGTCAGGCTTGATCCGACCGTCTGAGCTCGGACCATTTGAAGAGAAATAGATCGACTCACCACCCATTTGGACGGCTCCGACCGCAATTACGCTGTCACCATCAGAAGGCGCAATCAGGGTCGGCAGAACGTCAATACGTTGCTCGTTGCCGATGGAATTGACGACGATCACACCGAGACTGGCAGCGATGTCAGCTGCTCTTGTCGTGACGGCTGTGTTGCCATCCATGTCGGCATATGTATACCAGTTGGTATACCCCAGCGAACTCGACACGACATCGCACCCGTTTGACTCGCCCCACTCGATAGCCGCAACCCAATTATCTTCCTCCGCTTGAATTTCGGGGCCGAAGAGCTCTGTCTTGGCAAGCAGAAACGTCGCCTCGTATGCCACACCCAGCATCAAGCCCTCGGCGCTGGCTCCGATTACCGAAAACGTCTCAGTCCCATGAATAATCTGAGCGAACGCCGGAAGATCGTCGTCCACATCTGTGTCGTTGTTGATGAAATCATATGTCGCTTCAATGTCGGTATGCAAGAACACAGGATGATTGACGCGAAATCCGGTGTCCATCATGAGTATTCTTATGCCGTCGCCGCGATAGCCCAGGCTATGAAGTGCTGGAACCTGGATTTGATTCATCTGTGCCCATGACGGTCCATACTCAAGCGGATAAGGTATGAGTGGTCTATTAATCGCACCTTCATTCTCTTCTGGTTCTGGGATAGAGCGGGTATAGGTGGCAACGGTACGAACCTCCCTGACGCAATCCAAACGCGCGATGTCATCGAGCCGCTTTGGATCAATGTAGACGCTGATGGCATTGAGCCAACGAGACTGCTGAACGACTCCACGGACCAACGGCTTGATTTGATTTATGTATTCAGGACTAATCATGCGGTCATAGTGGCCGGCATCAATTAGAGTACCTCGAGCAAGTCGACGGCTTATCGCGGCCGCCGAAATTGGCGATGGTTTGGAGAGCGCATTGATTGACTCGCCCTTGTCCTTCAAAAAGACCCAGACCTTTATGGAATCGCGGTTGAGGTGGGAAGAATCGACGACGATCTTTCCGGAAGCCGAGGAAGGAATCGTCCGAGTGATTATCAAACCGAGTACGAAGACTACGCTGAGCGCGAGGGCAAACCGAAAATTCATTAAGCCGGCTCCATTCCAGTGCTTGAATCCATTGCCTATTTAACGGAAGGCTGAGGCAAGTTGTTTAATGGAAACGGAAGATTTGAACTCGTGTCAAGCGTCAATTCATCCACAGGCTCCTGTCCAGGCTGCGGTATTGTATCGACTCAGAGATATGCTGAACATTGACATCGACTGCGCCCTCCAGATCCGCGATCGTCCGGGCCACTTTGATGATCCGATCATAAGCGCGTGCCGACAAACCAAGTTTGCCGATCGCCAAACGAAGAAGATCCTGGCTCTTTTCATCAAGCGGACAGAACTCTCGAATATCGCGTGATTCCATGTGGGCGTTGCAGTATAGGTGCCGATGCCCGGCAAAGCGTGCGAGTTGGCGCGCGCGCGCTTCATTCACCCGCAGTCGTATCTGCTGCGATTTCTCGGCGAGATTCGTATCCGAGAGTTCCTTGAACTTGACAGCCGGTACTTCGATGTGAATGTCGATACGATCCAGAAGTGGACCGGAGATCTTGCTTCGGTATTTCTGTATCTGCATTGGATTGCAGGTGCATTCATGCGAAATGTCTCCATGGTAGCCACAGGGACACGGATTCATTGCGGCAGCAAGCATCATCTTGGAGGGATACGTCAGGGATGTCATTGCCCGAGAAATAGTCACCGAACCGTCTTCGAGTGGCTGCCGCAGCATTTCCAGAACATCCTTGCGGAACTCTGGGAGTTCATCAAGGAATAGTACACCATTGTGCGATAGGCTGACTTCGCCCGGTCGCGGGATTCTTCCGCCGCCGATCAACCCGGCATCACTAATGGTATGGTGCGGCGAACGGAACGGCCGCGTGGCAATCAAAGGCGTGTCGGGCGGGAGAATGCCCGCCACCGAGTGGATTTTGGTCGTCTCCAGTGCCTCTTCGAGCGTCATGTCCGGGAGAATACTCGGCAGGCGACGCGCGAGCATAGTCTTACCGGAGCCGGGCGGACCTACCAGAATAATGTTATGTCCTCCGGCGGCGGCGACTTCCAGGGCCCGCTTGGTGCCCTCCTGGCCCTTGACCTCTGCGAAATCTGTCGTGTAGGTCCGGGCAGTATCGAAAACAGCCTTGATATCAATCGTGAAGCGCGAAACCAACTTCTCGTCTTCCAGAAACGAGATTGCTTCTTTGAGCGAGCCAACGGGATACACTTCGACACCTTGCGCCATGGCTGCTTCTGGAGCATTTTCTCTGGGAACGACAATAGCGCGAAGCCCGGTCTTCTGAGCGTTCATTGCCATCGGAAGAACGCCCTCGACCGGTTTTAGAGAACCGTCGAGTGAGAGTTCACCAAGCATGACAACATCGTGAAATTCCTCGCGCATCACCTGTCCGGTGGCTGCGAGAATTCCGACCGCCATTGGAAGATCAAAGGCGGAGCCCTCCTTCCGAATATCTGCCGGAGCGAGGTTGATGGTGACTTTCTTGTTGGGGAAAATGAAATCACTGTTCTTGATCGCCGACATGACTCGTTCCTTGGCCTCTTTGACCGCGCCGTCAGGCAAGCCGACCGTCGCGAACATCGGAAGTTGCGGAGTAATGTCAGCTTCGACCTCGACACTGTAGGCATCGATCCCGAGGACAGCTGAAGAGACAACCTTTGCTAACACGCCAGTTCCTTTTTGTATTGTTCGTAGTGTGCTATGTTGATGTATTCGCTTTCTATTTCCTATTTGGTGATGAATGCATGAATATCATCACGTCTATCGAGATATTCTGTGTCGAGCATACTGAAGACCTTGTAGTCGAGCCATCCGCGCGACAGACGTAGTTCATGGCGTTGTAAGCCGTCAAACGTGAAACCGAGCTTTTCAGCAACGCGAATGGAGCCGGCGTTGTCCGTGGCGGCTCTCAGAATCATTCGGTGAAAGCGCATCTCTGCGAAGGCGAACTTCAGGACTAACGCTGCCGATTCGGTGGCAATCCCTTGCCTATGGCGATCGGATCTTATCCAGTAGCCAATCTCCACGGAGTTGATTCTTCTGCGGATATTCTCCAAACCGCAGTTACCGATGTACGCGTCGTTTGTAGCGTCGAATACACCAAACTCAAACATCGTCCCCTGGCGCCGGCCCGAAATTGACCGACGAATGAAATTTGCAGCGTCCTTGACGCGGGTCGTATGGGGCGACCAATCCATGAATCGGTCAAGATTGGGGCGACTTGAATCCACTGCCGTAAAAACGGCCTCAGCGTCCGAGCCCCGCAGCGGGCGCAGATAAATCCGTCGTGATCTCAACAGCATGTTCCAGCCCTTATGATCATGGTTGTGTTAATCTATTTTGTGGAACGACGAAAATCAACCATCTTTCTGAACAAAAAAAAGGTCATCGGTTCGCACCGATGACCATCTTATGACGATTTAGAGCCAGTTAGAAACGAACGTCGTCACCGTTGCCGGTTATTCTCTTACGTCGCAATTCTACAGTCCAGGTTTCATTGTCAAACTTGCCGACCGCCTGAACATCCGCCGTTGATCCCCAAGGAATGCTGTTTATGAATCCCGGGACAGTTGCGCCTGGAGTCCAGCCCTCAGTCGCAACTCTACGGATCTGATAGTCCCAGAGCGGGTACGTTGCATTGCTATTCGGGTCCTCAAATGCCATGTACATCGGGCGATCAGTGGTATCGGCCGCAATCGTTATATACTCGTTGTTCACGCGAACTATTGGCGTCCCGTGATCATTGCGTACACCACCGATGGTGCCGGCGTCCATGAAGCGGTCAAGAGCGAACCCCGTGAAATTCGTGGAAGCTGAGGTCCAATGCCAGACATCCATTCGTTCTCGCGATCCACGGGTTGCGTGGAAGTTGCCGCTTGTTACTTGGTCATTGGTATGGCAAGTCACATAACAACCATCGCTCTCGTATCGAGTCACTGGAGTGATTTCAAAGAAAAAATTCAATCTGTCTTCATCAGTGTTTGACCGTTGCCAGCGCGCCGGGTTACCGGTTCCATCCGCAGGATAGATCCAGTAGGTGGGATTATTGCTGTTTGACGCTTCGAGTCCAAACTCCTCATTTGCGACCTCAGTCCACTTGACTTGGAAATAGATAAAGTCATTGTCAAATGCGGAACGGACCTGTGCAACGTTAATAAAATTGAGATTTCCGGCAGCCCGGTGAAGCTCGATGTTCGTAAACTCTTCGCCCCATCCTGCACTCCCCTCGTCGACTCCATCTATCGAAGGCACAACACCGTCGGTCAACTTCTGGCAAACGACCGTATCCCCTGCTGCCTGATGCGCTCCGTCGAACGAAAGGTACATCTTTGGAGCTCCATTGTGGCTACGCTGGCTGTTGTTCGTGATTGCCATCGAGAAGAATCGGTTAGTCGGAATTGGCTGGACATAATCGTCACCCGGAGGCCCGATTTCCCCGCCGGGGCCACGGTCACCGGAAATGCCGTCGCATCCGATCACGCTCAGGAGAAGCGCACCAAGAATCAAGCTGACAAGTATCAAGAATAATCTAAACGTCATTTCTCCATCCTCCTAAAACACTACATCATCGCCGGCAAACGTCTTGCGTGCCCGACGAATCTCGATGACCCAAACACCCGTTTCATCTATTGTAGCCTTCGCGTAAATATCAGCCCGACTGTCACTCGGAATCGTCGTAATGATTCCCGGGAGATAGACCGCTCGGCTGACATCCCACCCGGAAGTGGAGTAGCCCACGGCATCGAAGTACCAAAGTGGATAATTTTCAACGGACAAGTTCTGTTGAGTCTTATAGTTCGGATCTCGGTAGCTCTGGAATCGAGGCACCGAATCTGGAAGTTGATAGTTGTTAACAAAGGGAGCGTCTCCGAAGTCTGGTCGCAGGCCGCGCGAAGTCAGACTCCAGTCGTCCATTACGAGGACCGGATTTGATGTTGCCGATCCCCAAACCCAGGCATCGACGAACAGGTTACTTGGAAGCGATCCTCCTGCCCCCGGCATATGGAAGAATTCCCGAAATGCCAGCTCAGACCAGTTTTCAACGCTTGGATCGCCCCAGAATATCGCCAGTTTATCTTCAACGGCTCGCGATTGCAGCCAGACGAGGGTGGTATCTCCAAAAACATAATTGATGTCGCAATACAGTGTCTCTGCCTCATTCAGCGGATCGGTGTAACATTGTATGGTATCTGCGTCAAGAATTTCCACTCTTACCCAGTCAAGGAACGTTGTCTCCGGCGCGGTCCCACTGGAATCAATGTCAACGATGACCTGACGACGATCGTCCAATACAATCTCACCGGGCTGATCCGAAGGGCTTACATCATATATCGTCGAATCACGGTCGTTGACCCGCTGAGTTACTTTACGTTCTTTCCACTGGAAAAAAGTGTAAACGTAATAGTCATCCCAAGCAGCCCTGCAGACTACTTCGCTAATCTCAGGATCGGTCAAGCCGTCATCTGGATTCAAGAAGACAAGTCGGATGCGAGACTTCTGTTCGCCCCATTCCGGCTCTTCACCATCAACACCGTCAATCAACGGCGGCTGGATCAATCGAGCGGCCACGACCGTATCGCGAGAGGCGCGCTGTGTCGTGTCGAAGGTCATAAAAACCTGCATATCGCCGTTGACGGCACGCTCGTTGGCGTTGAGGACGCCGATGCCGAAGTAACGGTCTGCTGGCTGTAGTAGTTCAGGATCAATTCCCGGTATTCCCGGTTCCCCAGATATCCCTCGATCACCCGGAATACCCTTCTCGCCTTCACAGCCGGACAAGACAACCAGTCCCAGGCAGATACTCAGGCAAATGATGTACAGAATTCCTTTACGCATCAATCCCTCCCTGATATCTCCACAGCCAAGAAATCGAAATCAAATGCATTGCAAGTCACTCCCAATATTTGATGCCGAAAGTTATAGGGCGAGATCGTCGCCAAAGCCTGTGTTTCTCGCTCGGCGAAGCTCAACGATCCAGGTATCACTTGAGAAGCTGGCAACAGCTCTGATATCTGCCGTCGAACCTACCGGCACCATCGTAATGTAACCGGGTATCGTCGCCCCTTCTGCCCAGCTGTTGCTGTCAACGAAGGCAGCGTATTCAAACGACAATAACGGATACAGCGAACCAAATTTTGATGAATTTGACCTCATGTACCGAGGGTGGCTATCATCCGAGTCATTCACAAGAACTTGAGAAGCTCCGTAATCGGCCTTCAAGCCGTCAGTGGTGGAGAACTCCACCATGTTGTCCGTAAAGATGTTGGCATAATATGATTCGGTTGACTTCCAGATCCAGAGGTCAGCGCGCTCACCCGCGTTCGCAGTCTTAAAAATCTGACCGTCGAATACTGCCGTTGCACCGTTGGCGTCCCAGCCCGCAATTTCTGTTAACTCCCAAAGCAAGAACAACTTGTCTTCGCCACCGGCCTGGCTCCAACTCTCACCATCGAACACCCAGCGGTTTTTTGTTGTGTCAGCACCTTCGGTAAATCCTTCGACAGTCGCTTCAGTCCAGGAGATCTGAACATACAAATATGCGCGATCATAGCCCACACGAACCAATGCAGAAGAAATTCCGTTATCCTCACCGAAAAGATTCGAAAGTGTGATGATCGAAGCTTCTGCATCGCCCCACTCTGAGGCACCAAGGTCGACACCGTCAATAACAGCCGGGCGCGCAAGCAACCGAGCAACGACACGGGTCGCAGACGGCACAACAGCCTCGTCGGACGTAATTTCAACTCTAGCCGCACCGTTGTAATCGTTGGCAGAATTATTCGTGATCATCAGGCCAAAGGTCTGAGTTGCAATAGGGTCTGGCCTGAAGTTGTTACCGGGAGGGCCGACAGGACCGCCAAAGCCAGGGGGCCCCTGCGATCCTTGATCCCCTTCGCATCCGAACACCAATATCGCTGAGAACAATACGCCTATTACGAGATTAACCGACTTCCCAACCGACATCATCTCCTCCATAGAGCTATCTAACAAGACGTGATAATCAAAAAATAACAGTCCGCACTTTACATAACAGGTCTGAGAAATGCAAGGGATTTTTTGGAAGTCCTCCGAAAATGGATGCACCGTAATATTATGAAAGCCCACAATTTCAAACGAGCAAACATGGACAGAGGACAACAGGATAACGAGGAGGGTGTGCCTATTGTTTAATGACGGGGTAACTCGCCTTGATCCAATCTGACGTGCCGCCAGAAATATTGATCAACTGCTGATAGCCAATTTCTGCCAGTTCCTTTGCTGCAACCAAACTTCGTCGGCCAACCCTGCAGATCAAGTAGATGGGTTGGTCCTTTGGAAACGAGCCGGAGTCTATTTGAGCAGCAACAAGCTGGTATTCAATTCTGGCTTTGATGTGTGGGACGCGGACTGCTTCGTATTCTTCGAGCGTGCGGACGTCTATCAATAGCAGCGAGTTGTCGGCATCCAGCCTTTTCTTGAGCTCATGTACCGAAATCTGAGTAATCTTGTCGTTTGAGTTATTGCCTCGCACAAATCGAGTCCACAAAGTCATGTCTTACTAATCCACTGTTGATGATATGTGTCTTGTGGTAGCAATTATCACGTCTAATTGACCTTGAAGTTCGTGATTATCCAGAGACCATCGCGAAGTTTGAGGCCCATCTGTGAATAGTACTGAATTCGTGTTGAGCGATCAATGAAAGAGACTTCGACACTTGTAGTCGTGTCGTCACGAAAGAACTCCTGGTTGACAACGATTTGCGATTTTGCCCAAACACCACGATACTCGCCGGAACCGACAAAACCTGTCAATAAACGATTCTTCTTCTGCTCTAATCCGAGCGAGTCGTACTTGGCATCCCGGTACTCATAGGTCGCGACAGAATCGAGGTCAATGAATGTTGTGATGTCGGCCAGAGAGTCAGCCTGGATCGTCCGCACGAATTCAAGGACACGCTGACGAGCGGAGGGGACTCCCTTGCCACAGCTTAAGACTAAGATACCCAAGATTGCCGGGAGCAGGTAGAAGGCACGAAGTTGCACAGCTACCATCTGTAAGCTAAGTTCACCCGATGAAGCGAACCGAGATCAGCATAGGGCAGAAATGCGTAATCTATCTTGATCTTCGGAAACAGGAAACCTGCACCAAATGAGAACCCGGCAGTGTTATCCTTGTCGCCATTTGTCTTGTAGTTGCTGCCGAAACTCGAATAACCAACGCGCAAAGCAATAGGAAGATTCGGGTGGAACTCGACGCCGATGGCACCATAGAGATCGTTGTCTGAAGGAAGGACTCCCTCGCCAGAAACTGTGATCGGTATTTCGCGAAGCTCATGCGACAGTCCGGCACGCACGAGGATCGGAAGTGGGTCTTTGTGTTCCTCCGAAAGACCTGACAACTGCACTCCGAGATTTGACGCCGAAAAACCAACATTCGTCCGGCCGTCCTTTAATCTATAGAGTAATCCAAGATCGGCCGCCAGGCCCTGCGATGAAAACTCGTCGACTTTTTGATAGATGAACTTGACGTTTGCCCCTACTGAAATTTGGCTCGCAATCTTGTTTGCATAGCCGAGAGTGAATGCCATATCCGATCCCGAAAAGTCACCAATCACCTGGCCGGATGAATTCGTCTCATCAATCGTGCCGTAGCTGAGATAGGTAATCGCAAGCGCCAGAGCCGACTTGGAGTCAGGCGTCCTCTGCTCCTCTCCCTCTTCTATGTAGGCGTACTCATCCTCGGCCATGGCGGTTGTGCCGCGCGGAAGGACAAACATGATGTTGCCTGACTGAATGTCCGCGACATAATTCATATACGAAGCTGAAAGCGCCTTTGTCTGGAGCCCGACCAAACCGGCAGGATTATAGTAAACTGCCGACTCATCATCAGCCAAACCTACAAATGCCCCGCCCATCGAGAGAGCCTTAGCACCGACGCCTATCTTAAGGAATGGATATGCAGTCGTGCCAACCTTGCTTTTTCCCGCCAGCAGTGCAGATGAACAAAAGAACATCAGGAGAGTGGAGAATAAGACAATTCGTCTCATTGCGATTTCCTCAGGGTTGCCGGTTCGTAGGTACTTCTAACACTTATAATAGTACGGCAGGAAGTCGAAAGTTCCTACCAGGATTTCGTCAATTCATCGACAATGTCACGCGCCAGTTTTTCGATTGCCTGCTGCTTGCCATCATCTTCGGTTTGGGTGGATGCAGAGTAGATTCCAAAACCAAGCACATTTGAACGCTCGGCCAGAGATTTTCCACCCTTTCGCTCCATGACAAAGTTGATGTAGATGTTGACTTTATACTCTGAGACGTTGTCCGATTTGTCATAAGTATATGCGTTTCGCTCGTATTTGACCACTTCCCCGCGAAGGATTGCGTCGGCATCGGCGGAAGCAACAACCTTCAGCGTATTGTCCTGTATCAATCGATTGATGATTTCGCGGGTTAGGTCTTCCTGTATACCGTACTCAAGTGATTTATTCTCGAACGTCGGAACGGCAACAGTCTTGACCCCTCCTAACGATGAACTTGAGAACGAATATACACCGCATCCAGCCAACAAGAGAGCAAATAGAGAGACCAAGTACTTCATACAACTTTTCGTCCCCGCTTGTAGACGGCGGTTACCGGATTCTGTGCAAAAAAGTACGGCAGCTGTTTGTAATTCTCTGCATCCCAAATGACGAAATCTGCTTGCTTGCCCGGCTGCAACGAACCGACTTCACTCTGTCTGCCAATGGCGCAGGCAGAATTGAATGTCACCGCGTTCATGATTTCCTCCGGCGTCATCTTGAGATAGATCGCCGCAATCGTCATCGTTGCCTGCAGCGAGGTATTGCAGGACGACCCGGGATTAAAGTCAGTCGCCAGGGCGACCGGCACACCGGCCTCGATCATCTTGCGGGCAGGAGAATATTCACGATGCCCAAGGAAGAACGTCGTCGAAGGCAGGAACACGGCAATCGTCTTCGCCGCGGCCATCATTGCGATGCCATTATCCGAGGCATAGACTAAGTGATCGGCACTGATCGCACCGAGTTCCGCGGCAAGTTCAGCGCCGCCTACCGACTTCAGTTCGTCAGCGTGGAATTTTAGCTCAAAACCGTGCGTTTTCGCCGCTGTCATAATGCGCCGCGATTGCCCGATGTCGAAGACACCCGCCTCCGTAAAAATATCGCAGTACTTCGCCAGCTTGCGCTTGGCGACGAGCGGAATCATTTCTTCGATCAACAACCGCACATAGCCTTCGCGGTCGGAGCGGTATTCATCAGGAAATTCGTGCGCACCAAGAAAAGTCGGCACCAGATCGATAGGATGATCGGCATTGAGCCTGGCAATCACTTCCAGCGACTTGACCTCTGACTCGGTCGACAAGCCGTATCCCGATTTGGCCTCGGCAGTTGTCGTGCCGCTGTGCAGCATCCGATTCAGAAAGCGCATCCCATTATTATAGAGCATCTCTTCGCTCGCCTGCCGCAGTCTTCGCGCCGAATTGCGGATTCCGCCACCGGCCTCAGCGATTTCCATATAGGTCTTGCCCGCATTGCGCATGTAGAATTCGTCCTCGCGCGTCGCCGCGAATACCGGATGCGTGTGGGGATCAACCAACCCAGGCGTCACGAGCATGCCGTGGGCATCGATCGTTTCTTCGAAATCAGCCTGGGGAGAATGCGCGGCCAGTTCCGATTCGCGCCCGACCCACTTGATCGTTTCGCCTTCAAAGACGATCGCGCCGTGCTCGATCATTTCAAGCTGGCCCAAAATTGCGCCGCTCTTGGGCGCGTTGCCTTCTTGAGCGCAGGTGATGAGTTGCGATGTATTGCGCAGCAGTTTCATTTAAGTGACATCCATCATTCGATCACATCCGTACGTCCGCCCCTCACGGTTCGGACAATTCACTTAAACGAACTTGCCCCTTAAAGCCAAGCGGTTTTCGCCTGCCGTAACTCACGAGTCCCTCAATGCTTCGCAACGCTTCCCGATGCCTCACGCTCGGTGAATATCGGATAGGCATGCTCGCGCCACTTCTTGAGCTGCGTCGCAAACGTCAGCGAGGCGGCAACGCACAGCGCTCCCGTGATGAACATCGTCTCGGGCGTCCCGAACGCGCTCGCCAGCGAACCGGTCAGGAGATTTCCAAATGGCAACATGCCAACAAAAGCCGCTACGTAAAGACTAATCACGCGACCGCGCTTGTCCTCGTCGACGAGCGCCTGCAAAATCGTGTTTGATACCGCGATCTGCGAGATCATCCCGACGCCGATCAGATACATGAACGGTAGCGCCAGCCAGAAGTCCTTGATATACGATATCGCAATTAGCCCCGTTCCCATGCAGGCCGCGGCAATCGCTAATTGCCGTTCCAAACCCGCCACTTTCTGGCGCGAGGCCAGAACAATTGCCGCCGTAATGGCCCCCAGTCCGGTCGCCCCCATCAGGAAACCGAGTGTCTTGGAGTCGCCATGCAAGATGTCGCGCGCGTACACCGGCATCAGTGCGGCGTACGGCATGCCCACAATACTCACAAAGGCGAGCAACATCAATACCAGACGAATCGCCGGCGATCCAAAAGCATAGCTGACACCGTCGCGAAAGCCGCGCCAGACATTGGCGCGATCCTGTGTTGTCTCTTGTGGCCTCAGCCGCATCGACAGTAAGCACCCGAGGACCGCGATATAGCTAATGCCATTGAGTAAGAAGCACCATCCCTCGCCAATCAGGGCAATCAGAACTCCTGCCAATGACGGACCCAACATGCGCGCCAGATTTACCATTGAGGAATTCAAAGCAATTGCGTTGCTCAAGTCGTTTTTGTCCTCGACGAGCAGAACTACCATTGATTGCCGCGATGGAAAATCAAACGAGTTGATCGTGCCCAGCACTCCTGCCAGAACCACGATATGCCACACCTGAATCGTGTCGGTCATCACCAGCGTCGCCAGAGTCAGCGCCTGGCACATCGCCAGCACTTGCGTCGTGAAGAACATTTTGAAGCGACTTGTGCGGTCAGCAAAGACCCCGGCGATTGGCGCAAAGAAGAAATTCGGTGCATAGAGGACAAACCCGATTAACCCCAACATGAACACCGAATCTGTCAGCCGATAGACCAACCAGTTAAGAGCAATTGACTGCATCCAGGTGCCCGTGATCGAAATCGCCTGCCCGAAGAAGTAGAGACGGTAATTGCGGTTACGAAAAGCGCGCAGAGTTGTTCGAAGTCGGCTGTTTGTTGAAGTTTTCGAGGTTTGGTCGGATGGTGATACGGTGCTCTTCAAGTCGATTCGTCTCCGTTGGCAATATACGCAGAATTGATGAATGATGACAAGCGCATCCCATCATAACCTCAGCCTATTTGCATTGACAAATCAGTCTTCTTTCGTTACTTTGTATTAAACTGTACAAACAATTTTCAGGAATTGGGCACTATGCATCAATGCCATTTCAAAGCGGGATTATTGAGAGTAGCTCTCTTAGTTGCTGTCTCTGTGCTACTTACGAACAAACTTGAAGCCATTGTGACAACTATTGAACCGGCGGATACTCTGTCTGCAGTCATATCGTTAGTGAGTGGTGAATCTAGAGCCGCGATCATAGACGGTTTCCACATTATCGCTACGTTGGCCCATGACGGTTTCTTCCTAGAAAATTCCTCTCCTGTGATCACGAATTGCCGCATTGACAATTGCCGAATCGCAATCAATGCAAACTCGAGTTCACCCAGCCTGCTCCATTCGCAAGTGGATTGTTCGTCTCCCTGGCCCGCAATTAGGATCACGGAGTCCCAGCCGGACTCCATTCAAATAATTGCCAATTCAATTTCGAATGCGCTGAGCGATGCCATCATTATCGATCATACGAGCCCCGTTCGAATTACGGGAAACAACATTCATGACAGCAGGAGCGGGATCTGTGCCATTCGCCCTGGTGCTGGATCGCTGATCGCCAGAAATGTCGTTTGCCGGATGCCAAACGGCTCCGGAATCTATGTCGCGGATGGCGGGCCCGTGGATGTCTCCAACAACACCTGCTACGACAACGCCGTGGGAATCACGATCAGCCAATCGTCGTACACAAGGGTAACGGGACTCGACAACATCATTGTCAACAGCACACAAGTCGGCCTGTACGATGCCGCGCATCACATCCACAATACTCTTCTCTGGAATAACACCGTGAATTTCGCTAATCCCCCTCAGTTGCCTAATGACTACTTGGAGGCCGATCCGCTCTTTAGGTCTGTGGACGATGATGACTTCTCGCTCCTTTGCGAATCCCCTGCCATCGATGTTGGTGAGGGTAAATTTCTCGATCCCGATGGCTCGCGTCCTGACTTCGGCGCTGTACCTACTGATCATACACTAAACGCCCCGTCAGCAATAAATCTCGCGATTCTCGGTGAAGACCCTCTGCAAGTGCTCTCGCCAAATCCGACATTCGCCTGGTCCGTGGACACGGCCTCGATTGTGACTACAATTGCCGACACGATTGTCTGTTATGTCGATCCGTTAAACTCTGAAATAATCGTCTGCGATGTAACCTATACAGACATCTACTCAGACGGAAAACAAATTGCCTACGAATTCCAGCTCGGTACCAACGCCGACTGGACGACGGCTGAACTGATGGCAACAGGTGAAGTGACTGGAGATGACAGCAGTTTAGCATATAATGGCGCGCCCCTGATCCAAGGAGGCCAGTATTATGCTCGCCTTCGCATCAAGGCAGAATTGGGCTGGGGCTGCTGGCGAAACCTTGTATTCAAACGCAACAGTGCTCCCGTCACCCCCACGTTAGCATCTCCGAAGAATAATGTAAGAGTCAATGCGGCGATGGTCGTCTTGCGTACAGACAAGCTTATCGATCTCGAGGGAGACCTCGTCTTCTGTGAAATTCAACTCTTTGATGATTCCCTGCTCGCAACTCCGATTTTCACTGCCAATCTTGATCAAGGCGCGAATAGCGGTGTCGCGACGGACACGCTGTCGGGACTAATCGCAGGCGCCACGTACTATTGGCGTGCCCGTGCTTACGACAACAACGCGTACTCCGATTGGAGCAACTTCACTTGGTTCAGAGCCGTCTCCCCAGGGAAATTATTCTTTCCGGAGAACTACGCCACACTTCATACTGCTGTCACATTGGCCATCGACGGCGATTCCATCATTATTTCCCCGGGGGCATACGAGGTTTCAAACGTTAATCTGCACCAGAAAGCCCTTACGTTCATTGGGACCTCAGGGGCCGACTCGACCATACTTTGGTCAAGTGCCTCTAGTTCGCACATGTTCTATGGAGTTGGAAACGAGAAAGCACCAACTACCTTTTGCGGCATACAGTTTACGTCATCTGGAGCATTATTGTCTACTTCGGGTGAATTAGTAATTCGCAAATGCCGAGTCTTCAATACCGGCTATAGAAACAAATTCATCGACATTGGTGGCCATGTTATCGTGGACGGCTGTGAGTTTGGCTTCGATTCAGGCTGGGGGCTCATAGCCGTTCGCCCAACCTCTCTGAATTTAGAAGTAGTTAACTCGACCTTCCATACTCTCTCCGGTCAAGCGTTTGCTTCTGCCGCACCCATTGGAGCTTATCTCGAATCGGGTGCTTTTATTCTGAAGATCGAGAATAATGTCTTCAGCGTCTTAGGTTCAGGGACGGCAATTTACCTTAGGGGCACGCCGACCGGTACCATCCAAAACAATGCTTTCCTTAATCACACGCATGGTATCGAATGTCAGGGAGGGGGCCAACTCTATATCCGCAACAATATTTTTGTCGGCTGTTCTGAGTTTGCCTTGGGGGCACCCGCTGCCCTATCCGACTACAACTGCTATTGGAACAACACCGCTAACTACAGCGAGACGGCTCCCGGCGCCCACGATATCATCGCCGACCCGCTGTTCGTCGATGCAGCTAATGGCGACTATCATCTGCAGTGCAATTCGCCATGTATTGATGCCGGCGATCCAGCAGCGCCCGGTTGCTTCGGCAAATCGAAAGATGTAGGGGCCTTCGAATATGATTTTCAGGTCGGAAATGCCAACGGGAATCTTGGCGGTGTTTCGATCAACATGACGGATGTAGTCTTCCTGATCAATTACATCTTCCTCGGCGGCAACGCCCCTTGTCCGCTCAGTGCCGGCAGGATCGACTGCAATGACAGTATAGACGTCTCCGACGCAGTCCACCTATTGAATTATCTCTTCGCTCACGGGGCAGCACCCTGCGCAGCCTGTCCGTAAACGGCATTCGACAATCCTTCACACAGGCAAAGCGGGGACACAGCGCTCTGTGTCCCCGCAATTTTCTGCTCTCTCGAGCTCATGTGTTACAGGCGACTCATCCTACATCCTGAACAGCACTTCTTCGCGCTCGAACCACTTCTTGCAGAAGAACAATGCCGCCGAGGCGATGATAAACGTTGACACGAATGCCACGATCACCATCGGCCAATTGATATTGCCGCCGATCGCGTCGCGGATAATCAGCGACGTGTTCACAATCGGAATCAGCGCCATTTTCAAATTCAGATTCATTCCCGGCAGGAACGACACGATGGCAGGCAGAATCAGGACCATGTTGCACAAGCCAATGTAGCCTTGGAGTTCCTTGGCAGACTTGGCAAAGATCGACAACGACAATAGGATCGCCGCAAAGATTCCCGCGAGCGGCACAACGATCATGAGAACCAAGATTACCGTAGCCGCATCAACCTGAATTCGCGCCACCGAAGCCGCCTGCGGACCCATGCTGCTGATCATGTTGTTGAGCGCATAGGTCATTGATGCCATGCACAGGAGTCCGGTCACGATACCCGACAGCAGGATTACGCCGTACTTGCCCAGGACGAACTCGCCGCGCGTGGCCGGAGCTACCAGCAATGTCTCCAACGTCCCGCGCTCTTTTTCACCCGCACCTAAATCGGTCGCCGGCGACATCGCCCCCATGAAACAGGTCAAAATGATAATGTACGACAGAATTCGACCAATCCCCTGACCCGCTTCTTTCTGTGCTGAGGCTACACTGTTGTTGATCTCATCGAACGGCTTAAGCATATCGGTCGAGATGTTGCGCTTGACTAAACGCGCTGCAATTGTGCGATCACGATACGACTTGAGCAAGTCGCTCAGCTTGTCCTGCGCCGAATTGGATTCGTCATCCGCCCTGTCGTAATAGATCTCGATATCCGTCGGCGACTCCAACTCGATCGCGGCAGCAAAGTGGTCCGGCACTACCATCACGACGTCGATCACGCCGGCCTTAAGCGAGTCCTTGGCTGCGCCATGGAAAGTGCTCTCTTCGAGCAGCGTAAACTGCGGCGAGGTCTTGATCGAGTCCTGCAGGTCCGCCGGCAACTGCGCTATGTTTTCGATCACCAGGGTCGATTTCTGGTCCTTCACTTTCTTGGCTTGCGAGATTGTAATTTTAGAGATTGTGGTGATCAGGAACGGCATCGCAAAGATCGGGATGAACAGCATGAAAATCAGTGTTCGCCGGTCCCGCAACGTGTCCTTGAGTTCCTTCAGGAAAATCGTTTTGATATTCTTGATCTGCATAATTTACTCTCCTACGATCTTGATGAAGGCATCTTCGAGATTATTCATGCCGGTATGCGCGAGCAGCTCATTGACCGTGCCCTCGCGATAAATCCGGCCGTTGTGAATAATTGCGACGCGATCGCACAAACGCATTGCTTCGCTCATGATGTGCGTCGAGAAGATCACGCACTTGCCGTCGTCTCGGCACTTCTTGATAAAGTCCACAATTGTCCGCGAACTCATGACATCCAGCCCGGAGGTTGGTTCATCAAATACCATTACCGGCGGATCGTGAAGCACCGAGCGAACGATGGAAACCTTCTGCTTCATGCCTGTTGACAACTTCTCATTACGCGAATTCGCGAACGCATTCATATCAAGCAGTGTAAACAATTCATCGGTCCGGCGTTTGATTTTGTCATTGTCCATGCCGTAAAGACTGCCGAAATAGGCGACCATTTCTTTCGCTGTCAGGCGACCGTACAAGCCGGTGTTACCTGAGAGGAATCCTATCTGGCGGCGGACACCTTGCGGATCACTGACGACATCAACGCCATTGATAACTGCAGTCCCGGATGTGGGTTTCAGCGCAGTTGAGATAATGCGCAGAGTTGTGGTCTTTCCGGCGCCATTCGGACCTAGCAGCCCGAATACTTCCCCCCGCTTACAGCTAAATGTGACATGGTCGACGGCTTTGACTATCCCGCGTTTGCGATCCTTGAAATTCTTGCAAAGGTCCCTGGTTTCGATCATAATCCTACCTGTTCACTCTTAACTATTGAGCAATACTATACTGCAGAATGTGTTCGAAAGTTACAAAAAACCAAACCATTTGGGGCAACGTGATTTTTATTGACCAATTTGATCCACTTATTCGTATATCATGCAAGTTCAATATGTCCAGCCGCCCGCTGCTGCCGGCCTCACTCGACTTGATTTCAAGGAGATCTCTATGTCAATTTCCGGTGGTTCACTGAGGCGATACTTGGCAAGTGCTATTGTGGCATTCTTTGCCATTGCGAACCCGGCACATTCGACTATTCGGGTAGTCAACGTAATCAACAATCAGTTCAGCCCAAGCACATTACAGATCAATCATGGCGACACCGTCCGCTGGATCCGCCAGGCATCAACGGTATCGCATACCACAACGTCCAATGCTCTCTCTCCAAAGGAATGGGATTCCGGGACGCTGCAGATAGGCGTGCCATTTGATGTGCAGTTCACTGCCGGCGATGGCAACGGTCCATTTCCCTACCACTGCGATTTCCATATCGGAATGACCGGTACAATTACCGTGCAAACAATGTCCGTCGAACTCAATCAATCGAGCACCATGCCTTCAGAATTCAGTCTCGATCAGAACTTCCCCAATCCATTCAATCCGTCAACATCCATCAGCTTCACGCTTGAGCGCGCCTCAGAGGTTGACTTTAGCGTCTACAATGTGATTGGTGAACGTGTCGATCTTCGTGAATTCGGAGTTCTCGCGCCTGGTAGCTACACGATAGGCTGGAGTGCTGACTCGTCTGATCGGGGTGCTCTGCCCACCGGTGTGTATTTCTACCGCCTCAGAGCCGGCGATATTGTAGCGACTCGCAAGATGGTGCTTCTTAAGTAATCACTTGCGACGCTCTTTGCAGAGGACTGACTTGAATGTGTTAAAGACGAATTTTTCAGGTTTATGTGGCAAATTGGGAATCGTTATTGACTGCTCCTGCTTGCTGATTTCGAGCCGAGTCGTAGTATGATAATCGCCCTCCATAAGTATGGTAAATGGGATGGGCATGCGAAAACCCGGTTTCACATTTTCGACAGTGACACGCACCTCCACAGAGAACTTGCCATCGCCTTCTTGGCTTACAATCGGCTCCCAATTGAACTCCGGCAATTGCGTGTCATATACCCACTGATCAAAAAACCAGTCCAAGGGCTGTTCGTAGTGTTCCTCTGCAATCCTTTGAAAATCCGCAGTCGTGGCCTCAGACCAGCGATGAGCAGTGAGGAAGTCGTGCAACATTTCGCGAAACTTGACATCATCCTTCTTTGCGAAATCGAACATCATCATTCGCAACATATAGAGCACGTATGCGCCCTTGCTGTAAACGAGTGTCGAATAGTCGGATGATTTAGAAGAAGCCAGGCGGTAACCCATCCAGATCGGACCGGCGTCATTACCTTCCTGGTAATCTGTTTGCCAGCCACCACTGGTATAAGATCCGCTCTGATAGACGTCATCACGCCAAGTATCAAGAAGTTCAAAAAACCTGCCGCGATGTTGCTGATCATTTTGGTACTTGCGTTGGACATACCAACCGCTGAAGTATTCGGCGAAGGCCTCGGAAAGCCACTGATCGTGATATGACTTCCATCCGACCAGATGTCCCCACCATTGGTGTGCGACCTCGTGCGCTCGAAAGGCATCATCGAGATTGTTACCGAGTCCAAGATCAAAGGTGGCATAGCCAAGATGGAGAAGACCTGGAAGACCCTGGCCATGCGACGATGGGATTTCTGTCGCAATTAGCTGATTGAATGGATAGGGGTGAACCTCCGCAGAGAAGAGCGAAGCGGACGCAACAATGTCCAACAGCACGCCATGCCTGATTGGCGCAGTAGCTGCCCGGTGGGACTTCCCAGCGTAAACTGAGACTGGTGTTGTTCCCAGAATTCGACCCGTGTCAATTTCAAAAGGACCATAATTGTAGGAAACGAAGGCCACTGGAAAGTCGGAAATATCCCACGATGATATCTTGAAACCATCCTCAATCTTCTCGTCTGTTCTTCTTCCCACGGCAACAAATTCGTACTGCTCCGGTACTGAAAACTTGAGCTTGTGCTTTGCGCGTTTCAGATATCCGTATCGCGGATACCAAGTCGTTGCATAAGCAAGCACATTGCCACCCCATGGTGTTTTCAGTACCATTCGGTCCGAGCTGTACTGAAAGCGCAGGATCGCTCGCTCACCAGAGTTCAGAGGTTTGTCGAGGAAGACCGTCATCCCGTACTCGTCGTTCGTCCGCAGATAGAAGAGAGATTCTCCGGCAGCATCAACAACACTCAATGAACTTCGGTCGATTTTGGGCATCAACTGGAAAAAGACAGCCTTGAGGTTATCAATGTTGCTTTGAAAGGACAACGTGACATCCAGATCAGTTTTTGCCGATTGATAAATCTTGCAGGAGATGTCATAATCCAAGCTGTCGATCAAATCCTTGTTCTCGCGATCGGGACCCCAAACGGATTGCGAGTACTGATCTGGTTGATGAAAACTCTGTATCAGGTCCGGGTATGATCCCTCACCAGAACGAATGTGTTTGTACAATTGGACTTCCTCAATGTCCTTCGGATCGAATACGAACACCATATTTCCGCGCGGGGTCGTGAATCGCGCCATGAATCGACCGCTTAGCTGCGGTTGAACGAGATCATTTAGAACAAGAGCGGGAAACGACATGTCCAATTCGTCTTCGATATAGCTGATAAAATCCGAGTGAAGACGAGCGTCACTTTTCTGTTTTCCGAGGTCACTGAAGTGGCTTCCCCTAACAAGTTCTTCATAGGTTGAGTCTGTGAACAAGAGAATCAACTCTTCAAATGCCCAGTTTGCAACGCTGTCTTGCGTGTGCCTGGCGAGCATGTATTGCTCGGCACGATTGGGCGGAGTCAGCTCGAACCGGCCCTCGCCTGTGAAAGCAGCAGATAGGACTCGGCCGTTAACCGGTTTACCCAGAGTCAGAATGCCGCTTTCAAGAGTAATTCTTGCACCACCGCGGGCTATCGTGAGTTGATTTGCCTGGGACTGTCGAGAGAAATCAAGCTGTAACGAACGAATGCTGTCCGCGAGCGCGGATATCTCAATGTGTCTGACTTCAGACCGGGCGTGTGTTGCAGGAATCGACAGTAGCCCAACAACTAATGCAATTACAGGAATTCGCATCAACATGCCCTTCCCACTTTTGGCTGGTCACCTGACCGGCGCGATTATTTCTTGCTGGCCGCGACGGCGTCATCCAATGTATCGTACACCGAAAATACCTCGGTGAGACGCGAGATGACCATAATGCGTTCAATTTTGTCCGTTAGGTTAGCCAGCCGCAATTCACCACCGGCATCTCTGAATTTCTTGTAATGATGGATCAAGATAGACAAACCTGAAGAGTTGATCCATTCGCAGTTCTGCAGATCGACAACGGCGTTCTTCTGGCCCTTGGCGAGCAAAGCGTACAGCTTCTCATCAAGCTCGCCCGTGTCGGGTCCGCCCATCATTTTTCCGGACACTGAAATGACGCTGACGCCATTTTTTTCTGATACTGTAACCTTCATCCATCCTCCGCAACAGCGTTAAGTCCAGCCACCCGTAACCAAACCTCGGTCAGATAGCCGAAAACTGCAACCAAATTAATCTCTACTGCCATCAATTTAGCAAATAACAACTCTCCGGTCAATTCCTTTAGAGTGGAATCGGTTTGTGGGACAAAAGACTGCGTGACAATATGCCAGCCAGCAGCTTACATTGCTGCATGAACCTACGAAACGGACTATGCTGATTTGACTCTTAGAGACGGCCTTCCGCGCATTATTTTCGTTTTTCTGGCGGTCGACTGGCCGCTGTTCTCGCGTCGACCGATGGTTGAGGCACTCGCTGATGCGGTCCGAAAACGAGGATCAACCGTGGTCGCAATTAATCGCCCGCTCTGCCCGCTATCAACGCTTTCTCGTAAACCGGGACGTTTTCGCGAGTTGTTTTCTACTCCTCGGGTCGAACAGTTATCCCCGAATCTATACCTCTACTCGCCCAAGTATCTACTGCACGATAGTCAGGCTCCGAGATTCCCTCCTGTCGAGTCGCTGAACATCTTCGCACTTCGCCGTAGTCTGAAATCACTACTGCATCGCCTGCAGTTACCGGAATCCCCACCGTTGGTCTGGTATTATTCACCGCAACAAGCCTACGTCATGCAAACCTTTGAACAGTCAATCAACATATACGAGATTTACGACAGCCTCGGCGACATCCACGGCCGGGCCAACAAATTCTTGGACATCCTCGAGGAAAAGTATCGTCGCGACGTCGACGTCTTACTAACGACCTCGCGCGTCCTGCACGATTTATACTCGCCGCACTATCGCAACTCCCTTCAGTTCGGCAATGGTCTCCGCAGGTCACATCTTGAGAATTTGTCCGCTAGTGTTATAACCGAACACCCCATACTGAGAAATCTGGGACATCCCCGGCTCGGCTATTGCGGTGCCCTCTCTGGAAGACTCAACTGGTCTCTGATAATGGAAATCGCTCGAGCCCGGACACAATGGCAACTCATTTTCGTGGGACCAAAGAATGGATTCGTCCCTGACGAGCAGTTGGCGGTGCACCCCAATATCCATGTTTTTGGAGCAGTTCCACACGTCGAGCTTGCGGCGTTATATCGGTCGCTCGATATCGGAATCATGCCGTATCTCGACAACGACTTTTTCCGGGCCCTTAACCCTCTAAAATTTTATGAATTCGCAGCCGCCGGAATCCCTTGCGTTTCGTCGCCGATTCCCGAACTCAAACCGTTTGACCGACGCTGCGTCCGCGTCTGCCACAATGAATTACGAGTTTGGGTAGACGCTATTACTGACCAGTTGAAGAATCGCGGTGAAGAAGCGAGCCACATTGGCTTCGAGATCGCTTCGAAGTTCCTTTGGGAAGATATGGTCGAACGGGTCCTCGATCACATCGAGTCGACGGTCCCGACCAAGGCTAGTTGAGCGTTCCAGCGAACGCGAAAGTCATTGACTCTCCTCGATCTCGCTGCTATGATTGTAAATTAACCAGAGAGGCAAACAAAGTGTGGATCTTGACATTAGTCGCTATACTGACCAAACATCGAAGAGTGATCATTCTCAATTCCCTAATCGTGGCGATCGTTGCCGGAGCAATCAGTTTTGTCCTTCCCAAAAAGTTCGTCGCCCGTGCGACGGTTTTGCCGCCTGAAACCGAGTCGGGGCTGGCAGGATTGATGGGGCTCTCCTCGGGTGTTCTCGCTCAAGCTGCCACCAACTTCGCTCTCCCGATCATGGCGACTCCGTCAGACATCTACGCCAGCATGCTTGAATCCGAGAGCATCCTGGGGCGAGTCGTGGACTCGCTGCAATTGGTACAGTACTATGACGCCGGCTCCAAGTGGGAAGCGATGGCAGCGCTAAAGAACGACTGCAAGATCAAAGTCGAGATGGATGGAATCGTCACGATTATGGTCAATTCCAAGAGTGCCGACTTGTCGGCCCGCATCGCTAATCTGATGGTCTCTTCGCTCGATCAATTAAAGAAGGAGATGCGCAGTCGGAAGGGTCGTGACTTCAGCACTTTCCTTAATCGACGACTCATTGAGACCGACAGCTCTCTGAAATCCGCGGCCAATATCCTGCGGGAGTTTCAGGAAACCCATGGGGCGATCGCGATCGATATTCAGTCCGAGGCCCTGATCAAGAATCTTGCCGGCGAAAAGGCAAAACTCACTGCTTCAGAAGTGGAACTGGAGGTCATGCGGAAACTTCTTTACCCGGATAATCCCGAGGTGCTCCGCAAGGAATTGGAAGTTCGGGAGATTCGAAACGGATTGCGGCGGATCGAACAGGGAGCAACCTCTTCCCACGATTCTGTCATCTCGGCGCTCGACGTTCCTCTCGCTCGGGTACCGGATCTCACCTTGCAACTGGCCGTACTCACCCGCAATGTCAAGATCTATGAAATGACTTATGAACTGCTGTCACAACAATTCGAGATGGCCCAACTCCAGGAACGTCGCGATACCCCAACCATCACCATTCTTGACTTCGCGCGGCCGCCCGAAGATCCTATTTGGCCCCGCAAGAAACTAATTGCAATTACAGCGTTTGTCCTTGCCTTCATCGCAACCTCGACGTTTGTCCTAATCAGAGAGCTCTCGATGGTCGAAAGCAGCGCTATCGCGAAATTCCTTACTCCGTTGCGTGAAATGTTGGCCCAGGTCCGTCACAAGCCGTTTGGTTAGCCCAAGTGGAGAACCACAATCTGAACAGGGCAATTCTTCTCTTATGAAGCGGTCAGGATTTGCAGTATTGGCCGCGCTGAACGGGGGCGTGTTAGCCGGATCGGCCTTCCTCAGTCCCTTTGCCTTGCTTGCCATCGTAGCAGGCACTTCGCTGCTGTTTCTAACTGTATTTAGCGAGTTGGGATTTGTGATCACGACGACTCTAATCTCTCATATCAATGATGATTTGGGAATCAGTTTTGAGTTGATAAGAACCGCAAAGTGGATCACGGTCGCGTTTGCCCTCGTCGTCACGGCCTGGCAATTCGCCTTGAGAGAGCAGTGGACCAAGACTCGTGTCGGCATGATAGAGAAATACTTCGCCGTCTTCATTCTGTGGGGCATCGTTTGTTTGTTCTTCGCTGACAGACCTTTAGCCAGCCTCGTTGAGTTTGGCCGGCTCATTGGTCTTTACATCATATACCTTATCACCAAGGTGACGGTGCGCAAGAAATCACACGTAATCATTGTCTTGGCACTTTTCACGCTAATTGCGTTTTCGTCGTCGCTGTACTCGATTGCATCACTGATGAACGGAAGGTATTTTCGCGTTCGCGGTTTCATGAACAATCCCGGCGCCTACGCGCAATTTCTAACATTCGTGCTGCCATTTGTGGTTGCCGGTGCTGTGTTGACGCGTTATAAATTGCTTCGATACTCTCTCGTTGTCGTAACCGTCATTGGCATTCTCGCAGTATTTTTGGCTTGGTCGCGTGGTTCGATTATTGCGGCTGCAATCCAGATCACTGTAATTCTGATAGCTGAAAGACGGTACCGGGCTCTCTGCATTGCAGGCGCTGTGGCTGTGGCCCTAACTGCTGCACTATTCATGGTACCCACCGTCAACGACATTTTCTATAAGGTTGGCAGGTTGCAGGCGGGAACGACTCACAGGACTACTCTATGGAAATCCGGCATCGAAGCAATCTCCGATAGTCCAGTATTTGGAAAGGGATTCGAGATTCAAGTTGCCGACGTACTCCACCGGGTTTATTGGAACGATCTCTCGTCTGCTTTGCTCTACAAGGATGTGTCAGGTCGATTTCACGCACATAATCATTACATTCAAGCTACCATCGCTACCGGCGTTCCGGGGTTGGTAATCTTCCTAGCTTTCTTGTACTACTTGATCCGAAACGGTATCAGGGACTTTGTCGAAGAGCGCGGCCGACGGCGACAAATTTTCTTCTCAGCAATGCTCAGTGTCCACGTTAGTTTCATTTTTCTCAGCTTTTTCACCACAGCTCCGCTATTTGGCTCCGGAACCTATGCAAACTATTTCTGGATATCGCTGGGAATGGTGCACGCAATAAAGGCGAACTCGATCGAATTTTAGGTGTTGATAGACACTTGGATTTCTGGGGGGCCGTCAACTCAGGAATTTGCCTGAGGTCCGTCACGGTTTCATCTTCGCGCTAGCTCCGCTGCTTCCTCAATCTTCCGGCTTTGGCGCTTGAGCACTTCTTTCCCCGCCGGGTAGGCCAGCAGTTTCTCGAATTCTTGCCGAGCTCTTTCATTTTCGTGAGCTACCATGAAGATCTTTCCCCGGTGATAACGACACTCGATCAGGTTAAAGTAGTTCTGCGTCGTGTCGTTCTCTAATGACTCGATAATATTCCCAAAATGATCGGCGGCTTCATGCAACTTCCCCGCAGCGTAGCAGGAAAATGCGAGTCCCCATCTCACCAATCTACTGTCGGGAAGGCGTCTCAGCAACGTATCGGCACAGTCGAGCGCCTGCTGCGGCTCTTTTCGCTCAAGATATATCCACACCAGTGAATTCAAGGCCAAATCGTTAGAGAATAGCGAGGAATCAGCTGCCAGTCGCAATTCTGTGACACCGTCATCCTTGCGATCACCAACAAACGGCAGCCAATTGATGAACTCGGTCTTCGCCGATTTCCAGAAGTGATAGGTCCCCAATCCAAGGTAGGCATCGTACAAGGTCGGATTGATCTCCAGTGCCTTCAGGTAGGCGCTCTTTGCTTTAAGCCCTCGACGCATGGCGCTCCACCAACTACCGGCTTTGGCTTCAAGCGATGCTGTGTAGGCGTGACCATTGCCAATCGTGAGATATGCCCAAGCTGAATCTTGGCCCTGATTAAGGGCCTGCTCAGCCAGACGTATCGCCCAATCCACCTTGACTTCAAATTGTTCTTTGTGCGAATAGTCCTCGCGATCCATCATCTCTGCGTGATCGACACCGGCGAGGTACAACGTTGCAGCATGATCGAGACTATCCAGCTTGACCAATCTTGTGAAGATTGCGCGTGCTGAATCGAATTGTTCGTTCATCGTGTATGTAATACCCGAGCGTAGTTGAGCGACATATGCCGAATCAAGCGTAGCCGCATAGGTATTGGCCGCCTGGATCAGAAGCATGGCGAGAGAGAATCCGAGTTTCAACATCAAACCATGATGTTATTCATAGCAGAATTGTACAACCGTAATTGTCTTGAACTCCCTGATGAGTATTGCAAAAGCTCCATCGTTCGCCTAAGTTACAACAGCATAGGGCGCACAGCAAAGTACCGGAAATTTGAATCAATTGGAGATAACCATGATCGATTTTGAACTCACCGACGACCACAAGTCTGCGCAACAGATCGCGCGTGATGTCGCCCACAAGTATCTCAAACCTAAGATCGCCGAACTCGACCGAGAGAACAAGAACGATCCCGAGTTCATCAAGCGGCTCAAAGAGGCCGAACTTCTCGGCGTCTGCATCCCGCAAAAATACGGCGGCATGGGGCTTGATTACATCTCGCTCGGCTTGGTCTGTGAAGAAATGGAATACGTCGATACTTCCGCGCGCGTCGCCTTCTCGGTGCACATCGGCTTGAACTCGCTCACACTGCTC
Organism: uncultured Ignavibacteria bacterium; assembly: GCA_964552775.1. Lineage (GTDB taxonomy): Bacteria > Zixibacteria > MSB-5A5 > CAIYYT01 > CAIYYT01 > JADJGC01. The sequence goes on along the minus strand of CAZKIH010000013.1, from coordinate 67,954 downwards.
ACCTGGGGTGACGAATTCCAGAAAGAGAAGTATTTGATTCCGCAGGCCAAGGGCGAGAAGATCGGCACTTTTGGTCTCACTGAACCTGCAGCCGGTTCGGATGCTGTAGGCATTCTCACTACAGCAAAGAAAGCAGGCAACAAGTACATACTCAATGGCGAGAAGATGTGGATATCTCTTTCCGAAATCGCCGACATGTTCTTGATCTTTGCCTGGACCGACACCGACAAGCAGAAAAAACGCGACCACACCGGACTTTCCGCGTTCATCGTCGAGCGCGGCTTCAAGGGCGTCGCCACCGGGTCAATTGCCGGAAAGCTTGGCGTACGCGCCGGCAAGACCGGTTGGATTGCTCTTTCCGATGTCGAGGTTCCTACAGAGAATCTGCTCGGACAAGAAGGCGAAGGCTTCAAAATCGCTATGTCGTGCCTCGATGGGGGCCGCTATACCGTCGCTGCCGGATCGACAGGACTGATTCGCGCCTGCATGGATGCCTGTAAGGACTATGCCCTCACACGCAAGACCTTCGAAGTCCCAATCGCCCAGCATCAACTGGTCAAGGAGATGTTCGCCGAAATGATCTACGGATATGAAGCTGGCCAGCATCTATGGATGAAGGTTGGCTGGCTCCGCAACAAGGGATTGCGCTCGACGCGCGAAACCTCGCTGGCAAAGTGGTTCTGTACTGATCAAGCCGAGAAGGCCGCCTACAATGCCGTGCAGATTCACGGCGCATATGGTTTCTCAGATGAGTACCCAGTCGAACGCTTCTTCCGCAACTCCAAAGGCGCTGCGATCTACGAAGGCACCCGGGAGATTCACAAATTGATGCAGGCAGATTACTATTTGGGATACCGCACTGATCACCCGGTGCGCTGCATGCCGCCGAAGTGGGAGGGGTAGGGAAGATGGACGTTCTTGTCAGAGCTAGGGGCATGCCCGCAAATCTTGGCCGTTGCGTCAGGTCTTGGCCTGGCCGAACGAACTCGATGGCGGGATTGTGACTTGACACGCTCCCCGACCGTTGAATATCTAATCCACTAACGACAATTTCCCAATTGACAAATCAACCGACTTCTCGTCTCTTCATGTGGGACTCGTGAAGTACTGCTGAGAACAAAAGAGAAGACAGATGAACTGGTTACAAACAGGCTTAACCATTGCTTTATTTGCCGCGTTCGCGACGGACAACTTGACTGCGACAGAATCTGATTCGAAAGGCCTCGTCCTTCGCATCGAGAGTTTGAAAACTCGATATGTCGAAGGCGAAGCAGTCTGGATGATCGTGACTCTATCTAACCAGACTGGCTGCGATACCTCGATCACTTCCCTTGACGCCCACTTCAATGGAATACTCAGATTCAAAATGGCGTATGCAGGCATCGAACGAACTAGCGGTTTCATGTGGGTTTGCGGTGGAGGAGGTCCGCCGGTTGGCCCGCTGATCAAATTGGAACGGGGCGAGGAATTCTCCCGTATGGTGGAACTCAGTTGGCTGTTTGGAAGTGCGCTCGACTGGGGTATTTTTCCGTCTATCAGACCAGGAGGCTATGAGGTAAGCGCCGTCTATCGATATCGCACCGCAGATTCAAGCATCTCAAATAGTCTACATCTCCAGATTGTAGACGTTCCCGCGGACTTACAACCGAGCTGGTCGGCACTACTTGCAGCAGATTCCACAACTCCGCCTAATCACGAATTGCGTCGCGCAGCATTCCAACGGGCCCTCTACGTCAACACGTCGGCCCCTTGGGCTCCGCGAATTCTAGATCTCCTGATAAGTCTCTACGATCGTCCGCATGAGTGGGAGCTCTTGATTCGCATGCTGAACGACTATCCCGACTCTCCGTTCTGTGATGAGGCTCTCTATCGCCTTGCGCGCTTGAGCGGGCTTGAAGGATTCCGCCGCCTCATAGACCATGTGCTTAATCCACCATCACACTCCAGATTGGCTGCTCTGATCACTCAATTGAAAATCGGACGAGTCATGCTCCCACTCAACACTATTCAACTCGAATCTGTGGCCAAAGAACTTGCACTCCCTCAGTCAGATTAGTTTGTGCTGAACTGGTGACACACTACCTTTGCAAAGCACGACCCAAACAACCGGCCTAGCCTCAGAAGGCTTGATCAATGAGAGAGCGAGTGTTTCTCTTGTATAAATCCTAACTCATAGCCCTCTCTCATCCAACCCCTCCTCCTCATACACCGAATCCTCTGCCGGATAGCGCAATCGATCCTCAAAGCGCCCGCTCTCCTTTGCCAATGCCCAGACCAGGCTCTCGCCGGCTGGCACGATGTCAGGTTCAGACGCAAATACTCCGTCGGTGTAGGCTTCTGAGGCATCGATTAAGTCCCAGCCCTTAGCTTTGAACATTGCAAGTAAATCGCCCAAAAACAGCGCATTGAGGAGATTGTGATGAATCAACAGAGTATGCGGGATGTCGTGTCCAAGAACGTCCAGACCCAAGCGGTGATAGTAATTGGCGCGGTCCCAGATGTGGGCACAATAGATTTCTCGGTAAGCGTTCAGATCGACACTCGGATTCTTCTTAAGCGCAGCCTCAAGCCGCTGGCTGTAGTACCAGTCGGACGCGTCGATGGTAACGTAGCCGTTACGATAGCCGTTCTTCTTGAGGAATGCACGTACGGCATCGCGCTTCTCCAGCGTGTCGCCCTCCTTGAGGAATGGAAACCTGAACAGTCGAGTGAAGCTGTCATACTCAGAAATCACTTTCTCGCCTTTTGCAATATCTGTGCAATAGTTGGCACTAGTGATCTTGCGCGAAGGCAAATACGAGTGTGAATATGAGTGATTAGCGATGATGTAACCGTCCCGATCCCAGGCATTGAGCAACCTCTTGCCCGCCGAATTATCAACTCGTTGTCCGCAGACAAACAACGCCGCCTTTACTCCTGTCGTGTGCAACGCCTCTCTGATCCGCTCGTCGCGCTCAGAGGGTTTCATCATTGGCGATTGATAAGGATTCGGATCATCCATCGTAATCGCTACTCTGGGCTTATTGCCATCACCGAACAACCCCTGAACATCGATAGCAAGGGCGGCTGCGGCCAGACCCAGCGATTGGATAAAATTGCGTCGGTCCATGGCGCTGAATATATCGATTGAATCCCTTCAAACCTGTTAATTTCCTTCCGCTAGGCGTGTTTGAACCGGTGCAAGGAGCGACCTGCTCGAAGCGCACTGCTGCGGCAAAAGTGCTTTACTTTTGTTTGACTTCGTATTACCTAAAATTCCATTCGGGGCGTATAGATAGGGAATTGTGAGTCGCCTATTGCAAAGGAATCAGAATGGCTGAAAAATATGATATAGCGGTATTGGGAGGCGGGCCAGGAGGCTACGTCGCCGCAATCCGCGCTGCGCAACTGGGGGCCAAAGTTGCTTGTATTGAAGAGGATAAGCTCGGTGGAATCTGCCTCAATTGGGGCTGCATACCGACCAAGACTTTCATTGCCACCGCTCATCTTTACCGCAAGATGAAAGAGTCCTCGGAGTTTGGCATCGATATCCCGGGGATTCCGCAGCTGAACCTCGCAAAGATGGTCGAGCGCAAGAATAAGGTCGTAAATGAGCTCGTAACGGGCGTCGGTTTTCTGTGCAAGTCGTACGGCGTAACTGTATTCAACGGCTTCGGACATTTTGAGTCCAAGAATCGCATTGCCGTCGACATGCAGGACGGTTCCGTCAAAGTCGTTGAGGCCGAGAAGATCATCATCGCGACCGGATCGCGGCCGTTCAATGTCCCAGCCTTCCCGTTCAATGGCAACACAATTATCTCTTCCGACGAACTGATCTACCCCAAATCGATCCCGCAGTCGCTGACTATCATCGGGGGCGGAGTGATCGGGAGCGAATTCGCTTGTCTGATGGCCCAGCTGGGCACCAAGGTAAATGTAGTGGAGATGCTGCCGAATTTGCTGCCACTCGAAGACATCGACTCTTCCAAGACGATTGAACGCGAACTCAAGAAGCACGGCGCTGAGATCTTCACGGGAGAGAAAGTGATGTCGGTCCAGGCTGGCACTGGCGGAGTGAGTTGCAAGCTGCAATCGGGCAAAGACCTCGTTTCCGAGAAAGTGCTTGTCGCCATCGGGCGCACTTTTAACAACGATGATATCAACATCGAAGCTGCCGGAATTGAATTGAATAGGAATGGTTCGATCAAGGTGAACGAAAAGATGGAGACCTCGGTCAAGAACATCTATGCCATCGGCGACTGTGCCGGCGTGTACTTGCTTGCCTATACCGCTTCGCATGAAGGTCTTGTTGCAGTCGCCAACGCGCTCGGCAAGAACGAAAAAGTCAACTATCGCGCCGTTCCGATCACGATCTTCACCGATCCGGAAGTTGCCTCGGTCGGATTGTCGCAACAAAAGGCTGAAGCCGAGGGTTACGAAATCCGCATCGGTCAATTTCAGTTCCGCAATCTTGGCAAGTCCAAAGCCGAACGCGATCTCGCGGGCGGCGTGAAGATCATTGCGGATAAGAAGACCGACAAGATACTCGGCGCGCACATCGTCGGAGCGCACGCCACCGATCTGATCCACGAGATTACGGTAGCGCTGAGCCAAAAGATGACGGCCCAGGAGCTGGGAGATGTCTTCCACGCGCATCCGGTGCTGTCGGAAGCCATCATGGAAGCTGCGCATGATGTCCATGGGACATCGGTGCACAATCCCAAAAAGAAGTAGTCGTCGAGATTGCACATTAGAATGCAAAGGCAGGCGCTCCAAGACTTGCCTTAGCATTCCGGCTTTGTTCGGCCATCAGCTTTGACAATTCAATTCTTGCCAATCACTCTAAAAACTCAAGATATTCCTGATTGACGCAAATGAGGCTGGCATCGTGTGATACAAGCTCGATGTGTTGCGGCAGCCTTGGTCATTCTCAACTTACGGTTCAAATTTCAAACGTCAGACACAGAAAGGATTCTGCATGTCACTTTCCAAGAAACTCGGCGCTGAGTTTATCGGCACGCTTTGGCTAGTTCTCGGCGGCTGTGGCAGCGCGGTACTCGCCGCGGCCTTCCCCAATGTCGGCATCGGCTTGTTGGGCGTCGCCCTTGCCTTCGGACTTACCGTACTGACAATGGCGTTCGCCATTGGTCATATCTCAGGCTGTCATCTCAATCCGGCTGTGTCTTTTGGCCTATGGGCCGGCGGTAGATTCGATGGGAAAGACCTTGTTCCTTACATCATTGCACAAGTACTCGGCGCCATTGCTGGTGCAGGAATCCTCTACCTTATAGCCAGTGGGCAGGCGGGATTCTCAACCGCAGGTGGATTTGCATCCAATGGATTTGCGGAACATTCTCCGGGCGGCTATTCGATGATATCCGTAGGCATTTCAGAGATTGTCATGACGTTTCTCTTCCTGATGGTAATCATGGGTTCAACTGACAAACGCGCTCCCGCAGGATTTGCGCCTATTGCCATCGGCCTGATGCTGACGCTGATACATCTTGTGAGCATCCCGGTGTCGAATACGTCTGTCAATCCCGCCAGGAGTACTGGACCAGCGCTCTTTGTCGGAGATTGGGCGCTATCGCAACTTTGGATTTTCTGGCTGGCGCCAATCGTTGGCGGAATTCTGGCCGGGTTTGTCTACAAGAGTGTTTTCTCCAGCGACAAATAGACATATCCGTAGACACCGGATGACTATATACTGCATTCGAGCCACTCAAGCTGCCATTTGAGTGGCTCATTCACGCAGGGGCTGCGCTCAGCTAAGTAATTATTGGACAACATTTTACGTGCAGGTCGGACCCCAACTGCTCGCGGAACAAGCGCACTTTCTGCGGAACTTAACGAAATCCGGACTGCTGACCACAAATTGCTACGGCTTGTAAATTATTGGATTACAACGACTAAACACAACTTCGAGCTTTGAAGACTTCGTGGCACAATGGTTGCATGATATTGAGCCGAAGTCAGTTACTCTTGAGAAACACTTTGGCGGTGAAGGGTACTGAAGAGGAGGGGATAGAGGAGCTCCTTTGTGAGGGAGGAGCTCCTTTTGTTTTGTTCCGGTCCTCACGCATTTTCGACGAAAATCATAAGTGATTTCGATTTTAGTGGCTCAATGTACGAACCAAATCAGACGAAACTCTGTTTAAGGAGGGGACGAAGGAATTCGTCTCATCATTCTACATCGGTGCATGGAACCCTGCCGACCATGGTCAAGGGTTCCTGCTTTTTTGTGGGGCAAACACTGGCGCCGAGACTGGGCGCCCTGCCCTAAGTTGACCTTGATCTTCCATCCCCAAGATACTTCACATACAGAGCCCAGACGAGCAATGCACATAGCCAGGGATAGTACCACCACAGGAACCGAATGACATCCGGCACCGGTAGCGGTGTCCATTTGGTGAGCGAAAGTAGGATGAGAAGATATACGAATGCCTGAGGCTTGACGCAATTCTTAATCACATAGTAGCTCGCGGGAATCACTAAGATGAAGGAATAGCTTTTCATCCGCGGCATTATCAGCGAATAAGTGAGGCACGCCAGGTATATCGACTCCAACATCTCGCCACCGCTTCGCTGGGCGGAATTCTTCCGAAATGCACTCCAACTGATAGCAACGATGAAGAGAACCACCAACAGGTACAATGCACTGGGAACGACTCCAGACACGGATGAGAAGAATCCAGCGGCAGCTCCGCGGTCAAAGATATCACGAATGATCGCAAGCGCTGAATGGTTGTAGAGTTCTCCGCGTTCATCAAGAGCACCGAGGATCGATAGAAACACTTGGAAATCGCGTGTTTCGAGAATGTAGTTGGCGAACAGGTATGCGCAGAAGGCAACAAAGGCAACGGTCACAAATCTGATTGCGTTCCTTTGACGATCGAGGAGCGGCAGTACCAGGAAGAAGATGAACGTCAACTTGAAGAACGAGATCATCACAATTGCCGAGCAGTACAACAGAAGCTTTCCGCGGAGCATTGCTACTATGGCTATCCAGAAAAGAAACTGCTCGAATATGCCAATATTGCCAGCGAAGAAATCCCAATAAATGGTTGAGGCAAATGCCATCGTTGCGAACCAGTACACGAGCAGTGGATCTTCTCCCTTGAAGAGATATCGACTCCATAACAGGCAAATACCGACGAGCAGCAACACCTTCAAAAACAGGAATATTTGGTAAGCGGCAGCAAAATCGAAAAATGTGAAGGCCCTGAAGAACCATAGAGTCAACGGCGGGTAGACATACGATAACTTGATCGGTGTACCGGCAATTTGCTCTGTGGCTGTATTGTCATAGGCGTCGAGCCCTCGCTGGTGTGCTGCCGCCGCATAATAGTATGTCTTGAAGTCCCACTGTTTGTCGCCGGTGGAGACGGAATAGATTCCATAGATCCACAATCCAGCCAGGAGACTTAATGCTATGAGACGAAAAAGAGAAGCAGATTTCATCAAGCGTACTACTTCCAATCGTCCGGAATCGGAATAACGACGGCAAAGGGTGGATCGGCAGGCACTCCGTCATAAATGAGGATCAGACTCTTTCCTTTGACAAACCAGCCTAGTCCTTCCCAATTTACGTTCTCCCAGTTTTGTTCATCGAGTAGAGCTCTGATCTTGACAAAATGACTTCGTGATTCGACAGTCCAGCTTCGAGACTGCACAGGAGTGAGGTTCGCAAAGATTGGCTTGACTAAGGAATTAATGTCGATTGCTTCTCCGACAGGCCTGCCGCTCACGTTGTATCTTTGAAGCAGTTTGTGCTTGAACTCTCGCTTTACGCCCGAACCACGTAGTGGAGCATTTTCAGAGGTCAGAAGGACAATGAGGCCGGTATCGGTTGTCGCGTCGTTAGTCTGGATATGCCAGACCAAATCGGGAACTCGAAAGCGCTGAGCAAATGGAGGCACTGATTCATCTGCCGGTTGCCTTGACTTCGGCAACTCCGCCTGAATCAGCTGCGGATCGCTATCGCCATTACCTGCGCCAGTTCCGCCCGGGGTTCTGAGCAACCGATACTCAGTTGAGTCATTGGCCGTCAAAGCCGAACCATTTCGCGGAATCTCCATAATAACCAGGATGGGTTCAAGGGGCGAGTGACCTAACGAGTGCTGGATTTGACTTGGCAGCGAGGTGAAAACCGGGTAGCCACCCTCCCACACGACAGCAATCCGCGAGAGGCCATTGGGAAGTGACAGAGTCGCAACACCCTCCACGCCACGATTTCCGAATTCTGTGACCTCCTGGCCAAACAAAGCAATTATGCCACACCGCTTGGCGCCCAGCGTGGCTGGGCCAAATAGAGCATGAAGATCCTCCGACAACACTGCCACGCGCCCATCGCTTAGAACTGTGATACTTTCGAGATCGCTGACAGCTTCGCAACCCTTCAGCGTTACGCGTTTCAGCTGCTTTGGGTCGATCGGAATGATTGTAGCAGACTGATCCGTTATCTTCAATTCGAAATAACAGCCTGGCTCATCGTCGCTCACCATAAGTAATCTATCGCCGCTTCGGACAATGCCAGAGACTTCAGTAATCCGCTCAATCTGATCTGCAACCGCCGACGGAATGATGAACAGTAAGGAACTGAATAACAAGACTGCCAGCGCCGTGAATTGTGGAACTCTACAATGCATGCAAGATACCGTCCTGGCTAAGATTATGTCTCTTCCGAATTCTGGTTCTTCGCAAACTCAGTGTAGTGAAACTCCAGCAAGATTTGCAACCATTATGTAGCTTGCCTCGCGAGGACCGGATTATGCATATTGAAGCAAGATATGGGCAATGGTGCGAAATGATGTTGGACAGAACACCAAGAGTGATTTGGCTGTGGACACTTGCCGCTGTGATCACGCTTGGTTCGGTAGTATTTCAACGGCTCACCGGACCATCCTATCCGGTTCAAGTCGCCTTGCGGCTTGAAGACGGCGGCACTTTGAGATGCAAATTTCCAACTTCGCATGAATCGACTTCCGATGCACTGATCCTGGTTCCGGCTCGTCGTACATTCAATTCTGGGAAGATCAAATGGCGTCGTCTGAACAGCTATGATGACTGGCAGAACTTGCCGATGACGAGTGTGAACGATACCCTGCGTGCAGCTATTCCAGTGCAGCCGCCTGCCGGAAAAGTAGTCTATACCGCTGAGTTGCGGTACAGTTCTGGTGAGATTTTGCCGCTGACGCCGGAACCGATAGTGATTCGGTTCAGAGGAGCGGTGCCTCCGGCTATCCTGATTCCACACATTCTCTTCATGTTTTTCTCGATGCTGCTGGCGACGCGTACCGGACTGCAGGCCGCGATGAATCTCGCCAATACACGAAAACTCGCGTTCTGGACAACGGTGCTGCTTGTTACCGGGGGCATGATTCTGGGACCGATAGTCCAGAAGTACGCATTCGGAGCATTTTGGACGGGATGGCCCTTCGGTCATGACCTTACCGACAATAAGACGGCCGCAGCGGCCTTACTGTGGGCGATCGCCATTTGGCGTGGAAGTTCTGGCAGCACATCACGCTGGTGGTACATTGCTGCAGCGGTTGTTCATGTCACGATCTATCTCATTCCGCACAGTGTCCTGGGCTCTGAATTGGATTACACCAGTCACAATTTCTCATTGACGCGACACTGGCTCATGTACTAATCGTTTTTCTTATCTAATACCCAACTGAGAAGCATCGAGACGATACTGATGACTACACTGCCAAGCAATGCCGGCATGAAGCCGTCGACGCGCAGGATTGGGGTCATAGCGGCAGTCAACATGAGCATCAGTGCATTTATGACCAATGTCAACAATCCGAGCGTGAGAATTATGAATGGAAACGCGAAGAACTTGATGATCGGTTTGATAATCGCGTTGACGACACCAAACACAAACGCAACGAGGACCATTTGCCATGGTGTTCCTTCAAAATGAATCCCATCAATCCAAGACGCGGCCGCCCAAAGCGCGATGGCGTTGATGAGCAATCGAATTAGAATGAATCTCAACATATTCGAAATCCTTTTCAGAGTATCTCTCCAAAAAGATAGCTCACCGGCCTGAGTCGACCAACGATTATTTTTTAAACAGTGTCTTGAAGTCCTCAGTTGCCCGCACCAATTCTTCCGACATGGATACTTCCATTGGCGAGTGAGCTCCGTCGGGGACAAATCGGAGCTCCGACTTGGGCAAGAGCTGGTGGAGCTCCCATGCAGTTCTGGCGGGACATATGACGTCGTAACGCCCCTGGACGATTCGACACGGGATGTCTCGGATCACGGCGGCATTCTCCAGCAGATAATTGGGTGAACGCATGAAGAACTCATGATGCGTGTAGTGACATTCAATTCGGCCGATGGACAGTGCTGATTCGGAATCGGTCATTTCCTCGATGGCTTCGCGATCGGGAATCAAGCACATCGTCGACGCCTCCCACATAGCCCAATTGCGTGCAGCCTTCATTCGCAACTCGGAGTCTTCTGACGTCAACCGGCGATAATAAGCTGCGACCAGATCCGCACGCTCAGAGGACGGAATCAGCCCTTTGAAGCGCTCCCATATTTCTGGCCAGATCTCTGAGGCACCATGCTTATGTAGCCAGTCGATTTCCGAACGTCGACCCAGAAAAACACCACGGAGGATCAAGCCTCTAACACTCTGAGGATTTGTAACCGCATATGCCAGTGCAAGCGTGCTGCCCCAACTGCCTCCAAAAACAACCCAGCGATCAATTCGGCAGTGGAAACGCAACTTCTCCAAGTCTTCCACCAAATCCCATGTTGTATTCTGGTTCAATTCGGCATGCGGCGTACTTCGTCCGGCGCCGCGCTGGTCGAGCAAAATGATCCGGTAGAAATCGGGGTCGAAGAAACGCCGATAGCCGGGAAGAATGCCGACACCGGGTCCGCCATGGAGGAATACCACGGGCTGTCCATCCGGGTTGCCAACTTCCTCAAATACAACGGTATGCAGGTCTGAGACCTTCAGGCTGGAAATTCGATAGGGCTCAATTTCTGGATACAAGGCTCGACTGCGCATGTCCTCCTCCAACAACAACGGTTCATGATGTCCACAATAAGGCAGATGCAAAACGTGATGACAAGCGAATTGTGAGGAAATATGGAGCTATATTTGCTTCAGACGCCGCCTCGACAGGAACTACTGTGACGGAATCGGAATGCCAACGTCTACTTGCTTCAGGACCCTTTGGATAGCTTGTGAAAGCTCGAAGGCACTGAACGGCTTGCTTAAGAACGCATCGATACCGCTGCGCTTGACTACTTCATCCGACAGACCAATACCGTCACCAGTCATCAGTATAATGGGAATTCGGATCTTTTCAGCACGCAACTCGACCGCAAGCTGCAATCCGCTCTTCATGGGCATCGCCTGATCGGTGATGAGCAAGTCATATGGAAGAACGCTCTTCATCTTGTTCATGGCGGAATCAAAATCTTGGGCTGTGTCGACGTGGTAACCAAGTCGCGTCAGCATTTGTTTGGCCAGTTCAGTTATCTCGCCCTCATCGTCAACGAAAAGTATGCGACCGTGCCCTCGTTCCGGGCTGTGAACATCTGCTGCCCGATCGGTCGAATCGACCTTTGCTAACGGCAAATAAACTGAAAAAGTGCTTCCTTTACCAAGGCAGCTCTCAACCGTGATATTCCCTTTGTGGCTGACGACAATTTGACGCGATACTGACAAGCCGAGTCCCGTGCCTTCTCCGGTAGGCTTGGTGGTAAAGAACGGCTCAAAGACCCGCAGACGAGTTGCCTCATCCATCCCTATGCCGGTATCGATGACCTGAAGGCAAACATGGCGACCTTCCTCGATGCCGGAAATGACTGTAGCCTGCACTGAATCTACGTCTACGACTTCGATCTTGACAGTCAGTCTGCCGCCGTTCTCACTCATGGCATGGCAGGCATTAACGCACAAGTTCATGACGACCTGATGAATCTGCACAGGGTCTGCAGAAATAACGTCGACTTCAGAAGTACACTCTCGTACTATAGCTATGTTGGGGCGAACTGTGGCCCGCAGGAGTTTGACAATCTCATTGACAATGTGATGCAGGAGCAAGGGCTTACGCTCCTGTTCGATTTGGCGGCTGAACGAGAGAATCTGTTGCACCAGCTCTTTTCCTCGGATCGCAGCTTTTTTGACATGACTGAGGTCCTCATATATCTGGCTCTGTGTGTCAAGGTCCTGCATAACCAACTCCGTATAACCGTAGAGCGGGGTCAGTATATTGTTGAAATCGTGGGCAATTCCGCCGGCCAACGCACCGAGGGACTCAAGCTTCTGCGCCTGTCGCAACTGAGCTTCGAGTTGCCTTTTCTCTGTCTCGTCTCTACGGCGATCGGTTACGTCTTGGGCAAGGCCGACCATGCCCATCTGAGCGCCGTCCTTTGACATTAAGGGTTCACTGATTGTGACGATATGACGCAATTCACCGTCTGGACGTATGATTCGGAACTCAATCTCTGCACTGTCACGATGTGCCATCCGAGATGTGACCCGTTGAAGATCATCTGGGTGAACAAGGCTTAGGAAGTTCTCATATGTAGCCTCAAAGCCGGAAGGATCCTGACCCGTGATCACATAAAGTTGTTGGGACCAGTGCTGCTTGTTGGTCGCGAAATCCCAATTCCAGCTTCCAGACTGGCCAAGACGCTCCGCTTCTACTAATTGGCGCCGATTGGATTCCAGCTCATCGTGTACACGCTTTTGCTCCGTAATGTCAACCATGACAAGATGGACTTCCGACCAAGTGTTATCATGTCCGTTCGGGAAGGAGACAGTGAGGAGCACGGTTAATGGCTTTCCGCCCAGCGATTGCATCGGTAATTGCCAGATGTGGCGGAACTGGTCCATGATGTTACCGAGTACGATTTCCATCACAATATTGTCGGACTCGCTAGTGAAAATGTCTGCTATTCGTTCATTGAGTTGATGTAAAGAATCTGCTTCAAAGAGCCGCAGCGTTGCTGAGTTCACATTTTGAATGTTCGAACTGTGTATCAGGTTCGTCAGCTCGCGGGCGTGTTTTTGCCAATGCTGCCGAAATGCCAATTCATCACTCGCCTCAACCGCAGTTATCGCAGCATGAACGCGCGACAAGTCGATCACGCAGATCGCAACTGGTGCATCCTCGAAGAGGCCGCGATAGCGGCTTTCATGCAATACGAGTTCACGTCTCGATTTCTCGATTGCAGACAAATGACGGTCAATAAGCAAGTAAAGGAGCAGAGCTGTGACAGACACATACAGCCAACCCTTGATCGTCTGCAGCTCAGCAATGAAGGTGGAATCAGGATAAGTCTGAACGAAATGGTCGGCAATCTGGTCCGAGAACAAGATCCAAAGAGCGCCAAAGAAAAGATAAAGTATGGCGATGCGAAATGCCGGAAATTGGTGTTGCAGTTTTTCTTGCATGTCTCCGCCTGCAATTGTCAGAATCCCCGATTGTGGCAATCAGCGGGATGTTGAGCGAACAACGCCATGGCGCAGTCACTCTTTGTGTCAATCGATATATCGGCAGGCGAATTGAATAGATAATGGACAATCGATTGTGATGAATGCGGCTGTTTCGTGACGAAACGACGGAGCGTTCAGGTTAGGCCGAAACACGAACATTCCGGCCCGAAATGCTCTGATAGCTTACGGCTTGACCACCGCCCGAAGGAAATTTGGCGCCTTGGCGGCGTCAATGAGCTTGTATTCCCAAGTGGCTTCGTTTCCATCGATTTTGGTGGCATTCGACTCGACGATCGTGCCGGGAAACTTCACGGTTAGCTTAAGTGTGCGATCAGCGAACGCCTGCTTCATCATCATCTCCATCATCTTGCCCATCTGGTCAAATGGATTCTCAACTATGGCTGTGTCAGCTTCATTATTCGGAGAAATCTCTTTTGTGAGCGAGTCTGATTGCAAACCCATAATATTACTCATCGCAGAATCGCCAAATTCCCGTGTGAATATCCAATTTCCATCTGCGCCCTTTGCAAAACTTGCATCCTTCTTCGGTACCGCCGACTCCAACATTTCAGTCTGATTCATGTCTTCAGTGACTTGCATCATTGACGCAAGGTCCTTGAAGGAGTATTTGATATCGTAGACCATTGTGGAGTCGGTTTGCGTCTCACTGAAATCGAGAAGTTTGACATCACTCTTGCTACTAACGAGCTTTTTCTCAACTTCAGCTCGATTGATGAATGAAGACATCGAGCTATCATCAGTGCTGTCTTGCGAAAACGCCTGCATCATTTGCATCAATCCGTCCAGACCACCTTTGTAGAGAACCATATGTTGGGTAAGGATACCGGAGCCATCCGCATTAAGTTCAATTCTCTCGCCGTAATCGAAGCAGCCCGCGGCGCTCAAGCCAAGCGCTGCGATTAGAATCAGTCTCGATAACTTGATCATCCGCCTAATCCTCCAATGATCCCGCTAACGTGAATAAGGTCATGGTTTACACTGCAGAGATAAGCCGGTTGAATTTCGGGAGCAAGTCGAATCTCATGCCCACTCATTCGTCAGCTACCAGTTCGACCTTGATACGATCAGGGTCCTCGAAAAATACTCCATAGCTGCCCCCTCCAAAGGGGAATTTGTCCGGATAGAGAACTGCAATGCCGCGCTGTTCGAGCGCGCGTTTGATTTCGTCGACGTGTCCGCGCGATCGGGCGTGAAAGGCCAGATGATTCAGACCGGTTCGGCAGCGGTGATACTCGACGTCAAGGTAGCGTTCTTCGGTTTGCACGAAGACAAGATAGGTGTCGCCGAGTATATAGCTGCGCCCCTTGGACCATGATTGTAAGAGCCGGTAGCCGAGGTCCTCGAGAAACCAGCTCCAGAAGGCAGTTGATTTCTGAAGATTGCTGACATAAATCTCCACATGATGAAGTTTCCCGGCGCTCATCGTGTGGTCTTGCCAACATGAAAGAGCCGATTTTCGCGCAGGCGTTCGCGCGGAAGACCCGGCCCGCTGACGTGAGCGTCGAGTTCCCTTCCGCCCTTGCACTGAAACATCGGAACGTAGAGGCGATGATAACCCGGCTTGAGCGCAATCTGTCCGACGACATCGCCGCCGCCGTGAAGACCGTCATTTTCAACAACCAGCGAATCGCCAATAAAGAGCCGGCTGCCGTCATCGGAGCTGAGAGAGAATTCGTAGAGCCCCTCAGTCGGAGCAAGGAAGTAGCCGCTGAAAGTCAGGCCGAAATCCTCCTCGCGCGCAATACTAGGCAATGCAATCGAATCAGCGACGAAGCTCTGTTTGGCCTTGAGCGAATCAAAGCCGGGTAATTTCTGCCATTCACCCTCGAAGTAGGCCGTAGCCAAACCGGGCTTAAGTCCGGTGACCTGCTCTGGTGTGTGCGGGACAAGTTGCCGATAAGTTGCCGCGGTGACAAAGTGATCGTCCGAGCTCTTGAGAATTGCGCGGGACTTGACGGTAGTCGTCGCCTTGATCACGACCGGGCCCGAGTAAGCCGGTGATGACTCGGTCGGGTCGCTGCCGTCGAGTGTGTAGTGAATTCTCGCACCCGGAGTCGGACTGGTCATGCTGACCGTGCTCTGTCCGACGAAACTACTGCTATCGGCGGAGACGCGCGCAATAGCGGCATTGGCGACGTCATAGATAATCTGAGACGGCACAATTTCTGAATAAGGCGTCTTGGCTGCCGTGATCGAAAAAATCTTGATTCGCGGCTCGTTCGGCAGAATCAGTTTCTCGCCGCTGTTGACATCATCAAGATTCAACTTGATCCAGAACAGATAGGTGAAGCGATAGGCCTCGTTGCTGCCGTCGGCGAGATGACGATGTGAGCCGTACCAGGCAATGGGCTGACGATTGATGTAGGCGGGCGCGATACCCGCCGGGTCTTCGACCAATTGTCCGCTGGCGAGACGATTGTTCCACTGGGCGATCGGCGCGACGTAGTCCTGCACCCATTGATAATACTTTGAGTCTCCGTGGGTGAACTTCGCATTCGCTGGACCACCGGTGGCGCAGGCTAAGATGTGAAGTTCATCGTAGTCACCGGTTGGGAGCACTATCGATTGGCCCGCACACGACACGGCATTGAGAGCACCCGACGTCTTGGGACCGAAGGTGAATGGGATATCGCGATAGACCAGCGTATCAGGAAGCATTTCGCCGGCGACGCTGTTGCCCTTGCCGTCGATATCTCCGTCCTTGCGGTCATTGTCGAGACTGATCGCATCGAGATTGAACGGCAGTTCGACCGACTTCCATGCAATGGGCGGAAGATCGTCAGTGGTCTTGGTTTTAAGTCTTACGGCGAACGCCTTGGGCTGGTAACGAGTCAGCGAGAACTGCAGCGACTTGTCCTTGAAGGTCACTGGACCGAGCGAATCCTCGAAACCGTTGACCTCGCGCGCGGAAAGAATCGGAAACGCGAAGTTGAGCGAAGCGAGACTTGCGGCCTTGCCCTTCGTCTCCTTGACCCTGACGATTAGCTCGTCGCCCTGTTCTGACATTTTGACGGCGTTGACGAAGACGTTATTGCCGCTGGCTTTGGCGTCGACATTTAACAGAGAAAACTGGCTGCCGAGTTTGCCGGAGTGACTTTCGGTCCCGAAGGTGAGCAGCGGCTGATTGAGTCGCGCGGCCTGCTCTGGTGTATCGGAATCACTCACCGGTCCGGCGTGGCTGGTGATTGCGAAAGTGAATTCGTGGTGGCCGTTGTCCTGCGACTTTTCGTCGCCGACCCAGTTCCAACTTTCGAAAACGCCCGGTGTATGAATCAAGGTGAGACGCAGGATACCAGCCTCGGGATGATCCCAGCCGTACTTGCAGTCGTTGAGAATGCTGACGCCATACTCGCCAGTGGGCGCCGTCATGTCCGCCCACTGGTGACCGGGGACCTCGTATTTCTGCTTAGTGTTCAAACCGCGCTTGATGGCGCCTAAACCGAGATCGTAAGTGACGCTGTCGTTGGCACAGGTCAGCGGGAAGGCAACTTTGAGAAGCGTTTCGCGCTCGTACCAATCGATTTCGTTCTTGAATTCGATGCGGTCGCTGTTGGAAACGAGGCTGATTGTCGTCACGAATGTTGACACAGCGGTCCTGCGTGTGATGCGAATTGCTGCGCGCACCGGGCCCTTCTCGATAACTTCGATCTGAGCCGGGCTGCCCAGAGTCGCCTGCGGCGGCTTGATGATGTCCTCGTAGTGCAGTTCCCAGGCTGGCCACTGGCGTGGCTTGTCGAAAAGCAATTGATATTGAATCGGCGCAGAGAGCAGCTCGCGAAAGAGCTTCTTGTCGAAGACCGAAGAGACATCACCGTTGTCGTTAAGCGTGACTCGATAGCAGCTATTCTCGATACCAGTGGGAGTCGCACTCAAGTCGGACAGTGGCAAATCCTCCGCCTCGGCGGTACGCACATAATACACCGACTGGCTGACCGGGGGCACATGCGCGATGAACTGCAGTACCAGTTGGCCATCCGGAGCTGTCATCTCATTCGCAGGAACCTGTTTGCCATCCGGTCCGAAGACGCGATATGGCGACAAGACAAGGGACTTGCTTCGGACTCGGCTGCTGGGAATCCACCGCATCTGTAGTTCGACAAGCTCGGAGCGTTCGACTGCGAGCGGGTTCATCACGATAAACGGCTCACCCTTAACCTTCGTGTCCAGAAGAGGCGCTGTCGTTGCGACGGCGGTTTCCAATGTTGCCGCAAATCTGTTCTGGCAGAGGATTTCGTCGTTCCAGGAGAACTCGTAGGCTTCTGGGATGCTTGTGCCGGTGACATCATCGTGGAACTGGTGCCAAAGGAAACGGGTCCAGGTGTCGCGCAGATCGGCCGCCGGATAAGCCGTTCCCGCGGTCAAGTGGGCAATCACGGAGGCTCGCTCGGCGGCATCGGCGAGAAGTTCATTCTTGCGATTCCAGCGCTTCATCGCGGCCTGCGAAGTATAACAACCGACACCGTGGCGGGTCATGAGCAGTTCGCCGTCGTACTGCGCCAACTTGGCCTTGTCGTGTTGCTCGACCAGGTTGACGATATCATCCGATCCGACCGAGTGGACCTTGATCGGGCCGTCACCGCGAAGTGATTTGTCGAGCCAGGCCACCGACAGCGACTCGGGCGAGCCGCCGGTGTCGCCGGTGCCGAAATACATGTAGCCGGCATAGAGACCTGTCGAATCGCCGAGCGCAGTGGTCTTGCGCACCCAGGCGGTGTCGCTGGAAAGATCGTTGTGGATTCTCGCGGTGTAGTCGCCGGCGTTGAGCCCGGCGATGATTTTCGAACCGTCAACGCCCTGCCAGAGGCCGATGTCGAACGGGATACCTACAGAT
This sequence comes from uncultured Ignavibacteria bacterium, assembly GCA_964552775.1. GTDB lineage: Bacteria > Zixibacteria > MSB-5A5 > CAIYYT01 > CAIYYT01 > JADJGC01. Next base: position 49,646 of record CAZKIH010000013.1, on the reverse strand, counting down.
GAACCCCAGACGAGCTTCTGCGTCGAGAAGCTCTTGAGACCGCAATGCGCGGCAATCGAGGGCAGCGCATAGCCGAATCCGAAGCAGTCGGGCAGGAAGATATCGCGGCTGGTCTTGCCGAATTGCTGCTTGTAGAAGCCGTTGCCGTAGAGGTTGTGGCGGACGAGCGATTCGAACGAAGGAATATTCACGTCGACGGCATCGACCCAGCTCCCGGCGACGCGCCACTGGCCGGAGTCGACGTACTTTTTCAGTTTGGCCCATTCCTCGGGGTAGTATTCGCGCAGAAGCATGTAGCGGAAGGCGCCCTCGAAACTGAAGACGTAGTTGGGGTAGATGTCCATCAATTTAGAGTTATCGCGGAATGTCGCCGGGACATACTCGTTGATGGTGTTTTGGATCGTCCAGCGCCACTGCGTGTCGAGGTGCGCGGTCCCGACAACCTGAAGTTGCGGCTGTCGTTTGGCTGTGTCCTGGGCGAGCAATGTCGAGAAGAGCAGCAGCATAATTGCCGAGGCCTGCAAGGTTTTCTTTACGGTCATAATCCCATCCCTATCAGAAAGTCAAAGAAAGAAAGTCGAAATCGCGTTCGCCCTCACGCGCGGCTGGTTTGCAGACGCCGCTGCTTGAGACGGTCCAACAATACTGCACCGAGAATGACGAGGCCAAGCACTACTTTTTGTGTATAGCTCTCGACATTGACCAAATTCATGCCGTTTTGAATCACGCCGATAATCAACGCTCCGATCAGAGTGCCAAGAATGCGGCCCTCGCCGCCGGAAAGACTGGCGCCGCCCACAACGACGGCGGCGATAACATAGAGTTCGTACGAAAGTCCGTAGGTCGGCGCGCCGCTTTTGAGCTGAGAGGCCATCAAGACACCGCCGAGTCCCGCCAGCATGGCGCAGACTGTGTAGGCGAAGAACAAGATTGCGTGTACGCGAATTCCCGCCAGACGCGCAGCCTCGGGATTGCCGCCGACGGCGTAGATGTAGCGTCCCAGCGTCGTGCGCGACATGACGACATGAGCGATGGCGTAGAGAACGACCATCAAAATTACAGCTGTCGGTATTCCCAGAAGCGGATCAACACCGCGTCCGAGCCAAATGAAGCTATCGGGAATCTGGTAGATTGGCCGACCTTGCGAGATGATATAGGCAATACCGGCGGCGACCTGCATCATGGCGAGCGTAGCGATGAATGGCGGAATCCGAAAGCGGGTAATCATCAGACCGCTAAACGCGCCGATAAGACCGCAGACAACAATGCCTATCAGCGCTGATAGCAGCATCACCCCCGTACCTGCGGACTCGGCTCCCCAATAGCCGATCAGCCAGGAGACGATGACAGCGCAGAGCGCGATCAAGCTGCCGACCGAGAGATCGATGCCGGCGGTGATAATGACGATCGTCATGCCGATCGCGATGATGGCGATGACGGTGATCTGGTTGGCGACGTTGCGAATATTCTCCGCGAGCAGGAATGTCGGCCAATTGCGTGTGGAGGCCGTAACCAGGCGCGCCGTCTGCAGCGCCGGTATTTGGGCCTTAATAGCGATGATCACCGGCAGCGATGAACTGGTCGTCGCAATAATGGGAGGATCGGCGCGATCAGTCGTGGTCTGTTCCAATTGCGAACGGATGAATTGCGGGTCGCCGACGATGACGGTCGGGTCGAGTGAGCGCGAGTGCAGGATCGATTCCAATTCACGCGCAAATACGCTGTCCTGCGCGTTCGCGGCTGCGACCACGAGAATGTTGGTTGAGGGCGAGAGACCCGCCAGCTGTTCGTCATTTACGACGCGGGCGGCGTCTCGGCCGGAGCGGTTTTGCTCCTGCACGGTGAGTATCGAAAATAGCACACAGAGCAGGATCAGCACGCCGAGCATACCGTAGTCGGAGATCAGACGACTGAAGCGTGAATGGCGATCTTCGTTACTCATACTATTCTGCTGTTCACTCTCTTCGTGTTCATCATACCGCCAATGACATGACATCTTCCTGATGCGCCGAGCGGGCATCGGTAATCTCGCCGGCGAGTCGGCCACGGCGCAATACCAATATCCGATCGCAGATTCCAAGCAACTCCGGCAATTCGGATGACACAACAATCACGACCTTGCCCTTAGCGGCGAGTTCACCGATCAACAGATACATTTCGTACTTGGCGCCGACATCGATGCCGCGTGTGGGCTCGTCGAAAATCACGACCTGCGAATTGGTCTCCAGCCAGCGCGCGACCAGCAACTTCTGTTGGTTGCCGCCTGAAAGATTCACGGCGAGCTGATGCGGGTCAGATATCTTGATCCTGAGATTCTGAACATGTTCATGGAAGCGACTATTCTCTTTTCCAGCGTCAATGAATCCAAAGCGCGACCACGAATCGAGATTCGGTAAGGCAAAGTTATCCTTTGCAGACGCGCACAGCACTAGTCCCTGCGCTTTGCGGTCCTCGTTTAGCAGGCAAATCCCCTGCGAGATCGCGGATTGTGGCGAGTCGATTCGAAGAGGCTTCCCGTCGAGCAGGACCTCCCCGTCAGTACGCTTGTCGGCCCCAAAGATCAATCGCACCAGCTCGGTTCTCCCCGCTCCCATGAGTCCCGCGATGCCGAGAATTTCGCCACGTCGGGCGAGGAAGCTGATATCGCTAACCGGGCCGCCGGAGAGTTTGCGGATTTCAAGGCCGGTGGCGCGAATCTCCGATTTGACGCGTGGGTACTCGTTGGCAATAGTGCGACCGACCATCTGTTCGATTAGTTGCCGGCGAGTGTAGCTGCCGGCCAACCGTGTTTCGATTGTAGCACCGTCGCGCAGTACGGTGATCCGATCAGCGATCGAGAAGATCTCGTCGAGTCGGTGGCTTATGAAGATGATGCCTGTCCCCTGTTGCGTTAGACTCCGAAGTATTCCGAAAAGCCGTTCGACCTCGGTAGGTGTCAACGCCGCCGTCGGTTCATCCATGACGAGGATTTCAGCGTTGCTGGCCAGCGTGCGGCCGATTTCGACGAGTTGTTGCTGGGCGATTGTCAGCGTGGATACGGTCGTTTCCGGGTTGATGTCCACTCCAAGTCGCCGAAGAATCTCATGTGCCTGAGAGCGTTCGGCGGAGGAGTCAATGAATCCAGCACTCGACTTTTCGCGACCGAGGAACAAATTGGCGCGTACGCTCAGCGACGGAACGAGCGTGAATTCCTGGTAGATTGTCGCGATACGCGCTTTCTGCGCCTGCTGCGGAGACTCGAAGGTGACCGGCTCGCCACGCATTACGATCGTGCCGTTGTCGTGCCGTTGGACTCCGGTGAGAATCTTGATGAGCGTGCTCTTGCCGGCGCCATTTTCGCCGACGAGGGCATGAACCTCGCCGGATTGCAGTTCGAAGGTCGCTCCGGAGAGAGCTCTGACGCCGGGAAAACTCTTGGTGATCCCCGCCATCCTCAGCAGACTTGGGCCGCTATTTTGCATCAGACTGTGTAAAGAGCGCGCAGGGGATCAGCGTCATCGGGTCGACCTCGCCGCCTGCGGCATAGGTTTTGATCGCCTCGATGGTCTTCTGGCCGATCTCATGCGGCTTTTGGATCACATCTGCAAAGATGCGGCCATCCTTGATAGCGGCACGGGCCTCGGGAACGGCATCGAAGCCGATGATCTTGACACTTCCCTGCTTACCGGCCTTCTCGACAGCCGCCAGTGCGCCGAGCGCAGAGTCGTCATTGATGCCGAATACTGCGGCTAAATCCGGGTACAATTGCAGAATATCCTCGGTCGTACGGAAGGCCTGATCTTTCACTCCGTGGCCGGAGAGCTTGGCGACGACTTTGATCTCCGGGTAGTTAGCGATTTCATCTTCGAAACCCTTGACGCGCTGAATAACCGACTCGACCTCAGGATGGTCGATGATCGCTACTTTACCGTTGCCGTCTATGGCCTGGGCCACGGCCTGGGCCGCCAGACGACCTCCCTCGACATTATCGGAGGCAACGTGGGTGACGATCTTTACGCCTTCGGCGAGGCAGGCAATGTCGGCTGTGAAGACAGGGATACCGGCATCATTAGCAGCCTTGATCGAAGTGCCTATTGATTTTGAGTCGCACGGAGACACGATGATGGCATTTACCTTGCGGACGATGAAATCCTGGATCTGATCTTTCTGCTTGGCGACATCGAATTCACCGGCGTTAACGAGCAGTTCATATCCCACAGCGGTAGCGGCCTCGCGCAGTCCAGCCTCGAGATCCTGATAGAACGGGTGGGTCCGGGTCAACAGCGAGACTCCGATCGTGAACTTCGAGGTAGTTCCCTGCTGTTGAGTACCCTCGCTATCTTTTTTTCCACAGCCGCCCATTAGCATCACGAACACCAGTATTACTGGGCTCCAAATATGCTTGAGACTATGCTTCATGTTAACCTCGATCGAATTGGGCCGCGTTGCTTGGCGCGGGTTTGAGGAAATTCTTGCTGGTAGATATTAACCGATGCAGACCGAGCATGCAACTAATATGGCATGCACCAAAAATGGAGCAAATTAGTGATTTCTGCCAAGAATCTCAGGAACTGATGTGCAGGCGCGCTGTATAGTTCTAAGTTGAATTGAAACAGTACATTTCTGTTTCATTCTTCCCGATATCTATAAAGTGACGACATCCCAATACGAGGAGAAAATCGTGAGCGTAACAATCCGATGGGGCCTTTTATCTTTAACAATCATCCTAATCTCGAGCGCCGTCATTCCCTTGTTGGCCAAGGACAAGATCGACTCGGTGAATGTGGTGGCGGCTGCCGTTAAAGACGCCTCCCAACTGAAAGGAAAAGTCGTTTATGTCGACTTCTGGGCGTCCTGGTGCGGGCCTTGCCGCAGATCATTTCCGTGGCTGAAGGAAGTAGCTGCCCGATACCAGGACAAGGGTTTGCGGATTGTCACAATCAATCTCGATCGCGACAAGGCGGCAGCTGACAAGTTCATTGCTGAATACCAAATACCCTTTGAAGTCGTCTATGACAGAAGCGGCGAAATAGCTACTCACTACGGATTGGAAGCGATACCGAGTTCGTACATCTATGGTCGAGACGGGAAACTTCGCCACACTCACCGTGGATTCGACCCCAAGAATGCCGGCCAACTCGATTCGCTAATCGGGGTTCTGATCAAAGAAGGCGTTAAGAAATGAACAGGATCTGTCAAGTATTGCGCATAATTGCACTACTCGCCGCCTTGTCTGCTATCATGTGCATTAGCGGATGTGCGTCAATGGGGGTCCAGGTGTGGGAGCGAGATATTCTCGCCAAGCCGCAGATGCAGCTTGATGGCCAGGCTATTGATCGTTCGATAGACGACCACATCTATTTCAGCAAAGAAGCATCGAGCGGCGGGCGGGGATTCGGCGGGGGTGGCTGCGGATGCAATTGAACGGACGAAGACCAATGAAGCATGCAGTTACCGCACTGACGGCAGCTCTTTTCGGCAGCGGGATTGCAATCGCCTCCGACCAGGATCGCGTTGAGACATCTCTACTCGTCTACTCTGAGAGAGACCGTGTTAGTGCCGCCGAAGGAATTGTTGGAATCACCAAACTACTTCGAGGAGATTATCTTCTCAGTTTGAAGCTAACCTACGACGGGCTGACCGGAGCTTCGCCCAACGGGGCGACTCCGTCGCAAAGGCTGCAAACCTTTACCCGCCCATCTGGCAACGGTTCTTTTGTGACTCAGCCGGGAACAACTCCGCTTGACGACACTTTTAAGGACACGAGATTCGCCGTCGACGTCAGTCTTAGCAAGCCATTGGGTAGAATGACGCAATTGCTCGCTGGATTTCACCTTTCCGCGGAACATGACTATTCTTCGCTCGGAATGAGCTCCGGTATTATGCAGGATTTGTGGCGAAAGAACACGACCCTGGGCTTGTCGGTTGCCTATTCCCGTGACGCAGTTAAGGCAGAGGGCGGTGCTCCAATACCGTTTTCAGTCATGCTCCCACCACGAGATGACTCTGGCGGCGAAGCTGACGAGGATGAAAGTGAGGGTGGCCCCAGTGAAGCGAAAGATGTGTTCGACGCGGTAGTGAGCCTTACGCAAGTGATAGACAGGAACACTGTCGCGCGATTCAATTATTCCCTCAATCACTCCTCAGGTTATCTAAATGACCCGTACAAGCTCTTGAGTGTCGTACAGAACGAAGCATCTGCAAATCCGGGAGAGCCCGATTCCTACATTTACGAAAGACGACCGGGCAGTCGTAACAAGCATGCTGTTTTCGGAGAGATTCGTAGATACCTTGGTGGAAACACTTTGGATCTGTCTTACAGATACTTTTGGGATGACTGGGGAGTTAATTCGCACACTGCTGACTTGTTTTTCTGGTGGCAATTCAAGAATGGACACGCGCTGCAACCTCATGCGCGTTGGTATAGCCAATCGAAATCTGATTTTCACCGTTATTTTCTGGTGAAGGACGCACCTTTACCGACAAACGCATCAGCTGACTACCGCCTTGCCAGGCTTGAAGCTCTTACAGTGGGACTGCAGTACTCGCTTCCGTTTGGCTCGCATACTCGTCTGAGTGTAACAGGCGAATACTATGCCCAGGTGGGTGATAAGAGTCCACCCGAGGCGTTTGGCGAACTGAAACAATTCGATCTTTTCCCGGATCTGAACGCCTTCATGCTGCGATTGGGCATTGCTCGTGACTTCTAACATCGATCAGCAGTTTTCCTTGGTGAAGAGAGATTCGCACTGGTTGGTCAGTTACACCGCGATGGCAAGCCCGTGTGAAGTTCTGATTGCAGGTGAATCTGAAAGCGAGGCCAGGAAATTGGCTTCGCTCGCTTACGAAGAGACGGCCCGCATTGAGGCGAAGTTCAGCCGTTACCGCGAGGACAACATTGTGTACGAAATCAATCATAGCAAGGGGAAGCCGGTAGCGGTTGACGAGGAGACGGCGCGCCTCCTCAATTACGCAGCGGAGTGCAATGCCCTGAGCGAAGGCATGTTTGATATAACCTCCGGAGTCCTGAGAAAGGCCTGGCAGTTCAACGGCCTGGAGGCAACTCCAGATAAGACAAAGATCAAGTCACTGTTGAGCCGAGTCGGATGGAGAAAAGTGATATTTGATGGAGAGCACATTACACTTCGGTCTGGAATGGAGATCGACCTTGGGGGGCTCGGCAAAGAATATGCAGTCGACAAGGTCGCAGATCTCTTACACGCAAATTCTCAAAATCATCTAATGGTCAACTTTGGCGGTGATCTCCGCGCGGTCGGATACCAGGAGGGTGCCCTCCCTTGGTTGATCGGAATTGAAAAGCCCGACGAGGATGACCATTCAGTTGGCGAGATCAAGTTGAAAGAGGGTGCCGTCGCTACCAGTGGGGATGCCAAGAGATTCTGCACGTATCAGGGCAAACGGCTCGGACACATTCTCAATCCTCATACCGGCTGGCCAATCATCGATATGCCGCGCAGCGTTACGGTGTTGGCAGATTTCTGTATGGTGGCCGGATTCCTGGCAACAATGGCAATGCTATCCGGATCCGAGGCGGAAGAATTCCTCAAGGAGCAAGATGTTGTCTACCACTGTATCCGATGACTAGTCCTCAAAACTTGAGCCTAACTCCCCTTCCAGCGGCCCCACCACCACCATCCAAGATGGCGCCGGAGGAATCCAGGGGTTCGTATCTGACACTGGAAGTGAAAGAATCACCGTTGTCAGATAGCTTGATCTTCTCAGTAAGCACACCTCGGCCAATCGGGAGCCAACCTCCACCTTGACTGATCAGCGAAAGATCGGTCGGTGATTTGGTCAGGAAAAACTCATACTTCGCTTCGAATTCCCTTTCGCCGGTCTTTCGCCAAATGCCGTAGGCCGGCGGCACAGGCGGAGCAACGTCGTAGTTAGAGGACTCTGTCATTGTTCCGCCGTTGTTGAAGACGTACATGAACTCCAAGTCTTGAATTGAAGCAAATGCACCGCTCTTGAATTGCAACTTTGCTCGCCATTGGCCGACAAGATCGCTATCGGTTCGAGCTTGACTTTGAACCGGCTCGGCGGGCGGAGTCTGCTTGCATCCCAGCGCAATCACAACTGTTACTGAAGCGATCAACAAGCTACTGAGCCTACGAATCATGTATAGTCCTTTCATTCAATAATTGAGGTCATTCAAATCGTGGTTACTTCCGCTCCAGACTGGATTCCCCAAGCAGTTGTGCGAATACTGTTGTGGACTCGAATCTATTCATTGTCGAAAGCGATGGGGGAAAAACACTTACTGATCCGATTCCTTATCCATATCCAAGTGGAACTTGTGGAGGAACCGATGAAACACAGGTGCTGCGAGTAGTCCGAAAACTCCAAGAAATACAACGCCGCTAACAATGGCATAGACTCCTGCAAAGATCTTGGCAACGTCGTTATCCAGAATATCGACGGGCCCCATTCCACCAACGATCATCGCTGCATTCAGAAAGGACTCAACCCATGTGAGCCCAGCCAGAAAGTGATAACCGCAGACTCCGATGATAATCCAAGTCAAGAGCATTGCAGCGCTGGCGGCGGCAGCTACGGCGAGACGTCGCAAGAAGCTCGCCTGCGGTAGCAGCGGCTGTGAGCGATGTTCAAAGCCCATTAGGGCGCGAGAAGACTGACCCATAGTCTATTAGGATGACGATTTTAATCGTTCGTGCAAGGACATAGTCACGCTTCAGGTCGGTTCGGCTCTAATCTCAGCCGGCGTGGTTGAACGATTGCGGCAGCCAATGATGACTGCCGCAATCAAGTTGCCGTTTGCGTGTATTAGAATCGCTTTTGATAGAAATGGCAATAAGGCTCTTTGCCGTTGGATTCGTAATAATCCTGGTGGTACTTCTCAGCCTCCCAGAACTTGTCAGCCTTAGCCACCTCGGTCATTACCTTGTAGCCCTTTTCCTTGAGTAAACCGATTAGCCGCTCAATGATCTGCCTTTGAACATCGTCAACATAGAAGATTGCGGATCGGTATTGATTGCCGACATCGGGTCCTTGCCGATTGTACTGGGTCGGATCGTGGATCTCGAAGAAGAGTTTCGCCAATGTCTCATAGTCGGTGACTGTCGGGTTGAACTCCACTTCGACCGTTTCGGCATGACCAGTATTACCGTCGCAAACTTCGCGGTAGGTCGGATTCTGAGTATGACCACCCATGTAGCCTGACTTAACCGATATCACACCCTTCGCTTGTTGAAGTAGATGCTCAGTGCCCCAGAAACAACCACCGGCGAAGAACGCCTTTTGTGTTGCATTCGCCTGTGAGGCAGGCACGAATTTCATCGAGATTGAGTTGACACAGTGGCGCACATTCTTGTCAGTGAATCCTTCACCTTCGAAAACATGGCCAAGGTGTGCGCCGCATTTGGCGCAAGTGATCTCAGTTCGGCGACCATCGGCATCGACATTGCGCTTTACAGCACCGGCGATTTCGTCATCAAAGCTCGGCCAGCCGCAGCCGGCATCAAATTTGTCGGAAGACTTGTACAAGGGAGCGTCACACTGCTTGCAGATATAAGTTCCGGCAGTTGAATTCTTGTAGTACTCACCTGTAAATGGCATCTCTGTCCCCTTATGCAGAATGACTCTCTCCTCTTCAGGTGTCAACTTGTTGAGTGTCATGGTAGTCTCCTTGGTCGTCGTCTTTGCTGTGTCGCGCGACAGCATCGTCAGCGGTACAAATCCAACAATCACTCCCGCCAGCACAACGGTCACGAATAATATACGCCCCGGGGTTCCTCTGTTTGGCTTCATTGCACTACCCTCTGATTCTCAGGTGCTTTTGCATGACCATGCGGTGCCCACTGTCAATGACAACAAGAAGCGCCAAGGCGCAGTTCCCTGAATTAACAGTCCTTAACCATTTGCGCAACCGCCGGCCCGATTCGGCGTCGAAAGACACTTGCAAATGCGGGCGTTAGTGCGTAGAATAATCATAATCATGGGTATACTTTGTCCTTGGCGGACATCCCGTTAACACCGAATTACTGGAGTCAAGTTTGAGGTCCGATTTGCGCTTGATGTGCGTGCTCGCCCACCCTGACGATGAATCACTCGGAGTCGGCGGTACTCTGGCACGTTATGCCGCCGAGGGTGTCGGCACCTACGTAGTTTGCGCCACCCGCGGCGAGCGTGGCCGATTCGGTGATGCCTCCGAACGGCCGTCAGAGGGGATAGTCGGAAAAGCTCGTGAAGCCGAGTTGAGGGCTGCGGCTAAGGAATTAGGCGTGCGGGAAGTGCATTTGCTCGATTACATCGACAAGGACCTTGATCAGGCTGACCCAGGAGAAGCGATCGGCAGGATTGTTCAACACATTAGAACAATTCGCCCCCAGGTCGTGGTGAGTTTTGGACAAGATGGAGGCTACGGCCATCCGGACCATATTGCTATCTCACAATTTGCGGGCGCGGCTATTGTCTGCGCCGCGGATCCACATTACGTCGTTGCGGACGGCTTGGAAGTCACAGCAGAACCTCACCGCGTCGAAAAGTTCTATTACATGGCTTGGACCTATGGCAAGTGGAAAGCTTACACTGACGCGTTCCGCGATTTGAAAATCAACGTTGATGGTGTAGATCGGCGGGCGATTCCGTGGCCCGAATGGGAGATCACAACAGTCATCGACACCGAAAAGTACTGGGAGAGGGTATGGCGAGCGGTGTGTTGCCACAAGACACAACTCACGATCTATGAGAAATTACAGCATCTGTCGGAAGAGAACCATCGTCAGCTTTGGGGAGCCCAAGAGTTTTATCGAGTTTTCAGCGCGGTCAATGGTGGCCGTGCTTTGGAATCCGACCTATTTGCAGGATTACGCTAATGACAATTTCCGACAAGATTCAGAAGCAAGAGACGCGTTCGGCGGCAATTGATATTACCCCAGAAGAGTTCCGTAAGCTTGGACATCGCTTGATTGATCAGATCTCGGACTTCCTTGCGACGATGCCTCGAGGCAGAGTCACTCCGGCTGAGGAAGATGCGGACGTAAAAGCGTCGCTTCTGTCGGAAAGGCAGCTCCCCGAAAACGGAACTCAACCATCCGTCTTGCTGGACCGTGCCGCAGATCTATTGTTTAGCCACTCATTGTTTAATGGGCATCCGCGCTTCTGGGGATATATCACATCTTCCCCTGCTCCAATTGGAATGTTCGGCGACTTGCTGGCTGCAGTGGTGAACTCCAATGTTGGCTCCTGGAAGCTTGGTCCGATGGCGACCGAAATCGAGTTGCAGACCGTCCGATGGATTGCGGAGCTAATCGGCTACCCTTTGGACTGCGGTGGGTTGCTTGTCAGTGGTGGCAATATGGCCAATTATGTTGGTTTTCTCGCCGCAAGAAAAGCGAAGGCGAACTGGAACATCCGCGAGCAAGGAATGGCAGCGAAAGACGCATCAAAGTTCGTCGTTTACGCTTCCAAAGAGGCGCACACCTGGCTGCAAAAGGCCACCGACCTGTTTGGGCTTGGCACCCAAAGCATTCGCTGGCTGGCCACGGACTCACAGCAACGAATGGACTTGAACGCTTTGAGAAGACAAATCAAGGACGATTTGGCTGCAGGATTGCAGCCTCTGATGGTTGTCGGTACAGCGGGCTCAGTGAGTACGGGCGCCGTTGACCCGCTTTTTGACATTGCCGATATTTGCCAAGAACAGAAGCTCTGGTTCCATGTTGACGGCGCGTACGGTGGATTTGCCGCAAGGGTCAGAGGCGTACCGGCAGACCTAGCAGGTTTGTCCAAGGCTGACTCAGTCGCCATTGACCCGCACAAATGGTTGTATGCCCCCTTGGAAGCAGGCTGTGTCCTTGTACGAAAGTCCGAGCACCTGACAGAGACTTTTTCCTATCATCCCCCTTATTATCATTTCGACAAAACCGTTACCAACTACGTGGACTATGGAATGCAGAACTCTCGAGGGTTCCGGGCACTCAAGGTCTGGTTGTCACTGCAACAGGTGGGTAGAGACGGTTATCTTCAGATGATAAGTGACGATATTCGCCTGGCCGAAATGCTCCATCGTGAAGTAGAGGCTGCGCCAGACCTGCAGGCTTTCACACAGGGACTCAGTATCACAACATTCCGTTTCATTCCCAGTGATCTACTGGCGCAAACAAAGACAGCTCCAGTCGCTGACTATCTCAATAAGTTAAACGAGGAAATAATGTTATGTCTCGAGAAAAGCGGCGAAGCATTTGTTTCCCACGCGATCATCGACGGGACTTTTGTCCTCAGAGTCTGCATTGTCAACTTCCGGACCTGTGAGAGCGATATCAAGACATTTCCTGCCACGATTAGGCAAATTGGGCTAGCTGCTGATCAGCGGCTGCGAGATAAGATTAGCCCTCTGCACTAATTCAATTCTCTGAGTCACGTAAACACAACTTTCGTAGAAGCAGACGCCAATTCGCGCTGAATTCGCCCAACACGTTCTCTCAGAAAACTCTGCATTGTCACATTTCTTTCTTGGATAAAAGAGTCTAACTAATATATTGCAACTGGTCTATAAATACTGCATCAACTGAGTAGAATGATTAGGACAACTTTCGTCAAACTTATCGGGAATCCACTTCACAGAATCCCCGCAAACCTCTGGAGGTACCTTTGAGCAAACTTGTTATCAAAGTTGGCTTGCTGCTGCTTTGCATCTGCATGGCTACGGCAGCGGCTACGACCCTGAAGGTCGGCAATGCTGAAAACGGCATAACAATCTTGGGACAGGACCCGAGTGGCATGACTCTTCGTGTCAGCTTGGGAGAACTGGAGGTGGTTCCGGTAGCCACCAAGAATGGCGCCTTTACGGTTCTATCGGCCAGTGGGCTGTCTTTATCGCAACAGGTGGGAGAGCCCGCACTACCAATGGCCAATCAACTTATAGCTGTACCGGAGGGTGCTAAGCTCAGCCTGGAAGTCCTTGAGTCAGAGACCATAGAGTACGACCTGGCGACATTCGGCGTGAGCACTCTTCTCATGCCAGCTCAACCGTCACTGTCCAAGTCGGATAATCCCGATAATGTGCCATTCGAGTACAAGGAAGCTGCTTACAAAACAGCCGGCTACTATTCGTTGCCGGTGGCAAGTTCGAATATCTCCGGCACAATGCGAGGATTCCGCGTCGGTCTGATCTCGGTTGCGCCAGTGCAATATGATCCCACCGCTAATAAAATCCGCGTTCAGAACGAAATCACTGTTAGAGTGAACTTTGATGGTGCTGACTGGAGCGCCACTCAGAAGGCCTTTGACAGAACATATTCACCGGTTTTTGAACCGGCTTATGCTCAACTCGGCAACTACGAGATGATGAATCTGCAGGACAAGTCCGACCTGGTCAAGTATCCAGTTAAGTTCGTCATCGTTTCTGCCCGCATGTTTGAGGCGCAATTGCAGCCATTTATCGCATGGAAAGTCAAGAAAGGCTTCAAAGTAATTGTTGCTTATACCGACGTCATTGGAACGACGACAACTGCCATCAAGACTTACCTGCAGGGTCTCTACAACGCTGGGACACCAAGTGACCCCGCTCCGTCCTTTGTTTTGCTGGTAGGCGATACACCACAGATACCAGCGTTCGCAGGCTCAGCAGGTTCGCACGTCACTGATTTGCGTTATTGCGAATATACGGGCGATAACCTCCCAGAGGTCTATTATGGCAGATTCTCCGCACAGACAACTGCGCAACTTCAGCCGCAGATTGACAAAACTCTGGAATACGAACAGTACTTGATGCCAAACCCGGCCTACCTCGGCGAGACGACTTTGATCGCCGGCGTCGATGGAAGCTATGCCCCGACGTATGGCAATGGCCAGATCAATTATGGCACCAACCTCTATTTCAACGCTGCCCACGGGATCACGCCGCATGTGTGGCTATACCCGGCCTCTGATGGTGCCGGAGCCTCGGCGGCAATTATTCAAACTGTTAACAATGGTGTCGGCTATATCAACTACACGGCTCACGGCAGCCACGATGGCTGGGCGGATCCGTCATTTACGGTCTCCGACATAAACGGGCTGACAAACGCTCACAAATACGGTCTTTCAGTTGGCAATTGCTGCGTAACCAATACATTCGCCGAGAGCACACCCTGCTTTGGCGAAGCCTGGATGCAGGCAGCCAATAAAGGCGGTATTGGCTATATTGGCGCAAGCAACAACTCATATTGGGACGAAGATTACTGGTGGGGCGTCGGCGGTGGTAAAGCCATTGTCGCGGCCGGTCCGCCGTATGATGCTACGCGAATCGGAGCCTATGACGGCGCTTTCCATGATCATGGCGAGCCCGTTACCCAGCACTATATCACCAATTTTGCGATCAACATGTGCGGCAACCTTGCTGTTGAGCAGTCTACCAGCAGCCGCAAGCAGTACTACTGGGAAATCTATCATCTCATGGGCGACCCGTCGGTAATCAGTTATCTCAAAGTACCGACGGCGAATGGTGTGAGCTATTCCGCCTCGCTCTTGATGACATCGACTACATTCACGGTCAACGCCGACCCGGGATCGTATGTCGGTATTTCGGCAAATGGAGTACTTCACGGCGCTGGATATGTGGATCAAACCGGCAGTGTCGTGATTTCCCTGACCTCATTCGGACAGCCAGTCACTGCGGATGTCGTCGTGACGGCACAAAACAAGATTCCGTACCTCGGAACGGTTCAGGTTATCGCACCCAGCGGGCCATATGTGATTTACCAAAGTCACACGATTAATGATGCCGCTGGCAACAACAACGGTCTCGTCGATTTTGGTGAAGCTATCCAGCTTGGGATGCAGATCCAAAACGTCGGACCGGATGCGGCGAATCAGGTCGTCGCTACGTTAAGCACGGATGATGCGTACGTCACCATAACCGACGCAACCGAGAATTACGGTACTATCGCCGGCAATTTCGGCAACGCCACGATCGCGAATGCATTTGCGTTCAACGTGGATACTTCAACACCGGACGGACACAAGGTCACGTTTACGTTGTCTGTCACGGGCTCTGAAAAAGAAACCTGGGTAAGTACATTCAATGTCACAACACACTCTCCCACGGTGGCGTTCCTGTCATTCGTCGTAAATGACGTGTCCGGCAACAATAACGGCAAGCTGGACCCAGGCGAGACTGCCAATATGACCGTAACCCTGCAGAACAGCGGTACGGGCACAGCGTACAATGTCTCGGCTCTCTTGACGGAGCTTGACACCTATCTCGA
This sequence comes from uncultured Ignavibacteria bacterium, assembly GCA_964552775.1. GTDB lineage: Bacteria > Zixibacteria > MSB-5A5 > CAIYYT01 > CAIYYT01 > JADJGC01. Next base: position 34,437 of record CAZKIH010000013.1, on the reverse strand, counting down.
TATCTCCGATGCCGATGGTACGTTTGGCGATGTCGCCGGCGGCGGCGGGACTGCAACAAACACCGCAAATACCTATACGGTCTCTGCTTCCCCGACATCTCCGATGGGGCACGGGGTAAACTGCAAGCTGGCAATCACCGGTAATGGTGGTTTTGCAGCGACAGTGTACTTTACGCTAACGATTGGTGACCGCGTGGTTTTCTTCCTCGAAGACTTCGCTGCCGAGCAAGGCTGGACTGGACTGGGTGGTGACGCCGAGTGGCAAATCGCTGCAGCTGTGGGTGGCAGCGGCGACCCGGCAGACGATCATTCAGTAGGCACCGACAAGATGGTGCTGGGCAACGATTTGACAGCAAGTGGAACTTACAGCAATAATATTGCGGCAACTGGGTGGATATACTCGCCGACCATTGATTGCAGCAATGCAACAAGTGTCTCGATGACTTACTACCATCAGTTGGGAGTAGAATCGTCTAGTTACGATCACGCATATCTTGAAGTATATGACGGTTCAGCCTGGGTACAGCTCTATACTAATGCTGCGACGCTTAACGAGGCTGGGTGGACAGAATCTGTTTACGACCTTGCTTTGTCAGCAGACAATAACCCGGAATTCCAGATTCGTTTTGGTTTCGGACCGACGGACGGCTCACAAGTGTATGGCGGTTGGAATATCGATGACATTTCTCTCAAGGGTTATGTCAGCGGTTCCGGCGGCTCATCATTCGCACAGATTGCGCCGACAGCCTTGTCGGACAGCCTGGTGGAAGGTGAAGAGGCCACACAAACCATCGTCATCAAAAATACCGGTGAAGCGACACTGAGGATTAGATTCACCCCAACCGTTGCATGGATCCAGTGCGCAGCCGCTATGAACTATATCCCTATCGGCGACAGCCTGGTATTCCCGGTAACGTTTAAAGGAACGGGATTAAACCCTGGCACCCACGATGGATTGTTGGGATATTCCTCAAATGATCCAATACACGCCACTGGAAATCTCAATGCGAGTCTGTTCATTTATGCACCGCAGATGGTCATCGCACCGATGGCTGTCACAGGACATTGTCCAATCGGCGGAAAGGACACGGTTGCGGTTTCCATCAATAATGCCGGTGACGGCAAGCTGACTTACCAGGTCGATTGTGATGAGTACACAAAGATCGCTTTCGTCAAAGCAGCGGCCGAACCCATTGGATATCGAATCAATGACCCGGACAAAGGCGGTGCAGAAGAACCGTACTTTGCAGATGTCGTCAAGGGAAGCGGTGGCCCCGATGCCTATGGCAACATTTGGGTTGATTCTGATGATCCGAATGGACCCGAGTACAATTGGATTGACATCTCTGCAACAGGGACAGCGGTATCAGGCTTGAGTGATGATAACTTTGTTGGGCCGTTCCCGATCGGATTCACGTTCTTGCACTACGGTACCGGGTACACCAATTTCTACGTTGGATCCAACGGCCTCATAGGCTTTGGACCAACAGCGGATTTGAGTACACTGACAAATGTCTCTATCCCTTCCACTGCCACGCCAAACAATATCATTGCCTGGTTCTGGGATGACCTGAATATCAACGACGAGGATAGTCCTGGAGGTCGCGTTCTCTATGAGGTCGTGAATGGTGAGCTGGTAATTTCATTCCTGAACTACCCCGAATACGAATCTGGGGTTAATCCAGGTGAAGTCATCACCGCGCAAGTGATTCTATCGCCCAACGGTAACGTCAAGATCCAGTATCAGTCGATTGCTCAGGGTGTAGACATCGCTGGTTGCACCGTCGGCATGGAAAACAGCGGCGGTACAATAGGATTAATGGCCACATTTAATGCCAATTACCTCCACAACCAGATGGCAATCTACATGGGGGCACAAGCTCCAACGTGGATGGAAATAAGCTCCGCCGGTGGCACGATTGCGCCGCACAGCAACGGCACTCTTTGGGTTTACTTCGATGCACTCGAGATGCTCGATAGCACCTGCACCGGTTTGCTGAGTATCAGTTCGAATGATCCAGCCTATCCGTTGTGCGCGGTTCCGGTCACTCTCAAGGTTGGTACCTTCTACGTTGCCGGCGACGGAAACGGTGATGGAAGTGTGAACATCAGCGACGCCGTTTACGTCATCAATTACGTATTTGCGGGCGGGCATGCCCCGGATCCTATCGAAGCCGGAGACGCCAATTGCAGTGGATTAGTGAATATATCAGATGCTGTGTATCTGATACAATACATCTTCTCAGGTGGCACTGCACCATGCGGGTTGTAGCTGGCTAAACCTCCTTACCCCGGTTTTCATTCAATCGCCCGGAATCACTGTGATTCCGGGCGATTTTGTCTGGTCAAGAATCGTATTAGTCGCATGGCGACTTTCCGCGTATAATAGCTGAGTCCATCGTATCTCCCGGATGGTCTATTGCTGACGACTGCCCTATCCGAGCACTCATTCCCGGCAAATTCACGATCGGAGAGAAGCGCGGGAAGCGCCAAGTATTACTCACAGCCGCTACTACGGCGCCACAGTCTGGTTTCGTAGTGCGTGATCAGGAGGGTCGCATGTACATTTACGTTGGAAATCTATCGCTCGAGACAGCCGGTTCCGATTTACGCCGTGAATTCGAAGTGTTTGGTGAGGTCACCAAGGCGGCGGTTATCACAGACCGCTCCACCAGCGTCCCTGCAGGTTTCGGATTTGTCAAGATGGCGAACCAACTCGGCACTGTTGCTGCACTTAAGGGAATGGCCGGCAAGGTGCTTCACGGAAACATACTGAAGATCAGAAGAACTCGAAGGGTAGCAGATATTGAGGATTCAAACGAAGGCACTATCACCTCTTAGGTGTAATAAGAGTTCTGTAAGTTCGCCGCCAACGGATCTCTGAAGCCGAGATCAGTTCCTTCCGATGTCCCTCCCTGACCGTGATAAATACCTGTCGTCAGCCGTGCAGGCCGCATTCATCTTTCCACGCGATGAAATTCCGCACAATCTAAACTATTGGAAGTCGAGACTTATTGCGGGCTCAGCTCTGGGTACCGTATACGGACAACATAGATCGAACGTGCGTACAGACATTGTCGCAGAGCTCGAAAATCCCGGGATTCGCTACGCTGTAGTAAACGTACGATCCGCGCTTATCCTTCCTAACTAACCCGGCCTTGGTCAAAATCGAAAGATGTCTGGAGATGTTCGGCTGCGTACAGGTGAACAACTCAACCAGATCCTGGACTGATTTGTTGTCTTTCTTCAAGGCCCGCAATATCTTCAGACGAGTTGGATCACTGAGAGCCTGAAAACAACCGGCAACCAGTTCGAGTGCTGGATCCGAAAATTCTGAAAAATCATTCACTTTTTTTCTTGCCATGTTAGTATATAACTATATATTTATATCGTTGTCAAGAATTAATTTGAGAAAGGATCTTCATATGACGGTAGAAAACGGAATTCGGGTGATGGCCGGGACCTTAGTCCTGATCGGCGTTTGCCTGTCCATATTGGTAAGCCCGTGGTGGCTGTTGTTAACGGGATTTGTCGGGGTTAACCTGATTCAATCGGCATTCACGCACTTTTGCCCTGCCGAGATGATCCTCAAGCGAGTGCTTGTCAAAGGCAAAGCATGAACCGACTTCGCTGGCAGGCTGTCGCTGGCTTTGCACTGTTGGGCATGGCATTCGCAGTCTCCGCTCCGGCACAAACGCTCAAGCTCGAAGAGGCGCTCAGAATCGCGGAGAAGAATGCCCCTCTTGCACGAATCGCCGAAGCGCAAGCAGATGAAGGCTCGGCACGAGCTCACATGGCTGCAGCAGCCTTCTTTCCGCAAATTGGCGTTAACTCAAACTATGTGTCGAGTGACAACCCCGTTCAAGTATTCATGTTTGCGCTGAATCAGGGCAAGTTCTCGCTCGGATCTGATGTGAACAATCCACCGCGGGCAGACAACTGGCAGTTGTCAGCGCAGGCGGGGCTTCGGCTGTTTAGCGGTGGAAGCGATCTGGCAAACTATCGAGCTGCCCGATCTGCAGCCAGCGGACTCAAGCACATGGCTTCGGGAGTCCAAAATGACCTTACGCTGAAGGTCATCAAAGCGTATTTGTCAGTGCTCACCGCACAGGAGTTCGCCCATGCCGCCGAAAGCGCGGTCAATGCCTACCGGACTGCCGAGCAAGTTTTTTCGGCACGTCTTGATGCAGGAACTGTACTGAAGACAGACCTGCTCAATATCCAAGTGCAGAGATTTCGCTCTGACGAGCAGTTGCTCAATGCAACTAATGCGCTGCAACTGGCCAAGGAGAATCTGAAGTTCATACTTGGTCTGGAGAGTCTCCCGTATGACGATTTCTCCTCAATCGACGACCTAGAGCTTCCTGGGACGGACGCCATCGAACCGACGCCCCGGCCGGAAGTCGAAGCGAAGCGCTCCTTTGCCAGATCCGTTCGATCACAGCTATCGGCGACGAAAGGGTCATACTTGCCGGCCCTGAATTTCTTTGCCTCGATAGATCGCTATCAAGGCTGGGAATTCGACGGCACAAAGCACAATTGGACAATTGGATTGAGTGCGCACTGGTTCTTGTTCGATGGTTTTTTGGTCCGATCACAAGTGCGTGAGAAGCGTGCCGCACTGGTGGTCGCAGAGGAAGAAGCAAGAATGGCTCAACTTCAGGCTTCCCTGGAGTTGACGTCAGCACGATTCTCGTTGCAGGAGTCTGACCAGAGGGTGACTGTCTTGACGGCAGCGAAGAAGCTCGCGCTCGAGAGCGCTGCCCTAACGCGACAACGATCTGAACAAGGATTGATGTTAACCTCGCAGGTGATAGATGCAGAAAACGCCCTGGTACAGGCGGAAGTTGGGCTTGTTCAGGCCAAGGCCGACAGGCTACTTGCCATCGCCTCACTGCGCCGGGCTCTTGGCCTGCCTATAGTTGGAGATCTATAATGAAAACACTCAGTCGGATCTTGATCACCTTAGCCGTCCTCTCCCATATTACTGGTTGCGGGAATTCGTCTGAAAAACGCACCGTTGAGAAAACCGGAGAGAAATTCAAAGTAGCTACGGCGCAAGTTCAGCGACGGGCTGTATTGGATGTCCAGAAGATCATGGGCACGGTCGAGGCACGTAGCCAGGTTGTAATTGAAACGAAATTACAAGCCCGCGTCGAACGCATTGCCGTTGCGCTCGGAACTCGCATACGAGCAGGAGATTTGTTAGCTGAATTGGATACTCGGGATCTCACAGCGCGAGTGCGACAGGCCCAGGCAGTTCAAGAGCAGACGGCACAGGACTTCAAGCGCTTTGAAACACTGCTGGCTCAACAAGCAGCAACGCGACAAGAATTTGATGCGGTCAACGCTCGCGCTGTTGTTGCAGAGGCTAATCGCCAAGAGGCAGAGGCAATGCTCAGCTATGCACGAATCGTGGCACCACTCTCCGGAGTCGTAACCCAAAAGTTCATTCAGGCAGGTGATCTAGCAGTTCCGGGTCGCCCCCTCTTCGGCCTGGAGCAAGAAGGGTCTCCGCGTTTTGTGCTCACGATTCCAGAGTCGAACATCGCTCAGATTTCACTGGGTGACTCGGCTCGGATCGAATTTCCCGGCCCGGACACAATATTAACCGGCATCGTGAAAGAATTGTCGCCGAGCTCAAACCCGGTCACAAGATCGTTTGAGGTCAAAATCGACCTGCCGGAAAGCACGCGCCTGCGCCCCGGACAATTTGGTCGCTTACTCCTGCCCTCCGCCGAGGCTGCAACGTTGTTCGTCCCTTCATCCGCTGTTGTTCAGCGGGGCCAGCTCGAATTGGTTTATGTTGTTACTCCCGACAATCGTGCTTCGCTGCGCCTGATACGGACGGGGCGGGTATTCTCGGAATGGACTCAGGTCCTCTCGGGCATATCTGAAGGCGAGACTGTTGTCTCATCAGGAGCAGCGGGACTGTCTGATGGCGACCAAATCGAGCGGATGCCATGACACAACAGCACGCGGACAATCAAAAAAGCCATGGCTTGGCAGGAGCACTGGCTAAGGGATTCATAAAGTCCAAACTCACTCCCCTTCTAATCATTGCTTCAATCTTGCTCGGGGTTCTCGCTGTGTTTCTGCTTCCACGCGAAGAAGAACCACAAATCAGAGTCCCAATGATCGACGTCATGGTTTCTGTACCCGGCTTCAGCGCCAAGGAGATTGAGAATCGGGTTACGGCGCCAATGGAAAAACTCATTTGGGAGATTCCTGGGGTCGAGTATGTCTATTCGATCACACAGCCCGGGCAGGCGCTGGTGATTGTGCGATACCTCGTGGGTGAGGATGTCGAACGCAGTCTGGTAAAGCTCAATCAGAAGCTGCAGTCAAACTTCGATCGAATACCACCCGGCGTCTCATTTCCATTATTGAAGCCCCGTTCGATTGACGACGTTCCGATCCTGGCGTTGACGTTTCACAGCCCAAGTCTCGATCATTTTGCATTACGACGAGTCGTCAGCGAAATTGAGAACGAAGTCAAACAGGTTAAAGATGTGTCTGAGACCCGGATCATCGGCGGATCGCGTCGTCAATTTCGTATCCAGCTTGACCCAGAGGCGTTGGCAGCTCGCAATCTTGATCCTCTGAGCATTATTCCGAGTATCCAAATGGCAAATCGGCAAATCAAAGCCGGTGCGTTGGTTCGCGACAATCAGGAGATTCTCGTGGAGTCGGGAGGATTTCTATGCGATCGCGATGATATCGGCAACGTTGTGCTCGGTGTTCACAATGGCGCTCCCATTTACCTTCGCGATGTTGCAACGATAGTCGATGGCCCGGAAGAGTTGTCACAAGTAGTACTTTTCGGGGCAGGGCAACCGCCGGGAAGCTCTCAGGAAGAACAAGCCGCAGTGACGCTCTCGATCGCCAAGCGAACTGGCACGAATGCTATTCAAGTAGCCGATCACATTCTGAGGAAAATTGAACGGCTTCGCGGCAAGCTCATCCCCAGCGGCGTCGAAATGACCATTACCCGCCACTATGGCGAGACAGCAGCTGAAAAGTCAAACGAACTGCTGTTCCATATGCTTATCGCCGTTATCAGCGTCTCGTTGCTGATACTTCTCAGCCTCGGCTGGCGAGAATCGATCATAGTGGCGCTGGCGATACCATCAACCTTGGCCTTGACGCTACTGGTCTTCTATCTGACCGGCTTTACCCTCAATCGAATTACACTTTTTGCACTCATCTTCTCGATTGGCATCCTGGTCGATGATGCGATCGTTGTTGTCGAGAATATCACTCGTCACCTTCACCTCCCGGAGAATCGCGACCGTACCTGGGCAAAGGTCGCGATAGAGGCCGTTTCAGAGGTTGGCAATCCGACAATACTTGCCACTTGGGCGGTAATCGCTGCCGTCTTCCCCATGGCGTTTGTCGGTGGTCTGATGGGTCCGTACATGAGACCAATTCCAATTGGAGCCACTGCGGCTATGCTATTCTCTCTGGTTGTTGCGTTCATCGTAACGCCGTGGGCCGCCGTCAGGGTCTTATCGTGGGGAGGTGCCAAAACTCACCTGACAAGCCATGCCTCAGACAAGGAGGACTGGAGCACTCGAATCTATCGGAAGCTGATGGGCCGATTGATCCGCGAGAAGAAGACACGGCGCGTGTTTATGCTGGTCAACGGAATACTGCTTGTTGGGGCTATGGGACTGGTGGCGATTGGGTGGGTTCAGGTCAAGATGCTCCCTTTCGACAATAAGAATGAATTCCAGGTTATCATCAATATGCCCGAAGGAAGTTCACTCGAAAACACGGTACAAGCTGCTCGGGAGATTGCCCAGACGATTAGCGATGAACCGGAAGTTGTAGATTATCAGATCTATGCCGGCACCTCTGCGCCATTTAACTTCAACGGATTAGTTCGCCACTATTTCATGCGACAGGGAGCCCATGTGGCGGACATCCAGGTGAATCTTCTGCCCAAAGGGGAGCGCTCCGATCAGAGCCATGACATAGCTCGTCGCGTACGTCCCCAGGTTGACCGAGTGGCCGACAAATTTGGAGCGCGAGTCGCAGTTGCAGAGGTTCCTCCCGGGCCGCCCGTGTTGCAGACTTTGGTGGCAGAAGTGTATGGACCTTCTGACTCCACCCGTTCCGGTCTGGTTCGCGAAGTAGCGCAGATATTCAAGACGACTGAAGGCGTCGTCGACATCGACATATATGGGGAGGATGCACGGCGGAGAATCAGATTCATTATCGATCACCAGAAAGCAGCCACTCATGGGATTACAGCGGAGATGATCTCTCAAACCCTGCGGGTAGGAGTTTCCGGAATAGAAGTGGACATTGTGCACAAACCGGACGAACGCGAAGATGTTCAACTAATCCTCGAACTTCCACGCTCACGCAAGACAAGCGTTCCCGATATACTGGGATTGATGATACGCTCGCCCCTCCCACCTTCCAACCAGACTCATCAACCGACTCTCATACCGATCTCTGAATTGGTAAAGGTCGACGATGACCTTGGTGAAAAGACCATATATCACAAGAACCTGATGCCGGTGAGCTATGTTATCGGCGATGTCGCGGGAAAAATCGAAAGTCCGGTTTACGCTATACTCGACATGAACAAAAGACTGCAGCATCTGGACATGAGACAGTTTGGCGGAAGCACTCCTCAATTGCAGGTACTCAACGCTTCGCAACCGACGACAACAATCGAGCCTGCTTTGAAATGGGATGGCGAATGGCACATCACAATCGAAGTGTTTCGCGACCTCGGAATGGCATTCGCAGCCGTTCTTTTGCTGATTTACATTCTCATGGTTGGCTGGTTCCAATCTTTGCTTACACCGTTGATTGTAATGGCCGCGATTCCCTTCTCCTTGATCGGAATCATGCCGGCTCACGGCGCTATGGGTGCCTTCTTTACGGCGACCTCGATGATAGGTTTCATGGCCGGAGCAGGCATCGTTATCCGCAATTCGATTATCCTGGTGGATTTCATCGAACTGCGGTTGCGCGAAGGAATGCCACTCGCTGAAGCCGTAATCGACGCAGGCGCCGTGAGATTTCGTCCGATGTTGCTGACAGCAGGTGCCGTAATCGTTGGTGCTGGTATAATCCTCTTTGACCCGATTTTCCAGGGACTCGCCATCGCCCTAATGGCCGGGGAGGTTGCGTCACTGCTGATCAGTCGAGTTGCTGTGCCGGTTCTCTACTACCTCGGAAATCGAAAGGGATATGGTAACCTCACAACATAGAACGCCACCGGTTTGACCTTGGAAGACTATACCCGGCGTAAACGTTAACTATACCCTCCGGGATCGATGCGGTCGTCGATCCCGGGAAGATACTTCAGCCAAGAGGTCTTTGTTCACACCCGTTTCAGAGTGGCACAGCCGCATTGCCAGCTACCGCATCTCTTCCGTTCTTATTCTACTCGACACCAACATGCCGAAAATGGACGGTACACAGTCTGTGAACACTTAAAAGCGCATGAGTATCTGCCTGTTTTCGTCCTGCAACTTGATCCAACTCGTTGTAACATTAACAAAATCGGTCAGCGGTTAGAGTCGTCGATCAAGCAACGAGCTGTATTGGCGCAAGAACGGCTCGAGTAGTCCGGTGGAAATCGTCAGCGCGCCGATAATCAGCAACAACAAGCCTATTGGTGCCGTCGTCATCATCCGCGACATGACGGAACGCAGGAAAACCGAGAAGCTCTTGAGCAATCTCGGTTGGCGATCGAGGAGGTCGATTGGGCGGTTGCCGATGCCCTGAGCGCTCTGGCCGAGCAATTTGGCTACGACTCCATCCTCGAGCTGACGGACGCGCCATTGGTCAAGAAGTGACCTCGCCTCCTCGGTTCAGTACATCACACATACAATATTTGCACCTTCCCTCGCGGCATTCTTGACATTGAGTCTCCAATTCGATAGTTTCGCCCGCAGCACATTGAACAGTGATTAGGCACGTACCCTTAGAGCAAGAGAAATCCGCATAGCAAATTGTGTGATGATTAGCAGTCGGCATAACGCGCGCCTCGTCTTGGAAGACGGGACAACATTTATGGGACGACGGTTTGGTGCTATCGGCGACGCGGATGGTGAGGTAGTCTTCAACACAGCCATGACCGGCTATCAAGAGGTCATCACAGATCCCTCTTATGCCGGGCAAGTGGTAGTGATGACATATCCACAAATCGGCAATTATGGCATCTCGCCGGAGGACTTCGAATCGCGACGCCCATTTCTGAATGCTCTCATTGTCAAAGAAAATAGCCGGATTTCGAGCAATTGGAGGTCGGCTCAAAGTCTCAATGATTATCTCGCATCCAGGGGAATTCCCGGTCTAGCAGGGATTGACACACGAATGCTGGTGAGACACCTGCGCTCTCGTGGGGCTATGCGCGGTGTGATTGGCGCCCTTGATGTCAGTGTCGATGTTCTGCTATCCCGCGCACGAGCAACTCCGACCATGACCGGTCGTGATCTTGCAAGCATAGTGACTAGAGGGCAGACGTATGATTGGAATGAGAATGTGACCGCAATCAGCCGACGCTGGCAACAGCAGGACCTCTTCGTCGGCAATCCAAGCTCTCGATTTCATGTGGTCGTGCTGGATTTTGGTGTCAAATGGAACATTTTGCGTTGTCTGGTGAATGTGGGTTGCCGTGTTACGGTTGTCCCGGCTACGACAGACGCCGAGACGATTCTCAAAATTGCCCCACATGGTGTGATGCTTTCCAATGGCCCGGGCGATCCTGAGCCACTGACGCAGGCAGTGAAGAATATTCGCGGTTTACTTGGCCGCGTCCCGATATTTGGCATATGTCTTGGGCACCAGCTACTGGGACTGGCTGCGGGAGGAAAAACCTACAAGCTCAAATTCGGCCATCGCGGCAGCAATCAGCCTGTAATCGATCTGGTCACTCGTAAAGTCGAGATTTCAGCCCACAATCACGGATTCGCTGTCGACGCGGAGGGCCTGCCGCAGAGTAAGGTCGAGATCACCCACATCAATTTGAACGATCAGACGGTCGAGGGGCTCCGCCTGCGGGATGTGCCGGCTTTCTCGGTGCAGTACCATCCTGAGGCTGCTCCAGGCCCGCATGATGCACACTATCTCTTTGCACGATTCACAGACATGATGCAGGAAATTCACGGGCTGGAGGCGTCGCATGCCAAGACGAAGTGAGCTGAAGCGGATACTTGTGATAGGCTCCGGGCCGATTGTCATAGGTCAAGCCTGTGAATTCGACTATTCCGGAACTCAAGCAGTGAAGGCACTGCGCAGCGAGGGACTTGAGGTGGTGCTGGTCAATTCGAACCCGGCGACGATCATGACCGACCCTGATCTCGCCAATCGCACATACATCGAACCACTCACCGTAGATTTCCTCGAAATGATAATCGCTCGCGACCGTCCAGACGCCGTGCTCCCGACGGTAGGCGGCCAAACCGCCTTGAATCTCGCACTGACGCTTCAACAAGAAGGCATCTTGACCAGGTACGGAGTTGAGATGATCGGAGCCAGTGCGGAAGCCATCGCTGTCGCTGAAGACCGCGAACAATTCAAGCAGGCGATGATTGAGATTGGCCTGGAAATCCCGCGCTCGGTTCTCGCTTCATCGCTCGCGGAGGCACAGGTTTTCGCAAAGAAAAACGGCTTCCCGGTCATCATTCGTCCCTCCTTCACCCTTGGAGGTTCAGGTGGGGGCGTCGCCTACAATTCTGATGATTTCGACACTATTGTGCTCCGTGGCCTTGGATTGTCGCCAGTGCACCAAGTGTTGATAGAGGAATCACTGATCGGCTGGAAAGAGTATGAACTCGAAGTCATGCGCGACAGGAATGACAACTTCGTGGTTGTCTGCTCAATCGAGAACTTCGATGCAATCGGAATCCACACCGGCGACTCACTGACCGTGGCGCCCGCGCAAACTCTGACTGACCGGGAGTACCAGCGGATGCGAGATGCCGCCGCCGCGATCATGAGGCGCGTTCGTGTTGATACCGGCGGATCGAATGTGCAGTTTGCTGTCAATCCTGAAGATGGGCGGCTGATAATCATTGAGATGAACCCGCGAGTCTCGCGATCATCAGCTCTTGCCTCCAAGGCAACAGGGTTTCCGATCGCAAAAATTGCTGCCAAGTTGGCAATCGGCTATACTCTTGACGAGATTCTCAATGACATCACCAGACAGACTCCGGCTGCGTTTGAGCCAACAATTGACTATGTCGTAACCAAGATTCCCAAGTTTGCATTCGAGAAATTCCCGGGCGCCGATGCTACTCTTGGCATCCAAATGAAATCGGTGGGTGAAGTGATGGCAATCGGGAGGACTTTCAAAGAGTCCCTCTTCAAGGCGTTACGCTCTCTCGAAGCAGTCAAACCATTTCGTCCCGCAGATCTGACTCGCGAACAATTGACCGCTGCACTCGCCACACCGAGTGAAAACCGAATCCACTATATTGTTCATGCGCTCGACTTGGGCTGGAGTATTGTCGAAGTGGGCCGACTCACACATATCGACCCCTGGTTCCTGGATCAGATCGAACAGTTTGCCGCTTTGCAGCGCGACCTCCGCGGCAAGACCCAACAGCAAGTAGGCGAAGACGAATTGCGCCTGGCCAAAGAATTCGGCTTTTCCGACAGACGTATCGCCTATTTGACCTCCTGTACTGAGAACGAAGTCCGAGCTCAGCGCCACCAGATGGGAATTCGCCCTGTATACAAGCGGGTTGATACCTGTGCAGGCGAATTTGAGTCATTCACTCCATATCTGTATTCCACGTACGAACAAGAAGACGAATCGCAGGTCGAGACAAAGAAGAAGGTCATGATTCTCGGCAGCGGCCCAAATCGCATCGGTCAGGGTATTGAATTTGACTACTGCTGCTGCCATGCGGCATTTGCTCTTAAGGAAGAGGGTGTTCAGAGTATCATGGTAAACTGCAATCCGGAAACTGTCTCGACGGATTACGATACGAGCGACCGACTCTACTTCGAGCCGTTGACTATGGAGGATGTTCTGGAGATCTACGACCGCGAACAGCCTGATGGCGTTATCGTCCAGTTCGGCGGCCAGACTCCCTTGAAGTTGACAATTCCGTTGGCTCAGGCGGGGGTACCGATACTCGGAACTCCGCCCGAATCAGTGGATCTCGCGGAAGATCGCGAACGGTTCGGACTGTTCTTGAACCGTCTCGGAATTCGCCAGCCGGCCCATGCCATCGCTCGCTCGCTCGAAGAGGCCGACCGCATAGCCAAGGAACTCGGCTTCCCCTTGCTGCTGCGACCTTCTTATGTCCTTGGTGGACGCGGCATGGCGATCGTCTACGGCAAAGAGCGCTTGCATAAATATCTCACTGCGGCATTCGATGCGGCGCCCGGCCAGGCCGTCCTTGTTGACGAATTCCTCGAGGACGCCTTCGAAGTTGATGTTGACGCACTCTGCGACGGAAAGGAATGCGTCATCGCAGGGATTATGCAGCACATCGAGGAAGCCGGAGTCCATAGCGGCGATTCAAGTTCGGTGCTCCCAACCTATATGATCAGCGAAAAGCATCTCGAAGAGATTCGGGGCATCACAAGACGCATGGCGCTGGAACTCGGAGTCGTCGGAATGATGAACGTCCAGTATGCAATAGCGCGGGGGAAGACCTTCGTACTCGAGGTTAACCCTCGGGCTTCGCGGACAGTCCCTTATGTTGCGAAGGCTACTGGAATCCCGCTGGTGAAGATCGCGACCCGCTTGATGCTCGGCCAAAGCCTTCAGCTATTGGGAATTACCCAGGACTTGCAGGTTTCCCGCTATTACGTCAAGACCCCGGTATTCCCCTTTGTCAAGTTCCCCGGTGTTGACCCTAAGTTGTCTCCCGAAATGCGTTCGACAGGAGAAGTCATGGGTGTCGGAGAGGATTTCGGTACAGCATTCTACAAGGCGCAACTTGCAGCAGGATTACGATTACCAAGTTCCGGGAGTATACTCTTTAGCGTAAATGATCTCGACAAGCGCAACGCCCTGGCTGTGGCGCGGCGATTTGCTTCACTAGGATTCAAAATTCTCGCGACGACCGGCACCGCGGCGTTCCTCCGTGACATGGGTGTGGAGGTTGAAACAGTATCAAAGGTCAGTGAAGGGCGGCCGAATTTCGTTGACGTGATCAAGACCGGCCAAATTGGATTGGTTATCAACACACCATTGGGTGAATCCTCATTTCGTGACGGCTGGGCTATTCGTACTGCGGCACTTCAGCATAATGTGCCCTGTATCACGACCCTGTCGGGAGCTGCGGCAGCGGTTGAGGCCGTGATCTCCCTGCGTTCGGGCCTGATGCAGGTCAGGTCACTTCAGGAGCTCAATCTGACAAAAAAACTGCTTGAAACATCGCTCTTACTGCCGGAATAATCCCCTTTGGCGTTGCCGGACAATAGGTTGTGCGAATCAACCCGTGTTTGACGATTGTCAACCCTCATCCATAATTGACTTGCGAATTTTCAGGTTCTGCAGTATATATGAAAACTATGTTCTGACCCGGTCGGCACATCGCTGAGCGGGTTTTCTTTTGCATGGCTCTTTCGCATTTTTGACCAGCGGGCTCCAGTGCAATAATCATGGAGAAACGGTGCGGGAACTTGAGCGCACCAGGAGAGGTTCTACAGCCGTATGATTTCAGTCGATCGCATCCGCAATCTCGCCATTGTCGCCCACATTGACCACGGAAAGACAACTCTCATTGATTCCGTGTTCCGTGCCACACACACGTTTCGCGACAATCAGCAGGTGGCAGAGCGTTTGATGGATAATAATGATCTCGAACGCGAGCGCGGCATCACGATTCGAGCCAAACATTGCACCGTGAGTTGGAATGACTATCTCATCAATATTATTGATACTCCGGGTCATGCAGACTTTTCAGGCGAGGTCGAGCGAGTTCTCTCGATGGTTGATTCGGTATTGCTGCTGGTTGACGCTAATGAGGGTCCGATGCCTCAGACGCGCTATGTTCTCATGCGCGCTCTCAGGCTGGGATTGCGCCCGATCGTAATTATCAACAAAGTTGACTGTCCGAATGCACGTCCCGATTACGCACTCAACAAGACTTTCGATCTGTTTCTTGATCTCGGCGCTACAGATGAGCAGGCGCATTTTCCGGTATTATATGGCTCCGGTCTCAGTGGGTGGTTTGTCAACGATCTTGACAAAGAGCCTCATGAAGGTATGGACGCGTTATTTCAGACAGTTATCAAGCATGTCCCGCATCCCAAAGTCGACCAGGATGGACCATTCCTCATGCAGGTTTCTACACTCGCTTGGAATGACTACATCGGGCAAATTGGCTGCGGCCGTGTATTGCGCGGCACGCTAAACAAGGGCGAGGAGTTCACTCGCTTCGTTCAGCGCTGGAAGGATACCGCTAATCAGGATGCGGGTTGGGACTTCATTGGCTCCACCAAAGAGAAGGGCGTACATCTTTGGGTTACGCGAGGGCTGTCTCGTGTCGAGGCAGACAAGATTAGTGCCGGCGACATCGTCTGGTTGGCTGGCCCGCCTGAAATCGGTATCGGCGATACGTTTTCAGCCCAGGAAGATCCGTCAGAAGCACTCAAGCCGCTGGAAATCGAAGAACCCACAGTCTCGATGTTCTTTCTTGTCAACAACGGTCCATTCTCAGGCAACGACGGGACCGCCATCATGCTGCGTCAGTTGAAAGATCGCTTGCAGCGAGAGTTGCGAGTCAATGTAGCATTGCGAATGGAGGACATGGGGCGCTCCGATGGAGTCAAGGTGTCCGGTCGCGGTGAGTTGCACTTGGCGATACTGATCGAGGAGATGCGACGCGAAGGTTTGGAATTCTGTATCTCACGACCCGAGGTCATTACCCATCTCGATCACAATGGCAACATCTTGGAGCCGTTGGAGCAGCTGATCATTGACGTACCGGAGGAGTACCAGGGAATTGTCATCGAAAAGCTCGCACGCCGCAAGGGAGAACTACGTGCAGTCGAAAACGCCGGTACAAATGTCGTGCGAATCGAGTTCGAGATTTCTACTCGCGGGCTCATCGGTTATCGGAATGAATTCCTTACCGACACCCGTGGCATGGGAATCATGGCATCACGATTTGTCGGCTACGGTGCCTGGCGAGGCGAAATCACTTCTCGCAGTCGAGGATCAGTAGTTAGCATGGAAACGGGAGTTGCAACTGCCTATGCCATTGAAGGATTGCAGGAGCGCGCCGTGATCTTTGTTGAACCGACTGATCGTGTATACAACGGACAGATAATCGGGGAAAATTCCCGACCTGACGACTTGCAATGTAATCCCACGAAGAAGAAAGCTCTGACCAATCATAGATCTTCGACCAAGGACATCGGCGTGGCGCTTGACGTAGCGCGCCGGATGTCATTGGAACAAGCGATGGAATGGATAAGCGGCGACGAACTAGTCGAGGTCACTCCTAAAGCCATTAGAATGCGCAAGGCAATTTTGGATTCCGAGGTTCGAAAGAAAGCACAAAAATCTCAGTCCGGAATCTATCGCAACGCAAGCGTCGCGCCGGCACCACCACCGGCTTAGCTGAAGCCATTTCTGTCGACAGCCCTGAGAGGGTGGCTCTCTTTTTTGTCAATCTCCAGATTTCATGTCGTCATCCGAATTCGCGCTATCTGCACAGACGACTGCCGATCTTCGCGCGAATTCTCTCGGCCAACCCAATGCGGGCATTCGTAAGAGTAATCGTAAAATATATGGTTTCCTTGCTTCGAGTCTCTTTTAGAAGCTGTCGGCCGGCATCTCCCGATAGGGCGATCTGGTCGATAAGTAGCCCGACACCAGCCTCCCCGTCGGGACTTCCGGTCATGACTTCCATTAGAAATCGTGCTAACTCGGCAGGCTGCTGCGGTATTGCAGAGTAGCCTCTCTTGAGAACAATATTCCCCCACTTGGTTCTTCCGGGCTTTGTGGCCATTTTGTCAACTCCTCTTCACAAGTCAATCTTCGTTTTGTCGCTATTGCACTAATCGTCGGCTTCCACCTGACAAAGTTCAGGAATAGTTTGCATTGAGGAGAAGTTATTGACGGCTTATGCACAAGTTCTTGTCATTACCAGAGGTCGATCACTCGACTGCCCTGGCCTCAAGGTCGCGCAATATTGAATCTGCCCGTTTTGCGGCGGAATGCTGAAATAGTCAAGTGGACATTTTGCAGGCCGCTATCGTTTCGATGTGCTTCACAACTGCCGCAGTTTTGACTTCAAAACGCACTCCCCTGCCTTCTGCATATTTGGGCGCCGCGTCAATAACCTGCATGACTGATGCCGGCAGGCCACAAGTCCGGATTGCGTTCACCGCCTTTTCGCCAAGCGCGAAGGATGCGAGGAAGTATCCTTCGCACGGCGTCATATAAATAATGACCCGTTTCGCTGAAATTATCCTCATGCCCCAACCTGACGACTTGCCTGAATATTTCCATTCTGTAGTTGCTGGGTCAAACTTGGATAGGATTCGCTTTTTCAGATCACTCCAAATTATAAACGTACTTCCCAATACTCCCGCCAGATCGTCGTCGTGAGGTTCCCGCGACTTGTCATCGAATGCACTTAGTGCCATCTTGAACTTCCCTTCCGTTAGAGTCGCAATCAACATAGCGCAGAGCCAATTCGAGTGTCAACTACCATGAGTGCCGCAGAACCCGGACGGTGTGTTGGGAGTAAATTGGCTCAAAAGACGCCCTTGAAACTCCATTGAACATCACTTATGTTCTAAACCCAAGGAGAATCAGTTGATATCCATGGTTGATCGCATAGTTGCTCTCTTCGCCATTGCATGGCTTTTGTTCGTTCCTGCTGAGAGCCGTTCGGAGACCTCAATTCGCAGTGAGCGCGTCGAAGTAGTTCTTCGGCAGATTTGGCACAGTGAGTTTGCGAGTGCGGTCGACAGTTGCTATCGTCTGGTCTCAGTCGAGAGTTCCAACCCGGTAGGCTACTTTCTGCTCGGCGTTCTCTACTACTCGATATCAAGCCAATTTCGCACTGATAGATTTGTCGATTCCGTAAACGGAAATCTGGATCAGGCAATCAAACTAGCCTCGAAACTCTCCGAACGGTCCGATTCGACGGCCGAGCCGTACTTTGTCCTCGGTTCAGCCTATGGATGTCGAGCTCTGTTCCGTTCAATGCATGGAGGCTGGTGGGGTGCATTTCGGGACGGTCATCACAGCTGCGCCAATCTCGAGAAAGCGTTCGAACGGGACACCACCCTGACAGATGCACTTTCAGGCATCGGTGCATACCACTACTGGAAATCCGTCAAATCCAAAAAAGTGGCATGGCTTCCGTTTATCAGCGACAAACGAACGCAGGGATTGTCGGAAATTGCACGAGCAATCGCTGCGGGGGGAATGATGTCACCAAATGCAAGGAAAGCAATGCTCCCGATATACTGCTATGAGTCAAAATTCGAAGAAGCTCTGGTACTTGCCGACTCATTGGAAGCTGATTCACTACTTGATGCGAATTGTCGGCTGCACGCCATTCGGGCGCTGATCGAGCAGAAACGATGGGATGAAGCAAACAGAGAATTGCGGGAAGTCCAGGTCAATTGGGAATCCTCGATTTACGCCGATACTTGTGCCTTCTCGGAGTTGCAGTACCTAAAGGCGAAAATTCTTCTCAAACAAGGAAATACCGAAGGTGCTCGCCTGCTGATTCGCTCGCTTCTGTCACTCGACGCCCAATGCAAGAGCAGTACCTACTACCGTGATACTCAATCAAAGGCTCGTTCATTGAAGCTGAAAGGGCTAAACTAATCCCGCACTCCAAAGTAATGGACTAAATAGTCCTTGCTTGTAAGTGGCGTCTCCATGTAGATTTGACACGGTGTTCTCATGCCGGGGCTTGTCGCCGCGTGCTCTGATTTTCTCCCTTCCCGGCCTGTACTCATCTCAAAGTTGGAGGGCATTCGCCCAATGTCCATTTCGGTTGCGGAAGTCAAAGGCCATTTGGCAATGCGGAAGTTTCTGCGTGTGCCCTGGAGTATCTACCGCGACGACTCCAATTGGGTCGCGCCGTTGCTCCGCGAGACCCGTCGCCAGCTTGATCCCCAGCGCAACCCCTTTTTTCAGCAAGGTGAAGTTCGATTATTCAACGCCTTCAATGGAAGCTCTCAGCCAGTGGGTCGATTGGCCGTCATCAACAACCCTGCTCACAAATCCGTTCACAATGACGCTGCAGGTTTTTTTGGTTTCTTCGAATGTGTGGACCAAATAGACGTCGCTCGGTCGCTTGTAGAGGCCGCGACGGAGTTCCTCCGGCATCGCGGTTGTACGTCCTTGATTGGCCCAGTGAACCTCAGCACGAATGACGAATCGGGGTTTCTGCTCGAGAGCAAAGGTGGCAGGCCCACCTTCATGACCAATTACTGCCCCAGCTATTACCACCGGCTGATGACAGACTGCGGTTTTACGAAGGCCGTTGACACCCTGAGCTACCAAGCGGATTTTGAACATAAATTCCCGCAACAATACGAGCGTGTCTTGCGGCGAGTCCTTCATAACCCTGCGGTGAGTGTTCGATCATTTGACCGGTCTAATGCGGAGCGTGACATTGCAGTTATCTGCGAATTATATAACACTTCGTTTCAAGACACATGGGGCTTTGTTCCAATGTCCGGACTCGAGGCGCAGCAACTTGCAGACTCCCTCCTGTCGTTTGCGGACATGAATTTGATTTGGATTGCGTTTTACAGTGATAAGCCGGTAGGTTTTATCTTGGGAATACCTGACCTCAATGAGGTTCTTGCCGATCTCAACGGACATCTATTTCCGATTGGATTTCTCAAGCTAATGGCCCGGCGAAATCATCTGAACGGAATGCGAGTTCTTGCCCTTGGGGTACTCCCCGAATACCGCTCCCGTGGGATCGAATCGATCCTCGTTTGCAAAGAACGACAGCAAATCGTCTCCAAACCGTACCGGCTTGCGGAGTTCTCCGTTGTCATGGAGAATAATACTCGGATGCGAGCCTTGATAGAAACGTTTGGCTTTCACCTCCATCGAAGGTACCGCATTTACCGAAAGGAAATCGATACCAATTGGAGGCGAAGTAGTGACTAGCCGAAAAGAATTCAGAACATTGTTGATCGCACCGACTGCACTTGACTTCTCCGGTAGGCCAATCAAAGAGCGTAAACTTCACCTGCCTGGTCTGACTTTGCCAATGCTGGCGGCAGTTACGCCACCAGAAGTTTACGTCAGGCTGGTGTTCGAGACAGTTGAGGATATTCCATTTCACGAGCCATGGGATCTGGTCGGAGTCACGAGCATGGGATCTGGCATCGTTCGCGCGTGGCAGATCTGTGATCAGTTTCGTTTGAATGGTGTTCGGACTGTTGTAGGAGGAATCGGCGCTTCTCTCGGAGAGGCCGAGTGGTCCCTCGCACATGCTGACAGCGTTGTTCAAGGTGAAGGAGATGAAATTTGGACTCGCGTGGTACGAGATGCAATGGCCGGTCGGTTGCAGAGAATCTACCGTGCAGAGCTGCTTGTATCCCTTGAGAACCTGCCTGTACCACGTTACGATCTGATGAACAAGAAAGCTCTGGGATTTTGGCGCCCGGTTCAAGCGACACGTGGCTGCCCTTTCACCTGCACGTTTTGCTCGGTGACCTCGTTCTTTTCGGGATCCTACCGCAAGAGACCTGTTGCAGATGTAGTCCGTGACGTGCGAGCTGCGAAGAAGTACGGATCCCGGCACATAGCTTTCATCGACGACAACATTGCGGTTGATTTTGACTTCTGCCAGGAGTTATGGGAAGCTCTCATTCCCGAGAAGATCGTCTGGATGAGCCAGGCGTCGCTTCAGATTACCGATCGCCCCGATATGATGTCACTCGCTCATCGCAGCGGCTGCCGCTTGCTCTCCTTCGGGATCGAGTCGGTCAATGCACCGAGCCTGAAGACGATTGCCAAGGATTGGAATCGCCCGGAGCGGTATCGCGATGCAATTGTATCCTTGCGTCGCCACGGAATAGATGTCTCGACAGAGATGATCATTGGTCTGGACGGTGATGACGAGAACATCTTTGAAGACACTCTCAAATTTATTATGGACTGCGGTATCGCCGTTCCTCGCGTACACATTATTACACCGGTACCAGGAACCCCTTTGTTCGCTGAGTTGATGAAGCAACAGCGAATTGTAACGACGAATTATGCTAATTACACCGGCGGGAAGGTGGTTTACCGGCCACTGAACTTGAATCCAGAAATTCTTGAACTTGGTTACTGGAAACTCTATTCCGAAATATATAAATGGCGCTCAATATTCCGACGCGTACTTCCCAATCACGCGCGTTTGGGTCCGTACATGTTGGCCGTTGTCTGGGCTTCCAATATTCGCTACCACTTCCACATTAATCGGCGCATATCGCCGGGAATTCTCTAGGAGAGGGCAACAACATGCGAGTATTACTCATTCGTCCGCCGGTACCTGAGCACACCATTGGACTCAAGCACTTGATGATTTGTGAACCTCTTGAGTTGGAATACGTCGCAGCCGGTCTGGTTGGTCACGAAGTTCAGATCTTCGATATGATACTCCAGAGAAATCTCTCGCGTCGATTGCGTGAATTCTCACCCAACGTGGTTGGAACTACTTGTTACATCAACGGAGTGAATGAAGTTAAGAAGATCTGTCGACAGGTGAAGCAGTACAATCGTCAGTGCGCGACTATTGTCGGCGGCATACAGGCGTCGCTTGCACCTGAGGACTTTAGCGATCCAGCAATAGATTGCATAGTCCTCGGTGATGGAGTCTCGAAAATAGCCGAGTTGATTGAGGCGATTGAAAACCGTCGCCCTCTGAACGAGATCCGCGGTTTGGCCCTTCCGCAGCCTGACAACGGCGTCGTCCGTACCGGTCAACTCGACTACATGCCCGACCCGAATCGCCTTCCCTTCCCACGTCGCGAGCTCACTAACTCGCTTCAGAATCGGTATTACTACTTGTTCCATCAGCCGGTTGCGTTGATGAAGACGACTTGGGGATGCTGGTACCAATGCAATTTTTGCGTGACCTGGTGCGTCACGGGCGGCCGACCATACTCGCGCCACCCGGAGTCGATCGTAGATGAGATCATGCAAATACCGCAGCATGATATCTATATCGTTGATGATATCTTCCTGTTTGACCCAGAGCGGTTGGCCAGTATTGCTGATCTCTTGCACAAGAGAGATATCAAGAAGAACTTTCTGGTGTACGGCCGTGCCGATTTTGTTGCGGAACACGAGGATATCATCCGCCAATGGGGTGAACTTGGTTTGAAAGCAGTCATAGTTGGCCTGGAGGCTGTCACCGACAGAGAATTATCGGACATGCAGAAGAAGTGCACGGTGGATGTCAATCGACGAGCCGTTGAAGTATTGCAGCGGAACCGTGTTGACATCTACGCGTCCTTCATCACCGGTCCCGACTATGTGAAATCCGACTGGGAACGATTGAATCGCTTTATACAGCAAAACGGCATTTACTATGTGAACATTTCTCCGGAGACTCCGATGCCCGGGTCTCGGATCTGGAATCATTACTCCGCAAATCTGACTGTCCCCCGCTCGGCTCACGGGCTGTGGGACTTGACTCATCCGGTGGTGCCAACTCGCGTACCGCTCGAACAGTACTATCGAGAATTGATACACACTTATGCCCATACGGTACTTAATCCACGACGCGCAAATCGTCTGGCTCTAAGAACGCGACCACCCGTCTGGTCGAAGAAATACTTACGCCTATGGCTGGGCGCCTTGAGGATTTATCTCCAGTTGAGGTCGGCTCATCGCCACCACGGTGAAGATGAATTGCTCAAGGCGAAGTTCAAGGGACCAACTCTGGACATGGAATTCCAGAGGAACCAAGACAATCTTCTGAGTCGCAATAACTCTCATAAAGTCGAACCCGTCGATCCCTTCAACGGTTACTTCCACAAATCGACTGCGGAATTGGATAACTCCTTAGTTGAGAGCCTGCCTGCTGCACGAAGGTGGTTTGGCATATTCCGATGGGGAGTCCCACGCGGATTATACACCTATCAACAACCGTTGTCTGCTAAGGCGGGGCCGTACATTCGCATTGGCAAACGACGACTTCTCAGTGTGTCATCTTATGATTATCTTGGGTTGATAGGGCACCCCGATATCGAAAACGCCGCACACGCAGCGATCCGTGAATTTGGCACCGGTACTGGTGGAGTACGGCTACTGACCGGGACCTGTGAACTCCACAGGGCGCTTGAACTTGAGATAGCCGCTTTTAAGGGGACTGAGGAGTGTATTACCTTCAGCTCGGGATATGTTGCGAATCTCGCCGTCATTTCTTCCCTGCTCGGTCCAGATTGTCTTCTTGTGGCAGATGCCAGAATTCATCGAAGTATCATCGATGCCTGCCGACTTGGACATGTACCGGTTCGGACATTTAACCACAATGACCCCAATTCACTTGAGGAGGTTCTGCGCAAGCGCGATAAACAGAGAGTACTGATTGCAGTGGAGGGGTTGTACTCAATGGACGGAGATACCTGTCCACTCGAGGAGATCGTGGCCTTGAAGAAGCGGTATAGTGCAACTCTCATGGTTGACGAGGCACATTCGTTTGGAGTACTTGGATTATCAGGGAGGGGAATCAATGAGGCGTGTGGCGTACCGAGTTCTGATGTAGATATTTGGATGGGATCACTCAGCAAGGCCATCCCTTCAAACGGTGGCTTCATTGCCGGCAAACGGTCCTTGATATACTACCTCCAGCACGGCTCGGCACCATTCATGTTCTCGGCAGCGATGACTCCCACCGCGACTGCTGCGGCACTTGAGTCTATTCACGTCATTCGCAGAGAACCTCAGAGAATTGAGCGGCTTAGAGAGAACGCGGATTTCCTCCGGAACGGACTGCAGGAATCAGGATTCGACGTCGGAGCTTCGTGCAGTCCAATTATCCCAGTCTTAGTGGGACGCGATGAACCGGCATATCGTATGGCTCGCGCCCTATATGACCTCGACATCTTGGCAACGGCAATTGTCAGTCCAGCAGTCAAGGCGGGCTCGGCTCGACTACGGCTATGTGCGACGGCTGCAATGAACGAAGAATACTTGCGCCAAATCCTACGGGCTTTCCGGGAGATACACGCATCCAAGGAGTCTCCAGCCTGGGAGAGCGTACCAGGGTAAAATGATGCAAAGCTCAACCGCCACCGTCGGACAAGATCAACGTCCTCAGCTTGAGGTGCGAAAATACCGCTCGATTGAAGAGATTAACCCTGCACTCTGGGACTCGCTGTTTGCTCGGGACGGCCTCGTGGGCCGATACAATTTCATCCGCTCGTTGCAAAACTCCCAGATCGAAAAGGCCAAGTACTGGTATCTGCTCATCTACAGAGGAGACGAATTCGTTGGCGCTGCCGCCTTGAGCAGCTTCACAGTCTCGCTCGATCTGCTTAATCCTGGCTTGTTGGGAATAGCAGCTCTGGTCCGAAAAGTCATGCCACAGTTTCTCCGCATCGAAACGCTCTTCTGTGGACTGCCTATCTCGCTCGGGAAGAGCTGCATTTGTTCGAAATACGAATCCCTCGATGATGCCATAGTTGATTGCGTGGTGTTTGAAATGGAACGAATCGCGAGGGCCAACGGGATCAACATTACATGTGCCAAGGAATTTTCGACCAGCCGGCTGGCGCGAACTCAGCAGTTCAAAAAGCACGGATACTTCTGCGCCAACAGCATTCCTCGTGTCGAGATCAACATCGTTTGGCCGGACTATGCAACTTATCTTGGCAATATGAGAGCAGGATATCGACGTCAGGTAGTCGCAAGCTTACGCAGAGCTGGCCTTTGTGTATCGAACCCCATCTTCGATAATCCTTCGTGCGATCCTGACAACCAGGCCCACCTTGAATTGGCAATCCCGACAGCAGAATTAGCCGCAGTTATTGCTGCTCAGTATAAGCAAGTCATGTCTCGTGTTGCTGTCAAAATGGAAGTTCTGAACGAGGCCTTCTTCGTCCTATTGTTTGAGTCAATGGTTGACGATCTTGAAGTGCTGCTGTTACGGAAGCAGGACTGCATTCTTGGCGCGGCTCTTCTGTACCAGAATGGTTCCCGGCTGCACTTTCTTCTCGTCGGGATGGACTACGCGAGACGAGATGAGTACGATACCTACTTCTGCCTCTTGAATGGCATCATTGCACTCGCAATTACTCGACAATGCACCGCCGTCGACTTGGGTCAGACATCATACTATGCGAAGTCGAGAATTGGCGGAGAAGCCGAAAATCTCTACTTTTATCTTCGGGCGAGACAGCCTGTGATTAATGCTATGTTGAGGATTTGCCGACCAGTCTTCTTCCCTCAAACTCAAGTTCCGAAGATGCGAGTATTTCGGAACGATACTACGAGTCGAGATCGCGTGTAACCTGCGTGCTGACCGCAGAATTCTTCCGCTCCATCCGCAGCCATAACCAGCCCGCAAGCATTCCAAGGAGCGCACCGCTAACAACATCGAGAAACCAGTGCTCTTTTGCAGTCAATACCGACGCACTAACCAACAGCGCCAAGAGCACGGACACGATCCGACCGCCGACACCTTTGAATAGACGGCAGTTCAGAAAGGCCGTCAATACAGAAAGCGCCACGTGCATTGAAGGAAAGCCCGCTAATGGTTCAACATTGCATGCGGCTTTGAATCCGCGCTGAGCTGTGGTCAGGTCACTCACAAGCGGCCAGGGTGAATCAGTCGGTATAAGCATGCGCAAGATAGCACCGACCAGAATGAGCGCAGAATAAACCGCAATCGTGCGCAGAATGACCGTCTTTTGTGCGTGCCAGATTGCGGCGACGCTCCAGAACATGATGTAGGCAAAACCAAAGTAATAGATTGTCCATGACCATTTTATGTAAGGTATCAACACATCGATGGTGGTCCGCACCTGGACATATTCCGTAATTTCGAAAGCTGCGTAGAGCCTGTAGGTCAGGAAGAATGTGAACAATTGGAGTATTGTGATCAGGAGCATCAAACCTATTTTGGCTGATGCTGAAATTGGCGCTGCAGCATCCCCAGATTGGGAAACGGACTTTTCCATTGTCTTCATATTGCTCATGACTAATCGGGAAACATTCTCTTGACTGCTGCGGGCGGCAGCGAGTACTTGAGCAAGATATGTCGCCGGACATTAATCCACAATGAAGAGCTTTGCTCCCTTTTCCGTTGAAGATCGGTGAGGTGAAGCATTGTCGGCCACTTGGTAGCTTTGCCCCGGTGCCAGCACGAATTTGCGGCCATCCTGCAACTCCGTTTCCAGCGTGCCCTCGACCACAAGCAGGATGTGTCCCTTGTGGCACCAGTGATCTGCAAGGTAGCCGGGGGAATACTCAACCATCCGAATTCGGATCTCTCCGAGTTGAATGGTGCGCCAGAACGCCTTACCCATCTCGCCGCTGTGCTCAGTGACGGACACTTTGCTCCAGTCCACAATCTCAAACGGAATGTTTTCCAGCTTCATGACTCTTCATCCTTCTGCCAAAATCGTGTCAGCGCCTCAGTGTTCCCATCGGAAGTATAACGCGGCCATAGACCTCATTCAGAACCTGTGCAAGTGCAGCATAAATCGCGGACAGGCCACAGACAAGTCCCTCAAAGCCGGCTATACGTGTGATCACGTCAATTCCAGTCGCGTCTCCGAGTGCCAGCAGCCAGAATAGGATTGTCAACGAAGCGAATACGAATTGGAGCGCCCGATTAAGTCTGAGTGTCCCGATGAACATGAGAAACGTGAATAGCCCCCACATGAACAAGTAAGCCGCCATTGCTCCCTTGGAGGGCGCTGCCGCCCATCCCATTTTGGGGAGCACAAGCAATGCCACCAGTGTCAGCCAGAAGAAGCCATATGATGCAAATGCAGTGGTGCCAAAGGTGTTCTTCTTCTTCCATTCCATGATACCGGCAATTATCTGAGCGATACCGCCATAGAAGATACCCATCGCAAGTATCATCGTGTCGAGGCCGAAAAGTCCCGCGTTGTGTAAGTTCAGCAGAACAGTCGTCATCCCAAATCCGAGCAAGCCCAATGGTGCGGGATTGCCCGTTGTTTCTTTGATACTGATGTCTGTTTCAATTGCCAGCTGTGTCATTTTATCCTCTCCACGGCTCAACCGTGCGTAGACATTATTGTCCGTTTTACTTATGGAGGATAAGCGAATTGGGCAAAAGCATCAAGCTAATAAATGCACGGCAGGCAGGCTCAATTCAGCATTCTGGACTGTGTCAGACTACTAATGATCTTCGAGCTTGTGCTTGGTTTTTGAGACCCAGTTCGGCGCGGAATCGATTGATTGTCTGAGCAACAGATTCAGTTGAGCAGCGTGGTGTTGTACATGTCGCATGTTGTATAAGAGGATCTCCAGGTTAGTCAAGCCCGGTCGTTTGGAGCCGCAGTCACGGTGTGCCGTTTCGACAGTAAGGTCCATGATCGATTTGCGGCATTTCCGACGACCATGTTCCAGATAAGATAGTAATTCATCCTTGGTGTATACTCTGGGCGGCAATGCTCCAGCCGGATCAAGCTCCTCCAATCCAAAAGGTTTGGGCGGAACAAATCCCTCGATAGATTCGGAAAGATAATAATCAAGCCAGAACAGAGTGTGCGAGGTAAGGTACCAGAAGTCGTAGAATGAACCTCGTTTGCCCGCCCACACCTCTTCCGGACATGCTTTGATTGCATTCTCCAACATGTCAATGCTGGCGCCGAATTGCTGCCAGATCGTGGTCTTCATGACTGCATCCATGTGTTGTCTCCAAATCAGTTAAGTGTCTTGTTTTCACCAAAAAGTAGTGACTGATTCGAACAGATGTCAATCGCATTCCCAAGGTGTTTGTGTCATTTGCTCTCGAAGATATTTTCGCTTTCAAAATTACCTTCACAGGCTTATCGTCGATTTAGCCATAATGAATGGCCGCATTCCCGTGGTGGGCAAAATTATAGGTCGGAGGAATTGTCTCGATGCAATATTTGCCGCGCTTGTTTGCCAACAATCGACGCTGGGCTGAGAAGATGATAGCTCAAGACCCGTCGTTTTTCAGCCGTTTAGCTTCAATTCAATCTCCCGAGTATCTGTGGATCGGCTGCTCCGACAGTCGCGTTCCGGCAAACCAAATCACCGGCCTCGATCCGGGTGAAGTGTTCGTCCATCGCAACATTGCTAACATCGTTGTTGAGAACGACCTCAACTGTCTTTCCGTTCTACAGTTTGCCGTCGATGTACTCGGAGTGAAACATGTAATCGTATGTGGCCACTACGGCTGCGGTGGAGTAAAGATTGCGCTTGAGGACGAGAGCCACGGTATCGTCGATCGCTGGCTTGCAGACATTCGAAATATCCGCGAGCTTCACAACCATCTCTTGACTGCACTTCCAACAGACGAGCAGCGCTGGGATCGGCTCTGTGAGTTGAATGTAATCAACCAGGTGCGGAACGTATGCGCTTCGTCGATAGTTGCAGGGGCCTGGAAGCGTGGGCAATCCCTCGCGATTCACGGCTGGATTTACGGTCTCAAAGACGGACTCTTGCGTGACCTTGGAGTGTCACTGAAAAGCAGCGAACATCTGGAATTGGTACTTGCCTCCGCTGTTATGATGCTTGGTAAAGCCGAAGGGACCGCTTAAGTCTCGCCCATGCCGGACTCGCGTCAAAGCAATTACCATAGACTATATCGATCCATTTTTTAGTTGACAAAACAGAAACGTAGACTATCTTCTTACATATCTTTCTACGCGCGCTGCTGACATGCTTTTAGATAGATCCCTAAAACGGAGGGGAAACCTTGGAGGGTTCTTGATTTGGCGCTGGGATGTGCCGGCTTGAGAACTTGCAGGGTTATCTCGTTACACCTTGGAAACAGAAGTTCAGATACTGGTTCAGTGGAGGTTGTTTCATGCTGCGCTTGTTTTTGAGTCTCGCAATCTGCGTGCTCTCTCTTCAATCCAATCCGGTACGTGCCTACGACGGTTCTTTGTCCGACCATTCTTCGTCAATTGGGCAGCACGAACAATCGAGTACGTCGCCAGTTTTCTTCACAAAGAACATGGGCCAGTGGCCCGATAGTATTCTCTATCGCACAGACGCTGGTGGTGCCGTCATTTGGATCGCCAAGAATGCGATCTACTATCAGTTCACCCGCACGATAAAACGCGAACCAGAAGTTAGTAATTCCGGGCATCTCTCACTACGTCATTCCCGCGGAGGCGGGAATCCAGGTTCACCCCGTCCTGACTCCATCGAGACGATGCTGATTAAAGCCACCTTCGTCGGCGCCAACCCGGATGTTCAAGTCCAGAGTGAAGGCGAAAGAGACTTCAAGTTTAACTACTTTCTTGGCAATGATCCTACCAAGTGGGCGACTGATGTACCCAACTACCAATCCGTAATCCTGCAAAATCTCTATCCGGATGTCAGCCTCAGGCTGGCGGCCCAATCGAATGGCCAAATCGACTACCAAGTGGTTGCTAAGAGCCCCGCTCAGGCTGAAGCCCTGAATATGGCCTTCGACTCCAATCTGGAAACATTAACTGACAGCGACGGACATCGACTTTTGAAGACCGCATGGGGGAACAGCGTACAGGTGATCGATCCCGCTAAGTCATTGCAGGGGTCGCTACTGGCGCACACTCTGAGTGATCAAATCAGTCGCGACATAGACGCCGTACCTGTAAGTCTCCGTTACTCGACCTTTCTTGGCGGTTCGCTTGGGGAAGTGGCCAATGGTATCGCAGTCGATAATTCCGGCTGTGCCTACGTATCTGGGTGGACGCAATCTATAAACTTTCCAACGCAGGATGCCTTTGATGCGATCCGTAATAGCACCGACGTTTTCGTGACGAAGTTCTCCGCATCGGGAAATGCTCTGCTATACTCAACCTATCTGGGCGGATCGACTTCCGATGCCGGGTACGGCGTCGCAATTGACGATTTCGGCTGCGCCTATGTAACGGGGGAGACGAATTCGGCCAATTTCCCGACGCAAAACGCCTACGATGCGAGCTACAACGGCTCCGATGACGTCTTTGTCACAAAGTTCTCGGCGTCCGGCAATACACTGATCTACTCGACTTATCTGGGAGGGTCGGCTGGCGATTATGGCAACGGCATTGCAGTCGACACGGCAGGTTCCGCATACGTTACAGGAAGCGTTGATAGTCCGGACTTCCCTACACAAAATGCCTATGATGCGGGCATAAACGGATCTTGGACCGACGTCTTTGTAACCAAGTTCTCGACTTCAGGTAGTGCACTGGCTTACTCCACCTATCTTGGCGGATCTTCGAGCGACTTGGGTCAGGATAGCGATTATGGCTGGGACATCGCCGTTGACGACTCCGGCTGCGCCTACGTGACGGGAGGAACGCTTTCATCAGACTTCCCAACACAGAACGCCTACGACGCCAGTCCAAACGGCGACTGGGAAATCTTCGTGTCCAAGTTTTCGGCGTCGGGCAGTGCGCTTGTCTACTCGACTTACCTGGGTGGGTCAGGATATGACTTTGGAGACAATATCAATTCCGAAGATTATCGTGCCTACATTACGGGGGGAACGTATTCGTCCGACTTCCCCACGCAGAACGCCTATGATGCAAGCCACAACGGTGATCAGGATATTTTTGTAACTGAGCTTTCAACGATTGGCGATGCACTGATTTACTCAACCTATCTGGGCGGGTCAACTTCCGAGTATGGCGAAGGAATAGCCTTTGACAGCTCCAGCAACATTTACGTGGTGGGATATACGAATTCTTCTGACTTTCCGATGCAGAACGCATTCGATGCGTCCTATAACGGCATCAATGATGTCGTTGTCA
Organism: uncultured Ignavibacteria bacterium; assembly: GCA_964552775.1. Classification (GTDB taxonomy): domain Bacteria; phylum Zixibacteria; class MSB-5A5; order CAIYYT01; family CAIYYT01; genus JADJGC01. The sequence goes on along the minus strand of CAZKIH010000013.1, from coordinate 3,567 downwards.
GCAAGTTCTCGCCGTCTGGCAGCACTCTGCTTTACTCTACCTTTATGGGCGGACTGGCTGACGACAATTGTTATGGCATAGCCGTTGACAGCTCTGGTTCCGCCTACGTAGCTGGAGAAACTTTTTCCACCGACTTCCCAACACAGAACGCTTATGATGCGATTCACAATGGCGTGAGGGATGTCTTCGTAGCCAAAATTATCGATTGCAACAGCGGTACCGACTCTGACTTGGACGGGATAAACGATCTTTGCGACAATTGCCCGAATACGCTGAACTCGAATCAGGTTGATACTGATGGCGATTTGGTCGGTGATGCCTGTGATAATTGTCCAGGCAATCCAAATCCCAGTCAACAGGATCAAGATAACGACCTGATAGGTGATGCCTGCGATGCCTGTTTGGATTTGTCGGCGGACACATGGTCCATCCCTAACAACGCAGCTTCAGTATGGCCGACTTCCCACTGGAATCAGTTCAGCTACTGCCAGCAGCCAACACCATGTGGCGAGTGCTGCATCAATTGCCCGTCGTCCGACTTTCCTGACTGGAACTCCTTCGCATCATTGGTTGGCGAAGGAGAGGCGTATTTCGATCCACCGCCTGGAGACGTCAAGTTTCGCCCATCTGCCATCAATCAATGGAGGGCTATCAAAGGTCCGTGGAACGGATCCTGTTTCGGGTTCGCAACAACCTATTTCCTGTATTTGGATGGTTTCCGCAACCTGGCTGTCGATTTTCCGGGAAGCGCAGATCTGAGCGATGTCACCATCAGCTCAGGTTCCAGAGCTGTGATCAACAAGTACTATTTCTATCAGTATGGATTCAAGCAGCAGCAGCATTCGCAGTCGCGATCCCTCTATACGCCGAATCAGACGCTATCGGAGTGCAAGGAAATGTTCTATGCAACTCCGCGCAACGATCGTGTTTTGATGATGTTCAACCAGAACGGGACAGGAGCTCATTCGCTGGCGCCTTATCGATGTTTGCCTGATGGGGGTAATCCGAATTTATGGTACCTTTACGTCCACGACTCTAATTTTCCGGCAGATACCAGCAAACGCATCGCTATCGACGCCACGAACAATACATGGTCCTACTCTGGCCAACCAAGCTGGGGGGGATCCAAGGGCCTGTTCCTCATGGACTCAGTCAGCGCTTATATGAATCCTCTCGTCGTCGAGGATAATGGCACCGTTCCTCAAGTCATGACGGTCTACTTCGGCGAGACTGACTCGGCAAATTTTGTCGCTCCGCTGTTTGGTGTCTTCGGGTTCAATGCGGATTCACTCTTCGGTGAGATACCAGGAAGTCATCCGATTATTCCCGCAGATGGACAAGAGACATCACCAATCGGTTACTACTTGCCGACGACCTATTTCAACTACCAAATCGTCGGTGTTGAATCAGGTCAGTGCATTATCAACTATGGTAACAACATCCAGTGGCGAGTTGGGGGAGCCAAGTCGGGTATTATAAGTGCGGCAGTAACTGCTGCTGCCGAGAATCTCACTGTCTATGCGGGCGCAGCGAAAAGTTTGCAGGAAACGATGGCTGTCTGCGACACTGAGTTTGTCGAACTGCTAATGATCGAACCTGATTCAGAAATCGTGATTCAGATCCAAGATATCGATATTGCACCCGGTGATTCGATCAGGTACACATTGGTCGGAGGTCTGGTCAGGATTAGCAACTACGGAGCTGCGACCGACTACGACTTGTCGGTACAAGTTGTCTCCGCCACGACCGACGCCGCATTCTATCACGCCGACATCCCGATCACCCCGAACACGTCGCACACAATTCACTTTGACTGGCGCGCTTCGAACGACTCGGTACATATCGATGTTGACTCGGCCAGAAACGGCTCAATTGAGTCGACTATCATTATTGCCGACCAGCCAACACCGGTATTCCGATGCGGCGACGCGAACGGCAATGGAGGCGTTTCGATCTCTGATGTTGTCTTCTTGATCAACTATATCTTCTCCGGCGGAGCCGCTCCGAACCCAGTCCGCGCCGGCGACGCCAACTGCAGCGGTGCCGTAACGATCTCCGACGCCGTGTTCTTGATCAATTATATCTTCTCGGGCGGAGCGTCACCCTGCGCTGTCTGCCCTTGATCTTAGATCATGCCAATCACGCCATACCGGGAGCCGTCACGGCTCCCGGTCTTGATTGTGTGGCTGCAACGTCAAAAAAGTCGCCCTGCCTTCAGTCCCATATCCCTTGACAATAAGGACCCAGCGCATACATTTCGAGATAACGTGAATATCCTCCGAGCTCATGAAAGGCATGAACTTGCACGGCTTCACGATGCATGGACAGACAATCCGAGGGTTGAATCAATGTATCCGAGTCGGAGTTGTCGGCCCTTTCGAGGTTGAGTATGTTGGAAATTCGATTCTACAGCGATACATCTCTCGGTCTGTTTGGAAGACTCGACGTTACCCAGGTTCCTTACGCTGAGCAAGAATTTGCAAAGCTGAAGTCAACCTCGACTGTCGATTTAGGCGGGCTCCTCTATATCTCAAGCGCGGGCCTGGGCGTCTTGTTGTCAAGTTTGAAACGTCTGAGTTTGACCGGTGATACTCTACTTTTACGAAATCTAAGCCCGCAGATCAAGAACCTCTTCCGCGTTTCTGGATTTGACCAGGTATTTCAGATAGAAGAGTAGACCCTTCTGGCCAAAACTGGGCCATTTTGGGCTCACCTGCCAACCATTGAATTCGAATATTTTCAAAATGAATTTGCCCTTCCGACCTGATTAGTCTATCTTTAAGCAACAAATTTCGCATAAACGAACTTATCAACTTTTGGAACAGCAACGCGGACAACTGTTTTGCTTTAATGCGGATTTCTGCAAAGAATCCGACCAACTGTGGTCCTTTGCCATCAACTTTTGGCGTGGGTGAGCTGTAATTGTGAGTGAGAACACTGATCGGCAGCTCGTGCAGGCCTGCCTCGCAGGCAACACGAAAGCCTTTGGAAAATTGATAGAGATTTACCAGAAGCCTCTATTCAACTTGGCTTTTCGATTGACGAGGGTGCTGGAAGACGCGGAGGACATTGTGCAAAGCGTCTTCGTAAAGGCTTATGAGCGGCTGGACAGTTATGACCCAAACTATAAGTTCTTTAGCTGGATATACCGTATGACAGTGAACGAGACCATCAATTTCATCAAACAACAGCGCCATCTTGAGTTGCTCGATGACAGTCATATTGATGCGGGTAGGAATCCTGAGCAGGAGTTCCGTGTCAAAGAGCTGAGTAGAGAAATTGACGAGGTCTTGATTGGCTTGTCTCTTGACTACCGCGTCGTGATCGTATTGAGACACTTTGCCGACCTTCCCTACGCCGAAATCGCACAAGTGCTGGAAGTCCCCGAAAAGACTGTCAAGTCACGTCTTTTCACAGCGCGTCAGATCATGTGCAGGGAGCTTCAAAGACGGGGAGTGACTGCCGATGATTGATGACAAGATCCGAGAAATGATCAATTTGGAGATCGACGGAGCTCTCCTGCCAGCAGATCAGGACAGACTCAGGGAGCGTATCAAGGCGGACTCC
>CAZKIH010000012.1:0-105500 GCA_964552775.1 uncultured Ignavibacteria bacterium | reverse complement strand
CTGCGGACTACACATCCACCAGAAAGATGTTATTGATCAAGTAACCTCACAACTACATACTGCAAATTGAGCTGATGCAGAATCACCGGCTCAGCCCCTTCTGTTGAGTGCGATCCTGCATTGACTAATCACACTTTTTGCTTATAATGCTTTCTGCGACAAGTTGGCTCCAGTGCCACGTGTGGGTTCTCGATGTGACCAAAACAAGATGAAAAGCGATCTGAAGAAACCAAGGAGCGGCACCAGAGCGTGGAATCCTGACGGCTATGCAATCAGCCTCCTGCGTCGGGAGTCTGTCCATCTGAATCAATGCGGGATTTGTCTCTGAACGACGGATAGTCAAGATATGAGAGAGCAGAATTCGCCTGAAAGATATGAGGTCAAGTCGATTCTGTCCGAAGGATTACTTTTTCGGACATGGCTGGGGATCGACCTCGATACTGGAAAATTGGTCGTTATCAAGAGGGCACTTGAAAACGCCAAAGTCGCCTCTGCCGACCTGGATCAAGTGCTTCGCACCAGCTTCGAATTTACTCGTTATTGGAAGCATCCCGGAATTGTTGCTCCCCTGGCCGGTTATCAGCGTGCCGATAATTTCGAAGTCGTGCATCGGTTTATACCCGACGAAGATCGATTGCCTTTAACACCCGAATTACTGCTTGCAAACTCTGAAGAGATCGTTGTGCAGTTGTTTACTGCTGTCGAATTTATCCACCTGATGGGCTGCGTGCACTGCGACCTAAAGCCGGAAAACATATTTGTTCAGCGTCTCAATGGACGGGTGCGCGTGCTGGTCAGTGATCTCGACCTCGTCCGACCGATCGGAGTAAAGCCGAATGGAAAGATCATCGGCACTCAGCCGTTTATCGCTCCAGAGATTATCGAGAACGACATTGTCATTGCTCAGTCAGACTGTTACTCGATCGGTGCTATGTTATTTCTCCTGAGCCAGCCTAATCAAAGTCGCGGAGAGCATCTGCGTACAGCCGTTTCCGGCGGGACATTGCATCAGCTTGGGAGGTCCGACTTTAATTTTGCCGTGGAGTTGCAGTGGCTTGAGCCGATCGCATTTGCGCTTCTTCAGAAGCACTATCAAATACGGCCAGCATCACTGGTCAGGCTCTTGAACGAATCTGGTCGCGAGGATCTCTTTGCACAAATCGGAGGCAATCGCAAACTGTTTTGGGATGACCTGCGATCAGGGTACAATAAGTTTGCACGCGAAAACAAAAAGCAACGAGTGAGCCCGGTCAAGTTTATCCGAGGCCATGCTCGCATCTTTGGCTTACCGGATGAGATTTCTCAGTCCATCGAGGAGAATGTCGGTGCCAACCCGCGGCAACAGGCCAAGATTTACCGACACTTATTCGGGCACGCGGCTCTGTCTCTAAATTCAGGGAGGTGGACGCTGGCACTTTCAGCTGACGGAGTCAATTCTGCTCTGAACCTGGCATTTGGGACGAGCACCAGCAATCCCGATCGCAACGAGTTGGAATCAAGTGCACGTGACTTGATCAGGCGCGGACTTAGTGCGAAACGTAGCGGCCGACCGATAACCGCAATCTGTTTGCTTACGCAAGCTTTGACTGCACGAGAAGCAAGGGTAGATCCGTCACTGCGAGCGGCAATCGAAGTTCGCATTGCCCTCCTCCTGCATCATGCAGGGTTCCGGGATGCCGGTCGCCAGAGGATCGAAGGGTTAATCGGTTGCCCCAGCCTCACCCCACGCCAGAGAATCATTGTGCTCAATACCGCTGTCGACGCATTCAGACTGAGTCCAGAGAAGAAAAGGGTTTGGGGGGCGATACTGCGAATCTATGGCGCAGCAAGGAGTTTGAAATCTGAATATTGGCGATCGCTCGCAATAGAAAAAATGATTTTGACACTATGGTACGATGGCCAGACACAACGGGCCCATCGAATCGCAAGAAAGTTTAGAAGCATAGCTGAGAGAGCTCTTCCTGATCGTTCAAAGATGTCGGCGAACAACACGGTGGGAGCAATTGAATTATCGCTCGGAAAGGTAGATGAAGCCGAGCGCTCATTTCGGCGGGCATTGGAATTCGGCCGCAGGTATCCTGGTTCTGCCGAATTCGGTTCCCGGACAAATCTGATAACTACGCTTTTCGGCATGGGCAGATATCGCGAAGCGCTAAATGAAGCGAATCTTCTCCGACAGTCCAAGCTGTTCAAGCAAGAGCCACGGCGAACTTACGGTGTCATCCACGGAGTAATCTCAGCCTCCTGTATAACGGGAGAATATGCAGCCGCAGAGCGTGCATCGAATCAGTTTTTAGCGCTGGCACAAATGCGTGGCGATGTAGGTACATTTGCCTATCAGGCAGTCGCACTTGGTTGGCTGCAGTTGCGAAGCGGCAAACTTACTGAGGCAGGTCTCAGCTTGCAAGCGGCAGCAACCTTAACAGTGGAATCCGCCGGCGCCCACCCAGTCGGGCTTGCTCAGTTATATCTCGCTCTCCTGAGCGCCTGGAGAGGGAGTATTGAGATCGCCATCAAGCTCAACAATCGTGCCGCGGAAATGTTGTCGGCATGCAATGACAAGATCGCGCTTCTTGACGGCAGACAGATCTCATTCCAGATTGATCGAGAGTCGGGTCGAAAAATCCCGCTTGACGAAGCAGAAATAGTGATTCGTGAGTATCTGGAATGCAGCAACCCGCTCGGGGCCGCGTTTACGGCGAGCCTTCTACTTCTGGAGGGCGAGTACGAGCTTGTGGACGCAATCATCAAGAAATCTCAGCACCTTTCGGCATTTATTCACGACTCAGGAGCTGTGATTGGCAAGGCGGTGCTCTTGCATTTAAAAGCTTGGAAAATCATGGCGAAATCCGACGACGGCACGGGCATGACTGCGATGCGTGAGGCGCTGATGTATTACAGAAAAATTGGATACTTCTACCACGCCGCTAACGTAGCTCGCACAATCGCTGAGGAATACCAGCGTCTGGAAAAACAATATCTCGCAAGAGGCTTCTGGCGGGAGGCAACGCGACTCTACACGGTCATCGGTAATCAGCCTCGTGTCGCCGCTTGCCTTGAACAATTGGACCGCCTGAATGATGGGAGTAGCTCCAAAATGTCTACGCACCTTCCATTACTCGAAATTTCCCAACTCGTCAACTCCATTGAGGACTACAGCGTGATCACGCGCAAGCTCCTGGCTTTCGCAGTCGAGCAGACCGGCGCAGAGCGCGCGGCACTGCTGCTGGCAACCGAAGGCGGAACCGACCTTCGTATAGAGAGCGCTCTTGATTGCGACAAGGTTAGTCTCGCCGACATCCTCGACATGAGCAAAAGCGTGGTAAAGTCGGTGTTTGAGCGAAGCGAGTCGATGATAATCACCGACGCCCTGACCAACGAAATCACCCGCCAATATAGAAGTGTGATTGAACATAACATCTATTCGATCGCCTGTGTGCCGTTGCTTTCCGGAGGGGAACTTGTAGGCGTTCTTTATCTCGACCATCACAGTCTGCCAAATGTGTTCTCAGTAGAGGAACGTCGACTGGTTGAGGCGGTCGCGAATTTCATCGGTGTCGCACTGTCTCTCGCCAGGCAGTTTGACATGGCGAAGCGACAGACCAGGGAACTTGTAGTGCGCAACTCGGAGAAGGGGTTCGGTGACGCCTTCATAACCCGAAATGAGAGCCTCTCAAAACTTGTCGCCAGGGTTCCGCAAGTGGCTGACTCGCGAGCATCTATTTTACTGCGCGGCGAGAGCGGCACAGGTAAGGAAGTGTTGGCATCAATTATCCATCAGAACAGCCCGTTTCGCGATGGACCACTCGTCGCACTCAACTGTGCCGCCCTTGACGGCGAACTGGGTGATAGCGTGTTGTTTGGTATCGAAAAAGGAATAGCTACCGGCGTATCACGTCGAGAGGGCAAACTCCAGATGGCCGACGGAGGGTCACTTTTCCTTGATGAAATCGGCGATATGCCGCTGCTGACTCAGGCTAAACTTCTCAGGGTGCTCGAAACCAGGGAAGTCGAGATGATTGGCAGTCATCGTGGCAAAAATGTTGAGTTCCGCCTCATCGCCGCGACTAATCGCGACCTCCTGTCGTTGATAGAGAAGGGGCAGTTTCGACGTGATCTCTATTACCGGATCAACACAATTGACATCGCATTACCGCCAATGCGCGAGCGAATGGAAGACCTTGACCCCCTAATACAACACTTCGCAAGCATCTTCTGCCCCGGTCGAAAACTCAAGTTCACCCGTACGGCCTGGAAATTGATGAACAACTATCAATGGCCTGGAAACGTCAGAGAGCTGCGGAACTTGGTTGAACGACTTGCCATTCAGAGTTCCTGGGAAATCATTGACGAAAACCTACTATCTCCGGAAATCCGGAAAAATGCTATTGCAAAAACGAAGACCTCAATTCGAGAACGCACGGAACAATCCGAGAAAGTTCTCATTCTGGAAGCGCTGACAGAATGCGCCTGGAACCAATCCGCGGCCGCGAGAAAGCTGGGACTGCCGTTCACAACTCTCCAGCGGAAGATTCAGAAGCATAAGATCAAAATCCCTCGAAAACATCGGTAACCTCAACTCTCACTTTACATAACTTCGCTTCACCGAAATCGGTTTGTCGCTTAATGCGTTGTTTCGCAATAAGATAAAGACAATCTCATTGCCGATCTAACCGATAACGGTGAATATCTGCAGATTCCTGCAGTAGGCCCCTAAGATCAAATACTCGTAACTTGTTGTAGAATAATACATTATGAAGTTAGGCCAGACTACTTCGCCCCGGCACGATTTTTGAGATGTGCTTCTCCTGTAGGTAATCAGAAAGCTCGATCCACAGGAGGAAAGATGTTCAAGTCTCTACTAACCAGATCTTGTTGGTCTCTGTTGTTGGTGGCACTGGTCGTGGCAATGTTGGCCTGCTACACGATGTTTGTTCCGCCCGCCTTGGCCGAGGGCCTTGGCCCGACTGTGCCGGCAGAGCAAGTTCCGGCAGATAGCCTGCCTCCAGATGAACCATTCGTCCAGCCAAATGATATCGGCGTCTTCGATCTGATCATGCTTTACCTGGATGTCATGCTCTAAGGTGGACGACTCAACTCGCAACAGATTAGAACTTAACCGAGGAGGGAGACAGATCTCCCGAAGGACATCATGCCAAAACTCGATAATCTTCTCTTGATTCTGCACCTGTTCTTCAATCGGCGCTCAGTTGCACTTGCGGATATAGTGCGCGAGTGCAACATCAGTGAGCGAACCGGTTTTCGTTACCTCCATTCGCTGGAGGTAGCCGGATTCCCGCTGTACTACGACCAGGACTGCAAAGGATATCGGTTGATCAGCAAGGGTGGTGCAATGGCACATCTGACGCCGGCCGAATTGAGCGCTGTCTACCTTGGAATTGACATTCTCGAATCAGCAATCAGTCCGACTCCGCTCGATGTTTTTCGACGTGTAAAACTCAAACTGGGATCGTTTATGACCAAACCGGTCCAAGAGGGATTGAGCAGCCTCATGAGATCGGCATCCGAGTCCGGTGATTTCAGTCAACTGCGCGAACAACTCATTATATCATTTCTCAAATCCGTTCAGCATGAACACCAACGCATTAGATTGCATCACACCAACGGTAAGGACGGGATCGTCACCACCGAACTGACGGAGCCAAGCCTTCAGTTTGAGCGAGAGTGGAAACTGAAAAGTGATTTTGACCTGAAACAACCAGCTATCAAACTCGGCGATATTGTGGATTTTGAATTGATCTGAGGTTTTGAAAATTTAAAAAAAGAATTTAGTGCACTGACAAGAATTGTCAGCCTCGTCAACGATACTATTGATAACGGGCGACAGGAAACATCTCGGTAACGGTGCCTCCCGGGGGACAGATCAAGGGGAAAAAAAGCGGGGAAGAAGCCGTCCTGAGAGAGGGGGCTAGGAAACTCCCAGGGAACGCGTGCCTCTTCCCCAAAATCTGGTGAAGCAGAAGAACTATCGAAGTTCTTCTTTTTTTTTGCGCCGTAATAATAACGTATTGCAATACTCTAAAGCAAGTTCATTTTTTCAAAAAATCAAAAATATTGTTCTCTGGAACACCCTCCGGATCGTCCTCGCAGCCATCGCCTACGCCCGCTTCGGACTCCTAACGGAATCTCTGTTCTGCAAGTGACGCAGGTGACTGAGTCCTCAAGTGTCAGTGCCTTGTGCTATTCGACCCAGCAATCGCCGTCTGTCATACTACTGTAACAGCGACCGACGCAAGCAAGAATCGGGGACTTTCTATTGCTAAAAGTGACACAGATGACTATATTACGGTCTGAGGCAGGGCATTGCCTACTTCCGCACGTTCTTAAGTTGGCCCCCCACGGCCCCGGGCGCCTCACACGCCGACTCCAGTAGCACTTTTGGTGTTCAAAGCAATGGAGTCACAAATGTCAGTTTTTCCAGAACAGAAGGAAAACGAAAGTGAATCTCTATGATGAGATGGCACTTGGCCTTAATGGTTGCGTTGGCAATCTGTTTGTGCAGCAGTGAGGCGAGGGCACAGAGCGATCCCGGTGTGCGCGATACGCTTAGGGTCGCAAGTGCGCAATTAGCAGTCGGCCAGTCACTGCCTGTTGCGTTCTCTGTCATAAATGACGAGACCGCAACCGGCTTCTTGGCAAGCATTCGTTTCGTGACCAAAGATGGGGGGTTTGCGAGGTTTGATTCACTGGTCTATGTCGGTCGCATGGCCGATCCATCGGTACTTTCCTGGCGGATGTCATTCAAAAAATGCGACGGTGTTTCGCCTGATAGTTTGATTATCTACGACATGCGAGCGGGCTCAGAACCGCTTCCTCCGGGAGCCTCTCCTGTTGCCTTGATATATTTGACGGGCCTGGAAGAAGGCAGTTTGGATGTCAAGTTCTATGGTGCATGGCCACGGATCATTTTGGCGAATCCCGATAACAGCTCCAGCGAGTTCTCACCGATATTGGTTGGCGCCACCTTAAATGTCGTCGAGAAGGTCAATCCTCCGGGTCTTGTGATCCCGCAGCCTGTCTACAGAATTGCCGCCGGAGCTGACGTTGAGTTTCCAGTAACCTATTCGTCTCCAGCTGGTCTCACAGCAGAACTCACCCTATCGCAATTTCGGGACGTCGAGTCCTCCAATCGAATGCCGGTACGCACGCCAACTCTATCCAGCGAAAACCCTGCGCAGTTTTCCTGGCGGCCTGATTTAGCGGATGTCGGCATCTGGCGAGCTGTCCTCACTGCCGGGGACTCGGATGGGAATTCCACGGTGCGTGAAGTGGAAATTCAAGTCGTCTCCACTGACCACTTCCTGATGGAATTCGCTCTAATCAAAAAGAGCCAGACGGCCAATGCCACCGGGCTCGTCCAAGGCAATCTCGATGCTGATGTCAATTCTGAGATATTCGTCACCGGTAACACGCTGTCATTCACGTCGGGTGCGCAAGCCTACAATGTCGCTGCAAGCGGTCTGTCGCTGCTCTACGACTATGACTACTTAAACAACAAGATTGCACCGCAGGTCGGCTATTTCAACTCTGACGACTATCTTGACGTGGTCACTTCGAGTTGGTCGGGTCATGGGTGGATGATCGAGTCCTTCCGCGGTACTGCTACTGGGTCATTTCAAACTGGCGTGACTGACCCCGCGAGCGGACCGGCTCGTGGATGTGCATCGGGAGAATTCAACGGCGACGGCAGGCTGGACTATGCGGTCGGTCTCGTGCAATCGGTCCTGATTTACTTTGGCGATGGCTTTGGTTCTTTCCCGACAAGCGTGTCCATCGCCGTCGCAGACACTGCCCTAACACTGAATTCTGCTGACTTCGACGGCGACGGCCGCGACGATCTCGCTGTCGGCACACGCAAGGGATTAAGCCTCTTCCTCCAACACTCAGACGGAGTGTTTTCTCCGGGAGCTTCCTACCCACAGGAGTACGGGTCGGTAGATATTGATGTCACGAATTCGGGCAGCGACTTCAATGGCGATCGGAACTTCGATCTCTGCGTAGCCACACCCTCAGTCGGCGGTGCCAGCAGCCAGATGATGGTCTATTTTGGCAGAGGGGATGGCACATTCGCTTCCTCGGCGATTAGAACGCTCTCGGGGCAAATCCTCGGAAGCGCAGTCGGGGATTTCAATGGCGATGCTGAACTTGACATCGCCTTTATCAATGGCGGCGAACGTTATGTCGGAATACTCTTCGGCGACGGCGATGGGAATTTTGTCGACGAAGTTCGCTACACGATTCCGGATCTGCGGCCACGTCACATCGATGGGGCGGATTTCGATCTGGATGGCGACCTCGATCTCGTGGTTGCTGCCTCTGATGGTGTTGCCGAGCACGCATTGTTCCTTCTGACAAACAACGATGATCCCTTCGGCTTCGTGGCAGGCGACCTCAAGGTGACGGCGTGGAACAACGCTGAAGTGACAATAATCTCGCCAAGTGGCCGCGAACTTTGCGGCGTCTCCAACACCTTACCCGCGGCGTCCACCTACAAGCGGGACATGGACGGCGACCGTATTCTTGATAGCTACACGAGTCTGGGCGCGATTGAAACTGGTGAATACATAATCAATGTCAAGCCCAGACCTAACTCGGCGGAGACAGCGTTTTCCCTCGGTTATTCGTTGGGAGAAACGAAATATCGGCTTGCGAAACTGGCGCCGATAAGTGCCGAAGGATACAATTTCAGCATCTTCCTGAACGACTCCCCTGTGTCACCCATGCCCGGAGGATTCGTTAAGGCAATGGTCGGTACTTTCCGCTGGCAGGGTAGTGGTCAATTCAATTTCGAATTGGCAACAGATCCGCGTTTCCAAAACAAGATCGTAAACGCGGTCGTAAACGGCGGGAGTTACACCTACACCGGAAACTTGGCGCATGCCGACACAACAACCTACTTCTGGCGCATCAAACACGTTTCCGAGGCGGCTTTCAAGTCGATCTATGCATTTAATGTCACCGATGCCGCCACTGATGTTGATGGAAACGATAGCCCCGTCATGCCTGAATCATACAGCCTGAATCAGAACTTCCCTAATCCATTCAATCCAACGACGCGCATCGAGTTCTATCTGCCGCATGCGAGCTGGGTCACGGTTCGTATATCGAACTTACTTGGCGAGACAGTTGCGTTACTTGTAAACGAAGTGATGCCGGCTGGTAGACACACCATAGAATGGGACGGAAGGAATGCAAATTCGCAGGCTCTCTCTTCCGGTGTTTATTTTTGTCGGCTTGAAGCGGGAGAGTTCAGTTCAACTCTCAAGATGGTACTATTGAAATAATTCAGTGAAGCAGATTTATAATTCTCGGTCAAGCGGCGGATCAAGAGATTCGCCGCTTCGATTTCGCCTGCAATGACTCAGCCCGATGTTGACTTGCCTGTGCCGTGATCAACTCTCCAGGACGCTGCGCGTCCTGCGATCAGGTATCACCCACATGGCCGCAACAAGCACAAACAAGAGATCGGATACCCACTGCCCAAAAGGCGAAACGACAATTGCCAGGAGATAGAGAAAAATCGAAACCACTCCTTTGCGATCGTTTCCAATAGCAGCAGCCAGTTTCGATTCCCGGCCTTCGCAGGCGATGATCGTCTTCTGCAGTATGTAGTAAGCAACAGCAGACATCAAGAGCACCCCGCCATAAAGAGCGGTGGGCCACACAGCGTCGTGGTTTTCGCCGAGCCAGCCTGTGAAGAAGGGAACAAGAGAGAGCCAAAACAGCAGATGCAAATTGGCCCACAAAACTCCTCCGCTTACCTTGGAAGCGGCGTGCAAGAGGTGGTGATGATTGTTCCAGTAGATTCCGAGATAGACAAAACTCAAAACATACGTCAGTAGCACTGGCAGGAGCGGACGAATAGCGGCAAGATCGTTTCCGTGCGGGACTTTCAACTCCAACACCATGATGGTAATGATTACAGCGATTACGGCGTCACTGAAGGCTTCCATTCTTGAAGTGCTCATGCTTCAGATTTCTCCAGGTCAATAGTCATTTAAAGGATCGGGCATGCAAGCCCGCGTATTTCCGACACGGGCTCTACGCGACTCTCTCGGATCTTCGCAAGCGTTGACAGATAATAGCTCCATGAATACCGGGTTACAAAAACTTTTGAGCAAAAAAAGTTATCAGTTAGCCGCAGTGATACCTAATGATTGACCTGAAATATTTTGCGTATCAATGACTTAGAAGTGACGGCAATAGAATTATCAATGTCTGCGTAGAAAATGATTGCGTTGAGTATTCGTGTCCACTTTCTTAAGAAACGTACAATAGTTGTCATTAACGAACCACGAACGGCCAGGGATTGGCTTACAGGGATTGCCCCTCTGGACACGTTCGCGATAGGAATCCTTCGAAAGGAGACAGAGGATGAATAAGAGAGTGACATTGATGTTGGCCGCGGCCTTCATTGTCGGCGTTGCTGCCTTCGTGATCGCCGGTGAAAAGCCATGGCTCGACATGCAGAACTGCGATTTCTGCAAGCCTTGGGTCGAATCTGGACTGATGAAAGAAATGACTCATGAGCAAGTGCCAATTAGTAATGGTGTGTTGTGTCTCAGCTCCGTGAGCGAAAAACGTTTCGCGGACTACAAAAAGACGAGCATGCTCATGAACGAAATCGGCAAGAAAGCTGCCGCTGGCGAGAAGGTCAATATGTGCGGAAGCTGCGAGACGATGGGCAGTTTCTTCATGCGCGGAGCAAAAATGGAAGAAGCCTGGACCAAGTCCGGATCGGCTATGCTTCTTACCTCGTCGGATTCGACGGTCGTTGCCGATATGCATAAGTGGGTTCAGAAGAACAACGAAGAATTTGCCAAGATGGCGGCGCCGAAGGCTGATACCAAGTAGTCTGTCCTTTGGAAGACGAGTGCCATGGCGGCAGGAGCGCAATACTCCTGCCGCTTTCTTTTTCATCATTGGACATCGGCGTACATCGCCAGAAAGACTGTATCTTGAAACCTCGCGACTTCGAGTACGTATATCCACCATGACCGATTCAACAGAGTTAACCTTCGACAGGAGAAACCAAGATGTCCGACGGCAAGCGTAATGCTCTTAACTGGTTTGAGATTCCGGCCAATGACTTTCAACGCGCCAAGAAATTCTATGAGACGGTACTGGATGTTCCGATTCATGCATCAAAAATGGGAGAGATCGAGATGGCCTTTCTACCAGCGGATGAGGGCAAGGTCGGCGGCGCAGTAGTTCATCACCAGATGATGAAACCCGGAGCGGACGGCTCGATGGTCTACCTCAACGCCAATCCAGATCTTGGCCCCTATCTGGATCGCATTGCCAAAGCCGGCGGGAAAGTTGTCGTTCCAAAGACACAGGTAACACCCGAAATCGGCTACTTCGCCGTGTTTATCGATTCCGAAGGCAACAAGGTCGCGCTTCATTCGCAAAGCTGATGTGACGTTTCCGGAAGATTCACGACCGCTTCCCTCGAACCAGGAACATTACGAAGATAAGTCCCACGATCAGCCCTGCGATAATTTGGGGCAACGCACTTCCGAAAGAGGTCGATCGCGCGTCGGCTAAGAACGTAATCGCCACCAGCGCCAGTACTAAGAGCACGGCTGCGATTGGAAAGTTTGCGCCGAGGCCTTGCTGCAGTTGCCAGAAATGATCAAATAATAAGTGGTGCCAAAGCCGAAATTGCGCGTACAACCTTGAATCGACAAGGGCTCAATTCCGAATCACATTCCCGATCAAGGAGGATCAATGGCAGCACTCATGTACTTGCAAACACTTACAACTAATGAAGCACTCAGAGCACATGAAGTCAGGCGTACATTGTCGCGACTCGTCCACTCTGGTCCGTTGGGGCAGAATCAGGCGATCCGGCTGGTGCAGGAGTTGATGCTTACTCCAGAAGGGCAAAATCTGATGCGAGCCGCTGCGCGAAAGTCGGTGCGGTTGATGGAATCGGACTACCTGCGCTCGCGCGGCGGGCGACCAGTCTACGAACTGAATCAAGGCAGTTCAACCGTGCATTTCGGAAACGGTCAACAGGGAAAGAGGATCCCCGGCTACGCAGCATTGAGGCTTGCGTATGGCACAGGCAACGGTCAAACTGGAAACGTGCCGCGCTGATTCCTTCAGCATGAACTGGTTTGCTTACGATCAGGAGAAAGCAGCAGTATTATCAGGGAATTTAACACGGGACCGGCTCGCGCCCTGGACTGGAACAAAGGTCAGAGACTTAGAGATTGATCTCGCCTGAAATTGTTGTGACGGCCTGCCCCTCGAGCAGAACGCGATTTGAATTCACTTCAACGCGGAGCACGCCACCGCGAGCAGAGGCCTGATACGCTAAGAATCGGTTCTTGTGAAGTCGTGATTGCCAATACGGACCCAACGCGCAATGCGCCGAACCAGTCACGGGATCTTCATCGATCCCGACAGCCGGCGCAAAAAACCTCGATACGAAATCATAGCCCGAGCTCGACTTGGCGGTAACTATGACGAATTTTGTGTCCAAGGCGAGAATCGCAGCAATGTCGGGCCTTATGTTCTGTACAATTTGCTCCGAAGCCATCTCCGAAATCACAGTATTATGAGTTCTTGAGACCGCCACCGGCTGAATGCCCAGGGCATCACTCAATTCGGGAAAATCCTCTGCATCGGTCGATCCGATAGCCGGAAAGTCGAGCTGAATCCAGCCATCACTAAGCATCTTCGCAGTCAGCTCGCCGCTTCGCGTGCGGAAGCGAATTGTCTCTCCCTTTGAAGCATGACCCTCAGTGAATAGAATATGCGCGGAAGCTAACGTTGCGTGCCCGCAAAGATCGACCTCGACCGCCGGAGTGAACCAACGGAGTTGATAGATCCCATCGGACTTTTCCAGAAATGCGGTTTCCGCAACATTGACTTCCATGGCGATCGACTGCATCAGCTTCTCCTCGATTGAATTCGCCAATATACAAACCCCGGCCGGATTGCCTGCAAATGCTTTGGCAGTGAACGCATCGACAACACGAATCGCGAGCTTCATTGAAACCTCCTGTAACTTCAGGAGCCAATATAATTCACTAAGCAGGAGACGAGAATAGAGAAGTCCAGAGCTACCAGAGATTTTCACCCACGGATGTCGAACCGCTGCAGCCGCTACCGGCGTCGAGGGTGGTATTGGTGTTCGCCCAAATTTCACCCGTGGAAGCTTTGTATGCCCAGCCCCCGCGAGTACCCACGACAACACCTTTGGTCACGCCAGTCACGATGGAGTCGGGTGCGTTGGTCTGAAAAGGATTGGGCGGAATCCGATGCTCTATGACCCTGCCTGCAAGGCGCAATGTGTCAATAGGAGGATATTGAGCAGCGAGATTCTTGACGATGTTCTGGGAGTACCATGTCGTGATGCCGGACCGCAGGCCACCTAATGCACCTCGACACGCGCTGCGTTTTGCATCCAGAGTGAGATCCTGGTACTTGGCGACGGCAAATGTCGAGAGAATTCCGAGCACAACAATGATGATCACGAGTTCAATGAGGGTGAAGCCGCGATTGCTGAAATGATCTGGCGATTGTATTCTATGCAACTTATTGCTCCCAATCTTATTGGAGTCAAGGAAGTTATCGACAGACTTGTGGCTAGACTTCAGAGTTTATCCCGTGGTCAAACTGTATCAATCGTCCGGTCGACCGTTTCGGATGGAAACAGTTTCTTCTCGAACCCTGGAGAAAACTGAAGCGAGGGCTTGACTCTGATTGTGACATCGAATATTGTCTCTCAAGCATAGACTACAGATCGGCCCGCACGACGGCGGACGGAGGAGAACGAGATGCAAGGAAACAAGAAGCTCATCAAAGTATTGAATGATCTGCTCCGTGATGAGTTAACAGCGATTAATCAATACATGGTCCATTCGGAAATGTGTGCGAACTGGGGATACGACCGGCTCCACAACGAGATTGAACGGCGCGCCATAACCGAAATGAAGCATGCGGAAAAACACATTGCGCGGATCATTTTTCTTGAGGGTCTTCCCGAGGTCAGCAAACTGAATGATATCAAGGTCGGCAGCAATGTCGAGGCGCAATTCAAAAACGACATCAAAGAGGAGATCGGCGCAGTCGCTGCCTACAATGCCGGAATCAAACTGGCAGTAGAAGTCGGTGACAATGCCACGCGCGACATGCTCGAGGCGATTCTCCACGATGAGGAAGACCATGTCGATTGGCTCGAGGCCCAGCTCGACCAGATCCAACAAATGGGACTTCCCAACTATCTGGCCCAACAACTCAAAGAGCAAAAGGCTTAGCCTTCGGGCAGGACTTCTCTTGACCACCTTGCAGGCGAGTGAATAACTCGCCTTTTCTTTTTCACTGCTCTCCATCACTCGTGTGTCAGCCGTCGTAAATCCTGTATCTATCGAGTATCCATTTTTTCCGAAAGCGAGCCAACAATGAGAAAAGTCAATCTGCTGGAAAAGTTTAGTCTAATCGCCGAGTATGAATGCCCGAAAATCGTCGGCGAATTGAATGAGCAGTATGTCAAGCTCTCCAAATTAAGAGGCGAATTTGTCTGGCACAGTCACGAAAATGAGGACGAGCTATTTCTGGTGGTGAAAGGTCGGCTTCGGATGAAGCTTCGCACCGGAGATGTCGTTCTCGAAGAAGGTGAGCTTTTCATAGTTCCGAGAGGCACCGAGCATAACCCGATCGCTGAACCAGAGTGCTTCATCCTCCTGTTTGAGCCCAAATCAACTCTGAACACTGGCGATGTCTTGAGCGACAAGACTGTGGAAAAGCTCGATTGGATATAGTAACAAGGGGATAGGGCTCCTGATTGCCACAATTCTTTCAAAGGGGATAATATTTGTTGAAACAAATCTGTAAATGTAGCGTTACATATTGTAAATATAACTTGACATTTAGTATGGTAAACATTACATTATGCCGATGAAGTTAACAGAACAGGAGAGCCCTATGAATCAACCAAGTGACAAAAAACAGTGGATGATCGTTTTCACAGCAATTGGTCTGTTCCTTGCCGCATTCATCGTTGCCAAAATCTTCATTGAAGACAAGAGCTTAGGGCCATCACTTAGAGTAATTCTTGCCATGCTCCCAGTGCCACCCTTTGCCTGGATGTTGTGGCGCTTCATTAAAGGCATAACGAGCCTCGACGAACTGCAAAAGAAGATCCAGCTCGAGGCGCTGGCAATCGCCTATCCGGTTATGATGCTGTTCTTGATGACTATTGGTCTTCTTGACCAGGCGGTTGGATTATCCTACGAGAATTTCGGTGTCAAGCATCTCTGGTATTATATGCCGATGTTCTATTTTTGCGGTTTGTTTGTCGCCTCGAGGCGTTACCAATGAGGACGCACCTGAGAGTCTTGCGAGCCGAGCGCAACTGGTCGCAGGCCGAACTTGCGGAAGCGTTGGATGTTTCGCGCCAGACAATCAATGCAATTGAGACCGGCAAGTACGATCCGAGTCTGAGTCTAGCTTTCAAGATTTCCCGGCTATTCGCCAGGCCAATAGAAGATATTTTCTTTGCCAATGAACCTTGAGCAACCTGACTTGTTTCTTGTTTATTGAAGCACAACAGCGAAGGAATGGATGAAGATATCGAACAAGCTCCATAAGTATAGTGGCAGAGAAATCGAAGTCACCTTCGACGGCAAACGCTGCATTCACGCTGCTGAGTGCATCCGAACTCTTCCGCAGGTGTTTGATACCTCGCGCGTGCCGTGGGTGACTCCGGATGATAGTGCTGCAGACAAGGTCGTGGAGGCGGTATTGCGCTGTCCAACGGGAGCCTTGCACTTCGTCCGAAAGGACGGGGGAGAGTCCGAACCGACTCCAGTGAGCAACGAGATACTGGTTCAGAAAGACGGACCGCTGTGCATTCGAGGCAACATTGAGATGTTGGATCAAGCTGGAACTGTGACCCTGCGAGACACCCGAATGGCGCTTTGCCGCTGCGGAGCTTCACAGAACAAGCCGTTTTGCGACAATGCTCACCGAAAGATCAAGTTCAGCAGCAACGTCAGAATTGACATCGTACCCGATCAGGCGAGCGAGGAGAATTCAATTTCTGATAGCCTGCAGATTCAACCTTCCCCCAATGGGCCACTTCTAATCGATGGCGAGGTCGTCGTTATCGGGTCTGATGGACAATCACGAGTCCAGAGCACCAGTCCAGCTTTGTGTCGCTGTGGAGGTTCAGGCGCCAAGCCCTTCTGCGACGGCAGCCACAACCGTATTGGCTTCAGCGGTGGCTAACACCCGCTAAGAACTTACTCTTTCAAAAAGAAAGTTCTTTGCTCGCGGCAGACTCAATCGCATCGATCGCACTCTGCTGTCTTTGTCCCGTTCAAAGTGAATTTGAGTTTGACCACCTTGGGCTAAAAACTCATCAGTTATGGTCGCGGACATCGCCACCCATTCGCTGCGACCCTTCTCCGCAAAACTCAGTATTTCGTTCTCGATGGACAACACGTAGGTCAAGCCAAGATCACGGCAATGGAATTCGCCGACGTACTCTCCAAGATTCTTCGGTCTCGACGCAACAATGATTGGCTCGAAGCGCGCGGTCTGCTGTCCCGGGACAACCAATTCAATTGTCTTCGTTCCATCTGCAAGCTTGGAATAAGCGACTGTGCCCGGCAAAGCGATGCCCGAAGGCCGAAAGTGACGGGCGTCCATCGGCAGTAGTTGAAAATTGTACCCCGAGGATGTCGCAACCGAGAGCGTCGAATCGCCTGCCGTCACCGTCCAGATCGTACCGGTAACCGGGTTTTTGAATGTTCCCGCCTTCTCAACAAGCTCAGCCGCCGAGAGTCGTGCCAGAATTGTCGGTGGCGTCGTCTCGTCTGACGAATCAGGTTTTGGTTGTATCACCAGTTCAGCAATTTGATATGCCAGATTTGTAGCGTCTATCGTCATCAGGTTGGCCAAGACGATCACTGTCAAATGCTCATCGGGGAAGCGGGCAATCTCCGAGCGGAAACCATAGTAGGCGCCACCGTGGCGGATCACGTGATGGCCGTTGTGCCGATCGTGACGCAATCCCAATGCCCATTGAATCGTATCGCCGCTGTTGAGAACAGTCTGCTGCTCGAGTGTACGCATCAGCTTTGGATTTCGCTTCCCGAGCATGTTGTTGTAGAAGTTTGCATCCCACAGTGCCAGATCGCCGACAGTCGTCAAGATTCCACCATCACCGATGTTGGCGGCAATTGACGGACCGTGCCAGAATTCACCGGACGGCAGGGGACCGTAGTTGCCGGCGCGATTCTTCACCACGCGGCTGGGATCATCCAGGTAACTTGTCGCTGACATCCCCAGGGGAGTGAAGATATTGTCCTGGGCGAACTGCGCCAGGGACATGCCGCTTACCCGGTATATTACCTCGGCCAACAATATGTAACCGGAATTGCTGTACAAATGCTGGTCACCGGGTCGGAAATTCAGTTCGCTTTGACCATAAATGAGGTTCAGGTACTCCTCAGTCGGGTAATTGTTTCCAATGTTCATTCCCTTGAGTGTCATCACATCAAAGTAATCACGAATTCCTGATGTGTGCTGCATCAGCTGTCGCAGTGTTATCGGCCAGGGATAATGGGGAAATTCAGGAACGTATTTGCTCAGCTCATCGTCAATGTCAAGCTTGCCTTGTTCTTCCAGGAGGAGTATGCAGGTCGCTGTGAATTGCTTCGCGTTGGAACCGATGTCAAGCACGGTATGCTCCGTTATCGGAACGTTGTTCTCCAACTCCGCAAGACCGTAACCCCTGTCAAAGATAATCTTCCCATCCTCGATGATTTCGACGACGCAGCCGGGACCTTCGGGTTCGCAGATCAGGTTGCAGAGTGAGTCAACTCGCGGACCGAGATCCGTCGAAGCCAGGGCGGGCGCGCAAGATGCGATAACAACGATTGCCAGGCAGTAGATAACGAGTGATTTCATAAGTCTCGCCTCATGGAAAGATGCTCAGGTAAAATTAGGTAAGCAATTACCTAATGTTCTGTTCTGAATGGTAATACGGAAGAAGGTGGTCGAAGTTGCGCTTCTTCACGAATCGCGAAGCGCGAGGTTAACAGGGAACCTATTTTCGATCGCGAGCCTGATTATAGGTTACGCCATGCTCAAGATAGAACTTCAGAAGTGTTACGGCTTCCCCCCAACCGGTGGCGCATTCAAGGATCATTGCTCGAGCTTCGGGCGTGTTTGGGTAGCCATCTTCAGTAACGGATACCACAGTCGCACCGTCTTGCGGTTTCAGGTCAAAAGTAATCACGGTCGGATGTTCCTTGCCGACCGGATACCACTCGAACACGAATAGTCTGGGGCGCTCCGCTTTGTGAACAATGCCCTCAGCATTAACCGTGTACCGTTGTGGACCCCAGTCCTTCCAGCGAAAGACGATTCGTCCGCCGGGCCTGGGATCAACTTCAGTATTGCTCGTGAAAAAGGCGTTCCAGCCGGATCCAGATGTAATCGTGTCAAAAATCCGTTCCGGGGAAGAAAAGATCAGACTTTGATGCCGAATGGCTTTGTCGAACATTTCCGGCATGGCAACTCTACTCCTTTCCAGAGTTGAGGACTTTTCGAATTCCAAGAGGCCACGCAAGTTAGGAAATGAAGCCTGTGAGCGCACGAAAATCTTGGCGGATTGTCCTGCACAACCGTCAAGTTGTTGACCCGCTACGAACGTGATCCTACTGCCCTGATGCGAGCTCGACTTTGAGCCAGAGCTCCATTTTGCCCGAGTCGCGCATTCCGCCCGGCTCTCCAAGTCGGCCGCGTCCACCCATTCCGCCACCACCGGTCGTGGGACCATCCTGGCTGCCCATGCCAATCTTCATGCCTCCGCCCTCGGGCGGTTGCCTCCGGTCGCGCATTGCCTTTTTCTCATCTTCTGTTAGAAAACCTGTCTCAATGCCAATCATGGTCTGTCCATTTTCCTTCCGACTCAGTCCATAGCCTTCAGCCCCGGCAGTGAGAATCGGAATCTTGAACTCGAATGCGTAGATTTCCTTGCCGAACGTTGCTGCCGCGGCCGGACCCTGCTCACCTTTGGATGAGATCTCGGAAGCTCTCTTCTGGTCAAATACCGTAATGACCTTGCGCAGACGCGCTTGCTCCGCCTCCATTTGTTCCCGCCGTTCTGTCATTTCAGCAGGTGGGTCAAAGCCTTCGGGCATGCGCCTTTGTTCTTTCGCCAGCCTACCGGCGCGATAACGAAAACCGTAGTCTCTCTTCTTCTTTCCATCACCGTTGAGCCAGACTACTATGCCGGATCGCTCCATTTGCATTACATTGCCTTCGTCGCGTGAGATCACAATGAGATAGATGTCTGTGGAATCATTCAAAACGGCTATCGCAGTCTTGTCGCCGTCGAAGTACGTGAACCCACGATCGCGCCATTCATCGCCGTCGCCATCAATAATCATCGCGGTTGTGGCCCAACCGGACTTGATTTCTTCGGCAAGCAGGGAAATGATGGGGACGAATGTGATCACGATCGCTGAGACCATGGTTCGTAACATAGGAATTCGCTCCTTACCAAAAATTCAAAGAAAAATGCCTCCCTGCAGATTAGACACCCGGAGGATTGGTTAACTGGCGAAGAACAATTAATCAGTAGTCCCGAACTAAATGCTCAGAGATTTCTCGCGCTGTCTTTGAACTCCGAGGCTAATAATCCGAATAGAAGGTCGTCGTGGAGTGCTCCATTCCAAACGTGATGCTGGCGAAGGCGGCCTTCGCGCTGGAAGCCGAGAGACTCCAGCAAAGCAATCGAGGCATCGTTGAATGATCCGGTCTGTGCGACGACTCGATTTAATTCCAGCGGTCCAAAGATATGGCCGAGCGTGAGGATAAGGGCCTCTCGCGCATACCCCATACGGCGAAATGGCGGGCCAACCATGTAGCCAATTTCAATACAACGATTGGACTCGTTCAAGTCAAAGAGTGTCAGGCGTCCAAGCAGCGTATCGTCATCGCGCCTTCTTATCGCGAGAAACGTAACATCCCGCTTCTCGAAGTGTTCCTTCATGTGCGCGATGACCTCTTCGATCGGTTTGCGCTTGATTGGGCGACAGGTCATTGTCTGCGGATTCGACTCCCAATACCACTCGTAGTAGAATGGCACGTCGGCCTCAGTCATGTCTCGCAGAACTAATCGCTCGCTAACCAGGTTGACAGATTCCATCTGGACAGATAATGCCGATTTGAAGATCTGGGAGCAAGACGAATTGCGTACCATCGCGCACACTGCTCATTCGAATTGCCTATGGCGCTCAGCGCCTGTCAACCGTCAAGCTACGATATTGAAAATCTCGCGCTTACCTGATTCGACAAGTAGAACATACTTGTCGTACCACTTCCGCCATTCCTCATAGATTCCGGTCGACATCATCTTGGTATAGCTTGCTTCATAGGCGGTAAGACTTTCCCAGGTAGTCTCGAGTACCAAAGTATACGACTGTCCTACCGAATCAGTCAGCAATCTGACATTGTTGTGAAAACCGGCTTTTTCGAAAAATGCCCGGCCTTCCTTCCACAGGTTAACCGCCTCCTTTGCCCGCCCGTACTTAATCTGAAATATGTCGCGCACGACGATCATTTTGACCTCCGGATAGATGTTAACAGGTTGATCAGTTGTCTGTCTTTTTACGCAACGTAGATAGAACAGTTCCATGTTACATTGAGTTCGTGGAAGATCAGAAAAGCCACTGTCTCCTGCTGCTGCGCGGCGATTGGCATTGAGTATTCGAGGTTAATCATTGACAAATCTGTCGCATTGAGTAGATTATGAAGTAATTCATACTTAGTCCTCAACTATTACTTCGAGTGGAGAGAATATGCTAGTTCGCATCATGGTTGTTCTCCTGTCTATTTGCTCGACGATCGCACTTGCAGTTACTCCGTGTTGGGACTTCAACGGCGATGGCCTTTATGGTGTCTCGGACACGTTCGTCCTACTTAATGCTCTGAGATTTGGGACACCACTGATTGACGGAAAGGGTGATATGGACGGTCGGCCCGGCATAACCTTGTCCGACGCCCAGGCTCATTGGGAGTACATCTTTGCGGGCTTTTATCCAACCTGCCCTCCGTTCCCGCCTTACAGCATCCTCCACCCGGCTGATACTCTGTTCCTTCCGACCACCGACTACCCCGCCGGAACTCACAATGTCGCAATTCCGATAATACTGAGAAGCCACAACACCATCAGCGACTACATGGTTCCGCTCAGCGTATTGGCGTCCGACAATGCGTTAACAATCGACTCGGTTTCAGCCGGCACGGTCCCGAATTACGACTTCGGCCTGCAGCGGATTAGTGGCAGCAATGTGGTGCTTTTCTTCACGAACCTGAGATCGACATTTCCAACCTCCAATATCTACCAACGGCTTGATCCGGGAGAGCACACGCTGGCCGTTATTCATGGGCACTACGACAACCCCTGCAAACCTGTTCTTGTGCAAGTCGACACAACCGTCATGGCAGAGCACACTTTCATGCACCACATGTTTGGATCCCAGCCTTACTACCAATTGGGAAACATCGGCAAATTTACCGTGATAAGGACAACCACCGTGATGCAGAATAAGGCTGTCGTGTCTCCGAATCCGCAGTATTACTATTCTGCGTTCTCAATGAGCCCAATCATCGACACGGTTACCTTTGGCAATTTTCCAGGTGCGCTAACCGCCTCCGATATAAACCTAAGTTCGGTTATGGTCAATGGCCAGCCGGCAAGCGCCTGGGTTGCAACCTCGCAACGTGACTTTGTCACGCCGGTCATTCAAGCGGAAGTTCTATTTAGGGACTTGGTCGTGCAGTACGGTCCGCTCTTCGATACGACCTGTCAAGAGTTCACTGTCGAATATGAATATACGAGTGGAAGTTCCGGAATATCAATAGGGGAGATGACTGTGATCGGCAAGTCTTCAACATTGCCCAATGCTCCCTATATTGTCCCTCCTGATCAGGTAATAATCGCTGGCGATTTCAATGCGAGTGGGACAGTGAGCCTCAATGACGTTGTTACCCTAATTGATTTTATTTTTGCTGCTGGACCGGCGCCGGGAAATGTGATGATCGGCGACGTAAACTGCTCCAGAACCGTGAACATTTCGGACGCCGTCTATCTCGTGACCTATTTGCTTCGGGGAGGACTGCCTCCCGCTTCCGGCTGTTGACCACCGGAAAGTCGACTTCGGTCAAGTTGCTTACCCTACCGGTTTCGCGATCCCTTGTCTTCTTCTGCGAATCAGTAAGACGCCTCAAGGTCTGCTGCAAACCCTCACCACGTCGATACGGCCCAAATCATTTCAAGCTCTTCGCAAGCTTGTCGAAGAACTCGTTCCAGCCGGCGCTGGTCATGTCTTTCATCTTGCCTTCCGGTAGTCCGACATGCGTCAGAGTCATCCTGGTCTTACCCTGGTAGTCCTCAAGCACGACCGTAATCTCCATTTCAAGCGGAATGTCGTTCCCCATGCCATACACGCTTGCGGAAACGATGTTGCCCTTGGCGTCGGAAAACGAATCGCTGCAGACAATCTTCTTCAGGGGCACTATCTCGCGGTACACCCCGGTGCTCCAGAAATCCTTGCCGTCGGACGATCGCATGCAGAAAAGATACTTGCCACCGACGCGCAGGTCGATCTTACAGACAGGCGCCGTGAAATTTTTCGGTCCCCACCAGCGCATCGCGTGCTCAGGGTCGGTCCAGGCTCTCCAGACGAGTTCCCGCGGGGCATCAAAAATACGGGTAATGACAAGTCCCTCTTGTGCTGGCTTGCCGGTGGGATTACTTTTTGCGGACATGTTTCCTCCTATTCGTTGTCTTGCGGGCGTGCCGCACTTCTTTGGCTTGAATTTCGCTCAAGTAAGCGTCCAACCGATCGAAGCTCGCTTCAAAGAAGATGCGATAATGTTCGATCCAATTTGCAGCTTCCTTGAGCGGGGCAGCCTTCAGGCGGCAGGGGCGCCACTGGGCATCGCGGCTTCGTTCAATCAGTCCGGCTCGCTCGAGCACCTTTAGGTGCTTGGAAATGCCGGGGAGGCTCATGTCAAATGGTTGGGCCAGTTGCTGAACCGACGCCTCGCCATCCCTCAAGCGAGTCAGGATTCTGCGCCGGGTTAGATCGGCCAGGGCGGAGAAGGTGGTAGAGAGTTGGTCGTGTGTCATTTATACTCCGTATGAAACCTGACGGTTAATTAACTATACGGTATAATACAACAGGGTGATTGACTTTTCAAGGGGGAAGTGAGAGATTTTGCGCGACGAGCAGATTGCAGCGATGCGCAGGTCGAGGTTGTTAGCGCCAGAGCTTCACAGACCGCGGTACTGGTCGCGTTCGCGATCGAGTTGCCGTTTGAGCGAATTCTTGGCCTGCTCGAGATCGACGTTGCGAAACCAGGGATCGCCGGTCTGCTGACGAAAGGCCTCGAAGTTGGACGGATTGACAAAGTCTTCAACAAAGTGGTCGACCTCGTATTCGCGAAACGGCTTCTGGAAAATGTAGCCGTCGCAAAAGTCCCGTAATCGGAAGTCTGGATAGCCGACGTGATAGATGGAATTGCTGTCGGTGAGCATTCCGAATGGTGAGCCGACGATGTCAAGTCCAATCGGGACAAAGCGGGTGCCCAGAAGCGCCATGGCCGAGTCGATCATGCCGTTTACGGGGCGTTGCCACTTGTCAGTGCTGCGGGCAGGAGACCAACCGTAGTGAAGTGAGATAGAGAAGACCCGTGGTCCCAATCGCAGGTGCAGTACGCGCCCCATGCGCTCATCCTCGGCAAAACAGACAAACTTCCCTTCGCCGTCCACGATCGGTTGGAAGTAGCGCGTAAGGGCGTGGTGCATACCACAATAGACGAGCACCTTTTCGCCTCGATCGACCTGCTGCAAAATGACATAGGCCCAACGACGCTCGAGATCGGGACACTTTGCCCAAACGAGTCGCCGCAGTGAATCGTTCTGCAGATCTTCGCGAGTTTTGATCAAGCTCCAATCACCGGAGCAGTTGAGCCCGACAATGCGAAAGGGGGGAGCCGAGGGCGGAAGAGCGTGATTGAACTCCCAGGCTGACTTGTAGATATCGAGATACTCCTGATAAGCCCACTCGGGGCTCATGGAGAAGGTAATCTGCCGCGCGAGTTGTTCATCGTAAACCGGTAGCGACAAGAGGGAGTCTATCAGGGGCTGCGACTTGCGCTCGGCGAATTCGAGCGCGAGAACGCGGATGCCGTTTTCGTAACAGCGGGGAAGCAAGCGTTGAACCAGTTCTCCGTCATGGCGGATGCGGTGATGTTCACCGAGTAAGACGACGTCGCGATCCGCGAACTTCTTGATGACGTAGTCCTCAGGCGAAGTCTGGTGGCTGAGAATATAGCTGGTGAGTTCATTGAATGTGGGAATGGGCGGGTACTTTTGTCCCGCAGCAGGACAGGCAGCGAGGAGGAGCAAGCCGCAGATAAAGCATAACGTTTTCATGGATAATCCCTCCGATAGTCCATGTTACGAAAGAATTGCTGGCGTGTCAATCATTTCTGACCGGGTCTTGGCAAATTAGCGCATGAAAAGAGCCGCTTGACTTTTCTGAGATCTTTTCCAGATTGATGCTGAAGCGTCGCTTAATATGGAGTAATATTACGATGAAGAACGCAGCAGATTGTTTGATCCTTGGCAGTCGGGGACTTGCCGTCGTGGCGCTCATGTTGGTGCTCCTCGCAACCTTCGGATGCAAAGACAAACTGGGGCCTGAGTCGTCGGAGATTGTCGGTACCTGGACTGCAACCAAAATTGAATATGTTGGCAAGGCAGGGCAGGGAACCATCAATGCCACCAACGAGGGCTGGGCTGCGACACTGACTCTCAACGCCGATCATACCGGCGATCTTGCCGTGACGCCAAAGGACGCGGACACCTGGCATTGGGCCGGTGCCTGGGAGATCGACGGCGACTTGTTTCGAATTGCTGGACAGGGCGCCGATATTCAGCTCTCGGGATCTACGCTTTCACTTTCCGGCTTCGATGGCGGCTACGATTTCGACGACGATTCCACACTGGATCCTGCGAAGCTAAATCTGGTACTTGTCAAGTAGTCCATGCTCAAAAGCCCTCTGCCCCTGACATAGGACCATTCACTTTCAATCTCTCAATCCACTCATGTCCGTCAGGGTACGTTTGTGAGAGCGCAGATATAAGCCAAGTTCTCGCGCTCATTCCCAAGAGCGGCGAAGCGACAACGAAATCCGCCTCATCTTTCGCCGATCTGTCCGGACGAGCTTTGTACAGCAGTTGAATTTCCGGCACGAGATACGGTACCCCGCGCTTGTCCACTACACCCATGTCTGCGATTCTGCCCCTGATCCGCTCATTACGCCTGAACACCCACTCATCCCCGTGGTCTTCAGCAAGCATCAACTGGAACGCCCATGGCTCCACCGGATCGCGCCGACACCAAATATCGTGAATACCCGTAGGCAAGAATTCATCAGCGGCCCACGTACGCAATGTTCCCGGGGGATCGGCAGCATACAGCTCCCAACCGCTCAGATGTTTCTGCACTGTAATCTGATCTCTTCGCAATATGAGGATATCGCAGTCCACATGCGTGCGTGTCTGATTTCCCACAAACAGATCAATCGCCCAACCTCCGGCAATCCACCACGGCACCGGAAGCCCTTTCATTAGTTCGTAAGCTTCGGCAGGTGAGAGAGGTTCCCAGTTTGCGAAGTCGAATGTCATTAACACAAATCAATACTAAATGACATCCAGTACCCGTTGCGCTACTGCGCGGCGACGCTGAATTGTCGGTCGTGTAGCCTTGTTTCGGGCAAGGTAACTTTCGCATTTCGGCGCCGCATATTTCATCTCCTCCCGGGCTGCCTGCGAATCGATCTCAAGCAGAGCAAGGAGCGTGTAGAAGTACGGAAACCTCCGCCAGCGACCTTGATTGTCGCGGTGAGCCTTCAACGCTTTCATGCCGGACACTAACCACTTTTCCGAACCGGATAATCCGCCGGCTGTAATATTCCGCCAAAGAGCTGGATCACACGTACCACAACAGAACATTCCGTATTTGTTTCCGCTGCAAAGCTCAAGTCTTGACGCCATGCCTGTGGTCGCGCGCTCAAGCGCCTGCGTTGCCTCCTTTGAAGTCGGCCCCAAGTGCAGCAGAGCTCGGCAAGCTTCCTCTCCCGAAACATGTCGCAGTGACGCCCCCGAGCCAACAATTTCGCCGGTAAACAACCGCACACCGTTTTTTATGTCGTGAGCAGTGGGAGCAAACATATCGGCGTAAGAGCCATCCAGTCCTTGGCGGGCCGCTATCCAGAGAGCAACCTGATCCTTTGTCGTCTGCGGAACCTTCTCTCCAAAGAAAAACGCTTCCTCAACCGACTCTACCGTTTTTGCCAGACTATTAGGATAGACCTGCAAAATAGACTCCTGTGAATTAAGCCTTGGTCAAGTTGGTGGGGTAGGGGCCCGGGCTCACAACAAATCACGGTGATCCTTTGCTTAATGTTTCCGCAGGTCAACACCCGCGAGATATGCCTTCACACCCGTGTGAAATTCGCTCCAGCCCTCGCACATCATAAATGCGGTCTTGAGTTCCTTTTTCGGATAGCCGCTTTCATGAATTCGAAAGATCGTCTTGCCGTCCTTGCGCAGGAACTCAAACCTTACAGTGACCTCGTACTTGCCGTCCATCGACATTCCGATGAAGACAATCTCTTTGTGTTTGGCGAACTTGAGGACCGGAAGTTCAAAGCCGCCAAAGCCCTCCCAGGTCCACGTGACCGGTGTCAATTTCGGACCGAACTCGCCCTTCATGTCGTC
Organism: uncultured Ignavibacteria bacterium; assembly: GCA_964552775.1. Taxonomy (GTDB): domain Bacteria; phylum Zixibacteria; class MSB-5A5; order CAIYYT01; family CAIYYT01; genus JADJGC01. The sequence continues at coordinate 78,655 of CAZKIH010000012.1, read as the reverse complement.
GACGAAGTGCTTCTTCAAGTGCTTGGACAAAACAGCTGCGTCCCAAACTTTGCTCAACGGCGCCTTGAATACATTGGACGTCGTGTAGCTGATCTGGTTGCTTGCGGCCGGTTTTGCCTTTGCTGTTTTCGCAGGACTTTTCTTTGTTGCCATTTTCTAATTCTCCTTCTTCAAAAAAATACGAATGAGGACTACCCTTGTCAATCACTTGCTGAGTGGATTCGTGAATCTTGATTCGTAGGTCAGGAGCCCCGTGCTCCTGACACCGCGCCGCCTGGCGCCGTCGAAGTGGGGATTCGACTTAGCCTCCTCAAGTCCCAATTGTCCCTGTCTTGACTTCTCCGGCTCGCCTGTAATTGGCGAAGACCACACCGTTGGGAGTAACCAAACTCTCCGTCATCGTAAACGCTGCAGGAATCGTGCCTTCACCGAACAAGCGTTTACCAGTACCGAGCGTGACCGGGAAAATCTTGAGCCACAGTTCATCGACCAGATCATGTTTAAGCAGTGTCTGGACGAGGTTTCCGCTACCGTGCACCTGGATGTCAGAGCCTTCTGAGTTCCTCAGCCTCTTGATATCTGCTAAACTCTCGAGGAACACTGAGTTTTTCCAATCTGACTTTTTCATGGTCTTGGACACGACGTATTTTGTGACATCATTGATGCCTGGCCAAAAGTCCGCATGTTCGGGCCAGTAGGAAGCAAAAATCTCAAATGTCTTCCTGCCCAAAAGTAAGTCTGCAGACTTCATCTGTTTTTCCATCATTGCACCCGCCGCTTCGTCAGCCTCGTAAAAATACGGCGCAGTCCAGCCACCATATTCAAAGCCGCCGGAAGAGTCTTCCTGGGGTCCGCCCGGTGCTTGCATGACTCCGTCTAAGGTAATAAATGATAGGACGATTATTTTTCTCATGACCCGCCTGTTTCGTTAATGTTAATCATCAAGAGTACAAAGTCAGTATTTCCGAGACCCCGCGCTTCGGACAATTCTGCTTGCAGTTGTTACGATGTCGGGAGTGCGGATGGTGGGAGCGACTCGCTGTGCCCCACCGAAGCGCAGCGCCCGGTGGGTTATAAATTCGAAGCGGCAGATGTTTCCAAGACGAGGCTTCGAAGTAGGTCAGGAGCCCCGTGCTCCTGACACCGCGCCGTTTGGCGCGGTCCAATATCGAATCCTCGTGTCATTCCGGCGAAAGTCGGATTCTAAGCTCTCTGAATATTAAAAATCAAAGCCGCAGTGACTCTGACCCGCTTGGCTGAAAGTGATATGGACATACTCAGTACTCCTCAATCACTGTCTCGCCGTTTGGGAGGAACCGAGTCCATTTGCCGGTGCGAACACCATTCGATTTTCTACCGATCCAGACATTGCCCATCGCGTCGTCCCATGTGATCCAGAGTTCATACTGCGGATTATAATACTCGCCGGGCTGATAATATTGATGCCAGCCAATCAAGGAGTCGAGATTCACCAGCAGAATCCCCTCAAAGAAAAAGCCATCTAGCCGATCAACCTCATCGCTCTTTTCCCAGAAGCAATGCCCGTGAAACAAATCACGGTAACGATTGATTTCGAATTTCAATTTGCCGTCAGGAAACCAGCCGCGCTGTTTTGAATATCCTCCCAGAATCGGGTAGATTGTCTCCTCTTCGCGCTGGCCACTATCGTACCACTTGATCCAAACGCCATATCGGTTCAGGCCTATGGTCCCTTCTTCCTTCAATTTGCCATTGGGATGAAAGCTAGTATAGAAGCCCTGCGGAATTCCGTCGTCATATAAGAGTTGTTCGTTGAGCTGTCCGTTTTCATACCAGGATCGATGCCAATTTGTGATCACCCAATTCGAGTCGCCGTCCTCCTCCGAGTGGTTCACAAGAAAGTACTCCGACTTCATCTGACCGTTGGGCCAGAATGTCTGAACGGTGTCGACTTGCGGCGGCCATGGACCGATCCAGAGAAATCTCGCTGTGAGCAGGTTTGTGAGTATAAACGAAGCTAGAAACGACATTGATCCTCCTTAATTGAGCATGGAACAAGATAACCATGTTTGAAAGGGGTGTCAAATGTGAACTGTCGTGCGTTGGTAGGGAGGAGTCCGAACTTCAGGGGTTCGGACGATTCCACCTCACTCACGTCTTCTATAGTGAAGGGCAACGACGCCGGATTGAAGTGTCTTCATTCCGATAAGGTCCAACCGGAGCGTATCCTGAGGCTTTATGGTGTCGAATAATCGCGGTCCCTTTCCGGCAACGACCGGGTGCACGACGAAATGATACTCGTCAATCAAACCGAGCTCCGACAGCTGGGACGCAATGCTCAGACTTCCTGCGCAGATATCTCCTCCCGGTTTCTGTTTCAGAGCGAGCACCTCTTCTGCGACGTTTGCGCGCGCGAGTCTCGTCTTGTCTCCAGCAACCTCTTTCAATGTCGTGGAGAATACGACCTTGTCGAGCGATTCGAATACGCGGGCGAACTCATTGGTTACCGCTGACTCGGATTGGCTCTTGGCGACGTCGGGCCAATAGGGCACCATGAGTTGATAGGTAATCCGGCCGAAGAGGAGAACACCGGCATTGCGCAGCAGTCCGGTAAAGTACGCGTGCAATTCGTCGTCGGCGATCCCGTCTCTGTGGTCGCAGTATCCGTCAGCCGTGATGTTGATTCCAAAAACAACTTTTCTCATTGGCCTCCTCCTCATAGACGATAATTCAGTAGGTCAGGAGCCCTGCGCTCCTGACACCGCACCGCATTGCGCGATCGGTAAGTCCCAAGCCCCGTGTTTCGGACCGCCCTGCATGCAGTTGTTACGACGTCGGGGGCGCAGATAGTGGGAGTTAGCTCATATAGTCATTCCCGCGAAAGCGGGAATCCAGCTTCATTGGAATATTCGTGCCCGGTCGATGTCCTCATCGACCGCATGAAAAAGTTCGGTAGGTCCGAAGCCCTGTGCTTCGGACCACTCTTCTCTGTATGCTGTGACGTCCGGACCACAGGGGTCCGGACCTACGAACCGCATGGCGCGTTCCAACATCCAGTTTTCGTGTCATTTCGGCGAAAGCCGGAATCCAGCTTCGTTGGAATATTCGTGCGCGGTCGATGTCCACATCGACCGCTTGAAAATCAGTAGGTCAGGCGCCCTGCGCTCCTGACACCGCGCCTGCCGGCCTCAATGGCAGGACATTTGCCCCTCTGGCCACAAGCCAGATCGCGAAAGCGAGTTCCCCGAACATCGCCGGCATTCCATAGTTGAAGACCATGCTTCTGTAGCTCGGCCACAACAAACTTGTGAGGCTCAGTACCACATAAACAAGGCCATTGATAGCCAGCCACACGCCCAGAAGACGCGGAAGAAATCGCGATTTGTACACGAGAATCGCCATCGGGAAGAGCCACAGCCCCCAGAAGGCGGTGAATGCTGTGGTCGCATAATCGTTGAGCTTGAGAAAGAACATTCCCAAATCTTGTCTCTGAGCCAATTCGAAAGTTGTCAGGACCTGCCCCTTGTAGATCATTAGAGAAGCGATATTGAACGCCGCCATGATAAACGCGGCTGGAAGCGTGACGATTAACAGCGCAACCATGAATTTTGCCTGGCGCTCGCTCACTTGCTTGAACAGCCGGTAAAGAGCCCAAACGAGTACCAAGGTCAGTACGATGCTGAGAAAATCAGTTATAATGTGTGTCTTGAACAGAAACTCATGGGCGAGCATGTTTGCGCCGGTTGCGACTGCGTCTCCGGAGACGATGATCTTGGGGGTCACATACATTACACTATACATGCCGGTTATTGCCCAGAGCAAATACCAGAATCCCGTAATCCTGGCCACCCGTTTCAGGTCACTTAGCTCGATTCCCATACGACTTGGTCCTTTGAGTTTTTGTTCTGCAATGATTGAAAGTCATTCCACGCTTTGCGGAATTCGGCATTCGAGGCCGCATGATGCTATACGAAGTTGGGGGTCCGAGGTTGCGATTGTGAAGCCAACCTCTCTCACTATAGGACGCATGGGTCGGTTCGGTCGCCCGCGGCTTGCCGCGGGAAAACCCTGCATGTCAGAAGCCCACCCGAACCGCAGCGCAGGGTGGGAAATCAAAGTCAAATCCCACCTTTCGCTTTCGCTCCAGTTCGGTAGGTCCGAAGCCCTGTGCTTCGGACCACTCTTCTCTATTTGCTGCGACGTCCGGGCCGCAGGGGTCCGGACCTACGAACTGCTAAGTAGGTCAGGAGCCCCGTGCTCCTGACACCGCGCCGTTCGGCGCGTTCCAACATCCAATTTTCGTGTCATTCCGGCGAAAGCCGGAATCCAGCTTCGTTGGAATATTCGTGCCCGGTCGATGTCCTCATCGACCGCATGAAAAAGTTCGGTAGGTCCGAAGCCCTGTGCTTCGGACCACTCTTCTCTGTATGCTGTGACGTCCGGACCTCAGGGGTCCGGACCTACGAACTAACTGCTGCGGATTTCGAATGCGCCAATCATGCGTCCTCTGGATACTCAAAGTAATTTTCGTCGGACGAAAGATAACGTGGATGTACCAGCAAATTGTGAAGGGCCACAAACAGGCTTAAGAGCTCCGGGAGTCGGTCTATGCAGTCCCTCGGCATTTCCTTGGGGATTGACCACTTGTAGCCCTCATGCAGAAGGGTATTGCGCCGATCCTCTACACTCCGAACGAAGGCGTCTATAGAATTGAAATCGCTATCGGAGACCGCACATGCGTCCGAGAGAGCAACTTTCCATTTTCGATCTGCAAACAAGGGGAAGATTCGCTCCAGTCTCGATCTTGTAAACCGATGCTCGTCGAGCAAGAATCTAATAACATCGTAGGGAGTATTCTTAACTCGTCCGAGTTCTTCAAGAAGTTTCTCAATCAGTAAGTCAGTTACGGTTGAAAAGTAAATGATCACCGCGAGCTGATAATCTGCTACCTCACGATTCTCTTGTCCGTCCTTATTTCTGAGAAAGTGGGGCGACTTCTGCCCTGCATGAAAAGTAGACTGCATCATATTCACCACAAATGTGGCGGCCATTGGGAAATAATTGCATCCGCCTCGGCTCGCAGTGCCACATATCGGACAGACAAAACCTTTGCGCATTCTCTCATTTTCGGTATCAACAACGCCGCACTTGGCACATGCCAGGTAGCTCATCGTCGTCACGGAACTGAGCTGCTGACCTCTCAATTGTGAAAACTTCATGACACATTGTCCAATCTTTTATGGCCTTTACGTCCGAAGCCAGGTGCTTCGGAGCATCCTTCGGACGACTGATGCGACGTCCGTTCCTACGAACTGGTCAGCCCTCAGTATCTACTAAATTGCGAAGAGCCTCCGAAATCTTGATCGCTAATTTAGCATCATTGAATCGGCGGCAGAAATGCTCTGAAGCAAGATAGTATCGACCCAACTGAGTTGGATGCAAGGCCCAGCCCCAAGTGCTCCCATGATAGTCGTAGTCAAAGCGGGCGAGTTTAGCGTCCACGAGTTCACTCACATACAGTTCATTTGCAGTCAACTTGGGCAACAAGAAGTCACGTTCAGTGTCTTCACCCTCAACCTTGAGCATCGTTCGTTCGAAGAGCATAGGGTACGACATGTGCCAACGTACCTTCTTGCCGGAATTCAGAGCTTCCCAGACCCATTGCTGGATTGAGATCAATATCTGCATTGCTCCGGGGCTGATTCGTTCGTGAACTGACTTCAAGTACTTGTCGACTTCAGTTGCGAGTCCGTGCACAGACGATCTCAACGAGTTTTCGATTATCGCTTTCAATTCGTCATAGTTGTCATACCAAGTAATTTGAAGCTGCAGAATCTCACTAGATTTAATCTGATCTGGTCTGTAACTGCAAATCAATACCGATTCTTGAGCTCGCAGGCTCGTCGCGATTCCGAGTTCATAGAGAACGTTCTGAGTCGGGTCTGACACCTCGACGACTACAAGGTCTGATTCTAAGATTACCTCCAGGACCTCGTCCAACCAAGGATGCGACGCCAATCGCCTCCCGACCACATGCGGTTTTTCCAAATCAAGTTCCTTGCAAGCCAATTCGATCCAAGCCTTGGTCTTACCGAACTCATAGACTCCGGCCGTGTCGAATCTCCGTTCCTCTGCAAATGAGCAAAGCACTCCGACTTTCCGAATTCGCCGTTCCGTTCGAAGTGAGAGAAATTCATGGTATCTTGCCAATGCCAACTCAAAGGGTCTCATAGTATCACTCGCTCCATGTTTCAGAATATGGCCGTAGTCATCTACCCCCCTACCCCCCCAGCGCCTTCTTCGTAAACTTACCTCTCAACTCCGGCACCACGAACTCGCCGTCCTTGCGGATGAGGCGACCATCAAAATAAATCTCGCCGCCGCCGTAATCCTTGCGCTGAATCAAAACCTTGTCCCAATGAATCGAAGACTTGTTGCCGTTATAAGCCTCATCGTAACATTGGCCCGGCGTCAGATGAATCGAGCCGGCAATCTTCTCATCAAAAAGCGTGTCCTTCATCGGATGCAGAATCATCGGATTCACGCCGATCGACCACTCGCCGATATAGCGCGCGCCCGGATCGGTGTCGAGAATGCGGTTGAGCTTGGCGGTGTCGTTCTTGGCGGTCGCCTTGACGATCTTGCCGTTCGCAAATTCGTAGCGGATTCCCTCGAAGACCGTCCCTTCATACAATGACGGCGTGTTGTAGTGCATGACGCCGTTGATCGAGTCGCGCACCGGCGCGGTGTAGACCTCGCCGTCGGGAATATTTCTGCCGCCTTCGCACTTGACCACGTCGATCCCCTTGATCGAGAATTTCAGATCGGTGTCGCCAGGTCCCTTGATATGCACCTTGTTGGCGCGCTTCATCAACTTGACCAGCGGGTCCATCGCCTTCGACATCTTCTTGTAGTCGATGCAGCAAACATCGAAGTAGAACTTCTCGAATTCCTCCTGCGACTTCTGCGCCAGTTGCGCCATTGCATTATTGGGATAGCGCAGCACTACCCACTTGGTGCGCTTGACGCGCTGTTCGAGATGCACCGGATGATAGAACAGCTTGTTCCAAGCTTTGATCTTCGCGCCCGGGACGTCGTTGAGATCAAACGGATTTTCGCTGCCGCGCACGCCGATGTAGCACTGCGACTGCTTCATCATCGAGAGCTGGAATTTGGCAAATTTCTTAATCTGTTCCTCGTTGTTGGTTAACAGGAACTGGCGAATGAGGGACTCGTCATTGTAGAACCAAAACGGCACGCCGCCGGCCTTGGTGACCGCGCGGATGATCGCTTTGCCAAGTTCGAGAGTGGGGACGCCCTTGATTTCAATATAGACGACTTCGCCCTTCTTGACTCTGCATGACCAGTTGACCAGAATATCGGCGAGTTTGTCGTGACGGGGATCTTGCATGATGTGAACCTCCAAAGTGAGAATTTGTAATTGCGATTAATTAATTGGTCGGAGGCGCACAAATCAATTATAATCGCGCGTAATATGAAGGAAGAAAGTAACACACCCCGTCTCCGCTCCACCTTCGGCGGATCGGAGCCGCCCCTCTCAAGAGGGGAATTGTATCTCGGCCACGGTGCAGGCGAATGTGCGACGAGCAGTCGCGCCCAGAGTGGATCCCGCCTCAGGCGGGATGGTCAGACAAGAATGTCTGACCTACTGACTGTCCTGGTGATCACAACCATGGCACTGCTATTCGGCTGCGCGAAGGACATCGCTCCTCCCGGCGGACCGGCTGACATCACCCCGCCCGACATTTTGGAATCGATACCGGCTCCCGGAGCAATTCAAGTCAATGTCAATGACCCAATCGTAATTGAATTCTCAGAACGCATCAACGCCAAGAGCGTGGGCAATGCCTTGTTTATCTCGCCCCCGTTGCGCGAAGAGCCGCGTCTGCGAGTGAAGGGCAGCCGACTGCGCATCATACCATCTGAGCCGCTTGATTCCGGAAAAACATATGTGGTGACATTGGGATCTTCGGTGTCCGATCTCAATGGCAACAAGCTCAAGAATTCTCTTACGCTGGCATTCTCGACCGGCGACTTGATCGACTCCGGCGTTATCAATGGAAGAATCTTCGAAAAACAGAAACCACTGTCAAATTTCCGAATCTTTGCCTTCAAACAACAATCGTGGCTGACTGATTCGCTGTTCACTATTCCCCCCGACTACATCACCGAATCGGGCGACGACGGCCAATTCACTTTCGAATTCGTCAAGCAGGGCGAGTACCTCGTCATCGGTGTCGAGGACAAAGACCGCGACAACAAGATCTCGAGTTTTGGCGAACGAGTTGGCATTCCGGTTACGACAACACTCGCGCATCCGGCAGGGCAGGGCACTTCGGCACTCGCACTGCATGCCAGCCGTTACGATTCGAGCATGATCTCGCTGGCAAGTTGCATCGGTTATAGCGGCCGGGTGGTCATGCAGTTCTCCGGCGGCAAGCTTGATCCCGAAAGCGTGAACGCCGATTCAATCGATGTCCTCACAACCCAATTCGAACTCAGCGCTCCGATCTCCGCCACGGTGACTGAAAAAGAACCCGACAAACTGTTCATCTGGTCGCAGCGATTCATCGGAGATTCCATTGTGACGGTCACCGCACACGCCTTGCGGGGACAGGATGACAAGCGTGTGGACTCGACGACAACCGAATGCACGATCCGAATTCGCGGACTCGATACCGAGCCGCCCGACGTACTTCGACCGGCGACTCCGACGAATTTCAAAGCAGTCTATCCGCACGACTCTCTCACTCTCAGCTTCTCTGAGCCGGTGCTGATACCGGACAGCGCGCTAAAGATCATTGTCGACTCGGTTACTACCATAGGCGCGCGAGCTATAGCGCGGACGGCAAATCGCTACGCGATTCTACCGGCCGACTCGCTGACATCCGACCGGCGTTTTAAGCTTCAGGTGAATCTGCAGGCGATCACCGACCTTTATGGCAATCATCCCAAGGACACTACTTACCTTATGGAATTCCTGATAGCCGGCCCCGACTCGATGGGGCAGCTTACCGGCACGATAAATTGCGAACACGAGCCAACCGTGACAGTGACATTCACGGGGCTGGCGCGCAAGATCGTTTATAGGCACGCCCAATCGAGTAGCGGAAGATTCTCCCTGACGATGTACCCGGATCAATATACAGTCACCGCATTCTCAGATCGCAATCACAACGGACGCTGGGATTACGGCAGCCTGGCTCCGTTCAACTATGCGGAACCGGGGTGGATCGTGCCGGACACGCTGCGCATTCGCGCACGCTTTGATACCGAGGGATTCGACCTCGAACTGAAATAGCAATCTTAGGAGGAACCATGATAGATCTTTCGAGCTTACCGCCCTGGCTCTCCGAGACCGTCATTTTTCTTGCTTTTGTGGCGGGTGCTTACCTGCTGTCCGAAATCGTAGTTCTGGTCATCAACCTGCTCAAGCGTTACCTCGCCTCACGCACTCAGACTGACCTCGACGACAAAATACTCGATGCCATCAAAGCGCCTGTGCGCTACGCCATGATCTTTGTTGGCACCAGCGTTGCACTCAAACGACTTGACCTGATGCTCGACGAGAAAAGCGACTGGATTTTCAAAATAACCGGTGGCGTGGTTTTCGTAGGCTTTGCATTCGTTGTCACGATGGTGTTCCTGCGCACGGTGAAGATATTCACACGTTGGTACGCAGACCGCGTCGCTTCCAAGACGGAATCTAATGTCGACGACGAACTCCTGCCGCTGGTTCGTCGCGTGCTCAATATCATCATCGTTGCGATCGGCGTCGTAACCGTGCTCGATCACTTCGCCGTTGATGTCAAAGGGCTGATTGCCATTCTCGGTGTCGGCTCATTGGCAATCGCCTTGGCGGCTCAGGACACCGTGGCCAACATGATTGCGGGATTCATCCTGATGCTTGATCGTCCTTTTCGGAAGGGTGATCGCGTGCAATTGGCCTCCGGCGAAACAGTCGATGTATTCGATATCGGGTTGCGCTCATCGAAGTTCATGACTTTCGACAACACTCTGATCATTGTACCAAACAATGAACTGGTCAAAGCGAAAGTCACCAATCTGTCGTATCCGGAGGAAGCGATCAGAATCAAGATCGAGATCGGAGTTGCTTATGGGAGCGAAATCGAGAAGGTCAAGTCTATCCTGATCGAAGCTGCTCAAAAACACCCAAGAGTGCTGCCCGACCCAGTGCCGGCAGCCTTCCTGGTGAGCTTCGGCGAATCCGCTCTCAACTTTCAGATGGTGTGTCGCGTGGGCCAGCTCAATGATCACTGGAACACCGCGGAGGCACTTAGGTGTACAATCTATAACGAGTTTAATCGCGCCGGCATCGAGATTCCATATCCCCAGCGTGTCGTTCACATTTCGCGAAATCCTTCAATCTGAGAGAGTTGCGCCCCGAAATCGACCAAATGCGTTGACATTCATTCCGATTTGACTATCTTACAATTTGTCACTGCAACTCAAATAGTAATATGAGGATCACAGTCAACAAAATGAGTGTTAGAGAAACCACGGTTCTGTTCGCGTTAAGCCTTGTGCTGACGATATTTGCGTCAGTTACTTCAGCATTTGCATTAGCGCCGGAGCCGAGCACCCGGTTCACGGCGACGCAGGGTGTTGTGGGACAAATTACGGACCTCTTGATGTTGGTTGATAACGATTCAGCAGGTGCGCCCGTCCGATACGAAATCAAGTTCACATTGGAAAACGACTCGCTTCGTGGGGGCTCCCGAATCGAAATAGATTTCCCAATCGGATATTACTTGGGCACAATAGATTCGATCTCTTTTGCCGACTTCAACGACTCCCTTACAGACTTCACCATTCGCGACTTCACTATAGAAGAGCGTCATCTCAGCATTAGCCTGGACAGCCTTGAAATTCTGCCGCCTCCCGGTACACGCTCGGTAATCACACTCTTCTCAATTAACAATCCGCAAGTTGCCGACGACTACCAAATTCTGCTAACTTTGCTTACCGACGATAGCCAACTACTGGCGCTGCCTGAGTTATCAGAGCCGCTCAGTATCAGGCCAGGACCGCTGTCGAGTTTCAAGCTCTCGCCTAAGGGAATCCAACAAGTCAGGGCAGGCACGACTTTTCAATTCAGTATTGAGACGAAAGATGCCTTTGGCAATTTGCTTTCGATACCAGGATCGTCGATTTCATGGGGAGTGATCGGAGCCCCAGCTTCCACCGGTGTTGTCGAGAATGGCAGCTTTCAGGCACAACACACAGGAGCGTCGAGAGTCTTCGCGAGTTATCAGACCTTTGCCGATACCAGTGGTCTTGTCTATGTCCTTCCCGGAGCATTCGCATACTTCCGGCTTGGGGGCGGGGCGGACACGACAATTGCCGGCAGCGCGTGGCTAAATGGGGCAGATGACGTTGTAATCACGGCTTATGATTTGTTCGGCAACGTCAACTATGAATTCACAGGGCAAGTATATTTCGCAGCATCTGATCCGCTGGCGCAATTGCCATACACTCAATCATCGCCGCTCACGTTCGGTACTTCGGACTTGGGAATCAAGACGATCACAGGATCCTCATTCAAGTTCTTCACAGCCGGACGACACAGTCTGACTCTGATGATGAACGGTCAGCCGCAGAGAAGTGTTTTCCCGATCTCTGTTCTGCCCGCACAGATCGACTCATATGACCTTGGGCTGGCATCGGCAGCGAACGCTGGAGAAGATCTCGGCATCTCAATTACAAATGCGATGGATGCCTGGGACAATGCAATCAGCGGCACGGCCTCGATTACGTTGGTTGGCGGTGGTGCAGCTCCATCGGGCGCACTGCCATCATCGCCATCATTTGCTGTCAATAATGGAAGCGGTACCGGAACTCTTAGGCTCGTAAAGGCCGGAAACCAATCGATAACGATCACTCTGGGTGGAAAGCAGACTCAACGCACGATCTCTGTATCTGCAGCCGCAACTTATCGATTCAGATTTGTGCTTGATGCTGTGCAAGCGGTCAATCGGGCATTCTTTGGGAATGCACAGCTCACGGCTCTCGATCCGTTTGACAATATCGATCTGGACTTTGATGCCTCAGCGGACACCGTGCGAATCACTTCTAACGGTGCCGGAGTTGTGTTTAATGGGGTCATCGGGACGAGGTCAGCCTTTGCAGACGGCGTGTGTGATATTACGGACTTCAGCACCGGTTACAATGGTGACGAACCGTATGTGATCTTCACTGCCCGTTCAAAGTCTGGCATTACGGGAGTCTCGCCGACGATCGGTTTCTCTCTGTTGAAAATATCATCAGGACAATTGGTGCAATCGACGCGCTACATCGGCGAGCAATACACGTTCAAACTCTCAATCTCGAATTTCGGTTCGCAACCGGCCAATATCTCTGCAATTCGACTCTACGGCAATGGCACCCGGCTTCAGCCTGTGCAGATTGCACCTGGCCTCTCGTTTAGCATTCCGGCATTATCAAGCCAGGAGTTCGTGCTTACCGGTCCGGTTCCTTCCTTGCCGAATCAAGTCCTGTCGATTGACGGTGTGTTCGTCGGACAGATTTCGACCGGTACAGTCGCCGATTCCGCAACAGCCCTTGCGCAGTTGACCATCCTCCCAACGGACGGAATCAGCATTCTCGCCACGACGCTTCTGCCACAGCAGGTATCAACAGAACGCGACTATCAGTTTGTGGTGCGGGTTCGAAATGACAGCGATGATGATTTGCTCCTGACCACGTCGTCTGTGTTGTCGATTCCATTCGCGGCAGGATCACCACTGATTACGGTTCTTGCCTCTCCATTGGTCGTCCCTGGGTCCGGCGGGGAAGTGCTACTGCCTTTCGAGCCAGTGCTCATTCCCGCGGTTGCTTCCCAGACTGTGGAAAACGCAACGATCAGACTCGTAGGTACTTTGGGAACCGCAACCTTCGATCAGAGCTTTGTGGCGGCAACTGCCATCAAGATTGAAACACCTCCGGTTGTCTCTTATCGCGTCGCCACGCTTGATCCTGCTACCGTGTACCGGGGCGCGGATGCGGTGTTCAGCGTCGGTGTACGAAACACGGGCACGGCGGTCCTCGAGGTTGACGTAGCAGCGGCCGAGTTCACCATTTATGCCGGCGAGCGGCAGCTGCTCACCCGGCTCGATTCCGATCATTTCCAGCTTGCTAACGGTGACAGTGTGCTGACCTTCAAACCAGTCTTCGTGCCAGTCGACTTTCCACTGCAAAATGACTCGCTGTCGGTCACGCTGCGGGGAACCTCAAATGGACATGAGGAAGCATTTCGTTTCACGATTCCAGGCAGTGCCGTCGCAATTCCATTTGGCGCTGCGACGCGAATGGTCTCGCTCACTGACAATGCTCCGAATATGCCCTACGTCAATGTCGGACAGGTGTTCAAGCTTCACGCCACCGTGCGCAACACCGGTGACGAGGACCTTGTCGCGATCAAGGTTCAGCTTTCGTCCACTGGGAGCTCGACCTTTACCTCACAACAGACCATTGACGAACTCGGAATTGGCCGCGACACAACGATAGATTTCAACATTGAGGCTTCCTTTACGCCGAACGCATCCGAGGTCTTCACGGCCCAGATTCTCCAGGCGCAAGGTAAAGAGTCGGAACTCGCCGCCCTGATCCAGCCGCCGCTTATCAATAACACGCGGGCAATCGTGATCCAAAGCCCCGCCAGTCTGGATCTCGATGCGCGAATTTGGTCACCGGCATCCGCCCAGGACGGTGTTGTTGGCTTGGGAGAATCATTCACTCTCACTTCGCTGGTCAACAACATCGCCCAATCAGGAACTTCGGGTGGGGAAGTTACCGCATCAATCCTTAAAGGAGACTTCAATCTCATCGGCCCCGCAGGTCAATCATTCGTCGTTGGTACTCGCAACTTCTGGGACATAACGGCTCCGGCCGATGAAGATACGGGCCTCATTGTCATCGGGATAACCACGGCTCCTGCAGATGTAAATACCGGATTGCCCGCCCGACTGCAGGATCGCGCTGACACCATTCAAGTTATCTCGACGGTAAGTCAAGTCGGCATTACGGTTGACTTCGAAGCTGCGCCGACACAGTTGCTGAGCGCCGGCGGGGAATATGAAATCATCTCGTTGAACTTCCGAATCTTCAATCCGGCCGCCAATCCATATATGAATTTCATCAAGTTTGAATTGCACGACCGCGCAGACGCCGCTATGCCTGCTTCATCGATTATCGCGTCGGCCCGGCTTCGCTTTAATGATCAGGTGACAATCGACGCCACCGCCGACGGCAATGCGCTCCGCTTTGACCTGGGAGAGTCGCGCGGTATTCCAACGAGCGGCACGATAACCGTCACCCTGGTGGAACAGCCGGCCGCGAGCGATTTCGTACTTTATCTCGACTCGCTCTCATTCTCTGCGTCATACGAAACCGCTGTTGGAGCACGAGCTGTACCAATTGCAGCCTCGTTTGCACAGAGACTCGTCATCGAGCAAATGTTCACCTTGGTGCCATCCGCGCTGACCGAATCATTCTTCTCTTTTCCGAATCCTTTCTCTCCGCTGCATGAACAAGCGACTATCGTCTACAACCTGAGTACTGCCAAGTCGGCGAAATTGAAAATTTACACGCTTGCCGGGGAAGAGGTCATTACCAAAGACATTCCAGCGCCGGCCTCCATCACTGAACCAGTACAAGTGCTCTGGGACGGGCGCAACGGGAATGGTCAGATTGTTCTTAATGGTGTGTACATTGCGGTACTTGCCGTTGATGGTGAAGCAGAAATCAGAACAAAGATCGCGGTGGTGAAATGATGACACGGTTTCGCATCGTAATAATCGCTCAGATGATAGCGATTATCGCCACCGCGAGTTCACACGCCGCCAATTCCGGTGGTACAACGCCGTTGTTCAACTTTGGAGCCGGTGGCAGAGGTCTGGGCATGGGTGGCGCCAATGTCGCGCTTGCCAATGACGCATCGGCGATCTTCTGGAATCCGGCCACATTGACAAATCTAACTGACCGTTCGCTGTCACTGATGCATCTGCCATTGCCCGAAGGCACCAACTATGATTTCGCCGCTTTCGGCTGGCCGACAGTTGATTACGGCACCTTTTCGTTGGGAGCTTTCCTGCTGACAACTGGCGATATCGAACGGCGCGATGAATCGGGTCGTCTGCTCGGCACTTTCAGCGCAAACCAGCAACTTTTCCTCGTTGGCTACGGCAAGCAAATAAATCGCTTCTTGTCATTCGGCGCCACGATCAAGCTGTATGGACAGAGTTTTGACAACTCATCTGCGTTCGGAGCCGGCGGGGACGTCGGATTAAAGCTCGACCTGACCGATAATGTCGTCCTTGGCCTCAACGCACAGAACATTCTGGCGCCCGAGATCAGAATCGATCGCGACGCCGAGACCTTGCCGATCACGTTTAAGGCCGGGGCTGGGCTCATGCTTCCAATCTCCGAAGGACGGCATCTGCTGTCATTGGAGGCTGATATCGACAAGAGCGAGAACATTGATCCGGTGTTCCACATCGGCGGTGAATTTGCATTTCTCAATCAGTACTTCCTGCGAGCCGGATATGATGTGGACCAGGTCAACCTCGGCGCAGGGCTGCGCTTCAAATTCGTTGAGATCGGTTACACTTTCCGGACTCAGGACTATTTTGATGCTCAACATCGTCTCTCCCTTGATATCACCTTCGGCGGTTCAATTGAATCGATTCTTGCCCAACGCGAAAGAGACAAGAGGGAAGCCGCTGAGCAACTGGCAGCCGAGGAACGCGAGAGAAATTTGAGCCTGGCAACGGCGCAAGCGCGATATTATTACCAAAGCGGAATGTACGACTCAGCCGCGGTCTATTATCAGCGCATCAGCGTGCTCACCGATAATGCCGACAGCGAAGCAGCCGAGCGCCTGGCCGAAATTGAGAAGCAGCGTACGCAGGAACTCACTGAAACTGTGCGTGCCGGCGTGCTCGCCGAAAGCGATTCCATGAAAGCTGCCGACTTATTCAGTGACCTCTCAGATGCGCTCGAAGTAAAAGATCTGGACGCCGCGAATTTGATGCTGTCCCGACTACGTCCCAACTTTGGCGCCGACAGCCGCTTTACAGCAAGTGAACGCCAATACTCACAACTCTCATCGAACCGGATCAACCAGCTTCGCGGCGAAGCCAACCGCCTCACGAATGATGGCAAATTGAGTGAAGCCGCCCAGCGCTACGGTGACATCCTGCGGCTTAGCCCGGCGGACGTTGCAGCGCGTCGCAGTTTGACCCAAATCAGTAATCGTATCAGTGCTCTCGAGATGTTGCATTCGGGAGTCGCAGCCTACAATTCCGGCGACACTACGCAGGCTCGCGAGCTGTTCGAGCGGGCAGTCGCCGTAAATCCGGGTGACTCCGTTGCTCAGACCATGCTTGACCGCTTCCAGAGCGGGAGCAAGGCTCTTGGTGTCCCACTCTCAGATATCCAGAAAGATCCCGCGGCCTGGAAGTTGTACCTGGACGGCATCGAGAGATTTAGAAGCGGTGAGTACCAGGAAGCAATCCGACTTTGGGAGCAGGTTCTTCAGAAATATCCCGGCAACACAGATGTTGAGAAGAACATCCAGCAATCTAAATTAAGACTTCAAACAAACGGCAAAACCAATTGACTTATAGTGGATTATGTCAGACGTGGGCGGCGATGGCGCGTCGCTTGTTGACACCGTCCGACTTAGTTCATACTATTGCTCGCGATGAGACTATTTAACCGTCCCACCAAAGAGATCTTTGCGGAGTTTCCGGCAACGGAGAGCAAGCTGGCGGACATCCGTGGCTTCATCGAAACCGTTCTGTCGGACACACCCTTCCGGCGAAAAGACATCACGGCGATTCTGCTCGCGATTGAGGAAGCTTGCACTAACGTAATTCGCCACGCCTATCTCTACGCGGAAGGCACTCTCAAACTAAAAATCTCCATTTACAGGGATCGACTCGGCATTTCCATCTATGATCGGGGACGCAGTTTCGATTTTGAAAAACTATCCGATCCTGACCTCGATCACTACATCAAGACCGGGCGCAAGGGTGGTCTCGGAATTTATCTGATTCGCAAAGTCACGGATGATGTCAGCTACCATACTGCCGCCGGGGTGAATGAACTACGGTTGGTCAAGAAGTATCCCTACGTCAAGCCTGAGCCGGTCGCCAAGGGTGAGGGTATATCGATACGCCTCAAGTTCTCGCTCTGGACATCCTTGTTAATGGCGGCGGTCATCGTTACAGTTTATTGGGCGTGGGAAGGCCGCGTCGTCGACTGGCGTAATCAGCAGTTTGTCCGCACCATCGATGAATACGGCAACGCTATCGCCTCGCAGGCCGCGACTCACTTCATCAACCAAAGTTCGGATGTTGAATTCGACGAATTCGTCCGCGATTTTGCACGCCAAAACGCTGACGTGCGCTTTATCTATATTGTCGACAATGCCAACAAGATCGTCGCGTCAACCGATCTGCCGGACAAGTTGAGAACTGCCTATCAGATTCCTGAGGGAATCGACACCGCACTTACCGGCAAGGCACAGGTGTCTTCATCGAAGAACATTGGCAACACCTACTACGTCATCGAGGAAATCGATTATCAGAACCACCCATTTGGCAGGCTCCACATCGGCTTTGGTGAGGATCGGCTCCTTCAGGGAATCGCGCAGGCTCGCAAGACAATCTTGGTGATCGCCGCGATCGCACTGCTTGCTGTCATCCTGGCGGTCTATTGGCTGTCAAATTACTTTGTCCAGCCTATTCAAAAACTCATCGACGGCGTTCGCCGCATCGGCAAGGGTGACCTGGAGAGCAAGATATCCGTCGAAGGTGCCGGTGAATTTAGTGCCATCGCCGAAGCTTTCAATGAAATGCGGTTGAAGTTCAAGGAAGCTCAGGCCAACATGGTCGAGCAAGAGCGGATGCGCAAGGAAATGCAGGTTGCTCAGGACATCCAGCACACCTTGCTTCCGAAGAACTTCCCGGACATCGAAGGATTTGACATTGCCACGATCTATCGAGCTGCAAAAGATGTCGGCGGCGATTACTACGATTTTGTCTGGATCGATGAAAAGACACTCGGCATTGTGGTCGCAGACGTGTCCGGCAAGGGTGTACCCGGCTCGCTGGTTATGACGATGATTCGCACGGCGATCCGATTGGAGTCACGCGGAACACGCTCGCCTGTCGAAATCCTTTGCAACGTCAATGAGTTCGTCACCGAGGACGTCCGCAAGGGGATGTTCATTACGATCTATCTCGTCGTGATCGACACGCAACAACGCAAGATTTCCTTTGCCTCCGCTGGTCACAATCCGATGATCCTGTACCGCAAAGATGAGGACAAGACCTTCTTCCTCAATCCCAAGGGCATCCCACTTGGCATTACGCTGCCGGAGGGCGTCAGCTTCGAGGAAAATCTGGCCAGTGAAAACGTCAAGCTGAAACGAGGCGACATGCTGGTGATGTACACGGACGGCATCACGGAAGCGATGAATCCGAAGAAGTTGCAGTATGGAATGCCCCGATTTCTGGAATTCATCCGCGACAATTCCGATCTGTCCCCGGACGAATTCGCAGAGAAATTCCAGGATGATCTCAACGGCTTCACCCAGGGCGCCGAGCAGAATGACGACATTACGATGGTCGTCATCAAAGAGAAGATGGAAGTCGACGAGTACCTTTATGCTCGTCGCAAGAAACTCCTGGAAATGGTCGATGTGCAGAAGATCCCAATTAGCGAGGCTTGCCGGCAACTCGGTTTTTCTGCCTCGACTTACTACCGCTACAAGAAACGCTTTGAGCTGTATGGTGATGAAGGTCTGCTCAACAAAACGTTGCGTGTCGATGACTCACCGGCCCAACTCACCTACAATCAACGCAACTTGGTGCTGGAAATAATTCGCAAGAATCCTGACTATGGCCCAGTTCGCATTAAGCGCGAATTAGAGACCGCCGGCGATGGTATGAGCGATATTGAAGAGCGCACGATATACTCCGAATTGGTGCGTTTGCGACTGAATACCAAACGTCAGCGGTACGAATTCTCCAAGCGTTGGGGAGGCACCTTAACGCCCCAACAGGAAGAGGAGTACCTCAAACTTTCCCAGAGAGTGGAACTTCCGAGTCAAACAGTTGACAGGTCTGCATACGTTGAACAGATTAAAGAGTCCATTCAGCGCCAAGAAGAGACAAAGTTAGCAGAATTCAAAGACCGCCTCCGTGAACTGGGTGTTGACGATGATCGCACCGATGTTCTCTCGGCGATGTTCGAGGAAATGGAGGGCCAGGTATCGCCGGATCAGTTACGGCTGCTTTTTGATAGAGTCGCTGGTCGGGTAAAGGCGCTGGACCACGAGGCTGAAACGAAGAATGTTCTATCGGTCGCGCGATTGGAAACTCTCGATGAGAAACAATGGGAGAAGCGCGCCGAAGAGGGTATCAACTTGGAAGTGATCAGCTTGCCCGATGAACCAGAAGCCTTGAACTTCGACGATTATGAAAAGAAGCTGACCCGAGGCAAGGGAAAGGAACCGGAGAATTGAAAAAGATCGCGGTCATAACGTGCAAGGGCGGAACGGGGAAGACTACGACCGTTATCAATCTTGCACACTGCCTGGCGATGTCCGGCAAACGCACCTTGATCCTCGACTGCGACGGGCAGGCTAACGTCGGGATGGCATTCAACGTCCAGCCACAAAAGGGGCTGGCAGAGCTGTTGACGACCGGTGAAGTCGAAATAACTACTCTTCGCCCCAACCTCTACTTCATCGATTCGGGCGGAACTCGGATTGTAGAAACCGAGTTGTATCTGGCCCGCCAGACCGACCGTGAACAGCGGCTGAAACGTGTCTTGGCAAACTTGCGAGGTACCGACTACGTGATTTGCGACTGCCCTCCGGCGATTAACCTGATCAATATGAACGTGCTTAACTACGTCGATGGCGTGGTGATCCCGGTCTCGATGGATTTTTTCGCTTGTGAGGGAGCCAAGAAAACGTTAAAATTGCTTGATGACCTCTTTCAAAAGATTGGTCATCGGGTTGAGTTGTTGGGCATACTGGCTACTTTCTTTGACACGCGGACCAAGATTTCCAAGTCGGTTTATAACCAGTTGCTCACAGAGTACGGGGATAAGCTCTTCTCGACCAAAATCCGTATCAACACGCAGTTGAAGGAATCACAGATGCTGTTCAAGACGATCTTTGAGCATGCTCCTTATTCCAACGGCGCACTGGATTATTTCCTGTTCACCAAGGAAATCGCCAATTACCGTCAGGACAGTGATCCGGTCGACGCAAAACAGGATGAGAAACAAGCATGGACGACATAAGAATATCATTAGACACGACCGGCTCGGCGAACGACATTTCTATTGTTCGCGTTGACGGCGTCATTGATACAATGACGGCTTCCGAGTTGGAGCGAGTTATGAACACTCTGATCGAGCAGAAACGCTATCGCATCATCATCGACCTTGCGGGCGTCGATTACATCTCTTCTGCCGGCTGGGGTATCTTCATCAGCAATATTCGCGAGATCAAGGGAAATGCCGGCGATATCAAATTGGCGCGCATGATTCCAAGTGTCTATGAGATCTTTGAATTGCTTGAGTTCGATTCCATTCTGAAAGCCTACGACAATATCGAAAAAGCCAAAATCGAATTCCGTGGCGGCGGTGATGCTTCCGATCCCGTTGTCGATGCCCGGGTCCACAATCAGAAGGAAGCTGCCAGTGCCTCTGTTGCGCGGCAGGTCGAAGTTGCGACCGCAGAGCTGGATCCTCCAAAACTTCAGCCGTCGCCTCGCCCCATGGCAGAGACTCCGGCGCCGAAGCTGCAGGACAACAACCGTAACGTAGAAAAGATTGTGTTAAGCCTTATAAAGGCAGATCCGTTCTACACGATTAGCGAAATCACCCAGATGGTCAATAGCGAGTCCAACGGATCAGGCGAGAGGGTAGGCTGGTGGTCGGTTTGGGGTATTCTGCGCCGCAACTCATTGCTCACCCGCAAGAAACGCTTCCGCTACAGTCGCCGACCATAAGAGCAGGTCGGGCACGCCGTCTTCGATTCGATGGTGTCGTCACTAATCTTTGATCGCGCTGTATTCACCCTCTGAACCTCAGAGCCAAGCACCTTCTCGTGTTAGCGGGAAGCCGGTCGACGATAACTTTCCTGTTGCGAAATCATAGAGAGAAAAGTAGCTTTTAGAAGTAATCTCGCAAAACACTCCGATGGCTACCGGGCATGATAGGTATTGGTTATGGCAGGGTACCAAGACGCTGGGGAAAAGGATCGCCATGTGGCGAGTCTGGCGCCGGGCACGATTGTCTCTCATTACAGAATTGTCAAGAAGATCGGAGCAGGCGGGATGGGGGAGGTCTATTTTGCTAACGACGATCTCCTGGAACGCCCGGTGGCGATCAAGTTCTTGTCAGTTCAACAATGCGCAAGCGAGCAACACCGCCGACGTTTTTTGCGTGGCGCAAAGGCAGCCGCAAGACTCCGCCACCCGAACATAGTCCTGACTCTGGACTTGGGTGAACATGATGGAATTCCATACATCATCTTCGAATACGTCGATCCGCACACGCTCCGCGATCGAATGACCTTAGGCGCGCTGACGCTGGACGAAATCCAGAAGATATCGATAGGCTTGGCGGAGGCAATCGCGGCGGCGCATTCCCAGGGAGTGATTCATCGAGATATCAAACCGTCCAACATTCTCCTCGATACCCATGGCAACCCGAAACTCGTCGATTTTGGCCTGGCAGTTCTCGCCGATGCTAAAGCCGAAACTCGTACCGCGGGAATTGCGGGAACAATCGGTTATATGTCGCCTGAGCAGGTACGCGGAGCGGAGGTCGATGAGCGAAGCGACCTGTTCTCACTTGGCGTGGTCATGTACGAGATGATCACCGGTGTAAATCCATTCCTCAAGGAGACCGAAGTATCCAGTCTAAACGCACTTCTTAATGATGAGCCAGAACCTCTGCGGCACCATCGCGTCGGTGTGCCGCCGCGCCTCGAAGACATTGTCTTGGCTCTACTGCAAAAGGACCCAAGCCTTCGTTATCAGTGCGCCAGTCACTTGCATGACGATCTTTTAGGCTGTAACGTATCTGAAGTTGTCTTGGCACCCTTGCAGATAGGACTTTGCGCTCCACAAAACAGACTGGCCATCTTGCCGTTCGATCTGTTTGTCAGTGGTGAATCCGATAATCGCCTGGGCGAGATGATGGCCCATTTGTTGATCACAGGCTTGTCAGATATCACTGAGCTAAGCATCGTATCAGGCCAGCGGCTGTTCGACCTGCTAACGCTCGAGGGTCGCCGGGAAGTAGACGCAATCGACCGCTCAGTAGCGACTCGACTAGCGCGCCGGGCAGAGGCGC
Source organism: uncultured Ignavibacteria bacterium (assembly GCA_964552775.1). Lineage (GTDB taxonomy): Bacteria > Zixibacteria > MSB-5A5 > CAIYYT01 > CAIYYT01 > JADJGC01. Next base: position 56,251 of record CAZKIH010000012.1, on the reverse strand, counting down.
GCTGGATGCTCCAGGGAGCTGTCATGAGTCAGGCACCACTCGTATTGACAACGCAATTGGTCGATGTTGACACGGGTCTCTTAGTAAAAGGCCATCGCTTCGCTCTCAACATCGATGACTCAGCGTTTGATGCTGCCGATCAAATCTTGGAGACACTCAGGGAAGACCTGGCCTCGTGCAATGCCACGAATATCGCCGAACTCGTGCCGGTGAAAGGGCTCACCACGAGTTCGCTTGAAGCTTTGCATCACTACCTGTCTGGATTTCAGATGCAGGCCCGTTGGAATGAGGAAAAGGCCAAGGAGGAATATGAGCAAGCAATTGCATGCGATCCCATGTTTGCGATGGCTTACTATGGACTGGCGAGTATTCCAGTCCCAAATCGGATGGCTCTTATTGAAAAGGCAGAAAATCTCGCCGAGCGCGCAACCTTCCGCGAGCGTTGTTACATTAGGGCGCTGCATCTTAGGCTCAAAGGAGACAGGCTGGGTTCGATGGCAGTGCTGCGTGAACTTCTGGAGCGTCACGATGATGAGAAATTGGCATACTTCTGGATTGGCGTCAATCTTCATTATCTTAACGAATTCGAAGAGGCAATCAATTACCTGAACAAGGCGATAGAACTTGATCCGCTATTTACGCCCGCATACAATCAATTGGTCTATACACATAATCGGGCCGGAAATTTTGAGGAGTCAATGGTTTTAGCAAGTCAGTTGATTCAACTAGCACCAACTGATAGTAATCCGTACGATACCCGGGCCGAAGTCCTTGGTTTCAACGGGCGATTAGAGGCCGCTCTTATGTCTTATCGCGAAGCACTTGCGCGCCAACCTGTGCTCGCCCCCAGCCTTCAGAACGCCGGCATTCTCTATCTGTTGAAGCAGGATTATGATCATGCCAGAGAACTATTTGATCGCTTATGGGAATATGTTCCGGACAATCCCTGGGTCGATCCACACGTCTGCTTTGTAGACATTCTACTTCGCCAAGGCAAGTGGCGGCAGGCGTTGGAATATTTGGATCATGCGATCGCCGAAGATTCCCTTGACGAACGCAAAGCTCTGCACTCAGCCTACAAGCGAGAGGTCAAGTCCATCATCTTCCTCGAAATGAAGATGAATGCGGAATCACTTGTCGAAATTGAAGCCGCGCTCCCGACTTTCCAGGGTGATGTCTGGTTTTCGCAAGGCATGCATATCTACTTGCTTTACAGCTGGATTCTGGCGCGGAATGGCCACCTGAACCGGGCAAGGGAGGTGGTAGAATCACAAGTTGGTCCCGGCGGCAATCGTGAAGTTGTCAAGCGAATGCGGCACTTGTTAGCCCTCGGGCTAATCGCTCTTGAGGCGGGGGACATGAAAGAGGCAATCGCGCTGTTAGAGGGGGCCGAGGCCGTCCGACCGCGTTGGCTCTCTCCAGAACATTTCCTGTTGCAGGGCACGTTGGCCAGAGTGTGTCTGCTCCAAGGACGATTGGATCGCGCAGTGGAACTTCTTGAAGCAGCCCTGCATGTGTTTGCCGGAGCTCGAAAATGGCAGATCTTATCTGACGTTAAGCATCACTACTTCCTCGGTATGGCTTTTGAGCGATCTGGATGGAAAACGAAAGCAATAGATCAATATCGCATGTTTCTGGACATATGGAAGGACGCAGACGCTGGATTCGATGAGATTAGCGACGCCAAGTCGCGGCTCGTCAATCTAGAGGGCAACTTCTAGGAGGTCCGTACGGACCAGCGTCGAACTTAACCCGGCGATAGCTCGCCACTATCTAACGGAAGGAATCTCTCATGCCAAAGAGAAAACCAGATTGGTGGAACGGCTTTGACGTTTCGTTGCGCCCCGTCTTTGACATCATACCGGCCAAGCAAAACAATGCTATGGCACGATACCTGATCAAGAAACTGGACCTTAGGCCGGGTAAGAGATTTCTCGATTGCCCAAGTGGACCAGGCCGGCTGTCCATTCCGTTGGCAATGATGGGAATTCGTGTTACCGGAGTCGATCTGATCCAATCCTATCTCGATGAGCTGCAGCAGAAGGCGTTACAACGAAAACTCAAAGTGACAACCTGTTGTTGCGACATGCGAAAAATAAACTTCAGCAACGAATTCGATGCAGCCGCCAATGTCTGGACATCATTCGGCTACTTCGAAAGGGAGTCCGACAATCAGTTGGTGCTGAGGAAAGCATGGCAGGCGCTCAAACCGGGAGGCAAGTTTATGGTCCATCTGATCAATCGCGACTGGATCATGGCCGACTTTGCATCGCACAACTGGTTTCCCGCGAAGGATGTTTTCGTCATGGTCGAAAACAAATTCGACTATGCGACGTCAACAATGAATGCTACCTGGAGTTTCGTGAAGAACGGCAAGATAACCGCGCACAGTTTTCCTCTTCGCATCTACACTTATCGCGAGCTTCGGGAAATGTTTGCAAAAGCCGGGTTTTCCGATATTCGGGGTTTCGGCTCGGTTGAAGACGAACCGATCTCTCGCGACAAGAGAATGATGTTCGTCATCGGCACGAGGCCAAAGATGTAGTTCCGGGCAAAGACTGCGCTGCCCAGTTCCAAAGTCAACGCTCTTTCTCCTTGATTCCGCCACGAATTACAATTATATAACAGCAAAGTCTATGTTCATACCACTGTTAATCTACGTAATCGTGGTCGGTGCGACTGTAGGGGCAGCACTGCTGCTGCCGCCGCTGACTTCGACACTTCTTCTTGGCAGTCTGATATTCGTCGTGCTTGGCGGGATAGCATTAATCTACCTTTCCGTCGCTAAAGGCGCGTCTCGTCTTCAGGAAGTAGTTCGTCTCTACATGCGTTATGCCGAGCGAATCTATGCTGATTTTGGAGCGAGGACATCCTTGGAGCGGCAGGTCGCCAATCTCGCAGAATATCTCGAAGAAGAAATCGATACAGCGGTTACCGCGGTTTATGCACGGAGGAAGCGCGGCTTCATGCTCACCGAGTGCTTTGGGATCAAAAAGGACGCGCTGAAGGCTCACCGCGTTCTCTACAAGCAAGAGCTGGAAGACGCATTGGAGAAAAAGCCTGCCGTCGTCTCGTTCCGCAAGATTTATCCGGGCAGTGGCGTTCAGGGCGACGAAGAGCATCCATTTGAGTATGCGCTGCCGATTCTTACGTCGGGACGATGTAATTTCTTTATCGCGTTTTCGCCTCCGGAGCGACGGCCCTTCAAGTTGCTTCGTCCGTTTCTCTTGGCCTTAGCCGATCAAGTGGGCAATTACAAGCACCTTGACGACGCCAATTACAAACACAACCTGACTGTTCAGAAACTCAAGCAGCAGATCGAGACATTGAAACGAGATCGCGATCTGCTCGCATCCAAACCGGTACACGATGCACGATTTCTGATCAACGCCCAGGATCGCCTTTCGCGGATTCAGGACCGTGAGAAGCTGTATCAAACTTTCATCCAATTGATGACTGACCAATTCAAGATCGAAGCTCTTGTGTTGTTGTTGCCGACTGAAGATCGCAAAGGCTTTGTCCGCCGCTATTCACATGGCCGCTTGGGCACGCTCGCCGACCAATACACCATCAGCCTCAGCCACCCGGTGCTGACGGAGGTGGCCATGTCGGAGGTACCGTTGTCACTCGAAGGCGTTCCTTCTGAATTGCAGAGCGAAGAGAGCATCGCAGTCTTGCTGGCGAGTGGAATCAAATGCCTGGCATTCATGAATGGAGTCAGTAATCTCGATGGCTATGTCGGCCTGAGCTGCAAACCGAGCAAATTCTCCAAAGAGGAGATCGAGGGATTTCAGTCTTACTGTAAGTCGTTTGGTCTCGTGCTCGAGAACCTCTCCAATTTTGAAAAGATCGAGCGTTTGTCATATACGGACGAGATGACCGGACTTCACAATTACCGTTACTTCTACAAGCGTTTACAAGAGGAAATGCTGCGCGCACAACGGTTTGATCGCAACCTGGCGCTGGCCATATTTGATGTTGACGGGTTCAAGGTTTTTAACGATACTTACGGGCACCAGTCAGGAGACTATCTGTTGGAGCAGCTTGGCAAGCTTCTGACTAAGTCCGTGCGTTCCATCGATATAGTGTCGCGATATGGCGGTGAGGAGTTCTGTATCATCATGCCCGAATCGGACGCGTCGGATTGCCTTAATTTCATGGAGCGCTTGCGAGTGATTATTCTCAACGAGGAATTCAAGGACAAATTTTCGTCTGAAAGTCACCGTACAACCGTATCATTAGGCGGAGCAATTTATCCTAATGATGCACAACGGATTGACCGATTAATATACTGTGCTGATATGGCGCTGCTCCAGGCCAAAAGCACGGGGAAAAACAAGTCGTTCATGTTCGACGAGAACCTCATCACCGTGAAAAAGTAGGTGTTATGACAAGGATGTTCGCCCACAAATTCGTGCTTCTGGTATTTCTAACCGTTGCCTTATTTAGGCCGGTTCAAGCGGAATATGTCATTGGTGTTGATGATGTTCTGCAGGTCAGCTTCTGGCAGGCGCCGACGCTCAACCAGTCCGTAGCAGTGAATGCCGACGGGAAAATCACTCTCACCGTCATCGGTGAAATCACCGCTGCCGGATTGACATCAGCCCAGCTCTCGCGCAAGATTGTCGAACAGGTTTCGCGTTTCAACCGCGACATCAGCCAAGCAACGGTTGTCGTTACCGCCTTCAACTCTCAGACGGTTTTTGTTGAAGGGGCAGTAGTTTCCCCCGGTCGCTACGCACGCGAAGTAATTCCCGATATCTGGACGATCATTAAGGAAATGGGCGGCGTCACTGCCACAGGAGATCTGACCCAGGTGAAATTGGTGCGTGGTGGCGCAGTGGATCCTGGCACCGTACTGACTGTCGATGTCCTCGCCGCTGTGCGTGACCGAGACTTCACTAGACTCCCGCAAGTCCATCCACGCGACATCATTCGTGTGCCCCAGGGCATTGGTGGTGTCCCCTCTGATATGAGCACCACGGAATCGGAAGATGCCCGTGATGTCTACTACATCCTGGGGGCAGTGATGCGTCCCGGCGTATACAAGCTCGAATCCCGACTCGACTTGGTCGAGGCTCTTGCTCTTGCTGGGGGGACACAGCCCGACGCCGACCTCAAAAATATCAAGGTTTCAGGTAAGAACGGAGCCTATTCCAACGTCTATAAGATCAATCTCGATAAGCAACTGAGAAGCGGCAGCCCCCAGCGTTACATGGTCCAGGAGGAGAACGCAATCTTCGTGCCTTCTCGCGGGACTGGTAGTTCGACTTGGACGGTCATTCGCGATGTTATTACGATGGGTGGAGCACTCACCTCGACGATCTTCCTGATCAATCAGTTAGGGAGTGACAATAACAACAACAACTAAGCGTGGTGTGGTTTGAGCCAAAGACAGCTTACACTCCGTGATATCTGGCAGATTGTTTGGAAACGCAAGTTCTGGCTGATCCTTCCGATCGTGACAGTCTCGCTGGTCGCATTTGGCGGAAGCTACCTGTTGCCGACAATTTACGAATCCGCCACAAAGGTCGTCATCTCAAATCAAAAATTCATCTCGCCGGCCCTCGAGCGAATGCTGCCCGACGAGGCCGGCGTCTTGCCGGAGCCGCGCGCACGCCAATACTGGCTGGCCGCGACCCGCTCTGAGATTATGTCCTCCGGCTACATCAACGATATGATCGAGGACCTCAAGCTGCAGCCAACGGCGGCCGTAATCCAATCCGCCCAGAATATGCGCGAAAAGTTTCCGGAAAATGACGTCGCAACAATGACGCGCAGTCTTCAAATCGAAGACATGAAAAACTCCATCAGCGTAGACCTGATTGGTGAAAACCAGGTGGTGATAACCTGCCGGTCGGAGAGTCCGCGCACCTCCTCCTTGATGGCGACCTCGCTGGCTGAGATCTATCGCAAGCGCAAACTCGCAGGACAAGTTCTCGCCGGAGACGAAGGGCAGACGCTAACCGATGAGCAGCTTGCGATAGCCAAGAAGGAATTCGAAGATGTCGAAAAGCAGCTTGCCGATTTCAAGACGACCTATCTCAACAAGCAGCTACAGACCGGGATCAGCTCGGATGCCAATCTCAACCAAGTCGAGTCAGAGGTTGATGCCACGCGCCTGGAAACTCGTGAGGCCGCCGACCGAGTGAAATTCTTGACTTCTCGCGTGCAAGAGGCGGGAATCGACACCAAGGCGGCACTTGCTGGTTCGCGCGAATTAGTCCGCCACAAGAAAAAAGCGCTTTCGGCGACTGAGCAGATCGCAGACTTGATTCCACGCTACCTTTGGAAAGACGGCAAGATTCAGAGCATGTTGCTGAAGACAAGCGACGCACTTGATTCGTTGCGCTCAACCAGCTCTGCCATCGTGAAATCGCAGTATCCGACTCTCTCGGAAGGCCAACAGGTCGACCTTAGCGAGTTAGTATACCGCACGAATCAATTGGATTACCTCTCGGGGAAGGAACGCATCCTTGGCGGCGCCATCACTGAGATTAAGGGCCTGATCGCCGGCCAACCTTACTACGATCAGAGGGTCAAGCGGCTCGAAGACAAACTGGCGGAAAAACGCAAGACATACCAGACCTGGCAGGATGAAGCCGACAAACTGAAGATTCGCCGTGCCACCAACGAAGCTGAAGCCGAAACCAAGTACACGATATTGGAGCCGGCATCTATTCCACTGGAACCGGCATCTCCCGATCGTGTGAAAATAACCTTGATGGGCCTGGCGCTCGGCATTGTGCTGGGCGGCTGTGCCGTGGTGATTGCAGAAGTGGTGGATCATTCCATCAAACGTATCGAAGATGTTGAGGAGCTGTTGGGACTTGAAGTAGTCGGCACGATACCGAATATCGAGCAGGCCGCGCAGGTCCGAGGCTCCAAGGTGGCATAAGGAAGTGCACATGGAAACCTACCGTCTCAATTCGCGGGTCGCCTCAAACGATCGCGAATACTTGATTCAGACCGTCAACGACACCAACAACCATCAGATCAGATCCTCGATATTTTCTGAAGGCCAGTTGTTGGAGACGATCGAAGAAAATGTCTACCCGCATATGCCTGAGCAGGAATTACTGGAGCTCGTCAAAACCGCACACAAAGAGCGCAAAGAAGAAGTTGAAAACCTCTTCGATCGTTACAAGGAAGCACTCCAGTCCAATGACATTGAGCATATCGACTATCTCGGCATGGCACTCATGTACAAGCGGATGTACAACGAGGCAGAGTCTCTTTTCCGACGTGCCGTCTCGCTGCGCCCGGATTTGCACGAACCGACAAACCACCTGGGCATGGTTCTCATGACCTTGCACAAGTATCCGGAAGCCGTCGAGATTTTCGGCCAATGCGTTCAGGCCCAGTCGAAATTCGCCGACTATCACAACAACCTCGGCGAAGCATATCTCGCCATTGGTTCCTGCAAGCGAGCGATGATCGAGTTTGACGAGGCGATCAACATCAACATTTACTATGGTGACGCTTACTTCAACAAGGCACTGGCCTATATTCTCAACTCAATCCGTCGCGAAGACTTCAAGCTCTTTTCGGAAGCCACCGACAAAACTCTCGAGATGATCGAACGCGCTATCGTGGTATGCCCGGAGTATCAGGACAAGAACTTCGAGGAGGGCAAGCGCTTGCTCACCGACGGTGATCTTGATGGAGCGTATGCCAAATTCGTTACCGCCCGGGATCATAAAAAAGAGCGCCGCTTCAAAGAATTCTCCAATGTCTACCTTAAATTCATGCTGGCGGCAGATAAGGTTGATGAGAAAATGCTGCGTCGCCGGATCGAGAGTCTTAAAGACGCCATCGCCAAGAACCCGCACTATCCTGACTTGCACTATGATTTGGCGGTCGCTTACACTCTGATGGGTAGATTCGTTCACTCGAAGGCAATTAAGGAATATCAAGAGGCGCTCAAGATTAATCCCGATTTTGATCGCGCCAAGAAGAGCCTTCGCCTGGCTGAGAATGAATTCCGCGGCTTTGATGTTCTGGTCAAGGCGATTCTGAAAGGCTGATGCGTGAGAAACGAGCGTCGGCGCACCATTTTCGAAAACTACCACCCCGAGTCGGTCGTCGGCACAGAGTTTCGACGCCTGTTGCATAACATCACAAGACCCGAAAAAGGCGTGTCCAAACGTTCATTCTTGATTACTTCGGCCATGCTCTCGGAGGGGAAATCGACCATCTCGTCGTATCTCTCAATTACCGCCGCTTCTTACAAGAAGCGCAAAACCATCCTAATCGACGCCGACTTGCGGCGACCATCGATCCATAAGATTTTCGATTTGCCGCTCGAGCGTGGAATTACCGACCTGATCGATAACAAGATCTCGGCAGAAGAGGCATTTAAGCTCACGCCAATTCCGGATTTATCGGTCCTGACCGCAGGAACATTGAAACACAATCCCACGGAGTTGTTCGAAAGTGATGCCGTCAAAACGGCAATTGAAAAAGTCAAATTCTACTTCGACCTCGTCTTTGTCGACTGCGCGCCAATCATCCCGGTCTCAGACCCGGTCGTGCTTGCTCCCGACATGGACGGTATACTTCTGGTCGTCAAGGCAGGCGCAACTCAGAAAGAAGTTATTCGGCGCGCTGTCGATATAATAGGTAAGACCGACGCCAACATCGTCGGCGTAGTCCTGAACAATATGGCCGGTGTTTTGCCGTACCATTACAATTATCAGTACTACGGTTATCACTACGCGACCAAAGAGCAGTAGCGAGTACATGAAGAACATACTGACATTCGACGTGGAAGAGTACTTCCAGGTAGAAGCTTTCTTTGGCGTGATTCCACGCACAGACTGGGATTCACGACAGAGCCGCATCACCATGAATATGCTTCGTATCCTGGACATTCTCGACGAGCACAAGGCAACCGGCACATTCTTCCTGCTTGGCTGGGTGGCTGAGAGATATCCGCATTTGGTCGCGATGATCAAAGCGCGAGGTCACGAGTTGGCTTCGCATGGCTATGGTCATGACTCGCTCAAACGGCTCGATGCGAAGCAATTTCGTGACGACCTGATGCGGTCGATAACCGCAATTGAACAGGCCTCCGGAGTACGAGTTCGCGGCTATCGAGCGCCGACGTTTTCGGTTGATCGCAGCAAAGAGTGGATCTGGGAAACTCTGGTCGAGTGCGGCATACAATACGACTCAAGTATCTTTCCTATCTATCACGACCTCTACGGTGATCCCTCGGCGCCTCGCTTTCCGTATTTCATTAATACGACCGCCGGCAGGCTTCTCGAAATTCCGCCGACGACCTATACCTTCATGGGACGAAGATTGCCGGCATGCGGTGGGGGTAGTTTCAGGCTCTTCCCGTATTGGTACACGAGACGCGCTACTAAAGCATATAACACCAGCGGTTATCCGGCGATGGTGTACTTGCATCCTTGGGAGATCGACCCGACCCAACCGCGCGAAAAGAACGCCGGACTGAAAAGCAGACTTCGCCACTACACAAATCTCCATACTGTCGAACCGAAGTTGCGCCGACTGCTCTCGGAGTTCTCGTTCGCGTCGGTGAGTGAAGTCTACACTCAGTCAGGGGATGATGTGTTAGCTTCGTTCAAAAAGGGCCCTGCAACTGCGTAGAAGCAAGCTGCCGGCGCGTCAAGCCGTCTAAATAAACCTGCCCGTTTTGCTACCCATCTTGAATACTGGATCAATTTAAGCGCAAATCACAGATTGGACTTGTTTGTCCGCATTCGGTGTGCTATCGTATCGCCAAAGGAACTCTGCTCCAAGGAACAAGGCATGAATCGCCTCGCACCAATCGTTGTTGCGTTAGTCTTGACAACGTCAGCGCAGTTGATTTCACAACCGTCTCAACCCTATGGCGTGGCGCAGACGCATCTCGAAAACTCGATTCTCGTCTATTGGTACTATCCGCATGTAAACGATTCCATAATCGCCCTCGTCGATGCCGATCCCAATGCATATTGCTTGTATTCCACTGAGGATGTCGGGGCTCGGATAGCGGCAGCCTTCGACTTGCCGCCTGGACCGTGCGCAATCGCAGCGGTCGAAGTTCGTCTCTGGCCAAGCGATCCATTTCCTCAATTTCCCGGAGACCGGTATTCTCCCTGTGAAGTGTCCCTGCATTCGACTCTATCTAATGACACGTCGGCTGCCATTATCTGGAAACAGATCGCGAGCAAGACGCCGGCCGATCTCGATGATTGGCTGAGTGTATCAGTAGGGGAGAGCGTAGAGTCGGACAGTGCAGTGCTGGTCTTTCGCTGGTTAAACGGCTCCGCGACTGCGCCGCTACCAGCCATCGTTTATCGAGGGTCGTTTCTCAACAACTATGAAGGTCACCTTGAGAACGGCTTCGTCGTTTGGCAAAAGGTCTATGACTCAGCTGCTCTCATGCGTCTTGTTGTCAGCTTACCTGATGTAACGACAAGTCGCGGCATTACGGATGGAATGCCTGACTCATTTTGTGTCTTCATCTTCGATTCGCCCAGCGACGAGGCCACTGCAACACCGACAGTGCTTTCGATCAGTGATTCTCTGCATCTTACAATCGACGGGGAAGCAGCGGAGGGCAAGTACCTTGCCGTTGCAGCATGGGAGGATGGAGTGATGGGTGCCAAATCAAAGATCATCCGGCTCGACGTATCTACTGACGTGGAAGAATCGATTCTGCCAAGAGAGAGATTTGCTCTGGAACAGAACTTCCCAAACCCATTCAACGTAGAAACCGTGATTCATTCGCGAGCTTCAGCAGATCTCCTGATTTTCGACGTGTTGGGGCGAAAGGTAGCCCAATTGCAGTCAGAATCGATCAATGCAGTCGATCTCTATGTCTTTCGTTGGCCCGGGAAAAACGAATTCGGTCGTGTAATGCCCACTGGAGTTTATTTTTATCGACAAGAAGGGGTACCGGGGGTGCGGAAAATGATCCTTTTGAAGTGACCTAACGCAAAGAGCTTGTCGCAGGATCATGGACAACATGGCCCGCAAGTTGTTTCAATTCAGAACGATCCAGTGATTTTGGCTTGAGCAGTGGTAAATAATTAAGCACTTGCTGTCGATTAACTTAGATATGGAGCGCACCGTCCAATCAACGTTGTCGCCGGAAGCGCTGTCGGCATTCCTGCGTGAAGTTACGGCTGCAGCCAAGAAGATCGGCATCTACCCACCGGGACACCCGGCGACCGTTAAGGCTGCCGAGCGGCCGTATGCGTTGTTGCGTGAACTTCTTGAATGCGGTCGAGAAATTGTCTTTGCTTTGAGTGAAGGAATTCTGGTGGGCGACGGTGCTCCGCTTGACAGCAAATTGCTCACCGAAGGGCTCGGAAAAGTGCTCGCCGAATCGGGCCTCTCATCGATCACCTTTGAACCCGGCCTCACCAGTGACGAATTCGAGCGACTTCTCCACCAGTTGAATCTCAAAAAGGACCAACGCGACTTGCTAAAGTTCGTAGACGAGGGCAAAATCCGTCGCATCAAGTTCGGGAAATTTCAGTATCAACTCGTCAAAGACGGCGAGCGCGTCATTTCTGAAGACGAAATGATTTTCGGCGGCGGGATGGGTGGCGGAAGCGGAAGTGGCAGCGGGGGTGGCTATACGCTCGATTCGCCGGAAGTCGCGCAGCAAGTCGAGCGCACAATGACGGATGTACTCCGCAAGTACCCAGAGCTCCTGCTGCAAATAGTCGTGCGCAAATTGGGAGTCAGCGGCAGTGGAGGTGGGAGCGGGGGCGGAATCGGGTCCGGCCACGGTACGGGAGACAGTTTGCGGGGCGACGGCAGAAGCGGGGGATTCGCGAGCGGCAGCGGTCGCGGCAGCAGCGGCACTGACGGTGGAAGTGGCGGCGCGTCAGGCGGCAAAGGGACGGGCATAGGCAGTGTGGTTGAGGGTCCGGACGGAGACGTCGAGTGGCGCGGCAACTTTGGCGCTGCGGTCAGAGAAGGACTTCGAGTTCTTGGTGTGTCGCAGTCGGGCCTCGGCAGCGGTGGCGGTTCAGGCAGTGGAACAAGCGGGGGAGCTGGCTCAGGCAGTGGAACTGGCACGGGAGCTGGTTCAGGAACCGGTGTCAAATTCTCGCCGGACGACTACAAGAAGCTCAAGGACGCATTCAAACAGATTGACAATGAAGAACTGCTTGGCCTGTTGATTTCTGCTCTCAAAGTCTCCTTGGGGGACACAAAGAACGTCAACCGTGCCGATGTCGGCAAGACACTAGTCGGATTCAAGGAGCTGCTGGCCGAACGCGAGGCGCTGGAGCTACTACCCAAGTTAAAAGCTGAAATCGAAAATCTCGACCTGCTTGACAACGAGTACTTGCGCGAAATCCTCTCGGCTGATGCGACCCCCAAGAAAATTGCCCACATCGAGATCGAAAATTTCAAATCAGACTTCTTCATGGGAGCAGTAAATCCAAGTAACGTCGATGACGTTCTCGGCTGGCTGGAAACGATCAGTGACAAGCAATACACCGAGGATTTCATCAAGAAATTCTACGACGGCATGGCCAGGCAAGGTTACGAACTCACCGAGACACAGCATGAAGCCCTCCTGCGATTCGCCTCGCTGTGCGCCGAAGATTCCGGGGCGCCGGTATCGCGCCAGCAGATTTACGAAATCCGAGAGCGGCTTTCGGATCCCTCAGTCGATCTGAAAGAATTCACGCTTTTGGCAGAAATGCTCGAAAAATATTATCTCAAGTACATCGAATTGGACCTCTACAATGAAGCCGGCGTCTTGCTCGATGTTGTCGCACAAAAGCAGGACTCTGAGGTCATCTACGCCGAGGGAGTACAAGAGTACGCGGCGAAAGTTCACCAGCGGATGACTTCCGCCCAATTGGCCGAACAATTGGTCGCGAAACTGGGCAAGAGCCTTGACCTCGTAGGTAAGCCGATGATCCCGCTGTTGGAGAAGTTCAGTAACCTTGAACCAATCCTCGTCTTCACCAGCTACTTGAACCATCGCGATCGTGGCGTCCGCGTAACTCTCATTCGCATACTGTCGAGCTTTGGCGAGCGTACACTCAACGCGTTCAAATTGGTTCTCTCCGATCGCTCTTTGACCGCACGCCCCCCCGGCAAGAATGAACTACCCACGGAAACGTGGTTCAAGTTGCGGAATATCATTTTCGTCCTCGGCAATATCCTTCACCCCGATTCCGTGGACATCGTCAAGAAATTCGCCTTGGATCCGGACGAGCGCGTGATCATGGAAGCACTGTTGGCGCTTGAGAAGCTGGGTGGGCCCGAATCCGCAAAGGCCGTGGCCAAACTGCTTCAATATCCGACCCATGAAATCCATGTCAAAGCCCTGCATTCCCTTGGGCAGATTGGTACACCGGAAGAATACCCGTACGTAGAAGACTACTTTCTTCATAACGTGACCGACCGGGCGGCTATTCTGCCGGTCCTGATTCGCCTTGACAAACAGCGCAGTTTGAGTTTCCTGGCCCAGGTACTACTTGGCGAGTCTCAAAATTATAATAAACTGTTCGCTAAACCGGATGAAGAGTTAAACGAGACGATCGTTAAGACGTTTATACTTCTGAGATCGGTAATCTTCGACGACGTTTTGCGCAAATATGTGCGCATTTCTACGCGTTCACTCTTCGGACAGTTCCGAAAGTCCGAATCCGTGAAGACAGCTGAACGGTACCTGAAAACCGTCTCGACAAATGAATGATAAGGCTACGAATATACTTGCTGATTGCGGCGCTGCTGATCCTACCCGGCTGTGCGTCCGCCCAATTCTACTTCGGCAAGAACAAGGTCCAGTACCAGCCATTTAATTGGAAGGTGCTTTCCACCGAGCATTTTAACATCTATTTCTATGATCAGGAGAGCGGCCTTGCCGAGATCGCGGCAGCGGCTGCAGAAGAGTCGTATGACTTGCTCTCAGGGAAATTCGATCATCACATCTTTCGCAAAATTCCGCTCATCATTTATAGCGCGCCGACATTCTTCACCCAAACAAATGTCACGCCGACACTCCTCCCGGAGAGCGTAGCCGGATTCACGGAGTTCTTCAAGGGCCGAATGGTTGTACCCTTCAATGGCTCCGTTGCTGACTTTCAGCGTGTCATTCGGCACGAGCTGGTTCACGTGTTTACGTTTGACAAGATTCCTGCGGTGATGTCCCAGCATCGCAAGCTGGGACTCTATGGACCGCCGCTCTGGTTCACCGAGGGTTTGGCCGAATTCTGGTCGCGAGAGTGGGATGCCGAGGCGGACATGGTGATGTCCGATATGGCTCTCGAAGGCAGCCTGCAGCCGATACACGAATTGGAATACCTGACCGGAACCTTCTTCATGTACAAGTACGGCGAGTCATTTTGCCATTTTGTTGCCGAGAACTATGGCGAAGACAAATTGCAGGTGATCTTCGACAACTGGTGGAAAGCAAAAACGTTTCGCCAACTATTCAAGTTGACAGTCGGAAAATCCCTTGAAGAGGTCGGCAACGAATGGGTCTATCATCTCAAGAAGAAGTACTTTCCGACTTTGGCCGACAGCGATCTGCCAGGCCGAGTGGCAACACCGCTTGCTGAGAAGCTGTTCGCGGTAAAGCCGATTCCGCTGAACATCACTTATCGTAACACCAGTGATTGGATCGCCTACAAAGCCAACAAGCTTGGCTATTCCGGCTTGTATATGCGGTCGCCCTCGACTGGCGAAGAAATCACCCTGGTCAAAGGCGAACGCTCATCTGCATTCGAGTCATTGCACTTGCTGCAATCCCGAATTGCCGGAACTGACGATGGCCGCATCGTCTTTGTTTCGAAGCGCTACGAGCGCGATGTGCTCTATGTTTACGACGTCTTCGCTGAGGCAATTACCTTTGTGTTTGAATTCCCGCGCCTTTACCAACTGTTATCTCCATCTTGGTCTCCGGACGGCAAGAGCATCGTCTTTTCAGGTGCATCTTCGGGCGGGTATCATGATCTCTATTTGTTCACCGTTGCGGACTCGAACTTACAGCGCCTGACTGACGACATTTATTTCGATACCGAGCCGGTCATCGATGGCGACGGAACCATCGTCTTTGCATCAGACCGCTGCAGCTTCGGCTACGAAGGATACACAAATCTATTTCGCCTCTCGTTGACCGACTCGACGATCACTCCGATCACTTACGGTCGTTTCAACGACCGCTCACCCAATACTACGTCACAAGGGATTCTCTTTTCCTCCGACAGGGAAGGCACGACAAATACTTATTTGCTCCGCTCTGACCACAATCTCTATCGTGTCAGCAATTTCGCTACCGGAGCGTTCGATCCGTGCCTGCACAACGACAAGCTGATCTTTTCGGGATACCAGAAATTCGGATTCAACCTGTTCACCACTGCACTCGACACTACGCATCTCGTGCCGGTTTCTGTCGAGCAGCCGCAATACACACTCTGGAGTCCGACGCGGCTCACGGGTGACGAGGAAGCCGGTGTCATAGATTACACAAATGAATTCTCTTTCGATGTGGCGCAATCAGCGATTTCATATGACGCAGTATTCGGCACAATCGGTGGATTTCAGGCTGTCTTCTCGGATATGCTGGGTAACCAGATGTACTATGTTCTGCTGTCGAATTCCGCCAGTGAGAAGAGCCAGTTGCTGGAGTCGTTCAACGTTGGTATCACCTACATCAACAAGAGCCATCGGCTGAATTACGGCATGGGGGCTTACCACCTCTACGACGAACACTTCGATGACTTCGAGGGATACTACTCCGAACGGCAGAGCGGTATCCAGGGATTGGTCTCCTATCCAATCTCCAAGTTTGACCGGATCGAAACCTCAGCCTTCGTTCGCCATTCGTTTAAGAAACGCCCGCTGTTTCGCGACGAGCGCCATGCAGTCCTCACGACAAATTACGCGTCGATCGTGCACGATAATTCACTCTGGGACATTTCCGGACCTCTCGACGGGATTCGCGCCAATGCCACGGTCGGGTTGACTACGGATTTCTATTCTGGTACGTTCTTCAATCGCCTGGCCTTCGTTGATCTAAGACACTATCTCCGTATTCGTAAATATTCAGCCTTTGCAACCCGGGCCTTTGGATTCATATCGTCAGGGGATGAACCGCAACGCATCTACCTTGGCGGCAGTTGGTCCCTGCGTGGCTACGATCGCCGCGAGTGGTATGCACGCAAAGTACTGCTGCTGTCGAACGAGTTGCGCTTTCCTCTGATAGACAACCTGTTCATCGGCTTTCCGTTTGGTCCGGTCGGTTTCCAGGCGATCCGGGGCGCGCTGTTCTTTGACGCCGGCTCGGCCTGGAATGACGAGTTTGATCGCTTCTACGGATCCTTCGGGTTCGGTGCGAGAGTTGCCCTCGGGTACATGGCGGTATTGCGATTCGACTTCGCTAAGAAGACAGACTTCCAAACGCTTGAACCGGGACTGAAGTTCGATTTCTTCTTCGGCTGGAATTTCTAATTGGAGAAAGCCTCGGGTATTGTCCACAGGCAGGCAACCACTTTCAATTGTTGTAGCCCGATCGTTTTGCTATCTTGACTTCATGCAAGTCACTACCGGACAGAAAAAGGCGACCGACAAGGTGAACGTCTCTGGAACAATACTCGTCATTGTCATCGTAGCTACTGCGGGTATCATCGCAATCGTGATGGCTCTTGTCAAACCAAGCCCGATGTCCTCAGTGGAAGTCGCGCGACAAAAGCAGTTGGAAGTTTATCAGAATCCTGACTATTGTTCTCAGGCGGAGTTGCAGCAACTTTCACAGGAAACTCTGGAAGGTTATATCGGCCTTCTGAACTATGTGATTCGTATCGAGGATTCACTGACTCATTTTGGAGGCTTCCCACTGGCCGATACCGATTCCGAATACACTCTTGCCGAGGCGAATCAACGGCTGGTCATTGTCGGTCTGGCACAACGCGGTGAAAGTGCTCGTGCCAAGGCAGAGAAAGTAATTGGACACAATCTATCGCCGGCAATCGACAGTCTTTACGAATTGGTGCATCAGCCGATGCCGATGTTCCCCGAAGACTCAGTTGCAATTCGAACACGAAACCTGACGATCGAGAGATATGAAGCAATCATCAATAACTAAACTGACGTCGCTACTTATCTGCACCTTAATCACTTTCGGTTGCGCACCGTCCTTCAAGAAATTCAAGCAGCTGCGTCCATCTGAAAGTGACTTCCTTCAGTACAGAGTGGATGCATCGGGCAACGCTGTCACTGCGGCCCCCGCGGGTCTCATAGACACCCTCATTTACGACCGCAAGCTCAACGCCGGTATTACCGGACAGGTCGTGGGGAATGACCAGTTCATTGTCGTGCCTACATTCAATAAGCGCCTCTACTTTCTCGATCCGGTGGATGGAAAAGAGATAACGTCTCTGGTTACCGAATCCTCGATTGGCGCAGCCGTAGCGCTCAAGGGGGAACTCATCTATTTTGTCGAGGAAGCCGGTGGCGACCAGCTGACCTGTTTCAACATCGTCAATGGCAAGAAAGCCTGGTCACGTAAGATCCAGGATTCGCATGGCTCTCCAGTTATCGACGAGACAGAACTCTTCATCGCTTCGCGTACGGGAGCCGTCTATTGCCTGAATCGCTGGACCGGTGATATCATCTGGGAACACGATTCCAAGAGACAGATCTATGCCAGCGTTTCTGCTGATTCGCAGCGTGTGATCGTTGGGACGGACGACGGCCAAATTACCGCTCTGGATCGCACCTCTGGAAAGAGACTCTGGTCGTTTCAGTCGCACGGAGCAATCTTTGCCCAAGCCGTAATTGCCGGTTTCGTCTACTGCGGGTCGGCCGATGGTTCACTTTACGCTCTGGATTTAACGACAGGCGACCAGGTTTGGAGATTCGAAACGGCCGCCGAGATCCACACCACTCCTGTCGTTGTTGCCGGACGAGTCGTATTCGGCAGCGATGACATGATGATCTACTGCTTAAGCGCAGACGACGGAAGCATCCTTTGGAGCCATCAGTCGAGCGGAATCGTGCAGTCTTCTCCTATCGCCGTCGGCAATTCTTTCATAGTTGCAAACAGCGCCGGATCAGTGTACGAGTTCGACTACGATGGTAATATCAGACATGAATTCACTGTTCGTGGTTCAATTCAGGCTGGACCGGCTCTGATCGCCGGAAGACTATTTGTCGTCACTACCAACCGTCGCCTCTATTCATTTGGCCCAAGATCCTCTACTGCCAATACGCCATAACTCTTCTGCCATGTCGACGCCTTTCCTGTCGAATTGGCGTTGACGATGCCGATTTGGCATTCCTAAGTACTTGAGTATTAACGCGAGATAAACGCGGTAACTTATTTTTAAACAATGAGTTACGTGAGCAAGTGATGCTTTGGCACGTCCCCTGCTATTACCTAGTTCGCCGGCATCAAGGGCCGGCAGAGAAAACGAAAGAGACGTTAACTAAGTAATAACGAGGAGGAAACAGTATGTATCTCACAATGTCAAGACCCCGCAATCGGTTCGGCCTCATGAATGGCGAACTCGACCGTATGATCAACGAAATTTTCAACGGTGGCTCGATTGTCGAGAGCGAAGCCAATTGGGCTCCGCGCGCTGATGTGCACGAAACTGACGACTCATTCTTCGTACAAGTCGATGTTCCCGGCATCGACAAGAACGATGTCAAAGTGCAGTTCGAGGATAACACCTTGACCGTCTCGGGCGAGCGCAAGTACGAAAAGTCTGATGATGACAAGAACTATCATCATGTCGAAAGAGTCTACGGATCGTTCACTCGGACCATCCGGCTTTCCAAGGATGTGGACGCCCAGAAGATTTCTGCCAACTACAAGAATGGTGTGCTGGAGATCACGCTTCCCAAAGCGGAAGAAGTGAAACCGAAGGCAATCGAGATCAACATCGGCTAATCGCCGATACCGTTCGGCCAACCGTCAATCAGAGCCCGTGCGGTAATCCCGCGCGGGCTTTCTGATGACGGGAGTCCGACACACTGCGACTTGAGACAGGCTTTCCCTATGTTTCAGGCGCAAATCTGAAAGGAGCAAGTTGTATGTCAAATAAGATCATTGGAATTGACCTCGGAACAACCAACTCATGCCTCTCTGTTATGGAAGGCAACGAGCCGGTGGTTATTCCTAATTCCGAAGGCGGACGCACGACTCCATCGGTAGTCGGCTTCAAAGGTGGCGAGCGACTCGTTGGTCAGATCGCCAAGCGACAAGCAGTCACCAATCCGATGAATACCGTGTTCTCAGTCAAGCGCTTCATGGGTCGTCACTATGACGAGGTGACTTCGGAGATCAAGAACTTCCCCTACAAGGTAAAGCGTGGGAATTCCGGTCTCGCTGTAATTGAAGTTGAAGGGAAGGACTATACGCCCCAGGAGATTTCGGCGATGATCCTCGCCAGGCTCAAGCAGGCGGCTGAAGACTACCTTGGCCACAAGATATCCAAGGCCGTCATCACGGTTCCCGCCTACTTCAATGATGCTCAGCGCCAGGCTACTAAGGACGCCGGCAAGATCGCTGGCCTCGAAGTCATGCGCATCATCAACGAGCCGACGGCAGCCGCATTGGCTTATGGGCTCGATAAGAAGAAGAGTCAGAAAGTTGCCGTCTTCGATCTCGGCGGCGGCACGTTCGACATCTCGATTCTCGAATTGGGTGAAGGTGTATTCGAGGTGCTTTCGACTAATGGCGACACCCATCTCGGTGGCGACGATTTCGACAAGCGCATCATTGACTGGATGGTTGCGGAGTTCAAGAAGTCCGACAGCATTGACTTGGGACGCGATCCCATGGCGTTGCAGCGACTCAAGGAAGCAGCCGAGAAGGCAAAAATCGAATTGTCTTCAACCAAGGAAGCGACAATCAACCTGCCGTTCATCACGGCGGATGCATCCGGACCAAGACACCTGAACGTGACACTCACCCGTGCCAAGTACGAAGGTATGGTCGAAGACTTGATTGCCCGCAGCATGGAGCCCGTTCGTAAGGCGATGGCCGACGCCAAGGTGTCGACTAGCGACATCGGCGAAGTCGTCCTTGTCGGCGGCATGACCCGCATGCCAAAAGTCATCGAAGAAGTAGAGAAGTTCTTTGGGCGTGAAGCCCACAAGGGTGTGAATCCCGACGAGGTTGTCGCTGTCGGTGCTGCTATTCAAGGCGGTGTTCTGACTGGCGACGTGAAAGACGTTCTGCTGCTCGACGTGACTCCGCTTTCCCTCGGACTAGAAACACTGGGTGGTGTCTCCACCAGACTCATTGAGCGCAACACGACGATTCCGACCAAAAAGTCGCAGGTGTTCTCAACGGCGGCGGACAATCAAACCTCGGTCGAAATTCACGTACTCCAGGGTGAGCGCGAAATGGCGATTGACAACCGGACAATCGGACGATTTATCCTTGATGGCATTCCCGTCGCTCCGCGCGGGGTACCGCAGATCGAAGTCACTTTCGACATCGATGCCAACGGCATTCTCAATGTCTCAGCGCGAGATCTCGGAACTGGTAAGGTACAAAACATCCGCATCGAATCGTCGTCGGGTCTGTCCAAACAGGAAATCGAGAAGATGGTGCGCGATGCTGAATCCAATGCCGATGCCGATCGTCGGCGCAAGGCGGATGTCGAAACGAAAAACAATGCCGATCAACTTGCATTCCAGTGCGAGAAGTTCGTCAAAGAAAACGGCGACAAGATTGACTCGACGTTGAAGAGCGACCTTGAGAGCCAGATTCAGAAAGTCCGCGATTGTGTTAACGGCAATGACCTGGCTGTTACCAAGAGTGAGACGGATCGCCTGCAGACGATCATGCAAAACGCAGCTTCTCAACTATACCAGAAGACGTCACAGCAGTCGGGGGGTCAACCTCAAGAACCACCGGCTGGCAGGCAACCCGAGGAATCGACCGCCTCTGGTAGTGACGCTGTCGATGCCGATTACGAAGTCGTCAAGTAAGAGATCCGTCGATATTCCACGCAGCGAGGGCCGGAGTCACGAAACTTCGGCCCATTTGTTTTCGTCTCTGATTGTTCCACGAAAACGGAATTCTCCTGACACCATAACAATCATGGGTCTATGCACACTACAATGGACTTGCCCTTCCATCTGCGAATTATTATAATTTTCAGCGAAACTGCCATGTGTTGATTCACGATAATCTCTGGCGACAAACGACTAATGCGGAGGAACTATGAACCATGTTCTACGGACGCGGCAGACTCTCACTGCACTCATCGTGATTCTGTCCCTGGGCTCTGCAGCCTGGGCCTGCCCGTATTGTGCCGAAAACAAGAACTATCTGGAGACATTGCCAGCTTCACTCATGGAGGGCCGCGGCAATCACCACCATCCTGTTTCCACAAAGAATGCCGAGGCGCAGGCGTTTTTTGATCAGGGTCTGTCGATGTGCTTCGCGTTCAACCACGACGAGGCGATTCGATCATTCTGCAAAGCCGCCTCGCTCGATACGAATCTCGCCATGGCTCACTGGGGCATAGCCCTGGCGCTTGGCACCAACTACAATCGGCCGATGGACACATTGCAAGCTGCAGGAGCCTGGAAGGAACTGCAAAAGGCTCGCAGTTTGATGGCAAAGGTAAGTTCGGCCGAGCGCGACTACATAAACGCCCTCGCCAAGCGTTATTCCAGTGATCCAAAGGCGGATTACTCCAAATATGAAAAGTCATACTCAGACGCAATGAAAGCGCTCTGGGAGAAATATCCCGATGACCTCGATGCCGCGACCCTGTATGCGGAGAGCATGATGAACCTCAAACCGTGGCAATTGTGGAATCGTGACGGCTCACCGGCGGAGGGGACAGAAAAGATAGTGGCAGCACTCGAGCATGTTCTCAGTCGCAATCCTGATCATCCGGGCGCCAACCACTATTACATTCATGCCGTCGAAGCTTCCAAAAATCCGGGTCGCGCATTGGGCAGCGCGACTCGCCTGGGCAAGTTGGTTCCGGACGGAGGTCATCTTGTGCACATGCCCGCGCACACTTACATTCGTCTCGGCGACTATGCCGGTTCAATCGCCGCCAATCGCGCGGCGGTGAGAGTCGACAGCGCATACAAGGCGGGCGGCGGAATCGGATTCTACACCATGGTCTACTATCCCCACAATATTCACTTCCTCGCCGTCTCCTGCGCATTTGCCGGGCGATTCAAAGAGGCAATGGCGGCAACGGAGCGATTGGAGAACGAAATCTACTCATACGCGAAACTCGATCCAATGGCGGCCGGTATTTTACCGACGCGATACTTTATTCTTGCCAAGTTCAAGAAGTGGGACGAAATCCTCGCCACTAACATTCCCGACAGCGGTTTGGCCATTATGGAGACGTTCAAACACTTCGCCCGTGGGCTGGCGTTTGCGTCAAAAGGCAACAGCACCGAGGCCACGAAAGAACTGCAGCAATTTGAAGAAGCAGAGAATCGACTGCCGGAAATCTGCCTGATCGGCGCCATCAACGATGCCCGTCGTGCTTCGGAAATCGCGCGCCACATGCTGCGCGCAGAAATCGCAATCTCGAAAGGAGAGCCGACGGAAGCGATAAGCCATCTCCATCACGCTGTTGCCGCGCAGGATACTCTTAGCTATGACGAGCCTGAAGGCTGGTACCTCAACGCCCGCGAAGCCTTGGGCGCAGTCTTGATCGAAAACGGCAAGCCGGCTGAAGCGGAAAAGGTGTTTCGAGAAGAACTGAATGTTCATCCCCGCAGTGGACGCGCTCTCTTCGGGCTTTGGGAAGCTCTGAAAGCCCAGGGCCGTGAGGCCGACGCGCGCAACGTCAGACTTGAATTCGAAAAATCCTGGGAAATCGCAGATGTGGAATTGACTCTGGGAAGTCTGTAGCCTTCGCGAGTTTTCACTCCAGGTCACCAAATGAAAAGGTCGGAATCAGTTGATTCCGACCTTTCTTGTAAGTCTTCCGGGCTACTCGCCACAACTGCAGGGAGCAGGACCGCCCGAGAATATGTGGTTGATCAGATACACAGCATCCGAAATGTTCACGATCTGATTACAGTCGACATCACCGGCTGCAAGTGGATAGGGGGCAGGGCCGCCGCCAAAAATATAATTTATGAGGTAAACAACGTCGGAGATGGAGATGATATTGGTACCATCGGCATCACCACAAATATAGAACGGTGCGACGCCGCTCAACACCGGTTCCCAGGCATTAAGCGCTTCATCGAGAAACATGATGTAGTGACACGGCTTGCTGGTCGATTCGAACACGCCCGTCATAAATGGATAGGTGCCAGTATATTCCAAAGAGATCTGCCGATCAACACCCGAAGGCATCATATTAATCGTGAGTCGAGCCAGCAAATAGTCGCCCGCACCGACCGAAACGTTTATTACAGAACTAAGGAGAAAGGTCGCATTCGCCGTATCCGGCAGCAACAGGCTGAACCCGGCAGGCCACGTCGAGCCGGCAGTCGAGGCTGAATAAGATAGCGGTTTCTGTCCGTCTACGCTTACCTTCATTGGCATATCAAACCCGCGAATGGTGTGAGTGCCGGTGTTCTCAAATCGGATGTCGATTGTCACGCTGCTTGCACCGGCAGGGAAGAGGTCCTCATAGACGACCTTCAAGTTTGGGTTTGGTTGTGCCACTATACTGGGCGACTGGATACACACAGCGCTCAGGAACGTCGTCATGTATAACACATCACGAATAGTGTAAATGTCAAAGCCATCGGCATCGCCACAAAGGTCAATCGCAGGCGCTCCGGAGAAGAGAAAACCCATGCCGCGCACTGCATCGCTGATGGTCAGACTTCCACTCCCATCAGCGTCGCCACAGACTTCGCAGCACGGGAATGTGATCTTTCCGTCAATATATAGTGCCTTCGATGTATCAAGAACACAGTCATCCGGACTGAGATCGGTCTTGTTCGTACAGGTGTACCCAATCAGGTTGCCCTGTGGATCCGAGAAACGAGTCTGAGTTTTGTTGATGATCAGAACTACGACAGTGGTGTCGCAAAGTGTATCGGCGACTGGGAAGACCGGTTCGCACAGGAGATTAATGAAGACTCCCGAACCGGGCGCGAGCGGCGCAGTCAAAGGCGCCGGAGCAAGATTCGCTAAGCCGACGATACTAATGAGCGCAGCCATGCTGTCATCCAGCAACCGCACATCGAGATGTTCCCATCCTGCGATTCGAGTCCCAACGGTGTCAAACCGGGCGTGGTAAATTGGATTTGGCCCCGGCTCGATTTCATCAACCTGGAACTTCACCAAAGACGGGTCAGACAATGCAATCCATAATTCGGCGCCGGCTATGGAATCTGAGAAATTGGATACATTGACAGGGACAACAATATTGCCATTGGCTATGGTCGTCCTGACAGACTCTACCTGACAAATCAACTCAAGCGCATTTGGCTCGGATGAAACACTTAGCCCGGGAGACAATGACATTGCGAGTACCACCAGAGCAATGCCTGCAATTGCAAGGGTACGAGACGATCCGATCACCATAATTCATCCTCCGTGTTTGTAGAACTTAACAATTCGTGGACTAATGGATCGGTAGCTATAGTTCTTTTTCTGAATTCCCTAAGGCTGCAAGGTCATACAAGCGACACTGCAATAACGTCGCTCTATTAATCTATGAAAGACTGTTCAATTAGCAAGGAGATTCTGGCCCGGAACGCTGCCTTCGAGCAGTGTCTCTCCGGGCTCACGACACTTCTGGATCAGAGCTGCTCCGAGGCGAGCAAGACGCAGTGTCCTTCCTCAGTTATCGGTGAAACGAATTGTGTATAATGGTGTTACACAAATAAGTTGATGTAATACATTCTGACTTGAACTTGATATCTCCTACCATCCACAGTTTTAGTTGACAAATATCGAGGCTGCCAGTATCTAACGCGCCGAGAAGGTGGTTCGATGAAAGTTGTCATCCAGCGGGTTGCTTGGGCGCGAGTGAAAGTAAAAAATGAGACCGTTGGTGCTATCAATAATGGATTCATGGTCTTAGTCGGAGCAACGACCGGAGACTCCGAAAATGATGCACTGTTCCTTGCTGACAAGACAACGAACCTGAGGATTTTCGAAGATGACGACGGCAAGATGAACCTTTCACTCCTCGATGTTGGGGGAAGCGTGCTTGCCGTCAGCCAGTTCACTTTGTACGCCGACACGGGCAAGGGAAGAAGGCCCGCCTTCACTGCTGCAATGGAACCGATCGGGGCCGAACGTCTTTTTGAGCGGTATAAGAGTGCGATAGCTGCTGAGGGCTTGAAGGTTGAGTCCGGCGTTTTTGGGGCTCACATGGATGTTGAACTCTGCAACTCGGGACCCGTGACAATAATTCTCAGCTCGGATGAGAAGAAAAAATGACAACTATGATGACATCAAAGAGATTTGTGCTTGATGTAAGTAACGACATCAAAACGGCAATACACTCGTTGCTCGGAAATGAGCAGATCGTCCTCGCTTCCGGATCGCCGCGCCGACGCGAGATTCTTCGACTCGCAGGAGTAAGCTGTCGATTTCAGATACCCGAGGTCGACGAGACCGCCCCACAGGGCGTCGACCCCTTTACGTTCGCAGTAGATCTGGCGAAGCACAAGCTGACCTCATTGCCCGCTCAGGATGCACTGACGATCGCTGCTGACACAATTGTTGTTCTTAATAGTGAAATTCTGGGAAAACCGACGGATAGATCAGATGCCTTCCGCATGTTGCGCAAACTCTCTGGTCGTCGTCACTACGTTGTTACGGCGCTGGCAATTCGAGATCGAAACGGCAAGACGATCGCGGACGGTGATCGGACCTATGTGAACTTTCGAGAGTTCGGCGATGAAGCGATCAATACCTACGTCGACTCCGGCGAACCGCTGGACAAGGCCGGCGCCTATGGAATTCAGGGCATGGGCGAGCTGCTGGTTGAGAGCCTTGATGGGAGTCTGCACAACGTGATTGGTTTTCCGATTGAACTGTTTGTCCGTATGTTGAGGGAGTTGAGATCGTGACATTTGAGTTCGGATCAGACGAGGAATATCAGTCGCTCGGCGACTTTCTGAGGCGTCGCAGACAGGGTCGGGATATTTCGCTCGAAGACGTAGCGGAGAAAATCAAGATTCATGTCAAGTATCTCTCTGCAATCGAAGAGGGAAAAGATATTGACCTGCCTGGCGCAGTCTACAAGGAGCTCTTTCTTAAATCATATTGTGAGTTTCTTGGCGTTTCATTGGATGAATTGCTGTTGCGCCTTCCGGAGCAACAGCCGCCTCCACCCGGCGAAGAGACTCCCGCTGCCGAGGAACCGGTGAAAGAGCGCCAGCGGCGCGTGGTCGTGGCCCCGCCGGCGCCGGTGCCCGAGCCGCAGAAGAATCGTGCCGGGCGTACATTTATGGTTGCGACTTTGATTGTTTTGGTTATTGTCTTGGCTATAATTGCGGTTCAGGTATACCGCGGAAAGCTCCTCAGCAAACCACGGCCGCAGTTGCCCATCAGCACTGAAAAGAAACCTGAACCCGAGCCGATGCCGGCAGTTGCCGACTCCGCAATTACCGATACTTCGACATCCGTGCCGGCGGAACAGGAAATGATCAATCTGCTAATGGTGGGTCGCGGAGAATGTTGGATCGAAGTGAGTATCGATGGCGACAGCAGCTTCTCGGAATTGATGAAAGCGCAGGATACTCTCTGGTTTGCCATGCAGGATAGCATTTCGTTTAAGTTCGGGCGTGCAGACAATGTCGACATCTGGTGCAACGCCCAGCCGTTGCGGTTGGAATTGTCAGGTAATACAACGGTTAAGGAGTTCACGTTGACGCGCGGTAATTACGGAGCGTACATCGATAGTGCGAGGATAGTGCCTTGAAGCTCAGAGAACAGATGCAACAATGGTATGTGCGGGTGAAGTCCCGCCAGTGCCGGATGGTTGCTTACGAATTCCCCGGATCAATCACCGGGTCAAAGCGCATTGTCGTCACTCTCCCCAGCGGAATCCAAACTAACAGTGTACTGCTGCGAATGATCGGTGAACTGCCTGTGATATTTCCCTCGTGCGACTTGATGGTCGTTGTCCCCAGCGGCTGCACTGAAGTTGCTCGCAAGACCGGCATGCATGCCATCTCGCCGGATCTTTACGCCGCCAATTTGATCGGGCTGCCGAAGCAGGACTTCTTCAAAAAGGTCGCCGACTTCGATTCTTCGGTATTCATTGATTTCGAAACCCATCGCAATATTTTCAACGCCCTGGTCGCTATCAATTCCGGCGCCGGATTACGCATCGGTCTGGCCGGTGTCTGGGGCGCGCCGATTCACAACTTTGAGATTCGTTCCAGTTTTCAGCATGACGAACTCAAGGTCTATCGCAGCATGATCGATCTGATTAGCTCAATACAGCTAACTTCGGTCATGCCCGATTTTCGCGAGACCAATTAACGTCTCGGACAGGAGCATGACTTGTATTTATCCGGATTAGAAATACTTGGATTCAAATCTTTTCCGCTGAAGACCTCCGTCGAGTTCGCAGCGGGTATCACCGGCGTCGTCGGCCCTAACGGTTGTGGCAAGACCAACGTGCTTGATGCTATCCGCTGGGTACTCGGTGAGCAACGGATATCGGTCTTGCGCGGCGGCAAAATGGAAGACGTCATCTTTGCCGGCACGCGCGAAATGAAGCCGCTGGGTATGGCCGAGGTCGCTCTGCATATTGTCAACAATCGCGGCGTACTCCCGACGGAATACAACAATCTGTCGATTACCAGGCGCCTCCATCGTTCCGGCGAATCGGAATACTTGCTTAATAACGTCCCGTGCCGGCTCAAGGATATCAATGATCTCTTTGCCGACACCGGTATGGGAGCACATGCCTATTCCGTAATCGAACTCGACATGGTCGAGGCAATTCTCTCCGACAAAGCCGACCAACGCCGCATGCTGTTCGAAGAAGCGGCCGGTATCACAAAATACAAACATCGCAAGAAGGCCGCACTCCGCAAGCTCGAAGCCACGGAGCAAGACCTGTTGCGTCTGCTCGATATCCTCGGCGAAGTCTCGACGCAGGTCAACAGCCTCAGCCGCCAGATGAAAAAAGCCGAACGTTACAAGTACTATGAGGATCGCGTCAGAACGGTCGGACAAGTCATCCTCAAGGAAAAATACCGTCGCCTGCACGGACAACTCCTCCAGGCGCGCGATGAGAAGCGCCTTTGCCAAATCAAGCTGGCGGAACTCAGCGGCGAAATCGATCGCTGGGAGCTGGCGCGCGAGGACTACGCGGTGCAGGGACTTGAAATCTCCGAGCAATTGCGCAGCATCCGCGCCGGCATCGAAGAGGTCTCCTCATATTGCCATCGCCTGGAGTCCGAAATTTCCGTCACTGAAGAGCGGATTCGCTCCTCTGAGGTCAGCGACGTAAACGATCGTCGCGACATCGAAAACCTGAAGCTAAAGCTCGAGCAACTGTCTCTTGAAAAGGTCGCTGTCGTGGAGAAGCGGACTTCACTCGACAAGTCGCTGTCAGACGCCCAAGCTGATCTCCAATTGCGCGAAAAGGCTCTGAACGAAAAGCTCGCAGAGCTTGAACATGCCCGCACTTCGACCCAAAGTCAACAGCGCGACCTCTTCGAGGTCGAAGGTCGCCGCAATCTCACCGAGCAGACTCGCACACAGTTGGGACGACAAATTGAAGAACTTGACGGCCAGCTCGCAAAAATCCGCGAACGTGAATCCACTCTGTCTGCAGAAAACCAGGACTGCCTGCGGCTTCTCGCGGCGGTCGAAGAGAAACAGCAGAAGTGCCGCGACGAAATCTCCTTCCTCGAAAGCAATGTTGTCGCGCTCGAAACTGACCGTGATGCGACCAACGCCCGCCTAACCGAACTTCAGGCAATGCACAATAGCAGTAGCGTTGCGCTAAGGACTGTCGAAGCGCAGGCTGAGCTGTTGAATCGCATGATCGCGCACTACGAAGGCTATGGCTCGGGTGTGACTAGCATTTTTTCCAATCGTGACGAAATCTCGGGGATTATTGATACGGCCGCAAATCTGATTCAGGTGAAGCCGGAGTATGTTGCGGCCATCGAGACGGCATTGGGAGATGCCGCCGAATACATCGTTGTCGCCGATCGCCCGGCAGCCCACAAGGCCATTGCCCACCTCCGCGAAAACAAACGCGGCCGTGCAACGTTCATTATCAAATCGGAGCTGGACACCTGGTCCAAGGACCACAAACTCGCCCGCCCGGGAGGATTTGGAGGCAATCTCGTTCATGCCGCCGATGTCATCTCCGCTACGCCCGGATACGAAAAGTTAGCCGATCTCTTATTGGGAGACGTCTTGATCGTAACGGATCAAGTGTCTGCTGAGAGACTCATTGAATTAGGGCAGGGCGATTTCCGAGTTGTCACACTCGACGGACACTATTATCCGACACGTCAGGTGCACACTGGCGGTGGCGACAAGCAGATGCCGTTGCTTGGTCGTGAAAGTGATCTGACCAGACTGAAAGCCGAAATCACTCAACTGACCTCCTACTGCGAATCGACCAAAGATGAGCTCGAGCGATGGGGGCTCCACAAGACTCAGATCGAAGGCAACTTGTCGGGCGCCGCTCGTCAACTCTCGCAACTGCGCAACTCAGCCGCCGAACTGCAGATTGAACACGCTGGCCACAAGCTGCGAATTCAGCAGATTCACGATTCGCGCAACGAATTCGAATCCGAGATTAGTCGCCTGTCCGAGAAGCTCGCCTCCCTGCAGTCGCAATTGAGTGAGCTGGAAGGCGACGTATCGCGTCTCACTGCTGATACGGAAGGCCGCTTGATCTCGCTGCAATCCCAGCATTCCACCGTCGAAGTGTTGCAGCAGGAAGTTAGCAGTGCCGCCCACGAGGTCGAAGACCTTCGCCTTAGAGCAATCCGGCTCCAAACGGAACTCAGTTCACTTGACAATAATCTCCAGCGTATTGAAGATCTCACGACCGAAATGCACTCCCAGCGCGAATATCGCCTGCGCGCCTGCGAGGCGAGGATTTCCGAAGTTGCCGGTCTGCGAGATCGCGTTACCGAGTGCCGCCTGCAGCTTGAGGAGAAGTCTCGGGAGCGCGAAACAATGCGGAATGACGAGCTGACGCTTACGACCAAGCAAGGCGGACTGGCTGAGAAGCAATCGGAATTTGACCAGATTCTCAAAGCCAACCGCCGGCAGCGTGAAGAAACCAACACTCAGAATCAGACGATGTTGGTACACGAAACCGAGTTGAATGCAAGGCATGAGGACGTCATCCAGCAACTGCGCGAGCTTTACGACATAGAAGTCTCATCAATCGTCATGCCCGAACCTCTCGCTGACGATACCTTCCACGAACTCGAAGCTGAACTCCAGGACTGTCGCAGCAGACAGCAACAAATCGGCATGGTCAACATGCTCGCCCTGGAGGAGTATGAGCGGGAGTCCGAGCGAGAACGCTTCCTGCGTGGACAGATCGATGACCTCACCCGCGCCAAGGATGATCTCAAATCAACCATTACACGCATCAATTCCACGGCCCGTAAGATGTTCGCCGAAACTTTCGTGAAAGTGCGGACAAATTTCCAGGGTGTCTTTGCCGAGTTGTTCCAAGGTGGCGAGGCCGACCTCCGTCTGGAAAACGAAGAGGACCCGCTCGAGTCACCGGTTCAGATTTCCGCCCGGCCCCGCGGCAAGCGTTTTCTCAATATCACCCAGCTTTCCGGCGGTGAGAAAGCGCTTACGGCGATTTCGCTCCTGTTCGCGATTTACCTTGTCAAACCTTCGCCCTTCTGTATCCTGGACGAAGTCGATGCACCCCTTGATGACGCCAACGTCATGCGCTTCCTGCGCATGGTCCGCAGTTTCATCGGCAAGACGCAATTCATCATCATCACACACAACAAACGAACCATGGAGCAGTGTGATCGCCTCTACGGCGTCACTATGCAGCAGCCCGGTGTGAGCCAGATAGTGTCCGTTGACTTTGAAGGTAAGGGTCGTCGCACAGAACTTGAGTTGATGAAATTCACGGGCCAGGAAGCAAAATCTGTAGAACCTGAACCGCTCCCGGAACCGGTATTGGCGATGACGCTGGCCGATGACGAACTCGGTGCAGAATTCGACGAGCAGCAGTCACGGGCCGGTGAATTGTCATCGGCGACATCGTCAGTAACTGAATCATCAACTCCAAAATCGGAGGAGGACGAAGATTACGATGATGACGAGGACGAGTTCGATGATGATGATGATGACGACGATGAGGACGACAATTAATGGGCTTTTCCTTCAAGAAGCTTGCTCAAGGGCTTCTTAAGACCAAAGAAAACATCGTCACCAAACTGAAGACAGCCGTTGGTCTGCACAAGAAAGTCGATGCGGCGCTGCTTGACGAGATCGAGGAGATTCTCATCTCGGCTGATATCAGCGTAGAGACGACCGAACGAGTAGTATCTGACTTAAAAGGGCGTGTAGCCAAACAGGGCATCGAGAATTCCGAAGAGGTCTACAGTCTGCTAAGAGAATCGTTGTCTGAGCTCTTCTCATTTCAGGCCGCTGACCGGTCGTTTTTCGACATACAAGAGAAACCATACGTGATAATGATTGTCGGCGTCAACGGCACCGGCAAAACCACCTCGATCGCCAAGATCGCCAGACGCTTTGTGACCGATGGCAAGAAAGTCACAATGGCTGCCGCGGACACCTTCCGCGCCGCTGCGATAGATCAGCTTTCAATCTGGGCGGACCGCGTCGGCTGCAGCATCGTCAAGGGGCAGGAGGGAGGCGATAGCGCTTCGGTCGCCTTTGATGCGATCAATTCAGCAGTCGCGCGGGGGGATGACTTGGTGATCATTGATACCGCGGGTCGCTTGCATACCAAGCTCAACCTAATGGAAGAACTGAGCAAGGTGAAACGTGTCATCCGGAAAGCCATGCCGGAAGCGCCTCACCGCACACTGTTGGTAATCGACGGTACAACCGGACAGAATGCACTTCAACAAGTAGAGATATTCAACAAGATGCTCGAGCTCGACGGCATCATCATCACGAAGCTCGACGGCACAGCGAAGGGCGGCGCAGTCTTTTCAATAGTAGATAGATTCCACCTACCCGTAGTCTTGATCGGCATCGGCGAGAAGATGGATGACCTCGACGAATTCAAGCCGCGCGATTTTGTAGACGCGATGCTCACATGATCGCCAACTTCCAGATTCGTACCACTTCGCGCAATCAACTCATTGACATCTCTGCCAAGGTCTGTGAATATGTTAGCCAGTCTGGAATTCGCGATGGCGTCTGCGTTGTGTTTACACCGCATACTACCGCGGCGATTACGATAAACGAAAATGCGGATCCCGATGTCAAGACCGATATGATTCGCAAACTGGCCGAGTCTTTTCCGCAAAGCGATGATCACCTTCATGCCGAAGGCAATTCTGATTCACATATAAAGTCCTCGCTGGTTGGATGCTCGGAAACCATTATTATCGACGCAGGAAAACTGCTCCTCGGCACTTGGCAGGGGATCTACTTCTGTGAATTTGACGGCCCGAGACACCGCCAATTCTTCGTCAAGATTGTGGCCGGCTGATGCTGCAAATAGAAATCATCACCGTCGGCAAAATTAAATTCGCGTGGATTCGCGAAGGCATTAATCACTATCTCAAGTTGATTTCAAAATTCGCAGACGTGAAGCTTACCGCCGTCAAAGAAGCTGACAACTCCGCCATGACGGTACCGCAGATACTCGCAGTGGAAGACGAGCGCATCAGGCGCGTGCTTGCGCCTCGCGGCTTGGTGATACTGCTCGATGTATCGGGAAAATGCTATGAGTCCGAGAAATTCTCCGGCTTAATGAGTCACGCCAAGCTTTCCAACTCGTCAATGCAATTGATTATAGGCGGCGCGTACGGACTTAGTGAAAGCTTGAAGACGGATCATCCACACCATCTTTCGCTCTCGCAAATGACCTTTCCCCATGAACTCACTGTCGTCATACTGCTGGAGCAGCTCTATCGCGCATGTGCGATCGAGGCCGGCTCGAAGTACCACAAGTGACACCATCACCGTAATATAAAAAGGCCCCATCACCAGGGTGATGAGGCCGTGCCCCGTCTTAAGAGAGTTTTGAACTGTGTCTAATTACCTGCCAGAGCCGTCAGTCTCTGCCAACCCGACTCGGTCGACATCCGCGCAATCTGCGCCGAACTGGCTACCTTGCGGAACGCATCGTATGATTTGCGCGCGTCGCTCTCATCACCCTGTGCCAGTTGCGTCAGAGCCAGGTAGCCGTGAATTTCTGGGTTCTCGTCTCCATGCTTACGAATCTTCTTGAGAATCTTCTCGGCATCTTTGTAACGATTGGTTACGTAGTACGCCTTGCCGACGTCAAATAGAGCCTGTGGATCGTCGGGAGTAATCGCCAGTGCTTTTTGAAGATCTCCCACGCCGTTGTCATAATCCCCGGCCGCGATCTTGGCCCATCCTCTCAGGCTGAAAGCATCAGAGGCGTTAGGCTGGAATTCAATAATCTTGTCGTAGCATGCTATCGCCTGCGCGTACATCGCCGAGTTAATGTAGAGGTCCGCCGCCGAGCGGTAGTCAGCTCTGGCATTCAATTTCTTGCCGGCCTGCAAATGAGCTTCGGCTCGGCGCAAGTAGGCCTTCACCATCGTGCCATTCTTCGCAAGTGCAAGCGTATAGTATCCGACCGCTTCTATATACTTCTGCTCGTTGAACAGCGCCTCTGCCTGATCAAAGAAATCATCGGCAGTATACTCGACCGGAGCTTCGCTCTGTACGGACAACAAATTCGCTGTCAATTCAGTCGTCTCACCAGCGATCACGTTGACTGTCTGGGTGACGTCTTGATATCCCTCAGCCTTGATAACGATACTGCGGTTGCCGGGGCGCATACGTTTGAAGATCTGACT
This sequence comes from uncultured Ignavibacteria bacterium, assembly GCA_964552775.1. Lineage (GTDB taxonomy): Bacteria > Zixibacteria > MSB-5A5 > CAIYYT01 > CAIYYT01 > JADJGC01. Next base: position 22,354 of record CAZKIH010000012.1, on the reverse strand, counting down.
GACCTTGCCAAGCGACTTGCCATCAACAAACACTTGCGCGTCGGCAACGTTGCTGTTCACCTTGAGCGTTCCATAGTCCGATTGTGTCTCAGCCGGTGTCGCTTCGACTTGAGTTGGGCGCACTGGGTTTGTGAGAGTCGACGATTGTGGCAATATCGGAGTCATACTACCGTAGACGATGTCGCTTTGGTTGTCTTGGATCACGATAGGGAAGAAGCGTGCTTCATACAGGCCGCCCTCTAATTTCACATCATACCGGCCATTCGCCACTGAGGGAAACTCAAAGACGCCATGTTCATCGGTCACTGTCGTGAGATTTAGTTGCGGAATGCTGACGGATATCCCCGCCAAAACCTCATTGGTCTCAGAGTTCGTGACCACGCCGAAGACCTTCGCTTTGATTGGGGCCGGTGCTGTCAGACTCTGAACTATCATGATGACAAGCAAAACGACGAGCAGTGTACCACCGAGAATCCAGCTGCGCTTGTCAATAGTGCCCCTTTGCAGAGTGTATTTCTGGTCGTTAACGGTGATCTGGTCGCCCGGCAGAAGCCTGACGCTGTCCGGGAAAGTCAATTTCTTTCCGGTCACTTGCACCATGGGAATCGCAGGGATCACCGGCTCCGGATCTGCGGACGGCATTACGTGCGATGCCATTGGATCTTGTACGCTGTCATCTGCCATGTCTTCAGTCGATTCCAGATCCGCCTCTTGTATCACTTGATGGCTTTCCTGTCTCTCTGCAGGCGTGTCAGCCCCATTTTCTCTCACGCGTGTTTCAGAATGAAGCGATCTGCTCAGATTGCTGAGAAGGCGATCCTTTTCTTCCGTCGGAACTGCAGTCTGAGAGGTTCGCTGTTTTGGAACGCCCATTGGATTCTTGAATTCCGGCTCTTTGTCTTCAATCGGAGTTAACTTCGACTGTATTTCCGACAGTTTGTCTTGCGTTTTGGCCAAGTCCACTTGGGCGGCTGGCGCTTGAGTCTCCGCCGGTGCGGGCTGGGAATCAAGTTGGTCGCGTAAGAGATAGTCAGAGGCCGATTCTATTCCGAGAGACGCCGTCTCGACCCCGGTTTCATCCATGCTGGCGCCCGCCTGCTCGATCGGACCGTCGTTTCCGTAGAGACTTAGCAATTTGTCGATCCCGCCCTCTGGCGCAGTCGGTCTTAGTTTCTGAGCTTCGGCGTTGACTTCGGCCGGATCAGATATGTCTTCGACAGTGAATTCTTCGTTCTCCGCAGGCGCTGCCGCTCTTGCCTGAATATCCTTCACTCTGATCTTTTCTGTATCATTCAGTTGCTTTGATTCAGCGGCCACCTCAACTGCAACTCTTGCGGAGAGCTGGGCCCCGCACTGCCGGCAGAACGCTGCGCCGTCAAAATGATTTTCAGAACCGCATTTGCTGCACTCGATCATATTTCTCCCGCTGTTATAGAATTCGAATCATTCCTTTTATCGTCATATTCCCCATAGACTTTTAGGCAAAATGCCCCCTTCTTTCGTCATATCTGCAGTCGGAAAATTATCGCTTGACACTGCAGTTGGAAGCCGATATTCTGTGGGCTTGATGGATAGTCGGAAGTTGTTGTTTTTGATATGGTTTGGGAGGTTGACCCGAAATGATTAAGAGACTTTTACTGTGCGGACTTCTCATGTTGGCGGTGGCGGCAGTTGCGGGTTGCGGCGATGGTCCTAACGAGGAGGGTACCGGTTACAATACGATCCTGCTACGCCCCGATCGATTCCCCTCACTATTTGAGGGCTTGGTGTATGAGGGCTGGCTCGTAAAACTTGACGACGACGATAACTGGGTCGAAAAGCAGTCGTTCGGCAAATTCTTCTGGAATGAATTCGATTTTCGCTTCCTGAACCCTGACGACGAAAGAAGCGTTCGAGATTCCTTCTTCACAGTTCCCGGCACCAACCCCGATGTCTATGACTGGGACGTCATCGCCATTACTCTTGAGGAATACCCAACCGACAACAGCCCCGAACCATCGGCAACGATTGTGGCGCAAAGCCCCATCGTGCGCGATCTTTCGACATTCATGCGCTTCCCGGTTAATTTCGATGGAATTTCGCCGGGCACTTTTGTCATCTCGACATTTTCCGACGGTCACTGGAAAGTGAGGGGCGAAGTAGACGCCGCTACGGAGCGCTATGGGCTGTGGTTCCTTCGTCTGTTCCAGGGTCCTGCCAATCTCGAGTATCTTGAACGCTATGATGTTGGTGTAACACTGCCGGTGCTCCCGGATACGGGTTACCTTTACGAAGGTTGGGTAGCTCTCGAAGGCGGCGACACGGTGTCGACCGGCAAATTCTACTTCCCGGACTACATCGACTATCACAATGACAACTGCAAAGACGGAGCCATCCCGAACTTCCCGGGTGAGGATTTTCTCGAGAGGAAACCGGCATGGATATCGGCGGATAATTGGCCGCTCGAGATCACCCGCGGAGGCGTTGCGTTTATCTCGGTCGAACCAAACCCTGACAACGATCTCCGGCGTCCGTCCAATCTGGTCGTCCTGAGAGGCAACTTGCCCAAACGTACGGAGGGCGCTTATGGCGACATCCGGAAAACGAATTTCCCGATCGGCAGCGTGGCCGGTGTGACATTCCCAAAGGTTGAAGCCGTTTTCCTGAGAAAATAGACTGGGGCACCTGTTGGGTTCTGCATCTGACAAAGCCGGCGTAACCGCCGGCTTTTCTTTTGGTGATGCTGAAGCGACGATCTCAGTTACGCACAGACTCAACCGTCAATACATGACGAAAATATCCATATTAGTACGGTCAACAGCTAATAGATCAATAGATTGCATCGTCATAATTGGTTGTTTTTTGAAACTTTTGGACTTAACTTTCGTTCATCGAGAACTAAGTGAGGGAGAATCATATGGCTGACCAGACTAACGCTTCGCCGCTGGCGACTGAAACAAATTCCATGTCACCATGGTCTATGTTAGTGAGCATCTTTTACGAACCGACAAGGGTGTTTCGTGCTCTTAAGGAGAAACCAACTTGGCTGATTCCGTTGATCATATTTTTGCTGGCAATGACAGTCTCAACTTATTTCATCATGCCGGCCGCCCAGAAGGCGCAACTCGAGATTATCGAACGGTCGGATGTCTACACGGCAGAGCAGAAGGCCCAAATCAAGGAACAAATGGCGACGAACCAGGGATTCGCAATGATCGGGGTGATCTCAGCGCCGATCTTCTGGACGATTATGACTTTCGTTGTCGTAGGACTGATCATGCTGATGGGTAACGTTATTTTCGGAGGCAAGGCTGGATTTTCGCAAGTCTACGGCATGGTTCTGCTGTCTTTTATGACGTGGGTCATCTCCTGCATTGTCAAGACACCGCTGATTGTGGCAAAGGACTCGGTCGACATTCGAACCTCGCTTGCGATCCTCTTGCCCGGCGAGACAATATCGGGGCCGCTTTATACGTTTCTGAACACTTTCACGGACGTCTTTGTTATATGGCAGATTGCCTTGCTCATCATTGGGGCAAAGGTGATATATGACTTCACTACTCAAAAAGCCGCACTGGTTGTATTGGTTCCAACGGCACTGCTCGTGGTTATAAGTGTGGGATTAAGTTCGTTGTTTTAATAGGATGAATGCTAAATACGGCTAAGGAGATTTCGATGGGACGATACAGAGGACTTGCTGTCATTTTCATAATTTTCACTGCAGCAATTGCACTTTTCCAGACGGCGAGTGTATTTGCCCAGGCAGAGCGCTTGACCCTCGAGCAGTGCATCGGCATGGCCCTTGAGAAAAACCTTGGAATCATCTCCAAGGAAGCCGCCGCGGATCGCGCCAAGTACGACCGTCTGGATGCCTGGGGAGCGGCACTGCCTAGCCTGAGTGCTGAAGCCAGGTATCGTTTCTCCAAGACATACGGTCCTATTTTTAATCGAGAAACGAACACTTATTATAATGACTCGACGGGAACGAGGTTGTACGAGACAGGGATCGGACTTTCGATGACCTTGTTTGACGGCGGTTACACTTGGTTTCGCATCAGGCAAGCCAATCAATCGAAGCGCGCCGCCGAAAGCGATCTTCAAGATGCGATCAACGGCACCGCCTATCAGGTCAAAATCGCCTATTACACACTCCTGCGCGAAATCATGCTCAAAAGAGTGCAACAAGACGCGCTGGCTCGCTCTAAGAAGCAACTTGAAGTCACGAGTAGCCGCTATGATTTGGGATCGGCTTCTTTGTCCGAGAAACTTAAGGCGCAGGTAAGTTTGGCCAAGGATTCTTTGCTGCTACTGCAGAGAGAGAATGGAATCCGTGCCGCTGAATTCGAATTGAATAAGATCATGAAACGCGATGTTGCCTTGCGTCTGGAACCTGCCGACAGCCTGCGGGCCGGCAGCGTGATTCAGGGACTCGATGAACTGCTGCGAACCAGCGTCGAATTGAACCCGAGTCTTAGACGAAGCAAGGAGGAGCTTGGTGCCGCGAAGACTGGCGTTTGGATGTCCAGACAGTCATGGTTTCCTAAAGTCACTGCCAGTATGAACTGGGGCTGGAATCCCATTCTGGGAAGCGATTGGTTTAGCTACAGGAGCATTGACAGGTCATACTCCTTCGGAATTGGCATCAGCTACAACATCTTTGACGGATTCGCAAAAAAGACTGATTACTCTCGCGCCAAACTTGGCGAGATAACAGCGCGCGAATCATATCAAAATGACCTGAACACGCTCAATTCTGAAGTCCGCCAGGCCTATCTGGATTACGACAAGTCGCGCCTGCAGCTTGAAGTGGCCGAACTGGGCGCTCGCTCGGCTGAAGAAGACATGAAGCTTCAACAAGAACGCTACCGACTGGGAGCGTCCTCAATTCTTGAATTACTTGATGCACAGGTATCGTTGACACAATCTCAATCCGATCTAGTTCAAGCCTACTTTGACCTGAACAAGGCTATTGCGGACCTTGCCAAGGCGACAGGGGGAAGATAACGATTTTCGTTTGCAGCCTCATTTAGGGCTGTCACGCAATCGGAGTGAATTATGACCAAGAAAAAACGTACTATCCTGATCGTACTTGGCGCCGTCGTGCTGCTTGCGATCTTTGTGATCGCCAACCTCAGCAAAAGCTCAGGCGCAGTTCAATCAGTTCAGATGGACAAAGTGAAAAAAGGCGAAATCGTCTCGGAAGTCACCGCGACCGGATCCATTCAAGCTCGGACGACCGTTAAGATATCCGCTGACGTCGCCGCCAAGATTATTGAGTTACCGGTGGAAGAAGGGGACCTCGTCAAGAAAGGCGACTTACTTGTCAGGCTCGACCCGACCCGCTATCAAGCTGCCGTCGGACAGGCGGAGGCATCCCTTGCCTCTGCCAAAGCCGCAGAAAAGCGCGCAGAGGCGAGTCTCCTCGAGGCCGAGCAGTCGCATCGCCGTAACAAGGAAATGTATGACGGCAAACTGATTTCAGAAGAGACATATATCCAGGTTCAGACCAACTATGAGGTCGCCAAAGCGAATCTGGAATCGGCTCAGTATAATACCAAGCAGCAAAGGGCCGTTCTTGAAGAAGTAAAAGACAACTTCTCCAAGACCACTATTACTTCACCGATTGACGGTACCGTTGTCAGCCTGAATGCCGAGGTAGGCGAAATCGTCATGATTGGTACGATGAACAACGCCGGAACCGTGATTCTCACAGTCGCCGACCTGAATACGATCGAGGTCGAAGTTGAGGTCGATGAAACGGATGTCGCACGTGTCCAGCTTGATCAGGAGGCGCGAATCGGCGTTGACGCCTTTCCCGATACAACATTCAAAGGCAGAGTCGTCGAGGTTGGAAACGCGGCTCGCTCGACTGGGTCCACCACCGACCGCGTGACCAATTTCCTGGTGAAGATCCTCCTGACCGACGTTGTCCCCGGGATCAAGCCCGGCATGACGGCGACCGCGGATATCACAACCGCTAAACAGAAGGACATCCTCTACGTCCCAATTCAGGCAGTCGTAATGCGTCCTGAAAAGGTCGATACCTTGGAGAAGGCTCCTGAGAAAGAACCGGAATCTGGCGTGATCGCCGCTGAAGTTACTTCCAACTCTGGGGTTCCAACCGGAAAGAGCGAGCCCAAGGAAAACGAAGGCGTATTCAAAATAGTGGATGGCAATGCCAAATTTGTAATCGTCAAAACCGGTATCTCTGACCAGCAGAACATCGAAATCAAGGAAGGCCTGGCCCTCGACGACCAGATCATTTCCGGAAGCTACAAGGTTTTGCGAACCCTCGAAGATGGCGCCAAAGTCAAGATTGAAGCGACAGCGAAGGAAGGTGAGAAAAAGTGAGCCATCTCATTGAAACGACCAATCTCTGGAAGACTTACAAGATGGGGAGCGAAGAACTCCATGCTCTCAAGGGTGTGAATCTTACCGTCCATAAGGGCGAGTATCTCGCTATCATGGGGCCGTCCGGTTCCGGGAAATCAACACTGATGAATCTCATCGGTTGCCTCGACACGCCCTCTCAAGGCTCCTATGTCCTCAACGGGAAGCAAGTCGCCAAGATGAATGACGACGAACTGGCTCACATCCGTAATCGCGAAATCGGCTTCGTCTTTCAGACCTTTAACCTGCTCCCGCGGGCGACGGCATTGCACAACGTAGAGTTGCCGCTGATCTACAACGGAACTGACTCCAAAACTCGACTTGAGCGAGCTAAGCATGCTTTGGAGCTGGTTGATCTCGGCGACCGCATGGGGCATAAGCCAAACGAACTCTCGGGCGGCCAGCGTCAACGTGTCGCCGTGGCAAGAGCACTCGTGAACAGCCCGTCGATCATTCTGGCCGACGAACCGACGGGAAATCTGGATTCCAAGACAGGTGAGGAAATCATGGGGCTGTTTGCCCGCCTGCATCTCGAAGGCAATACCATCATTGTCGTCACACACGAACCCGATATCGCCCTCCACGCCAATCGCGTCATTTATATCCGCGACGGCAATATCGAGAAGGAAGTCATTACCTCCAGTGACACCGTGAGTTTATGATTGTAGAGACCCTCAAATTGGCGTCCTCCGCCCTGTGGGTCAACAAACTCCGAACCAGTCTGACCCTGCTTGGGCTAATGATCGGCATCGCGTCGGTGATCGGCATCATCTCTTTGCTCGAAGGCATGATGACGCGCATCAATCAGCTATTCGAAGAGCAGGGGACGACCACCATCTTCGTCACTCGATTCGGAATCATAACTTCAGAAGAAGAATTCTTGCGGGCCATCAAACGGAAGAAATTGTCAATTGATGACGCCCGTGCCATAGACAAGGGCTGCCCACTTGCTGAAGAAGTCGGCCTCGAGGTAAACGACAACTTGACCATCAAGTCCGGGAGCGAAAGCCTTTTCAACGTCCAGGTCTTTGGCAATACGGCGAATTCCATTCTCATGCGTGATCTCGAGGTCGTCGAGGGACGATTCATCTCCGAGACTGACGACGAGCATCGCCGAAATGTCGTGGTCATTGGTCAGGAGGTCAAAAAGAAATTCTTCCCGATCGGCAACCCTCTCGGTCGCGAGATCACAATCCAGGGGATAGGTTTTACCGTAATTGGTGTAGGGGAAGAGAAAGGCTCCGTGTTTGGAGAAAACATGGACAGATACTGCCGTATCCCGGCCAATACCATGCTCAAGATGACAGGACGCAGGCAGGACATCGATATCACTATCAAAGTTCGGTCAGAGGCTGTAATTGATGCCGCCATGGACGAGATCAGAACAGTCTTGCGCGCTCGGCGTGGTGTGAAGTACCATGATCCGGACGATTTTGCCTTGCTGACATCTGAAATGATGATGAATTTCTTCTCATCTTTTACAAGCAACGCCCGCATTATCGCTTTCTCCATTCCAGCTATCTCTATCGTCGTCGCCGGTATTGTCGTGATGAATATTATGATGGTCTCTGTTACCGAACGAACCCGCGAGATCGGCATTCGTAAGGCGATTGGCGCACGTCAACGAAATATCCTCGCACAGTTTCTACTGGAGGCTTCCTTGATGTCCCTGCTGGGTGGAATTCTGGGCACCGCCCTTGGGCTGCTGCTGTCCTATTTCGTGGCGGGTAAACTCAGTATCATGTTTGTCATTTCGCCGTTGGCTCTGGTAATTGGATTGATAATTCCCATCGGGATCGGGTTGTTCTTCGGAATCTACCCTGCCTGGAAAGCTGCCAATCTCGATCCTATCGAGGCTCTGAGGTTCGAATAATGAATGTCTTTGAAACCAAAGAAGGTATCCTCCTGGCCTTGGATTCTCTCAGGGCAAACAAATTTCGCTCTTTCTTAACGATCTTGGGAGTCATGATCGGCGTAAGCTCGGTCATCGCCATGGTTGCCCTGATACAAGGTCTCAATTCCGCAGTTGCCAACGACATCGAGGCCATGGGCAGCAACGTGATCTACATAATGAAGTACCCACCCGAGATGAACCACAACGAGCTCTCCGAAAAGGACCGCCAGCGCAAACCGATTACTATGACGGAAGTCACTGCGGTAAGGGAGAACTGCCCATCAGTTGACGGCGTCAGTCCGCAGAACTACTACTTTCGACCCGGTGGAAACTTGGTCAAGTACAAAAATAAGTCATCTGATAGAACAGCAGTATTCGGGACCAGTGAGGATTTCGAAGCCGTAAACAACCGATATGTCGACCGCGGTCGATTTTTCAACGAGTCCGAGGACAAGAACCGATCGATGGTCTGTGTGATCGGCTCAGACCTTGCCGATGCGCTCTTCGAGACCACCGATCCGATTGGCAAAAGCATCCTCATGAACAATACACGATTGCGCGTCGTCGGCGTCTTGGAAAAGCAAGATCGCACCTTTGGCGGCGGACAAAACAACATGATCGCGCTGCCGTACGGGACTTTCGCCAAACTTTATCCATGGGAGAAAGAGCTCTTCCTTGCCGTCAAGGCTCGCGATGCTGCTGCGATTGAAAAAGCCCAGGACGAGATACGACAGGCACTGCGGCGAGTGCGCGGTGTCAAATACAACGAAGAAGACAACTTTGCCATGTTCACCCAGGAGTCGGCAACGCAAATGTATGAGGAAGCTACCGGCATCATCTGGCTGATCATGATCGGAATCTCTTCAATCGGACTCATGGTAGGCGGCATTGGAGTCTTGAACATTATGCTCGTATCAGTAACCGAGCGGACCCGCGAAATCGGCATCCGAAAGGCAATCGGCGCGCGCCGCGCCAATGTTTTCTTCCAGTTCCTGATCGAGGCCATGACGCTGTCAGGTTCGGGCGGAATCATTGGAATCGTTTTCGGTCTGCTCTTGGCACTCCTGATTTCCGCGGTTTCACCCTTGCCGATGGTGGTGCCGTTTCTGGGTGTTCTCGTGAGCTTCACGCTCTCCGTCGGAGTCGGACTGTTGGCGGGCATCATGCCCGCCTGGCGTGCGGCCTCAGTTGATCCAATCGTCAGCCTGCGGTATGAGTAAGTCTTCTTCCATGTATCTGCAACCAGCGTGTTTCCAGCCTCTGAGAGCCTCTTCGTAGACTGAACAATCGACACAGGCACCGCGTATAAATTGTGCTTGTCGAACTGATTTAACGCCCTTACTTGGCACTCATCGAGCAGGAGAACTGAATGTCCACTCTTCCCAAAATTGTTGCCCTAATATCAGCTCTGCTTTGTATCAATTTGGCAGCGGCCGGTGCTGAAGAAGTTGAAGATATCAACCTCGTTCGCTCCAAATTCTTCATCGATCACGCCGTCTTTGCCGACACCGTCGAGAATCGCCTCGAAGTCTACTACAAGATATTTAACGATGGCCTGCACTATGTCAAGAAGGGCGACAAGTACATTGCCAACTACGAAATCAGCATAATCGTTACCGGCGACAAAGACCGCCAAGTGACTGGGCGATCAGTAGAACGCAACTATGTGCTCGAAAACTACGACCTCACCAGATCAGATGTCGGATTCCTGATAAATCAAGTCTCGTTACCGCTGCCAAATGGCGAGTTCGAGATGAAATGCAAATTAATCGACCACAACTCAAACGATGCGTCAACTATCGAGGCCAAGATCAAGAGCCCGATCTATCACCGTGCGGCGGACATCTCCGATATTCAGTTCGTTCAGGATGTGTCTAACGTTGATCCAACTTCACCTTTTAACAAGGGCGGTATTGCCGCCGTACCATGCGTGGAACGCTCTGTCGACGGCGAACTCCAGAAGCTTGGATTTTATACTGAATTGTATGTCGCCGATTACGTAGGAAAACGAGTCAATCTGACTACTTCAATCAAGTCTAAGCATTCTGAATTCGACACCGAAAAATCGATCCCGATAGATATCGACTCGGCCCAGATCGCGACCACGCAGTTCCTTGATGTTTCCGGACTCACACCCGGTGAGTATGAGCTGCATGTCGCCCTCGACCATGAAGGCAAACCGCTTGCAACAAGGATGGCTCGATTCTTGCTCAAATGGTCCATGGCCTCCCTCCTGAAGAACGATTTTGAATATGCCGTTGATCAGCTAAAGTACGTCATCGGCAAAGATGAAAAGAAAGCGCTTCTCGCTGAACCCGAGTCGACAAGGGCATTCGCCTTCGAAACGTGGTGGAGAACCAAAGACCCAACCGCCAATACCGTCGAGAACGAATTTCGCGAAGAGTATTACCGCCGCATTCGCTACACGAACCAGTATTACTCGACGGTCAATCGTGAGGGCTGGCTGACCGACCGCGGTTCAATCTATATTCGTTGGGGTGAGCCGGATCAAATCGACCGTTACCCCTTTGAACTGGGCAAGAAACCATATCAGATTTGGTATTACTATAGTCAACGTCGGGCATTCTACTTCGTTGACGACCGCGGAGACGGCGATTTTCAATTGCAGTATCCCTATGACGGAGATTGGCGTAGTCGCGGAAGTATGGGACCTTAGAGTAAGAGTGAGGGAAAGGCGAAGAAAATGAAACGATTGATATTGTGTGCATGCCTGTTGCTGGCCATGACAGGCGCGGTATGGGCACAGGCGCCGAGCGAACCGATTCGCATTTGGGCCGATGGCACTTCGTATTTGCACTTCCAGGATCGCACCAGGAGCTACGTTGAAATCTATTGTGCGTTTCAGCGGTCTGATTTTCAATTCGAAGACAAGGAAGGCAAGTTTGAAGCCATCGCGTTCTTGTATGCGGAAGCCATCGATAAGAACGGCGTTCTCGTTGACTCGAGTTCCCGCTTTGTCGTAATGTCCGTGCAGTTCCTCGAAGACGCCTACAAGAAAGATGTACGCATTTTTGAAGTCCTGCCACTGCTCCTGCAGCCGGGACACTATAACCTGCGGGTGACGGCGGTCGATGTCACGACTAAGCGCTCAGGCATGGCGACTTTCGAATACGTTGTCCGCGACTTTTCCGGTGACAAGTTGATGATGTCTGATTTGGAATTGGCTTATGACATTAAACCAATCGACTCGCTCGCGCCACCTTCGTCTCTGGTCAAGGCCAATCGACGCGTCCTGCCTAATCCCAATCGATACTTCTCGAACGAGGATTCAATCGTGTACTATTATGCCGAGATCTACAATCTGGCTGAGAGAAGCGGCGCCAGCAAGGAATTTGAAGTCCAGGTGACTCTGCACGATGCCTTTGGTTTTGAGTTAAGAAAATACGCAGCTAAGCACCATCAGAAACCGGGTCCGACAGCCGTTCTCACTGATGCGGTTCCGGTTACTGGCATCCCCGGCGGGGCTTATGAATTGCACGTCGAGATCCAGGACATTGCGACCGGAATCAAAGCCTCGACGATGAAGAAATTCATGCTGATCTATGGCTTCGAGCAGTTGTCGCCCACCATGTCTGACTCGAACTCCTTCACGGAAGCTGATGCCGCGCTGATGGAACAGGTTATCAAGTACATTAGCACCTCCGAAGAGAAAGACATGTATCGCGAGCTTGATCTTCAGGGCAAAAAGGCGTTTCTGGCACAGTTCTGGGATCGCAAGAATCCGCGGCCGGGAGCACCCGTCAACGAGTTCAAGAATGAGATATTTCGCCGCTATGCCTATGTCAATCAGAATTACTCGACAACGCTCCTCGCCAGAGACGATGGCTGGAAGACTGATCGCGGCAGGATATACATCACCTATGGCAACCCGGACAATGTTGAGCGCCATCCATCGTCAATGGGACAAAAACCCTTTGAGCGCTGGTTCTTTGATCGACTGCCCGGGCAAAGCGGCGGAGACTATTGTCTGTTTGTTGATCTCGATGGCTACGGCAACTATCGCCTTGTCCACTCAACCCTGAAAGGGGAGATCTCCAATCCGGAGTGGGAAGCGAAAGTCGAAAACGACCTGTTGCGCTGACACGTGACTCGACCCAAGCGAAAATTGCTGATAGTTACCCTTACGCTCGTCGTTGCATACCTCGCGATATGTCTTGCAGCGTACCTTATGCAGCGCAGCCTCATTTATCATCCAAACAATCACATTGCGGCCACACCGAAGGCAGTTGGGTTGGAATTCAATGAGTTCCAGCTGCAGTCCAGTGACGGTGTCACCTTCACGGTCTGGCGAATTCCACACCTGTCATCCGGTGCGGTTGTTGTCTACTTTCACGGCAATGCCGACAACATTTCGATGAATATCGACCTCTATCGGACCTGGTACAATCTCGGAGTCTCCGTTATCGCATTCGAATATCGCGGCTATCTTGGCTCGATCGGTGAGCCCACTGAACAGGGAATTGAACGTGATTTGAATATCCTGGCCGATTCTTTGCACAATTGGTATCCACCCGGCACTACCAAATTCATCGCAATGGGCCGCTCACTGGGCGGTGCTGTAGCCGCCAAACTTGCATCGCTATTCCCGGTTGACGGTTTGATCCTGGAATCGACATTCAGTAGTATGGCTGATGTGGGCGGCTCGCAATTTCCCTTCCTTCCTGTCAGCATTCTTCTGACTGAACGTTACGAGACAGAGCAGCTTGTCCACAAGCTCTCAATTCCGGTTCTGGTAATCCATAGCGCGAGCGACGAAGTCGTACCTTTTCACCTCGGCCGCAAGCTGTATAATGCTGCCAATGACCCAAAGCAGTTTGTCGAACTCATCGGCGGACACAATACCGGCATCGATGTCTCTCGTGACCTGCTCGAATCGACCTATCGCGATTTTCTCAATCGGGTTATTTCCAGAGAATAGTCGGAAGAACTAACGTTTCGAATTGGTTGGATCAGAAATTGAATGCGCCGGTCGTTGAACCGGCGCACTTCTTTACATCTTCAGACTGGGCAGTGGACTGCTTAGTGAGATCCGCCATCTTGGTCGGCTGCATTGGTCTTGACGGCTTCCGCTTTGTCCAGAGGCCGAGCGATCACTGCGATCTGTCCGGTCAAAACAACCGGTACTGAATAGCGAGTTTTGCCCGCGTCATTGCACTCGAAAGTGAACGACTTCGTAAAATCCTGGCCGGTAAAATCCTTGGCGACCTTGATCTTGATTTCTCTGGTTTTGCCGGGATTGATTTCGCCGTTTCCGAGATCCAGATCTACACAACCAACTGGCCGCGCGAGTAGGTTGATAGCTACCGGTGAGCTCGAGACATTCTTCAACACCAGCGTCCGCGTTTCGTTCCGCGAGGCATTATCCCACTTCACTGAACTGGTCGAAAGCGTCAGGGGAGTTAATGAATCAGGATGATCAGTCGCATAAATATTCGCGCTAAAACGAAGTTGGAAATTGCCCTTGTCGTTGTCATTGCAAGTAACCGTCGCACTCTTGCTGACATTTCCTTTTTGTCCGGCGCTGGCGTGAAAGACCAACTCCACCTCTCCACTGTCACCCACGGCAATCACTTCTTTCTTCAGCGGTGCCTTAGTGCAGCCGCAAGCCGGCTTGACGCGCAGGATCTTGAGCGAATCCTCGCCTCGGCTGTACAACCAGTATGAATGGCTGACGCTGGCATCGTTTGGCATATAGCCAAACTGAAACTCGGTCAAGCCGAGTTGGACCTTCGCCTTGCTCGGCGGAATTGCACTCAACTCCTTGCTTGGTGTCGGCGCAGGAGTCTCCGCAAATGCCACGGTCGCCAGTAAAATCAACGCTACGGCTGTTGATGTGATCTTGGTCCTCAATTTGTCCTCCGACTCGATATTTTTGAATCTCTAATTTGGCATCATATGAATTGTTATACGCTTACCATATCGGCTCGTTTACAGAAAATGATCCAAAAAAAGAGCGCCGACCTTTCCGATCGGCGCTCATCATTTCACGCACTTCCTATGGCGAGTTACTTATTTCCCGCCTTTGGGAAGAGAAGCGCCCGTCTTGGTCGTATCAACGTATGGCACTTTCTTGCCCGGGTTCGGCGCTGCCGCCGGAGTAGCAACGACAGCTGAGTAAACAACGGGTACCGTAAACCGGGTCTTTGCAGAGTCGTTCAACTCGACAGTAAATGACTTCTGAAATTCGGTTCCGGTGAAGGCCTCGGCTACCTTGATCTTTATTTCCTTGCTTTTGCCCGGCTTGATCTCGTCTTTCGGTGCATCGACCTCGACGAAACCATAGGGAAGACTTACCGTCTTCATTTTGACCGGACTATCCGACACATTTCGCACCGTCAACCGCTGTACCTTGGCGCGGTCGCCCGGCGTCCAATTCAGCCTGCTGGCGGATAGCGCAACCGGCTTCAGAGAGTCAGGCCGCGCGCTATCGTATATTTTGACGCTCAACCGCAGGTTGAAGCTCCGACGATCCGGATCATTGGTGCTCACTGCCGCAGTCTTGGCCATTTGGCCCGACTGGCCTGTGCTCGCGTGGAATATCAACTCGATCGATCCGCTGTCACCGACAGCGATCACCTCTTTCTGGAGAGGTGCTTTTGTGCATCCTCAGCCAGGCTTGACACTGAGAATCTTCAGCGAATCCTCTCCGCGACTATGCATCCAGAAAGCGTGACTAATCGTCGCATCGCTGGGCATCCAGCCAAATGCGAACTCAATCTCATCGGTGTAGAGCTTTGCCTTGCTCGCGATTGTTGCAGCCGTATCGGGCTTCGCCGGCGTCGCCTGTGGCGTACTTTGCGCCAAGAGCGCGGCATTTATCAGGAATATTCCGATCAAACCGTCGAGTAAAATTCTCTTCAAGTTGTCCTCCGGTATAATTGCCAACAATATATCATTTTAACGCGCAAACGCAGTTCTGTCAATAGGCAATCTGGACGTTTTCAGGAGCCCTTCTGCACATTCGCCTTCGCCGAACTCAATGATTCCGCTACCCGAACAGGAATCGTATAACGGCTCTTGGCGGCGTCATTGAACTCAATAGTAAACGACTTCGTGTAATTCTTCTGTGGCGGCGCTGGTTTGAACTTCACCAGGATTACGCCTTTACCGTTCGGCGGTATTTCAGCTTTCGGCATTTCGAGGGAGAGTAACTCCATCGGCCACACGATAGCTTTCGGCAGCAGGCTTGCTTTCGAACGATTCTCGAATTCGACCGTGATCGTCTTGCCGAAATCGGCGTTGGTGAGATTGAGCATTTCGTTCTTAGTGATCTTGACCGGTCCGACTGCTTCCGCCGGTTCGTAGACGTAGCCGCTGAACGCCAACTCCAGCGAGGCCGTACGAGGATCGTTGCTGCTGACATTGACAGTCTTGTTCTGCTCTCTTTTCCGGGTGCCAATGTCGAACACTACATCTACCGGAACACTATCGTTGACTGCAACCATGCCCACAGGATTGTTGGTTTTGGTGCAGCCGCAGCCCACTTGAACGCTTCGAATATAAAGGCTGTCTGTGCCGACGTTATTCACCCAAAACGTATGAGCGACCTTGGCACGCTGCGGCATGTATCCCATGTCAAACCTTGGCTCCACGACGAGAGCTTTTGGACCACGCTGCTGCGCCAGGCTCAGCCCGGCAGTCAACACAACGATCAACCCCACAATTGCGTATCGTACTTTCATTACACAGCTCCTGGTCTCGCGATTATCCGACCACTACTCTATCGAGTAATGGATATCGGTAAAGTAATTCTTGTTCGTTTCAGGTCGTTGAAGACAATAGTAACTGACTCGTCCATCGTGTCTTCGTGCAACGCGCTTGACTTAAGTGTTACGATCATTGGTTCGTGTTTGCCAAAAGCAATTTCCCGGTACGGCATCTGCACGTTTATAAACGAGGCTCGCGGTGCATCCGCGAGCTTAGCCACTATACCGCGAGAGTTCTTATTTTCAATCTGAACGGTATCCGTTGGATTGGCCTGGCCCTTCCGGAAGTGCAGCGAGTTCGGCGTCACCCCGATTAACGGTTGAGTATCGTCAGTTCCCAGATTGAATCCCTCCAGGCTGATCACAACTCTGGGAGTCTCCACATTGTCAGTATATATCGTGGGCGCTTTCTTGAAAAGCCCTTGATGGATCTTGCCGGTATCCATGATGATCTCGACCTCCAGCGACTCTTGCGGTGCGAGCTGCTTCTTCTTTAAGGGAATCTGTGTGCAACCACATCCCGGAACTACACGCGTGATCTTGACAATACTGTCGCACTGGTTGATCAGTATAGCTCGGTGCTTGACAAGTGTCCCAAACGGTATATAGCCGAAGTCAAAGTAGCCGCCAATGACATTAAGCGCCTCTTTGGCCATTGCCGGGTTGGCGGAGGTGATAGTCATTGCGATTGCCACGACAAATGCACAAGCCACCCCTTGGACCCTGAACAACCTATTCCATGCTCTCATCGATTTGCTAAGCCTCTGATAGTTCAATTCTTACACGAGTTTTCGTCCGATTTGTAACTTTATACAAGCCGCACCGGGTCCGAGATACACTTTTTTTTCTGATTTTCAATAAAACTGATTGACGACTGCACACAAGTGCAGTATTTCATATCAGGAACAATGCAGTCGACACAAGGAGGTCCTGAATGTCCCCATACGAAGACTTGACCGACCGACAACGCGAAGTCTATCGCTATATCGAAGAGCGCATCAATCGGGAAGGTCAGCCGCCCACAATCAGGGAAATCGGCGATAAATTTGGCCTCAGCTCCACAAATGCCGTTCGGGACCTGCTCAAAGCGCTAATCAAGAAGGGCTATATCGAGAAATCAGCTGCCGTGGCCCGCGGGATTCGCCTCATTAAGGATAACATTAGCGACGCCATTATGGTCCCCGTCGTTGGCGAAGTACATGCTGGTCAGCCAATGCTGGCAGAAGAGAATATATCTGAGCGTATCGTGGTCGACCGCTCGTTCTTGCCATCCGGCGACCTGTTCACCTTGCGCGTCAAGGGCGAAAGTATGAAGAATGCCGGGATTTTCGATGGTGATTTTGTCCTTGTCAAAAGGCAATCGTCAGCTGAACCGGGTGACATAGTGGTTGCCGTCATCGGGGAAGAAGCAACAGTGAAGCGCTTCTTTCCGGAAAAGCGGCGTGTGCGCCTTGAACCGGAAAACGAGGCCTTCGGCCCAATCATCGTTGAAAGAAACGCCCCCGGATTTTACCTTGCGGGCAAGGTCGTCGGTCTCATGCGACGAATGTAATGGTACCGGAGTCCGTGCAGTTCCGGTAGGGGCGAGGTCCGCTCGCCCTGTTCGCCTGATGTGTTCCGTATGGGCGAAGGCGAAGGTCCCGCATTTATCGAGTCTTCGTCGCCTCTTGTCATCAGTGATCGTGTCATACCGGCGAAGGCCGGTATCCAGGTTCGTTTTTGCGTTGAGTCTGATACACACTTGGGCGACCTGATGCGTGCTTTGTGCGACAGCAACAATAGAGAGACATCAAGACCCACGGATTAAGTTATGTATCAGGATCTCGACGACGAAATAGAAGTCATCGTGCTATTTGAACGCCGAAGTCTGAAGCCTGTCCGCTTTCGTTGGCGAGGCAAAGCGTACAAGATCGACCGAATCACCGGCGATTGGACCTCTGACGTGGGCCAGTCAAAATTGCGATATTTCGCCATCGTTGACTCCGCCTCCAATTTCTTCCAACTCTGCTATGATGAGCGCGCCACATCCTGGCGCATCGCCAAAGTCTGGGTCGAATAAACTTCTCGCCTCCCTGTCGACGCGAATCTATTCGCGTAATCCACTGACTCATTCCTACAAGAACCGAACTTCGTGCTTCGTCGTAGGGGCGACGTGCCGTCGCCCGCCTTTCCGACGCCACGTTCCATTGCTCGAGCATGTAGACGCGAATTTATTCGCGTAATCCACTGACTCATTCCTGCAAGAACCGAACTTCGTGCTTCGTTGTAGGGGCGACGTGCCGTCGCCCGCCTTACCGCCGCCACGTTCCATTGCTCGACCCTGTGGACGCGAATTTATTCGCGTATTCCACTGTGAAAAAACTTTCGGCTTTCTACGTCTTGCTCTTCGCCCTTTTTTCCGCCGGCTTTCCAATGACCCCCAATTTGTTCAACCCGTTGAGCGCTGCTGTTTTGTATGCATCGGCGATTGTCGGATAATTGAATACCGTATCCGCAAAATAGTCGATCGTGCCACCATAAGACATCACAGCCTGCCCAATGTGAATGATCTCGGTTGCGCGTTCACCGATAATGTGCACGCCCAGCAGCTTGCGCGTGTTGCGGTCAAAGATCAGCTTCAGGCAGCCGTCGTGGTCATTGTTGATTTGACCGCGAGGCAATTCGAAGAAATGTGCAATTCCGGTCTCGTAAGCCACCTTCCTCGATTGCAGCGATTCTTCTGTCTCACCGACATAGGAAATTTCCGGAATTGTATAGATGCCAAACGGCAGATAGATCTTCTTGCGCGTTTTCGCATTACCGCCAAATGCAGCAAGCGTCGCACGTCGGCCCTGATCCATTGAAGTCGACGCCAGCGAGGGGAACCCAATCACGTCACCGACCGCGTATATGTTCTTTATTTTGGTTCGGTAATTACCGTCAACCTCCACCAATTGATAGCTGTCCGTCTTCAGGCCAACATTCTCGAGTGATAGCTTGTCGGTGTTTCCCAGGCGCCCTGCGGTGACAAGCAAAACATCGGCAGTAACTGCCCTGCCGTTGGCAAGGGTCAGGTGCACACTCGATCCGTCCGCCTTGATTTCGTTTACCGGTGCCCCCAGTTCCATCTCGATTCCGCCATCACGCATTAGCTCAAAGAGGGTATCAGCAAACTTGTTGTCGAGAAAACTCAGCAGCCGGTCACGCTTGTCAATGAGCGTTACCTTGATATCCAATTTCGAGAAAATGCTCGCCCACTCGCAGCCGATGACGCCTCCGCCAAGAATCGCCATGCTCCCGGGCATATCCTTCAGATCAAGGATCGACTCGCCGTCAAACACTCTCTTGCCGTCATAGTAAAGTCCCGGCAAGTGCATCGGACGCGTTCCCGTGGCGATAACGACGAATTCAGTCTCAAGCTCACTAACCTTCTCGTCCCCATTGTAAACGGCTATTGTGTGTGGATTAATAAACCGCGCCGCGCCACCCATCAGCGAGATTCCGTTGCGATGAAGCTGGTCGATAATGATCATCATTTCATTCTCGACTACGATGTTCTTGCGATGCATCAACTCCTGTACTGTCACGTTTTTCTTGAATGCGATCTCAAAACCGTAGAAGGAGCGTCTCTTGAGTCCGTCATAGTACAGCGACGTCTCGCGTAACGTCTTGGAGGGCAGGGTGCCGGTGTGCACACAGACGCCGCCAACAACCGCGTTTTTCTCGATCACCGCCGCCTTCTTGCCCAGTTTGCAGGCCTGAATAGCCGCCCAATTGCCGGCCGGCCCGGATCCAATCACAACAAGATCAAACTTATCTCTAATCATGACACGAATATACGGAGATCGCTATTGATTGACAAACGCTCTCTCGTTGAATATGTGTACCAGCAGTTGGCCATGGGGCAGTGCCATTGGCTGGATTCCGCTTCGAAGTTGTTGGCGCACAAACACCAACGCCGGCATTATTTTTGTTGCATTGCGGCTGGGAAATTCGTATCATGTTCAATTCCCACGGTCCTTGCCGTGGAATTTGTTTTTACGATGAAGAGTTCGTATCAGATACAGATCGAGGCGAAGCTTGCGGCTTTGGTGGAGCCTGTCGTCCTCGAGGCCGGGGCAGAACTGGTAGAACTTCAGTGGGTTCAACGCAAGTCGAGCTCACTGGTCCGACTTCTGGTCGACAAGTTGGGCGGCATCAGCCTGGACGATTGCGCCGAAATTTCGCGCCGCGTATCGTTCCTGCTGGAAACGGCGGACCTGATTGAAGGCCGGTACACCTTGGAAGTGTCCTCGCCGGGATTAGACCGGCTCTTGACGACCGCGGCGGATTTTCGTCGGAAGATCGGCGAGACAATCAGGTTGACTCTTGCCAATGGCGAGCGCACGATTGAGGTTACCGGAGAACTTGTTAAGGTAGAAAACGAAGGATTGACTCTGATGACAGCAAGTGGAGAAGACAGCTTCCTCCTGCAAAATGTCGTAAGGGGTAAGATAATATTTTGATCATAGTCGGAGTGCTTGATGGAGTATGATATCATAGAGGCGCTTAACCAGATCGCCGCTGAAAAGAACATGGAAATCGATTACGTCATCGATACCCTGAAATCTTCCTTGGTTACCGCAGCCAAGAAGAGATACGGCGACGGTGACAATATCACCGTTGATATTGACCGCAAAAACGGCGAGATCAAAATGCATGCCGTGAAGATGGTCGTCGAGTCGGTTGACAATCCTTACACTGAAATCTCGCTGCTTGATGCCCTTGATATTGACGAGAGCGCCGAGGTCGGTGACGAGGTCGAAATTGATATTCCGTTTGAAGAGTTCGGCCGCAATGCGATCGCCTCAGCCAAGCAGATTCTGATTCAGAAAGTGCGCGAAGCCGAGCGCGAAACGGTTTACAATGAATACTCCAAGAAGATCGGCGAACTGGTTACCGGATCGGTACAGCAGGTCGACAAAGGCAATATCATCATCAACCTCGGCCGCGCCGAGGCGATGATTCCGATCAAAGAACAAATCTCCAAAGAGAAATATCGCCAGGGCGACCGTGTGCGCGCCATTATCAGCGAAGTACAGAAGTCACAGCGCGGCCCCCAGGTTATTCTGTCGCGCTCAAACAATTCTTTCCTGACTCGCTTGTTCGAATTGGAAGTACCTGAGATCTTTGAACGCATCATCGAGATTCGGGCTGTTGCCCGCGAACCAGGGGAACGCGCCAAGGTCGCCGTCAGTTCGGCGGATGAACGCATCGATCCAGTCGGCGCCTGCGTTGGCGTCAAAGGCGTGCGCGTCCAGGCCATTGTTCGCGAGTTGAATAACGAGCGCATCGATATCGTGCCTTATCATCCCGACCCAGAGATCTTTGTCACTCGTGCCCTGGCTCCGACCAAGGTAGTTCGCATCGAATCGGTATCGGAGGAGAATACGATGGTGATCGTCGTCGAGGACGATCAACTCTCACTGGCGATCGGCAAGGGCGGTCAAAATGCCCGTCTGGCTGCGAAACTGACCGGTTGGAAGGTCAACATCCTGTCGGAGACTGATTACTTTGACAAGAAGCGTGAAGAGGCGGAGGCAAAAGTTGAAGTTTCCAAACTTCCGATTGGTGATGCAACGATCAAGAAATTGATCGAAAACGATTACAAGTTTGTTCAGGATATTTTGGAAGTTCCCGCTTCGAGATTGACCGAAATCGAAGGTATTGGCCCCAAAAAGGCCGACCAGATTATCGATGCCGCACGCGACTACATCTTCCAATTGCAGGCAACGAAGGCCGAGGCCGACCAGCTTGAAGGTGACGAGGTAGAGGTAGCGGCTGAACCGAAGAAGAAAAAGGGCCCGAAGAGTATCAAAGACCTTTTTGTCGACGATGATAAAGCCGGCGACGATGCGGGTGAGGACAAAGAGAAGAAATAACAGTGCCGACGGGCCGGTTGAGCGATATCAGGGATTGAGTTCTCAACAGCGAAAGTGAAGAATGGGTAAGAAGCGTTTATACGAAGTTGCGAAAGACTACAACATCTCCTCCGAGGCAATTGTCAAACTCGTGCGCGAACTTGGGTTCGACGTCAAGTCGCACATGTCGACCGCCGATGACGATGTCCTCGCCGCGATTGCTCTGAAATTCTCGGCGGAGAAGGAATCGGTCAAGCAGGAAATCGATCGCCGCAAAAAAATCCAGCAGGATGCGGCCGAAAAAGTACTCGAAGTTCTCGAGGAAATCGACGTCGCCGGTACCGAAAAGATTCTGTCGAAGCCGCAAATCATCGAACGCAATGCCCGCCAACTCACGCAGTTGCGCAAAAAGAAACGCGAGCGCAAGAAAAAGAAACGCCATACCGACATCAACGTGGCTGACGTCAAGGCTGCCGTCAAAAAAA
>CAZKIH010000011.1:0-106711 GCA_964552775.1 uncultured Ignavibacteria bacterium | reverse complement strand
AGTTGATTTACGCCCTCACCCTCGATCCCTCTCCCCTGATGGGGAGAGGGAAGAATGGTGGGCACGGCAAGCCGTGCCCCTACGCGAGGAAACGAAGCTGGATTCCTACCCGTTAATGCGGGATCTTGGACCTTCGCCGGAATGACTCATCCGTCAGGTGTGGATGACTGGAGGGCGCAAAATATCCTTATCTGTCGGTCTTTTTGTTTTGCTTTCTAACTGGCAAAGATCCCTCGGCTTTTCTTAATTGACGATGATGTCACAAAGAACCTGCATTGTTTCAGTCCCGCACACACTTCCTTCGTACGCTCCGGTAGATTTTGTCAAGGGTGCAAGGGTGGTCATCACGAAGCGCGACACTGAGTGGCCGGCATTTCTCTGGTGCATCAATGCCGATGGTGAGGGCGCCTGGATTCCCGAGAACTATCTCGACCGTAATGATGAAGTCGGAATTCTCAATGTCGAATATTCATCCGTTGAGCTGAAGGCCGACAAAGGCGAGCAATTGACAATTGTCAAGTCTGAAGGCGGCTGGCATTGGTGTCGCAACTCCCGCGGCAAGCTCGGTTGGATTCCGGAACGCAACGTAAACGTGGAAAAGAATTAGGGGCGGCTCCGGCGTTGACGGCGGGAACTTCGCCAAGCCATGCCACCACGCGAGGAAACGAAGCTGGATTCCTACTCGCTAATGCGGGTCTTGGACCTTCGCCGGAATGACTCACCCGTCAGGCGTGGATGACTGGCGGGCACAAACTGCAGAGCGAATTTGATGGCGGCGGATGTGGACATCCGCCTGGCACAAATGGTGGGCACGGCGAGCCGTGCCCCTACGCGAGGAAACGAAGCTGGATTCCTGACGGCGCGTGGAATGGAGTTACAGCAGCGGCGTCATTCCTGCCATTTCAGAACTTGGTCACGATATTTCGTGGCCAATATCTCGGCGCGTTTCTGGTCTTCTGACTCAGCGACGACTGTGAAGTATGCGGCATTGCGATCAGGAGCAATCCAGACCCAGCTATCGCCGTCCTGGAAGCGCGCACCGTCGACCAGTTGCCGATTCCTGCCTTCGGTATGCTCCATAAGCAAGCGCATTACCTGGCCCTTCTTGGTCCAGGAACACGGCACTTGTTCGATTTTAGCGTGGAAGCGTTCGTGTTCGGAGCGCAGTTCGGCCAAGTCCGCATTCTGTTTGGCGAGCATTTCCAGCAACTTGATAGTGGCGAACATGCCATCTGCGCCGAGTTGAAAGCGTGAGAGCATGAAGCCGCCACGGGTGCCGCCGACGAAGTCAACATCTTCGCTTTTATAGGCCTGCATCATCGCCAAATGATCACCCCTGACGCGCATGACTTCTACGCCATATTGTTCGGCGATTCTTTCCACTCCCATGCTTGCCATCACCGGCACTGCGATTTTTCGGGATTGATAGCAACTCAAGTAGAGCGAAGTAACAATGAGGAGCAAAAGCTGATCTGAGACCACATGTCCGTTGCGATCGACAACAGTGACTTTTTCTGCGCTGGGAGCCAGTTGGATTCCGACATCGGCACCCAGTGACTTGACGATCGAGGCCATTGTGTTAAGTGAGCGTTGGCTGTCGGCCAAGGGAAGATTGGGGTCGGGATAGGCATTGAGGGAGATCAATTCCGTGTTGAGAGAACTAAAGATGCCGCCGAATATCTCGGAAGCGCCGCCGTGCCCGAAGTCGATAACCAGCTTAAACTTCTTTTGCGCGATGGCCTCTGAATCGACGTGCTTGAGAAAGTCGGCGCGATATGATTCAACGGTGCGAGTCGGATAGTCGAGATGTCCAACGTGCTCGACCGAGGCCCTGCGGAAGTCTTCGCGGGCGAAGAGCGTCTCGATGGAACGAGTCTTACGAGTCGGCAAGTCCATGCCATCGGGACCGAGGAAGATCATATCTGTAATGTGATACTGAGAGGGGTTTTGACGAACGTGTACGCCGCCGCCGTGTTTGCCGGATTTCAACTCATAGCGCATGATGGGAATCGGGAGAGTGCGGAGGTCGACGACGTTTATTCCGCACGACAAGAGACCGGAGATGAAGGAGCGAGAGAATACGCGCGATGCTGATGACACGCCGCGGCTCACCACGATCGATTCGCCCTTGAGCAGAGTGGCACCAAACGCACAGCCCAATTTCGCAGCGAACTCTGGTGTGACCTCAATATTGCCCAGTCCGGAGACCTTGGAATCCGAAAATAGTTCACGGTTCCATTTTTCGCCCCAGATTAGCGAGGAAGAGACCGTAGCGCCGGCCTCGACTTCCTTGCCCGGCCAGATTTTGCAGTTGGCCTTCACGGTCGAACCCTGGCGAAGTCGGACGTGATCGCTGATCACGGCTTCTTCGTTGATCGAAACGCCCTTTTCGATTGTGACATCGTTGCAGACGATGGCCTGAGTAATCTGCGCACCGGCACCGACAGTAGTGTCGTGCCAGATGACGCTGCTTTCGATGACGGCATTGGCTGCGACTTTGCAGCGGTCGCCGATGACGGAATTGGTGATCGATGCGCCGGCTTCAATGATTGCTCCATCGCCTACGATTACGGCACCGGCAAAGCGGGCGCTTTCTTCTACATGAAAGTCGCGATTAATCCAGATGGTTGCATGCTCCCGGTGGAGTTGATTGTAAGTCGTTTCGATGCTGACTTTTTCATTCAGGATATCGAGATGCGCTCGCTGATATTCCGAGAGGTTGCCGATATCTCTCCAATAACCGGAAGCGACATAGCCAAACAGCTTTTCGTTATCTTTCAGCATGCCCGGAAAGAGGTTCTGAGAAAAATCAAAGTTCTGCCCCTTGGGAATTCGATCGAATACCTGCGGCTCAAGAATGTAAATGCCGGTGTTGATCGTGTCGGAGAAAACCTCACCCCAAGTTGGTTTTTCGAGAAAGCGGGAAATTCTGCCATCCTGATCGGTAATGACTACGCCATAAGCCAAGGGATTTTCCATACGGGTGAGGATAATTGTGGCTGCCGCGCCTTTGTCCTCGTGGAACTTGATAGCCGCGGTGAGATCAAAGTCGGTGAGTACATCTCCGCTGATGACCAAGACGCGATTGCCCTGATACAAACTTTCGGCGGCTTTGACGGCTCCTGCCGTCCCAAAGTCATCCTCTGCGAGGAGATATTTCATGCTGACTCCAAAGTCGGAGCCGTCTCTGAAGTAGCTCTTGATTTCCTCCGGTTGGAAATAAAGCAGCGTAATGAAGTCCCTGAGATTGTGCTTCTTGAGCAGGTTGACGATGTGATGGAGCATCGGTGAATTGGCTACCGGCACCATTGGCTTGGGAAGACTCTGGGTCAGCGGGCGCAGCCTGGTGCCAAAGCCTCCGGCCATAATTACTGTTTTCATATCTTGTTAAGTTCCTATTTCGCAAGCTGTCATGTCAGCAGATTAATCTCAAAATGATTGATAATGTCATAAAAATTGGCAAAAGGCAGCCAGTCAACCGATTTTTCCTGCGCGACTTTCACAAGGTCACCGCGAGCGAAGAGCAAGTCGGCCACTCCCACCGCGCAGCGATCGGAGAAGCCGTCACCGATATAGACCGTCAGTTCCTCATTGCGGCTGAGTGCCCGCACGCGTTCGCCTTTGCAGGTTCCGCAAAATCCGCAGCCTTGGGCAAAGTAGGGAAATGACGGATAGAGACTTCCGTCGACAAAATGTGCCTTGTTTGCATGAATGTCGAGCCCGACGTGGCCGGCCCGGCTGAGAAAGGCGTCGATGTAGAAATCGAGTCCATCCGAAACGATGTGAAGGGGGATTTGGTGTCTCCCCAACAGGTCTACAAACTCGCGGAAGCCCTGTTCAATCTCAATTCGATTAAGCGCCTCGATCATTTCCTGGCGGCTGGCCTTAATGTAATGACATTCACGCCAGAGGCATTCGCGTGAACTGATCTTTTGTTCGATCCAGAGCCTGACCGTTCCGGAATTGCGTTTACCGGAGAAGTAATTGAAGAGCGAGGCACCGACATCCTTTGAGGAGATTGTGCCATCGAAATCGCTGAACACTCTGATTGGGCGTCGTGCGTTTACCCCAGCCATTTGAAAACCAGCCAAAGGAGTGAGAGGATCAATCCGCTGATAGCCAGGGACTTGACTCGATGCAAGAACATAACTATGGTAAAGCTAATCAGAGCGGCAGGAATTGCCAAAAGGTAGAATCTTACAAGTGTTTGTGACACATTGATTCCGCGCACTTGCGCATCAAACAACGCAGCGATTCCCGCTCCGGCTAACAAGGCAATCATGATGATGAGGATGCCCTTGTACATCCCTCCCATTACTTGTTCAGGCGTCTTTGTCATTTAGTCACCCACTGCCTTCATTATCATGGTGATGGCTGTGTATAGCAACACAGCGGCGAAGAGCCATTTGATGTACAGCGATTCAATCCGATGGAAAAGCTTTGCGCCCAAGAACGCGCCAAGTACGGTGCCCAGTGCTGCGAAAGGAACCCATTCGGTCGGAACGTCTCCTCGATTCATATAGGGAATGACTGCGACCGCCGCGCTGATACCGATCATCATAGCAGATGAGGCGACAGCTTCCTTGACCGATTTGCCAAGGATAAGTTGTAGAATCGGCACTTTGACAATTCCGCCACCAATCCCCAGCAGGCCCACCAATCCGCCGGCGAAAACGGACGCTCCCAAGGCAACAGGAAATGCGTGTTTGAGACCGCCAGAGCTGCTTGTTTCCGTGCGCCCCGCCAGCATGGCGACCGCGGAGAATACCAGCAGGATTGCAAAGATGATCGCGATCGCATGTTCGGAAACGTTACCAGCGAACCTGCCCGCGAAATAAGAGCCAATGATTGTCGTTGTTTCGAGGTAGAGTACAGCTTTGAGATCAACGAGGCCGGCATTGAGGTACTTCGAGGCAGAGGTCACAGAGGTTGCCATGACGCAGCACAGCGACAATGCGACGGCCTGATGGATTGGCATCTTGAGCAACAAAGTAAATATCGGCACCAATAGAACACCGCCGCCGATGCCAAGAACTGCCGACAGGCCACCGACGCCGATACTCAGCAGCAGAATAAGCAGAGAGTGTGTTGCCATCAAATCTGATCCTTGAGATGGGCGATCGCCGCGGAAAGGCAAGGATCATCGATACGAGCCCGAACCGCAAGCGACGGCTCTCCGCCGATATTCACCTGAAATATCGTATTGAGCAGATGGCGCAGGATTGCGTCCTGATATTCACCAAGACCCGAATTGTCGAGTTCGCGGTGAAGTTGTCGCATGTGTTGGTATATCGGAGTCATTTCGGAATTCATAGTGTTGATGCTCATGTCGCTGAGCGTGCGTCCGAGAGGATCGTAGAGGAATCTGCGTTGCTGCAGAAACTGCTGGAACTGGCTGAAAAGTGAGTCCTCGGCTTCCGGATGTGGCAGCTCGGTAAAGGCACGTTCGGTGACGAAGTCGAGAAAGTAGCCGCCGTGGATAAGTTCAAATAAAAGAGGCGTGATGCGAGGATTATCACAGGGAATCTCAGGTTCTATGGCTGTCGATAGCTCTTTGGGTACAATCGGCTCGCTCAAAGAGTCTCCGGAATCTTCTGATGACCGGAAGAGAGGCTCGTTGAGTGAGACATAGAGACTTCTGCCGCTGCGAAGTCGAACCTCTTCGACAACGGATGGCACGCCGGCGGTGGCAGAGCCAATCGTGGTGACAGTTTTCACAGCCGTGAGCTGCCTGACGATCTCTTCAGTAACGCCCTTAGTTGAACCGTCAATCAGGACTGCAGTTGGTCGGTAGGCGATGATCGATTTCAGTTGTTCGGATAGTTGCTGCGCTTGATTAAGGTCATCACCGCCTGAATTACGCAGGTCGATTATGAATCCGAGGGCGCCGGTGGCCCGCAACTTCAGGATCTCACGAGTACTTGCCTCCTGGAGCGGCAGCCTCAATGGGAAGTACGCAATCGAGTCGACGCTCTCCACCGACAGATTGCCGCTCAGGCCCTCAGCGGAGATTTGCACTGTTACACTGTCGGTGCGTCCGTCGCGCTCAAAAAAGATGGTCGTTGCGCCATTGCCTCGCGAGTTCAAGTATGCCACCAGATTGGAGACGGGCTTTTCGTGCAGTGAGTCAATGCCGATGATCTTGTCCTCCGGCAAGAGAAAGCCATGAAACGGCGAGTTGGTGGCGATTTCGACAATCGCAACAGAACTATCCTGCTGCTCCAGAGTGAGTCCCCAATCGCGATGCTTTCGCGGATTCTCCGTTTGTCCGGGACCGCGCGATAGTTCGACTCGGAAAGGTATGGCCTCCTGCATGCCGTGCCAGGCATCGGCAAAGATTCGTTCCGGTGCAATTTCGCCGTAGTACCGACTCGCCAGTAACTCCGATTGTTGTGCGAGAGCTATCATGACTCGAAACAGAGAATCGTTGATGCAGAGGTACGCCGAGCTGAAGACCAACAGGAGCGTCAAGCCGAAGAAGACTACCGTGGTCCAGGCTTCATTTTGCGAGGCGTTTTTGCGGTCCAAGTTTTCTCCTGAGAATTGATTGCAGTGCGGTGGCGAGGACCTTTTGAAAGATGGCATCCTGCGGTTCGCGTCCGTCGACGACCTTGACACGCTTCGGTTCGGCAGCCGCTATGCGGAGAAAACCGCGCCGCACCCGCCGGTGGAAATTCTGAGCCGATGATTCCATTCGGTCTTTTTTGGCTTTAAGCCGAGAGTGCGCTTTTGCGATTCCCAGGTCGACGACGAATGTGAGGTCAGGTTTGATTCGTTCCGCTGCGAACTCGTTGGCTGCCGTGACGACGCTCCGGGGCAATCCCCGCCCGTCAACCTGATAGGCAAGGGTCGAGTCGGAAAAGCGGTCGGTGATCACGATTGTTCCGCGATTCAAGGCCGGCTTGATTACTTTGTCTACCAATTCCGCTCGTGAGGCCAGAAACAACAGCAATTCAGTTCGCATGCACATGCTCTTGTGGGCATTGTCCAAGAGAATTCCCCTGATGGCTTCCGACAAGATCGTGCCGCCGGGTTCGCGGATAAAGAGCACATTATACTTAAGCCGCTTGAGATGTTCAGAAAGCAACCGCGCCTGAGTTGATTTCCCCGAACCGTCGACACCTTCGAAGCTGATAAGAACGCCCTTCCTGTTCATGCGGGGAATATACGAGGTGTTAGTGTTGTGGTGAAATGAAAACTGGTGGCGGTCCGTTAATCGGGGCTAGTCGATGATTCCGGTGTTGAAATTGTTCCGACCCTTATTAATTGACACCTTTCATTGTGACCGGTACATTCCTTCAATGTTTGAAAAGCGCATCATCGGCATTGACTATGGCCGCAAACGAATCGGGATTGCCTATTCTGATCCATTGAGGATAACGGCGCAACCGTTGGCGACATTGACGCTTAGATCCCCTGACGAAGCCGCCAACCGTGTCTGCGCCGCTTTAGCCGACCAGGACGTAGAATTAATTGTGATTGGATTGCCGGTGTCGATTTCGGGAGGCAAGGGTGGTCAAATGGCTGACGAGATCCGCCGTTTTGTGGCTGCGCTTGAGCAGCGGGGTTACAGTACGCAGCTCGAGGACGAGGCGTTCACCTCGCAGCAGGCGAAGGAAACGCTGCGAAAGGGCGGCAAGAGTGAAAGGCAAATGCGCGGCAAGCTGGATTCGATTGCGGCCCAGATTATCCTGCAGGACTATCTTGATTCACACCGGTAGGCACTCATTATGAAGCGGCTGTGGGAGACAATCTTCTGGCTGATCACGACGCTGATGGTCCTCGCACTGGTTCCTCTAATCCCATTTATCTATGTGATCCGGTGGATCGTATTTGGCAGATGGTTCGTTCGAGTCGGATTAGTGTTTGCTCTGCTATTGATTGGTGCAGGGATCTATGGTTATATCAGATTGGGAGCGCCACTGGGCGAGGCGACAAGGGAGTATTCCGTCATCATCCGTCCTCATGATGACGCGGCCGACCTGCGGCGGCGACTTGCAGAAGCGGGAATTGCTACGGATCGCCGGATCTATAACGTGGTGATGAAGTATACACAGGCGGACAAACGTCTCAAACCGGGTCGATACCGATTTGATGGTGGTGTGACTCATTATGAGCTGGCTTTGCTTTTCAAGAACTCCAATCCTGAGTTGAGCAAGGTCACGATTGCGGAGGGAAAGACTATCAAGGAGATCATACCGCTTCTGACACACGGAATTCCCACGGATTCTGTGCAATTGGTGTCCTTATTGGGCGACAACGCTTTTCGCAGAAGCCTCAACCTGGAGGCGCCTTCGTTTGAGGGCTATCTCTTCCCTGAGACGTATTCATTTTACCCTTACCAGGAGCCGGATGATGTCATTCGGGAGATGGTGGCGATGTTGAGGAACTCCATTACGCCAGAAATGGGCAACCAACTGCGCGCGCTAAAGATGTCATTGAATGAAGTCGTCACACTGGCTTCGATGATCGAGGCGGAGGCAGCCGATGGCGCCGAACGCGAACTGATTTCTTCGGTGTATCATAATCGACTGCGCAAAGGCTGGAGGATGCAATGCGACCCCACGGTGATTTATGCCTTGGGTGGTCTCGATCGTCCGCTTCTGCGTGCCGATCTCGATTTCGATTCCCCGTACAATACGTATCTGTACTATGGACTGCCGCCGGGGCCGATCGGTTCTCCGGGGCTGGCATCGATTAAGGCTGCACTATTTCCGGCACAGACAGATTACTTCTACTTCGTAGCCACGGGCGATGGTCGCCACATCTTCTCAACATCATTGTCACAACACAACACCGCAGCCAGTAGAGCAAAGCGAGCGCGTCGGAATAAATAGCGCTACGCCGGATTCGATTGCTGCGCAGCCTTGCGTCTTGCGACTGCCAGGTCAAAGATGCTGTCAATCCCCAGCATTCGCCGCTGTGTGCTCATTTGTCCGATGTGATATGATTCATGCATAGCCAGGAACGCCAGCGCCGAAAGCACTGTCTGCTCCTGAGTCGGGAGCTTGAACGGAACGGGGTCTCCGAAGCGTTGCTCGGGAAAATTGGCGAGACTTGTCTCGAGTTTCGCTGCCTGACTTTCCCAGACTGACTTGATTTCATGAAGTGGCGGGAATTTTGACTGGTCGACTTTCATAATTGAGGACTCGAACATCTCCCCCCACGGACACTTTTCTTCTACGCCGGTTAAGCCGAGCAGATAGAACCGAACTGACGCCACATGTCCCATGATCCAGATGAGCGAATTGGCGTTGGGCTGCAGCTGTTTTCTCGCCAGGTCTTCTTCGATACCATCAAAGCCGAGTCCAAACATGTAGTTGTTGACCCGGACGATTTCACTAATCGGCTTTAGTGCGATATGCATGCGGTCTCCTTAGTTTCGCGAAAGGTAAGTTTCTGACTTGATCAACGGAATCACATTTCAAAAGTTGCCGTGAGCGCATGCTATTATCGAGACTATTCTCTTGACCGCAAGGGTATTACCCTGTAGTTTAGTAGCTTATGGCAGACAAAGACTTCCTGCGGGTAGACGGTAGTTTCGGCGAAGGCGGCGGACAGATCCTGCGAACTTCTGTTTCGCTTTCTACCTTGTTGGGCCGACCGGTCGAGGTTACCAATATTCGTCGTAATCGCAAGTTTGCCGGGATGATGCCACAGCACCTGACGGCTGTGAAGGCTTGCCAACAGATCTGCGGCGCCACGGTCGAGGGCGCAGAGATCAACTCCGAACGCTTAGCCTTTACGCCAGGACAAATACGAGGCGGAAAGTATACATTCGACGTCGCTGAGAGCAAAAAGTCAGCAGGAGCGGCCACTCTCGTTTTGCAGACTATTATTCTTCCGCTTTTGTTTGCGAAGAGTGAGTCGAATATAATTGTCCGTGGCGGTACGCATGTTCCGTGGTCGCCGCCGGCCACCTATTTGAAACAGGTTTTCTTGCCTGTACTCGGATTACTTGGCTGTCAGACCTTTCTCAAGATCAACCGCTGGGGCTGGTATCCTGAGGGTGGCGGAGAAGTCGCGTGTCGAATCAAGCCAATCGACCGCTTGCGAACGAGGCAATTCAGCAGTCGAGGCCAATTACGCAAGATCTACGGGATGTCGGTTACGTCAAACGTAGGCGGCGGAGTCGGCGAGAGGCAGATGCGGGCTGCGCTCAAGCAACTGCGGGCCAACAATCTGGACGCCCAGCTTCGCAACAGCGACGTTGCGGCCAGCGGCAAGGGGACGATAATTTTCCTGACGGCCGAGTTCGATAATGTCCGCGCCGGCTTTTCGACACTGGGGGAGAAGGGAATGCCGGCTGAAAAAGTCGCCGAGTCGGCTGTAGCTGAGCTGCGAAATTTCCTGGGCAAGGATGTCTGTCTTGACCACTATCTCGCTGACCAGTTGATACCTTACGTAGCGCTCTGCGGCGAGAGGGTCGAGATGAATGTCTCGAAGATCACGAACCATCTCAAGACCAACCTCTGGGTCACACAGAAGTTCATCCCCATCAAGTACAAGTTATCGGGCCCGCTGGGCTTTCCGGGTGTTCTCACTATAGAGCCAGCACCGGAGCCGGAGCTTCTTCCGGCCCAGCCGATAGTTGATACACCGGCAGTGCCCACTTAGTCCTTACTTAACCTCCAAAGAAGGGCAGAACCCCGGTCGGCGAGTGTATAAACAGTAATGTCGCTGGTGAATCGATAGCATGCGTTTACAGATACTTCTGCTCCCACTGATCATACTTTGCACGCCGGTGCAACCGTTCGTTGGAGCATTAATCGCCAAACCAATTCTGGAGTTCCCTGTCGAACTTGTTCGAATTGATTCGAACAAGCTTTATGGATGGATTGTGGCTCCGATCGCGATTAACACGGATTTCACTCTGGAGGTAACTGAAAGAAGCGAAGTCGTGTACAGTGCTCACATCGCAGGAGTACTTAACAGGGTGATTGTGAGTGGCCTTTTGCCGGACAGTGTATGTGAGAGGCTGAGTGACAGCGGGGAGTTCGATCTGCGCGTTTACTTGGAATCGGACTTGATTAATGATTCACTCATTATCGCCGTACCTGACAATCTTCGCAGACTCTGGCTGGACACGCTCTGGGTCAATAGTGCTGAATTCCCCGTGAAGTATCGCTATCGCTATTTCGATGATGTTCGAGAGATTGAGGTTGCGGCGAAATTAAAGCAGATCGACCTATTGATCATGCCGGAGTTTGAACTTGCGGACGAGAAGATTCTGGATGGTTCTCCATTTCGGGTGGAGTTGAATATCATCTGTCGCGACATCAAGGATGATTTGTTCGCGTCGGCCCTGAATTATTGCTCACGGGGAATGTTTTCGAAAGATGGTGATTTTGATTATTCTTTACTGATCGGGGCAGAGCAACTCGCCAATGTGTTTCCCCGCAATCTTGACTATGCTCGAGAGTTATTCAGGCAAACGAAGAAGAACAAGGAGCGATTGGAGTGCAGTTTTCCGGGCGTAAAGATGTACCCCAGACTTTCGGAAAGATTGAATCTCGGATTAGATTCGTGCGGTCCTTATAAGCTTGTCTTTCGAGAGAGTGCAGTAGAGCCTTTCGATTTGAATTTTTTCGTTTACGAATTGGGCGAGGATTCGACCGCTGCTTACATGCGGGCATTACGCGAGATTGTTGATCCGGTCCGCGTTGAACTGAATGACCGAATCGGCGAGCGTGTGGACAGTTGCTTGCTTGGTACCTCGAATGACGCTGATTGCCGTGATCTTGTATCCCGCGTTCTGGCTGAGTCGGCGCGGATAATACCACTCGGTCGATCTCGGCTGGCTGTCAAGCGATTTGATCATGTTCGCTGCCTGAAAGATGGCTCCGGTAGCGCAAAACTCTCCGACTTCTATACTTCCAGACAATGAGACTTGCAGGAAAGATCATATCGGCTTTTGTGGTAGTGTCGGTGCTGCCACTTGTATTAATGTCGGTGCTGTTGTATTTGTTTGTGAACAGCAGTTCAGAGCAATTCTATGTCCGACAATCCGAGTCCGCTCTTGCGTCATTTCGGTTTCATTTTGACAACGACTTGCTTCGCCTCGAACGTGAAGCCAATCAGATCACAGCCAGTTCCGATTTTCTGGTCTCTGTTCTCGACCTACCGAATCGGGAAGCGGAGCTTACAGCGCTATTGGAGTCTCACTTCGCTCGCGATGAGTTTCAGTTCGCAGTCGTGCAGATGCAACAGCCGCCCGCCGTCTTCAAGGCGTTTCAGGACGGGCTGGGGACATACGTGGCCGCCTATCAACCGATTCACGCGGACGATGAAGGCTCGCTTAGTGGCGCCGTTCGCCTTTCAGATCAGCATCCGGGCTCGCTTGCGGTCATCTCGAGGGTTCCGATCAGCTTTCGCGGCCAGATTGTTGGCAGCCTTACGGTGGGAGTGATGCTTTCGGCGGTTATTGAGCGCTTCCCATTATCTGCCGCAAATTTGTCGGCTCTGCTTGTCTCAGCAAATGGACAGGGACTTTACGGAAGCTCACCAGACAGCCTGCTGCGTGCCAATCTTGCCCAGATTGCGGCCGTGCAGTCCGCTGAATCGGTCTGGCAGGCCTCGCTTGGAGATCGAGAATATTTTGTCCAGCAGAATGATCTCGTGGACGTTAGGGGGAAAATTGTAGCATCGATGGCATACATCTTTGATCAAAGCGATCTCGGCGCAAGCCGCAGCCGGTTCTTTCGAGTATTTCTGGCTCTGGCTGCCGCTTCGATAGCACTTGCACTGACACTCGGCTATTTTTTCCAGCGCGCACTTTCACGACCAATTGCTGAAATGGCATCGTCCGCCAAGAAGATTACTCTCGGCGATGCTCCACAGCGCATTCACTATTATGCTGATGACGAAATCGGCGACCTGGTCTCCGGAATCAACCGTCTTGCCGATGATTTACGCGATACGGAAGCCCGGCTTGGCCGATCAGAACAGGTTGCTGCCTGGCAGATGTTTGCGCGCCAGACTGCGCATGAACTTCGCAACTATCTGACGCCATTGGCAACATCGGCAGCACAACTCGAACGTTGGGCGCAAGGTGGAAGCGTTGAACAAGGGCAGGCTTTTGAGGTAGTGCGGAGTATTCAGATTGAAATTCAGCGCATGAAACATCTATTGACTTCTTTCACGGATTTTGCGCGAATGCCCGCACCCGCGCTGCGGAAAGTGACTCTCGCCCGGGTAATCGAGAATATCAGAATTGTGTTCGCCGAAGAGATTGGAGTTGGGCACCTTCATCTCGAAACCAATGGTGCCGCCGGATCGCTAAGTTGCGATGTTGATCAGATCATACAGGTTCTGATGAATTTGATCCGAAACAGCTTTGAAGCCGGAGCGACTGTTGTCGAACTCAAGATCAAGACGACCGAGTACAAGATGCTTTTTGAGGTCTGCGACGATGGAAGCGGAATTGACCAATCGCGCGGGATCGATCCATTCACACCGTTATTTACGACGAAAGAGCGCGGGTCGGGTCTCGGTCTCGCTATCTGTCGGCGCATCATCGTCGATCATGGCGGCGATATCAGCTTTGCGCCAAATCCAACTCGCGGCACGACTTTTACATTCTATCTTCCGGTCGAGGCTGAATGAAAAAGACACGTGTCTTGCTTGTCGATGATGATCAGCGCATCCGCACGACGCTGTCATCTTACCTGCGCGAAAGCGGTTATGACATTATTACCGCCGGCACTTGCGCGGAGGCCCGGAGAATTAACAACGAAAACGTAGGCGTGGCGCTGCTTGACCTAATGCTTCCCGACGGAAGCGGTCTGGAGCTGCTCCGCGACTTTCATACGAGATTTCCGCAACAGCCGATCATTATGATCTCGGGTGAAGCGTTTCTGTCAGATGCGGTTTCGGCGGTCAAATCCGGAGCCATCGATTTTCTGGAGAAGCCGATCGGTCCGGAAAAGGTCGAACACACGATTGCCAACGCGTTGCGTCTCACCCGCCTTAACCGCCGCCTGGTATCCGAGCAACAGACGCTCGAGGAACGTCATCAATTGGTCGGCGTTTCGCCGGCAATGAATGAGGTGCGTGAGAAGATTGAGGCAGTTAGCGATACCGATTCAACGGTACTTTTGCTTGGCGAATCGGGAACCGGCAAAGAGGTTGTCGCGAATCTCATTCATCTCAAGAGCCGACGCCGGCTCGCGGCGTTGATTGCGGTGAATACGGCTGCGATCCCTGCAGAGTTGCTGGAATCGGAGATGTTTGGGCATGAGAAAGGCGCGTTTACCGGTGCGACCCAGCGTCGCATCGGGAAGTTTGAACAGGCTGCCGGAGGAACCTTGTTTCTTGATGAGATTGGCGAGATGCCGTCACAGCTACAGGCTAAGTTATTGCGCGTGCTGGAGGAGTATCGGATCGAGCGAGTCGGCGGTGAGCAATCGATCGATGTTGACTTCCGGCTCATTTGCGCAACCAATCGTCAGTTGAGCGAAGAGGTCCGAAAGAACAAGTTTCGCCAGGATTTATTTTTCCGCATTAATGTTTTTACAATTGAACTCCCACCACTACGAAGCATTCCTGAAGATATTGAGACCATCGCCAGGCATCATCTGCGCCGCTTATGTCGGCGCATGGGCAAGGCCGAAGTTAATCTCAGTCGCGAGCTCGTTGCCTGGTTGAGGAAGCACAAGTTTCCCGGAAACGTCCGGGAGCTGCGCAATATTATCGAACATCTGCTGATTACGCACCGCGAGGGTGAGTTATCCGTGAACGAGCTGAGTCGTTTCGAACACATGTTCGCGGACACATCGAGTCTCTCCCTCAAGGCTGCGGTGGCACAATTCGAAACAGAGTATGTGGGAAGGGTGGTTCGTGATTGTGGAGGGAATATTAGTCAAGCTGCCGAGATTCTTGGGCTTGATCGGAGTTATCTTTATCGCAAGTTGAAATCGTTGGGCTTTGATGCGCCCGAGTAGGTCTGCAACGCCTAACGGCAATATCGAGGGGCGGCGGCGCCGCTGAAGATATAGTTGAGGAGTCTGACTGCGTCTGATATGTTGACCATGCCGTTGCAATCGGCGTCTGCGGCGGCCATGCTGGGAGGAGCTGTTCCGCCGGCGAATATGTAGTTAATCAGAAATACAACGTCACTGATGTTGATTTTTCGATCCCCATTAACATCACCCGCCAAGTAGTCGGGAATGGCATACTGCGAATAGAATCCCGAAGAAAGCGCACCCGCTATGCCCGCTACATTCTGCCCAAGAACGGAATCTAAGCGGAGATTTCCGGATACCGAACGTCCCGACGCACCACTTCCCAATTGGTCGATATTGTCTGCAGCGCAGAACGATGCGGCCGCAAAGCAGAAGAGGACCGTGAAGACGATTAATGTTCTCACGGGATTAATATCCCGTGCGGATGAAGATCGCCTGCATTTTGCCGGACGAAAAATCAACCGGACCGGCACTGAGTGGAATCGAGCGAACGTTGCCATAAATCGTAATTGTGCCCGCGCCGGCGACCGGGATGACATCAGAGATCGAGATCGTGATGTTGCCGCCGACCGTTG
Organism: uncultured Ignavibacteria bacterium; assembly: GCA_964552775.1. GTDB lineage: Bacteria > Zixibacteria > MSB-5A5 > CAIYYT01 > CAIYYT01 > JADJGC01. Next base: position 91,173 of record CAZKIH010000011.1, on the reverse strand, counting down.
CTGTTGGTGAGGAGATCTTGGCTTCTCCGTAATGAGCGAAGCCAGCAGGTGTATTGCTCACGGCCATCTGAGCCACCTCGTTCCCGTTTAAATTTGCAATTCCGTGCATGAACACGATGATGAACCCCGCGGTCGGAGCGTTCATTGTGATTGTCATCCAGGTGACAACGGTGTTTCCGACCGAGGTGAGAGTACCGCCAGAAGCTTCAGCCATCCCCGGTTCATCGAGAATTTTTGTTGAGCTGATGGAGTTGTTGGCGAAATGGCGATCGATAATGGCATTGGAGGCGATATCCACGCCGGCGAGGCTTTCGTCCGACACCTGTGTTCCCGTAATCGAGCTGTTGGTAATCTTCTCGCCACCGACTGAACCGTCTTGAATGTGATAGCCGCCCAACTGCTGTGGCCCGACATCGTTGAAACCGATCGACCCATTGGCAATATCGGCACCGGTGACTGTTCCGTCGGAAATCTGGGCGCCCGTAATTGTGACGCCGGAGAGATGGGCGGATTCGATTGAGCCTCGAGCAATTTTGGCGCCTGTAATAGTTGAATCGGTAAGATCGATGGCACTCAGGCTGCCATCGATGATATTTTCACCTCCAAAGGCGCTTACGGAAAGATGTTCAGCCTCGATCGAGCCTTGTGCGATTTTGCTTCCAGTTATTGTCGAATCCTGCAGGTTGTCGCCAACAAGAGAGTTGCTTTGCACCTTCAGCGAGTTCACGGAACCAGCGGCGAGCTGTTCATTTCCGACTGCGCCGAGTTTGAGTTTCTCGCTACCTACTAAAGAGTCAGCAAGATCAGCACTCGCGATACCGCCATCACTAATGTTTGCCGAGTCGACAACAACCAGCGGCAATCTTTCGGCGGCAATGGTGCCGGAGACGATTTCTGCTGCATCCACAAAGAGCGGATGATGCGCCGCAGAATCAGCCTCGTGTGCAACAACCACTGAGTTTATCAAGCCGCTGTCGGCGAAGTGATCTGCGGCATAGCCCTCGAGAAGAAGGGAGTTGCCGGAGATAAACGAGTAAACACTGGAGCCGATCACGTGGCGCGGGACGAATTCCGGATTCGACCCGAGCTTAATGCCAAGCCAAAGGGGCGAGATGCTGAAAATTGACGGGTCGAATGGCGTCACTGAGCCAAGGTATGCGTGGATCAGCCCTTTCTTGACTTCGACAATCTGTGATTCTGTCCAGAGACTTAAGCCAGCGGTAGAGTCATTATAGATCGTAAAGTCAAATGCGTAAGAGCCATCAGGATAAGCCGCCCCTGAAGAGTCTTTCAGACTCCCTTGATAGTTCAGTACCGGGTTGATTGCCCCAAGAACAGGGTTCACCAAACCTATAGCCAGCACGAATACAGCGATAGCAGTAGCTCTCAATGCGACCTCCGACAGGCGAATATTCAGCACACTTAGACCTTGAGGGTAAGACCGACTTAATATAGTGCATCCCCTGCATTTTCCAAACGATTTGTGGACTATATGTCACACGATGTCACAATAGCCACTCTCAGTTTGTCTCTAACCCGTTGCCAATCAAGCGGATTTAGATTGGCACAGCGTTTGACCATCTTTTGACCAGACAACAATAAACCGAAACCACTCAAACGGAGTGAATATCATGTTAAAGAAGATCAAATTCGCAGTTGGGCTTGCGGCAGCCGTCACAGTGTTTGGAATCATCATCGGTGTCAGCCTGAAGCAACGCGGTTCTATCGAGACAATCGACCTGTCGAGGAGCATAACCGAAGCAGAACCTCCAGTTCAAGATGCTTCTACAGCATCGAATCTATCAACCGAGTTCGGTCCCGACACAAATCCGATTCCTGAGGTACTCCCCACAATAGAGCGGAATTTGCCAAGAGCCCTGCAGAGCGGTAGTTCCACCAGTTTGGAAGATCTGGCCTTGCTGGATTCTCTCGACTTCGGTGACGTGCGGGATGTCGAACTTGACTACGACCGCGCAATCTTGGCCACGGCCGGCGGGGTACTGGAATTTTTCACCGATGACTCGTCGTTCGCGATCTACAGCTATCCACAGCAGCTTCTCGATTTTGACTGCTATGCTGTGTTGACGTTGAATGATGACATTTTCGTGGGTACGTCATCAGGTGTTTATCAGATCGATCCGCTGGGGATCGTGCAGCCAGTGTGGCCGGAGATAAACGATACGGTTACTACACTGGAAAATTCCGAAGGGTTCATTCTTGTCGGTACTCGCAACAACGGGCTGTTCGAGGTTTGTGAAAATACGATCACCCAGCTTTTGGAGAACAAGCACGTAATCGATGTTTCGGATGATCAATTCGCCCTGTGGTGTGCAACTGAAGAGGACGGTTTGCTCTACCGCGACGACAATGGCTGGCACAAGCGTCAGCTCCTGAGCAATCCAAATGCTTTTGATGAAGTGACTGTCCTTGAGTCGGCCTTTGGCAGGCTCTGGGTGGGTACTCCTAACGGGCTCTTTATTTACAACGGAGACAATTGGGATCGTATCGACAGCACGGAATATCTATTTGAGCAAGAAGTTATTGCCCTGGCAGCAGGCAAGAGCTACATGTACATCGGCACAGCAAAAGAGGGTGTGTTTGCCTACTACAATGGTTGGTTGTCACCACTTGACTGGAGCGACAATTTCCCGGTGCATTCGCTGGCGGTCTACGACGGCACATACCTGGTAGGTCTGGACAAAGGGGGAGCGCTTCTCAATTCACGCAAAGGGGTTGTTGACATTCTTCCGCTGGTTCGTCAGACTCAAGGCGTCCTTTCTATCCTTTAGAACTCCTGATACCAGCGGATGAAAACAAGGCCCGGGGTTGACCCGGGCCTTTTATTTGTTTCATGCCTTGATTTGCATTCTCGCACTTTGCCGATCTGTCGCAAGAGTCTGAGAGTTAGCACGACAAAGAAAAGAGCGGCCGAAACCGCTCTTTCTTGATGAGAAATAGTCCTGACTCATGTCACCTGTCGCCAGGAATGTCTATCTATATAACGCGCAAATATGGTGCCAAATGGAGACAATGCTATTGAACAACAGCCTCTTAGGTCGATCAGAGTTTGCTCGGGCTCGGTTGATGTGCTCAGGAACTGTCGGCATTCCCGACATGCGACATACGGCAAGACTGCAATGTGTTGTCAATTAGTCGATTACAAACTCCGACTATCGTCGATTCCGCGTACGATTGAATGAGGTCGAGCAGGAGTTTGCTTCTGACCTTACCTTCGCGATTAGTGCTCGTAGGCGAAGGCTGCGGGCTTACATCGTGCGATTGTGGGTTAGCTCAAATAACTACATCTGCTTCCAAGTTGCGGCAGTCTCTGAGCAGAAGGAATCGAAGTCTCTCGGTTGGTGATGTAGAACCTTCTGCGGATCGACGGCATCATTGCCCACAGGTTTGAAGCCTTTCTTTTGGAAGAAATCATACATAATGCGATAGTCGTGTACCATCCAAGCAGGCATGCTTGCGCCGGCGGCCTCTGCCCATTTGTCGAGATCGTCACCCATGTAGTTGACTTCAGTTCCGAGATGTGAACCCCAGATGCGGGCGCAGTCCTTTCCCGTGAGGCTGTCGGGGCCATTCAGATTGTAGATCCTCATCTGATGACCATCCTCGGTTAGAGCGTTGGCAGCAGCGTCGGCGACGTCTCGAGAATCGACACGGTTGATACCCTTCATCCCAATCGGCTGTGGATACACCCCGAATTTCATCATCGCATCCTTGAACCAGAAGTCGTTCTGGAAAAAGTTGTTTGGCCGCAAGATGGTAAACGCAATTCCAGATTCGCGTATGGCATTCTCGATAGGAATTTTGCTCGCGAAATGCGGGATGTGATGAGAGTCTTCCGGCAAGCCAACCGACAGATAGACGATTCTCTTGACGCCGGCCTTTTTTGCCGCGCGGATGGCGTTCTGCCCATGTCGCGCTTCATCGGGGTGAACCGCCGTGATCAGGAAGAGCTTGTCGATCCCCGCAAATGCTTTGGTCAAGGAGGGCGGATCGGCGAGATTTCCGACGACGCCGGACACCGCGCCCGGCAGTGTTGCTATCTTGTCGGAAGATCTTGTCATTACAGTGACCTTCTCTCCCTTTTCCAACAAATTGGAGAGTGTCAGACTTCCGATATTACCGGTTCCGCCAATGACAAGTGTCGCCATATCAGATTCCTTTCTGCATTATCGATTTAGTTGCGTTGAGGCCGTTCGGATCTGCCAATGTTACTACGAAGCGAACTCGAACTTCGCATAACTGCAACTCCTGCCGACCTAATTTCGCCATGGCAAATGAGACAAACCTCGTCGCGTGTACGAGATAAACATTGACCAGATAATTACCGCCATCAGCCAGGGGTGAATGTACTGATAGAATCCGAAGACGGAACTTGGAGGCGCGATTTTGATCCTTGGCAGTATGAGTAGAATGGTCAGGATGACCACAGTTTTTTTGCTCGGACCTGATGTCAATACGAGGTAGGTCGGGACTGCAAGCAAGATGAGGGTGTAGTTCTTCATACGCGGCATGGCGAGCGCATAGAGAAAGCAGAGGGCGCAGATTGTCATGAACAAAGTATCGCGGGGCTCGAGATGCTTGAATTTCCTGATGGACTGAATTGTCACGACGCTGATCAGGAGCGCAAAGGCTACGTAAAGGGCGATGACTATTGATCTGCCACCATCCGAGTCAATGCCCGCTCCGCAGAACAATTTGCCAAGATCGTGGAAGACAGCAAGAGTTGAATGGTTGAAGTCCGCGGTGTATTCTTTGAGGTTTGAGCCAGCTTGCCAGAAATGGTCGAATGATTGTGCATCGGTCGCCCAGAGGATTCCGACATAGCCAAGAATCAGGGCACAGCCCAGCGCGAGTGCTGCGGTTCGATGCTTGAGCTTGGTGAAGAGGACAGTAACCAGAAAAACTGCCAAGGAGAACTTGAAGAACGCTGCGGCTGCTACGGCCAGAACGAATCGAAACGGTTTGCCTTCCAACAACCAGAAGAATCCTGACCAAAGGAAAGCTTGTTCTATCAGAGTGACATTGCCGGAATTTAGGTCGCGGTAGAAGGCCCCCAGGTAGGTTGCAGACGCTATAAGGATCATGAATGGAAGTGCGCCCCATTGCAGGAATCGTTTTCGCCAGAGCCAGAGCAGGTAGATCGCGAGGCAGACTTTCAGTAATAGCCAGACCTGATAGGCGACGCCGTAAGGAAGCAGGGTCAGGGGGCGAAATACATAACAGGTAAGAACGGGATAGATAAAAGGAAAGATGATTTTGTCGGGCGAGTACTTGTTCAGGATCCCCAGATCATAGGGATTCTCGCCGTGCGCGTGGGCAACAGTGGCGTAGTAATAGACCTTGAAATCCCATTGGGTTTCTTTTGCTGCGATTGCGGCGATTGTCCAAATCCAGGCGATGAGGATCAAGGCGAGTTGGACGTTTCGCTTCTTGAAGAAGGCGGCGATTCGATTTCCAATGCTGGGCTGTAATGTCTCAGGCACCATCAGTTCTTTCTAACTTAGAAAGAAGATGTATGGCAGTTTTGAGGGGCGGAGGCAAGGGGAATGAGGGGGGTGGCAGGAAGGGGTCATTCCGCCTCGGGATGAAGGTGCGAGGAACAGGGGGCGGACCAAAATAGCAGTCGGGTTCGGCGCCCGATGCGGGCTGCGAACCCGACCTACAACGTCGATGGATATGGTGTCAGAGTCTCGGCCGCCCCCTACTCCTCTGCTTCCTTATTGCCGTTGGCGCCGAGGCCGACCTTTTCCATGATCGCGGCTTTGAGCTTCTCGCGGATTTCGGGATTGTTTTGCAGGAAGGCTCGCGCATTTTCGCGGCCCTGCCCCATGCGCTCTTCGCCATAAGAGAACCAGGTACCGCTCTTTTGGATCAGGTTGTGATTGGTCGCGATATCAAGAATTTCGCCCTCGTAGTTGATGCCGGTGCCGAACATGATGTCAAACTCGGCTTCCTTGAACGGCGGCGCGACTTTGTTCTTGACGACGCGCACGCGGACACGGCTGCCGATGACCTCATCGCCCTCTTTGAGCGAGGAGATGCGGCGGATATCGAGACGCACCGAGGAGTAGAACTTGAGGGCGTTGCCGCCGGTGGTGGTTTCGGGATTGCCGAACATGACACCGATTTTCATGCGGATCTGATTGATGAAAATCACGCTGGTGTGGGATTTCGAGACTGTGCCGGTGAGTTTGCGCAAGGCCTGCGACATCAGGCGCGCCTGGAGGCCCATATGCGAGTCGCCCATTTCGCCGTCGATTTCCGCCTTGGGCACCAATGCCGCGACGGAGTCGATGACGATGCAATCAATCGCGCCGGAGCGCACCAGTGTTTCGGTGATCTCGAGCGCTTGCTCGCCGGTATCGGGCTGGCTGATGAGGAGATTGTCGGTGTCGACGCCAAGTTTTTTGGCGTACTGGGCATCAAGCGCATGCTCGGCATCGATGAACGCCGCCGTGCCGCCAGCGCGCTGCGCCTGGGCGATGATGTGCAGTGCCAGTGTGGTCTTGCCGGAGGATTCCGGGCCGTACAACTCGACCACGCGGCCACGCGGGATACCGCCGGTACCGAGTGCGACATCGAGAGTCAGCGATCCGGTTGAAATTACCGCGATGCGATCGGTTGCATGCACGGCGCCGAGGCGCATGATCGAGCCCTTGCCGAATTGCTTCTCTATCTGGGAGAGCGCTGCATCCAACGCCTTAACTTTGCCGTCTGTGGCTGCCATATTGAACCGTCCTTTCTAATAATCAATTGTAGTAATGGCCCGTCATAATTACTAACCTGCATAGATCAAAGTCAAGCGGATGCGCGAATAAATATTGTCGCGGGGACGGTCCCACCGCAAGCCGTGGGCGACCCAGCCTGGAAGTGCTGACGAAACCTGGATTCCCGCCTTCGCGGGAATGACTGTCTGAAAGCATTACCGTCCCACCTCAGAAAGTACCCTCGACCTTCGCGGGAATGAATTAGCGCGGCTGCTCGTTTCACGCAAGCGCTGTCGGGTTTGGCGTCCCTTCGGGACTACAAACCCGACCTACAGTTTGATTCCGGCAACATCACGGTAGACCGTCGTAGGTCGGGTTCGCAGCGCAGCTTCGAACCCGACAATGCCCGTACGAAAGCGCATGCGCTGTCGGGTTTGGCGTCCCTTCGGGACTGCAAACCCGACCTACAGCTTGAATCCGGCGACATCACGGTAGACAGGGCCGCTTGGACGCAACTGCGACTCGATCAGGTGGATCTCGTTGACCGAAAGCATCACCGGTCCAAAGGTCGCCTTGCCGAATGCCGCTTTGACCAGATCGAGACGGTCATCATCTTTGACCCGACCCAAGGTCAGGTGCGGCGAGAATGGACGCCTCTCCGGTTCGAAGCCCAACGGTGTCATGCTCGAATCAATCTTTGCAGCGAGGGATGTCAATCGCTTTTGCGAGTCATTAATTCCGATCCAGAAGACTCGTGGGGCGCGCATGTTCGGAAAGACGCCGCAGCCTTGCAGGTTTACCTCGAAGCCACCGAAATTATCGGCAGCGGTCTGTGTGGAGCGCTTGATCTTGTCGAGTTCGCCGAGTTGGGCCTCACCAAGGAACTTGAGGGTAAGGTGGATATTGTGCGGCTCGACCCATTTCACGCGGCCGGGGAGTTTGTGGAATTGGTCGAGAAAGTCCCCAATCTGTCGCTGGATTTCGGGAGTGATTCTGGCGGCAATGAAGAGACGCATAGTGATCGGGTGCTCCGATAACCCCGGTGTGCTGGGGTGTACCAAGTTTGTTAGCTTGCGGCCGCAGAAGTCAGGAGGCTGTCCACAAGTTCCATCGCGAGAGTCTTCACCACTATATGGTGTGGTCAGATTCAATCGATCCCACCGCAAGCGGTGGGGCACCTAACTTGAACTCAACTTGTGGGACAACCTCCGGATTCCCGACGGCGCGAATTAAGTCTGCATCAACTTTCTTCTTAGTATATCCAATGCCTGCATGGCGGAGCGTTCGCGAATGCGCTGGCGAGTGCCGAAGAGTTTAAGCTGCTCGGCGGATACGCGGTCGCTCTTGTCGGCATATCCGACATACACCAAGCCGACCGGTTTGTCGGCTGTTGCGCCACCCGGTCCGGCGATACCTGTGATTGAGATTGCGAAGTCCGAGCCAGTCAGGCGTAGTACTCCCCAAGCCATTGACTCAGCGACTTCGTGGCTGACGGCGCCTTTTTCCAAGAGAATGTCACGGGGGACATTGAGCACGGACTCTTTGATGTGATTCGAGTACGCTACGACTGAACCGACGAAGAACTCGGAACTGCCCGGCATATCGGTAAGCATCTTAGCGATTAGTCCGCCGGTACATGACTCGGCAGTCGCAAGAGTCTTGCCTTTTGACTTCAGCAGAGAGCCAACAATCTCCGGAAGCGATTGCTCTCCGATAGTGAAAACATAGTCGCCAATTCGAGTGGTGATCGCCTTGGCGAGAGCATCGGCAGAGTCAGTAGCTTCGGCTTCATTGGGGGAAATCGACGTCACCCGCAAGTCAACGCCTTTGTAACTGGGAAGATAGGCGAGCCGGACTTTCTCGCCAGTCGGCTCCAGGTCGGCGATCAGCTCGGCGATACCAGTTTCTGTGATGCCGATGGTTCTGATTCGGCGCATGATGATGTGATTTCGACCGGGGCGTTTGGCGAGATACGGGACGATTGATTGATCGAGTATAGCCTCCATCTCAGCGGGGACTCCCGGCAAAGCGGCAAAGAAGCGCTCGGAATCCTGAAACACGATTCCCGGTGCGGTGCCGACCGGATTGTTGATGAGATCTGCTCCCTGTGGCTGAAGCGCCTGGTTTTGCGCAAGCGCCGGCATTTTCATATTCCTAGAGCGAAAGAGGTCTTCGAGTTTCTTGAGAATCTCATCCTGGAGGACGAGCTTGCGATCAAAGGCTGCGCAGATGGCGTTCTTAGTGATGTCATCCTTTGTTGGTCCCAAGCCACCCGTCATAATCGTGACTGCCGAACGATTCCAAGCTGTGGTGATTGCATCTTTCATGTCGTCGTGACGGTCACCGACAGTGGTCTTATGGACAACCTCGATTCCGACATTGGCGAGCTTGCGCGCTATGTAGGCGGAGTTTGAATCGATAGTCTGGCCGGAAAGGATTTCTTCGCCGACGATTATGATTTCAGCTTTCACATCCAGACTCCGAAGTAAATCAAGATTTGCAGCATCAGATTTGTGTAGACTCCGCAGGCAAAGTCGTCACCCATGATACCCCAGCCGCGAGGCAAGTTGCGCTCCCAGTAGCGCGCCGGAAATGGTTTGATGATATCGAGGATTCGGAAGATAACAAATCCGGTGAGATAGTATTGCCACATGATCGGTACGAAGCAATAGCTGACCATGATGCCGGCAACCTCATCGATGACTATTGGTTTGCCGTCATGGCCGAAGAAGTGCTCGGCCTCGGTGGCGATCCAGACTCCGAGGGCCGTGACGGCGATCGAAGAAATCACTTGATAAGGAATTCCCAACGGGAATAGAAACCAGGCGATGATTACACCGGGGATTGTGCCGGTCGTGCCGGGTATGGTGGGTGATAGCCCGAAGCCAAAGCCGGTCGCCAGTATCTTAATTAGAAAATCTCTCAATGTGCCTACTTCATGGTGTTGCGCAGAAGATAGTAGCTTCGACGCAGATAGTCAATTCCAGTACCGACGGTGATTACGACGGTGGCGATCATCAGCCAGTGGATGATGAGATCGGGCATTGGGGAATTCAGCCATGCCGACTCGATCTTCAGCGGCGGAAGAAATGTGCGCAGATTGATTACGAGAAGAATGGCCGTGATGGAAGTCATTTGGAGGAATGTTTTTACTTTTGCCGGCCAAGAGGGCGTGATCAATGTACCGCGATAGGCGGCCAGTGTACGGAGTCCTGTGATCAAGAATTCCCTGAGGATGATCAGAAGAACCATCCACATTTGGACATATCCGAGCGATACAAAGGCGATGTAAGCGAGGGAGATTAGTATCTTGTCTGCGAGCGGGTCGAAGAACTTACCAAAGCTGGTGGAAACACCGTATTTGCGGGCATAGTAGCCGTCAAAGAGATCGGTCAGAGCTGCCACGATGAAAATGATCATAGCCCAGAATTTGACCCAGACATCGTCAACGATAACCAGCGCCATGAACACCGGCGCGAGCACGATTCGCACCATGGTCAGGAAATTCGGCAGATTCACGCGGCTCCCTCGATATCAGACTCCCTTCTGAATGCCGGGTAACGGACTTGCGTGAATGTACGATGGAAGAGCGGGCGGGTCAATGGATTATCGGGGGATCGGCGGCAAGCGCGACAAGAGCGGGCCAGGTCGGGCGAGGGGTGAATTGTTCCTCAAGTCGAAATGGGCGCGCAAACCGCGCCCCTAAGGATCAGGAGCTTGCGCACCCTCACTCCTGCCCCTCTGCCGCAATTGGGCGAGGGGGGAATTGTTACCTACACTGTTTTTCGCACGATTGCGCGGCTTGGTGTTGGGCGCTTGACGATTTCGAAGCCCGCCTGTTCGAACGCGCTGGGCAGACCAGTAAACGCAAACGCGTCCGGCATCAGTCCCTTGCGCGCAATCACCGGATAACCCTCGACCATTCGTCCACCCGATTTCTTAACGAATTTCGCAGCGGCATCGATTAGCTTCACGGCGACTCCCTGTCGGCGGTATTCCTTATCGACAAAGAGGCAGACAATCGACCAGACCGGAAGTTCATCGAGCGGCTGAAGGGTGCGCGCGCGTTCAAGTCCGGGATAGTCCTGGCGTGGCGCCACCGAGCACCAGCCGATGGCGCGGTCGCCGTCGAAGGCGAGAATTCCCGGCACAGCGCCGGAGTCGATCAGTTTCTTGAGGCGCTTTTTGTTGCTCTCCCCCTGGCCCGCCGTATACTCGGAGCGCTTCAAACGCCAGAACATGCACCAGCATCCGGCGCAGGCACCGCGTTCGCCGAACAACTCGACCAGACTCTTCCACTCCGACTTGGTCGCCGGGCGGAAGGTCAATTTGCTCTTGGTGGGTTTTGATATTGCCATAGATCTAATGACTAATATGCTCGCCTGTCCCAACGCCATCACTTTTTGCTCTTCAGACGGGAAATTTGTCTCTACGTTGACAAAGCTTCTCCATTTATGTAGATTCGGCGCTGTGAGTAACAGGAATTCCAAGGAGGAACGACTTTGCAGAGTTTGAAAGGTAAGGTCGCATTGGTGACGGGCGGCACCAAGGGCATAGGGAAAGCGGTCGCTATGCGGCTGGCTCAAGCCGGGGCAGATGTGGCAGTCAACTACTTTCGCAGCCGTGATACCGCTGAAGAGACTGTTGCGGAGCTAAAGGCGCTTGGCTCGGACGCGATTGCGATTCGTTCCAATGTTGGCAAGCATGAGTTGCTGCACAAGATTTTCGATGAGATACGTGAGAAATATGGTCGTCTTGACATTTTGATCTCGAACGCCGCGCTGGGCCTGTACACTGAGGCGCTGAAGATCGACGACAAGGCCTGGGATCTGTCAATGCATACGAACGCCCAGGCATTCTTGCTCTGTGTACAGCATTGTATTGACATGATGCCGAATGGATCGCGCATTGTGTCGCTTTCCTCGCTCGGCTCGCATCGATATATCAATGGTTACTCGGCAATAGGTGTGTCGAAGGCGGCGGTTGAGTGTCTCACAAAGTATCTGGCTTACGAGCTGGCTCCGAAAAGAATCAATGTTAACTGCGTGTCGGGTGGATTTATTGACACCGACGCTCTGAAGATATTCCCGTCTTACGATGAGATGTTCAAGGAAGTGGTACGGCGCACACCGTTTGGTCGTGTTGGCACTCCTGATGAGGTCGCCGGCGTTGTGTTCTTTCTCTGCACCGAGGATGCCCGCTGGGTCACCGGGCAGACGATCATTGTGGACGGGGGCTACACGCTGGCATAGTGTTGAGAATAGTAGTCATAGGAACTCGTCGAGTATAATCCAGTGCCGTAGGGCATATTGGTTTTCCAGCATAGGGACTGCAGAGAATTGCCGCCCCAAGAGATCATTTCCTGAAAGGTCATTCGATGTTTGTGAAGTCATTTTTCGTCAATCGCAGTGTAGCATTGATCATGGCAGCAGTGATTATCGCACCTATTGCCTCAATTGCCATGGCTCAGGCTGACGCACCACGTGCGGTAGTAGACAGGTATGTCACGGCGCAACGCCGCCTGGACTGGAAAGTGGTGGCAACATGTGTGTCGCCCGCAGAGCTTTCGGAATTCAAGAAGCTGTTTCGTTCGATTCTTGACGTGATCCCTGGCCCCATCGACACTACCATCTTTCGACCATCGAGTTTCGGCAAGAGGACTTCTGCTGAAATCGCCTCCGCCGATTCAGTCAACTATTTCGCCGGAATCTTCGCGACCATCTTCGATCTGTACCCGGTAATGCGGGAGATGGCAGCCAACGGCAGTGACACTGTGCTTGGCTCGGTTAACGAGGGCAGTGAGATGATGCATTTTGTCTGCCGCGTCAATGTTCCGATGCAAAAGGAACGCATCAGCAACATCGAGGTGATCACGCTGCGCAAGACAAACGGCAAATGGTACGTGGTGATCAAGAGGTCGATGGAACAGATGGCGTCGCTGATGAGACGCTCAATTAAATAGGGATTCTCAAATCGAATTTGGCATTGCATCGATACGCAAATTGCGTATTTTCCCGCGTTGTTGCGTGCTTAGTGCAAGAGGTTCATCTTTTTCAAGGAGTAAGCGTTGAACTTCGTACCGAAAAAGCTCTTTCTGACGAAAGGCGTGGGCAGACACAAAGAAAAGCTCGCTTCTTTCGAGCTGGCTCTCCGTGATGCCGGCATTGCCTATCTCAATCTCGTAAATGTTTCCTCGATCTTTCCGCCGCACTGTAAGCTGATTTCGCGTCGCGTCGGCCTGAAGTACTTCAAACCAGGACAGATCGGATTTTGCGTCATGAGCCGTGATGCGACGAACGAGCCGAACCGGTTGGTGTCGTCATCAATTGGTATTGCCATGCCCAAAGACAAGGCGAAATTCGGATACCTGTCGGAACACCACGGATTCGGCCAAACCCAGAAGGTTGCAGGCGATTACGCCGAGGATTTGGCTGTGCAGATGCTGGCTACCACGATGGGCCTGGAAATTGATCTCGACAAGTCGTGGGACCAAAATAAAGAGCAGTGGAAGCTCAAGGGCGAGGTCGTCTACTCACGCAACATTACGCAATCTGCGGAAGGCGACAAAACCGGGATGTGGACGACGGTGATCACGGCGGCAATGTTGATCCTTGATGACGAGCCCGTGGACAGCGAAGACGAAGATTAGGTGATTGTCAATGAGCAACGGTGAAATCACGAAGTTTCTCAAACACCACTATCGGCATTTCAACTCTGCTGCCCTGATTGACGCTTCAATCGCGTACAAGCGCCATATCGAGAAGGGTGGCAAGATGCTGCATTCGCTCGCAGGGGCAATGAGCACTGCCGAGTTGGGAATTTCCCTGGCGGAGATGATTCGTCGCGACCAGGTGCATATTATTAGCTGCACTGGCGCCAATCTCGAAGAGGACTTATTCAACCTGGTGGCGCATGATTACTACGAGCGCGTTCCACATTATCGGGATTTGACGCCTGCAGACGAGGCTGCCCTGCTCAATCGCCACATGAATCGCGTGACGGATACCTGTATACCTGAAATGGAGGCGATGCGGCGGCTGGAAAAGGCACTGGTTGACGAGTGGACTCGCGCTGACAAAGCCCGCGAGCGGTTCTTCCCGCATGAATTCATGTACCGCATAATCAAATCGGGTGTGCTTAAGCAATACTATCAGATCGATCCCAAAGACTCGTGGATGGTCGCAGCGGCGGAGAAGAACCTGCCGATGGTGGTTCCGGGCTGGGAAGATTCGACGATGGGAAATATGTACGCCGGTCATGTGATCTCGGGTGACGTCAAGAATGTCCATACGGTTAAGACCGGAATCGAGTACATGACGTTCCTCGCCGAGTGGTACACGGAGACTTCGAGAAAGTCCTCGATCGGATTTTACCAGATCGGTGGAGGAATTGCGGGCGATTTTCCGATCTGCGTTGTGCCGATGCTGCATCAGGACCTGCAGCGTGAGGATGTTCCGGTCTGGGGTTATTTCTGCCAGATATCTGATTCGACAACCAGTTACGGTTCTTATTCCGGTGCTGTGCCCAATGAGAAGATCACCTGGGGAAAACTTTCAGTAGACACGCCGAAGTACATCATTGAATCGGACGCTTCGATTGTTGCGCCGTTGATGTTCGCGATTATCCTTGATTGGTAAGCGCTAATTTCAGGAGAGATTCTGGCCCAACAGCATTCGCCGGGTGATCGCATTCGGCGACTTTTTTCGTGTCAGAACGATTCATAGGCGCTTGCCTTACCCGCACCCGTCGTCTACATTTGATACATGCCGCGAATTACCAAGCTCGAACCGCAGAAGAAGAACTCCTCGCGCTGGTCAATTTTCATTGACAACAAATTCTTCGCGGGCTGTTCGGAGGAGATGTTGGCGGCGCTGCACCTTCAGGTCGGGGATGATCTGGCGCCGTCGCGGCAAGACGAGATTCGTGACGCGCTGGGATTGAACAAAGTGCGTGACGCGGCGTTGCGGTATCTGGCACGACGCAGCCGCTCGATCTCGGAAATGCAGAAGTATCTTGAGCGAAAGAGCTTCGATGGCGCACAAATCGCAAGCACGATAAGCTGGTTGCTGGAGAAGAAGTATTTGAACGACCAGGAGTTTGCCGAAGCCTGGGTGCGTAACCGCCAGCAATTGGCGCCGCGCGGCAAGCGTCGCTTGTTGATGGAATTGTACCAGAAGGGCATCGACCGCGAGACAGCGGGTCAGACTGTGCAGAGCAGTATAACCTCCGAGGATGAATCCGAGGCGGCTTACCAGGTCGTGATTGCCCGCAGGAACCGCTTCAAGGGTATGGAATCACTTGAAATCCGCCGTAAAATCTATAACTTTCTTAGCTATCGTGGGTTCTCGCCCGATGCGGTGGAATCGGCTTTTCAGCGATTCGTAAAGGACATGAAATCGTGAGGCAGCTGGTAGATCGCCCGGAGTGTCGTGCAACGTGGGAATTCCGTAGGTCGGATTCCGAGCGAGGAACGCCGCAGGCGTGACGTGGGAGAAGCCCGACATAGCACAGATATCCAGTATTCGTTGATTGTCGTGTAGGGTAGCGGTTCCCGCGCCCGTCACATTCGCGTTCTGAACGCATTTTCAAAGATCATTCGACTGCGCAATGGTGTGGATCGAATGTTGGAAACGAAGCTGGATTCCCGCTTTCGCGGGAATGACTCACTCGATTTTGGATCGGGGTTCGGTCTGGGCTCCGATGAAATTGGAGACAAGAATCCGGTAGCCCGCCTGAGCGAAGTGAAGAGTGGTAAAAAATGTATACGCATATGAAGCAGGAGAAATCTTGAAAGCGTCCGAAATCAGAGAAGCCTATTTATCATACTTCGAATCGAAGAGTCATAAGCGTCTGCCGAGTTCGTCGCTGATTCCACAGGATGACCCGACCTTGCTGTTCACCAATGCCGGCATGAACCAGTTTAAGGATGTCTTTCTGGGACAACGCAAGGTCGACTACAAGCGCGCAACGACCTCGCAGAAGTGCATCCGGGCGGGCGGCAAACATAACGATCTTGAAAATGTCGGCGAAACGGCGCGCCATCATACTTTCTTTGAGATGCTGGGCAACTTCTCCTTTGGAGATTATTTCAAGGAAGACGCCATCAAGTTCGCCTGGGACTTTGTGCGCAAAGATCTGGGGCTATCAGCGGATCGGTTGTATGCCACTGTCTACAAGGATGATGATGAGGCTTTTGCCCTGTGGGAGCGGATTGCGCCGGAACTGGCTAACGGTCGGGTCATGCGCTTTGGCGAAAAGGATAATTTCTGGTCGATGGGCGAAACCGGTCCGTGCGGCCCGTGCTCGGAACTGCATTTTGACCGCGGTAAGGAATACTCATGCGGGAAGCCGACTTGCACGGTCAACTGCGATTGCGATCGATATATGGAATTCTGGAATCTGGTATTCATGCAATATGACCGCGACGCTGCCGGCAAGTTGACGCCTTTACCGAAGCCCTCGGTCGACACCGGAGCAGGTCTTGAGCGCATGACGATGTTGATGCAGAGAGTAAATTCCAATTACGATACAGATGTGTTCAGCCCACTTCTGAGCGCCATAGTTGATCTGACCGGCAAGGAGTATCACCAGGACAAGCGTGGCCTGTCGCATCGGGTCGTCGCCGATCATGTGCGCGCTCTGACGTTTGCCATCGCTGATGGAGGCGTACCGTCGAATGACGGCCGCGGCTATGTTCTCAGGCGCATTTTGCGCAGGGGTGCGCGTCATGGACGTCTGCTCGGCAAGCATGATCCGTTTATCTACAAGCTGACTTCGGTGCTGGTTGACACAATGGGACACCAATTTCCTGAGGTCAAATCACAGGCCGAACATGTTGCGCTGGTGATCAAGTCGGAAGAGGAGAGTTTTGGCGAGACGCTGGATCGCGGCATTGAGATCTTTGACAAGATTGTGGAGCGGCTCAAGGGCAAATCGCAGAGGACCATTCCCGGTGAGGAAGTTTTCAGATTATACGATACGTTTGGATTTCCGGTCGATATGACTGAGGTGATGGCGCGGGAGCAGGGGCTGGCGCTGGATATGAAGGGTTTCGATACGGCGCTGCAGCTACAAAAGCAGCGGTCGAAGGAGTCGGGCGGGTTTGGGCCGGCCATCGTTGTCCCGGAGCGCAATGTTGCGCCTACTCGGTATGTTGGTTACAATGACAGCTTTGAGGTCAAGGCTCGCGCTCTGAGTGCGAACACTGCAGAGAAACAACTCCAGGTGATTCTGGATAATACTCCGTTTTATGCAGAATCAGGCGGCCAGATTGGCGACACCGGAACTCTGATGATCAACGGAAATAAGCTCGCAGTCACCGACACCCAGAAGGTTGGCGACTATGTCGTACATGTCGTTGAATCGATTGGTGTGCCGGCTGACCAGGTCATCGGTGCCGATGTCATTGCGCGGGTTGACGGTGTTCGTCAGAAGCATACTCAGCGCAACCATACGGCAACACATCTGTTGCACAAGGCACTGCGCACGGTGCTGGGAGAGCATGTTCAGCAGAAGGGATCGCTGGTTGATCCGCAACGACTGCGATTCGACTTCTCGCATTTCAAGGCTATGAGCGAAGAGGAGATTCAAGAGGTCGAGCGGCAAGTCAATGCAGAGATTCTCGCTAATCGCAAGGTGAAGTGGGATATCTTCGACATAAATGAAGCCAAGGCGCAAGGCGCTATGGCACTGTTCGGCGAGAAATATGGCGATCGCGTCCGAATGGTCGAGGTCGAGGGCTACTCCAAGGAACTGTGCGGCGGAACGCATGTGCAGGCTACCGGTGAAATCGGGTTGTTCATTATCACGGCAGAGACGGCGATTGCGGCGGGGATTCGGCGTATTGAGGCTCTGACCGGTGCTGGTGCCTTTGAGTACTTGCGCGGCGTCAAAGCCAAGCTTGACACTGCAGGGCAGATTCTGAAGCAGCCGGAAGACAAGATCGTCTCGCGGGTGGAGGAACTTCTTGAGGAAAGTAAGAAGCTCAAGAAGGAACTGGAAAAGACACAGGCGGAGTCGGCGTCGGGGGAGATCGAGAGCCTGTTTGCGAACAAAGCCGTTGATGTCAAGGGTGTGAAGGTGTTGTTGCACACGTTTGAAACGAAGGAACAGCTCAACACTTATGCCGACTTTACTAAGTCGCTGAGTTTTGCCGCGAGTGGTGTTTTCTATAATCTGAGCGGACAGTACGCGATTACGGCCTCGGATGCGGCGATCAAGATGGGTATTCAGCCGCGTGAGATTATTAAAGATGTGAATACAGCTCTCGGCGGACGCGGCGGTGGACGTGAGTATTTCGTGCAGGGTGCAACGACGCTAACGCTGGATGAAGCGAAGATTCGAGCGACGATAATGCCGCTGATCGAGAAGGCGATAAGATAGCAAAGTGTCGGGTTCGTCGCTGCGCTGCGTTCCCGAGCTATTGACTGCGCCCATAAAATCCGCCTGCTGAGGGCGTGTTAATGGACCATCCAACTGTGAATCGACGAGATTTGCATGTTGGAAACGAAGCTGGATTCCGGCTTTCGCCGGAATGACTTAGTTTGCAAATCGAGCTCCGACTGAATCTCGCCACACGCTGAGTGGAGACGAGCTGATTGAGAGAGAGATGACCAGGATGCAATTTGCGAGGAACAACTGACAAAGACATTTGACCATCTTAGCGATATCGCACGAACCCGAGGCGCCGGATTTTTGACGCTGATTGATCCCAATGAGCATCCGAAATCGAGGTTGATCGATAACGCCCAATATGCCGAGCAAGGCGGTGCGGACGCACTTCTCGTGGGAGGCTCGCTGGTACTGACGACGCGGATGGAAGAGGTGCTGCGGGAGATCAAGCAACGGGTGACGATTCCGCTGATCATTTTCCCGGGAGGGGCAAGCCAGGTCTGTCGATTTGCCGATGCGATTCTATTCACATCGTTGTTGTCCGGCCGTAATCCAGAATTCCTCGTAGGCGAGCAGGTCAAAGGAGCTCCGTTAGTTAAGGAGTTTTGTCTGGAGGCGATTCCGACGGCTTATCTCTTGATCGAATCGGGAACTCGGACTTCAGTAGAGTATTTGTCGCATACGCATCCGATTCCGCGCAACAAGCCTGACATTGCAAAGGTTCACGCGTTGGCAGCAAAGTATATGGGGATGAAGCTGGTCTATCTGGAAGCAGGTTCGGGGGCGATTCACTCGGTACCGGAAGAAATGATCAGGGCGACCCGGGACTACGCGTCACTTCCGATCATCTGCGGAGGAGGGATCCGCCACCCCGAAGACGCCTCACGAAAAGTTGCTGCTGGTGCGAGTTTCGTCGTCGTGGGTAATCGCTTCGAAGAGAGCAATCCACTTTCCCTATTCGTAGAGTTTGCAGAAGCGATTCACCAGCATTCCAAGGAATTTGCAGACAAGCCGAATGACCAGTCGTAAACAGATTATCGCGGGAGCCGTGAGCGACGCGATATCGCTCAAGAACGCTTTCAGCCTCAAGCGCGAAGAGTGGCTGTTGGCGGCATCTGACGAGCTCGCAGCCGCACTTAATCACGGCAGGAAGGTACTTATTGCCGGAAACGGCGGATCCGCTGCAGATTGCCAACATTTTGCTGCCGAGTTCGTAGTGCGATTGACCTCTGACAACGATAGACGGGCCCTGCCGGCAATCGCGCTGACGACCGATACATCGATTCTCACGGCTGCGTCCAACGACTACGGGTTTGAACACGTCTTCAGCCGACAAGTGGAGGCATACGGGACCGCCGGGGATGTGTTCATTGGCATTTCGACTTCAGGAAGATCCCGGAATATCATCGAGGCTTTCCGAGCTGCCAATGCGCGCAAGCTGGTAACGCTTGGGTTGTTTGGCGAGGCCGGTTTGTCCGAACCGGACTTGTGCAATCTGGCGCTCAATGTACCTTCGACCACAACCATGCGTATTCAGGAAGAACACATCTTTGCGTTGCACCTGTTGGCGCAATTGACCGAGACTCTTCTTTCCTCGTAGACCACCGGCGTACATCCGCTCGTTTCCAAAACTGATTGCCAAACACGATCACCTGTCTTTACATGTTGTCATGCATCTCACGCGTGTCAAGTTGGTCAATTTTCGAAATGTCTCTGAATTGGGGTTTTCGCCGCAGCCATCAGTCAACTTGATTGGCGGGCCAAACGGTTCAGGCAAGACCTCGATTATTGAGGCGATATTCTTTGCTTGCACGGCGCGGTCATTTCGCACGGCGAGTGATGATGTGTTGATGCGCAAGACCGCGGATGTGTGTCGAATCGAGGTCGACGGCCTGATCAATGGTCGTGAAACGACGATTGAAATAGCCTGGGGCGCCGGACTAAAGAGGCAAATCAAGGCTGACGGTATCAAGCTGACCCGGGTGGCCGATCTTTTCGATTATTTCCACGCGGTGTCGTATATTCCCGAGGATACGGAACTGATTTATGGCGCACCGGCGGTGCGCAGGCGATTACTCGACCTCTATCTATCACAGGCCGACAGGACTTATCTCAATGACCTGCTCGAATACAATCGAATTCTCGCTCAGCGTAATTCTCTGTTGAAAGAATTTGAGATCGGCGAGGATTCTCCAACGGACTTTGAGATGCTTGATGTTTGGGACGGTCAGCTCGCCGCGGTCGGAGCCCGGGTGAACGGCAAACGGATGGCGATGATCAGCGCCGCCACGGACCGGCTGGCCGGTTATTATCGCACGATCGAGTCGGGCAACAGCGTGTTGTCGTGGCGGTACGAGTCATCGATTACTGTTGATCCATCGGCGCCGCAAAATTTCCTGTTGAAGTTGACATCCTCGCGCAAGCGCGATCTCTATATGGGTTCAACCTCAACCGGACCGCACCGCGACGATGTCAGTATCAACCTGAATTCGGAGCCAATGCGGGGCTATGCATCGCAGGGCGAGGCCAAGTCGGCGGCTCTGGCAATCAAATTCGCGATCTACGACTACTTGACGGAGCGATTACACGATGCGCCGTTGCTGCTATTGGACGAAATTGCGAGCGATCTTGACCCAAACCGGTTAGCAGCGCTGATGAAGTCGCTTCCGCAATTGGGGCAGGTTTTCCTCACAACAGCCAATCCAGCAGAATTGCGGGAGACCGCATCAATACAGGCTGAAATTGCTGTTGTCAATGGACGGTTGTTGAAAATTGAAAGTTAGGATTACCAAAAATCGACAAAATGTAGCTACTTTTTAACTCATTGCCTGACAATCGATTGTGACGGCGAAAAAGCCCGCCTGCGGGGAGTTTTATCTTGCCTGTCGAGGGCATAAAATCGTATATTAATAGCTTATTTAGCGGTGGGAATTGATGTTGCGACGTGCGGAATCCATTGGCAAAGTTCTAAAACGGACCTTTACGAATCTCGGTTTGGACCGCAGAATTCGCGAGTTTGAAGCGGTTCATGTTTTTGCCGAGGTGGTTGGTGAGAAAATCGCTGCGAAGGCGCAGGCCATTCAAATTGAGCGCGGCGTACTTACGGTGCGTGTGGCATCATCGGCGTGGCGGCAGGAACTCAATTACACCAAGGCTGAGATGATTGACAAGCTGAACACGCGGCTTGGCGATACGATCGTTACGGATATCTATTTTACTTGAGATAAGAGGAAGCAATGGCGGAAATCGACGAAGTGGATCCGAAGGAACAAAACGGTTCAAGTTACGATGCCAAGACAATTCAGGTTCTCAAGGGGCTCGAAGCTGTGCGCAAGCGCCCGGCGATGTACATTGGCGATACCGGTGCCCGCGGTTTGCATCACCTCGTCTATGAAGTGGTCGACAACTCGGTTGACGAGGCGCTGGCCGGTTATTGCGACTTAATCAAAGTAGCGATAACAAAGGAAAACACGATCATCGTCGAGGATAACGGCCGCGGTATCCCGGTTGACATGCATCCGACCCAAAAACGCCCGGCGCTTGAAGTTGTCATGACCATTCTGCACGCCGGCGGCAAGTTTTCGCACGATTCCTACAAGGTATCCGGCGGCTTGCATGGCGTTGGGGTAAGCGTCGTTAATGCGCTTTCGGAATGGTGCAAGGTCGAAGTGAGCCGAGACAACAATATCTACTTCCAGGAATACCATATCGGTGTTCCGGTTGCCGACATGAAGATCATTGGCAAGTCGAAGAAGAACGGCACCAAGACGCACTTCCGACCCGACAAAGAGATCTTCAAGAAGATTGAATTCTCGTACGACGTGCTTGCCGGTCGGATGCGCGAGCTGGCGTTTCTGAATAAGGGACTGAAGATCGAGATTACCGACGAGCGATCTGATAAGACCGAGACCTTTTTCTACAAAGGCGGCATTGTCGCGTTTGTTCAGTATCTCAACGAGAACAAGGTCACAGTTCATAACAAGCGCTTTTACTGCGAAAAGGAGCGCGAGGGCGTGACTGTCGAGGTTGCTCTTCAGTACAATGATACCTATGTCGACAACGTGTCCTCCTTCGTCAATAACATCAACACAGTTGAGGGTGGAACGCACATGGTCGGGTTCAAGACAGCGCTGACCCGCACCATCAACAATTATATGACGAAGAACAGTCTATTCAAGTCGGGCAAGGACGCTATCGATTCGCTGACTGGCGACGATGTTCGCGAAGGCTTGACTGCAGTGGTGTCGGTCAAGGTACCCGATCCGCAGTTTGAGGGTCAGACTAAAACCAAGCTCGGCAACTCCGAGGTCAAGGGCATTGTCGAATCTGTCGTCGGCGAAACGCTCTCTGAATGGCTCGAGGAAAACCCGACCGACGGCAAGAAGATCGCCGAAAAGGGTCTCGGCGCCGCGTTTACTCGCGAGGCATCCCGCAAAGCCAAGGACCTTGCGAGGCGCAAGACGGCGCTTGATTCGGGACGTCTTCCGGGGAAGCTCGCGGATTGTTCCTCGCGCGATCCGGAACAATGCGAGATCTATATCGTCGAGGGCGACTCGGCAGGTGGCTCCGCCAAACAAGGCCGCGACCGGCGCACGCAGGCCATTTTGCCGATCAAGGGTAAGATCCTCAATGTGGAGAAGGCGCGCCTCGACAAGATTCTGTCGAATGACGAAATCCGTTCGATTATTACTGCGCTCGGAGTTGGTTTCGGTGACGAGGAATTTGATGTGACGAAGCTGCGTTATCACAAAGTTATCATCATGACTGATGCGGACATCGACGGCTCGCACATTAAGACGCTGCTGTTGACCTTTTTCTTCCGACACATGCAGGACTTGGTCAAGAGCGGCTACGTATATATCGCACAGCCGCCGTTGTATCGTATCAAGACTGCCAAGAAGGAAACTTACGCTTATTCCGATGAGGAGCGCGATCGTTTGCTTGATCAGGGCGGGCGCAAGGGTGTGTCTGTGCAGCGATATAAAGGTCTTGGCGAGATGAATCCCGATCAGTTGTGGAGTACGACGATGAATATCGAGACGCGCACGCTGCTTTCGGTGACTCTTGAGGATGCCGCAAACGCGGATCATGTGTTTTCGATGTTGATGGGCGAGGATGTGGAGTCGCGCCGCAAGTTCATCGAGGACAACGCCAAGTACGTGAAGAATTTGGATATATAGGACGTGGGGGTTGCGGGTTGATCAGCCCGTAGGTCGGGTTCCCAGCAATGCGCAGAACCCGACACGATTGAGCCATGAAGACTTTGCGACGATACGACCTTGCTAATCACGATTACTTCTTGACAATCGTGACCTATGATCGCGAACCATTGCTTCTCAACAATCCCAATCTCTTTGGGGAATGCTGGAGCACCGTGATACCCTATGCATGGGTTTTGACGCCTGATCATTTGCATGTCATGTTAAACTGCGGCAATGAGAACATCTCGAATATCATGCATCGATTCAAGGTGAAGTATGCCGCGAGATTTCGTATGAACTATCGCGATGGTCGCGTATGGCACAATCGCTTCTGGGATCACGTCATCCGCGATCAGGACGAAATGAATAACCACTTGAATTACATTCATTACAATCCGGTCAAACACAAGTTGTCTTCAAGCGCCATTGCGTGGCAACATTCGTCGTTTGGCAAGTATGTGGCCGAAGGACTGTATCGGCCCGATTGGGGTCAAATTGACCCGCCGAAATTTGAAGGCGACTACGGCGAGTAATTGTAGCGCGCAGAGGTAGATTGTAGGTCGGGTTCCCAGCGAAGCACGGAACCCGACAATAGGGAGTATTCACGATGAGAATGTTGGATGTTGAGAGAAGCCAATCCATCCGAAATCTGCAATTGTACTTGACTGTAAGTGAGGCAAGACAATTGAAGCAGCAACTGGAAGACCTTTTGGTTGACCCGGAACAAAGTGAACATTGGCATATCTTTTCGTCTGACAATTGCCGCTTCGAGATGTCACATTCGATTGTCACTCCAACAACAATCAAGGGTAACAAGCACTATACAGAAATTGAGAGACGACTTTTCAATGAGAAATAGATGTCGGGTTCGGCGCTGCGCTGCGAACCCGACCTACCAACTGTATCGGCCCGATTGGGGTCAAATTTTCCCTCCCATCTTCGAGGGCGATTACGGAGAGTAGTTATAGATCGGATTCCCAGTGGAGCCGCCGAAGGCAGGCAGAACGTGAAACTTGTCAATTGAACGAGAACACACGAACAGATGTCGGGTTCGGCGCTGCGCTGCGAACCCGACCTACGAATCAAATGAATATGAAATTCTCCTTACCTTAACATAGAGACATAACCATGGTACTCAATCGCGAAAATCTGATATCGGTTTACCTCGAGGAGGAGATGAAATCCTCCTATCTCGACTACTCCATGTCCGTCATCACCTCGCGCGCGCTGCCCGATGTGCGCGACGGGCTCAAACCCTCGAACCGCCGCATCCTGATCGCCATGAACGATCTCAATCTCGCCCCCGACCGGCCGCATCGTAAATGCGCCAAAATCTGCGGCGACACCTCGGGCAACTACCACCCGCACGGCGAACAGGTCGTCTATCCGACGCTGGTGCGCATGGCGCAGGATTTCAACATGCGCTACCCGCTGGTCGACGGCCAGGGCAACTTCGGCTCGGTCGACGGCGATGATGCCGCCGCCATGCGATACACCGAGGCGCGTCTGACGGCGATCGCGATGGAGATGCTGGCCGATCTCGAAAAAGATACCGTCGATTTCATGCCCAACTACGACGAAACCTTGCGCGAACCGCGTGTGCTGCCTGGCAAGTTTCCGAACTTGCTTTGCAATGGGTCCTCGGGTATCGCTGTCGGCATGGCGACGAACATACCGCCGCACAACCTGCGTGAAATCGTGGATGCGTTGGTGGCGGTGATTGATAATCCAGCGATTGATAATGAGCTTCTTCTCAAGTATGTCTCCGGTCCCGATTTTCCGACCGGCGGTATTATCTACGGCCGCGATGGCATCCGCGACGCGTATCGCACCGGACGGGGTCGCATCAATGTTCGAGCCAAGGCCAACGTCGAAAAACTCAAGAACGGCAAAGAGCAGATTGTCATTTCGGAGATCCCGTATCAAGTCAATAAGTCGAATTTGATCGAAAAGATCGCCGATCTCGTGCGCAACAAAGTCGTCGAAGACATTTCCGACCTGCGCGATGAATCTGATCGCGACGGCATGAGGATCGTGATCGAACTGAAACGCGATATCCAACCGCAGATCGTGCTCAACCAGTTGTTCAAGCACACGCAGATGCAGTCGACGTTTGGTGTGATCATGATCTCGCTTGTCGACGGCGCTCCGAAGGTGTTGCCGCTGCGATCGATGCTCGAGGAGTTCCTCAAGCATCGGCATGAAGTGGTTATCAGGCGCGCCAAGTATGATCTTAAGAAAGCCGAGGAACGCGCGCATATTCTTGAGGGCCTGCGTATCGCGCTCGACCATATAGACGCGATTATCTCGACGATTCGCGCTTCCAAGACTGTTCCGGAAGCCAAAGAAAATCTCATGTCGCGATTCAAGCTTTCGGAGATCCAGGCACAGGCTATTCTCGAGATGCGTTTGCAACGCCTGACCGGTCTGGAACGCCAGAAGATCGAGGACGAATACCGAGACCTGATTCAGCAGATCGAGTACCTCAAGTCGGTGCTTGCGAGTCACGATATGCGCATGCAGATCATCAAAACTGAACTGGTTGAGATGAAAGAGAAGTACGGCGACGAACGGCGCACGGAAATCGTCGATGCCGAGGAAGAAATCTCGATCGAAGACTTGATCGCCGAAGAGGACATGGTCATCACTATCAGCCATCAGGGCTATATCAAGCGACTGTCGACCTCGGCCTATCGCAAACAGAATCGCGGCGGCCGCGGATCGATTGGGATCAACGTCAAGGAAGAGGATTTCGTCGAGCACTTGTTTATTGCCTCGACGCACGACTACATTCTCTTCTTCTCGACCAAGGGCAAGGCCTATTGGATCAAGGTTCACGAGGTTCCGGTCGGCGGCAAACTTGCCAAGGGCAAGCCGGTGGTCAACATGGTCGAGTTGGTCGAAGCCGAGAAAATCTGTGCATTCGTTCCGGTACGCAGTTTTGAGGAGGGCAAGTTCGTCGTCATGGCCACGCGCAACGGCATTATCAAGAAGACGGAACTGCCGGCCTTCTCGAATCCGCGGCGCGACGGTATCAAGGCGATCGACATTCCGGATGATGACATCCTGATCGAGGTCGATATCTCCGACGGCAACAACGACATCATTCTCGCCACCCACGAGGGCCAGGCGATTCGCTTCGAGGAGAACAAGGTGCGCGCGATGGGTCGCACTGCGTACGGTGTCAAGGGGATTGAACTCGAGACAAAGGATTACGTTGTCGGCATGGTCGTGGTCAAGCGCGACACTTCGATTCTGACCGTCGCCGAATTCGGTTTCGGCAAGCGCTCGGAAATTTCCGAGTACCGTGTCACCAACCGCGGCGGCAAGGGCGTGATCAACATGAAGACGACTGACAAGACCGGCAACGTGATTGCGGTGAAAGAGGTCGTCGACAAGGATGGGCTGATGATCATCACCGAAAAGGGCATTGTCATCCGCCAGGACATCAAGTCGATTCGAGTGATTGGCCGCGCGACGCAGGGCGTCAAGTTGATTAATCTCGAGCCGGGCGACCGTGTCACGGATGTTGCGCGCATTATCGCTGAAGATGATGAGAACGGGAATGGCGACAATGGAGACCAGGCGGAGTTAGAGGTGTAGCCGTCACCCGACAAATCGTTGAGCTTCGCGTAGGGGCGCATGGCGATGCGCCCCGCGGTGAATGCAAAACAAAATGCTGACCATTTTGCCAACGCCGGCAAAATGGTCGAGAGTTGTAGGTCGGTGTTCACAGTGGAGTCCCGAAAAAGTCAGGACGCAACGCGGAACTCGACAAATGTTACATTTGAGCTGAGCGGTGCTACTGTGCGTCAGTCTATCCTGAATCGTGTCAATATAAGAGCCTTCTGTCTTGTCACTGCACTAATGTGCATAATGGTACCCATCGCCAATTGTGCCGAATGGAGTTGGCGATTTCGTGAGGATCCTGACTCTCTTCGACGTACAAGAGCAGAACTCGATTCACTTTTAAAGCAAGATAGAGGACTCAAGTCCGCAAGAGATAGTGTGGTCGCCAAAATCTTCGTCTTCGACAATGCCATCTTAGATAGTGTTGTGTTGGCGGGTGTCGATCTATCGTACCTTGCGTTTGAGAACTCGAGTCTCAGAGGCGCAAGGATGTCTACCTCTCGTATGATGCAGACATCATTTCGGACCTCCGATTTGACCGGAGCCAACCTTTCAGAGGCTGAACTTTATTGCACCGACTTCACTGGGTGCAAGCTTGATAGCTCGAACTTAGCTGGAATCACTGCCTCCCACAGCCAGTATTTGATTACTCAATTCTCCAAAGGAAACAAAACTGAAACTGAAGTGCCTCTTCCCTCAACCAGCTTGAGAGGAGCCAGCCTTTTGGGAGCAAACCTTTCGCGAGCGGACTTGTTTGATGTGGAATTATCAGGAGCCATTTTCGAGATCGATTCGCTGCCGAATGTCGAGACGATGGCCTTTGCGCGTGGCCTAGATAGCTTGCGATACCGGGTGCGACCGAATGGCCTGGTAGCATTACAAGGACGGTTCCACGAATTGGGACTGGCCAAAGCAGAGCGAAAAGTCATTTGTTCGATTAGGCGTTGTTCTCAAACATGGTGGGAGTACTTACTATTTGACTACACGTGCGAGTGGGGGAGCAATCTCTGGCGGCCTTGGCGTATCGTTGGCTTACTTTGGTTTCTTGCAAGTTGTATATACTTTGTGTCAACACTTCTAAAGGGACCGGGGGGACTCTATCTCATTGAATCCGGGTATGGACAGAAATGGTCGAGTAGGCGGCCCAGAACAAATGCCGTGCCTACGGCAATCCCGTTAAGGACTACGGAGGGCAAATTAAAGGCAGTATGGCCCAATTCATTCAGCAATTGGCCAATGCCTGTTCGGATGATATGGTGGTCTCTGTTTTTCTCGGCAATGTCAGCATTTAATATAGGATTTCGAGAAGTGAATTTTGGTCGTTGGATTCGGCTCTTAACCCGCCGTGAAATTGACTTAATAGCAAGAGGTTGGGTAAGGCCCGTTGCTGGCATTCAGTCGATTCTTTCCGTGGGACTTGTAATTCTGTGGTTCCTTAGCTTGACTGGAACTCCGTTCAAATCCTACTAGGAGTAGCGAGAGATGCCTAATCTCAGTTCCAATTTCCACTCCCTCCACGCCTCGGGGTGTTTTGTGATTCCGAATCCGTGGGATATCGGCTCGGCGAAAATCCTTCACCATATCGGATTCAAGGCGCTGGCAACGACCTCGGCCGGGTACGCGTTTACGAGCGGGCTGAGCGACGAACCGCAGGCGCTGTTGCTCAACGACGTACTTGCGCACATCAAGGAAATTGTCGAGGCAACACCGCTTCCGGTCAACGCTGATTTCCAGTCCGGCTATGCGGAAGATTTGGAGACACTCGCGCGCAACGTCAAACTCTGCGTCGAGACCGGGGTCGCTGGACTTTCGATCGAGGACGCCACGGGCGACGGTGCGAGGCCGTTATTTGAGCGAGCTGTCGCGATAGAACGAGTGCGCACCGCGAGAGCGGCCGTCGATGCTACTGGAACGGGAGTGCTTTTGACGGCGCGCTGCGAGGCCTGGCTGGTGGGCGACCCAGAAGCCGAGCGAGTCTCGCTCGACAGATTGGTCGCTTTCGCCGAGGCCGGCGCGGATTGTCTTTATGCGCCGGGAGTGCGTGACCCCGAGGCGATCAGTAGAATTGTCAAGGCCGTCGCGCCATTGCCGGTCAATGTGCTGGTGTCTTCGCCGGTGCCCGGTCTGAGCGTAGCACGGCTGGCCGATCTCGGTGTGCGCCGGATCTCGGTCGGATCGGCGCTTTCGCGCGTGGCGCTGGGGGCGTTGATGCGATCGGCTTCAGAAATTCTCAAAACCGGGTCGTTTGACAGCCTCAGTGAGGCGGCGGCGTTTAAGGATCTGAACGATATTTTTGGATAATCTAGTCAATCGGGAAAGAGCACAGGACAATTTGACATTACGTGGCACACGAGGGTGTGTGCCAGGCACTGCAACGCCAACCATGATCATCACTAGCGGATGTCAGGAGCGCGGGGCTCCTGACCTACAACTGACGCTCACTTGCAATCTATGGGCGCGCAGACCGCGCCCCTACGGACTCAGTTCTCATGGTGCCTGCTATAGAAGCTACTGCACAGCAAGCTGTTGGTTACCCAATTCCTCAACTTGACACCGCGTACTGAAATCACGTAAATTCGACCTATGAAACCTACACCACTTATTGAGGCTGACCCGTTACATGTCGCATCGGTCAGCGCCATCATCAAAGCACTTTATGATTCTATCTCCTTCAAGCAGGGCGAAACGGCCGACTGGAAGAAGCTGCGATCGTTGTTTATTCCGGACGGCAGGCTGCTGGTCCCCAAACGAAGTCTCCCTGATTCGGTGTCATTGACTGTCGAGCAGTTTGTCGAACGAGGAAAAGTCGTTTTCCAGAGCGATATGTTTAGGGACAAGGGATTTCGGGAGACAGAAATCGCCCGGCGGGAGGAAGCGTTTGGATCTATCCGACATATTTTCAGCGCCTACGAAGCCGTACTCAGCGATATCGACGATACTGTCATTGGGCGAGGAATCAACAGCATCCAACTTCTGTGGGAAAGTGAACGCTGGTGGGTTGTCTCGATGGTGTGGGATGACGAACGGCCAGATAATCCCATGCCGGACTGGGTGCAGCATTGAGGCCCGCGCTCTTCATTCTTTATGTGGCTGATCAGGAGGCGAGTACCAGATTCTACTCGCGCGTTCTGGCGTGCGAGCCGATTCTTTTCGTCCCGGGGATGACCGAGTTCAAGTTGAATGACGGCGCCACCCTTGGCCTCATGCCAGAGACCGGAATCAGGCGGCTTCTGGGTAACTCACTGCCCGACCCTGCAACCGCCCACGGAGTGCCGCGCGCGGAATTGTACCTGATGCTCGCCGAAGCTGAGTCTCACCACGTTCGAGCCCTTGAGACTGGCGCTACGGAGTTAAGTCCGATGGCACTGCGGCCCTGGGGACATCGAGTCGCCTACAGTCTTGATCCCGATGGCCATGTGCTCGCCTTCTGTGAAGATACTGCGACTACTTTGTAAACAGCAATCTATGCCGCAACAAACTTCATCGTGCGAACATCGTATTCCTTTTCAAATGAATGAGATTCTGATCAGCCGCTTGCTCGCTCAACGGCAGAAACTTCTCGCGCTCATCCGCAAGAAAGTTGCCGACCCGGAAACCGCCGAGGATATCCTGCAGGACAGTTTCGCCAAAGCGCTGAAATCGGCCGGCGAAATCCGTGATGACGAACGGTTCACCTCGTGGTTCTACACTATCCTCAATAACGCCATCATCGATTTCTATCGCCATCGCGCCGTTGAGGCGCGCCACATCGAGTCTTCGGATTATCAGCTCGACTCGCACGCCGCACCTGATCAAAGCGAGGAAAGCGAACTCTGTGAGTGCTTCCGTGATTTGCTCCCCGCGCTAAAACCCGAATACGCCGAACTTATTGAAAAGCTCGATCTTGCTGATGGCGACCCAGCGACTCTCGCAAGACAGCTCGGAACCAACATCAACAATCTCAAGGTTCGCCGCCATCGCGCCAGGCAGGCTTTGCGCGAGCGTCTCGAGGAAACCTGCCGCACCTGCGCCAAGCACGGTTGTCTCGACTGCACCTGTTCGCGCAATTAACACGATCTTCTGAAAATCCCATTTTTCCACAAAATATCAGAATTGCACTGTAACCTTTTCACCGGTCCCCGTCTCAACTTGTGCGGTCAAAAATCTTGGTCGCTTGAAGCTGGAAACTGAACACGGAGGTACTTATATGAATCACGCAATGCACCACGAACATCAGCGGTCAACACCCGTATCACTAAATCGACTCGCCTTAAGCGCCACCATTCACTGTCTGACCGGTTGTGCGATCGGCGAAATTCTGGGGATGCTGATCGGCATGTCCCTCGGCTGGGGCACCTGGTCGACAATAGCCCTTTCTGTCGCTCTCGCCTTCTTCTTCGGTTACGGCCTTACCTTGGTACCGCTGTTGCGTTCCGGTTTGGCAGTCGGATCGGCTTTGCTTCTCGCTTTAGCATCCGATACCGTGTCAATCATCATCATGGAAATCATCGATAACGCCGTTATGCTCGTAATTCCCGGCGCCATGACTGCGGGACCACTATCCGGTCTCTTCTGGGCGAGCATGATCTCCTCGCTTCTGCTGGCCGGTGCAGCCGCTTATCCGGTCAATCGTTGGCTCATCAAGCGTGGACGCGGCCATGCATTTGTTCACGCGGCTCACGCCCACCACTAAGAGTCCCCCCGGTGGCGCCCCAAATTGGGCGCCACCCGCCACAGAAATCATGGAAATCTTTATAGACAAATCTTCCGTTGGTTCGTTTTACTTGCGGAAGGAGTCCAATATGATTCAAGTCGCTTACAGGGTGGCAGCTATCGCGCTTCTTGGCTTGCTCTCTCTCCAATGCTCCGATCCACCCAACACACAGGAAATCTTTTACGCCGACCTTGGCGCTACGTTTGAACTCGCAGTGCAGCAAACAGCAATAATCAAGGAAGCCGACCTAAGCGTCAGTATGTCCAGCATGCTCAACGACACTCGCTGCAGCGGGGAACTCGGTTGCATCGATCCCGGCTTCGTCGAGATTGAGCTGTACGTCAACTCCGAATCAGCGGGTGGTGCGCATCTGGTCTTGGGAAAGTACGGGTTGTCGTGGACCAGCGAAGCAAGCGCACTTGCAGAAACATGGAACGGCTACAACTTCGAGCTTCACGCTGTACGACCGGACCCTTACGAGTTGATAGTCTACAAATCCACCACGTCACCATTACCGCCCTGGCGAATCACGTTGCGCGTTGTCGAGGAATCGCCAAAACCTGCTCTGGTAGAACCGGTGACACCCGTTTCGATACTCCCAACTCTATTAACTCTCGATCCGTTTGACCTCGACAGCGTTGCAATCGTTGCCGACACGCTGTTTGTCCACCTCGCTCACGGCGGCGGCTGCAAAAACCATTACTATTTTCTGTACATGTCCCCCGGCGAATTCGCCGAATCAAATCCAGTGCAAGCGAGTCTCTACTTGCGCCACGACAACAATGATGATAACTGCCGCAAAGACTGTCAGGATGAACGCTGTTGGACAAACACCACTCTGCGTTTTGACCTGGCTCTCATCAAGGCGCTGCATCAGGCTGAATTTGGGACATCCGGCCCAATTTTGTTGAATGTGTATGACTATTTCACCGGAACACCCGGTGCAAAGCTGCAGATCCTGTACAGTCCATAGGAGAAGCAGGAGTGTGAAGCGGGAAGAGCCTCAGATTCTCGCTTGCGTTAATATTGCCAACATCGCAATAATACCTGCATGAAATTGAGAGACCGCACTGTCCTGGTGACCGGCGCAGCCGGATTCATCGGCAGTCATCTACTTGAAGCCTTGGTTGCCAAGGGCGCGAACGTCCGCGCTTTCATTCGTTACAACTCGCGCTCGGATCGAGGCTGGATCGACACGATGCCCGAGAGTGTCACCGGCAAGACTGAAGTCATAGCCGGAGACATTAAGGATTCTGATGCTGTGCGAAACGCGGTCAAGGGATGCGATGTCGTGTTTCATCTTGCTGCGCTGATCGGAATACCGTACTCGTATGTTCATCCGCGCAATTATGTCGAGACGAATATTGTCGGAACGACCAATGTTCTCACAGCGGCACTTGATCAAGGTGTCAAGCGCGTGGTACATGTTTCCACTTCCGAAGTCTATGGGACGGCGCAGTACGTTCCCATTGACGAGAACCACCCCAAAGTCGGACAGTCGCCATATTCGGCCTCTAAGATCTCAGCCGACATGTTGGCGGATTCATTCTATCGCAGCTTTGGGCTGCCTGTTGTCATCGTCCGTCCGTTTAACACCTACGGTCCGCGTCAGTCGCTTCGCGCGGTAATCCCGACTATCATTTCGCAGTTGCTTGTCGGAAATGAGTTGCGAATTGGTGCAACCTCGCCCACGCGCGATTTTACTTATGTCACGGATACGGCAACCGGCATGATTTGCGGCGCCGAAGCTGACCAGGCGATCGGGCAGACAATCAACCTTGGTGTCGGGCGTGAGATATCAATAGGAGAGCTCGTAGATTTGATCGCCAATCTGGTTGGTGTCAAAACGAAACCGGTGCGCGATCCGAACCGTTTGCGACCGCAGCAATCAGAGGTTGAACGATTGTTGTCCAACAATGGACTAGCTCAAAGTGTATTAGGGTGGAAGCCTGAAATCAGCCTAGAAGCAGGACTGAAGCGAACCATTTCGTGGTTTCGAGATCATCCGGCAGGCAGGCAGACCAATGAGTATATCCGCTGACCGCTATCATAGCGTTTGTTGGAAAGAGCCCCGATTGTATGGGAATCGAGTTCGAGCAAGATCAAGGCGATGCAGACTGCTGTCGATATGAATACTGAACGGAATTGGAGAGGATAAGTTCTTATGAGATATCTCGTTACAGGTGGCGCTGGATTCATAGGCTCAAACATCGTCAAGTCGCTCGTTAAGCGTGGTGATAAGGTCAGGGTTTTGGACAATTTTTCGACCGGCAGACGCCAGAACCTGAGAGACGTTGAATCCGAGATTGATATTATCGAAGGAGATATCTGCGACTTCTGGACGGTACTGGACTGTTGTCGCGAGATTGATTTTGTTCTTCACCAGGCGGCGCTTCCTTCGGTTAATCGATCGGTTGAGAATCCTCTCACCGCCAATCACACTAATATAAACGGCACACTGACCATGCTCGAATGTGCTCGCCGCAACGGAGTCAAGAAGTTCTTCTTCGCATCATCCTCTTCGGTCTATGGTGATACACCAACGCTTCCGAAACACGAAGACATGCTACCGGCTCCGATGTCTCCATACGCCGTCAACAAGATCACGGGTGAGTATTACTGCAGTGTTTATTCCGATCTCTATAAGATGCCGTGCGTCGCATTCAGATACTTCAACGTTTTCGGACCCAACCAGGATCCGAACAGTCACTATGCGGCAGTGATCCCGAAATTTATCAATGCCCTACTGAGCAAGGAACAGCCAACGATATTCGGAGACGGCCTGCAATCGCGCGATTTCACGTATATTGACAATGTGGTTGATGGAATCATCAAGGCTTGCGAGATGAAAGCGGTCATTCCGGGAGTATATAATCTCGCCTGCGGAGGCCAATACACACTGAATGAGCTACTGAAGCAGCTAAATGAATTAATCGGTACGAACATTACTGCCCACTACGACGATCCCCGCCCCGGTGATATCAAGCACTCTTTTGCTGATGTATCTAAAGTCGAGAGGGTCCTCGGGATCAAGCCAGCTATTGGCTTCCGAGAAGGATTAGAAAAGACCATAGCGTTTTACAAACGTGAAGCCTCAC
This sequence comes from uncultured Ignavibacteria bacterium, assembly GCA_964552775.1. GTDB lineage: Bacteria > Zixibacteria > MSB-5A5 > CAIYYT01 > CAIYYT01 > JADJGC01. The sequence continues at coordinate 56,435 of CAZKIH010000011.1, read as the reverse complement.
TGAAGAGCCGTGCCTAAGAACGACATCGCCCATTCACCCGGCAAGTCACTGGCTACCGGCGGTTCGTTTGAATTACCGATGTGGCAGATTGTCATAATCGGCTGCATCATTCTGCTCATGTATTTGCCGATTCTGGTGCAATTAGCGGGTGATTGGTACACCGATGACAATTATTCCCACGGCTTTTTGATCATCCCGGTAAGTGCCTGGATCATTTGGAGGAAACGAGCCGCGTTGCGGACAATCCCTCTGGAATCGAGCAAGCTGGGAATTCCGGTCATGATCGCATCTCTGATCATCTTCATTCTCGGCACGGCCGGCATGGAATACTTCACCGCACGAATCTCATTAGTTGGCTTGTTGTTTGGAATAACACTGTACCTTGCCGGAGCGCGATTTGCGAGGGAGATTTGGTTTGCATTCTTCTTCCTGCTTTTCATGATACCGGTGCCTTACATCATCTATTACAGCGCAACATTTCCGCTTCAAATGCTTGGTTCAAAGGTCGCTGCCGGCCTACTTGGGTTGTTCGGCGTGCCTCACCTTCGCCAGGGGAATATTATCCACCTGCTTGATAACTACTCCCTTGAGGTGGCAGAGGCTTGTTCCGGACTTCGTTCGCTGGTCACCCTGCTGGCTTTAGGCGCATTATTGGCTTACTTGACTCAAACTGTTAAGTGGAAGGCAATTACCTTGTTTGTTGCGACAGTTCCGATCGCCGTGGCGGCTAACATCTTTCGAATCTGGGTAACGGCGATGGGTGCTTATGGAATTTCACGCTCCATCGCTGAAGATTTCATTCATGAATTGTCAGGTACCATAGTATTTGTGTTCAGTTTGGTTTGTCTCTTGATTTTGAGTAGTGTGCTTCATATCGGCGAGAAGACGGAGCAAGACGGAGAATCGAAAAGGTGAAGAAGTTTCTGGTCATAATCGTCTTGTTGCTGCCGTTCGGAGCGATGGCAACGGTACTTCGATATATGGCAGTGGAACCCGACCAGCCTTCGCGCTTGGCTGACATTCCTCTTGAGATTGCGGGCTGGAAGGCTGAGGTCTTTCCTGTGGGCGAGGCTACGGCAGCTGTGCTGCAGGCGACGGATGTTCTATTGCGGGGATACACGGACGGTGCGGGAAATTACGTCGGTCTGTATATTGCCTATTTTCGGGATCAGAAGTACGGTTCACAAATTCACTCGCCTCGTCATTGCCTTCCCGGCGGCGGCTGGGTCCTGACGGGACTGGACCATGTTCCTTTTGATTTGGGAGATCGCGAAATCGAGGTCAATCGAATGACCATAACCAAACGATCCCGAGTTGATCAGATGTTCTATTGGTTTCATACGCGCTCCGGTGATCTTGCTTCCGAATATGCGCTGAAGTTTGATCTTGTGCGCAATTCGCTCTTGTTATCGCCGACCGATGCAGTTATCATCCGGTTGACTGTCGGTCAGAGTGGCAAGAAACCGGAAGAATGCCAGCAACTGGCGGAGAACTTCATGCACATAGCTCTGCCTGAGATCCGCAAGGCGTTGCCGTTCAAGACGATATAACAAACCATTCTCACATGCAGATAGAAATCGCCTGATGCACCTACGAGCAATCCTTATTCTCCTGCGACCCGATCAGTGGGTAAAAAACCTGATCGTATTCGGGGCGCTGATCTTTGCGCGCCAGTTCACAGACACGCAGAACATTCTCCACACACTGATGGCATTCGGAATCTACTGCCTGCTGTCATCAGCTATTTACGTGATCAATGATCTGCACGACCGGGAAACGGATCGCCTCCATCCGCTTAAGAAGAGCCGCCCATTGGCTTCGGGGACGGTCTCAGTAGTTGCCGCCCGGGCGCTGGCAGTTGGACTCATAGTATGTGGATTAGGGTTGTCATTTCTTCTTCCGCGAAGTTTTCTCAACGTCACTTTGATTTTCGTCGCCTTCAACATTCTCTATACTTCATTGCTCAAGGACATCGTTATCATTGACGTCATGTCGATAGCGGTATCGTTTGTCCTGCGTGCCGTTGCCGGCTCCTTTGCTATATCTGTCCCCACATCGTCCTGGCTGATCGCCTGCACATTTCTCTTGGCTCTGTTTATTGGGTTTGGCAAGCGAAGACACGAACTGGTGATTCTGAAGGATCAGGCGTATAGTCATCGTGTGACTCTCAAGAAATACTCACCTTATTTTCTCGATCAGCTTATCGGCGTGGTGACTGCCTCGACCGTTGTCGCCTATACTTTTTACACGCTGTCCCCGGAGATTCAGGAGAAGTTGGGCGTCAAGCATCTTGAGTTGACGATACCTTTCGTTCTCTATGGAATATTCCGTTATCTCTATTTGATTCATCAGGAGGAAGGCGGCGGCTCACCCACGCGACTGCTACTTACTGACATGCCGATTCTGATCAATATTGTCTTGTGGTTTCTCTCGGTCATGGCGATATTCTGGTTAACCGGTGGTTGAAGATTCCTGGGCTCGAACTGGTTCAGTAAGGATTCCCGAGATTATGCGGTCTAGTATTCACCTTTTTTGCTTTAGTTCATTATTTCTCATTTTGGCGATTGCTGGTTGTTCAGGCTCATCCGCGCCAAAGACCCAGTCGAGCGATTTGCGCCAAGTACTGCCTAAGCAGAATATCCTCAACGATTTGGTGCTGCGGGACACGGCAAAAATCTATGACCGAAGTACAGTCTGGGATCACCTAAGTCAACAAGCTGAGATCTTCCTCAATAATGGTCTGGACACACTCGCTACCGGTATCTATGCATCTTCGGACAATTCGCGGTCTCTGAAAATTGAAGTTATTGAATTCATGGAGCCAATCAACGCATTTACAATGTTCGCAATGAACCGTAATTCCACCACAAAGACAATTAGTGACCTGCCTCGAAGCTACATCACTGGCGATATGCTGTGTTTTCTAAAAGGGAGCCACTTGGGAAGGTTTGAACGAATTGGCGATATTGGCGATGACCAACTGATTGAAACGGCGAGCATGGTGTATCAGGCGATTGTCGACTCGACAGATTCCTGGCCAAGGCACTTGGTGCTTTTTCCTCCCGAAGGCCGAATTCCTAACACAGAAACGCTTCGTCCACTCGATCAAATGGACCATGAGGAATTCCCGGAATTCTTTGGTTGTCAATATGTTGTGGCTGACGATACGATGAGACTTTATTTCATGGTGAATTCGGCCATAGGACTCACTACTGCGACCGACGAATTCATTGGTGACAGGGGCACAGTAGATGAGTGGCTTATGGAAGGCGAGATTCAATCACTGGTCGGCTCCCACCCGGATCATGGAGCCGTATTGTGCGCAATAGACAGGCAAACGCTGGCGGTCGTAACCGGGTATTCTGATATAGGTAAGGCAAAGGCTCTGGCAGCGAGATTCTTTCAACGATTACCAAAGCAGTAGCTTGGCTTGCCGCTGATTACTGATTGAAGTGAGAAATCACTTCGGTTTTACTTCCCAGAACGCTATCGGACCAACTCATCGATGGTGTCGAACTGGACATTGAATACGTCCCAATTTCTTCGATGGCTGACTATTAGTACTTGGAAAAAGCTGAAGTTTGGTTAGATTGTGCGCGACCCTACTGGCCGATAGGGAGAAGTTAGTGTTGTTTCGTGTCTTGCTTTTCTTAGCATCGGCGGTTGGGTTTATTTGTCCCCAGCTAAATGCACGCATACTAAATGTGCCCTCCGGTTACGCGACCATTCAGTCCGCGATTGGTGCTGCGATTGACCGGGACACGGTGTTGGTATCAGCCGGAACCTATTTCGAGAATATTGATTTCCGCGGCAAGCGAATAACGGTCGCATCGCAGTTTCTCCTCACTCAGAGCATTGATATCATCAAGCAGACCATCATTGATGGCAGCCGCTCGACGTTTTCGGATTCCGGATCGGTTGCGCGATTCATCTCACGCGAAGACTCTCTTGCTGTTTTGTGCGGATTCACGCTCCAGAATGGCATAGGCACGTTGGTTCCCGGGTCTTTCGCTGGTGGGGGCATTCTCGTAGCAAACACAAGCGGACCAAAGATTCAGTGGAATATCATTCGCAACAACAGTGCGCTCGTTGGCGCCGGTATTGCTGTCAGGTTTTCCAAACCGATCATCGAGAACAATGCCATCGTTCACAATTCTGCTCTCGATGGCGGTGGAATTTGGATTGAAAGCTCCGAAATGCTCATCAATCACAACGTCATTTATTCGAATGACGCCGATGGCTCTGGCGGGGCGATATTTATGAAAGGATCATTTGTCACCGTCTCGAATTCCAGCATCACCGACAATACTTCCAGTGTTTGTGGTGGCGTCTATTGCAGCGGCGGAATTTGGCAGATCAATAACTGCAATTTCTATCAGAATCAGACCAAGAATTTCCTCGGCTGCGGAGAACCAGATATGGGCGACATCAGCAAAACCAAGAACTTCAACCTCGATTCAGCTGATAATTACTCCAATATCTTGAAGGAGCCCGGCTATTCGAATGCAGCTCTGAGTGATTTTAGTTTACGCTGCGATTCGAGGCTTATTGACGCAGGGACTGCAATTCCCAATTCCTATCCTGAGGGTGGAGCACGTGAAGATATCGGTATGTTTGAGTATCAGTATCGAGTTGGAGATCCTACCAGCGACGGTCGCGTCAATCTGGCCGATGCAACCACTCTGGTGAACATCATTTTCCTTGGCTCGCCAATCGGTTGCCCATTCTACCCAATTGACTGCGACTGCAATCGACGATTCAACATCACCGATATTGTCGCTTTGATCAATTACTGGAGCGGCCGCCACGAAATCCCGGGGTGTCTTTTTACGCCGGCTCCAGTGAGGTAGCAAGCGGCAGCAACCTGGTCGATTCGAAAATCTGCACAGCGGTCCCGGTGGAGGGCCCCAATCAGAACCAGGCCGAGTTTCAAGACACTAACAACGACTGACTGGCTATCCTCTTCGGAAAAGGCCAGCAAGTTGATTTATGGTCCCGCCCATTATCACCAGCCACTTACCGTCGGATTTGCGCACGGTGATGACGTCAGTGGATGATTCCGTATCGTCAGGCTGCAATTTCATATGGAAGACGAAGTGTCGAGTTTCTTTTCCTTCGTCAACTGAGCCTACAAATTGCACTTCATTTCCGCCCATTATCATTCCGATCTGCGGCGCCAGGCTGGAGATCCAGCTCATTGTGCTTGAGAAAAAGACGACAGAATCCTTGGCAAAGATACCCTCCCAGTCCTTGGTATCGGTGAAGAATGGGAGAAGCGGGTCGGCGGGATTACCTGAATCTTTGATATTGGTCAGAAGCGGAACCAATGTTCCCTTGAATTTGCCGAGATCCGTGGGATGTACGGTCAGAGCACAAGCGCTCCAATCACCGGCGCGCGCCGCCTTGAAGTAGTCTTCCACGATTGTCCGGGAGTTGTCTCCGGCGCTTTGACCGCAGGCAATGCCAGCGACAAGGCCGAACACGAGAATTGCCGCGGACACTTTGGTACCCCAGAAACGGAGTTTTTGAATGATTGTCACAAGTGACTCCTTGTTAGAGAGATAAGGGAAGGTCAAAGGGGGAGAATATACGAATAAATTGCGTGGGTGTGATCAGAATGTTCAGGAATATCAGGTTATCTCGGTAGATTCGTTACGAATTCTGTCTTACCGGACATATCCGAGAGAGACGGTAGAGTGCCCGTTATTCTTTCACGTCTGCAAGCAATTTGTCAATGATCTGCAGTGCATCGACACCGTCAGCCTCGGCATTGAATGATGTCACAATCCGGTGCCGAAGAACCGGTCTGGCGACATACTGAACATCTTCAATTGAAGGAGTATAACGTCCGTTGAGTATTGCATTGGTCTTGGCACCAAGAATCAGGTACTGCGAAGCACGGGGACCAGCGCCCCAGGTGACCCAGTTGGCGATGTAGTCACGGACCTGGGCCTCGGTACGACGGGTCGCTCGGACAAGCTTGATGGCATAATCAATCACGTGATCCGAGACCGGGACCTTGCGCACGAGCTGTTGGAGCTGCTGAATATCGACTCCGCTCATGACTTTGCCCAACTCATGCCGCATGACTGCGGTCGTGGATTTTACAATAGCATGCTCTTCATCATAAGAGGGATAGTCTACGAAGATGTTAAACATGAAACGGTCCAGTTGAGCTTCCGGCAGTGGATAGGTTCCTTCTTGCTCGATCGGGTTCTGAGTCGCGAGAACGAAGAATGGCTCCTCAAGTTTGAAGGTATGGCCAGACGCTGTGACCTCGTGCTCTTGCATTGCCTGCAAGAGCGCTGCCTGGGTTTTGGGTGGCGTACGGTTGACTTCATCGGCCAGAACGATATTTGCAAAGACTGGTCCCTTCACGAATCTGAAATCGCGCTGTCCGGTTGATTTGTTTTCCTCGAGGATTTCAGTTCCCGTGATATCAGAAGGCATAAGGTCGGGAGTGAACTGGATGCGTGAAAATTTCAGGTCAAGAACGCGTGCCAAGGTGGATATCAGCAGGGTCTTCGCCAATCCGGGCACCCCGACAAGCAGGCAGTGGCCATTTGAAAGGAGGGCGATAAGTAGCTCGTCGATGACACGATCTTGTCCAATAATGACCTTCCCTACCTCGGCCTTGATTCTTGCCCGGGCGTCTCTTAGTCTTTCTACCGCCTGCAAGTCTGCGGACTCTCTTATCTGATCTGTCATCTGCTCCTCCGACCGGTGCCGTATTGATTCAAGACTGCGACAATGATGGTTTTACAGACAGTACGAGCCTGGTCTGAAAGTCGCACGCGCCATAATCGCTTATACGGATAAGCGGCCATAGTGCCCAAATTGTTTTCAGTTAACGAGGATAATTCACGGCGGTTGGTTTGTCAATCAAACGAGTGGTGGTAACAGCATCCCAGGCAATCTGTGTCAAATATCTGGAGCTGCCATCCGTTACGATCGGCTGCGAGAGGTACAACTTCAGCTCACCCGGAAACGCTGAGCCGATCGCCTGCACCAATCCGACAAACCCCGACTGTCCGCCATTCAACTCATGATTTGGGATTCGCGATAATGTCAGTAGCGTGTCGCCGGCTCCGCTCAGATAGTAGATGCCGTTGATGCGATAGCAGTCCTTGAGTCCAATCACCTGGCAAACTTTCTTCCAATGAACAATCTCAACTCCGAGTGCGACGCTGTCTGCCGTAAAGGGAACCATTTGTGAAGTAGTCAAATTGTTGCTATCAGTAACTTGGACGACAAGGCGAGGTTGTTTGTATTCTTCATAAAGAAAGCTTATCTGCGCCTGGGGCGTGTCAGCATTAAAAGGAATGAAGCGTTCCACTTCATTGTTGAACCAGTAGAAACACTGAGCAATGGCGATCAACAGAATTCCGGCACCTGAGAGAATCCATGGCCTCGCAGAGCGCTTGCTTCTAAAGTAGACCGATGTAGTAATATTGTCTCTCAGTCGGCGAGCGATAGAGACAAACACAAATAGTAGACATCCGAGACCGACGAAGAACAAAACTGTCCCGGCTGTGAGAAAGAATGTGCCCAAAGTGAATCCGCCTTACAGAAATCTAAACATTCTTAAATCAAGCTCTTGTGGATAACCCTTAAATCGTATCGTTAAGTCCAGACCGCATTATGCTATCTTCCAATACGTTACAACAATTTCCACATTGTTGCTCACGTTATCCACACAGGCAAACTGTTACAACTTGATTAGAGTTGCGGTTTCTTATCTACCATCTTATTATCGGGTTTCTGGTCGAATTCTTTTAGGCCTTTCATCTGGCATGAGCCATGAAATATGGCACCTTGCTCGATGACGATGCTTTTTGTGACTAAGTCACCTACTACCTTGGCTTTAGCCTGCATTTCGGTTTTTTCCGAGGAATGGATGTTTCCGACAACCGTACCGGAAACGATCACGATCTTGGCCTCAATGTCTGCCTCGACCTCACCCGTCGATCCGATAGAGACAGTTTCATCCGATACGATTTTGCCTTTCAATTTGCCGTCGACGCGAAGAGTGCCCTTCACCTCCATGGTTCCAGTGAAAACACTATCCTTTCCGATGATGGTGCTCAGATTTTCTGCCATCGTCTCTTCTCCTTTAATGAGATTTGGAATTATTGTCTTTGCCATAATATTCTTCCGGATTAACAGGTAGTCCGTCAACGCGAAGTTCATAATGGACATGCGGTGCAGTGCTGACTCCAGTGCTGCCCGAGAGTGCAATCGTCTGACCGTAACGAACGTGTTGACCAATGGCGACTAATATCGAGTCGTTGTGTCCATACATAGTTTCGACATTGTTCGGGTGTTTCAATACAACCTTCCAGCCAAAAGCGTCATCCCATCCGGCGAAAGTTACTTCACCGTCTGCCGTGGCAATAACGCGGGTTCCTTTCTTTACTGCCAGATCGATTCCCAGATGGCGTGTTCTCGGGTTATCCGCAGTTGGCCGAAATGTGCGTGAGACAAAGCCCTGTACCGGCAGGCCTTTCGGCTCGCTGACAGGCCCTGCATTGAGATCAGCCTGGTCCGTGATCAGGGCCGGCTCCCGCGGGAGCTGATTCGACCCAGCTACTTCGCCTCCTTCGGTTGGAATCTGCATCCCATACTGGCTCAAGTCAATTCCTGCCAGAGTGGCGACCTGACTGAGCATGTCTCGATACGCCTGAAGATTACTTTCTAATAATACAACTTTTGAATTCAGGCGACGCAGTTCTTCGTTTTCCTGTGTGAGTTGTTCCCGCTCGCTGGAATGCACCAGCAAGCGTGCATAGGTGAAGGTCCCGACAATCGAGATGATGATCAAAAGCGCAATAACACCCAGCACGGTATAGTACAGCAGCCGAGAGAATTTCAGAGTCAGGGGCGACTTGCCGGTCTCAAAGATCAGCATCAACGTAATCTGTTGATCGCTTCTCGACATTTAGAGTTCAACTCCCAGGAGTTCGAGGATGCGCGTCAGATCGGAATCGCCATAGAATTGAATGGTGATTTTCCCGCGTTTCAGACCGCGCTGAATTGTCACCGCGGTACCAAGTCTGCGTTTGAGCGCAGTTTCGGCTTGTGAAATTTCAATTGGGCGAGTTTTCAGTTTCAAGCTGCGTCCCCGCTTCTTGCGCTGCCCGCCGTAGATGATCTCTTCGATTGCCCGGACGGTCAAATCTTCTTCGATGATTTTACGCGCAAGCTCCAACTGCTCTTTTTCAGTCTCCAAGGCGAGGATCGCGCGCGCGTGACCTTCCTTCAGTTCACCCGTAGCTATTCTTGCTTTCACTTCATTTGGGAGATTCAGCAACCGTAACGTGTTGGCGACCGAAGAGCGGTCCTTACCAACTCGGGTGGAAAGCTCGACCTGGGTCAAGCTGAATTCCGTTACGAGGCGTTGATAGCCCTCCGCCAATTCCAGAGGATTGAGATCATCGCGCTGCAGGTTTTCGACAATGGAAATCTCGAGCATGTCGCGATCATCCAAGTGCTCGACGATCCGAGCCGGGACTTCCGCCAAGCCGAGTCGTTCGGCAGCACGAAAGCGCCGTTCACCGGCGACGATCTGGAATTTACCGTTGATCTGGCGCACGAGGATCGGCTGCAGCACTCCTTTTTGGGCGATGGAATCTGCAAGCTGACTCAATTTCTCCTCCGCGAAATACTTGCGCGGCTGATTTGGATTGGCGATCAACTTGTCAAGCGAGACCATCACAAACCTGTCGCCGTGTTCAGGCTCAGGATGCATCTCCGGTACCGCCGGCGCGTATAGAGCGGTAGGAATCAGCGCCGACAGACCTTTTCCGAGTGCCGGTTTTTTCATATCCGTAAGACCTCCTCCGTCAGCGAGATGTAGTTCTCAGCTCCGGTTGAACCGATATCATACAGGATGATCGGCTTGCCGAAAGACGGCGCCTCGCCAAGGCGGACATTGCGGTTGATTATCGTAGCAAAGACTTTGTCCTTGAAATGATTCCGAGTTTCTTCCACGACCTGACGAGCAAGGTTCAGGCGCGGGTCGAACATTGTGATGAGAATTCCACCTATCGTCAAATTGCGATTGAGATTTTGTTGCACCAATCCAATCGTACTGATCAGCTGACCGAGCCCCTCGAGCGCGTAGTATTCGGCCTGAATGGGGATCAGGAGGTGGTCGGCGGCAACCAGCGCATTCAATGTTAGAAGTCCTAATGATGGTGGACAATCGATCACAATGTAGTCATAGTAGTCCTTAATTGCCGCCAACTTATCTCGCAGGATTGTCTCACGACCATTGCGTTCAACCAACTCAAGCTCAGCCGCCACCAGGTTGATATTGGCCGGTATTAAGTCCAGGTACTTGATGTTGGTCTTGAGAATGACTTCCTCGACACTCTTGTCGTCGTTCAGGACGTCATAAATGGAGACGGCGAGATTTCTTTTGTCGACACCCATTCCGGAAGTAGCATTTGACTGGGGATCCAGGTCGACGAGTAGGGTTGACTTTTCAGCGATTGCGATACAGGCGGAAAGATTGATGGCAGTGGTCGTCTTACCGACGCCGCCCTTCTGATTGACCACGGCGAATATTTTTGCCAGAAATCCCTCCTGATTACACGAGTCCGTTCGCGATTGCTAATTTATGATTATACAGACATTTCGCAATAAAAACTTGTCAAAGAACGGATAGACTTTACGATTTCTCGAGAGTAACCAGGCTGGAGAACCGGCCATTAGGCGAACTTTGGTACTCGAACGAGCTTTTCAGAAGGAAACCGGGAATTGGCTGAAAGTGTGGTTCAGAAATTCCTCTGGGAAGGACGAGGAAAGCTCCCTGCTTGAGATGGGGTGCTGCGAGATGGCTGATTTGGTCGATTGTACCAACCGCTTTTGCTATGGCGAAGTCTGCACCGAGGGGGGCAAGGCTCTCAATTCGGTCGGCAACTAATCTGCAGTTTTCGAGGCCTATCAGTCGGCACACATTCCGCTGGAATTCTATTTTGCGGCGATTCGAATCGACACTTACGATGCGGAGGTCAGGCCGCATCAACTTGTGGAGGACCCAGGGGAATCCGGCGCCGGACCCAATGTCCAATACCAATGCGCCGCCAGAGTAGTTGATATGTCTCAGCATTGATAAGGAGTCAAAGATCAGCCCGTCGATGATGCTGCTTGTGTCGGTGCGCGCAATCAGATTGATGTGCACGTTAACTTCGAGGAGATAACCTCGAAATCGATTGATCAACGATTCAGGATCCGCAATGCGTGATGGCAAGGACTCGACGAGGAGGTTTTTCCAGACCGGCTCAAGGGTCATTGGGGTGTTTCACGTGAAACAGAGTCAGCATAGTGGCGCTTTAAGTGAATCATCAGCACTGTGATATCAGAATATGTGATTCCGTTTAATCGCGAGGCTTGACCCAGATTGACTGGGTGATATTTTTCCAATGTAGCTACCGCTTCTCTCTTCAGACCTGAAAGCGCGGAAATATCCAAACTCTCGGGTATTTTTCGAGACTCAAGTTGCCGGAAGCGGTCAATCTCGCGCTGTTGTTTTTCCATGTAACCAGCGTATTTGATTGAGATTTCCAGCTTTTCTGAAAGTCTCTTCGGGAATCCAGCGCAAGTCTCATCGATGCCCCGGAAGTTATCATAAGTCACGTTTGGCCGCTTGAGCAGGATGCCCATGGGAAGTTTGTCGCCGTTGGCGGTCGTATCAACCCAGGCTGCTGGGACTGATGTCTGGTGAAGGCGCCGACTCTCCTGATCGATGGCGTCCCGGCCAGACAAGAAGCTATCCATCATTTCATTGTTGACCAGCCCGAGGCCTCTTCCAATGTTGATCAATCGATCGGCGGCGTTATCCTCGCGCAGTGCAAGTCGGTATTCAGCTCTCGACGTGAACATTCGATAAGGCTCCATTGGTACTCGGGTGACCAAATCGTCAATCATCACACCGATATAGGCCTGCGCTCTGTCCAATACTATTTGGGGATTATCCCTAAGCTTAGCAACTGCATTGATGCCTGCCATTAATCCCTGTGCGGCGGCTTCTTCATATCCAGATGTACCGTTGATCTGTCCGCAGAAGTACAGATTGTCGATTAGTCGTGTCTCGAGCGTTGGCTTTATCTGGTAGGCAGGAAAGAAGTCATATTCGATAGCATACCCGGGGCGTTTCATGACAACATCTTCAAGGCCGGAAATAGAATGGAGAATATCGAGTTGGACATCCGACGGTAACGAAGTCGAAAGTCCGTTTATATAGATTTCAGTAGTGTCAAGGCCCTCAGGTTCAATAAACAATTGATGGCGGTCCTTGTCACGGAACCGATGGACTTTATCTTCGATGGACGGGCAATAACGAGGTCCGATACCTTGGATACTCCCAGAGAACATTGCAGAGCGATGCAGGTTGGCATCGACAATTGCGTGAGTCTTCGTCGAGGTGTAGGTTATATGGCACAAGGCTCTATTCTTGACAGACTCACGTGTTCTCAGCGAAAATGGGTAGAAATCATCATCGCCGGGCTGTGGCTCCATTTTGCTGAAGTCGATCGTCTCGCCCTCGAGGCGTGGCGGTGTGCCGGTTTTCAGCCTACCTGTCTGAAAGCCCAGAGCTTGTAATGATTCCGAGAGATGCAGCGCCGGCGCCTCATTGACTCGACCGGCAGGAATCTGCTCTTCGCCGATGTGAATGAGGCCATTAAGAAATGTGCCTGAGGCGAGAACACACGCCCTTGCTGAGATGTCTCGACCGTCCTTGAGGACGATCCGGTTGAATTCCCGACCTTCTGCGATTACGCCAACAACCATCCCGGCAATGAGATGGAGACCGTTGAGTCGTGCGAGTGCCTCCTGAGCGAACTCTCGATAGAGCCTGCGATCACATTGAGCCCGCGAAGACCAGACAGCAGGTCCTTTGCTTTTGTTCAGCGTTCGGAAGTGAATTCCGGCTTGATCGGTGATGTGCCCCATTAGTCCACCGAGAGCATCAATTTCGCGGACTAGTTGTCCTTTTCCGACGCCGCCGATTGCCGGATTGCATGACATTTCACCGATCTTGGAGAGTTCACCACTGATTATAGCCGTAGAAGCACCCATGCGGGCAGTCGCTGCGGCAGCTTCGATTCCGGCATGGCCTCCACCAATGACAATTACATCAAAATCCCTCATGATAGCAGAAGATGATACGCGGCGATGCCGTCAAAATCAAGCAAGATCGTTGGGCCGTTTCACGTGAAACGCTCAGATGCCGTTGATTCGACTTCATATCTCCAAAGTACATAAACCTCAATTAGTCTCTCACCAATGGGCTATTGGCAATGTCCTACTTCAATGTAATTACTCCCTTAAGTCCGGTTGTTCAGAGTAACTGCAATTCGAGCACCATGCTTCGGGACTGCCTTGACAATTCGAAATTGTAGATTATAATGGACTAAATACTACACGAAATTGGCAAGGGAGTAGACCCTGGCTGGCGCGGATACATCCACGGCTGGCGGATTGCGGTTGGAGACATTTGCAATGATATTCAGAATGAGATTCTTGATGAAGGTGGCGTTACTGGCGTACACAACGCTATTTGTTTCGAGCGTTGCGCTTGCTGGGAAGTTCACCGGGCGTGTTTACGACGCCGCTATCGGATTCCCAATTCCGTGCGCCGAGTTGATTATTGGGAATGGGCTGATGCCAAATGGAACTTCAGTATTCTGTGATTCGACAGGGTACTTTGAGTCCCCTGTTCTTCCCGATCTGACTGACTACACGGTTCTCGCATCGGCTGCGGGCTATGAGTCGGTCACGATGCTCATGCAAACTCCAAATGCAAATATTGATATCTATCTTAGCAAGCCGGTGGGAGGGTTCCTCGTCGAGACCTTGAATCAAGGACTCGTGAATTATTCGCTTATCGGAGGATACAGCCGTAGAGGAAACGGAACCGTAACAGATTTTGACTTCCCCAACATTGATGCTGATAACGAGTTGATAGATTCGCTGTTGGCCTCGATCGGTACCGGATCCGGGCAGACAGAAGATGATTCGTTGATCTGGATAAAATGCTCTTTAGTATGGGAATGGCTGCAGACGAATGCCCGCTATATCAACTCTTATCCCGGCGATCCTGCTGTTCAGGCGGCATGGACGTTCATGATGAACTATGACGATGGCTACCCATCGATTGAGGCGATCGCTGCAACGTTTGATATCTACGGGTTCATTGTTTGGGGAACCTGCATGAGCAGGGCACACATTCTAACGACGATGCTATACAAAGTCGGACTCTCAAGAAATCGGGTCGCAATCGCCGAAACGCGGTGGCAGTTGCGGTACAGTCAGCACATGTATACAGTGATTTGGCTCGCACACAGATGGCTGTACATGGATCCATCCTCAATCGGCAGCGAGTTCCCGGCATTCGATGACTTCCGATCTGTTCCGACGGGATACGTTGGCTATATGGACTATTGTCATCCCTATGAATTGATGGTTATCCCTGGATCCAGCATAGCGGCTGTGCCTGATGTGATGAACCGAGTCTGCAATTCTGATAATGCTGTAACTACTTCTCCACCACAAGGTTCTGTGGTGTTAACTGATGAAGTGATTGTTACAGGTGTCTCCGGAAATCCGGCAGTCACGGAAGTAACGCTTAATGGGACGACCTTGCCGGTAATCGATGGTTTGTTTAGCGGCAGCACAACATTGTCAATCGGATCCAATCTGATCATTGTGGAAGTCAAAGACAACGGCGCTCCGTTTCGAGACACGATCAGTGTGACCAGGTTGAAACCCGATTGCGACGGCGATGGCACATCCGATTTGGATGACAATTGTCCGATTGTCTCCAATCCTTCTCAACCGGACGAAAATGGTGACGGCATCGGCGATCACTGTGATGGCAATATTCATTGCTATCAGAATTTTCCGCCAGCAGGTCAGCGTGGTGTGCCCTATCTCTATGAGATGAAAGCCGTAGGAGGTGAGCCGCCGCTCAATTGGCTGCACCTCAGCGGCGAATTGCCACAGGGATGTAAATTCAACGGCGGATCAATCGGTTCGATCACGGGGATTCCTACGCAGAATGGGGATTACGGTTTTGAGATTGCTGTATTTGATTCTCACAATCCGCCAAGGTCAGATACAGTATACCTCGCTATTCTCATTAGCGATCCGCCGTTCATTTGTGGAGATGCCGACCACAGTGAGATGGTGACTATCTCCGATGCCGTTTACCTGATCAATTATATCTTTGCAGGAGGAGCCGCACCGACTCCAATTGTCGCAGGCGATGCTGATTGCAGCGGCCTTATCACAATTTCCGATGTCGTGTATCTCATCAACTATATTTTCACGGGCGGAGCGGCTCCGTGCGCGGCGTGCTTGTAGAGGCGGTAGCTCTGGCTGATTCTATTCAGATTATTGGAATGAGTTACTTGCCGATGCAGAACCGGCTAAAGATCTCGGCGAGGATGTCGTCATTCGTAACCTTGCCGAGGATTTCTTCGAGGAACTCAACAGCTTGGCGGAGATCAAACGCCAATAATTCGAAGCTCTCATTCTCGTCGAGCTTCTCACGAACGCTTGACAGCGAGTCGAGAGCTGAGAGCACAGCTCGCAAATGTCTTTGATTAGTAATGATGTTGTAATCGCCGCCCAACGGAGCTGCAGTCGATGAGATCATTTCACCCACACGTGAAAGCAGCTTGTCTATGCCCCGCAATTCCCTGGCGGAGATCAGTAGCGGCGAAGCGTTTTGAAGTTCAGATTCGAGGTCCGCTATCTGAAATTCCGTCAGCAGATCAATCTTGTTGAGCGCGAGAATTATCTGCCTATTGCCAAGCTTGGAGAGAAATTCCCGAACTTCCGTCACCGTGGCCTTGGTGGCATCGATCACTGCCACGACGATGCCGGCAGTTTCTATTTCGCGCTTCGAACGCTGGACTCCGGCAATCTCAATATTATCACTTGTTTCACGCATCCCGGCCGTATCGACGAATCTCACAACAATTCCGCCGATCTCTACCTTCTCGGCTATTGTATCGCGCGTAGTGCCGGGAATCTCCGTGACGATCGACCGTTCCTCTGCGAGGATGGCATTGAAGAGGGAGGATTTACCGGCATTTGGCGGACCCACGATTGGAATCTGAAGCCCTGATCGCAGGATTTCGCCTTGCCTGTAGCTCTCACTGAGACGGACCAACGATCCATTGATCGTGTCGATCTTGTGGAGCAGCTCGTTTTTTTGCTGCTGTGGAATTTCTTCGTCGGGAAAGTCAGTATAGGCTTCGAACAATGCGCCGATTTCGACCAGTTCGTTTCTGAGGTTTCCGATAAACTCAGAGAGTCTTCCAGAAAGTTGGTACATTGCCGCCTGCTGGAATGCAGTTCCCTCGGCGGCGATCAAGTCAGCCACGGATTCAGCCTGGAGCAGATCAATTCTACCATTCTGAAAGGCGCGAAGCGTAAACTCTCCGGGAGCGGCTTGGCGGCAATCGACATTCAACGCCATCTCGACAATTTGCTTCAGGATTTGTGGATTGCCGTGCGCTGCTATTTCTATGACATTTTCACCGGTGTAGCTATTCGGTGCAACAAAGACCGTGACCAGTACTTCGTCGGTAAACACGCGTTTTTGAGATCCTTTGATGAAGCAGTGATGGACGGTATGTGATTTTACGGAGCCGAAATCATGGTCCCCGTGAATCAGTTGGTTCGCGGCGATGAAGGCGGCACTACCAGAGATGCGCACAACGCCGATACCGCCATATCCGGGCGGTGTAGAGATAGCGACGATCGTGTCGTCGCTGTTGGGGAGCTTCATTTGACTTGAGGATTAAGCGCAGCGTCAGGACGCTTAATAAGCAGCTGTTCGCCTATCGACAGCACAGAATACATAGTCCAATACAGCACCAGGCCGACCGGAAGTCCCTTCATGAAGAAGAAGAAAATCACCGGCATCAAGTAGACGAGCATCTTCTGTTTAGGATCGGTGACAGACATCTTTTGTTGGAAGAACATTGCCACTGTCATGATGATCGGCATGATATATGGGAATGGATCGGGCTGCGATAGATCCGGCCATAGCGATATGAAATAGGCCTGGCGAAACTCGATCGTCGAACGGAAGACATTGTAGAGACCATAAAGCAGGGGCATCTGCGGGAGCAGAAGCAGGCAACCACTGAATGGATTGACACCCTCTTCCTTGTAGAGCTTCATGATCGACTGGTTCAACTTCTGCGGATCGCTCTTATACTTGGCCTTCAGCTCTTCCATTTTCGGAGCGAGGTTCTTCATCGCCGCCATCGACTTCAGCGATTTGCGTGTCAGCGGAAAAGTCACAAGTTTGATCAGGATCGAGACAAAAATAATTACCAATCCATAGTTGGGGATGACCTTATGAAGCTGATAAGTGATCCAGTAGATTGCATGCGAGAACGGCCGGATGATTTTCCAACCCCAGTCGATAAAGTCCTCGAGATTGGCGTTGTAATTCTTGAGCAGTTTGTAATCGAGAGGTCCGACAAACACCTTGAATTTGTTCTCAATCGTGACATTAGCACCGGATGGCATGAGAATTCCGGTAGAAATGTCACGTTCATTGTAGCTGCCATCGGTACCAACGCGACTCTTCTCAGTACCACGGAAATAGGCTCCGTTGCTGGTTCGGCTATCCGGAATGAAGGCGTACGCGAAATATTTCGAGCATGAGCCGACCCATTCGGCACTTCCGGTCACATCTTTGATGAGCTTTCCGTTTTCGAATGAATCGTGCTTTTGTAATTCGCCGGCCATGTAGGCAGCAGCCTTATAATGGCTGAAATCATCGGTAAGATTTTTCTCTGACGGCGGGATCCCCGGCAACCACGCCAATACGTATTCCTTGTCGAGGCCAAGCTGAGGAACGCCGTTGATCTTGAGCACGATGTCAAAATCATATTTATCGGGATAGAAAGTGAATTGCTTGACGATTTCACCGCGACCAGGAACCTGTGCTGTGAAAGTTATCGACTGGCTGGAAGAACCCTTCGTTAGTTCCAGACTCTTGTCGGAAGTGCTGTAGTTGAGCGCGTGATCGGTAAACCCACTTATTGGAGAGAGGATTGTCGGGACCGGTTGGGCTTCGGAGGGCAGCATCTCAACCTGTTTGCCTTCAGTGTAATGATAGTTCTTGAAAGTGAGCTTCGTGATTCCTGCGCCCTTGTTGGTCAAGACAGCTTTGAAACAATCCGTCTCAACCGTGATCACCTTCTCGGGAATCGTGTCGGCGGCTACGGCCAAAGTATCAAGAGTCGGCTGTGCCATTCCCGGTATCGCAAGGGTTGAGTCTGCGGTATCCGGGATTACACGCTTAACCGAATCGGCCTGAGTAATACCGTCAGCTGTCGAGGGTGGCGGCGCCTGACTTGGTTGGTAGATGAACGACCAGCCGACAAAGATGACGAAGATCAGGATGATGGCGATGAGTGTATTGCGATCAAACATTTGCGATTACTCCACAGGGTCGAATCCGCCCGGATGAAACGGGTGGCAACGGCCGATTCGGCGAAAGGTCATTGATGTGCCTTTCATGAATCCATATTTTTTGAAGGCTTGAAGTGAATATTCTGAACAAGATGGATAGAATCGACAAGCTCTTGGCAGAAAGGGGGATAGTACAAGCTGATAGGCGCGGACAAGTGCCGCCGAAACGGTACCGAACAGTTTATTCATGAACGAGCAACCGCTCCAACTGTTCTGAAACGCGATGATAACTCAGATCGACTGCAGTGAGGTTCGCCGTCAGTACAACAGCAGAATTTGCGGGCCACAGGTTCTTGTGCGTGCGAACAAACTCTCGCAGTAGTCTGCGAACCCGGTTGCGACTTGGTGCGTTGCCGAGTCGACGAGGAATGCGGAAACACCAGCGACTGGCAATACCGGGTGTGGGAAAGCAATGCATGCTCAGATGCTCGCTTTCGGTCTTGTCACCGGAACGAATCGTCCGCCTGATAAGAGTGCCATCAGACAGACGACAACCCTTACCAAAGCTATTTTCTCTCGTCTGAAACCGTCAGTTTTTTTCTGCCTTTGCGGCGTCTTCTGGACAAGACGGCGCGGCCGTCCTTGGTCTTCATTCTCTCGCGGAAGCCGTGATCGTTCTTCCGTTTCCGCTTCGAAGGCTGATATGTTCTTTTCATTCCTCTCCCAGTGATATTAACTCAATTAGCTGATCATTTTACCTATGAGGCAATGGTATGTCAAGGGAATAATCCTCTCGCGAAATGCACCGCAGACTGGCTGAGATCAATTTTGAATAGGTAAGACGTCAAAACTCCGCAGCTCATTGAGGCGGACCACCGTCAGGCGGAGCGAAGCTTCTCCATTCCAGTCGGTTAGCAATTGGTGAACGTCATCTACAGTCATGACCGGGCGATTGTCAATGGATATGAGGATGTCTCCACTCATTAGTCCTGCGCTTCGTGCCGGACTTCCTGGTTCCACCTTGACAAGCTCAACCCCAACTTCGTTGGTCAGACCGTAATAGCGTACCAAGCGTCGAGGTAGTGGGCGCTGCTGCCCTGCAATTCCAAGATAACCGCGGCGGATTCGCCCGTGCTGGAGAAGTTGCGAGACAATCGAGACAGCCGTATTTGCCGGGATGGCAAAACCAATACCCTGAGCTTCACGAATAATCGCCGTATTGATGCCTACCACTATTCCTCGGGTATCGAGCAGTGGGCCGCCTGAATTTCCGGGGTTGAGTGGCGCGGTATGCTGGATGATATTCTCGATCAGCCGGCCACTCTGGCTGCGCATGGCGCGACCGATGGCACTGACCACACCAGTAGAGACTGTAGATTGGAAGCCAAGGGGGTTGCCCATGGCAATTACCACCTG
This sequence comes from uncultured Ignavibacteria bacterium, assembly GCA_964552775.1. Taxonomy (GTDB): domain Bacteria; phylum Zixibacteria; class MSB-5A5; order CAIYYT01; family CAIYYT01; genus JADJGC01. The sequence continues at coordinate 36,572 of CAZKIH010000011.1, read as the reverse complement.
GCCCGGCCGGAGTTTGTCTGAAGCTCCCAATTCAGAAAAAGGCAAACCGGAAGCCGATGCACGAATGAGCGCGAGGTCAGTGGCTGGATCATCTCCCACCAGAGATGCCTCAGTTTCGGTGCCATCGAGCATTTCGACCTTAATTCGGCTGACGCCGTGCACGACATGACTATTCGTCAGGATGTAACCGTCCGGGGCAATAATGACACCGGAGCCGGTTCCGGCCTGCTCACGGTTGTTACGCGGAGACTTAACAGATACGTTTATACTCACGACGGCGGGTCCGGCCAGTTCCACTACTGCAGTTACGGCGCGGGAATAGGCGTCGAGCAGTTCGACGTCGCTGAATACGATATCAGGTGAGCCGTTTGCGGAATTGGCCGCATTCGTGGAGCGGCCGCCGAAACGGGCGAATACTCGATCAGTATTAATGCTCATAGTTGTCCTCGCTTAAACTCCATTGCCTGTCAGGCAAATAACTCGCGAATGGTTGAATCCGTGTTAACGTAGCGGAGATTTACGAAGCATGCGGAGAATCGATACCTCCTGCGTTAGTTGGAGTATTTCAATGCCCGTCAGCCAACGTAAGTCATGGGATTCATCGCTCACGATCAGAGGCTGCGAGTCATCGGCCTCGAATAGGAAACGCAGATCATAGTGATAGTGTTCCGGAACGCCTTGGTGACCGGGAATACGATGGATATCAAGATCAAAGATTTCCGGGGAGAGACAGTGAATAATCTCGAGGCCTGATTCTTCACGGGCCTCGCGTAGAGCAACCGCCAGCACATCTGGGTTACCGTCGGCATGACCCCCAAGTTGCAGCCAGAGATTGAGTCTGGAGTGAAAAGTCAGTAGGAAACGATTGCGCGCATGATTGGTGATCCAGGCCGATCCGGTGATGTGGCCGGGCTGGAAGGATCGCTCAAAGCAATTTTGGTTCCGCTCGACAAATGTTATAATGCGATCACGACAGTTGATATCTCGCGAATCGGTTGGGGAATAATTCCGGAGTTTCCTCAGGATGTCGCTGCGGTGCATGCCGCAATGTAGGCGCAAACCTTAGTCTCGGCAAGCGTTGCAAACAAAGTAATCATCCGAGAGCGACGTCAAGGACCATCATCACTGCGAATCCGACCATTACACCCATGGTTGCGACATGTGAATGTCCTGAGGTTTGGGATTCCGGCACGAGTTCCTCTACCACGACGAATATCATCGCTCCAGCGGCAAACGAAAGCGCATACGGCAGGATCGGCTTGGCGGCAACCACTAACGCTGCTCCAAGCATCCCGGCAATAGGTTCAACGATTCCGGAAAGCTGTCCATACCAGAAGGCCTTCAGCCGTGAGACTCCAACGCGACGCAGCGGCATCGAGACGGCAAGCCCCTCGGGAAAATTCTGGATTCCTATTCCAAGGGCAAGAGCGACGGCTCCGGCTAGATTTGCCGAAGGAAGGTCGGCGGCGACGGCACCAAAGGCGACGCCAACTGCGAGACCCTCCGGGATGTTATGCAGAGTAATCGCCATCACGAGCAAAGTGCTGCGATGCCAGGCAGTCTTAATTCCCTCTGCATGCTGGCCGGACTCGGTTATATGTAGATGAGGAAGTATGAGATCAAGGCCGCGCAGGAACACGGCACCAAGCAGAAATCCTACTGCCGCCGGTACCCATGCCGGAACCGGACCGTTTTCGGACATTTCTATTGCCGGAGCGAGGAGCGACCAATAGCTGGCTGCGATCATTACTCCGGCAGCGAAGCCGAGCATGATATCGAGAGTTCGACGGCTCATTTCTTTACTGAGAAAGACTCCGGCAGCACCGAGGGCAGTGACACCCCAGGTGAAACATGTTGCGAGAAGTGCCTGGAGAATTGGACCCAGATTGACAAACCAATCGCCGAGAATCATGCGGATAATAGTCAATAAAAGAGTCGCTGATGGCAAGGCAAAATTCTCCAGGCAGAGCTCATCATACTCGCCCCATTTTGAGGTTGGAGCTTGACACAAGTGCATGGTATCCTGCATCTAATGTTGAGCAAGATTTGACGGACTTCAGGAGGATGAATTGACAAACAGAATGAGCTTGAGGGACATGAAAATGAAATCAGCAATTCTATTGATCTTGCTCGCTCTTGCGGTTTCATTCCCGGCAAGCACGGCGACTGCAAGCGAGAAGGAATTCAAAGAGTACCTGGATGCTGCGGAGAAATTGCAGCAATTTACCGGTGTCGCCATGGTGGCCAGCGACGGTGGGATTGTCTATGCGCAAGCTTGCGGGCGCGCCGATTTCGAAACGAACCGTCTGAATCACATCGAAACCCGCTTTGCGATAGGATCCATTACCAAACAATTCACGGCTGCAGCAGTAATGCTGCTTCGGGAAAAGGGAAAGTTGTCTCTTGATGATCCCATCGTGAAGTACTTTCCGGATTTTCCAGAGGAGATCGCAAACAAGGTCACAATTCGTCACCTGCTTACACACACATCCGGAATTGTGAACTTCACAGATATTCCTGCCTACACGGCGTGGAAGGGTCAAGATACCCCCCTTGCAAAGCAAATTCTTACAATCGCAAGTTTGCCATTGGAATTCGAGCCGGGAACGAAATGCAGCTATAGCAATTCGAACTACAAGCTCCTTGAAGCGATTATAAACCAGGTAAGCGGCCAGCTTTGGCACGTTTACGTTAAGGAGAACATCCTGGTTCCTGCCGGAATGACTCACACTGGCTACGATTTGATGTCAGTTGATAAGAATGAGCGCGCGTTCGGATATCATTTTGACGAGAAAATGAATCCGCAACGGACCCTGTTGCCTCTCCCGGGTTCAGCCGGAGCTGCCGGCGCTCTTTACAGCACGGTCGGCGACCTGGTGAAATGGGATGAGGCACTTCGAGGAGAAAAGATACTTAAGCGTGAATCAGTGGAAGCCATGTTGACGCCAAATCTTGACAACTATGGCTTCGGCATGATGATTGATTCGGTTGGATCATATCAGCGAAATTGGCACGATGGGCTGATCGATGGATTTTGCAGCATGTTCATACGCATTCCGCGGGAGAAGCTGTGTATTGTCGTGCTCGCCAACAATCACATGCTCGATCAGCGGCGGTTGGCGAATAGCCTGATGGCGATCGCCCTTGGCATGCCCTATGACGTTCCCGTACTCAAGACGCCGGTCGCAATTGACACGAGCAGATATCGCGATTACGTCGGCGCCTACGATCTTGGCAACAACCAGTATCGTCTGATTACTTCAGAGGATGGGAGGCTCTATTCGCAGCGGTCCGGCGGAATGCGCTCGGAGATATTCCCCGAGTCGACGGACAAGTTCTTCTATGAGATGAATAACGCCACGACAATTACATTCCTGCGCGATCAAGCAGGCGTTGTCGTCGCACACGTGATTCATCAGGAAGGCGTTGACTCTCGTCATGGGAAATTGCCAGATGAGCGAACAGCCGCGATCATGGCCAAGACAGCAGCCGTAGCGGTTGACCCTGCGCTCTTCGATCGTTATGTTGGTGAGTACCAACTCTCTCCCGTCTTCTCCATTACAATAGAACGCAAGGGTAAACAGATCTTCGCCCAAGCAACCGGTCAGCAGCAATTCGAGATATTCCCGAAATCGGAGACGCGCTACTTTTTCAGGGTCGTCGATGCTGAGATCGAGTTTGTCTTGGGTACGGGCGGTAAGGCAGAGAGCTTGATACTCTATCAAGGTGGGATCGAGCAGAAGGCGATGCGGGTGAAGTAGGTCAGCCCACCTGAACTGGACCGGGACTCAGGAGCCGGTATTTGCCAGCTATTTGATGAAGATCGTTTTCAGGGCAATAATTGATGCGGGGCGAAGTACGTCCCAGCGTACAGGGTAGCTGTTAGCTCGCATGACCCATTCACGTAGCACAACCCGATTGGGAATCGCGCTATAGCCCGATTCCCCATTCCTCTCATCTATCTTCGCGCCGAATCAGCGGCTGCGGGCACCGGCAGTAGATTCTGCCGAATCTACCCTACTTTCCTGTAAACTTGGCGTCGCGTTTTTCGAGAAACGCGCCGAGGCCCTCGGTCTTGTCGTCCGTCGCGCACAAGGCGGCGAAAGCTTGAATCTCGAGGCCATTTGCATTTGCCAGGTCGATATCGCCGCCGCGATTGATCAATTCCTTCGCATACTGGACACCGAGCGGGCTTTTGGAGAGAATCGTATCAGCCAATTTGTTTGCTTCAGCAACCAGTTGATCGGCGGGATAGATGAACTCGACCAGTCCGATACGAAGTGCTTCGTCTGCCTTGATGATGCGAGCACTGAACGTGAGCTCTTTCGCTCGACCTTTGCCGACCAAACGCGATAGCCGCTGCGTGCCGCCGAATCCGGGAATGATTCCCAAGTTGACTTCCGGCTGGCCCATCCTGGCTGTATCTGACGCAACGCGAATGTCCGTCGCCATCATGAACTCACAACCACCACCCAAAGCGAATCCATTGACGGCACAAATTGAAATGATCCTGGAGTTTTCAATTTGGGCGAGCACCGCATGACCAGTCTCGACGAATTTCTTTCCGGTCACGACATCAAGCGTCTTCAGCTCGCCGATGTCGGCTCCGGCGATGAAGGCTTTTTCGCCGGCACCGGTAAAGATCACGACCCTGACTTGACCGCCAGTCTCAAGCTCGGTGAAGGCCTGCTTAACTTCGAGCAAGGTCTCTGTATTGAGTGCGTTGAGCGCCTTAGGACGGTTCATGGTGATCGTGGCCTTGGCGCCTTGTATTTCTACGATGATGTTATTGTAAGCCATTTCGTCTCCCTACTTTGATCCGTATTCATAAAATCCGCGACCAGACTTACGGCCGAGATATCCAGCCTTGACCATGCGCTTGAGCAATGGTGGCGACGCATAGCGTGGTTGGCGGAATTCTTCGAACATGATATCGCCAATGTACATGATTGTATCGAGTCCGATAAAATCTGTCAATTCCAATGGCCCCATCGGATGTGCACAGCCGAGCTTCATGGCGTTGTCGATTTCTTCCTTCGTGGCGAGTCCATTTTCGTACCAGCGGATGGCATCGATCAGATATGGTACCAACAAGAGGTTTACGACGAATCCACATGAGTCCTTGGCGCGCACAACAACCTTGCCGACCGATTCAGCGAAGGCAATTGCGTCTTTGAATGAAGCATCATCGGTCATCACCGTGCGGACGACCTCGATGAGCTTCATTACCGGCACCGGATTGAAGAAGTGCAGACCGACAAACTTGCCGCGACGCGAGGTCTCGACGGCCATGTCGGTGATGGATAGCGAGGAAGTATTGGATGCGAAGATCGTTTCCGGTTTGCAGGCCTTGTCAAGTGCTCGGAAGATAGGAATCTTAACCTCTAGATTTTCCGTGACGGCTTCAATGACCAGATCGCAATCGGCGAGGTCCTCGATTCGAGTTGTCGTAGTGATGTTGCCGAGAATCTTTGACTTGTCGTCCGCGGTGGCTTTGCCTTTTTCGATTGCCTTGTCGAGCAGCTTTTCGATCCCCTTCAGACCCTTTTGTAGCAGCTCTTCTTTTTCTTCGCGGGCAACTACTTTGTAGCCGGCCGCAGCAGTCACTTGCGCGATGCCGGAACCCATCTGTCCGAAACCGACAATTCCGATTTTCTTGAAGTTCACAGTTCCCTCCCAGGGCTATATCAATTGTTCAATGCAAGCTTGGACCGCAATCGGGGTGCCAACCGGACCTGACAGCGGGATATGCACAGAATAGATGACCAGAAACTCCAAGTCAAGGCGCTGGATTGACATTTCCGGTCGATTTTGTGATTGACTCGCAGATGGGTTGACTTGAAGAATGATTCTTGCTACATTCTCGCGATGTCTTTGGACTACCAAACGATCACTTCTGCTGATGGCATAATTGACGCCGCCGGAATTCTCGGCAACAAGTACGGCCCTTTCAAGGTTGCCGTCGCCGCGGCGGAAGATGATGATGTTCTCAAGGCGTGCGCGGAAGCAGCCAAACTCGGTTTTGCCCGCTTCACGCTCTTTGGTGCTGAGGCAAAACTCCGCGAAATCGGCGACAAGCACAAGATCGATTTTGCGGGATTCACGATCGTAAATACCAAGGAACCAAGCGAGTCGGCTCATCTGGCTGCCGAGGCCGCTGACAAGGGCAAGGCGGATCTGATTCAGAAGGGCTTTCTTTCCACTTCTGCACTCCTCAAGACCGTTCTTTCACGAGAATTCACGCTGCGTTCGGCGGACACTCTAAATCATGTAGCCGTGCTTGGATTTCCGGGATATCACAAACTGCTCGGGATCACCGATGGTGGCATGGTCGTCAAGCCGACGTTTGATCAGAAGGTCCAGATCATCAACAACTCCGTCAAGCTATTCCATTGCCTCGGATATGAGAAGCCCAAGGTCGCGGTGTCGGCGCCGGTGGATTATATCCATCCACGACTTTCTGCCACGACCGAGGCTGCGCAATTGACGGCGATGAACAAGGATGGATTGATTCCGGACTGTGAAGTATATGGTCCGATTACTTTCGATGCGGCGACTTCACGAGAAGTTGCGCTGCGGCGCGGTATCACAAATTACGTCGCGGGCGAAGCCGACATCTTTTTGGTCGATTCTATTGAGGAGTGCAATGTCGTTTCCAAGACGCTGATATTGCTGGCACCGGCGGCATTTGCCGGAGTCATTGTCGGTGCCCGTGTGCCGGTGAGTCTGGTTTCGCGAACTGACACGGCTCGGAATAAGTTGGCCTCTATTTCGATTGCCTGCCTATTCTCGCATTATCTCAAGAGGGCTAAGTGATGTTGAAGAATTTCTCTGACATCGAAAAACTGGCTCGCGAAAAGGCTGTTGATCCTCTATTGATCGCGTTTGTTGAGCCGCACGAACCGAAGCTGATTCAGGCGATTGATCGTGCCATGAAGAATCGTCTGGTTAAGCCGGTGATGATCGGCGACGAGGCGGCGATCGCAAAAGCCTCCAAGGAGGTCGGTGTTGACGTGCTCGGTTGGGAACTGGTGCGTTCGCCGGAGCCGAACTATTCAGCGTATCAAGCGCTCGAACTGATTCGCGACGGCAAGGTTGGCGGAATCTGCAAGGGTGTATTTGGTGCCAAAGATTTCCTGTCGTTACTATTCGAGCGCAAGCTGGGATTCCGCGTTGCCAAGAATCTCGTGTCGGGGCATCTTGTCTGCAAGAGCGCTCAAATGGATCGGCTGTTAATACTCTCTGATCCGATAGTGAATCCTGATCCTGAAATGATGGACCTGGTTGACATCCTTAACAATGCCGTGGCACTTGCTCGCAAGCTGGACAACCCATTGCCCAAGGTTGCGTTGCTTGCTGCGGTCGAAGTGATTTATCCACAGATGCCGGTGACGATTGTCGAGGCTGTTATTTCCAAGATGGTTGACAAGGGCCAAATTAAGAATTGTCTTGTCGACGGTCCCCTATCGATGGATGTGGCGTTGATGGAAAGCGCGGCCAAAGAAAAAGGCGCTAAAGGCGAAGTCGCCGGCAAGGCCGAGATTCTGATCGGTCCGAACCTGGCGACCAGCTATGGTATTTACAAAGCACTCACAATGTACACGAAGAGCGAAGCGGGTCTTATTGTCACCGGCGGCAAGGTGCCGGCGGTGATTACCTCTGGACACGACTCAATTGATTTGAAATACAACTCGTTGGTTCTGGCGGTGGCGGTAACGTAGGGGGCGCCCTCGTGTATTATTCGGAATTATGATCATTCAGCGACCTTCGGTCGCTGGTCAGACAGGAATGTCTGACCTACTGTGAAGGTCCGTTGCAGTGCGTTGGTGGGACAGACATTCTTGTCTGTCATTGCGGCGAAGCCGCAAGATCAAAGTTAAAGTACCACTCCTCACTTTCCCGCAAAACCCCGCTAAGCTGAATATGTTCGAGCGACCTTCGGTCGCTGGTCAGACAGGAATGTCTGACCTACTAAAGCGCGGCGAAACAGTATTGGTGGGACAGACATTCTTGCCTGTCATTGCGGCGAAGCCGCAATGTCGGTATTGAAATACCAACCTTCATATTCCCAAGAATTTGCAGTTAGTCTCGCTCTTACTGGATTATTGAGCATGTAGTTTAGTTTTTCTGTCAGCTCTGTTTCGTCCCGAATAATTCTATCAAATGACTCGGCTTGCCATACTGGACCGGATGTCTTTCGCAGTGTATTTATCTCGCGAGCGGACTTTCCCTTTATTCCTTTGAGTATCCGACTAAGCGTCATTCCCTGACGAGGAGACAGCACGAGATGAACATGATTGGGCATGATTACGAATGCGATAAGCTGACAGTGCTTCCCGTGCCCCTCAAGCAGACGTTTCCTTAGGACAGATGCCTCCGTATCATGCAGAGTCCCCTGCTTGACTCTGAAGGTTATGTAATAGAAGGATCCCTCCAACTCCCAGTGAGGCAAATGGCGGGTCGCGATCTTCAATCTAGGGGAATCATTCATCTCAAACCCTGAGCGACCTTCGGTCGCTGGTCAGACAGGAATGTCTGACCTACTAATCAACTAAGTTCGCCATTCAGCGAGCGTCTACGAGCGACTGAATTCGTCACACCCATTAGTCCGCTAGTCTGAGTGGCATGACCAGGCAGAGATAATCAGCGCCGTCGTCGAGGGAGGTTACAACTGCGGCTGCGGTTGAGGACGACAGTGCGAAACGCACTTCGTCGCCGTCGAGCTGTTTGAGGATATCGAGGACATACTGGGCATTGTAGCCGATTTCCAAGTCATCGGAATCATACTGACAAGGGATCTTCTCGACAGCTTCACCACCAAGATCAACATTGGTTGCCGAGAGTTCGAGGGTATTGTTCGTGATGGTAAACTTGACCTGGCGGGTCAGTGAATTGGAGAGAATCGATACGCGGCGGAGGGTTTCCATCAGCAGCGTTTTGGGGACAATCAAATTCTTGTCGTTGTTGCGAGGAATCACCTGATCGGTGTTCGGGTACGGACCTTCGATGATGCGCGTGCTGATCGTGTTATTACCACAGATGAACACAAGGGTGTTTTCACCAAATACAACGCCGACCTCGCTAACACTCTCACTTGCCAGTTTGTTGATCAGATTGAATGCTCTGGGTGGGACGATAACATCGCCATGCAAACCCTGCAATTTGGTGTTGTCGGCCTCGGCGCGCGACAAACGATGACCATCGGTGGCCACCATGCGCATCCGCTCCCCATTGGTCTGCCAAAGAATGCCATTGAGTGCTGGGCGAGTCTCATCGGTTGAGACCGAATAGGCGGTCTTGGCAATCAAGTTGCGGACGACATCAGCGGGAATGCGGATTTCTTTTTTAGCATCGTATTCGGGAAGTTTGGGAAATTCATCGGCGGACATTCCGGAGATTTTGTAATCACCGGTGCCAAAGCGCATTTCAATGCGGTTATTAACTGATTCAATTTCGATTTCAGTCTGAGGAAGTGCGTTGATAATATCGGCAAATGTCTTAGCCGGAATGGCAACTGATCCCTTTTTGGCAGCCTTAACTTCCAACGACGTCGTGATTGAAATCTCCAAATCAGTTGCAGATAGGCTCAAAGATTTGCCATCAGCTTCCATAAGAATATTACCAAGGATAGGCAAAGTTGATTTAGTCGGTACAGCACTCATTACCGCGCTTAGAGCTGATTGGATTTTGTCAGTTGTTAAAGTGAATTTCATTTTGTTGCTTCCTCAGTATTCACAATTGCCGCCGCACTCTTGTTATAAACTTAAGTTAATCTAAGAATAATAGTCATAATAGTAGTGTGGAGAAGTTTTTTTGTAAAGGGATATTCTTGTCATGGAACAACATGCGAGTTTGCTGTGGTGTTGACAACAACACTGGTGTACATGGAAAACTTGGATTGATTGTGAAGTAATTCTTTTCCGTCATTTTTTCCACAGTGTTATACACCTACTTGTGACTACATGTCAAGTTGATGAGTTGATCAATCTGCAATTTGAAATCCATTGAGGATTTCATATTGTCCTGCACTTGTTGGCAGGCATGGATAACAGTCGAATGATCGCGATTTCCAAAGTTGATGCCAATCAGTTTGAGAGATGAACTTGTTAGTGTTCTGCAAAGATACATGGCCACCTGACGTGCCGTAACAATTTCCTGAGTCTTCTTTTTTGACTTCAACATCTCTTCAGAAATCTTGAAATAGGACGCTACTTCCTTCTGGATTTGTTCAATGGTCACCGGCTTCGACTTTGAGCGAATGGAGTCTTTGAGGACGTCCTGGGCTAACAACATCGTTAATTCTTTTTTGCGCAGGGAGGCATAGGCGACGAGTCTTACCAAAGCGCCTTCAAGCTCACGGACATTTGATGTGATCGAATCGGCAATATAGGTGAGTACGTCATTGGGAACGGTGACACCATCACTCTCGGCTTTCTTCTGCAGAATTGCTACCCGGGTTTCGAGTGACGGAGGTTGAATATCGGCTACCAGTCCCCAGCTGAATCGCGACAATAATCTTTCCTCGAGACCAAGGATGTCCTTCGGGGGACGATCTGCGGTCAGGACGATTTGCTTGCCTTCCTGATGCAGGGCATTGAAGGTGTGAAAGAACTGCTCTTGGGTTGATTCTTTGCCAGTGAAGAACTGAATGTCATCCAACAGAAGGAGGTCAGCCGTGCGATAGCGATTGGCAAACTCGTGAACGGATTTGGTGGCCAAGGAACGAATGAACTCGTTCGTGAAGTTTTCGCTGGAAACATACATGACGCGGAGCTTTGGACTGGATTGGCAGACGGCATTTCCGATCGCCTGCACCAAGTGAGTCTTGCCGAGACCGACACCGCCGTAAATGAAGAGAGGGTTATAACGGTTTTCTCCGGGGGCTTCAGAGACAGCCTCACAGGCAGCATAGGCGAATTGATTTGAATCACCAACGACAAAGCTCTCAAATAAGTAGCGTGGATTCAGCTTTGGGGCTGGGTGGCCGTTGTGTCCGCTTCCATTGCCACTGACGATGATCGCCGGTTGGTCCTCCTCCGGTTCGCCCGGAAACATCTCAACCTGCACCGGGGCTTTCTGGATCTTGAAATCGAAATTCCACGACTGTTCAGAGACTTCGGCCAGCGCTTCACTAATTGCCTGGCGATATCGCTCGGAAATCCAATGAGCCGCGAAATTATTTGGAACGAGTATGTTGAAGCAATTGCCGTCGACGAATTCCACTCGAATTGGCTTGAGCCACGTGAAGAATGAGGGCTTGTTCACGCGCTTGGACAAGCTGGAGAGACACCTGTCCCATAGAGCATTGATTTGTTCCTGCATGGTTACCCCGTAAACTGTGAATAAGAAAAAGATTGTTCATGCTCGCGACCGACGCGAGAATCGGTGAGGAGGTTGGTCATCCGAAATATTTCCTTAGAAATTCTGAGTTACGCCCGAATACAACATTAGCCCCGTCGCAGCCCTTAATGATTCTTTGGTGGACATCGGCGATTTGGGTACCGAACCAGTAGTGAACTACGAAGAGCTCCTACGCAATGCTGAGATGTCCTTGTTGTTATCCACAAGATGTTAACAGATTGTTAACACATTATCTACCAGCGACTTCCGAGTCTGAATATATCTTTTGGGCGACTCACAAGTCAAGAGAATCTTAAGAAAATTATACAAATCAGAAAGGTGTTGAAGGACAGTCAGTTTACACCGACATCTAATTCACTCTCATCTATATGAATTCAGTCGCAATCTACCATTCCATTAAGCTTAAGCCCAATGTCGGGTTGCGACAGGCTTCATTCCAATGTGACACATCTCAAAAAGCAACGGACAGACTTTGTAGTCCGTCCGTTGTCTTCCTCATGAAGAGGAGGCTCAATTTTCTATGGCGACCTAATAGTATGGATTCACTCCGGCAGAGTGATCGGTAACATCAACGACTTCACCCACTCCAGGAATACGATCGCGAATAGATCGTTCGATCCCGTATCGCAATGTCATTGATGAAGACGCACAACCTTGACATCCGCCTGCAAGCCTCAACATCACTTGAGCATTTTTGACAGCAACGCATTCAACGAAGCCGCCGTGCGAGGCAATGGCAGGGTTAATCTCATTCTCAATCATTTCGTCGACGATTTTCTTGATCTCATCGTCAGACGGTACCGGTTGTTTGAGATCCTCAGCCATCAGCGGTTGTCCAGACTTGATCAGTTCGCGAATAGTTCGACCGACTTCCCGACCAAGTACCTGCCACTCTTCATCGGAGTCTTTGCTGATCGTTATGCTATCGCCGGTAATGAACACTTCGCGTATTCCCTTCAGCGCGAAGAGCGCTTCCAATAGCGGCGAGCCGGCAGCCATGTCCTTGTTCTTGCAATCAAACGCTCCGCCCGGAAATACCGGACGGTCGACGCGAAAGATGCAAACATCAGGGTCTGGAAAGAGTTGAGCGGTAATCTTGATATCTTGTTCAGACATATCTACACGTCCTTTCGGTTATCGCCCCAGAGCCTGCGCACTCCACTAACGCGTGCTCACACTTATTAACGCCATTGCCTGCGCAGTGTGCCCGCTGGAACATATCATCGCAATAACGCAGCACCTTGACTTAGGTCAAACCTCGAATGATGCACTCGAATCAGCTTCTGGGAGCTGTTGGAGCAGCTTAAACGCATACAGACCTGTGCGATGGCCGTCAGAAAAGTGAAGTGCCACGGCATATCGGCCAATCATCTCGAAGCTCTCAATTCTGATATCGAGCGGAATTCGCCTTGGATCGAGCGTTCTTCTTCCAGAATCCTCATCGATACAAGAGGCGCAAGGGCAATTGATGCGCAGGCTATGTGCGTTGTAGTTGCTGACGCGCGCATCGGCCCAGGTTACCACGAGATCGCCATTCTTGCGTAGCTCAATTTGCTCCGGTTCGTCGGCGCTAATTGTTGCGCTGACGCGAGCGGCGATGCTCTGCAAGTTCTTTGCAACGGCGAGGAACGCAAGCGCTGCCGGGCTGGAAGTGCCGGACTCGAGCACCGGTTTACCGGAATCGCCGCTGATCATAATTTCGGGATCAAGCGGAATTGCACCAAGAAATGGCACACCCGTATGCTTGGCGAGGGCTTCACCGCCTCCGGTCTTGAAGATATCGGTTGTCTTGCCGCAATGCCTGCAGGCAAAGCCACTCATATTTTCGATGATGCCGAGAATAGGAACATTGACTTGCTCGAACATTCGGAGTCCCTTGGTTGCGACGCCAAGTGCGACCTGCTGCGGGGTCGTAACAATAATCGCTCCAGTGAGAGATGCCTGTTGGGCGAGAGTCAGTTGGACATCACCCGTGCCCGGAGGCAGATCAATCAGGAGATAGTCCAGCTTGCCCCAATCAACATTACCGATGAACTGGTGGATTATCTTCATAGCCATGGGAGCCCGCCAAATGACTGGACCGTCGTTGTCGATTAGCAGCCCCATCGAGACGAAGCTAATTCCGAACTTCTTCACCGGCTGCAGCCTGTCTCCAGCGACATCGGGACGAGCATCGCGGGCCCCCAGCATTCCCGGCTGGCTGGGACCGTAGATGTCGGCATCCATGAGACCGACCTTTGCCCCTCCCTGCGCCAATGCTACAGCGAGATTGACCGACAGTGTCGATTTTCCCACTCCGCCCTTACCGGACGCCACGGCGATAATATTTCTGACACCGTCCAGCGCTCCAGACTGTTGTTGATGCGAATGCGAATGAGGCTGTGCTGAATCCGGCATATGTTCCTTCCTTTAAGTACGCTTGACAGGCCACTCTTCTGCGGCCCAGATATATACGCAAGTCGATTGGGATGACAAGTAATAATCGAAGAGCCGAATGCTAAACGTAGGCTCGTCTATGGCGATCGGTCCAATAGAAAAGCGCCACAAACAGCCACTGCCCAAGTCCTGCGATTGCGATGCTTTTTTCGTCCGGTGGTGCCGGTCCGAACACACTTGTCAGATAGATGGCCAATAGTAGTACAGTCGTGAGGCCCAGGAGGCGGGTGCCGAGCTTGTCGCGTGAGTGCGTCGTTCGTTGGTAGATGAAGAGTCCGATCAAGTAGATGCCCAGTTCGAGCCCCAAGGTTACTGAATAAGAGTTCCAGAATCCAAGTCCATATCGAGTTGACGCATCGGGAAGGAGGAGAAGATCCGGTCGATGAACTACGAAATCCAGCAGCCAATGACTGAGAACGAGTCCGCCGAGAAGAAAGGCGCCTGCTCGCGAGCGTCTAAACAGGTAGAAGCCAAGTCCCAATAGAACTGCCCAAACGCCAACTGCGAGCAAGCTGTGCGAATACGGGTAATTGGTGAAATCCAACGGCGTGACAAGTGTGATTCCTGGGGTAATCCGGACCTCCTCGACACCGAGAAGGAGAAGGATCGGCCAAATGAGATCAATCAATTGGGAGGCAAACAATAGAGTGCCAAGAGAGATTTTCGGGGAGAGTTTTTTGGCCCCGAGCGCCAATCCATAGTGTCCGAGAAACATCGTTCCAAAGCTATGACTGATGAGTTGAGTAACCACATAAAAACGCAACTTGGCGTTCGGATGGGTTGAGGCGTGTCCACGACATTCGTGCTAGTCACACTCCCTCGAAGCAATAACCGACAGCCGTTATGGCAGGCAATGTGCCATGATGACATGTCGATCACATTGTACAACGCCAAAAGGGCGGGAGGGAATTTCGCGAGCTAATTACCGGTTTACCGTATAAGCCATTGAAGAGAAATCAATTGATTTTGGAGTCACAAATTTATAACATCAAGAATTATGCCATTGAAGCCTGTTTTGGTTGTTGAAGAGGGTCCCGACCGTGGACGGCAGTACTCGACCGATGCCGTTCAATTCCGAGTTGGCAGGTCGAGTGAGAAGTGCGATTTCGTATTGTCGGATGAAGACTCGGCGATAAGCCGAGAACACTTTGCGGTGATCCGGCGCGGCGATGCCTTTCTTTTCACGAATCTTTCGCGCAATGGTTCGACTATCAACGGCATAAAAAAAGAGCAGACTCTCCTGAACAACAACGACCTGATCAAAGTTGGACTACAGACAGTTATTCGTTTCGCGGTGCAAGATAGTCGCGACATGGAAGCCAATCCGAGTTTCGGATAACTCACGTAGTCAAGAATCAAACATATTAAGCATCCCGGCCTGTCTTTTCTGGGGACAGCGCTCGGGCATAGGCTTGTCACCTGAGAGTTTCACAGGATAAGATGACGCAAGATTATCATGGACGATTTGCGGAATTCGCGGTTTCCGATGACCCCTCGCTACCCGAAAGATTCCAGAATTACGTCGTCGACAAAAACAAAATCGGCGAAGGCCCACTCAGCTTCTGCTATCGTGCCCGACGGCTTGACAACAATGAGCAGGTACGACTCAAAGTGTTGCGCCGTCGCCTGTCGCATCATCACGAAGTAGCTGAGCTCTTCAATAAGCAGAGCCATCTATATTTCGAGTTCACGGGAAACCTTATCCAACCCTACCGCGGGCTCGTTTTACATAACGAGATACTGATGCTGGAATACGGATATGTGGATGGCCTCAGCCTACGTTCGATCATTGCAGAAAACGCTCCACTTCATCCAGACCTGGTTGCACTAATCGCCCAGGGCATCATGCAAGCACTCAATCAGATTCACGGGGTCAGACCGTCGCCAGGCATGGGAAATCTGATACCTCTGCACAAGAACCTCAGGCCCGAGAACGTGATTGTCACTACTCAGGGCAGGGTCATGGTGACCGACATAGACATGCTTCCGGTCTGTCACCTGTGCGATCGCCTGAAGTTGGACCTGCCGTATTCGTTGAACGTCTACGAATCGCCGGAACAGCTTCTCAAGAATGGCTACGCCGACCGGCGCTCGGACATATTCTCACTGGGACTAATGATGGTCGAGATGATGACTGGTCGCTATCCTTATTTTGGCGGAAATGTCTTCGAAGTGCGTCAGAACATCCGCGAGAACTTTCGCGAGAATGCGGACTCGTTGAGTCCTTCTTACAAAGATACTGCAATGCGGACTTTGTTGAAGGCTCTAGCTCGCATCGTCAATATGATGATCGAACATGAACCGAAGCGCAGAGTGCAGACCCTACTTGATCTGGAGAGTGCACTCGTTGACTATTTCAAGGGTTCGAGTTATGACTACCCGGCCAAGACGCTGACTGATTTTCTGAGATTGCGGTCGTTTCAAGTTGAACGAGCCCGCAAGAGAGGATTCATTGATCGTCTCCTTGGCGGTTGAGTGAAAGAACAGCGATCCGAGATGAGACTATTTGGGTAATCGGGTTGTAGAATGACAAAAGATTGATAAAATGGAGTCGTGTTCTCGTCAAAGTTTGTGGTCTAAATGGAATCGGAGAGATTTAGGCGGATGAACATTAATCTTGACACTCAAAAATCGGGATTGTACCTTCAAAGTTTAGGCGCATTCAAACTGCGAGACAACTTCGCACCCCTTACTGTGAAGAGGATATGGATCTAGGATCGTTTTCAGCGACCCTGCAGAACGCTATTCGCCGTGCGCAGGAGCTGGCAAAAAGCTATTTTCACGCTGAGATTAAGCCTCAGCATCTGTTCTTGGTGTTGTTGCGTGACGAGGGTGGTGAATTGGCCGCGCTTCTCAAGCAGTTGGGAAAGAAGCCTGATTACTTTGAGGCTTTGCTGGCGGATGAGCTTTCCAAAATGGGCAAGTCGGCCTCAGATGAAGTCCGACCGGTCGCTTCCCCTGCGCTGCAGTCACTTCTGGTAGCGGCGTCGAACAAGGCGCAACGTTTTTCCGAAACGGAGACCCGTCCCGAGCACATTCTTATGGTCTTTGTCGGTCCTGACTCGCCGCTGAGCGAACAGATCCGTCGACGCATGGATTTTGACGAAGGCAAGATCATCGACGCCAATGCCGAGATGAAGGTCGTGCAGTCGATTGCCGGCGGACAGACTACTACCAGTGAAGATGGCGGCGACGCGGTCGCCGGCGCCGAGGGAATCAAGTATTGCGTAGATATGTGCGAGAAGGCACGCAAGGGAGACTATGATCGCTTCTTTGGACGTCAGGAAGATATTTTCAACATCTCGCGTGTTCTGATTCGCCGCCGCAAGAACAATCCAATATTAGTGGGACCTCCCGGTGTCGGCAAGTCCGCTCTTGTCGAGGGTTTGGCGCTGCAGATTATCAACAAGCAAACAACGCCAGAATTGTGGGATACGATCATTCTTCACCTTGATCTCGGCCAATTGGTGGCAGGCGCCAAGTATAAAGGTGAATTCGAGGAGAGATTCAACAACTTGATATCCCGTCTTGCCAAGGGCAAAGGCAACCTGGTGCTCTTCATGGATGAAATTCATACCCTTGTCGGTGCCGGCAATCCTTCCGGCGGGATGGATGCCGCCAACCTAATTAAGCCGGCGCTGGCGCGTGGCACATTCAAGGTCATTGGAGCCACAACTCTTGAGGAGTATCGCAAGTATATAGAAAAAGACAAGGCACTCGACCGGCGCTTCCAACGGGTCATGGTGGAAGAGCCGAATTTCCAGGAAGCACAGGAGATTCTTGCGGGAGTGCGTGATACGTACGGAAAGCATCATAATCTGGAGATTCCGGACACGGTGGTTGACGAGGCGATCAAGCTCTCGCAGCGCTATATCGGCGACCGTTTCCTGCCGGACAAGGCCATTGATTTGCTTGACGAGGCGTCGGCCTCATTCCGACTCAACTGCACTCGCGCCAAGAACGGCATCGGCGACCTGCGCAAGGAAGCCGAAGAGATCAAGAAGCTTCTGGGTGTGAAAGCGGCAGCCGACAGTGATGATGGACTTGAGGAGGACGTTCGGCGTAAGATTGAAGCATTCAATGAAAAATTCGATGAAATGTTCTCCCTCTGGACAGGAAGGGTATAGTCTCGTCCCTGATGAGTGATGAATCTTAAGGAAAGAAATGAGTACAGAAAAAAGCCAGATCAGTAGATTCCGAGAGAACCTCGAAAAGATCGACAAGCTTGAAAAATTTGTGACCGCAGAGAAGCAGACGCTTGGCACAGAGGATGTCGCCTTTGTCATCTCGCGATGGACTAAGATTCCGGTAAATCGGATGATGGAGGACGAAAAGGCCAAGCTGCTGAATCTCGAGGCTCATCTCGGGCAGCGCGTCATTGATCAAGAGGAAGCGATCAAGACTATTTGCGAGGCCGTGCGTCGTTCAAGGTCGGGGATCAAGCGGCACAACCGGCCGATTGGCTCATTCCTATTCCTGGGTTCCACCGGTACCGGCAAGACCGAGTTAGCGAAGACGCTGGCGGAGTTCTTGTTTAACGACGAAAAGAACATGATCCGTTTCGACATGTCCGAGTTCATGGAGAAGCACTCGGTTGCGAAGTTGATTGGCGCGCCTCCCGGCTACGTCGGGTACGAGGCCGGCGGCATGTTGACCGAAAAGGTGAAGCGCAATCCGTACTCGGTTGTCTTGTTTGACGAAGTTGAGAAGGCAGATGCCGACGTCTTCAATATCATGCTGCAGCTCTTGGACGATGGCCGCTTGACTGATGGCCAAGGCAATACGATTGATTTCACGAACACCATCGTCATTCTCACCTCGAACTTTGGCTCGCACTACATTCTTGATTGTTATCGCGAAGAGAAGCCGGTTGAGCGCGAGGAGATGATGAATATTCTCAAAGCGAAGTTTCGCCCGGAGTTTCTGAATCGTCTGGAGTGGATCATTTTCCGTCCATTGACCGAGAAGGGCATCGGAGCGATCGTGAGCATTCAGCTCAAAGTCATCAACAAGATTCTCAAGGACCAGAAGATGACCATCACCTGCACGCCCGAGGCTATGAAAGCCTTGGCCGACAGGGGATATAATTTTGAGATGGGCGCACGACCGTTGCAGCGGGTGATGGAGAAAGAAATTCTCAATCCCCTCTCCATTGGGATTATTGACGGACGTTTCCCCGAAGGATCAAAAGTCGAAGTACGTATGAAGGGTGAGAATTTTGAAATTCAAAGAGTATAGATTCAATATCAGGAGGTCGTATGGCGGATCAATTTAAGATCGCTGCCCCGCATATCGGCACGACAGAATACAAGGAAAAGAGTGACTCTATTCCTGTAGATCTGCTGCCGTCGAACAAGATGGTCTATCTGACCAAGCTGAATTCGAAAGAAGAGCAGGAACCGGATTTGACCAGATGCAAGAACCTCAAGGAGGTTTTCAGTACGTTTCGCCCATCTCACGAGGTCACGATCAATAAGCAGGACGGTTCAGAAGAATCGGTCGAGCTTGAATTCAATGCGATGAAGGACTTTGGTTCGATGGAGATCATTCAGAAGAACCAGTATCTGCAGGAGAAGTACAACGAGGTCGAGATACTGCGCAATTTCAAGAACCTTCTGGAGAAACCGAACTCCAAGCTGAAGAAGGACCTTGCCAATCCGGAGAAGAAGGCCGAGTTCCTGAACGTAATTAAGTCCTATATCGCGAAACTGTAAACGGCTAAGAGGAAATCATGTCAGACCAGGAAAAAGAACAAGAACCACAGGGTCAGGCTGAAGTAAAGGTTAAAGAAAAAGCCGACCTTAAGGATATCCTCGGAGCCGGTTTCGTCGGATACGAGGTCGTCAAGGACCATCTCTCGCATTTCAAGAGCCAGGATGGTTTGCATATCGAGGGGGTCAAGTTTCTTGACCCAAAGAATGAGTCATTCAATAAGTTCTTGAGTTCGGATGAATTCAAGGATCGCCGCAAACAACTTAAGCAGAGATTGTCGCTCTGGGCAAGTTTCATTGAAGGCAACGATGTCGCCGATGACGCCGCACTCGACAAGCTGGATAATATGATTGCCGAGGCTGACAAGAACATCAGCCAGAACATGAAGAGCATTCACGAAGCGATTCGACCACTTGAGACGGCCTACCGCGGCGTAGACCTGTTCTTCCAGAACGCTATGGCTCGGCCGGATGCGGAGGTCTACGTATATTTCGCAAACGCCGGCATAAATGATCTTACCGACCCGAACGATCGGGAGAAGTTTGAGCATATCAATCGGCAGATTCACGACATCTATGGACTCTATGATATCACCAACTGCTACTCGCTTTGCTGCATTCCCGGCTATCTGGGCAGCGTGAAGGATATCGACACGATAGCCCGAGACATGGGAATGCCAAGCAAACTGCAAATCTTTACCGATTTCAAGCACTTCAATACCTACGAAGAGCTTTCGGATGAGTTGGACGATCCGTCCTACGATGATTTGCGCGGCAACGCCGATTATAAGGCCTACGTCTCGGTATTCGGCAACTACGTTAAGGCCGACAAACCGGAGAGTCGCTTTGACAAGGACCCACTCTGGATCCCACCGTCATCCTTGGTCGCCGGGTTGGTCTATAAGAACGACAATGACATCGGCATTCA
Source organism: uncultured Ignavibacteria bacterium (assembly GCA_964552775.1). Taxonomy (GTDB): domain Bacteria; phylum Zixibacteria; class MSB-5A5; order CAIYYT01; family CAIYYT01; genus JADJGC01. The sequence goes on along the minus strand of CAZKIH010000011.1, from coordinate 16,136 downwards.
GGCTCCGTCCGCCGGAAAGGTCAACGGCAAGTTGGCCGGAATTCAGTCGACCAGAATCAAGTTGAATGAGGTGAAAAACACCAAGCTCAACGAGAAGGGTGTTAACTGCGTGATCAACTGGCAGGGCGACGTCGGTGATGTCGTGGCGATGGGTGCCGACACGTTGGCAAAGGATGCCCGCTTCCGGAACTACACCATTAAGCGCACCTACGATTACATCTATAAGGTAATGCGCAACTACCTGAATCAGCAGGTGTACAAGGGCTTCGATGACAAGCTGAAGAAGTCCATCGACGGCGACCTGAACAAGTTCCTAAGCCTGCTTCAACGCAACAAGGTGATCAACGGATTCACCTGCAATGTTATTGCCACCAACGAAATGATCGAAAACCAGCAAATGCTGCTGGAAGTTGCGCTGAACACGAAGACGCCGATCAAGCAGTATGTAGTGAAACTTGAAGCGATGGTTGACGACGCAGGCCAGACGGCAGTAAAATAATTTCGAACCGCGGCAGGCATCTGGCGACAGTTTGTTTGCAGGCAGGAATGGTTCGATATAAAACGAAGTCAATATAGAAACGAACTGAATACTTAGGAGGAAACAAGCAATGGCACAGGAAGTAGAACTGTTGATCGATGGCGAGAAGTTCGACAAGGTTCACTCGGTGAGCTACGAACTCTTCACCCCGCATGATCTTGCCGACGGCAAGCCGAGTTCGGTTCCGACCGGTCTCAAGATCAAGATCAGCCGCGAGTCCGACGATAACGTTGGTATCGCCAAGTGGGCCTTCGATTCATCGCAAGTGAATCGCAAGTCAGGTCAAATCACATTCAAGGATCCGAATCTGAAGAAGGAACTCAAGGTTCTGAAGTGGGAAAATGGTTTCATTACCCACTATGAAGAGCACGTTCCTTCAACAGCTGCCAACCCGAACGAACAGATGTACGAGTACTGGGAGATTTCGGCGGAGTTGGTCGACCTGAACGGTTCCGAGTACAAGAAGGACTGGAAAGGCAAATGAGCCTTGGCCGATAAGGTACAAGACACGGGAAGGCGAGAATGTTCTCCCTTCCCGCTCTTTTAACAGGCCTATAAGCATTTCGAGGAAACGATGCCGATAAACATAGATGAAATCACAATTCGCGCCGATGATGACGACGATGATGATGGCGACGAGATACACGCCAAAATACCCGCTGCGATTGAATTAAAGATCGACGGCACGACGGTTGATTGGACCATTGAGTCTTTTGAGTTGGATCAAAAAGCGTTCGACCATCACGTGCTGAAAATGTACCTCTCGAAGGATATACCATCGCCCGATCCCATCGAACATCTTAAGGCAATGAACTTCTTTCCCGCCAAGATGGGATCCAGCCTGACCCTCATCATCAAGGCCACCGACGAATTCACTGTTTCAGATAAGCCCAACGAGTTCTTCGGCATCATCACGAATTTGCGCTTCATCAACAACGGCACACAGACCGGCCAGGTGCTGGTCGAAGCAAGTAGCCCGACCTGGAAAATGGACCAGGCGGCAAAAATCGTGACTTTCGAGGACTATACCCGCAGCGAAATTGCGGATTCTATCCTCGGCCAGTATTCGATTGAAAAGTTGATGACCACGAGCGGCGGCGCCACGGTCAAACGGAAATTCACGACTCAATGGATGCAGACTGATTGGGATTTTCTGCTTACCACTGTTTTGGGTGAAACCAACAGCTGGGTTTACTACGATGGCAAAAAAATCATTATTGACGAAGCTAAGAGCAAAGACACGGTCAAACTCGAACTGATGGTGAATGTCGGGTCAGTCGAATTGCGCTTAAACGCTGTTCAAACCAAATTCACGGAATACGGCTGGGACGAGAAACAAAATGTACAAACCAGCGCCTCCAAGACCAGCCCACCGACCTCTTTCTCTGGAATGGCCAGACACGCCTTCAGGGCTTCGCAGGACCTAATCAGCGAAAAGTCCATTGGCATATCTGACTTATCGACAATGTCCGGTGATGTCAACTACCGTGCGGAGGCAATGCAAGGCGACGCCATCGGAGAATTGGTTGTCTGTTACCTCCAGACCAATCAGCCCTCAATCAAAGTCGGTAATACCATCGAACTCGCAGGCATGGGCCCGGTTTACAATGGCGTGTATTTTGTCAAGCGCGTCACACACTGTGTCGATACCGGCAATGACTATTACAACTACGTCGAGGCTCTGCCGCTGGAAAGCGCCAAACCGCCAGTGGTTGAATCGGATGCCCGCGCCTGGCGCGGCGACCCGGTCGGAGCCATTGTCGTGGACAACAACGACGAGGAGAAGCGGGGACGCATCAAAGTGCAGTTCCTTTTCAACTCCTCCGACGGCAGTCCAACCGCCACAACCTGGCTGCCCGTTGCCACACCATATGCGGGCCGCGATCGCGGATTCTATTTTATGCCCGAAGTGGGAGACGAAGTGCTTGTCGGGTTCTTTAATGGCGACGCCGATCATCCGGTCGTTATCGGTTCGCTTTGGAACGGCAAGGACATGCCCAAGGGTGATTGGTTTACAGACAAGAATGACAAGAAAGTCATCTACACCCGCAGTGGGCATCAGCTGATTTTTGACGACACGGATGGCAGTGAGAAAATCAGTATCATTGACAAGACCGGCAATAACTCAATTGTCATCGATAGTGCGCAGAATACAATTACGGTTGCTTCCGATAAGGATATTGTATTTAAGGCGAAAGAGAACATCACGTTCGAGGCCGGTCAGAACTTCACCGTAACGACTAAACAGGGTGATGCCTCAATCAAGGCTACGAAGGATTTCTCTGCAGAAGGAATGAACGCCACCGTCAAGGCGCAGACGGCAATGAAAGTGGAAGGCGGCGTGAGTTTGGATGCCAAGGGCGCATCGGTATCCGTTACGGGTCAGGCTAACACGACCATCAAGGGCAACCCGATCATGCTGAATTAGTAAGATTTCTGGATGGCAAACGAAGCGCTTCGAGTACCATTGGAATTGCGAGACTGCCGGTTCGTTCGCTCCGGCGGGGCGATCGAATTCGCGCGCTTCTTGCTTGAAACTGAGTTGGGGAGTTACCGGCCGGATCCTGAGTTTGGATGTCGGTCGCCCTATTTTGCACCTGAGTTTTCGGAAGAACTCAAGGTTGAGGTCCGCAATCATGTTTTGGCACAATTCCAAAAATACATGGGAATTGTCGTCAACGTCATGATCTCGGAAAATGTCACGACACCGACGGCGACGTTTGTGTGTCGTGTCTCAGGAACGGCGCCGGGGAATCAGCGCTTTGATCTATCGTGGGAGATATAGGGATAAGTGGCCGAAAAATGGACTGATCGGGAAGAGCGCGTCTATCAGGAGATGGTAGACCGGCTCCGCTATTGGGGTTACCAGATTCCCTCCGGCGAAAAGCAGATGGATCCAGCCCTTCTGCTGATGCTCAAGGCTTTCGCATTTCATACAACCAGCACAGAAGACAAACTTAAGGACGCCGGTAATAGTATCATCGACACTTTCGTGTCGAATTTCTTTGTGACAGGAATCCGTCGTCCGGTGCCGGCATTTACCATGATGTCATGCCGCTGCCTTGACAAGCGCGCCCAGATTGACAGCGATACAGAGTTTGCCTGTACTGTCGGCGGGGCACAAACTCGCGATTATTCATTCTTCCCCCTGTACTCGCAGGAGATACTCGATGTCTATGCAGATGTCGCGCTGTTTACATCTGGTGAGTACCTGCGGGTCCTGAAAGCGCTGCCGGATGAAGCGGCAAAATGGGAAGAGGCCCTTGATTCGCCCTCCTATCGAAACATGAAACGCAATGCGCCGCCGCCGCTGGGAGGGACAATCTGGATCGGAATGAAAGTTGGTCTGCCGTTGGAAGAGATTCCGGGTGTGCCGATTTATACCGGGCCAGACTATGACAACGGCAAGATGCTCAACTGGATTGATTGGCAGGTAGTTTCTTCGCAGAAGACTCCGAGGTTCAAGCCTGGCGAGTTTCAGGATCGCCTGGAGATATTCCGTCATCTTGATATTCGCGAATTGGAGATCGAGACCAGCTTCCAAAGCAGGCTATACAGCTCCGATTTCTTGATCTCGGGCAAACTGCTATGGCATTTCAAGCATTATCTCGCCCCGGCAAAGAACTTCGTCTATATCCCGGGTGAACAGTTGCAGCATGCGGAAAAGATGATCGTCCCACCGGCTATCCAGAACAAATTCACGAGTCTGGATTTTTCCAAGTTGCCATCACCGCGTGTCTGGCTCAAGGCCGAGCTTGCCAACGACGAGAAGGTTGGCGATCTGAGAAAACTGATCTATTTCGACACCAACACCATGATTCTGATTAATCGTCGCAAGACACATCGCAACAAATACACGATGGGCCAGCCGGTGCTGGAAGTCGATCTCTTTGAGTACGCCGACAACGATAAGGACGATCCGGCAAAGAAGCTATTCTCCATCGAGCGGGTGTGGGATTCGCACGACCAACAATATGTCAATCACCTTGACTTGACCGCGTTTTCGTCTCCATACAAGTATATGGTGGTTGAAGAGGACGAAGCGCTGAAGATCAAGTTCGATTTCAGCACTTCTGCGAAAGAACCACCCGACTATGTCGTAGTGGAGTACTCACTTACTGATGGAGCCGATGGCAACGGCATTGGGGCCGAGACTGAACTCAGGCTGGTAAAGGGACACCCGCAATTGTACGCGCCGCGAAACCTGGTGGCGTCAACGGGGGGTAGCGACGCCAAGAGTGAGGAGGAGGTAAAGAGGATGACCGGGTTCTTCCTGCGGAATCATGGTGTCGCGCTTTCGGAAGGTGAAATCGAATACCTCGCCAAGAACTTTGACAACCGAATCATTGAGGCCCGGGCACTTCGCGGAGTTGCTCGTACCTCCGGAGGGCTGGTGCCTTCGGTGATGGTCGATATCGTTCTCGAACCGGGATTGAAGATCAGCGAAGAGGAACGCGGCTATCTCGTGCAGCGTCTCAGCCAGTATCTTGACAGCTACACTCCCATTAATCTGCACCTGACGGCGCGATTGGCGGCTAACCCATGAAAACCGGGTTCATCACGACCGAATATAAAATTCGCGAACGCACACGGCTGTCTGAATTCAGCCTATTGCTGACCACACTGGGGATAAATGCGACCGAGTACTATTTCGTCAGTCTGGAAGAGCACGGCAACTTTTTCACAGACATTGAGACTATTCGCACCTTGACGTCACGGGTTTCCAAGCGTGATGAGCGGGTCGTGTTTGCTTATCTGCCGTCATTCAAGAACTACTTTCCACAGACGTATTTCGTCGAGCAGCTGGAAGAATCCGACCATGATCCCGGCATCATGGAGGACCGCTACCTGGAGTTTTGGAGCGCATTCGATACATTAACCTATCGCCACTGGATTGACTTTTACATCCTGCGGCTGAAGATGCTCTTCTGTATTGAGGACAATGAGACCGAGCTGTTATTCTGGAACCGGACTGGCGGCGACTTGCCGACTGTTGGCCGGGAAGACCGACGCTACTTGCTCTTATTGAGATTTTTTGCCCCGTTTTTTCGCGGTCGTCGGATGCTCTATGAAAAAGTCCTGCCGGCGTTCCTGAAGAAGGAAGTAAGCGTTGATGAGAATATCTTCACGGTCACCCAGGTTCCGCATGAGTACCAGGTTGCCCTTGGACATGCGAACAGTCTCCTGGGGCGAGATTTCTATCCAGGATCAGAATTTACGGAGAATTTTTCGATGTTTCGCATCAATGTGAATCATCTTGAAGCTGGCGACGTGTTTGATTTCGCTCCCGAAGGTCCGCGCCGGGTCTTGATGAAGAACCTGTTGGTGTTGTTTGCATCAGCGCAGGCACAGAGCGAGGTTCGATTCAACTTCAAGCCGGGATTGTCGCTATTTTGTATCGGAGAGGAGCCGCGCTCTGCTTATCTTGGATTTTCAACTTACTTGCATGAGACATTGTAGGCCAGTATATTGCGACACTTGATCGGTATGGGTATTTGATTTTATGGATGATCTAAATGTTTGGGGCGTGAACTGGGTCGACGGCATGCTCGTCACCAGCAAGCATTTGAACCAGGGCGAGGATTACGCGCAGAATGTGAACCGGGCCTCAACGATGGCGTTGGCGTCGGGCTACGGACTGGCCAAAGCAGCCTCAGTTAAGAGCGAACCGCTTGAAGTGAGTTTGAGGCGTTCCGGCGGCTCATTGTTGATAAGCGTGCAGAAGTGCACCGCCGTATTGCCTAACGGCGCGATTGTGAACGTCAATGAAGATTACCTGAAGCACAAAGCCGTCGAACTGAAGGTGGACGTCTCAAAAGAGAAACGCGAGCGAATTCCAGTATTTCTCTACGCTTCGCCTGCCGACAAAACGGCATTCGGTGACCCGCTTGCGGGAGAGCAACTGAGCCGTCATCCTTTTCAGGTTAATAAGATAGTTCTCAGTATCGGTCCGTCGGCGGACGTAAGTGCGACTGCCGGTATGCAGATTGCGGAAATCAAGCGCGAGAGTGATGACTTTGTCATCGATGATAATTTCGTGCCTTCCGTCATGAGCACCACGTGTGGCAAGTCGGTGCAGCAACGCATGGAGCGATTACGCAAACTGATGGAAACGATTCACCGTGCCGGGGTTGCGGCGATCGCGGAAGTACGGATGAAGACCAAGAGCAAGCCGTCGGCGGCCGAGGAAGAGACTATCCGAGGAGTGTTCCTTCAGTCCGAGAATATCCTGCACAATATCGGCTTCAACAACAACCAAATCTTCGATAATCATGCCGGTGTCGATTCGCGGACTTTGATCAACTACTTCACTGGGTTGGTTGGCGGATTTCAGCAGGGATTTCTGATTTATCCGGAGTTGCGGGAGTATGTCCGCAATGCGCAAATCCCGACTGACCGGGGCGAAGTCAATGGCGGGAATATTCTGCCGGAGTTGCGTGACTACCAGACCCGTGCCTATGGCTATGAGGAAATGACTCAGTTCTTTGACGACTCGGAGCGGATTCTCGGCTTTTTGGCTGCGATCCTTGGCTACTATGCCTCAGGCGCCGCCGGCAAAACGGGTGACTCCATTGAGCGCGACGGGCATCGCTTCCTGGTACAGCACCACGGCGCCGTTAAGTACTCGTTCCGTAATAATCGCCACTTTATCATCATCGATGGTGTGGATCCGCGTGGGACCGAAGATGTAATTGTGAAGCTTCACAAGAAGGTCCTCCCGATGCAATATGCCGCGAATGTTATCATTTATCTTGGTGCAAACGAGGTGGACGACATCGCTGCGGCTTCAGTGGCACGCAAGCCGGTTGAGGATGTTGCTGATCCCGACTATTGGCTGGTTCAGCCGAATGAATATTTTCCGCTCAAATCGAGCCGGTTGGATAGACTAAATATCATCATTGATGGAGATGTTGACCGATCCGCATTGGAAGCGGTGAAGATGAACCACGTTTCAATCTTCAGCAGGTCGCGATAAGAGGTCATGTCGGAAAAACTCAAAGCCTTAGTCAATTCGATCTTCGTCCAGCTTAATCGCTACGACCGTCAGCAGGAGGACTTTTCTGCCGACACGTTTATGCGAGATTGCGAGATGTATTTCACCGAATTGGATCGGCTTGATTTGTCCGGTGGTGACGGGACGGCTATCGATGAGCATCTCAAACAGCGTATCAATACTGTTCCACGCAATTCCCAGCCGGTAACCCTGGTCATTTCCAATCTGCTGGCGCTCTACTTCTGGTATGTTCGCCGTCCTCCTCAACAGTGTCAGAACGCATTCCTGGCGGCTAAGAAGCTTCGCGGCATCACCGACGACAGCCAGTTCGTGGAACAGGCGATGGCACCGCTTATCTTTGGCGGCAAAATCCGCGGATTCGGCAAGCGCGAGCGGGAATTCCGCATGATGTTGCTCCATCGCACTGCGCAAATCGCAGCGAATTTCCGGGAAACGGACCAGGTCAGCGCGTCGGCGACACGCATCGTTCGCACCGACACGTGGCAAAAAAAAATGCTGCATGTTGCAGCACTCAATCAGAAGGGCCGTAAAGAGGAGATCAGAGCATTTGCGCCGACAGATGAATTGAGAACCATTTCGTCACACAATGATTTTGCAGCTTGGTACCTGCGGGTCAACGAAATATACAAGGGCGAAAACGCGTTCTTGCGCTGGCTAAAAGGATTCTTCGGGACGTTCTTTGCCACTCTCTTCTCGGTTTTCAACTGGCGTTTTGTGATCCACATGTTCCGCGATCGCTGGCCGGTTTACATCGTGTATGTTCTTCTGTGCGCACTATTCATCTACGGTGCGCTGAATATTCGCAAGCCCTGGGAAAAGGTGCATCGCAATCGGGCGGTTGAGTTACTTGGCGGCAGTACCGGTGAGGTGAAACCATGAGTCCCAATCCAATCGGCATAGTCAAGAAGGCCTTCGGAATCTTCAAGAAACAGTCGGCGGCAGCAGCTCCCGTCAAGGGCGCCGACGCGCCGTTTGAGCATGATGACAACGTCGTATTAGTGTTCGGGCACTCCAACGCCGGCAAGACAGTCTACTTCTCGGTGCTCTATGAATTGCTCAAGGGCAGCACTGATTACAAATTGTCGCCATTGAATAACGAGACGGCCGCCGCCCTGATCGAAAACTTCAATTTGATGCGCGGTAAGCAACTCAAGATTAAGGATGGGCGTCAGATCGAGATCGAAGGCGAGCGCAAGTTCCCGACGATGACTTCGGAGACTCGCATACTGAAGTTCGCACTTGACATGACGATGCGGAAGGGAATCAAGTTCTACACGGTCGACTATAAGGGCGAGACGCTGTCGATTGCAGAGCCCGGCGGTTTGCGTAAGCAGTTTGCCAAGTTCTTTCCCTATGCGCGAGCTGCCCTGTTCTTTATCGATGCCTCAGTGCTCGACACGGATGTTCTGCTGCGCGAACAGATAGCCGCATTTCAGACGATTATCAATGATCTGCGCGACTGCGTTAAGAACAAGATTCCCATCGGAATCGTGATCACAAAAGCAGATTTTCTTGACGGCTTCTCCCCTTCGAATCCCGTCGAGTTGATTCCAGCCAATGCCGCCATTCACAAGGGCAAAGCGCGTGATGCGTTCATCAGGGGCCTGGCCTCAATCAATGAACGGCGATTCGGCGAGGTCTGGGCGAAGTCGTGCGAGAAGGTCACGCGCACTCTGGGCAATCTCATCGACTCGATGACATCTTATAATGTCGATTTCCAGTTCTTTTTCGTCACCGCCACCGGCGGTCTCGAAAAGGTTCAGACCGGTGTTCAACCGCCCCGCGAAATTACGCCATCGGGTGTGCCGGATCCGTTAATCTGGTCATTCCAGAGGATTCTTTTCAACAAGCGAAAACAGTCGTGGTGGCGATTAACCAAGTGGGTGATGGCGCTTAGTCTACTGTACATGATTCTGTTCAGCGCAGTCAATTTCTATCATTATGTGTCAATTTATGAGGGGAAGCTGAAAGCCTCGGAAAAGAAGTACAATCAGTATTTTTCCGCCGGTCCTTCGCCAATTGACCAGAAGACGGCAAACCTCATTAAGAGCAACTATGATGATTATCTCGCGCTGTTTCCGGTAGCCGAGTTCTTTGGAGCCAAACCGCTCATGGATCTTGCGCGTGAACGCCAACGCTTTGCACAGAGTCAAGTCTCGGCAGACGCGGTAGTTGCAGATGACAACGAGGTACCGGAGGACTCTCCGTTCAAAGAAGCCACTGAAGCAGCCAAGAAAGACTACAACAAACTCGCTGCTGACATTGGCAAACTTCCGCCGGCAGAGCAACAAGCCGCCTTTGATGTACAAATGAAAGAGTTTTGGACGAAGCACCCGCCGGAAACTCTCGACCCGGCGTTCGTCACGAAATTGGAGCAAGGGCAGGAGAAGTTCAAATCGGGTGGTGCCGAGGTTGCGGAACAGAAGTTCGAATTGGAGTTGACCGTTCAGAACATCCGCGATAAGGCGCAGGTGACGATCCAGATCGGAACGGACCCCGAGGTGGAGTTTGGAAATCTTACCGGTGGATCCTCGACAGTTACCAATAAGGTTTCCGGGACAGGTAATGCGGCGATAACTTTTAAGTGGCTGGACTATAGCGATGCGAGTTCCGAACCGCTACAGCAAGTGGTAGAAAATCCGATCGAGGAATTTTATCCTAAACTCAATTCGGGATTCCGCGTCGATTTCCAAAAAGACTACAACATCATTGTCAAACTCAAGTCAGGGACGCCACCCAAACCGCCTTCAGTTCCGCAACTCTAAATGAAGTTCGAGCATCTGATCTACGGAACGTTTCCGGATTTGCCGGGATCGCAACAGGTCGTTTATAAGTCCCCGGACATTTCATCTGATCTTGAATCATGGCTGATTCAGCGTTTTGATCAATTCGGCGACTGCAAGACAGAGGACTTTCGATCATCGTTAACTCTTCAGTGGTACCGCGAAGCGGAATTGCCAGTCGCGACTCTCACCAAGGTCAGCCATGCAGGGAAAGACTTCTCAGGCCGCTGGGGGGCGTTACTAAGGCACACGGCAATCATCAGCGTCGATCAATTCCGGATGTTGAATGGGGACATTTCGGTTCTGGCAGAGGTGTTGGCAAGCAGCGGGACCTCTGAGGAACTGTCCCAGTTCGGTGACTTGGACATTTCGGAACCTGCGGATGCTCTGACGCAGATGGAGGTTCTGTTCGCAGGCAAGATCGAAAACTTCAGTGAAAATCTCGGTAAACTGCTAACCGGAGAGCGGCTGGTCTTGTATGCCGACCTCAACACTCCTCATGTCAATCGTTATCTTCAAATGCTGATTGCACTCACCCCTTTGAGGATTCGGGAACGACTAAATTGGTCGGAGTTTGTGTTTCACTCGCTGCCGGAATTGGATCTATCAGTAGTCCACTCTTCGCGGTATTCCGCGCCAGAAGGTGATTTGGTTGAGTTTCAGAGTGACGGTGATAATAGTACTGGAGATGCCAAGATGGATCCTGATGAGGCGAGCGAGTTTGTGGCGAAATTGGCTGCAGCAATACAAAACGGGTCTGCCGAGGAGTACTTACAAATTCTTGAATATATCGCTTAGTGCCTTGTGTCGCAACTGCCTCACAAGACACTGAGCGATTTCCGATTTCAGAACTGAACTACTTCTGGTACTTCAGCGGCGTGTCATCCACCACAACCGGTTTCCACACGTTTGCGCCTTGCGGAAACTCAATATCGCTGCCCTTGATCAACCAACCGATCGGAAACAGCACGATGGAGATGATCTTCTTTCCGGCACCGCCTTTGCCTTTCAATTGAGCTGAGCCGCGAAGCGGAATCATTGTCTTACCTGAGGAGAATGTTGAATCAAACTTGAGCGTCAGATTGCCACCGCCGGCGTAGGCGCCGCCGCGACTGCGCTTAATGACAGAAGCGTACACAGTCTGCCCCTTGTTGATCAGCTTCTTATCGAATTTCACGATGTTGTCGAGAACTTTGAGCTTGACGGTTTGACCGGCGCGGGCGGCCTTCATGGCTTCAAAATCCTCAGCGTCGACATAGATGGCAATAGAATCACCCTTGTTGAGCAACGACTCTCCCAGGGATTGGGAGTAGACCGGCTTCCAAGTCAGGGCCAGAACTGCCGCTGTCACGGCGATTATGATGAGGGACTTCTTGATCAGGATCATGAGCGACTACCTCCTGTATGCGCATTACGATTCTCGGCCCGCAAACGGGCTCGGCACGATTGGTAACGTAGGCCGCTAACATAACGCGAAGGCTATGTGCGGTCAACCAGAATTCTAATGTCAGTATGAGTCCTTGACCTCTGCGCAAGAATAGCGTTATACTGCAAATCTATGATAGTGGGACTAATCGGACTCGGGCTTTCGGGCAAATCCACGATATTCAATGCTGTCACGCGCGGCAATGTGGAGGTCTCCAGTTTTCAATCGCAGAAGGGCGCCTTCAACCGGGGTCGGGTTCTCGTGCCGGATGATCGAATCGATTGGCTGACGGAGTTGGAATCGTCCAAGAAGACGGTTTATGCCGAGGTTGAGTATATCGATGTTGCGGGATTTTCAGGAGACAAAGAAACCTCTGTCGAGAACGAAATCCCGGCGGTGTTGCGCGAATGCGATGCTCTGGCACATGTCGTAAGGGCGTTCAGCAATGATGAGGTCCTTCATCCCAAGGGGACTGTCAATGTCAAGCGTGACATCGAAACTCTCGATGATGAACTGGTCTTTGCGGATCTTCTATTGATTGAGAAGAGAATTGACCGTGTCGAGCGTCAGGCCAAATTGGTCAAGGATGATAAGGTACGGCACGAGTATGAAGTTCTCAAAAAGGTCAAGGACGCCCTTGAGGCAAACAGACCGCTGCGTTCGGTAGACTTGACGGCTGAGGAGCAGAAGGTCATCCGCGGGTTCCAGTTTCTTTCGCAAAAGCCGCTGCTGGTTGTCATCAATGTTGGTGAAGAGCAGATTGGTGATATCGAGAAATTGACGCAAGAATTTGCGTTCGTTCGTGAGAAGACTCAGACCGATTTGGCAGTGGTCTGCGGCAAGATTGAAATGGAATTGGCCCAGCTCAGTGAAGAAGACCGTCAGTCGTTCATGAAAGACCTCGGAATTACACAACCGGCGCTGGATCTTGTTATCAAGAAATCATACGATCTGCTGGGTCTGATATCGTTTCTCACGGCAGGCGAAAAAGAGACCAAAGCGTGGACGGTACGTAAGGGTTCGACCGCGCCAGTCGCCGCCGGTGTGATTCACGCCGACTTCGAGCGGGGATTTATCCGCGCTGAAATCGTCGCCTACAACGATTTGAAGCGCTGCGGCAGCCATGCGGAAGCCAAGAAGCACGGTCTAGTTCGGCTCGAAGGCAAGAGCTACATCATGCAAGACGGCGACGTAGTAATTTTCCGATTCAATGTATAAGCACTTTCGTTCTCTTACTCTCGTAATCACAATTCTCTCAGCTTTCTACTTGGTTATTCAGACAGTCTCGCTTGGTCAATCGAGCGCCTTGTGGGGAGCAAGTTTGACTTGTTACTTTGATTGGCCGATTCGCTCGCTAATAGCTGTTGCCGCTCTTGCGTGTTCACTTGCCACCGTACTAATAGGCAGCATTCTTACACAGCGCACCGATATCAGAAAGCTGCTCGTAAACTACATTATGCCGCTTGTCCTGATCGGGATCTTCTTCCTCCTGCGCGTGAAAACGCACTATCTCGGAGACGGGCTATTACGTGGACGAGAATTGGAGATCGGGGTTTGGTGGCTGCCTACCGAACCGCTTGCCCAGGCAGCGAATTATGTGATCTATTGGTTGACATCAAGCCTGTTCGGGATGGATGGCATTGACGCGCTCGAATTGGTGTCCTATTTAGGCGGATTATTTTATTACTTCACACTTATCGGATTCGTCAAGACGGTCGTTCGCGACGATTTGGTTCGGTTATTGGTATTTGTCGTTCTCTATGTATCAGGAATGACAGTGCTCTTCTGTGGGTATGCCGAGACATACATGCTGATCCCGGGTCTGATGGCGCTGTTCTTTACTCTTGGTATCAAAGCTATTAGGGGGGAATCGTCGCCGCTTCTTGCCTGTCTGTTTTTCCTTCTGCTCACCTTATTTCATTTTAAGTCTTTGATGCTTGCCCCCTGCATCGGGTTGTTGGCGTACTTCAATGCCAAGGCAAAGCAGCACCAGTGGACGGCTTTCGCGGTCTTTGTTGTCCTCGCGGCAATCGTTGCTGTCGTTGTCCTCCCAGGGCTGTCATTTCTGCCAACTCTGTCGACGGCCGACTTTGCTCTGCCTCTTACATCAGGAGGGAGCGACTACACGGTATTTTCTACTCAACACCTCCTCGACGTTGCCAATCAGTTGCTTCTGACATCGGCGGCGGCCGTGATTCTGATCCTGAGCTGGTTACTAATCAGAGGTAAAGAGTCCATTTGGAAGAGCCGCGCCCTAATGTTCATAGGAGCAGCGTTGCCCGGCGCGGTCGCAATGTTGTTGCTACTGCATTCTCGTCTTGGCTTTGCAGTTGACTGGGACCTATTCTCGTCAGCGTCGCTTGTAGTGAGTTTCTTTGCGGTTATGCTATGTGCGGAAACTAAGGAACCACACCTCAGTCGAATAGCAACTGTGTCAGTGAGCACGGTCGCCTTTCTTTCGTTCTTTGCATTTGCTGCAGTAAACGCCAACTCCGAAGTCGCTGTTCGGCGGCAAGTCGACATCCTCAGCCTGTATGGCAAGGAGGGAGCTATTGGGTTTGAGTCGATGGGTAATCATCTGAACAGCATCGGCCGCACTGAAGAAGCCTTGCAGATGTGGCGAAGATCAATTGCCTTGCGCCCGCACGTACGCATGTATGCGAACATGGCTCAATTGAGCCTAAACGAAGGCCGTCTAACCGACGCCAAATATTATAGTGAAATGGGCCTTCAACTCGATTCGACACATGCCACTCTCTGGAACCACCTTGGGGTCGCACTGACTCAGATGGGTGAATTTAGGTCCGCCGAAGCTGCTTTAACCAACGCTGTGCACCTTAATCCCAATAGCGGGTATTTCCATCACAACTACGCGATCTTATTGGTGCAAGTCGAACGTTGGAGCGAGGCAGAGGAGCAACTGCGTCAGGCAATTCAGCTTCTACCAGGCGATCCCACGGTCATGCTCACGCTTGGACTCACGCTCACTTATACCGGGAAACTGAAGGAAGCGGAGAGCATTCTCACTCAAGTCGCAACGTTTGCGCCCGCGAATGGTGAATCATACTTCTACTTGTCCCGAACCTTCCTTTTGCAGTCAGACACGACCCGAGCCCGACAAGTATTGACTGACTATCTCAGCAGGTATCCCAACAGCCCAACTGCTCCCAGAATGCAGAATGTGCTTGAGCAGCTTAAGTAAGATTGTCTGATAGAGTTCGTAGGGATCACTCGAAAAGCACCAAGTCAGTTTTGCCGGAAATTTTTGTGCCGCGAACCAGCTCGTTGATCTCGATTGACAGAGCGTAGCGACCGGGTCGGAGTTCACCGACATTCAATTCGACATCACGAATTGCATTATGAGACTTTCCGCCTTCACGGTAGGTGTAGCTGACCGATTCCTTTCGGCCTGGAAATACCTTCCCCAATAAGCCCTTAATGCCTCTCTCGGAGCCTTTGACATACTGAAACGTGTATGTTACGTCAAAACGGGTCAAGGATCGAAGGTCTGTCGGCAGATTGTATATCTCATAGTAGAGCCTCAACGGATGACCCAGTTGAAAGACCTGGTCGATGGATGGCACAATGCGCGCAGTGTCGTTGCGCACAATCGCGAGATCGCTTCCGAAGGCACTTGGCGCATACCCCAGCACTATATCTGACATCGTCGGCTGGTCGCTGTTGAAGTCGGGTATGAGGAGCGAATCGCTGATGACGCCGAATCGGTTGTCGGCAGTGTGCTCAAGAGCAATGCTGAGTCGGCAGGATCCAGCGGGAAGCTGCAAGGTAAGCCTGGTTCCAATCAGTGAGTCGTGCTGATCAGCTCCCGCCATGGAAGCAAAACCACTTAGCTGATCGGATCTCCATACTTCTTTACGCTCCAAATCATGAACGACGCAGCGCAGGGTGGTTTCATTTCGATCAGATATTTCGATTGCCGGCGCAAAGGTGACAAGCTGAACCTCCGTAAGTTCATGGCCGGAATAAAACTTGTAAGCGCCTGCAAACAGATCGATGGGAATTCGCCGCCGCTCGACAGTCGACTCCTGGGGAATCTGCCGGTAATTTAGATACGAGACTTCCTTGCTTGCGGCGGTCCGTGCCGAGCCGGTATTGTCACTATAGCTGAATGGGAAGCGGTAATTTCCCGATAGCATGTGATCGACAAACGCCAAGGTGCAGGGGAGTGCAGTACTGGTGTAATACCAATACCACGCCGGCACACCGTTACTATGGCCGGAGTAGATCTTTCCCCTGTGTCGATCATCCGGTGGTCCCATGCGGATCATCGTTTCTCCCATATCGGTTGTCCAGCCTGCGATATTGTGGCGGCTATCGGAGTAGAGCAGGTTAGCCAGCCACACTCGCGCATAG
>CAZKIH010000010.1:11280-119723 GCA_964552775.1 uncultured Ignavibacteria bacterium | reverse complement strand
GCGTAAACCCAGTCAGCGAGTCTTTGGGAAATGCTTTTGTCCATGATATCCTCAGATTATAGTTAGTCCATTGCTGTCTGGGAAGGTAAGAAATCGCAGCGAGTGCGTCAAGGGGGTGGTGAGGGGGCGCCTCTGCATTCGTTGGTAGGGGCGCAGCATGCTGCGCCCTAATGGCCAGCTTGAGGGGAAACAGCCTACCTCGGTCCCGACAACACCCGCGCCGGTAGCATAATAATCGCCTTCAAGAGCGCAAATACGCCCTCAACTGCGATCCCAACAAGCCGAAACGGCAGCATCAGCAGCCACACAAATGGATAGAGAATCAGCGCCAATAGCGCCAGCGGCCAGCAGACAATAAGGAGGATGAGCCAGAGGAGGAAGGTGAACATTTTGTGATCTGCCAACAAATGCGGTAGGTCTCTTGCGAGACCTACCCTACAAATACGATTTGTCTACGCCGATGCCGCCTGCTTCGAGGCTTCCTTGCCCTGCTTCTCCAGAATCACCGCCTGTGCCGCCGCTAAGCGCGCGATCGGCACTCGGAACGGTGAGCAGGAGACATAATTCAATCCGGTCTTATGACAGAACCCGATTGAATCTGGATCGCCGCCATGCTCGCCGCAGATGCCAACCTTGAGATTCGGCTTGACGGAACGACCTTTCTCGGCTCCCATCTTGACCAACTGGCCAACACCGACTTGATCGAGCGTGACAAATGGGTCCTTCTCAAGAATGCCCTTCTCCAAATAGAACTTCAGGAACTTTCCGGCATCGTCGCGAGAAAATCCGAGGGTCATTTGCGTAAGATCGTTGGTACCAAAACTGAAGAAATCCGCCTCCTGCGCAATTTCGTCAGCCGTCACCACGGCGCGGGGTATCTCGATCATGGTGCCGACAAGGAATGGAATTTCGACCTTGTGCTTGCGGAGCACCAGCTCGGCGACGCGCATGACAACTTCCTTTTGATTCTGCAGTTCGGAACGGTTGCCCACAAGTGGAATCATGATCTCGGGCAATATCTTTTTGCCATCCTTGATCAATTCGGCGGCAGCCGTTAGAATTGCCTTGACCTGCATCTCGGTGATTTCCGGGTAGGTAATACCCAAACGACATCCTCTGTGCCCCATCATCGGATTTTGCTCGTGAAGCTGGCTGATGCGCTCGAGAATCTTTTTGAGACGCTCGATCTCTTCAGCCTTATCGGGAACGCCCGTCAATTCGGCGATCTGCTTGTGAACTTCTTCTTCCTTCGGCAGGAATTCATGCAACGGGGGATCCAAGGTACGAATAGTTACCGGGAGCCCTTCCATCGCCTCGAAAATCCCCTTGAAATCTGCTTTCTGGAACGGAAAGAGCCGGTCGAGCGCCGTTTGCCGATCAGCCTGCGTTGTCGCCAGGATCATTGACTGAATATGCGGCAGACGGTTCTTGCCGAAGAACATGTGTTCGGTGCGACAGAGACCAATTCCTTCAGCACCGAACTTGCGTGCAAGGGCGGCATCATGCGGTGTATCGGCATTGGTGCGGATACCGATCTTGCGAACCTCATCTGCCCACTGCATGAATGTCCCGAACTCCCCGGAAAGCTCGGGGTCGATCGTCGGAACTTCGCCCATCATAACCTCACCGGTTGTGCCATTGATGGTGATAACTTCCTTGTCCTTAATTACCAACGTTCCTATGGCAAACTGACGGCGGGATTCGTACACCCTGATATCGTCGGAGCCCGCGACACACGGCTTGCCCATGCCGCGCGCGACGACGGCTGCATGAGAGGTCATTCCTCCTCGCGAGGTCAAAATGCCTTCGGCGGCGATCATTCCGGCGATGTCATCCGGATTCGTCTCCATCCGGACCAGGATTGTCTTCTCGCCCTTCTCTGCAAGGCGAACAGCCTCATCCGCGTGAAACACGACCTTGCCGGAAGCTGCTCCCGGTGATGCCGCCAAACCCTTGGCGATTACCTCGATATCGGCTTCAGGATCGATGCGTGGATGCAACAGTTGGTCAAGGTCGCTCGGTACGATCCGCATCAGCGCTTCATCGCGTGTGATCAGCTTCTCCTTGACCATGTCCACCGCAATCTTAACTGCGGCTTCAGCCGTACGCTTGCCCGTACGCGTTTGCAGCATATAGAGCTTGTTTTCCTGAATCGTGAATTCAAAATCCTGAACATCGCGATAATGAGACTCAAGCTGAGTCGTGATCTTTTTGAGTTGCTTATAGGCCTCTGGCATGACTTTTTCAAGCTGCGTTATTGGCTGGGGTGTCCTGATACCTGCGACAACATCTTCGCCTTGGGCGTTGACCAGGAATTCACCATAGAATTCCTTGTTGCCGTTGGAAGGGTTTCGGGTAAAGCCGACACCGGTGGCCGAACTATCTCCCATATTGCCAAAAACCATGGCCTGGATGTTGACAGCGGTACCTAAATCCGATGGAATGTTGTATTTGGCACGGTAGGTAATGGCACGCGGCGAGTTCCAACTACGGAAAACGGCATCACGCGCCATTTGCAGTTGATGCCACGGATCAGTCGGGAACGGCTCACCAGATTTGTCCACGACCAATTTCTTGAACATCTTGACAATTTCTTTGAGGTCATCGATCGAGAGCGATGCGTCGTGCTTAATAGAACGCTGCTTCTTCTTTTTGTTAATCAGCTCTTCAAACTCATCCTTGTCAATGCCCAACACAACATTGCCGAACATTGAGATAAAACGCCGATAGTTGTCATATGCGAACCGAGGATTGTCAGTCTTGTTTATGATGCCCTTGAGAGTGTCATCATTCAAACCGAGATTCAGGATTGTATCCATCATGCCGGGCATTGAAAACTTCGCACCAGAGCGTACCGACACAAGAAGTGGGTTGTTGGGATCACCGAACTTAGTACCCATCTCTTTTTCAACTTTGTCCATCATCTCGCGCATGTGCTTGTCAAACCACCGCGGCAAAGACAGATTTGATTCATAGAATAGACGACAGGCATCAGTCGAAATCGTGAATCCAGCGGGGACAGGAATGCCAAGATTGGTCATTTCTGCCAAATTGGCACCTTTGCCGCCAAGAAGATCACGCATGACAGCAGTACCTTCAGCTTTTCCGCCGCCAAAGTAATAGCAGTACTTCAGGTCGGCTGAAGGTGGAAGAGGCTTCTTGGATTCTCTTACATCGTCTTTAGCTTTAGTTCGCACGCCTATCTGCCTCACCTTGGTCGTTGTGACCTCTGTGCCCTTGCGATCCTTAACGGCTTTTGCTGCGGTGAGCGCCTTTGACAACTTCTTTTCAGTCGCCTTCGGTTTGGAAACCTTGACTGCTGTCTTCTTGGTGGATACCGGGTGCTTCTTGGCTGCCGAAGTTTTAGCAGGTCCCTTGGCTTTCGGTTTGTTGGCGGCTTTGGATTTATTCTTCGATTTCACTTGAGGCTTCTTTGGTGACATCGCACAATCCCATTTCTTCGGTTAAATTCAAACTGGGCGCAATATAGTGTTTTAACACCAAAAACAAAAGTGCTGCAGCAAATTTCTACAAAAGAGACTTTGCTGCAGCACACTCATACTTTGCGGCACCGGATGCCTGAGCTACATGGTAAACATTTTCTCGCCGGAGATGATCTTTTGCAGCATTTTCAGGGTCTTTTCGGCCGGTGAGTGCATGATATCATGCGTATTGTACGTCACTCGCTCCGAATCCCGCCTGAATTCCATGGCGTTACGCCCCTTGGCGCCCGGCACTCGCTGTTTTTTTTTGTGGAGCAGGTTGTACTGACGCTGATACTCCTTGGCCTTTTCGCGGTGAGCCAAGTAATACTGGCGTTGGTACTCCTGCCGTCTGCGCTTAGCCTCTTCCGGTGAAACGGGGTCTTTGCGCCGACGTCTCGTTTTCGTTAGTGTAATTTTTGCCATCCCCGCCTTCCATGGCCTGAAGGTTACAACGACACACCCAAAAATGAAAATACCCTTGATTCTCGGGGGCTATCAAACGGTACTGATGCAACTAATTTACTGCGTTACACTTATGCTGTCAAGAGATTTTTTCGTCGAAATTAAAGTTTTTTGATGATTTTTCCATCTCGACCGTAACCTGTTAGTCTGTAGAGCACTCCATAACTTCAAAGTTTTTCAGAATTGCTCCTCTCTCTGCAAGTGCAGTCCAACTGCCTGAAATTCCTGCTTCAGTCGCTATCGAGGCGCTCATCTCTCCGCTGAATTATCTTACGCACCAGCAACTGAAGTAGTTCCGAATTACCAGCATCATAGACTAAAAATGTCAATTATTGCAAGGTCCAGCAACTGGGAATTGCAGCCCGTTGTCGTGAAAGAGAAGCGAAATGATGTTGATCAGGATGTAATCGCAGATATCCAGTCGCGCAAATACTGGATGCGCTGAATGAACAACGAAATTCGTGCCATGACCGTATAGCCGAACGAGGCACCAAAAGCAATCATCAGGGTGTAGATGCCAACCTTGGCACTTCCCCCGAACCAGCCCTTGTGTTCCTTGGAAAAGAAGAAGTAGATGAGACAACAAATGACTCCGGCAACAACGAAAGTATCCCAGAGGCCCTGCGGTACCATGAGAAAACCTGCGCTATTCCAGTCGAATTTGAACTTCAGAATGCTGGCACTGATCTGTTCGACGACGCGATTCTTGATTTCCAGAGGAATTGTCAATCCGGAAGCAATGCCAATGTAGAATGCGAGCGGATATCGGCTGACCCACGACCACTTCTTCGAGAAACGCGTCCACATCAGCACACCAAGAATCAAGGGAATGAAGTACCACCACTGTACGAGAGCCCAGCCTTCAGGTCCCTTAATGAACAAACGCTGCGACATGATCGGCCAAAGATTTGTGCGAATCAGGAGGACGACAAAATATCCGGCTGAAATACCGACAACCAAATGCTCCGCAATCTTGTAAAGCGGGTTGTCTTTGTAGAGGAACGAGAACGTAAATATCGTCAGTAGTGAGCCAAGCGTCAGCCAGATTGTATTTTCCACTATTGCTGTCCTCCAGCCAGTCTCTTGGCACGTCGATCAAGGAAATACCCGATGTTCCCTAGTACGATAAAGGCAATGATCACGATATGTGCAAAAACCTGAATCTTCATTGCTTCGATGGCGGGACCAGGGTTCTTGGCGAGGTGTTCGTATTCAGCTGCACCTTTCATACCACCAATAATGCCGAAAATCTGCTCTGATTGGTAGAACGGATAGTAATCGGCTGCCATGACACCGGTCGTACCGAGCGCAACTTTGACGTTGTAGCGTCCATTCGCATTCGCGACCCAGGCATCTGCAACATTTCCGCCGGAAATGCTGATCACGCACTTGACATCATCATAATTCTGGATGCCTTTCATGATCGGGATCGAATCAAGCGGCGTTGTATAGTAATCTGAGGGGAAATTGACGCGGAAATTCTGGCCCATGCTGAGGATGACCAGAGCGTAGTAGGGTCGATAACCCAAAAAGACAAAGTCCTCGCCGTATTTGGGGGTGATTCCATGATACATGGTCGTCGAATCGGCAACGCCTTTGAGCGCCTCGTCGACCATACCTGCACCATTCTGCGACAGTGTCAAGGTAATAACCTTGAGCTTCTTTCTGAAGCATTGCTCCAGAATTGCATAAGACATGGGATGAAGCTCAGCCATCGCATTCGGATCATAATCCATGGCAACGAGAATATAGTCACCGGGCTTAAGCGCTTCGATCGTGTCGTAAATGACCTCGACCTCCTTGGCTGCCGTCGCAGGAATCGTCATTGGTACAAAGATGGCACCGATGATTACGACCGCCAAAACGAGGAAGATCCAGCGACGATCAAGGATGAGTAATCTTTCGTATAGAGTCATGATTCTTACCTCAATCCTTGCCCAGGTAGGCGCGCTCAATACCGAGAACGACTTTGAGTGCCGTTGCAACCATACCAAGCCCAACGCCAATGATGATCGCGCGTTTAGCTGCCAAATTTGGAACCAACAATAGCCAGTTGGCCGTCTCGTTGACCCAGACCGAGACCGGACCCATTGGAATGACACGGAACATCATAACAAGTGCCGCAAGCAACAAGATCGCGGAGAGCACCGATCGGGCACGGAAGGCCCGGTAGGCCGCGGAAGCAATAAAAAACGCCAACAAGCTGAACATAGTCGACTGTATCGGAATCATGACAAATCGGAATAGATGATTAAACGTGTAATCGTCGAGACCTTGGCTCCATGGGTTCATACCCAGAATAATCATGAGAAACAATCCAATAAGTGAGATGTAGGTATAGTAATGATCATGCGTCTTGCGTCGAATCTTCTCGATGCTGACACGAATCAATGACCAAATACCAAGAGCCAGGGCGAATATTCCGATGATGACGGTCCAGTCGAGCATGAACTCATAGGCGCGATCAGAAATCTCGGCAGGAATGAAATACTGGATGACCATGAACAGGCCGGAAACAAAGACGAGTAGTAATGGTAGTTGGCGTTTCATCGATACTTGTCCTCTTAGGTCATCTCAAAGAACTTGCGTACCCACTCGGGGCTGGTGAGCAGTCGGAGTGTAATACCGCCCAGGATGCTGACAATTACCAAGCCTTTGAACCAGTCCTGTGCCTTCAGCGTACCCAACAACAGCGGCTCTCGACCGAGATACGCGCTGGCCGCGTACAGCTCTTCTCCGATCAGAGTGTAATCACAGGCCACCACGAAGAATGGCAATTGCGCGATTTCGTCGGTACCGGAAATCTGAATTGAGCCGGCAAGCACGCCCGTCTCAGCAAGCAGGAGTGACTCCGCATAGAACTTCCCGAGATAGAGATTCGTGGCCGGCTTTTCGCGCAACATCGTTCCATTCACGGCCGCGACATAGGCAAATTGCGACTGCGTTACAAAATATACGGAATCTTCTATATAGGCGTCTGGGCGAGCCGCATCGGCATAGCCGGTCTTGACCGTTTCCTGAGCAACGGTCATGACGATTGGGTCATAGCAGGGTACCAGGATTGACGTCTGATACTCCGCGACGCGACGCGATACTCTTCCGAGAATTGTAAACGATGCAATAGTCGCAATGTCCGAGGCCGTACCCAGACCAAGCACGTAGAGGATAGGTCTTCCCATCTCCGTGGCGCGACCAATTGCTTCGTCGATCGCCTCAATGCCTGCCAATGGGCGGACATAGAGACTCATGCCGCGCTTGGCAGCGCGAATGAAAAACAATGTCAACGCGAAGAATATGATAGTGAAAAGCAAGGTCGGAATACGAGTTCCGTTGAACCAATCGTCACGAGCTTGCATCGGTCCCGCCACCATTGAGAAATTCTGGCTTTCAAGTGTCTTGGCGGCAACCTTATAATAAAAGTCCTTGCCCTTGGGGAAGTAACTCGGATTCGACTCATCGCGCTCACCACGGTCGAGATAAACTGCTGCGCCCTTAATCGCAGAGCCTCTTCTCAGCCAGAGCGAATCTTCGGCATCGGCCGACTCTGCACGGTAGATCTCGTACAATACGACATTGTCCAAACCGGACCCATCATCTGCAGAGAGAGTCCAACGAACTTCAATCGCATGGCCATCGTCGTTTGGGCCATCACGCAAGACAACATTCGTCGGTGGCGCCGGTGGAATCGCTTCCGGTGCTGATATTGAAGTCTGTGATGATTGATTCTGAGTCGTGTCTGTCTGTGCCCAAACAGCATTGACACAGATTAAACTGGCGGCGAGTATGAACGGTAACAATGATTTCAGCTTTGGCACATCTCGTCTCATAGTATCCTAAGTTGGCTCACAATATATCGAGCCAGTCATGAAACAAAAAGCTAATTCTTCCAACTAACAAAGAAATTCTTCCCATCACAGTGTAGCCGAAGGAGGCGCCAAAGGTCACCATTAGAATCCATATCCCAACTCTTGAGGCTGCTCCAAAGGCGCCCTTGTGCTCTTTTGAAAAGAAGAAGTAGATCAGGCCGCACAATACACCGACGAAAATGACCACGTTAGTCGCTATTTGGACGAGTTGCCCTTCCATCGATAGTGATAAAGTCGAGACAAACGTGCCGATTCCCCGCCAATCAGGAAGCAAGGGGATGAATGTGTTGTTCATCTGCTGTATAAAGTCGGACTGAAGATAGCGCGGCAGATTCAAGCCTGCAGTTGTGCCTATGATGAATGCCAGTGGCCACCGGGAAATCCAACTCATTTTCGGGAATAGCCGCATCAGCAAAATGATCCCGAGTACTACCGGAACGAAATAATGGGGTGAAAAGCTCTTAAAGGGAACTTCGAAATAGGCAGACAGTGACTCACTGGTTCGCGGAATGACATTGCCGACGATTGTGCTCCAGAAGCCATAACACATCCAATATGCCGCGGAAATCCCCACGAATAGGTGCTCCGCAAACCGATAGAGCGGGTTATCGCCGTATAGGAATGAGAAGATCGACAGGGTCAAGAAGGCTGCGAGCGTTACCAGGAACCCTTGGCGGAAATTCACCCAAGAATCGTCTGATACACCTGACTGCGCCTTAAGAATCCAACTAACGACAAACGCCAATGCAAGCACTGCCATTATGACCCGCATTGCTTTGGTTGAATTAGCCATTTTGTCCCTGCTTTCTGCGCGACCGGAAGTACGTGATATTTCCGATCACAATGAAGGCTATGATGACAACGTGAGCCATTGTCTGTGGCCCCATCATTCGGAGCGCAGGCGCATCGCTACTTGCAAACCGGGGGTAGTTCTTAATCAGTTCCGCTTCGTACTCTGCTGCGCCTTTGGTGCCTCCAAGCAAGCCAATGAGTTGCTTCGGATAATAAGGATAAAGCAGTGGTGTAGATACGGCTGCCGCACCACCGGCCGTGGGTATCCCGCTTCTATCTCCGGCAAACAAGACCCATTCCTTGACTCCCGGCTTTCCGCCACCTACAGAAATTAGCAAGTCCATATCCTTGAGGGAATGTACTTCTGCCATAAGGGGAATCGAATCGAGCGACGTGCCGTAGGCATCGAATGGAAACATCTTGCGAATATCGGTGATAATGACATTTAGTACGCCTTCATTGCCCGCTTTGTAACCCAGGTTGATATAGTCCTTGCCATAAACAGCCTCGGGGAACTCTGTCTTGATTATTCCATCAATTGTCTGCGATTGCAGCAGAGACTGCCCGGTTGCCCAGAGGGCAAAGAAATATACTTTATGGCCTTTGGCGAATGCGTGTCGCACAAAGGAGTTCGCCATTGGATGTACTTCCGGTGCCATTGCAGGATCAAAATCGAAGGAGATTACAATTTTTGAACCGGACGGGAGACTTTCAATTCTATCGAAGGCAGACTTGACAATCGGTGTAGCGACTTCACCAAACTTCAACTGGAAAATCACCGCAAGGCAGACTGTCACCCCTACAAATGCAAAGATGATCCGTCGATCAATATCCTTGCCCGAAAGTGAGCGCAGGAGGATCCAAACCAATCCGCTGCCAATAACGATGATTGATATGATAAGTCCCATCGTTTACTTCTCCTGCCCAAGATAGCTGCGTTCGATTCCCAGGAGCAGGCGCAGAGACATGGAGATCACGCCGAGTGCAATGCCAATCATAATAGCGCGCTGGCCGGCC
Organism: uncultured Ignavibacteria bacterium; assembly: GCA_964552775.1. GTDB lineage: Bacteria > Zixibacteria > MSB-5A5 > CAIYYT01 > CAIYYT01 > JADJGC01. The sequence goes on along the minus strand of CAZKIH010000010.1, from coordinate 110,101 downwards.
ATATTGGGTGAGTTCATTATCCAAATCGCAAGATTTGGTATCTGGAGTACCGAGAGCGAGTCAGGTATCCACGCCGTGAGTATCACGCCAAGCGGCGTGCGCCCCAAGAGGATAATGAACGCGGACACGAGCAGGATTGTTGCCTCGGTGTTCTTTGCCCGAAACGCTCGATAGGAAGCTGATGCCACAAAAAATGCCAGCAACGAGTACATGGTCGATTGCAGGGGTGACATGATATAGGCGAACATGAGTTGGAACCAGGATCCATTCGTATCGAGTGCTCCCCCGATTCCCTGCGGGTTGCCGATTTTGAACAGGCCGGCATAGAGCATCATCAGAAACGCCACAAGCGTCACTACCGAGTAGCCCCAATTGGCTGATTTTCTTGAGACCTTTTGTGAGTGTACCCGTATCAGGTTGCCGCCACCCAGGAAGAACGCAAATACCGCGATGATATCGAAGAATAGCGACGCCTCTTCACCCCAGCTTTCCATCGGCGGAATGAAAACCGAGAAGAGCAATACCCAGCCGACGCAGATGATGATGAGAAGTGGAATCTGCCGTTTCATCTCATACCTAACTTATCGAGAACATGCGGTGAAGGAGGTCCTGTAGCCAGATCATCGACGACACATTCCACGCACTCGCAAGCGTGGCCGCAATGGTCCCAAGAATTATCGCGCCCATCGCCACGGCTTTGCCCAAATCCTGCCCCTTGAGCGAGCCCAATTGCTTTGGTTCGTTGGATAGGTAGGCCGAGGCTGCGAACAGCTCTTCGCCGATAAGTGTGTAGTCGCAAGCCGCTACGAAGAACGGCAATTGTGCCGGCATAGCAGTGCCGGCAATCTGAATAGCATCAATCGAGTTTCCAATTTCGGCGAGAATCAGAGACTCTGCAAAGAATGCGCCAAGGTAAAAGCAGGTGGCAGGCTTGTCACGGACCATGATTCCATTGATCGCCGCAACGAAGCCAAATTGTTCATCAGTAGTGTAATGAACCATGTCGTCACTGTAATTATCAGGGCGACCGGCCATCGAGTATGCTTCCTTTATTATCTCGCGCCCTGCGGTCATGACCAGGGATGAACGGCAGGGCATATTGATTTGCGAATCATACTGGGCAATGGTCTTGGAGACGCGGCCAAGGATTGTGAGCCCCGCCAGGGTCTGAACATCATCCATATCCTGCGTACCGGCGACGAATAGCACGGGACGCCCCATTTCGGTGGCGCGGCCGACAGCCTCGTCTATCGCCTCAAGTCCGGCAATGCGTCTGAGGAACAACTTTTTCCCGCGCCGGGCAGTCTCAATGAAGTAGATGACCGCGCCGCAAACGAGGGCACCGATGATGACTACCGAAATCTTTGACCAATTGAACCACTGCCGGATCGACCGAGCTGGCGATGATTCGCCTGCTCCAATGACCTGGTGGTCGTAGGCCGCCGCAACCGTGTATATGAACTGCTTTTCCAATGGAGCCCTTTCATCAGTGTAGGACCGCGATCCAAACAACGCCTGTGCAATGGTCAGCGTATCGCCGGTATCAACCGCGCGCCTCGATACGATGAAGTAGCGAAAGCGCTCGAGGTTTTCATATCCGGGATCTTCCCACGTGATATCAAGATGGTCTCCATTATCGTTGGGGGTGTCGGACACGGTCACCTTGATCGGCCCGAGATCAGACACAGAAGGGCTCGCATTTGTCGGTACAGCAAGTGTGTCCGCACTAATCGATTCTTGAGCGATAGTGGGATCTGCAATCAGAAATGTGATAAGTAACAAGGCAGGAAAGGAAAGATTGAACAGGCTCGAAAAAGTCTGCCGGTACTTCATGCAATCTACTTAATCAGTCTCAGCCAGTCAGCCAATAAGAAATCGACGCGGCCAATCAGGAGCGACATACGGCTCATCACCGTGTATCCGAAGGAAGCGCCGAAGGTGATCATTAAGAACCAGGTGCCCACCTTGGCAGCGCCGCCAAACCAGCCGCGATGCTCCTTGGAGAAGTAGAAATAGATCAAGCCGGTTACTGTTCCGGTTGCAATCACGATCGCGCCCCAGATCGACCAAGAATCGCCGGTAGTGAGCGCCCCAGTAAACTCTATGACGGTAGAATATACTTGTGCCATGGCATCAGTCGTGAAATACACCATCAGCTTCAGACCAGCAGTGGCTCCAACGATGAAGGCCAGAGGCCAACGGGCTATCCAGCTTGTCTTATTTCCGAGTAGCCTCGTCAGCATCATTACGCCGAGAATGACTCCACCCCAGAGCCAGTAATGGGGATTCTGAGTCGGGTCACTCGGGTTCACACCCAAATAGAATTTGCGGTAGAGATTGTCCCAGAAATAGGTAATGAACCAATATCCGGCGGAAATTCCGACAAAGATGGATTCGCAAATCTTATAAAGGATATTGTCTTTGTATAAGAAGGAAATAATGCCCAACGTCAAGAACGCCCCAATCCAGATGCCGAGTATTTCCGTGAAGGTCTGTTCCATAGTTCCTAACCGTTAGTTACCGGACCTCCGCTTGCCCAGAAAGAACGCGACGTTCCCGATGATTATGAAGGCAATCACTACAGCATGTGAAAAGACCTGTGCCAGCAATGCTGATGCGGCCTTGCCGATCTCTCCCGTTGCCAATTCGAATTCAGCCGCTCCAACCATTCCGCCGGCGAGTCCGGTTAATTGCTTGGCGGCAAGATAAGGGTACATTTCAGGTGCCTGTACAGCGGTATTCCCTGCTCCAACTTGGACACCAAAGCGATCGACCGCAATCTGCACCCACTCTTTGGTACCGGGATACCCTGACGAAAAGTTAATCACAAAATCAATGTTGCTAAAATTCTCGACACCGCTCAGCAGAGGAATATCACTATAGTTTGTGTTATAGATGTCACGGGGAAACATGGTTCTGAACGCTGTCCCCATGCTCTGAATCACAAATTCATTTCCCGACTGAAAACCAAGATTGACATAGTCCGTGCCATAGATGGGGTTCTTCGCCTTAACTTCTGGTTCGGCAAGTGCCCGCGTAATCGACATGTTTGCTTGTTGCGGTCCCTGCGGCCACAAGCCCATGATGATGACCTTCAGGTCGTGCTTGAAAGCATAGGCCAGGAAAGCGTCGGCCATTGGCTGAAGCTCTGGCGCCGAGGGCGGATCGAAATCAAAGGCCGCAAGCACTTTGGAACCCGGTGGGAGTTTCTCAAGAGCCTCGTAGATCTTGTTGACTTCGGGTGAGACTTTGATCTTCAGAGCCAGTGTCATGAAAAAGGGCAGGATTAGCGCGACACCGATGAACACAAACACAGTTCGGCGCTCGATCATGTGCCCGCGTACAGTCAGGATCAGAACAACTATCAGGGCAAGCCCGAGGAGGGCAGAAACTACTATCGAGACGCCTGTGGAAAACGCCAGTTTGTATGGCTCTGCAACAAGCGACTGTATGAGTGCCACAATAACGGCGAGTCCGAATATGCCAGGGAGAATAATCTTCTTCATCTTCGCCTATCCTTCAAGGTGAGACCTTTCGATCCCCAGAATGATCCGCAATGAGGTTGACACAATACCTAGAGCCACACCTATCTTGATTGCTCGCTGACCTGCGTTATGCGGATAGTTCATCAACCAACTCGCCAAATCAGAAGCCTGAAAACCATCAGGCATGAATCCGGTCAAAATATCACCAAGTGGCACTCTTCCGATCATCACGAAGAATCCGGCTAATAGAAGCAGGGTGGCCTGCACATTGCGGGCACGGAAGGCGCGATATGAAGCCGACGCCACAAAAAACGCCAGTATCGCGAACATGGTTGAAGACAGCGGAGTGTATATATAGACATAAAGCCAGTCGAAATTTGTACCAGGGTCACGAAACGATGTTGGTGGCGAATTATTGAGGCCTTGATATCCGTCGATGAAGCCGACAACGACAATCAACAAGAAACAAACGATGATGACCAATGACAGCGGCCAGTCATGTTGTTTGCGCGCAACTCTGATGAAGGACATCTTGAACAAGCTCAAGGCACCCAGAAGAATCGCGAAAGTGCCGACAATGGCAAACCAATTATTGAATGTATCTTCGAATGCGTCAAACGGTGGGTGCGGAATAAAATACTGGACAATGAAGGCGATACCGACAACCAAGGTGATGATAAATGGTACTTCGCGTTTCATCGAACCTGTACTTTCCTTTAGCTAACCTGAAGTATCTTAATGAAGGGAACCTTCAGTAGTTCGAGAATAATGCCGATAATGATGGCCGCGAGGAAGAGTCCCTTGGCAAAGTCCTGTCCCTTTAGCGACCCCAGCAATTTTGGCTCACGCGCCAGATATGCACTGGCAGCGAATAGTTCTTCACCGATGAGCGTATAGTCACAGGAGGCTACAAAGAATGGAAGCTGTGATGGCTGGCCCGTGCCGGCAATTTGAATCGCACCCGCTGCGTTGCCGGTCTCGGCGAGAATCAGGGACTCTGCAAAGAATGCACCCATATAAAACATCGTCGCGGGTTTGTCGCGAACTACCATCCCGTCGATAGCCGCAGCGTAACCGAATTGATCGTCGGTAACGTAATGCACCATGTCTTCGCGGAAGGCATCTGGCCTGCCTACTTTGCTGTAGGCTTCTCGCACTGCTTCACGAGCGGTGACCATGACGAGTGATTTGCAGACAGGAACCTCTAACATCGTGTCGTTTTCAGCTGCGATTCGAGCTACGCGACCGAGAATTGTAACCGCTGCAATGGTCTGAACGTCATCCATGTCCTGGATACCGGGCACATAGAAAACTTTACGGCCCATCTCTGTAGCACGACCAATTGCTTCATCGACTGCATCGATGCCGGCGATTTTGCGAACATAGAGGTCTTTTCCAGCTTTGGCTTGTGAGATATAGAAGAGAATGGCAAAGCAAGTGACAATGGTCCAGATCAAAATCCAAATGCGCCGCGTATTAAACCATTGCGCCGCCGGCTTTACCGGGCCAACGATGACAGATTCGCTCATTGCCGCATTCAGACCGCTACCGGGGGCCGGCTCGTTGAAGGCAGCAATCTTGAAGTAATACTCCGTCTCCGCCTTGAGCTCATTGTTCGTGAATTCATACTGTCCCTTGGTAGTGCTCCCAATTGCTTCGAATGGTCCTGACGGCGAAGTCGACCGCAGTATTTTGTACTTGGTGACCAGTGCTGCATCATCCGGTGACGGACTCCAACGAATCTCGAGACTCTTGCCATTGTCATCCGGAGTGTCAATTACTATCAAATCTGTCGCTGGAGCAGGAGCCTGGACTGCTGTATTGACAGCCAGTGAATCGGTCGTTTGTTGGGTTGATTCTGATTGAGCTAATGTGGGGCAGCAGATAGCGAGAAGCACGAACGCAATTGCGCAAATGATCTTGTTCAAGTCGTGCATTCTCCTCCCGAAATTCGCCGCGAGTAGTGAGTTGTCCGGCGCTAACTACATATTATAGACGTAGCCATTATTGCTCTGTTCAACTCAATTGGCGCCTTTAACAGGCCGATGAAATTTGAGCCAAGTTAGGACAGCATGAGGCGAGTGTCAAGGATTAAATCGTTTGTGCCCTGCCCTATCCCCTCTCTTCAAAGAGAGAGGGGATAGTTGAACTGCTGCAACTAATAGCCGAGGACCTTGAGATGATCCTTGTAGGTGGCCGCAGACTTCTGCAGCGCCGCAAGTTCGGCTGCTTCGAGCTTTAATTCATAGATCTTCTCAATGCCACCGGCTCCCAGAACAACCGGGACACCGATGTAGATGTCTTTTATTCCGTACTGGCCCGTGAGATAGGCCGAACATGGGAAGACCTTCTTGGTATCGTACAGTACCGACTTGACCATTTCCACGGAGGCGGCAGCCGGAGCATAGTATGCCGATCCGGTCTTGAGCAGGGCAACGATTTCCGCTCCTCCATCGACTGTTCGTTTGCTCAGAGCGTCGATGCGTTCCTTGGGCATCAACTCGGTAATCGGTACGCCGGCAACTGTCGTGTATCGCGGCAACGGCACCATTGTGTCACCATGACCTCCGAGCACCATCGCCTCGGTTTCAGTCTGGGCGACGCCAAGTTCCAGTCCGACGAATGTGCGGAAGCGGATCGAATCGAGAATGCCCGCCTGGCCAAACACGCGATTAGCGGGAAAGCCGGTGATTTTATAAGCGTGAAACGTCATCAGGTCGAGCGGATTGGCAACCATGATGATCATCGCATGATTGGCATGCTCCTTGACGCTCTTGGCGACGGACCCGATAATCTCGGCGTTCTTGGTCAGCAAGTCTTCACGAGACATGCCAGGTTTGCGCGCCAGTCCGGCAGTATGGACGACGATATCCGATCCCTTGAGTTCGGAGAAGTCATTGGTGCCGCGAATACTGACGTCATAGCCGCGAACCGGACCTGCCTGAAGCAGATCCAGAGCTTTACCTTGTGGTAGACCTTCGACGACGTCAAAGATAGTTATGTCACAGACGTTGTCTTCAGCAAGATACTGCGCAACAGCCGCGCCGACGTTTCCTGCTCCGATGACCGATACTTTCTTTCTCATTCTTCCTCCAAAAAGGATTATCGTCATACCCTAAGCTACGCGATGGTAGAGTACCTGCGATGCTGCATCGAGCACGACCGCAATTTTGCAGTTGTTTCCATATTTTTGAACCAGATCATTCACCGACGCTTGTGGATCCCATCGCGCTGCGATAGGTACGTCCCGCAATAGCGATGCATCCAATGTTGAGCAGAGCACCAGATCACAACGCCCCGCAAGAGCGATTGTGCGTTTGACTTTGTGAATTCCCATTAGTAATTCTTCGCCTACTTCGCCTGTCGCTTCTCCACCCGAATTCAATGTGGCAGCAATCTTGAGAAAGCGATCGTCACCAACACCGTCTTGACATGAGGAGAGCAGCAATATCGTCCCACCATCCTTGATTGCCGCAGCAACGTCTTCGTAGGATTTCTGCAGTTGGTAGAGGTTTCGGTCCAGCGGGGGATAGACAACGCTGATAATGATATCAAAGGGTTCCGTCACGCAATGAGCATAGTTATCCATGACAAACTCGCATGCTTGGTTGTATGACACATCCCAGCCGCCGAAGCCTGCGAAGAAGATCTCCTGACTGTGATCACACACCACCTGTATTGCGTACTGTGCTTTGCAATCAAGCACCGTTGTCCTGCGTTGAATGTCTTCCCAAACCGGATTACCTTGCCGCCTTAGTGGCTGGCTGTTTGGATCGACAGCAAGTGCGTGGTTCTGCTCGACATCTGCAAATGACGCACATCCAGGCAAGATAATCTTGCGGCCTCCAGTGAAGCCTGCGAAGTAATGTGGCTCGACCGACCCGATGATCAGGACCGAATTGCACCAATCAAAAAGCCTGTTCAGCCGCACGCCTCCGAAGTCGGACAGCCCTGCTTCGTCGTAGGCATCGTGAACATACAGATTGTCTGATAGTCGCTCCACCAGTTCTCCCAGCAGCAGGGCAGGATCAGCCGAGGTTTTGGCCGGGTGAAGTCCGGTGGCAACCAGCACCTTGGTCGACTCGAGATTCAATGACGAGCGCAGAGCCTTCAGGACCCGTGCTGTCGGCGTAGGTCGAAAGAGATCATTGATGACAATCAGCAACTTGCCGGAATCGCGAAGAAACGCATTCAGATCATCAGGAATGATTCCGGTATTCAGCCAATGACCTTCAACAAGTCCTGAAAGATTGTGACCAGGCAGATCGTAGAGAGTAACTCGATCTGACTCAGGGAGAGCCAGTTCGATATTATTGCCGTTGTACCAAAGTGATAAGTTCAATCCAGCCTCTGGTGATGGGATCTGGTCGCCCGGGTCCCAAATTTTGTTTTGGCCCTAAGAACCGAAGTGGAACTTGATCTCAACGGCGGCGTTTTCGACGCTATCGGATGCATGAACTGAGTTCTTGCCCATATCTATCGCATAATTCTGACGAAGAGTGCCGCATGCTGCCTTTCTGGGATCGGTTGCACCGATTAACTCCCGCAAGGCCGTCACCGCATTCTCTCTTTCCAGGGCCATAGCTACGATAGGTGACGACGACATGAATTCAACCAGTTCCGCGAGAAACGGCTTGCCTTCGTGCACCTTGTAGAACTCTCGCGCTCGTGCTTCGGTAAGGTGAACCATTCTGAGTTCGACAACTTTGAATCCGGCAGTTTCCAGGCGATCGGTGATCTTCCCAATCAAATTGCGCTGTACAGCGTCGGGTTTAATCATTAACAGAGTGCGTTCAATCACAAACTCAATCCTTCCATTGCTTCTTTGCCGACTTTGAGCCCCAGCTGTAGTGCCTGCATGTTCTTCTCTTCCGTCCCTCGCGGCGAACGTTTCGTGACAATCTTCGTCAAAGCATCCTCGCTTACGATCTTCGTGATCGCGCAGATCGCTCCCAGTGAGATGACGTTTGCAACCATCGGCAGGCCGATTTCGTGGCGCGCTAATTGGCTGAACGGGATTCCAACTGCTCGCGCAACCGGTACCTGAGTAACCAAGTGACTATCATAGATCATCAAACCGTTATCTTTGAGAGCGTGGTGATAAAGGTCGCACGATTCTTGGGTCATCGCCAACAGGAGATCCAATGCCATCGGCTTCGGGTAGTAGATTTCCCCAGCCGAGATCACCAGATCAGTGCGCGAGGCACCGCCACGCGCCTCGGGGCCGTACGATTGCGTCTGCACGACGTTCTTGCCGTCGATTGTGGACACTGCTTCGGCGATGATTACGCCGCCGAGAACCAGTCCCTGGCCGCCAGAACCAGAAAGTCGGATCTCAAAACGATCTGAGGTATGAACGGACTCAACCGATTCGTTTGCCTTGCTGGCCTTTGCTTTTGAAGTCATAGCTATCTACCTTTCAGGCTTTCAATCAGTTGATCGTAGCGGTCGCAGTATTCGTCCTTCGGTTCATCGTGAAAGACTCCAGTCAACATCTTTCCGACCAGTTTTTCCGGCGGCATCTTCGCCGCGGCCTTGAGCGGAATGACATTCTTTTTCATGTCCTCAATCATTTTGACGGCGTCGCCGGCGCGATTTAGACGGCCATAATAGGTATGGCAGTTTGAGAAGGCCTCAACAACAGAGAAGCCCTTCCTGGTGATGCCCTCGGTTATCAACTCATCGAGTTGATTGACATGATACACCGTCCCGCGTGCGACGTAGCTGGCACCTGCGGCCATTGACAACTTGGGAATATCGAACTGATTTTCCTTGTTACCATAGGGCGCCGTTGTCGCGTACGATTCGGCAGGAGTTGTCGGTGAAAACTGCCCGCCGGTCATGCCGTAGATCATGTTGTTGATCAAAATGGTAGTCAAATCTATGTTGCGACGTGCTGCGTGTATGAAGTGGTTACCGCCGATGGCAAGGCAGTCGCCGTCACCAGTGATAACGATAACTTTCATTTTAGGTTTCGCGAGCTTCACTCCGGTAGCGAATGCCAATGCCCGACCGTGTGTCGTATGCAGTGTGTTGAAATCCAGGTACACCGGCAATCGCGAAGAGCAGCCAATACCCGAAACCAAAGTAATGTCATCGCGCGGTATTTGGAGTTTGTCGATCGCGCGCACTAATGAACCCAAAACGATACCAATCCCGCATCCGGGACACCAGACGTTCGGGAATGCTTTCTTGGGGCGCAAATATTGATGAATAACGTCAGATTTCTGCAACATGCTACCTCACCTCCTTGATCTTGTTGAGGATCTGATCGGGAGTGATCAGTTCGGCATCGTAGCGATTCAAGCTCACCACTTTGACGTGTTTGGGCACAACTCGCTCCATTTCTGTGACGTACTGCCCCTGATTTAGCTCGGCCACGATCACAACCTCGAGGCTCTTCGAACCGAAGATCTCGTGGTACTTCTTGTCGTGTGTTGGCCATATCGTGATCGGGCGTACCTGTCCGACTTTCATGCGGCGATGACGTGCCATTTGAATGGCCTGCTTCGCGGCACGGGCGACATTTCCGTAAGCCACCACGGCCACGTGAGCGTCCTCCATGCCGTCGGTCTCAATTTCGCAGATTTCGTCGACATAGCGCATGATCTTGCTCTGAAGCTTGTGCAGCTTGTCATGGATCTTCTTCGACTCACTCGTGGGGAATCCTTCCTCATTGTGAGTCAGGCCTGTCACATGAAAACGATACCCGTCACCGAACGACGCCATCGGCGACTTGAAGCTTGGCGTGATCTCGAAGTGTTTGTACCAATTTGCCGGCACGGTTGGCTTGGTACGGTTCACAACCTTGAGTGTTCCGGGCTCAGGCATCACAACCTTCTCTCGCATATGACCGAGGACCTCGTCGAGAAGCAGAATCACCGGCGTGCGGTACTCCTCCGAGAGATTCATCGCGCGAACGGTCAATTTGATAGTCTCTTCGACGGATTGCGGCGCCAGGGCAATGGCGACATAGTCACCATGGGTTCCCCAACGGGCTTGCATCGTGTCAGCTTGTGACACTTTGGTTGGCAGACCTGTTGACGGACCGCCGCGTTGCACATTCACAATAACGCACGGCACCTCGGCGATATAGGCGTAGCCGAGGTTTTCCTGCATCAACGAAAATCCCGGTCCTGAGGTAGCAGTCATCGACTTTGACCCTGCGCAGGAAGCGCCAATGATCGCCGCCATTGAAGCAATCTCGTCTTCCATCTGAATGAACTTGCCACCGACTTTGGGAAGTTTACGGGCGAGACCTTCTGCAACCTCAGTAGACGGAGTAATCGGATAGCCGGCAAAGAACGTCAGTCCACCCAGCATGGCTCCTTCAACCACAGCCTCGTTTCCCTGTATTAATCTCACATCAGCCATACTTCCTCCTACTTCTCGTTCGAGACGATGGCAAGATCCGGACAATGCAGCCAGCAAATTGCGCACTGGGTACATTTGTCGGGATGCGTGATGATTGGTTTGCCGTCGCGATCGGACGTAAAGACTTTGTGTGGACAGAAACTGATACAAATGCCACAGGCTTTGCACCAGTGGAAATAGATAGTCAGCGGATTGCGACCGCCGCCCACAGACTCCGTCGCGCCTTGCTCGGTGCCGCCGGTTGTCTCTGTCATTGCTTGAATCTCCTACTCTTGCTGCGCGAGCAAGTTATTTCTTCCTGGCTTTAGCTTTCGCCGAATTCTTTCCTTTTGCCGCTCTCAGAACCTTGACCTTCTTGATCGCGGCCTTGACTTTATTGACCACAGCCTTCTTGGCCGGCTTCTTGGCACTCTTTTTGGGGGTCGCTTTCTTTGCTGGTTTTTTGACCGCAGTCCTCCCAGCCGGCTTTCTACCCGCCTTGGACTTTGACTTGGATTCAGCGTTTTTCATCTTCTGCTCAACCAATGCCGCCACTTCACCCGGCGTTTTCGCTACCGGAACACCAACCGCCTGGAATGCCTTTATCTTCTCGGCTGCCGTGCCGGTCCCTCCGGAAATGATGGCACCGGCATGTCCCATACGCTTATCAGCAGGAGCCGTCAGTCCGGCAATGAACGCCACTACCGGTTTGGTGACAAATTTCTTGATGAACCGGGCTGCCTCTTCCTCATCGGAGCCTCCAATTTCGCCAACCAACACAATGGCGCTGGTTTGTGGATCAGCTTGAAAGGCAGCCAAACAGTCTATGAAGTTGGTGCCAATAATCGGATCGCCACCAATCCCGATGCATGAAGACTGGCCGATCTTGCGAAGAGTGAGGTTATACACGATTTCGTAAGTCAGCGTACCGGATCGCGAGACCAGTCCGACAGAACCCTTCTTATGGATCTGGCCCGGCATGATCCCAACTTTGGTGACACCCGGTGTAATAATGCCCGGGCAATTGGGTCCGATCAATCGGACGCCTTTCGATTTCAAATAGTTGTATACCTTCAACATGTCATTGGCCGGTACACCCTCACTGATACAGACGACCAGTTCGACACCGGCGTCAGCTGCCTCGAGGATCGCGTCCGCGGCAAATGAGGCTGGAACATAAATCACTGAGGTATTCGCGCCGGTTTTCTCTACCGCTTCAGCAACCGTATTGAAAATTGGAATGCCCTCGAAACCAGTGCCACCCTTCCCGGGAGTAACACCCGCAACCACATTAGTGCCGTATTCTTTCATCTGGCGCGTGTGGAATGAACCATCGCGTCCAGTGATGCCTTGCACCACGACTTTCGTCTTCTTATCTACAAAGATTCCCATTGTATGTCCTTTCCCGGTTACGCCACGTTCGCGAGTTCAATAGCTTTCATCACTACGCCATCCATCGTGTCAGCGGCAGGGAGGTTGGAGTTTGCCAGGATGACACGGGCCTGCGCTTCATTAGTTCCAGTGAGGCGAACGACGATTGGCACACTCGGCTTGAATTCAGCGACGGCCTTGACAATGCCATTAGCGACATCGTCGCAACGAGTGATGCCACCAAAGATATTAAAGAGTATCGCTTTCACATTGGGATCGCGAAGAATGATGCGCATGGCCGTCACGACTTTGTCGGGATTCGAAGATCCGCCTATATCGAGGAAGTTAGCCGGCTCGCCACCATAGTGCTTCACAAGGTCCATTGTTGCCATAGCCAAGCCGGCACCGTTGACTACGCAGCCAATGTTTCCATGCAGACCTACAAATGAAAGACCCTTCTCGCGAGCTTCGTTTTCGGATTCTTCGGCTGGAGCAACATCGCGCAACCCCTCAAAATCCTTGTGACGATAGAGCGCGTTGTCATCAAGATTGATCTTCGCATCGAGCGCGATCACTTCTCCAGAAGGTGTCGTTACCAGCGGATTAATCTCTGCAAGCGTGCAATCACTCTCCATGAAGCATCGATACAACTTCTGTATAATCTTCGCCGCCTGGTTGGCTGTGTTCGGGTCAGAATAGACCTTGTAGGCCAATTCCCGTGCCTGGTATCCCTGAATCCCGAGGATTGGATCAACGTGCAGCTTGTGAATCTTCTCTGGTGATTTGGCGGCAACTTCTTCGATATCGATTCCGCCCTCGGCCGACACCATAATCACCGGCATTTTGGCTGCACGATCTATGATGATTCCACAATAGACCTCGTGTGCGATGTCAGAAGCCTCGGTCACCAATACTCGCCGAACTGTCAAACCCTTGATATCCATGCCGAGGATTTTCTGGGCATTGGCGAAGGCTTCGTCAGCGTTAGCAGAGTACTTGATTCCGCCTGCCTTGCCGCGTCCACCGACGTGAACCTGGGCCTTGACCATTACTGGACGGCCATAGTCTGTTGCGATATTGCGGGCTTCTTCCGGTGTCGTCGCCATCTTGCCCCGTGGTACAGGAATGCCGAATGTCGCAAAGATCTCTTTCGCCTGATACTCGTGTATCTTCATCTATGACTCCTTCAACCCTTCATGGGTTGAGTTGTGTAAATAATCCTTAGCTTCTGCCATAAGCGTTTCGTAATCGTTCTTATCTGGAAAATCCAATACTGTCTCGAGCAGGTGATTCAACACCAGCCCAACTATTCTTCCCGGCTGTAATGCGAACTCTCGCATGAGATCGTTGCCGTCGACGGCAAGATCACCAAATCCAAATGGCGGTTTCTTGGCGATTTCTTCGCGGATGCGCTGCTCCAGTACATCAACATCGTCGGTCCTGCCTCCCTTGCCTTGTCCAACCACATCGGCGCGGCGAAGGTCCAACAGGTCATAAATGAGCGCAAGACCGGTCTTGCGGATTAAGCGCCGGAGACCTTTATCGGTGACATCAGTCGTGAACATGTGGCGATCGACCAGCGTTACGACATCGTCAATAAAATCATTGGAATAGCGCAGTCTCTCAAGAGCTGCTCGCGTCAGCCGGGCACCGTAGGTCTCATGCCCATAAAAGGTCGCTCCACCTTCGTCAGTGAGGCGCTTGGCCTGCGGTTTAGCGATATCATGGAATAGACAAGCCATGCGGACAACCAGGCGTCTCGGTGCGGCGTCGACTGTGTAAATTGTATGTTCGAATACCGGCCAGGCATGATATGGTCCGGGCTGTGAGACTCCGACCGTATTCTGCAACTCGGGTAGAATATACTGCAGCAGACCGGTTTCCTCCATCAGCCTAAATCCGATAGACGGCTTGTCTGCTTTCAACAGAAGTTTGTTCAGTTCCTCAGCGATTCGTTCGGCCGAAACGGATTCAATCAACCGAGCGCTGTCGCAAATCGCGACGAGAGTCACCCGATCGACTGCAAACCCGAGTCGGGCGGCAAACTGCATGGCTCGAAGCATCCGCAAAGGATCTTCGACAAAGCTCGCAGACGACGTGTAACGAATGACTCGGTCGTGAATATCTTGTCTGCCGTTGAGTGGATCAATATATCTACCTGTCTTGACATCGCGCGCAATCGCATTGATCGTGAAGTCGCGCCGATAGAGATCATCCTCGACGGGAATCGTGTGATCAAAATTGACTGCGAATTCACGATGGCCGGTGCCAGTCGAGTGTTCTCGGCGCGGCAGTGCAAAGTCAATTTGAGCTGCCTCACCCGCGGCAGCGAATGGGGTGAATTTGATTACCCCAAACGACTTTCCAACGATGTCAACACGTCCGTATTGTTTGAGAATGCCGAAGAGTTCTTGATACGGAATTCCTGTGACGAGGAAATCTGAGTCCTTTGAATCTTCTTCAAGTTGTAGCAGCGAATCCCTGACTGTGCCGCCGACCGCATAAAGGTTTCCCCGCGCTGTGATCGCTTCGACCACTTCCGGTGCCAGTCCGCTCAAGGCTTCACCCGCGCTCGATAATTGTGCCAGCATTCCCAAAAACCGCGTCAGATGCTCTCTCAATTGATGTGATGATAACTTTCGAGCCTCCCATTTTCAGAAACTCAATTGCTGCCTCGATCTTTGGTCCCATGTTTCCGGCCGGGAAATGTCCCACCTGTAGGTACTGGGCAGCCTCCGAGACAGTGATGTGATCCAGAAGTCTCTGGTTCGGCCTGCCGTAATTAAGTGCTACTTTCTCGGTGCCGGTCAAAATGATCAACATCTCGGCGCCGATCTCATGCGCCAACAAGGCAGAGGCACGGTCCTTGTCAATCACAGCGTCAACGCCCTCAAGAGTTCCGTCCTTCTCGACGTAAACCGGGATGCCGCCACCACCGGCAGCAATTACGATGACTCCGTCTTCGACGAGACGCTTAATGATATTGCTCTCGACAATTCGCCTTGGGATTGGCGAGGCAACCACCCGGCGCCAGCCGCGGTGCGAGTCTTCCTTCATCGTCCAGCCGCGCTCGGTCTGGAATAAAACGGCTTCCTGTTCTGTGTAGAATTGACCAATGTACTTGGTCGGATTATTCAGCTCTGGGTCATGCTGATCGACTTCAATCTGCGTGATAACAGTAACGACCTCGCGCTTGATGTTGTCGCGATGCAGGCGATTGAACAGGCTTTGCCCAATCATGTAGCCCATGCCGCCTTCTGTGTCGGCAACACAGATTCCCAAGGGTAAAATCGGCGCTTTGCCACGCGCCAATTCAACCCGCAAGATGGCATTACCCACCTGCGGGCCATTTCCGTGTGTTATGGCAATCTTATAGTCGCGGCGTATCAGCTCCATCAAGCCATGCAAAGAACTGCGTGTGTTCGAAAACTGGTTGGCAATTGTGTCTTCGACCTCTTTGCGGGTGATCGCGTTTCCACCCAGCGCCACGACGGCCTTCTTGCTCATGACTACTTCTTGCGACCCTTCTTCATTTTGAGGACGAATTCAGCCAGAATCGTCTTCAGGGTAGGCTCGCCGATCTCCTGCAGATCATAGCCGACTCGTGTCGATTTTTGCTTGATCTTGCAGATTCTGCGCAGGTCGATCGGGGTGCCGATGATTACTCCATCGCAGGGAGTTGCGGCGATGGTGGCCTCAAGGTCTTTAACTTGTTTGCCGCCATAGCCCATTGCCGGCAAGACAGCGCCGATATCGGGATACTTGGCAAAAGTGTCGAGAAGGGTGCCCTTAAGATACGGTCGCGGATCGACGATTTCTGCTGCGCCAAACTTGTGTGCAGCCACTGTGCCTGCGCCATACTGCATTTCGCCGTGCGTGGCGGTCGGACCATCCTCGATTACCAGTACCCGCTTACCGCGAATGACGCTGGCATCCTCGACGCTAATCGGAGAAGCAGCATCGACAATGATGGCATCCGGATTATACTGCTGGATGTTGCTGCGGACGTAGTTGATATACTCGCCATCAGCTGTGTCGATCTTGTTGATCACAACTACATCTGCCCAGCGCAGATTAGTTTCGCCCGGATGATATTGTATTTCGTGCCCCGGGCGATGCGGGTCCGCTACGGTGATCCAAAGATCGGGAGCGTAGAACGGCATATCGTTGTTACCACCGTCCCATACGATCACATCGGCCTCTTTCTCGGCCTGGCGCAGAATCATCTCATAATCAACACCGGCATAGATCACCTGGCCGCGCGAAATGTGCGGTTCGTACTCTTCCATTTCTTCGATCGTACATTTGTGAAATTCAAGGTCTTTCAGTGAAGCAAAGCGCTGGCAAGCCTGCTTGACCAAGTCACCATAGGGCATTGGGTGGCGAACCGCCACGACCTTTAACCCGAGCGCTTTCAAGTCCTCACAAACGCGACGTGTTGTCTGACTCTTGCCGGCTCCCGTCCTAACAGCGGCGATCGCCACGACGGGCTTGGTCGACCTGATCATCGTCGCCTTGCCACCCAGGAATACAAAATTGGCACCGGCGGCGAGGACCGTCGAAGCTTTGTGCATTACGTACTCGTGCGAGACGTCTGAATAGGAAAATACTACTTCGTCAATGTTTTGATCGAGAATCAAATCAACAAGTTCGTCTTCCGCGTAGATCGGGATGCCTTTCGGATAAAGCGGCCCGGCAAGCCCTTTCGGGTACTTACGGTCGTCGATGTCCGGAATCTGGGTTGCCGTGAAGCAAACTACCTCCACCGACTTATTCTTGCGGTAGTAAGTGTTGAAATTGTGGAAGTCGCGCCCGGCTGCTCCCATAATCAAAATTCGTTTTCTTGCCATATTCTCAAACTCCTGTATTGCTCAAGTTAAAGGTTTCAATTTCCCTCTGAGACAGAACGAATAAGGCAGAAGACTCAGACCGCGGAGGCCAGCCAGATGACAAACAGGATATGCTGCATTACCTGGTGCTTGTGATTGTGTCTCTCATTACAGTGCGTAAAATCCATAATACTTCTTCTGTTGCCGGCGAGCCAGACCTCAATACAGGAGTCCGCTACGCATCGATTTGCGCGCGTTGCAGAGTACCTGAGAAATCAACATAGATAGATTTCCACTCGCTGAACACGTCAAGTGCCTGATGTCCGGCCTCGCGGTGGCCATTGCCCGTTGCCTTCGTACCGCCAAATGGCAAATGCACCTCGGCACCAATTGTCGGGCTGTTGACGTAAAAGATGCCCGTGTAAATATCACGCATGGCAGTGAATGCCTCATTGACATCCTGAGTGTAGATTGAAGCCGACAGACCGTAGGCGCTATCGTTTGCCATTTCAATTGCGTTCTCGAGCGACTCGCAGACAGCAATCGATAGGACAGGGCCAAAAACCTCTTCCTTCCAAAGTGTCATCTTCTGTGTGATATCAGCAAAAATTGTCGGCTGAACGAAGTACCCTTTGTCGTAGCCCGATCCGGTCAGACGTTCTCCGCCACAAACCAGGCGCGCGCCATCTTTCTTGCCGACCTCGATGTACCGCAAATCGGTATCAAGTTGGCTTTGATTGACGGCCGGACCCATGTCGACATTCGGGTCAAGGCCGTTGCCGACGCGAAGCTTCTTTGCGCGCTCGGCGAGTTTCTCTACGAACTGCTTGTAGACATCCTTGTGAACTATGATGCGTGAGGTCGCCGTGCAGCGCTGGCCGGTGGTCCCAAACGCACCCCAGAGAGCACCATCCACAGCAAGTTCGAGCTTGGCGGAAGGCATCACCATCATGGCATTCTTCCCACCCATTTCAAGAGAACAGTGCTTGAAGTCAGGCGCACAGGCTTTGGAAACGACTGAACCGATCTCAGTTGAGCCGGTGAATGAGACTACCTTGACGTCGCGGTTGTTCATCAGCGGATCACCCACTCCAGACCCGGTACCGGTGACCATGTTAACCACGCCTTTCGGCATCCCAGCCTCTTCCATTGTCTTCACAAAGTTCACCACAGATAGCGGGGTGTCAGTGGCCGGTTTGATAACCACAGTGTTCCCACAAACGAGAGCTGGGATCATCTTCCAAGAGGGGATTGCCATCGGGAAATTCCAGGGGGTAATCATCCCGCAGACGCCAAGAGGCTGCCGCACAGACATTTGGAACTTGTTTGGCAACTCTGATGGAGTCGTCTGTCCATGCAGTCGCCTACCTTCGCCGGCTGTGAAATAAGAAATATCGATTGCTTCCTGGACGTCGCCTCGCGTCTCGTTGAGTACTTTGCCCATTTCCCGAGTCATATCGTTGGCGAAGCGCTCCTTGCGCTCGACCAACATCTGGCCGACCTTAAAGAGTATCTCCGCTCTTTTCGGGGCAGGCACCAGTCGCCATTTCTTGTATGCGTCCTTGGCCGCACTAATCGCGCTTTCAACATCCACTTTGTCCGACTTCTGGAATACGCCAACAACTTCATCAGTATTCGCAGGATTCCGATTCTCAAAAGTCTGACCGGAATGAGAAGTCAACCATTCACCATTTATGTAGTTCTTATATACTTCAGGCATCAGATCCTCCGCCAAACATAGATAACAATGTCGAGAACTTTAGTGAATTTTTTCACACCGCAATTCCCATAGAATGTTGAAAAATATAGCGACTATACCCCCTATGTCAACTTGTTTTGTTGGCAATGTCGAAAAACGTGTAGCATTCTCTCCCTCATTTCCGCCCTTCAATGCGCCAATTTCTGTGGAATGCGACCCCTCGGAATGTCATACCGCAGCTGTCGGTGTTCAGTTGCAGAAATGAAGCAGATTCTCATGAATGGGTGTACAAATGTAAGGCAATGAACTGCATCAACTTCTAGGGCTTGTTGGTGGATTAGCTCTTACGGTGTTCTATATGAGAGTTTGGTGCCTACCGCCTGGATTTCGCTATGTGCTTGCTATCATGCTGGTTACGATAGTGTAACATGACCGTTCGTTCGATACAAGTAAATCGAGCCTACCTGAGGATTATTTCGAGGCCCTCTTTGGCTTGTCTGATCTTCTTGAAGAGACCTCTCGGAAGCAGGCGTTCGGTTTTGGCAAAGTTGAAGCCTTCATCCAGATGCGTGATTAGCAACTCCGAGACCTGCTCCTCTCTCAGCATAAGTCCGAGATTCTCCAGGTTCACGTGCGAACGCTCGACGACTAACAAGTCGCAGTCGTGAATAAGCCCACACAAATCCTGCTCACTGCCAAGATCGGCTGAATAGACGATTCGTTTGTCGTCAGCAACTATCTCATAGGCGAAGCTCTGCATTCGGTTCCTGAGGCCCGAACCCTTGAGGAACTTCTTGTGACGCTGCAAATGAGTGTTTAGATGCGGTCGGACTGAAAGACCCGTCATCTCAAAAGTCATATCAGCGGTGACGCCGTGAACCTCCATTTCAAATGGAATCTTGAGCGGATAAAGGTAAGTGAGGTCAAAGAGTCTCTTCATGCCAAGGACTGCTTCACTTGGCACAAACAGGTCAAGACGGCTGGTCCTTTTGAGAACATAATTGGCCTGCAGGAACATCGGCAGCCCCATGCAGTGATCGGCGTGCATGTGAGAGATAAAGATCGTCTCGATCGAGCGAGGATCGATACCAAGTCGACTCATGGCTGAGTTTGCTCCCTCGCCGCAGTCAAAGAGAATCCGCCGCTGATTGTGCTTGAGAAGGTAGGACGAACACGCCAGACGCTTGTGTGGAAATCCAGAAGAGCAGCCAATGACCTGGAATTTCAGCATTGAAGGGATCGTTTAGGCCGGTAGCCTATGAATCGAACACTTCTTTGAAGATCTTGATCGCATCGCGGACCTCCTCGCGATTTACGTCAAGGTGGGTTACACAGCGGATCTTGTTCCGCCCAAAGGCCACAGCCAAGACACCCTTTTCTCGCAGTGCATAAATGACATCCGGAACCTCGCGACCGGCGCCCGCGATATCCATGACAACAATATTGGTCTGGACGCTGTCGAGGTCGATATACACGCCTTCGATTTCCGATAGTGATTCAGCCAGGTACCAGGCATTCTCGTGATCTTCGACGAGTCGCTGGACATTGTTTTCGAGCGCGTAGATAGCCGCCGCCGCGAGAATACCAACTTGCCGCATGCCGCCGCCAAACATCTTCCGATTGCGGCGGGCTTCCGTGATGAAGTCACGATCCCCCACCAAACATGAGCCAATCGGCGCCCCAAGACCTTTAGAATAGCAGACCGTCACAGAGTCGGCACACTGGGTATAGTCCGCCAAGGGAATCCCGGTTGCGATGTGCGCGTTCCAGAGGCGCGCACCATCCAGATGCACCATCACTCGCTGCTCGTCAGCCAGTTGCCTGATCGATTGCATGACTTCGATCGGATATATTGTTCCACCGGCTCGGTTGTGTGTATTCTCAATCGCGATGATTGCCGTCTTTGGCGAATGCAGATCGCCGGAGCGAATCAGAGTTGCCAGGTCAGCTGCTGTGAGTATGCCGCGCACTCCCCGCACGACGTGAAATAGCAGGCCTGAGACGACTGCGCCGGCTGCAGCTTCATAGTTGAAGATGTGGCAGCCTTCTTCACAGATGATCTCATCACCCGGGACAGAGAGAGTCTTGATTGCAACTTGGTTTCCCATCGTGCCGGTAGGTACAAATAGCCCCGCTTCCTTGCCAAGCAGCTCCGCCGTTATCTTCTCGAGCCGGTTGACTGTCGGATCGTCACCAAAAACGTCGTCGCCGACCTCGGCGTTGGCGATTGCCTCGCGCATTGCCGTTGATGGCCGCGTCACAGTGTCGGATCTCAGGTCGATGAATTTCATAACTTACGAGTAATCTTATTGCTTCCGTAATAGTGATAAGTTGTACACTCGTGGTCAAGGACTAAATCACAGCGATGACCTGTGTATCACGATACATCGCCGAAACTAAGGCAGATTCGGCCACAGTTGCATCATCAAATACATGACCAAGCCGGATGAAAGCGGGACCGTAAGGTTGTCATCGCGATAGATCGAGATGGACTCGACAACCGCAGCAACCACAGCACCAACAATTCCAACTGTGTACGGAACCTTTGGCATAACGACGATAATCAGTAAGGCAACTGCCAGGAAACCGGCCGCACCTTCAATCGACTTAGGTCCCCGAATCTTGTGATGACCGAACTTCCTCCCAATCATGGCAGAGGCTACATCACCGAGGATTTCAAAGGTGATTGCTGTGGTGGCAATATAGCGGGGAAAGAATGCAATCGTGAGGGTCCCGGCAAGCAGGATATAGAAGGCGCCGGTAAAATTCCCCGTCTGTTCCTTGGGCCGGATCATTGAACCCAGGGCAGGTTCAATCATACGCCAAGGCAACATTTTCCTCAGCCTGAAGAACTCGAACGTTGCAACAACCAGAAATGCGGTTGCCATGATGGCAATGGCCCAGTTTCGCGGAAATATGACGTAGCTCGTGGGGATCAGCAGGGCTATAAAATGCGTCGCTTTGCGCAAAGCCTCTTGCCGATAGGTAATTTGCTTATTGTCCGCTGCCAGCACCCGAAGCCTGTGCGCGCTTGATGGAATCAGCAACCGCAAGATAGTGATTGGGATTGTTGAAATCGACCTGGCTCCAAATATCCTCAAAGCGGACGATGTCACGACCGCGCATCAATTCGGCAATCCATTTCTCTTCCTGCTTCTTGTAGGCCTCCTCGCGCATCATTCGGCGAACCTCATTCTTAGCGCCTTGAAAATCAAGTTGTGACTTGCGGTCGAGGACCTTGATCAGATGAAAACCCCATTGCGTCCTCTGCGGGCCGGACACTTCGCCGACGGGGGTCAGCCAGGCACGGTCATACAACTCAGGACTAACATCATCACGGCTGATCCAGCCCAGATCAAAGGCCGCTTTTTTGAAATCTTCCTCTCCGGGATAATATTTCATCGCGGTCTCTTTGAAATCCGCGCCTCCTCTAATCTCTCGCAGCGCTTCAACAGCTTTGAGTGTATCCTCAAACACGATGTGCTGCACCTGAATCGGCTTGTCTGACTTGAAAACATCCACGTGGGAATTGTAGTAATCTTCGAGTTGTTCATCCGTCCAGTTGAGGTCCAATGGAATGCGATCTCGGAAGATTCGGTTTACAATTTCGGCACGCCGAAATGCCTGGTAAGCCGACTTGATTGTATCCCTGTCAGCATAGCCCAATTGGCGAGCCACCGAGGACAACACCCAAGGCGTGGCACGTGTAATGACAATATTCTTGCGGATCTCCGGATTGATTTCGGCATTGCGTACCCGCGTACGGTACATCATTTCATTCTCACGCAGGATAACCGCTTCAATCGAGTCAGTCTTGTTCACGATACATACCCAATCATGCGGGTCATACTCATCCGGGTTTTTTTCAAGCAATGGTTCATTCCAATCGAATGAGGCCAGCTTGAATACACTGTCGACGAAGATTTGACCAACGCGTGATTCCTCACGCCCTTTCAACTGGCCCCGCAGCTTCTCACGCAATAACGAATCAAGCGGCTGAATTTCGCCAGGGGCAATGGAGTCGACGCGAAGAATATGCCAGCCGTACACCGAAGAAAAAGGTTTGCTCATCCTGCCTGCTGGAAGACTGAACGCAGCGTTGGAGAATTCATCAACCATTTCTTCTCTGGTAAACCAATCGCTGTCGCCGCGTCTTGCCTTAGAGTTTGAGTCGTGCGAATGTTTGGCAGCAATTTCGGCGATATCTGCCCCAGCCTGAATTTCCGCATAGAATTGATGAATGGCAGTCTTCGCTTTGGCCAATAATTGCGGACCATCCAAACCAGTGATGTCTTCTCCAGCCGCCTCCCAGGCTTTGGGATTGCCGGATAACAGGATGTGCGTCACACGCCTCCGCTCCGGAATGCTGAACGATGCGATGCTGGCATTGTAAAGGCTGTCAACCGAAGATTCGGCGATAACAACCTGACTTCCCACATAGTCCTCGTACATGTAATGCATCAAAACATCATGCAGTCGGTTTTTGGCAAGTCGGTGGATTTCCGCAGGATCATAATCCTCGTAAGTATAAGCCTGCTTCTCTGCGAGTTTGCGATAGAGAACTTCGTTGTAAGCGTTTTCCGGAGTCGATTCCTTGTTGGTGCCGGGGACCGTCATCTGGACCATCTGATGAAGAACTTCTCCCAGTTTGATTGCGGGATCGCCGTCTATGGTCGCGACATACGTTTCGCTGTTGATCGGCCCCTCCTGTATTAACTTCGGCTCATTTGATGAGCATCCGGCAATGATACCGATGTACAGCAAACTCAGTACTGCAAAACAGATTCTCTTCGCGTTTACTATCTGCAATTTCCAATCCTCCTAAAGGGCGATATTAAGCGAAATGCGATAAGAGTTGTCAAGGTCGTTGTGGTCGAGATAAGCACCATCCAATCGAAATCGATTGAACTTGAGACCGACTCCCAATGCTAATCGGCCGATATCGGAGCCGCCTCGGAAGTACACGATTTCCTGATATGATATCTCGCCGCCTAAATGTGAGTCGATGGAGACAGCGCCCAATGAAATCTGCGCCGCCGCATCCCTGCCTTCAAAGAGAACATCACCGTCGGCAATTCCGCGAATCGCAAACTTCTCGATCGATATGGCATAAGTGAGTCCCAACTTCAGCGCCGGCAGGATTGATTCACGAGTTCCACTGTCATATGACAAAAATGTCGAGGTAGCATTAGTGAGGGCGGCTCCGGCAGCAAACCCCTTCATTGAACCATATTGAATGCCGGCATCCATACCAAGCCCCCACGCGGAATTTCCAGCTAACGATCGAATAATCACCTTGGCAGTGGTGCCGAATCGCCATCGCTCGTTGAGACTGATTCCGCCTCCCACCATAATCAGGTAGTCATAGTGGCTCTTCTTTGAAATGATCAGCGGTCCGCCGGTTTCGGGGTCTTTCTCGGTAAGCACGATCCCGCCGCCTCCGACGCGATATATTCCCATTGCGGCGGACCCATGACGATTGCGCATGATCAGAGGCGTGGCAAATGCAATAAAATCGTGGTTGACCAATGAGCCATACGTTTCTGAATGGAGCATTGCGACCTGCCGCCCTTCGACAAGTGACAAGCCTGCCGGATTGTAGTAGATACCGGTCGGATCATTGGCCAGAGCTACGAAAGCTCCGCCGAGGGCAAGCGGTCGTGCTCCAGCCCCAAGCGTGAACGACTCGCCGGCATACTTGGCTGCTTGCGATATTGATGTTAGCGTCAAGACGAGGAGTAATATTCGTGCAATGGATCGTATCATCAAACTCTCGAGTGTCTTTTTTTCATGATACACTTTTCAGAACATTATACCAACAAAAAGGGCGGTTGGTCTCGACCAACCGCCCTGATATCCCTGAATTCAGGAATCGATTTAGGACTCGCTGCTCTTGGTATCCTTCTTGGTGCAGTTCGCTGAATTGGCACAGACTTTGGCACACTTTGCCGGATCGAAATCGGCTCCGAACACGGCCTTCATGTCATCGGTGCAGTCCTGCTTCATGGTGGCGGTGAAGCCAGCCTTGGTGATGGAGGCAACAAGATCATCAGTCTTCAGCTTGTCCGGATGGAACACGATCGTGCTCATCTTCTTGTCGAGACTGGTCTCGACGGCGCAAACGCCATCAAGTGATCCGACAGCCTTGTCGACGCCCGCGACGCATCCGCCACAAGTCATCTTCTCAACATTGACAAACGCAACCATTGCCGTACCGCACTGAAGGGCATCAGCGACTTTAAGCGCCGGGTGACCGTTCGGAAGAGTAGCACCGGCTGTGGTAGCCTTGGCGCCGCTCTGACAAGCAGCCGTCGAAGTTCCAGCCTTGGCTGCGCAGGCAGCCTTTTCAGCGGCCGTGCAGGAGGCTCCGGCTGTGGTTCCGGTCTTAGCCGCACAAGCGGCTTTTTCGGCGGCGGTGCAGGAGGCACCAGCTGTCGTACCTGTCTTGGCAGCACCTTCTTTGGAGCAATTGGCACCAACATTGGTTGCAGTCACTTTGTCCTTGCTGGTGGCCGATGCTGTCGTCACCCTGGAGCCGCTGCAACTTGAAGTTGAAGCTTTGTCGCCTGTCTTAGCTCCGTCACAGGCATAGATCGCCGGAGCAGCCACAAAGGCAGCCAGAGCGATCACCATACAGATGAAAGCGAATTTTCTCATTCTCTCTCCTCTTGATGTAGTGTTGTGGGTCATTGTTCTCTATTTATTCTCTTTACTTTCTATTCAACTACCGGAGAGACTGGCTGTCTCCTACAGGTATTGAGCGATTTTCTGTTCCCAGAATTGGGCATCTTTGTATCCGACGATCTTTTCGACGACAGCACCTTCACGGTTCACTAAAATAGCTACCGGAATGCCGGTCCCAATATTCCATTGCGTGGCCACATCCTGAGTACCCATCAGAATTGTGTAAGGAATCGAGTAATCGCGCGCAAATGTCGCGACGGATTCACGACCAGTATTGTCCAATGAAATTCCTACGACTTCAAATCCACGTTGGGAGTACTTGCTGTGTAACTGCGCCAGATGCGGAATGGAACGCCGACACGGCGGACACCACGTGGCCCAGAAATCAACCAATACTAATTTACCCTCATATTTCTTAAAGTCAACAGTCTTTCCATCCATGCCTTCGAGTGCGAATCCGGGTGCTTTGTCTAGTTTTCCAGTAGTGCCGGATGATTCGGATGACGAACATGCGTTGAAGACTAGACCCAACGACACAATCAAGACGACAATTACTGTAAGACGATTCAGCATATTTATGGATTTGTCGCTTTCGTCTTGTCAGTGTTGGCGGTTGCCTCGCGTTCTTGGAACCCGCGAAGTTTTCCATCTTTGAAGATCAGAAATTGGTTACCTCCGTACTGCCATTCTTCGCTTGACCCAACTGTGCCTGGCTTTGATTCAACCTTTTTCGGTTCGCCCCAATTGGCCTTCACTTGAGTTTGGGTCATACCGAAGCGCAGCTTAGCTTCCGGTCTGATCGATTCGAGACGCTTCTGCTGCGTAACGTAATCGGTGAACGCCATGTCATCGTTCAAGTTGCTTCCCACGTATTCGAGAATATACTGCATCGCCGTCGGGTCAATATATCCGGGTGCGGGTGCTATCTTGTTGCCGTTGGGTTCGAGAAACCAAGTCGTAGGGTATCCACTAACTCCATACTGTACGGTGAGGCCTTTCTCGGTGATGTCTCCAGCAGTAAGTTTCAAGACGTTATATGAATCACCGTCCACCTTTGCCGCAACAAACTGGCTGCCGATTGTCTTCACAACAGTTGGATCCGAATAGGTTGTGGTTTTCATCTTCTTGCACCATCCACACCAGGAAGTTGTGAAGTTGACAATGATATGCTTGTTTTCCTTCTTTGCCTTTGCAACAGCTTGGTCAAACGGAAGCCAAGTAATGAGATCTCCTGCTCCAGTTTCGGCAAAGGTGTTGACGCCAAAGATACTCAATAAGACGAATACGAAAATTGGGACGATAGATTTCTTGTCAAATGGTGTCGGTGTCATGGTCTTGTTTGTCATCGTTTTCTTTTGCAGTACAAAGACTTTCGTCGCGTAGTGACTGTTATTCATTTTAACCCTATAGAATTTCTCCGGTTCCCAGAATCATCCGGATTTGCGAAATGAAATGTTCTCTTTTCCAACAAGCTTTTCGAGTCTTTCAATCATCTGGGGCTCCGGCATAACCCTCAATTTACGTGGAGTCAACGTAAATAGCTGGTTTCCCGAGACCATTGAAATCTGCACCCGTACCGGCCCAGGGTTTTTGGCGAGCTCCAAACATATATCCTGCAACATCTTATCATTCGCTGAGCCGTTAACAAACATCTCCATAATTGCCGGGCGCGAATTAAATAGACCCTCTAAGTTAACGATCTCCGCTCCAATAAGTTTGGGCTTTTCGTTTTCCCTCGTCGATACCCTTCCTCGACAAAGCAATCGAGCGTCGACATGAATAATCTGCCTGGATTTGTCATATAGATCGGCAAAAACGAGGATCTCAATTACTCCAAGAAAGTCCTCGAGGCTGATGAACGCCATTTGTCGACCTTGCTTGTCGTAGTTGATTTTGAGATTTTGGACTATTCCCCCGAGGGCGACATCGGCACCATCAGGTTGTTCGCCAATCTCTTGCGAATTGACTGTCGCAAATGCCGCTAATTCCAGCCGGTACTTCTCCAACGGGTGCCCGGAGACATAGAAACCGAGCGCCTCTTTCTCCTTTTGAAGCAACAGTGACCTATTCCACTCGTCGAGTCTCGGGAGTGGCGGCTCTTGCACCGTGGAATCCACAGCGCCACTGAGGGCAAACAAATCGACTTGATGAATCGCTTCCTTCCGTTGAATTGACTGGCCGAAGTTTAGCGCACCCTCGATTGCCTCGAATAATTGAGCACGATTGCCTTCGAGCGAGTCAAAAGCTCCTGACATGGTCAGAGACTCCAGGGTCCGCCGATTGAGTGCGTTCAATTCAACGCGGGTTGTCAGATCACATATCGATATGAACCTGTTTCCTTCCTTGCGTGCGGCAAGAATAGCTTGCACAGCCCCCTGCCCAACGTTTTTGACTGCCGTTAGAGCAAAGCGGATCTTGTTTCCGACGACCGTGAATGACTCTTGCGACTCGTTGACATCGGGCGGTAACACTTCGATCCCCATACGCCGACACTCTTCCATCAGGACAATAATGCGTTCGGTCGATACCATTTCGGAGGTCATGTTAGCGGCCATGAATTCTTCCGGGAAGTGAGTCTTGAGGTATGCAGTTTGGTAGGCCAACAATGCATAGCCAACCGAGTGCGACTTATTGAATCCATATCCGGCAAATTTGTCAATCAGGTCGAATACGACTTCGGCAGTCTTCTTGTCAATCCCTCTCTGAACGCTGCCTGCCGTGAATTCTTCCTTTTGAGAGCGCATCAACTCGGCGTTTTTCTTGCCCATGGCCTTGCGCAGAATGTCTGCCTTACCAAGCGAGTATCCAGCCATTTCGGAAGCAATCTTGATGGCCTGCTCCTGAAAGACTATCACGCCGTACGTGTCCTTTAGAATAGACTCGAGTAACGGATGAACATATTCAGTCTTCTCCTTGCCATGCTTACGGTCGATGTAGAGGTCAACTACTCCGCCCTTAAGCGGACCTGGTCGATACAGCGCGTTCATGGCGGCCAGATCATTGAGGTTCTCGGGTTTGAGTTTCCGGAGATAATCGCGCATCCCCGAAGATTCAAATTGGAAGATACCAATCGTGTAACCAGCACCGAACATCTTGTAAACCTCGTAATCATCAAGCGAAATCTGATCGAGATCGATTTCAATACCACGGCCGCTCTTGATCATTGCGAGCGTGTCATCCAAAACCGTCAGGGTTCGCAGTCCGAGGAAGTCCATCTTCAACAACCCGATTTCTTCGACGGCTTTCATGTCCCATTGGGTCGTTATTTCGTCTTTGCTTCCCTTGTAGAGTGGCACAAAGTCGGTAAGTCGCGATGGTGCTATTACGACACCGGCGGCATGAGTCGATGCGTGTCGCGTCAGCCCTTCCAGAATCTTGGAATATTCAAGAAGCTTGTCAATTCGCGCATCCGTCTTGGCTAATTCGTTGAGTTGTGGCTCAAGCTGCAGTGCTTTGTCAATAGACATATCAACAGCAAAGGGAATCAATTTGGCGATCTTATCGACATCGCCGTACGGTACTCCCAGAGTCCGACCGACATCACGGACAACGGCACGAGCGGCCATTGTACCAAAGGTTATGATCTGCCCGACGTTTTCCTGCCCGTATTTTTGAATGACATACTGGATGATTTTATCTCGACCGCGATCAGAGAAGTCGATATCGATATCAGGCATGCTGATGCGTTCGGGGTTGAGAAAGCGCTCGAATAGCAGGTCATACTTGACTGGATCGATATTTGTGATACCAAGCACATATGAGACAATTGAGCCTGCGGCCGAACCTCGCCCGGGGCCGACCGAGACACCGATGTCGCGTGCTTGCCGGGTGAAGTCCTGCACAATCAAGAAGTAGCCCGCATAGGCCATTTGCTTAATGACGTCAAGTTCATAATTGAGCCTTGCCCTGATCTCCGGGGTCGGATTGGGATAGCGCTCCAATAGGCCCCGCTCGGAAAGATGAGTCAGGTAGTCGTCAGGATTCGTGTATTCTTTCGGTAGCGGAAAGGCCGGGAGATGATTGACTCCCAGTTCGATTTCGACGTTGCACTCTTCGGCGATCTTCAGGGTGTTCTCGATTGCATTTGGATAGCTGGCAAATCGCTCTTTCATCTCGGCAACTGTTTTCACATAGAGCTGGTCGGTTGTGTAGCGCATACGGTCGGCATCGTTGACTTGCTTGCCTGTTTGGATGCAGAGCAACACATCGTGCGCCTGGTGGTGCTCTCTTTGCAGATAGTGGCAATCGTTGGTTGCGACCAAATTGAAATTGTTGTCCTTGGCAAGCTTGAGCAACAGCGGACGAACTCTGTCTTCATCGTTGATCGAATGATCCTGAATTTCGATATAGAAGTTCTCTTTGCCAAAGATGTCCGCAAACTGGAACGCCGCGCGCTTGGCTTCCTCTTGGTTGTTATTCCGCAGATGGAATGCCACCTCGCCTTGAAGGCAAGCTGAGGTACAAATCAGCCCTTCAGAGTATTTCTTCAGAGATTCCTTGTCAATTCGTGGGCGATGATAGAAGCCTTCGAGGAAGCCAATAGTCGAGAGCTGGATCAGGTTCTGATAACCCTGCTTGTTCTTTGCCAGCAACAAGAGGTGATTACCGCCGTCCGGGTAACCTGCCACCGGCTGTTTATGCTCGCGTGACTTGGGGGCGACATAGGCTTCGGTGCCGATGATCGGTTTGATTCCGGCTTTGCGCGTCGCTTTATAGAATTCTATTGCGCCGAACATGTTGCCGTGGTCGGTGATGGCAAGGGCGTGAAAACCCATTTGTTTGGCGAGATCGACAAAGCGTTCGATACGACAAGCGCCGTCGAGAAGCGAATATTGCGTGTGGTTATGCAAATGTACAAATTCGGAGGTCTGTGCCATAATTCCTAAGTGCCCCAACTCCCGTGAAGCGGGCGTTTATGTGATAGTTTAAAATAGAGCCAGCCAAAAGCGAAGCCACCAACGTGCGCAAACCAGGCAACCCCACCCTGCGATGGCCCCATTAGCGTCGGCAGACCGGAAATGATCTGCAAGACAAACCAGAAAATCAGAAGTATCTTTGCCGGAACCCGCACGGCCTGAATGAAGAAGCCCAGAAAGATAATAGTGTGCACACGCGCGTTGGGGTAGAGCACCATATAGGCCCCCATCACA
Organism: uncultured Ignavibacteria bacterium; assembly: GCA_964552775.1. Classification (GTDB taxonomy): domain Bacteria; phylum Zixibacteria; class MSB-5A5; order CAIYYT01; family CAIYYT01; genus JADJGC01. Next base: position 79,530 of record CAZKIH010000010.1, on the reverse strand, counting down.
CCGGCGATCGCCCCCGAGGCCCCAATCAGCGGCACCTCTGACGAAGGGTCAAAGATCGTATAGGTTGCAACGGCAGCTATCCCGGAGATGACATAGAAAGTGATGAACTTCACTCTTCCAAGGTAGTCCTCGATGTTGTTTCCGAAAATCCACAGGTAGAGCATATTACCAGCCAGGTGCATGAATCCGCCGTGCAGAAACATGCTCGAAAACACCGTCAGACCGTACGGCACTGAAAGCTCAGGTTCGATCTGAATGAGGCGAGTATATTCAATAGGAATATACGCCCACTTGTAAACCATCGCATTGTAAGCCGGCTCCGCCAGAAAGAGCTGGTAGAGATAGACCGCGACATTGACGGCAATGAATATCACGGTGATTATCGGAAACGTCCGAGTCGGAACTTCGTCGCGTAATGGTATCATGTGGAACGAATATAAGCACTCGTGCGTGAATATTCAAGGTTGGAGCGAGAATAAAGCTCAAGCTATTGCGAACCTCTCGAGAATTCAGTACTCATGCGCCAGAGATTTCCTGCTTTGTCTGAGACTTTGATCTCTAGCTTGTGTTTGCCTTTACTGAGGTCAAAATGTGGCGTGGAACTCACCAGGCCAGATTCCGGATCGTAAACAGGAATGCACCATTTGCCGTCGATGCGGATATCAATATCATCACTTACTCCGGAAAGATCATCGCCAAAACGGAAACCAATCTGCGGTCGAGGTGCGCGCACAACTGCTCGGGCTGCCGGGCGAAGTTGATGAATGCTCGGCGGCACAGTGTCCTGCCTTGCCGTGATTGTAACGAGAATATGAGATCCGGTGCTTATTGATCTTGCGCCGCTGTCAATGACTCCACCAAGATAGAAGAGCGACTTGTCGCCAACTGAATAGAGCCCGATGCCTTTGGGGATGCTGTCACCAAGAAAATAGCGATAGTTCACCTGCTTGAGCACGACGGAGTTTGAGGGCGTTATAGTGTAATTGGGATAGCGGCCCAAGCCCGTACGGTTGATCATGTAATAGTAGTTTTCTTCAAGTGGGAACATCGGTTCATCGCCGCCGGGGAATTCCACCACAAACTTGCGATCATCCGAAGTCAGTGACACTACTTCGCCTGATTCATAGCGAAGCCGCTTGAACTTCACTGGTAACTCAAATGACGAGGATTCTCCGATTGCGGGCTCGACGAGGACATGCACTGCGCCAGCATCTGTCATTGTGCCGCCAGATAAGGTATCAGAAATCCGATCAACGATTCCGAGATAAAATCTGCCAACCAATTGGTTCAGTGGCTTAGACTGGCCTTCCTCCAGATGCATCGCAGATACCTTGGCAGGCCTCGCCGATTGCATCTTGACCAGAAGATAGAGATTCCTCCCACCTGGTATCCATGCAGCGCGGATTCCACCGTGGTTTTCACCATACTTGTCGAGAAGTGAATTAAGGCGTGCTGTGTCAGGTTTGGGTACCACGAACTTGGCACCTTTGGAGGAGTGCGAGGCATCAAAGATCCTTACTACAGCTTTGGAGCTGTTACCTGCCGCATCGCTGGCGATGATCTCTATTGGTGGCGGATCCTGCCCCACAAGTTCTGAGATGCCGGCAAATTTGCCCACAGTTTCGACATCAACCAGATTGTAGTATTCTTGGTTCCCTTTCTGTGCCATCCCGAAATTACGTTGGGCATCAATCATGTAAGTTGCATCATAGGATACCTTATCGTATCGCAGATGATACAGTTCGCGGTCCAAACAGCGAACCTCTAACTCATAAATTGGTTTGAGGGCTGCGCTTTTTCCCACCTTATCGACTATTTCAGCCGCAAGCCAATAGTCTTCGAGTCCGCCCGGCAGTGTCGTCGACAGTGTGTACTCTGCCGATCCGGGTGTTTTCCGAAACGAATGAGACAAATCCCAGCCAAGAGCTTGTGCCAATTCATCGTTATCAAAACCTACCAGTCGCAGACTGCGAAATATCGGTGCTGTCTTGTCATCGACCTCGAGCCCATCGAGAGTGAGAGGATTGATCGGAACATTGTCTGGTGTGCGAACTTCGAAATGAAGATGAGGAGCACCAACTCCGGTCTGACCGCTGAACGCGATTGTCTCGCCTCGCTTAAACGGAAATTTGTCCGAGCTCAACTCAATATCCTGGTTGTAAGACTCTGAAGCGATTTGTTTGTCCCTGATGAACTCCTCAATCGCCGGCGCAAAGGCATTCAAATGTGCGAAGACGCTGATGTTGCCATCGGCCATCTTGAAATTAATCGCTTTGCCGTACCCGAAGTATCCGGTGCGGACCCGCATGATATAGCCGTCCGATGGAGCGACTACCGGTTTGCCCACTTCCCCACCGGTGCGGATGTCGATCCCGACGTGGTAGCGCCGGGTCCGGTAGTCACCAAAGATCGAGGTCAACTCGTTTCCAAAGGGCAGCGGCCAGAGATAATCCGCCAACCCCACGTTATTGCCGCAGAAAAGCCCGAGAATTGTCAATAGAACGCGTAAACGGCAGGAAGTTGTCATGTCGATGATTCTTCTATATTCCGGCGGGCGAACCGTCAAAAGAGCTCGAAATTGTTGCCGATTGCGATCTTCGGTTGCGTTATGTCAATCTTGCGGGCGGGAGACTGGTCGCTTCGGAATCCCTTGTGCAGGAACTCGGCATCATAGCCCATTTCTCTCAATATCTGGGCAAATTTCGGCTCTCCGTGAAGTGTGTAAATTTTCCGGGGCCGGCACGATTCAATGTAGGCGATCAGCTGCGTGAAATCGGCATGATCCGAGAGTGGCACTCCCAGGTCAGTGCTGAAGTTGTTCTTGCCGCGCCCACCCTGCGCCCAGCCGCTAAGGAACAGTGATCGCTTGCGGGGCACAGCTCGGAATTTTTCATCACGCAGAGTCTGAGGGCAGACAACGACGACCTTGTCCTTCAGAGTCGTGTGCAGGTAATGATCGGTCGGAGCAATTTTCACGCCCGCCGCACGATACGAATTATTAATCTCATTGACGGCCTTGTCGACCGCTACCTGGTAGCCATGTTGCTGCAACAGGCAAATCGCCTCCTGTGCCTTACCCATAGCGTAGCCGGCAAGAACTGGCAAGTAACCATCTGATTGCGATTTCTTAACAAACCCGATGATGCGACTGTATACCTCATTCTGAGGTGGAAATGAATAAATCGGATCACCGTAGGTCGATTCCATAATCAGGATATCGCAGGGCCGCGCCTCGATCGGCGGACAGGTAAGGTTGGGGTAGACCTTGAAGTCCCCGGTATACACGATGCGCGTACGTTTTATCTCAACAAGAATCTGCACGGCGCCTAACATGTGGCCGGAGGGAAACAGCTCAACGGTCGCGTCGCCGAACTTGATTCGACGGTTCATCGGCAGAGCGCGAGTCGGAACTTCTGGGAATCGGCGGCGGTACATGAGAATCGTTTCCGCGGTTGCCACCACCCGTTTGTGTTTGCGCGCATGGTCCGAGTGTGCGTGGGATACGAATCCGTAGTCACAGCGCCGGTGGGCGTCGAGTTGGAATTCCAACCCTTCGATTTCGATTCCATTGTCGTATTTTATAAGTGGCGGCATTGGATTTCCCTACTCGAATCTCCCTGTGCCTGCTACTGCTTGTATCCGATGGTGCGCAAGAACTCGTGGCGTTTCTGGCGCGCGGCCTCATCTTCGATCCCGACCGGCGGCTCGCCGTCTACTACACCAATTATGCCACCACCCTGTTCGGTGCGCACGACAAGTGCCTGCACCGGATTGGCTGTGGCACAAAAGACGTTCACGACCTCGTATACACTCTTCAGGCTTTGGAGGATATTGACGGGAAAGGCATTCTTCATCAGAATCATGAAACAATGCCCGCTCGCGATCTCCATGAGATTGTCCGTTGCGACCTTGGACAGTTCGTCATCGTTTCCTGAATAGCGTACCAGTCGGTCGCCTGAAGCTTCGCTGAAAGCGACACCGAATTTTACACCCGGCACGGAATTGACCATCAATTCGTGCAGGTCTTCGACAGTCTTGATGAAGTGACTCATGCCAAAGATCAGATTGCAGCCCTCTGGCATGTTAATCTTAACGACATCGATATTCATGGTTTCTGCCCATCCTCCGGCTTGAAGAAATATCGCTGCGACAGAAGCGATTCGTCAATCGCTTCAACACAGTGATAGTCAGAATATTCTTCGATAACGCCAAACCTGCCCTTGAAAAAGAGAAATCCAGCCTTTCCTTTCAATTCAAAACGGCGCGGCAAATACATGGCAGAATCGCCATGCTGAATGATCTGATACTCAAGCTGGAAGTCGAGCATTTCCACGAAACGAGGCATCTTTGACGGTGAGAATTCGCTCCGAAGTAGACCATAAGTGCGGGCATCGATCCAATAAGTGGCGTTCAATCGCTTCTCATCCGCAGCTTTCGCCCGTGCCTGGACCACATAGTAGGTGGTTAGTTTCTGCACCGATTGGTCGACGATGTCATTGGTTCCGGCAACTGCCGCACTGACTGTCACGAAGGAGGAATCGCGCGTCTCAATCAGATGATAGCTGTAGAAGCCGATATTTGCAGCGCTTAGCGGATCGGCATAGTTGTCGCGAGAAGCGGCTTTCTTGCCCTTGCCTTCCTTCTGTTCCTCATTCCACTTCTCGTTTTGTTCGGCGACTCTTTTCTTGATGTCATCGGGTGACTGCAGCTCTCCATCTTTCTCCAGCGTCAAAATCTGTTCAGACATCCGTTCATCAAGATGATACACCCGTTTGGTCATCGTGGTGACTTCGTCAGGCAGCATCTTCTTATCGTACTTTATTGATTTTGTCACTGCCGCGTGGACGTAGCGCGCACACTGTTGCTTGTCCCGTTCGATCTTGGCAATTGTGTTGCTGAGGATTTCTTCGACAGGAGGTGCAGCGAATGCCACCACTGAGGGCAGCAGCACGAGAATCAATATAAGCCGAACAAGCCTCACTCACCAACTCCGGTAGTAATCTCGGTCACAGTCCTGATACTGTCGCCGGGTTGTATCCGATCAACGATTTCGAGGCCCTTAATGACGCGCCCGAATACCGTGTAGCGACCATCCAGATGAGGTTGCGCCGAATGGCAGATGAAGTACTGGCTTCCGCCCGTGTCCTTTCCCGAAGTTGCCATTCCCACCGATCCGCGTTCAAATGGAAGCTGGTTGTACTCGCAGCGAATCTCATAGCCTGGCGAACCCCAACCATCGCCACGTGGACAGCCATCCTGAATTACAAAGTCGGGAACAACACGATGCCACAGCTTGCCATTGTAAAACCCCTTGCGTGCCAATTCAAGATAGTTTGCCACGGTCTTCGGAGCGACCTGCGGAAGAAGTTCGATATCAATTTCTCCTCCCGATGTGGCCAGGCGGACGCGAGGCGTGGTCTTTAACCCATACACTTCATCGTACTTAGCCCGCGTCAGCGCGCTCGTGAAATGATCGGGTTCGGCAGGAATTGGCACGGAAACCTTCACACCCAATTCGCGACCACGCTTGCGCATGTTGAAATCAGGATGTTGGAGTGCAAAATCGGCTATTGCCGCCAAAGGCATTTTGTCTGCAATTGAGTCTGCCAATTCAATCAGTGCGTCAAGAACTGTCTGCTTGTTCTCGATGACGGACGTGCTGTTGAACAACTCACACAACCTCGGTACATACTGTAGCATGCGGCCGGCGGTAATACGGTTGACCGCTATGGCTACGGGCATGAAGTCTTCATCATTCAGGGCTCGTTCAGTGAAGCGCTCGGCCAGCTCGGCCGGAGCAAATCCGCAGAATTGTTCATATGCTTCACTGCGCACAAGCGGTATCGAGTCACCCAGCATGTGCTCCAAGGTGGCAAGTGCCGCTTCGCCTTTGACAATACCCAACGCCTGGGCACCCGCAATACGCTTGCGGGAATCAGCGTCGCCGGCGAATAGCTGCGCGAATTTTCCACCGTCGGCACGACCCTGCCCGGCATATGCGACAAGTGCAGCTGCTGCAACATTGGCATCGGCGTCGTTTATCAGATTCAACAATGCAAGCGCCGACTGATTGTCGACAATCGGGCCGAGAGCCCGTGTTGCCGCGACCCGAAGGTGCGGATTGACACCCGTTGCAACGCAAGGCAGCAAGAACGGCAGAGCACTCTTTACCTTGAAGTCCTCTGCAAATTTGGCCGCATGATATTGCACGCGCGGCGATTCACTTTGGAGCAGAGTTACAACCACTGCACCGGATCCGGTATCACTGAGACGAGTCAACCCTGCGATCGAGTAAATCTGTATCTGCTCCACGACGTCGGACAATCCCAGAAGGAGTATAGATTGCGCCTCTTTGATACTCCTTCTCGCCAACGAATAGAAGACACCCTCGCGAATCCGATCGTTGGGAGACATTGCCTGCGCGATCAGCGCGTTGCGCGATCTCGTATCCTTAAGTCGGAACAGCCATTGAGCGCACAAAGCGCGGACGCCTGCATCCTCCCTCTCATCGTTGAGAGTCTGCGATAATCGCACAGCTGCGCTGTCAGTCGTTAGCTTGCTCAACGCCTCCAGTGCGGCTTTTTTAACATCCCGGTTGTCCGCATGCGATAACTCAAGCAGCAGGTCCTGCACGGAAGTATCCGCAACTTGTCCCGCTGCGAAACAAGCAGCGGCAAGCACATTTGATTTCTTGTCGGTGAGTAGTTTGCTCAACCGGTCATAACTGGATTTTTGTCCCACGATGCCAATGGCATAGGCGCTGCGGGCGCGAATTGTCGTATCGGAGTCGGCGATCCACTGGTCAAGTTTATCAAGAGGTAGAAGCCGTTCGTCCTCGGCGACGGCGATTTCCCAGAGTGTGTCGTCAACTACCCGGCTCGAACATGAGGTCAATAGCGCTGACATGGTCAGCACTGCCAAGAAATGAAGGATATGTGTTTTCATGGGAGGAAGATTAACTCAGAAGAGCCCACTTTTCAAGTACGAATTTTGTACGATGACAGTCAGTGAAGCTATTTAAGCAAGATCATCTTTCGGGTCTCGCTCCGTTCACCAACGGTGAGCTTGTAGAAGTACACTCCCGTAGCGACAGGTTGGCCCGAATCGTCGACTCCGGACCAATAAACTGTATATTCGCCGGCAGAACGGTATGCGTCCGTTAGAGTAGCGACCTTCTGTCCGAGAGAGTTGAAGACCTCGAGGCGGACCAGATCGGCGTGCTTGAGGCTAAATTGAATCTGTGTAATCGGATTGAAGGGGTTGGGGAAATTTTGTTTTAACTGGTACTCTTTGGGCAATGTAGCATTTTCTTCATCATACACTGGAGTTGCCTGACGATAAACTGACTTGGCTCGCTGAGCGATCGTCGAGAGCTCCGGTTGGCTTCCGGCAGCGATAATAGCGAATGCCGCTGTGTCGGCTTCACCAGGTTGAAGGTTGAATGGTCCAGTGGCGATAGAATAGGACTGGTCGTTAACGAAAAGGGAAGTGTCGTTCGTACCGTGAGTGAGAAAATCAAACTTCTTTGCTTCTGAAATGCCACCGTAAACCATCAATTCGTTCCCAATTGCGAAAAATGTGGTTAGTCCTTCATTGTTAAGTACCGTCGTGCCTCGATATTGGGCACGGTTGTTGTACCACATGTAGCCCAGATCATTGCTGCGATCAAAACCGGTCCTGTCTTCACCGCTGTTCGGAGGGAAGTCCCAGTCAAAGTACATCCCGACATAGAGGTTGTCGAGGGGTGTGTCTTTTTCGTTAATCACCGTGTATTCCATGATGACATAGTTTGCGTCGTTCGGTCCGTTGAAACTGGCGGTTCGTTGTTCCACAGTGATTCCCAACGGTTGGAAGGAACCATCATCATTGAATCGCGAAAATGTTTCGTGATCGCCGAGAATCCCTCCGGTAAGCACTTCAAGATTCCCACCGGGTGCGACCTCAAAATCTGCGTCCACCGAGTTGATTTCATTTGTAATGCCGTCTGACACACCCGAGAGAGAATTGCCTATTAACAGACCAGCCTGATACAAATTGTTGACGCCGTTGACCGGGTAGAGGAAGCCAAGGCCGTTGCGCGCCAGCGCCGAATTTGGGGCAAGTCCATAAGAACCGTAGTTTGTGACCGTGAATCGCACGCTGTCGGAAACGTGATTGCAGGTAGACTTGACAAGGGCTTCGCCGACCGTAAAGTAGAGCGTGATGAACTTTTGATAGCCCGCGCTCGCAGTAATTCGCAGATCAACCGTAAGTTGGGTGCCATTGACAATCTGATTGCTGAACTGCAAGACGAAAGGATCACCGCTGTTGCTGGCAGATGCTCCATTCAACAAGTTGCCGAAATTGGAGGAACCGTTTTCGACAGAAATGCCGCTTTCGGCATTCATGAGTTGACCATCAACGTTCGAGGTATTGGCGCCGGAATTTCTCAGCGTGGCGACGATTGCGACTTCCATGCCCGGTGCTATTGGATTGTATTCCAGAGCGGTCACGAAGACATTTACCTGGTTATTCGGAGGCATTAACTGAAGTGCTGCCGGGATGTTTATCAGCCCGTAACCTGCAGCATTGTCCTCTCCAAACACGCCGATGTCGGTCGCCGAATTTATCAGTGCCGTCTTGATTTGATCGACGGTGGCGTTAGGATTGTATTGACGCAAGAGTGCGACGGCTCCGGCAACGTGTGGTGCAGCAAACGAAGTGCCGCCCTTCAGATCGTAATACGATGATTGCGAGAGCGGAATTGCAGTTCTAACATCCAACCCCGGGGCGACCAATTCAGGCTTGATTGAGATATTATCGCAATTGGAGGGACCGCGGCTTGATTTTGCAGTCACAGCAGTTCCTAGATTGTCGGTTGCTCCAACGGAAAACGTATTCAACGGTGATGCCGCCCGATTGGCGGGATTGCGAATCGACTTGGGATTGGGGCCTTCATTGCCACACGCAAATATGACGACAGTTCCAAGCGCTTCAAGATTGTCGATTGGCGTCCAAAAGATCTCAGAGCAGTTAACGTCACCCTGCAAGAAGCCCCAGGAGTTGTTGAGAACGTCAGGGACATCGTCAATTGTGCTGGGATCACCGTCCGGATCGGCTACCCACTGAAATGCCTGCAGATAATTGGCGCCGGGAACATCGACGACCATGGCACTAATCCATTGTGCGCCGAATGCGACTCCCGTTGTGTCGCCCGTAGCGTCATCTTTGCCAACCAAAACTCCCATAGTGGAAGTCCCGTGACCGCCAATATCGACACCCTCAACGTAGATGTGCTCCCAATGAGGAGAATTCTCTTGATAAACCGGGTCAAACCAACTTTCTGGCGACGGATGGGTATTGCCTCGCCAAGATCCCGCAAGTGCTGGATGCGTGCCATCAACGCCCGTATCGAAAGTCGCGATGAGCCGGCCTGCGCCGGTATAGCCCATCTGCCACATATCGTCAGCTCCAATGGCACGAAGCCCCGCTGAAACTCCAGCAGTAGTGGACGATACTGATTCAGTCTGAGTGGGATTGTAGAGCGATGTTGGTGGAAGATTCTCAATGATTGTCTCTATGTCACCGCGTGACTCAAGGGATTCGACAAAGCGAGCTGAGGCTGTCACACGGAAGGCATTGCTTATCCAATACGATTCGTATGACTCAACTTCCCCGCGCGATTGCGCTTCTTCGAGGACTGACTTGAGGCTCGTCTGCTTGTCAGCGGCAAAGGATCTCAATTCTTCTACTAACACCTGGTGTGATGCCTGACGAGAAAAAGTACTCAGTTTTCTTGCCTGCTGAACACGATTGACATCAAGCTGGTCAGCCATAAAAATCAGCACCGAAATCTCATCCTCCGGCGCGCCGCTTCTCAGTGTCGTTCTTAACTGTTCTGAAAGATTTGAAGCAGAAATGGCGTTGGCAAGCAACAGAGTGATGAGGGCAAAAGCGATCGAGAATTGACGAGGGAGAATCAATGTATTCATGCAATCATACTTTCAGCGAACAGTGTGCCCGAAACCAATTACGGCGGATAATATCCACGGTGCGGCGTATTTCCAATAGTTATAACAAGTTGCGAGGCCTAAGTGTTTCCATTGGCGCGTACCAAAAACCCTCATCAGACCAAACCGCGCAAATTATCTGCACGTGCCTGCACTATCTGTGTTGCCTGATTGGGTCAGATTCTAACCGCAGTCCCCGAAGCAGTCACCAGCAGCATTCCGGTTCGGACGACTTCGTAATCGATATCGACGCCAACTACGGCAGAACCGCCTAATCGCTCAGCTTCTTGCTGCATCTCAGTTAACGCGATATGACGCGCCTTTATTAGTTCATTCTCGTATGTTCCAGATCGGCCGCCGACAATGTCGGTTACGGTTGCGAACAAGTCTTTGACGATGTTAGCTCCCATGACCGCCTCCCCCGCAACGATTCCCAAGTACTCGCGAATCGGCTTGCCCTCGATATTTGGCGTGGTAGTTACAATCATTGTCAATTCACTCCGTGAAATTCAGTGAATAACAATGATACCCAAAGTTCGTGACGCGGGCAATGAAAATGAGTTGTTAGCTCTTGACAATTGGGGTGGAAGGCATAAATTCTTTGACCACTGTTTGAACGTTAATGGCGGTGTAGCTCAGTTGGTTAGAGCAGCGGAATCATAATCCGCGTGTCCGGGGTTCAAATCCCTGCACCGCTATTGATTTCTTGATACAATTCGTTCTTCCCACATCCGCACTATCAGTGCTGGTGCCGCGCCTAAATGCTTGCAACAATCTGACGTAAAGACGGCCAATTTTGACGGAATTACTCTTCAATGGTAATAATTCCAAATCTTTTTCGTTACCTTTTAGACCTCAAATTCATCTCATTAATACGTGATTAGAAACGACAGTCCATTTTGGGATCTGGTCGAGCGAGAACACCAGCGAGCCAGAGCCTATTGTATTCGATTGACGCTCAATCCGGACGAAGGTGATGATCTTTATCAAGACGCCGTGATGAAAGCGTTCCGAGGGTTCAGAGAGATCAGGAGCCTCGAATCGTTCAGACCATGGTTCTATCAGATTATCAACAATTCCTACAAGGGTCGTTCGAGAGACCCTTGGTGGAAACGAACTACCTCGGGGCCAATCGAAGGCGAAAGCGTTGAACCGGGAAGTGACCCTTCAGCTCAGTACGACGCCAAGCGGCGACTGGAATATGCCTTCAAGGCAATAAATGCAGACGATCGGATCTTGGTTACGCTGGCTGAGCTTGACGGATGGAAGATTTCAGAGATCGCCAGCTTGACCGGCAAGACTGAAGGATTCGTCAAAATGCGCCTTTCGAGGGCGCGAGACAAGATGCGCCAACGATTGAGCAGCAAATACAGCAACTCGGCCAATCGCAAACGGGATGAAAGAAGCGAGAGACTATGCAGTGTCATCAAGCCAGAAAACGACTAGACGCCTCCAATTGGCGCTCCGAAGAATACAGCCAGGATGTCGAATTGGTCGACCACTTGAACAGCTGTCTTTCGTGCTCAAGTCTTGTCCGCGCGGAAGAAGCTCTGGAAGCAGACCTTGAAGTTCTCCGACTGTCGCAGGTGTCAACCGAGTTATCTATTGCGGCACTCAGAGAACGCGTGGAGGCAGTTGGCCAGAAGACGAGCGCTGAGTCTGCATCAAGAAGAAGTGCACCCAGGCGACTTTTGGCGGCATTAGTGCCAAACAGCAAACCCAGAATAGCCGTCGCCTTGATCCTCGCAGTGTGCGGGATCATAGCTTTGGTGCCCCTCGATATTAAGCAAAAAGTCGGGTACCAGATTGCCATTGACGGCGTGGAGCGAAACATCGCTATGGACAACCCGAAAATCACGTCTCTGCTTGGAGCGCTCGGCATGGAGCAGGCTCAAGCCACAAATCTTCTCGATTCGCTCGGGATGAATCAGATTCACTTTACGGTCGGTGAATGCTCGGAGACCTGCCGCCTGACGATCTTTGACCTGAGGACCGAAAGAGATGTCCAGTTGATGGTGCGGGCGATTATTGACCTTGGCTGCTGTCGTATCGATAATATCGCTCCGGTGTTTCGCAATGAATCGATGAGTCTTCTCGGACTTGCCACGAGAAAACTGCTGTCCTGAGCTACTCGCACAGCGGCTGAGCCATGATCTGAAAGCAGGCAGAGCTCCTGACCTAATGCTTGAAACTCAGTAATTACATATAGTCAATTTCACAACAAGGAGACAGAAATGCTCAAGAACACCATTTCCACATTACTAATCGTGGTTGGTCTGGCTTGCGTATCGCAAGCCCAAGAGGCCGGCAAATCGGGAGCCAAGCTCTTCATCGACGACACGTCATTTGATTTCGGCTATATCCACTCCGGCAGCGTCGTGAGCCACTCATATGTACTCCACAGCCGCGGTACCGATTCGCTGAAGATTCTCAAAGTCCAACCCGGTTGTGGATGCACAAAGGCCCCGCTCAAAAAGGAAGTTGTCGCCGCCGGCGATAGCACAGAGGTCGAGCTGGTGTTCACTTCCAGCAAGGGTGCAAACGGAACGGTATCTAAGAGCGCTACGGTAAGCTCTAATGATAACGACAGAGCGAGCTTTCAATTGTCCTTCAAGGCAAAGCAATTCGCTGATCCGGATTCGCTCACGCCTCTGACTCTCTCAGCCGGTGAGATTACATTCGATGGGCAGTCAGGCTCTAAGGAAGCCAAACTGATCGTCAAGAATGTTTCGGCCAATGCGCTCAAGATGCATTTGGTGAGTTGTCCGCTTGGGTATCTCTCGGTCAACCTCCCAGAGGCTGAGATTAAGCCGGGCAAGGAAAAAGAGATAAAGGTGAAGCTCAGTTCATCTATTACTGAGGATCAGTTCAAGAAGTCTTTCACATTCGTTGTCGACGATCTGGACGGCACACGCTATACGATTCCGGTAGCGTACTCCAAGTCGGCAGAGATGTCAGTGATGCAGCAAGCGACTTCCAAGACCACTTCCGGCGGCAAGTAACATCTGCTCAAGAAAATGAATGCGGAGCTTCGTGTCGAAGCTCCGCATTCGAAATCTTCACAATTAGCGAGTTGAATTCCTTCCTACTTCGATTCGCGCTTTGCGCCCCCTGCCAGTTTCTCAGCATAGGCTCTGCCCTCCGGCCAAAGGACCTCAATCGCGAACATCCCGCGCAGATCACCAACTTTGTAGCCTACTGCTTTGTCCCGCGGATAGAGTTGCTTGATCTGATCACTCAGGCCCGGCACAAAGCCCGCGACGTCGCCATGGCAACTTAGACAAGCTTCCTGCATTCGAATCGGACTGTAGAAACGGAATTTCTCGCGTTTCTTCGGGTCATTCCACTGAATGACGTGATGCGGAGTCATCGCGCCATCCTCAAAACTCGCCAGAATCGCGAGTTGTGCAGAATCAGCTTGGTTGTTATGATTCCGCGGTTTTGCGCTCACCCGCTCAATAAACCAGCCGTCTCGAACGTGCGCGATCTGAATGTCCGGTGCCACTACGTTGCAGACGTTGATGGCGTTTAGCGGTCCACCATCATCGAGCGCGATCTTGAGTGAGGTCTGCAGTTGAGAGGAAAATTGCGCAATTGCCTGTGCCGTCGCCGCAATGAGCAGCGAGTCAACCCCCGCGTCAGTAAGTTTGGTCGGTGTCGCAGTTGTCGGCACGGATTTGGATCTGGCATCCTGCCCGCTCGTCAGCGCCATACCCCCAACGAGCAGCACAACCATCATGAGAAATGTCATTTTCTTCATTTAGTACCTCGTTGATGTGGATTGGGGTTGAGAGTTCGTTGATGAGAATATCCTAAATAACGATTACTAAATCTGGTGAACTTTGTCAATGATAAATTACCGACTGCGCCTTGGAAGGGTAGTCACTCGCATTCGACTATTCCCGCCCTGAAATGGCAAACCAAACCGTGCCAATGACACCAAAGGCAAACGCCGCAATGAAGTTCGTCGCCGGACTGATCATCCAGAGTAACGATCCACCGAAAGCAGCAATGGCTACGACAGAGTCGCGCATGAGATAATAGGTTCCAAAGGTTGCCGCCTCCTGACCAGATACGGCAAGATCGATAATCATTGCCTTGCGCGTCGGTTCGCCAAATTCCTTCAGACCGCGCAATATGAAGGCACCAACCAAAACCCAGAAAGTCCGACTCACCAGTAATACCAAAGGAAAAAGCGTGAAGAACACAAATGTCGTCACTACGAACGGCTTTTTCTCGGCCCTGTCTGAAAAGTAAGCCACCGGGATATAAACCAACATCGCCGTCGCCATCTCAACGGTTGTCAACACCCCGAACTGAATCGCGGTAACCGGAGAGGCAATTTCCTTCATGCACCATAGTACCACAAAGGCGTATGGAATTTGTTCGCAGAAGCGGATGAGAATGTCGGAAACGAGTAATCGCTTGAGTTCCGGACGAAATTGCCGGAAAAGCCGCAGCGGATTCTTGTCCAGGGCCTTGCCGAGACTTGCATTCTTGCTGCCCTCTTCTTCAGAAATCAACACCTGTTGAAGCACTGCAGCGATGGCCGCCATTATCAGGGCCGCGACGAACGCGAGCCTGACACCGGCAATCTCACCCCACGTCGAAATAAAGAATCCTCCGGCCAACGGGCCTAATGCCATGGGCACTCTTCGAATCAGCGAGTGCATTGAAACACCCATCGCCCGTTTGTTCTTGGGAAGTACCTTGGCTACTAGACTCATGGTCGCGGGAAGAGAGATTGCTGTCCAGGAGAGAAAGAAAAACGATCCAACAATGACCGCCCAGACTGAAGGAACGAGTATTACGATCGAGAATCCTGCCATAGCGATGAGATCGAAAATCAACAGGGCGCGTTTGGTGCCATAGCGATCGGCAACATAACCGCCTGGGAAGGAGTAGAGCGCCGAAAGTAGATTGTCGAGCCCGTTTAGTAATCCGACATAGATTACGCTGCCGCCTAACGCGATCACGTAGATCGGGAGGAAGCGCTCGGCCATCTTCTCGCCCATGCCGACAAGAATGACCATGCCGAGCAGTGCCACCATCGAACGCTTGAGGCCAAGAAATTCTTTGATGTTGTGCAGAGTGAGTATTGCCATGGCTAATCTGACACAAGATTACTGCGTGCGTCGGGCGCCGCAACGACTAATTCCCGCCGAACAAAAAAAGCGGCGCGTGAAACTTCACGTGCCGCTTTCAAATTGCCAGCGTATTTTGGTTAACGCGTCTCTTTGTGAATCGTGTGACGACGCAAATTCGGATTGTACTTCTTAAGTTCCAGACGATCCGGGGTATTACGCTTGTTCTTGAAAGTGGTATAGCGCGACGGAGTGCCGCCCTCTTTACGGGCTTCGGTACACTCGATGGTGACCATCGTACGCGCATCACCTTTCTTCTTTGCCATGACTATATCTCCTCAAACTTCATTATTCGTTTTCGTGTCAGCCGACGCCCCGGCTGTCGGCAAGCTTAATAATATATCGATTCAGATCGCCTGAGCAAGTGAAATCTCTCATCGCTTGCCGTAACCTGTTAATTGCCAACCGATTCCTTGAGTGGCGTCGGGTGCCCGTCGGCATCCAGGGCGACCATAACGAACTCCCCGTGCGTCGCCAACTCGCGTTTACCAGTCAGCGGACTCTCAGAGTACAACTCGACCTGAATCGTCACTGAGGTATTACCGATGCGCTTGACCATGCCCTTAAGCTCGACCATGCTACCCTGTCGTACTGCTTTCTTGAAGACGACGCGGTCAGAAGCGATCGTCACCATCGTCTTGCGCGCAAAACGAGTTGAACAGATCCAAGCTGCCCGGTCCATCCACTGCAGCGCGATTCCGCCGAAGAGGGTCCCGAACTGGTTTACCATCGAGGGGAAAACGACCTCGAAAATACTGATATCGAATGAATCGTAGTTCTTATTAATCTCTTCTGCCATCGGCGTTCCTATTTGAATAAATATCTAAGGCAGTACAATAATCAATTTGTGCGAGTTGGAGAAATCTCTTTTTGGCAGGTAGACTTCATTTTCCGTTCGCGGCTCACTTCATCAAGCAATTCGAAGATGCTGATGTACTACGGACACGCTGCGCACGGCGCCGCTCCACCGGCGAAGATGTAGTTGACCAGGAAGACAGCGTCAGTGATGTTCACCACGCCGCTACAATTGGGATCGCCGGCAAGAAGTGGAATCGGCGGTGGACCTCCAGCGAAGATATAATTGACCAGGAAGACCGCATCTGTGATGTTGACCTGGCCGGAGGAATTGGCGTCGCCGCACAGGAAGGCAATTGACGGAGTATAAACCCACACGTAACGGCTGACATTCATCCATTCTGTCCCCGACCATTCAGAATAGACGTCGAGCACAAGATTTCCCTCAGCATCATAACCGTAGTCATCTCGGCTCAACTTACCGCTTTGAAAATTCAAGTGGATAGTCTGGATGTTCTGATTACTGCCATTGTACTTCAGCGTATCAACATCTGTGACCATCCAGTCAGCACCTGCCCAGGCTAAGTACAGATTAAGTATTTGGTTGCCTGAT
This sequence comes from uncultured Ignavibacteria bacterium, assembly GCA_964552775.1. Taxonomy (GTDB): domain Bacteria; phylum Zixibacteria; class MSB-5A5; order CAIYYT01; family CAIYYT01; genus JADJGC01. The sequence continues at coordinate 62,989 of CAZKIH010000010.1, read as the reverse complement.
CCGTCATAGGCGTACTCACTCCTGCTTTCATTTTCCCAAATCTCAAGCGCGAAGTTCCAAGTCTGGCTGGTTGAGGATGTTGTGCGGTGATTTCCGTCATACGTTGAAATATTCTGGTTTAGATTTATCCACTCGAAGCCCGTCCATATCTGAATTAGGGTTACGGTTAGGTCACCATTGCCGTCGTAGGTGTAGATAGTTCTATTGACATCGAGCCAAGACGCCCCCACCCAGCTTTGCGAGGTCGATGTCTCGATTCTCGAGTTTGCGTCGTAGGTTATGATCGACTGGCTGAGATTTGCCCATGCCGAGCCATTCCATTGCTCGGTCAATGAAGAAGTAACGAGGCCGCCGCTATGGTTGTACGTGTAGCGAAATTGATCGAGCCAGGTGTCTGCGATCCAAGACTGATACAAGAATGTTGATAAAAGGCCATTGATGTCGTAGCTGTAAGTGAACATCATAGTGTTCACCCAGGAATCACCATCCCAACTTTCGTAAAGTGCGGTATTCCTCTTATCGCCCGTGTCGGTGTAGGTCGTGCGCATCTCGGGCTCCCAATGATCAATACTCCAGTAGTAGCTTGTGTCCGAGTAAAGCAGCGACGCTTGGGGATCGCGCCTGACTACATTTTTATGCGCAGCTAAGTTGATGTCACTTTCCGGCCCAGTTGCCAGAGCTTTGGCGGCCACGATATCAATAGCCAGCCATGATACTCCCGGCATCCCTGCTTTAGTTGAATTGGTAAGGTGCTGTCGCAGAATCTCGCGGATGATAGGGTCCGTTGAATTCGTTGGCGCTGCATGCGAAAGCGGCGCCGTCAAAATCAGGATCAAGGCGACCAACGCCAACTGGGCAAGGACTGTAAGTCTCTTCAAAACATTGAAACCTCCGCCTTTGCGTGGATTGCAAAGCACAGGTTCAATATAGCAATCATGCACCAATGTTGTCAAGGGAAGCGTATTTTCACGCGCCGACACCAATTCGGCGCCCTCTGTCGTAGCCTCCCAGAGGAACAACTATCCGTAATCACTCAGCATCCAGCCGGTAAAGCCGCGCCCGCGAACATATATCCTATGATCCTCACCGGGTCCGAAATATTGATTGCTCCGTTGCCGTCCGCGTCTCCTCGGCAGAGGGGATTGGGCACCGTCCGATTCGTGAATATGAAGTTGATGAGCCTAACCGGATCAGTGATGTTAAGCACTCCATTACCGTCCGCATCACCGCACTTGCAGTAAATGATCTTGTTCAGGCGCATATACTTGTAGACCCGATCCATCACGCCTTTGAGCGCATTCAGCGAACCGGTACTATTAGTTCCGGCAACAGTCACGGCAATCTTCAGGGTGTCGGGACCAGTGCCTGTTGTGTCACCTCTGACCGTCGCGCCGCGCTGATACACAACGACCATGCTCAAATCCGCTGGAGTCCCATCTGGATCAAGGTTTGCTGGGACAATTTCGTAATCACCGCCGGATATACCTACGGGTGCGTCAAGCAATTGCATACGATTCCAGAGCGAATCATTCTCCCAGCCTGATTGAGGATAGATATAGGCTGAATTGGGAACAACGAAACCCCCAATCGGCGGATAGCCCTGGTGGACTCTGCCGCCCACCGCCAAAAAGCGATTCTGATTATTATTCAGACTGGAGGCAAGAGTGCCGCGTTGGTAAATTATGTTACGTCTAGTCGCGTTCGGTGACCTCGTTGTGTCAAATCCGGCGACGTTTTCCAGGGTGATGTCAGAAGGAACATCGGCATCGACATAGTATGCGACAGTGAGATTGTTGACCGTACCGTTCGGATCGTTCGGGCCTTTGTAGATCGAGTAGCGAAGTACCATGAAATTGGCAGAGTCCGGATGCTTCGGAGCGAAATAGTCACAGGTAAACGCGAGTGTCGAATCACGGTTGTAACCCTTGCCGGAGGCGTGTCTGGTTCCGTTTATACCGGTCGAATCGGCAGCATAAATGACACTGTCGGAGGCTGCATAGAGATATCCATACGGATTACTCAGCGTCGGAGCACCGGTCGAACCGCCGCCACCGAAGGTTGAGTAGCTCAGATTCTCGGCGCCGTTGCCGAGGATCAAATAACCGTCACGGATGTAGTTGGATCCCTCCGCGAAGAAGCTAAAGCTACTGCCGGAATCTGCATTCGCGATTTCGGATGCCTGGTTCACATTCATTCTGACCAGGTTTGTGCGGATCGCGACATCTCTCGGCAGATAGAAGTTTGTGAAGTTGTACAAGTCGACCGGAATGAAAAGAGTAACCGGCTGCGCTTTCTCGATGGGTAGGTAAGTGACCTCAATAGTCCCCTTGTAAAATCCGTCTGTTGCCGGACCAGTAAAACGGACTGCCAATTCGCTGGTATTGGGCAAATCCACTCCGCACACTCCGCTGGTCGCACTTGGAAACGTGATGAAGCCATCTTCAGTGCTCACTGACCACGCGGCAGCAACATCACCGGTGTTAGTCAAAATGATGACCTCGTCCCTGATTTGATTCGGTGATGTGTGATACGGATAGCGGAACTCAGGTGGAGTCGCATCCAGCAATGCACTGTTGATGGCCGCCACTGCAGCCGTTCCGGCACCACAAAGAATCAGTCCGCAAATGACCAATAACAGCTTGGTCGATATGCGAGCAAACCAAGTTTTCGTCGCGGTGTTCATTAGAAATCCTTTCTATGACTCGCACGAAGCCGGTCCACCGGCAGACTATGATTGATGAAATTGGTGGGGGCAGGAATAAAGGCGTCAGTTTTGCGGATGGAATCAACGCGAATGAGTAGCGAGCCCGGCACGTTCCCCCACACGGTTGCAGTTCTTATATGGTGAAGATACTCTACGTACTGCGGATTGTCAAGCAGGAACTGAAGTTAGGCGGGTGAGCAGGAGGCGGCTATTCAACCGCCTCCTGCAATTGTAACTCGGGCTACAGAGAGTCTACGGACAGCTCGCGCATGGCGCTGCACCCCCGGAGAAGATATAGTTGATCAGATAGACGGCGTCGGAAATATTGATGAAGCCGTTACAATTGACATCTGAGGAGACAATTGGGTTGGGTTGCCGTCCGCCAGAGAAGATATAGTCGATTATATAAATGATGTCACTGATGGCGATCGCTTGACTGGCATCGACATCGCCACAGAGGAACCCCGCTCTTAACTTCGTCACAAAGGCGTCATACTCGCCTGCAAACTCCTGAATCGGACCGATGGCAGGAAAGTCTGTTGAACTTGTGTGGCCCGTGATATAGATCTGACCTTGGTGGTCCGCAGCTACGCCAAGCCCTTGTTCTTCGAAACGACCCCCGATCCCCGTGCTGAATTCCAGGGAATTCCCGGCCGAGCTCAATTCGGTCACAAACACCTGATACGGCTTGTTGAATTGATAAGGCTCCTTCATTGGAAAATTCGCGGATGCGGTCCGGCCAGTCACTACCGCTCTGTCGCCGACTAAGGCGATACCGAATGCCTCGTCACTGCCAGTGCCACCGAGAAAAGTACTGTAGACAAGCGAATCGCCGTTAGCGCTTATTTTGCTGATAAAGGCGTTTTCGCCGTTGTAGTATTGTTGAAATGGATTCTTCTGCGGAAAATCCGCTGAGCCGGTCATACCAGCAATGTAGCTACAGCCGGCGCTGTCAACCGCCAGATCGTAAGCCATGTCATCCCCTCGATAGCCACCGATGAATGTCGAGAAGATTAGCGAGTCGCCGTTTCGGCCAAACTTTGCTACATATGAGTCGACGACTCGAGTATAGAGTTGGATAGGATTCTTGGTTGGAAAATCCGCTGATTCCGTTCCGCCCGCAACCACAGCTTGCCCTTGTGCATCAACGGCAATCGATCCACGCCACTCATCATCGCTGCCGCCAAAGTACGTACCAAATATCAGCTCGTTTCCAGTTGCCGCCAGCTTCATGACAAACGGTTCAATATTATTCACACCGGAAATCGCCGACTGGTACGGATTCAACAGGGGAATATCTGTCGATATCGTACGCCCTATTAGATAGACCTGACCCAATGGATCGATTGCGACATCCTCGAGGATGTCTTGGTCAGTACCTCCCATATAGCTACTAAAGACGAGAGAGTCCCCGTTCGAACCAAGCTTGAAGAATACGCCGTCAAAACCCCTGAGACCGGATTGGAAGCTATTCTTGAGCGGAAAATCGGGGGATATCGTTTCTCCACACACGTAAGCACAACCTGCACTATCAACAACAATTGAATGACAGATATCATAATCGCTTCCGCCGATCACGGTGCTGTATACCAGCGAACTTCCGTCTATCGCGAGTTTGGCGACAAAGGTATCCCTATTTCCGGGCGCTGCGAATACGGAATCATCGCTCGGAAAATCAGTAGAGCTGGTTCACCCGACAACATATGCTGAACCCGCATTGTCTACGGCGATCCCAAATCCACCGTCATAGAATGAACCTCCGAGGAGAGTGCTGTAGACAATTGTCGGATCAATTATGACCGGCAATGAGCTATCGTAGTCATCATCCAGCTCAAAAGAGACAATGCCGCCGGGCGACAAGCGAAACTGACCCGAAATCTGTCTCCGCTTCCCCGCTATTTCCTGATAAATCTTCGGATGTTGCTCGGTAATCGAATTCCAATCTGTACCGATTCGCAAATCACTGGATTCGTCAATTTCGACCGAATTGGCGCCGTGGAAACTAATTCGAATCTGTCGATAGTCTGCAGCGGGCGATACGAGAAAGTCGTACTCAAGTCTGCCGTCATCTGTGCTGTAGTACTTCAGGTCGATTCCCGGGTAGATATCTGGCACGACAACCGACGCATAGTTGGCAACATTGGTGCGCCACTTCGTAGGATCATTGCCGATAAAATAATTGGATTTGAAGCTCAATTCAACCTCGCCCCTGGCAACTGCGGATGCATCGCCGCCTTCGATGATCGTCCTGATTGACATTTGTTCATAGACCTCGCGATTAGTCTCGTCGCCTGGAAAGAATTGATTCTCGTAACGGTTCACCTTGTCATGCCGACGGAGGTTCTTGGACCTCTGGAATTGATAGTAGGTGCCTTGCGTTGTTAGCCAGACCACCATCCCCCTGCAGTTTGCCTTGAATAAGACGCGACTGTCCCACTGCCCCGCGTTTTCTGTAAATGCTGTCGTCGGGCGCATACTATAATCGTCTTTCGGCTTCTTCGATTGAGCGACTGCAGTACTCAGCCCAATCGCGACAACCAACAGGCTCAATTGAATTACACGAAACATTGCCTCTCCTTGTCTGGAATGCTTTGGTGATGCTTCCATAATAGTGGACTTGGCTGACGATTAATTTGCACTATTGATGTTGGCAGGCAAACAAAAAAGGAGGCTTGCGCCTCCTCTTGAAGAGAGATTTGAGTGAAGAAGCTGCGATCTACGGGCAACTTGCGCACGGCGCTGCACCGCCTGAGAAGATATAGTTGATCAGATAGACGGCGTCGGAAATCGTGACTAATCCGCTGCAATTGGCATCGCCGGCAATCACGGGATTCGGGGCTGGGCCGCCGCTGAAGATATAGTTCAGCAGGTACACAACATCTGAAATAGAGATGGCTCCGTTGCCGTTGGCATCACCGCAGACATACTCACAGACATCGCCGATACCGTCATCGTCTGCATCCTCTTGTCCCGGGTTAGCATTGTTGGGACAGTTGTCGCAGAGATTACCGACATTGTCGTTGTCGGCATCCAGCTGATTGCTGTTTGCCATTGTCGGGCAGTTATCGAGATTTCCGCAGATGCCGTCGCTGTCTACATCGTTGAGGGGATCATTTGCACAAGCATCGCAAGCGTCGCCAATGCCGTCGCCGTCTGAATCAAGTTGTGATACATTCGCGACTGCCGGGCAATTGTCGCAGTTGTCACCGACGGCGTCGGCGTCAGAATCGGTTGATTCGCACTCCTCGATAGTCAGGAACTGATCGACTGCTACGCTTGTCAGGATGCGGGTGACGCCTGAGGGCCAGGTAGATACAATCGAATCAACGATCGCGGCGTCACCCAATCCAAACCAAGCATCTTCGCCGTTTTGCACACAATAGCCCTCCTGGCTCGAGACCTCGCGCATTTGCCAGCGCGGTGTGCCGCCGATCGTCGCCTTGACGCGGACGCGCACACCGATCCCGGAGCGGTTGCTGCGTGAGCCGACAAATTCGAGGGCCAGGAAACTATTGGAATTGCCGCCGTTCAGGTAGAGCGCTTCGTTTTCGTTGGTGCCGAAACACTTGGCGAGGGCAAGATCGAGGTCGCCATCCTTGTCGATATCGCCGAAGGCACAGCCATAAGTCCAGCCCAGATCGGATCCTGCCGGATCGGTTATGTCCTGAGTGAAATTTCCGCTGCCGTCATTGTAGTAAAGGAAATTTCTTGTGGCTGTGGGCGCGAAGGCATTGCAGACGTAAAGATCCAGATCGCCATCGTTGTCGATATCGACAAACGTGCTGCCGACACTGTAGCCGGGATTATTGACGACGATGCCTGTCGTAATCTTGGTGAAAGTACCGTCGCCGTTGTTCTGGTAGAGCTTGGCATTTTGCCCGGCATGGTTCGCAACGAACAGATCAAGATCATTGTCGTTGTCGTAGTCGCCCCAACTGGCTCCGAACGATTCATCAATTTCATTTACCAAGAGTCCGGTCGTAATTTTAGTGAATGAGCCGTCGCCTTCGTTACGGTACAGATTATTCGGCTGAGGCGGCGAATTCGTTTCATTGGCGACATAGATGTCGAGATCGCCGTCATTGTCATAGTCGCCCCAGGCACCGATGCGGGACTTAAAGAGGTCGGTGGACTGGGCGCCGGTCGTGATCTTTGTGAATGTGCCGTCGCCATTGTTGTGGAACAACAGATTGGCGAGCGGTGTCGAGCTGTTGCAGACATAGAGATCAAGGAAGCCGTCGTTGTCGTAGTCTGCCCACGCTCCAGTTTCGGAGTACGTGCCGCCCGTCACAACAGGACCGGTTGTGATTCTCGTCCATGTCGTGTCGCCATTGTTGTGATACAGATAGTTGACCTTATTCCACCAGGTAGCGATGAAGCAATCTTCGTTGTCGTCATTATCGTAGTCGCCGAACGTGGCGCCGTCGTAGGCCGATGCGTTGGTTGTGAACGGATCTCCCGTCACTTTGACGAACGTACCGGTGCCGTCATTGCGATACAGGAAATTGGGCTCGCCGAGCTGGGGGCCGTTTGTAATCAGCAAATCAAGGTCGCCGTCATTGTCGTAATCCACGAAGTTAGCGCTTCGCGAGTCACCGCCGTCAGAAACAACGGGACCCGTCAACACTGGAGTAAAAGCAGCGAAGGACGTGGTTGCGGCAATTAGAATTAGTGCCCCCGCACTGGCGGCCAACTTCAGAGTACGTTTCACGATAATCATGGCGTTCATAACAATCCTCTCTTGTTTCGACATCGATTGCACCTGGCTAACAAATTGCGAGCTCTTGTCGGATCAGCCCTGCGCATATGGTAGTGTTGCGGCAGTAAGAATGTTATGCCAATGCCGTGAATTGAGCGATGGATGCAGTAGAGCGAGTGATTCTTGCGGCGAAGTGCCGACCTAATTCAGCGGCCGGTGAGGATGCGAGCAACTGAGTTGCGGTAGGAACGGCTCAGTTTCAGCTTGGTGCCATCTTTGAGAATGACAAAGTACTCACCTCGGAAATGTTGCTTGAGTTCTTTGATGCGGGATGCATTCACGATCGTCGATCGGTGGATCCGAATGAATGCAGCGGGATCGAGCTGCTTCTCGAGATTGGACAGTGTTTCGCGGATCAGATGCGAATGCTTGGCGACATGAAGCTTTACGTAGTAGTCCTCTGCCTCCAGCCAATCGACATCGACAACATCGACGAAATGAATCGTGTCACCTGTTTTGATCGAGAAGCGGTTGAGGTACGCGGTGTCGGCAGTTGCTCCAATAGAGTCCCTTTTGCCGGAATGCAACAGATCAACCAGCTTCTGTGAAATCTGAGAAACTTCCTGTTCGGAAAATCTCTTACGGATTCGTGCCAGAGTCTTGGCAAAGCGAACCGGATTCACAGGCTTGAGCACATAGTCGAGGGCGTGCGCGTCAAAGGCGTCGATTGCGAACTTGTCAAAGGCCGTGACAAAGACGACTAACGGCAGTTGATTGGCAGGAAGCGCCCTCAATACTCCGAGTCCGTTGATCTCCGGCATTTGCACATCGAGAAAAATCAGGTCAGGCTTATTCTTTTTGATGGCGGTTATCGCCTCTTTGCCGTTCGTGCACTCGCCAACGATCTCAAAATGGCTGTCCGAAGTCAGCAACATCCGGATGCCTTCCCGCGCCAGTGGCTCGTCATCGATGATGATTGTCCGGATCTTGGTCATATCGAATTCCCGTGGCGGGCTATTTTGAGCGTCCTTCTTCAGTCACTGGAATTTCCAGCAGCGCCGTCACACCGGCGGTCTCGTTGTTGCGAATTTGAAAGGTGTGCGCCTCGCCATATAGATATTGGAGGCGGCTGCGCGCGTTGCTGATGCCAACGCCCTCATTGAACGCGGAACTCTCAATGCCGACGCCATCATCTACCACCGTCAGTCTTAGGCGACTATCCACGATGCGCGCTTTAACATCGACCTTGCCCGCATCGGCTTTCTTGGCAACACCGTGCCTTATTGCGTTTTCGACGAGCAGCTGCAGGATGAAACTCGGCACGACAGTGTTCAACAATGTGTCTGGCACGTCAAATTGGACTCGCAGCCGGTCACCGTAGCGCACTTGTTCAATTGCAGCGTATCGGCGCACAAATTCGAGTTCTTCCGCCAATGTGACAAGCTGAATATTCTCTTTGCGCAGCACCTGCCGCAACAGATCACTCAGGTCGTTCAGCACACTGTTGGCAACTGTAATTTCGCCCTTCTGCATCAGGACGGAAATGGAGTTCAGAGTGTTAAACAGAAAATGCGGCTGGAGTTGTTGTTGCAGTGCATCCAAGCGGGCTTTGCTCAATTCGCCCTCAAGGCGCGTGGCTCGCACTGCCCGTTCGCTCGATTGTTTTTGATACTCAATCGCATAGCTGATTCCCAGAATCACGAAGTAAACAATCATCTGCGATAGGAGCCGTCCAAACACAGTTGGGACGAGCTGACTGATTATGTAATCTACGGTCATTGGCTCTGAGTAGACGAGAATTGAGAAAATCACGGCGAGTGAAATCTGAAAGATCGAAAGAACCAGTGCGATCAGGAAGTGCAGGGAGAGCGACTTCGCCCAGGCAGTGCGTTCAATTCGAATCTTGTGGCCAAGCCAAATCACCATAGGTGTCAGCGCCGCCCAAATGTACCAACCGAGCGCGAAATCGACCAACCACTTCCAAAGGACCGTCTCACGACCAAGCTGCAGGTATCGTGAGTGAATCAATAGCGCCGAGATCACGGCGGGAATCGTAAAGATCACGAGAATGATTAGCAACGTCGTGAAACGACTCTTCCGCGATTGGTCCGGTTGCACGTTTGTGGATTCGATCATGCGTTAATTAACGATATGCGGCACGTTTTGGCGAACTGAATTTTGCGCACCTATAGGGGGAGACGTATGTCTTTTGTCTCAAGACTGCTCAGGGCCCTGCTGACAACTACTGGCACGCCGCGCAGGGCTCAAGGTCGTCGGCGAAGATGTAGTTGATCAGGTACACGGCATCAGAGATATTTACAATACTGTTGCAGTTGACATCGCCGACGACAATCGGATCGGGCAGCGGGCCACCGGTAAATACGTAGTTGATCAAGAAAACTACGTCAGAAATGTTGACGAGCCCACTGCCGTTGGCATCACCACAGGCGCGTTGACGTGTGGTTACTGTCAGTGCAAAATTCATCGTGTCGCTACGGGCCGGTTCGCCCGAGTCTCGGCATGTGATGGTGAAGTAGTACGTAGATTCGTAGGTCGGGGTCCCGAATATCATTCCGACCGTATCTCCAGCAAATGCGCAACCAAGTGGAAGATCACCGCCAAACAGGTTCCAGCGGTACGGTTCCGTTCCTCCAAATGCTTCAAGACGATAAGAGTAAGGCACATTCAATTGAGCATCGGGCAGGTGGCCGCCAACGATATGAAGATTGCCATCACATCGATCGCCCACGCCGTCGCTGTTTTCATCTCCCTGATCAAGGTTGTAGAGAAAGGGACAGTTATCGCAGGCATCGCCGATTGCGTCATCGTCCGAATCCAGCTGATCGGGATTGTATCGAGCCAGGCAGTTGTCAACGGAGTCGCCGATTCCATCCGTGTCAATATCGCCGGGACTGTTTGCCTCGAGCCAGAGCCGCGAAACAATGTTTGCGACTGCACTCTGGGCCTCGCTGTTGGTTAGAACGACAATTCCGGTCTGTTTGGCTGGGCAGAATCCGGCCCGCGTACACACACCTTGATCACCGCCGCTGTGTTCCCAGACCCATTGGCCACCGAAATTTCTGTGAAACCACGTCAGGCCTTGGCTGCCGGCGACCCCTGGATAATGTTCTGTGGTGATCGTGTCGATCGTCGCAGATTCGACGATTTGCGTGGTGTCCACAACACCATGTTGGAGATGAGCAAGAAGATGGCGTGCCAGTTGCCTTGGGCTGGAACGGAGTGTTCCAGCCGGATAATCAGCGTAGCCGAACTGTCCCAATGGCTGATTCGTGCTGCCGTTCCAGTGATAGGGCATGGCAACCAGACTTGTGTCGAGGCCAGCCAAGAACCAGGAGGAGTTCGTCATACCAAGAGGCGAGAAGATAGAGTCACGGCAGTATTGATCGAAGGGTATGCCGGAGATTACCTGAACCAAATACCCGATCAGGACGAATCCGTGATTACAGTACGCCCAGGTGCTACCGGGAGGCCAACTGTAGAAATTGCTTTCCGAGTCATAATACTCTCCGCCCGGCACGAAATAAGAAGCGACGTACTCGTCAAGAGGGATCGGCGTATCGCCATATACGTAAGTAGAAAACATCACTCCATAGTTGTCTTCAAGGCTCGAGGTGTGACTCAGCAACATGCGGAACGTGATAGGCGACTGCGGATGATGCGGATTGACAATTTGGATCGGCATGTAGTTGTTGATATTATCATCAAGTTCAAAGCGGCCGTTCTCCCAGAGCTGCATTAGGGCTAGACCGGTCACGGTTTTGGAAACAGACGCCAGCATGAAAAGCGTCGAATCCGTGACCCTAATGTTCTCGGCAATATTTGCGAAACCGTATGCGCCTGACCACGCGACACTACCATTCCGCACGATACAAGCCGAGAGTCCGGCTATATGGTTCTGCTCCATCACAGTGATGATGAATGAATCGAGGTTTTCATCAAGTGAGACTGTGACGACACTGTCGGACGCGTCTCGATTGACGTCGTGTAGCCTGTCGCTGCCCGGTGAAACCGCCAAATGACTCATCGAAGGGACAGCCGGATGAATTACTGCCAAGGATTGAGCCGAAAACAATGCGAACAACAGAGAACAGCCTGCAATCGCATATTTAGCAATTGATTGTGCCATGAGCATCTCCTCGTTTTGAGTTCGACTTTGGCGGTGACGAGGACAGATGACTAAGAAATCTTGCGACTATATTCTATTGACGGGAATCAGGAGTATTTGTTCGATTATCAGTGAAGTTTTCTGGAAGCACCGCCAGATGAGAAGGTTCATTTTCTCAAGGGTCATACCGAGATCACATGAGTATCATTGGCAAGCCGCGCACGGCGGGGCTCCGCCGGCGAATACGTAGTTTACGAAGTAGACGACGTCTGTAATGTCAGTACGGTCACTGCAATTGAAGTCGCCTGCGGCCGTGTCCAGCGGCGCTGGCCCCCCGCCGAATATGTAGTTGACCATCCAAACGGCATCAGTGATGTCTATCCGGCCCGAGCCGTTGGCGTCTCCACAGGTAAAGGGATTTGCGGCAATTTCACACAAGTCGCAGTCGTTGAAAGTGGGATATACTCGCGCCATTCCATTCTGGTAGACGAACTGCCAGAAGCAGCCTCCGGTGACATAACAGCTATCGATATTCACGCACTCCCCCGCATAGACTTGGGTAGCGCGCAGCCAAATCGTGACAAGATGGATTCTTGTAGAGTTTGCGGGTATTGGCAACTGCGGAAGATAATTCCACCAGCCTATTGCCAACTGTTTTGTTGTTGGAAATACTCGCCAAGTCAAGGTACCCGGCAGATACGGATTGGACAGGGTGGGCCCAGCTTGCACCGATGAGAACTCAATCCCATTTGATGGACAGACATACCCCATGGTGAAACCATTCAGCGCAATGTCATTTGTGATGTATACACGCATTGCAATCGAGTCGCTTGTCCCTGGTTGAACCGTTGCCGGACAGTCGAGAAAGACCTCGTTGGCAGCCACAGCAACATTGATGGTGATAAGAAGAAGGCAAGCCAACGTGATTCTCGTTGATCTCCAGCCTTTGATAGAAATCTCAATTACTGTGCAAGTTCGTCGCAACGACTCGCCCCTATTGAATAGTTTAGCCCAATTGCCTGCCAAGCTACGATAACTCGACAATTGTGTCAATGATTTTTGGCAATGGTAACAAAAAAGAGGAGACTTTCATCTCCTCTTGTGAATTGAATCTCTTTCGACTGATGCCTATGGGCACGCCGCGCAAGGCGCAGCTCCTCCAGAGAAGATGTAGTTAATGAGATATACAACGTCAGAGATGGAAACGGCATTGCTACAATTAGCATCTCCGGCTATCACCGGCGACGGCGCCGGGCCGCCAGCAAAGATGTAATTGATGAGATAGACAGCATCTGAGATGTTTCGAGTCCCGTTTCCGTTGGCGTCACCACAAAGGTAACTGGGGTATGCGACGACGAATGGCGATAGTGTGCTCGTTTGCCCGCAGACAATGTTGTTTGGCAAGTCGAGCGAGGTTGTGATGTTCACCCAGGCAGATCCGTTGTGGTGAAACAATGCAACTCCCGACTCGTCGCCGCCGACAATTTCTGACGAGTCGTAAGAAATACAAATTTCAATTGTGCCACTGTGAGGAGCCGTTGTTGAAATATTGTAGTAGCGATTTGGGCTCGACGGGATGATCTGAAATCCTGCCGGCGGCGCCGGCCCGCTCGTGGATGTCGAAACAGAGGTCTCTCCATCCACTACTACAGTGGCGAAAGTAACCTGCAAACTGTCCGTAACATCGACCAAGACAGCCGAGCCAGCAGGAGTATTGCCGCAGGAGGCGCTCCCCGCGCCAATCAAGACATTGCACGCATTGTGGCTTGGAGCACACGACGACTGGCTACTGACGCGATAGTCGCCGTTCGTAGTGTCGCAAATTTGTGGATTAACCGACAGGTTGTTGTTTGCTGCCTGCTGCCCGGCCAAACACCCCGTCCAGTCACCGGCAGGGTTACCAAAGACATCGGTGCAGGTCGCGGTGACTGAAGCCGGTGCCACACACTGGGTAACGGCCGCCCCTTTGTTATAAGCCAGAATGCAGTTTTGTAATGTGGTGGTTCCCGTACCCGCACCATAAAACACACTACCCAATCCGGTTCCATTCTGAGTCTGATTGCGGATGAAAGTGCAATTCACAAATGTCGGCAACGATTGATTGACAGTGATCGCCCCGCCGGCAAGTACGCCGTAATTCTGATCAAACGTGCAATCCTCAACCAATGGATTGGCAGCATCGATGTTTATTCCCCCTCCACCGCTCACGCCGGTATTGGACTTGAACAAGCAACGCCGCGCCTCGCAGGTTGCACTGTTATCAATACTCAGTCCACCGCCAAGGTTGGCCGAGTTCGTCAGGAATACGCAGTCGTAGAGCTTCGCTGATGTCGACGGAGACAGAGAGAGTCCGCCGCCCCATTCGGTTTCAGCCACATTGGAAATGAACTGGCAATTGGTAAACGATGAATTCGCTCCAGAGCCCTGGAGAAGTACGCCACCGCCTGAATCCTCTGCTCGATTGGACCTGAATATGCAATCCACAAACTTGGGAGACGCGGAGCCAATTACCTTCACTGCACCACCAACAGAACGGCCGGATATTCCATCAAAGGGGCCGTATCCATTCTGAATAGTAACGCCGCGCACTATCACTGTAGAATCCTGACCGGTACCGAACTGAAATGCCCGATGCGGAGACCCGACTGTACCGCCCACGTCGATGATCGTCGCAGCGGCTCCCGCTGCTCCAACGATGCCGACCTTCTTGCTCGTGAGATTGATGTCACGATTCCCGATCCCGGAATATGTACCCGGCGCCAGGACCACTTTGTCTCCTTGACCAGCAGCATTGATAGCCTCCTGAATAGTAGCGAATTGCGCCGGCACTTCAAACTCGCAGGCAGGGCGCATCAGTCTCAAGCTCGCCATCGCAGCCGGCAATCCTGAGACTGTGCTCTTGATGATCACAATTGTGTAAACCGCCGACCCGCCCGGCGCCAAAGTCGTTGGCCCCAGTGAGAGGAGAGCCGAGACATCTTCGCCAAATAGATTTGCACTGTTCACTCCCGCCGCCAATTCCTGATAGCCCAAGCCGTCTGGCAAACCGTTAGTTGGATAAATCGTCGTTGCGTTGCTAATCGCTCGCAGCGAAGTGGTGCCGGAACAGTTGCGTATCGCAGCAAATCCTTCCGACCTGTCAAACGAAATTGACCGAACCGCTACAATGTCTGCTACCGGATCAATCACGGCATCGTTATTGCCAGACTCGACTATATCGAAGTCACCAAAAATTCCGGGGATTATCGTCAGAGCCGTATCGCAGAGATTTCTCACCACGTAGTCAACAGCGATCCCAAGACACGAGTCGACGCCCAAGGTATTTGCCCCGAAGTGATATGTAATATCCCCCTGCAGTCGCCGATCTTTGGTTATCCAGCGCAAAGACTGAGTAGTCCTACCGAAGTCATCCGTACCGGGCGAGTACGAGTCGATTGTGGAAAAGTCTGATTGTTTGAAGAGGTCTTGATAAACCACCGTGTCGGCGCCATCGCGCAATCCGATCAGGAATGAAGCATCATAAAGAGTGTTGCCGAAGGAATCGTAAAATCCCGAATCGCTTTGATTCCCGATGGCTGGGGTTGGTGGCACGGTGAAGCGCAAACAACCCGGACCCGGTCCAAAAATGAACCTGTTCTGTGCGACCAGACCGTAGCCAACTGTGAAAGAAACCGGAACTTTGAAAGTCAAGTTCTTTGGTGGACCAACGATGATGACAATCGTGTCGAGATATTCGCCCAGGTCACATGGATCGGTGAGAGCCGTCGCATCAAATGTCAGAGACACGGCGACTGAACCATTGGTTGCGAGATTGATCGGTAATGGGGCTGAAACCGCCACTAGCCCGGTAGTTGAGGAAGCCGATAGAATTGTTGCCGTTCCCGGGTCAACGTATCTCACGGAAATCGTGGTATCTC
This sequence comes from uncultured Ignavibacteria bacterium, assembly GCA_964552775.1. Taxonomy (GTDB): domain Bacteria; phylum Zixibacteria; class MSB-5A5; order CAIYYT01; family CAIYYT01; genus JADJGC01. Next base: position 47,543 of record CAZKIH010000010.1, on the reverse strand, counting down.
CAATTGTACCCGCCGGTACCTGCACTCCAACGATCCTATTTGGAACCGTCAGAACTCCCAGTATCCCGATAGACAATTCCGGACGAAGAATTTCTGCCGCTGATCGGAAGCGATCATCCTGTCCCGTTGTTAGCTCCCTCGAACAGGATTTGGCGGAGTAAGACATGATGTTGAAAATCGGGGGATCATATGGAGTGGCATCACAGCCGGCGGGAGGGCCGGCGAAGTTGTCGTATACGCACGCCGGCGCACTCGTTACGTGTGTGTAAACGTTGGGGTCTGCCGGGGTATCACACAGAAGGTCACCGGCTGTACCACAATTGCTGCCATTGGGACATTCTATCCCGTAGAACGGTTCATGTGTATGCAGCAAGTTGAAGTAGTGGCCAATTTCATGCACGAGCACCGTATTGTTGAGCGAGGGGCCGGCGCAATCATTGCTCATGATGATTCCCTGATCCCCAGACATCGGAAATGAGGATTGGCCGCACAATCCAAAGCCAGAGCTGCTGGGAACGAAGTAGATGTTTACTGCCTCGGGAACGACAGCACAATGTCTCAGGCTGTCTCTATTTGCGTTGTTGCTCTGGTCGCCATAGAGAAAGTCGTTGTCAACAAAGTCCGTTGGCTGAAAGAGGAAAATGGAGACATTTGCCTGGGCAAAGAGATTGTTGGCACTATCGATTGAAGGAGCCATATCAGCCGGATTGAAGCCGCCAGTTCCATCTGTCTTGCGAACGATGTGCATCGCTACCGGTATTGCATAGTGATAGGGCGTGCGCTCAGATTTCTGCAGATTCAACGTCTCAATGTTTTGTCGAATCTGCTCGGCAAACTCTGGAGTAATGACTGTCCCGCAGCCTCCGTCTTGTGCAAGGAGAACGCCGGAAAATGAGACCATAGCCGCCGCGCACATGTATAGAAGTCCACAGATTGCTGCGGACTTTGACCGAGATACCGTTCTGCTCAACATCGGTTTATCTCCCGAAATAATAGTGATTTTCGCCAAAGTTTGAAGTGAGCAAATATAGATAATAGCGGCCTACAATGGAAGTGTTTTATTTGTCGGAATACAAACCCCCATTTCTGCTGTACTGGCAATTCCATACCGACAGAAGAGCTAACAATCGTCAAGCTCGAGCCGCAAATACGCAAACCTGATGGAGGTATTGGTCAAAAAGAGAGGCGGTTGATGAACCGCCTCTTGACAACTCAGCTTGACTATTGCACTGCTATTATGGGCAAGCCGCGCAGGGTGCTGCGCCGCCTGAGAAGATGTAGTTGATCAGGTACACCGCATCGGAAATGTTGACTCCGCCGCTGCAGTTGGCGTCACCGGAAGCCAATGGATTCGGCGCCGGACCACCGGCGAAAATGTAGTTGACCAGATACACGGCATCGGAGATGTTTACGATGCCGGAGCCGTTGGCATCGCCGCAGTCACCGCAGATATCCAGCGCGCCAATCAGAATACCACAGTCGTTGTGGCTCGGCGCACATGGTGACGATTTCAACAGATGATAGTCACCGTTGGCGGGATCGCAAAAGCCGGGATCGAGAGAAAAAACGATGGCAGTATCGATGGTGTTGATTGGAGCACCAAGAAATGGCTGACCACCCGGCTCAAAGAAGTCCGAGCAATGAGCATGCAACGAAATCAGATTGGGAAGTATCATTGGGGTAGCGAGAATAACTATGCTCGAATCGACCCACATTGTTGAGTGTTGGCCCGTTGGGAGTTTGAGATTCAAGACCGTGCAGTGTCGCAATTCTATTGGTCTTGCGGCCACCTCGAACGGTCCCCGAATCAAGCTTCGTGTAATTCTACATGTTTCACTGTAGTATTCGGGATGATAGATCTCATTCAGGTCACATGAATCAGCATTCAGTCCGCTTTCTCCACCGATTTCGAGGCGACCCGTCACTCGACAGTCGATCAAATCTGTATAAGCAAATCCCCCGCTGTGAACACCCCCGTTTATCGTTGTAGCGCGTGCCATCAATCTCGATCTGTGACCCATAGAAATGGCACTTACAGTCGACGATTCAATTTCAATACCTACTGTTGATGGCATGCCGATCGTAACTCCAATGATCGAATCTTCGACGATGCAGTGTGATAGAGCCACAATTCCACTGCAGTCCGCTTTCATTCCACAACCGATGAAGCGACAGTCGGTAAAACGCGTCTGAACATCGGTGAACTGAGAGGAGTCTATGATCCGTGCACCGCCGTAAATGAGGTAACACGACTCTATAGAAGGCCTGGACTGAAATGACAAGATCCCATAGTCACCACCCTGGATCGTGAATCCTTTTAGTGTTGCGGGGCTCGCCATGCCATTTACAAATCGAACGGCATTAAGTGTATCCGACGGTGGAAGAAAGAACGGATTAGCATCGATGATTGTGTGAATTGCGTGAAGTGCATTTCCATCAGTCAGAATCCAGCTTCCGACTATTATGGATTTTCCCATGAAGGAAATTCGTTCATGGTATGTTCCATCTTCAACAAGTACTGTGTCTCCCTCCGCAGCTCTATCTATCCCGTTCTGAATCGTGGCGAATGGTTGCGCGAGGCTGCCGGTGCCGCAAGAATCATCGCCGCCTGTCGAAACGTGCCAGACTCGCTTAGTGTAGCATCCAATCTCTTTCGCTCCGATCAAGACGCCACAAGTATTATTGCTGGGTGAGCACGGCGATGTGTCAAATATCCGAAAGTCATCATTACACGGGTCGCAAAATTGCGGTGGCAGAGTAATAACTTGCAGAGTATCAAGCACGAAAACTGGATCAGGGACACCGCTGAGCCATGGCTGCCCACCGGCATATACATCGCAGCAATTGAGGCGCAGACTTCCCTTGAAACTATCAAACGCAATTGGAGCAGGGAGGTCAAAAATACAAGTGTCTGCCTGCCAATTGATCCTGCGGATGCCGGATGCCCAATAGATAGAGTCAACGATTGTCGAGTGATATAGACTAACGAAGGATTGCGTATCAGTATGCTTCAGCTTCAGAGGTCCGTCAATTATGCTGCGTCTGATGAATGCGAATAGCGCACCTCCACACCCAATCCCGTTTAGCTGGCACGAATCCGCCTCGATACGAGAATCAACTCTAAAATATACCTCCTTGCGAACTACGCAGTCCGTCAAGTATGCACGGCATGTCGAAGATCCCACAATGCTGTCCTGAAAAGTGGTATGCCGTGAATGAAGAATTCCGTGTGTGCTCAAATCGACTTTACCGATCGTGCTTGAATCGACGTGGAATATGTAGTCAGGAAAACCTTGATAATTAGCAACTATGCCGCCATCAACGATGGACTTGCCAATGCTGACTTCGACGCGCGTAGTAGAATCAACCCTAATCCCTCCGCCATTGAATCGACATTCTCGCGCCGACGGACCCGGAGTCGCGTCGCGGACCAACATGTCGCAGTCTTCAAACACACACCGCAACAATGCCGGTCGTGAGGCAACACAAAAGACACCATCAACGCCAGAGCCGCTACCAGTGATCGTGAATCCAATCAATGATGACTCACCAGAACCACCGTTGATGAAGCGAACCACCGCTGTCGTATCCGCGACAGGAAGTCCTGTAGGATTGCCATCGATGATGGTGTTAAGTATGTGCAGCGTATCACCATCGCGCAGAATCCAACTGCCGACGGTAATCGCCTTTGAGTAGAATGAGATGCGCTCATCATAAGTACCTTCTTGAACGATTATTGTGTCACCTGAGGTCGCTTGGTCGATACCGTGCTGTATCGTCTTGAATGGATCGACTGGACTAATACCGGTATTCAAATCATTCCCGGTTGTTGCAATATACCACACTGAAGCAGCCTGTGCCGATCCCAAGAAACACAGAACCGCGATTGCCACAGGCAAAAGCGGCTTAAGAATTTCTCCTCTTGACATGATTCAATTCCCTTCTGCGCAATTCTGATAGTGGATCTAGATTTGCTCCATGAGACAACTTGGAGCACCCCATTACTCAAGGTTGTGTTTCTAATGATTTTGGAATTACATGATCTGCCCTCCCATGCATAAATCATAAATATCGCCATTCCAGCGAAAAGTCAAGGCCTCGCCAGTGTCCACAACCTGCCGATTCTGCTGATCGTTAGTTGTGAATCGGTATCCGGGCAGATTCTGATGCCGGCTCAAGACGAAAGCAACAAGGCCAAAGACATGCGCTGAGTGCACTTGTTAATTGGGAGCACTTTCAAGTTTGATTTCGCGCCATGCCATTCCCTTTGGAGCGGCAAGTGCCATTTTGTTCCACTTATCCCTATAGTTGCAAGAGGTCCAGTTTGTAGAAGAAAAATTCAAGAATCGTGGAAGAGTCCCTGTCTTAGATGACTTGATTATGAAATGTGATATTTCACGCTGACATCGCAGATTTCTGATTTCGGCTGCCATGTCCTTCCCATCAACAAAAAAGCGGCAGTTGGTGGACTGCCGCTTCAAATAAGAATCTTTAGCAATGTGTTATGTCAGATAAGCCCTCAAGCTGCGCGACCGCGAGGCATGTCGGAGCCTGCGAATCGCCTTCTCTTTTATCTGTCTCACTCGCTCGCGCGTCAGGTTAAAGCGGGCGCCAATCTCTTCCAACGTCAGTGCCTTCTCATGATTAAGGCCAAAGTAAAGATTGATCACCTCTGCCTCACGCGGAGTTAGAGTGTCGAGCGCTTTCTCGATTTCCAGCCGCAACGACTGGTCGAGCAACGCTTCATCGGGTGCGGGTTGGAACTCATCCTCGAGCACGTCGATCAGACTGTTGTCTTCCGACACCGAAAACGGCGCATCCAGCGATAGATGCGAATTGGAAATCTTGAGCGTGTCGGAAACTTCCGCTTCGGAGAGCTCCAACTCGTTCGCGATTTCCTCAGGCGACGGCTCGCGACCGTATTCCTGCTCGAGCGACGACGACACCTTGCCGATTTTGTGCAATGTGCCGACGCGGTTGAGCGGGAGACGGACAATGCGCGACTGCTCGGCCAACGCCTGCAGAATCGCCTGTCGAATCCACCAGACCGCATAGGATATGAACTTGAATCCACGCGTCCAGTCGAACCGTTTTGCGGCTTTGATCAGTCCAATGTTCCCCTCGTTGATAAGATCCGCCAATGACAAACCCTGATTCTGATACTGCTTGGCCACACTCACCACAAACCGCAAGTTAGCCTTGGTTAAGGCTTCCAATGCCTTTTGATCACCTTCGTGAATTTTCTTGGCCAGGCGCACTTCTTCGTCGGCTGATATGAGTGGGGTTTCCCCGATTTCCCGCAGATACAGGTCTAGAGATCTGTCTTCATCCCGATACTTCTTTGACTGTCTCGCCAAAGTCAAACCCGTCCTCGTGTAATGTTATAGGTTTTCAATTCCCGTTCTTATCCTCCCACAACAAGGTTATAGAATCTTAGTACGTGAGCCTTACGATGGTTTGATGGCAAAATATTTGATATTGCCGCGAATATCGTAGCCGATGAGTGCGACCGCCTTCGTGCGGCCGCTTAGAGATGCTTTCAGCGTGTAGAAGGCATCTTTGGTGACGACTGCCTGATGATCAATTTCGATCAGAATCGTACCCGGAACGACACCTTCGATATCAGCCTGGCTGCCGGGTTCGACATAAGTGACTATGACACCCTCGTGATGTTCAACGCCGTACTGCTCGGCCAACTGCGGGGTCGCAGTCTCGACAGCCATGCCAAACCAGGTGTTCTGCGCGGACTGTTCGGGGCTGGTAACATTCCGCGGAGACTGCTGTTGGGGAAAGTCCTGAGCTAATCCCTGGTCGCGGTCTCCAAGGGTAATATCAAGCTGCATCGGGCGGCCCTTGCGGTAAACCTGCATCTTGACTGTTGAACCAGACCTCGCCGAGGCAACCAGGTACCGGAAGTGGTCCTGATCATCTACTTGAGTGTCATTGAATTTCGTTACGATATCCCCACTCTCCAGTCCGCCTTCAGCAGCAGGTGAATCGGGGCGGACCTCGCGCAAGAACACTCCGCGTGCGTTTGGAAGGCCGTTAGCTTCTGCCTGAATCGGATCAAGATTGTTCAACACTACGCCGAGCCAACCACGCTCGATCTTCGCGCCCTTGATAAGATCAGGCAGGATCGATTTGACGAGATTTGCTGGGATGGCGAAACCGATACCGGCAGACTGCCCAGTCGACGTTGCGATCGCTGAGTTGATACCCACCAAGTAGCCGTCGAGATCAACAAGGGGGCCACCGGAGTTTCCTGGATTGATTGCCGCGTCAGTCTGGATGTAATCCTGATACTCGGGAGAGTCTTCGCCAAAGTTCAGGCCACGCCGGCCCTTTGCCGAGATCACGCCAACAGTGACGGTGCGGTCAAGACCTTGTGAAGGGAATGGATTGCCTATCGCGATCACCCACTCGCCAACCTTGATCGAATCGGAATCTCCCAACTCAATCGCCGGGAAACCGCCGCCGGCAACCTTGAGGACGGCAAGATCAGTCGAGGGATCTTCTCCCATCAACTTCGCTTTCACCTCCCGGTAGTCGGCCAGCGTAACAGTGATATCCTTTGCACCCGCTATGACATGGTGGTTTGTGAGAATGTAACCATCCTCACGGAAGAAAAAGCCCGTACCCATGGAGATTTCGCGCTGGTCGTCCTGAGGAAATCCCCAAAACTTCATCCAGCGCTGCTGGTATGGTGTAAGTTTCTCCATGCGCTCAGCACGGATATTGACAACAGCATCCCGGATGTTCTCGACTACAGCCACAAATGGCGATTCGCCGTTGGCATTGATTGGATAAATCGAAGGACGTGGTGCCGTCAATCGTGCAAACTGAGCCCGCTCTTGCGGCTGCGTTTCCGCTACGTTGAAAAGTCCGGTGCTGCTGGAGATTATGAATCCGAAGATAACGCCAAGTAAGGCGAAGCCCAGGAAACCGCCCCAGCGTCTCACTGAAGCTATTTTTGCGACTCCCTTCACCTCAACCTCCTAATCTGCAAGATTCGTATAATAGCCATTGATGTCTTCCTTGTCAAGAATTTTCTGATAACTCGCTTCTCACTTGTCAACAAGAACTTGTTCCAGATGGTGTTTGTTCCGCCGAATAGAGGTAGACTCCTAACCAGTTGCCCCACAAGCATTCGCAACGGTCTCTAACTTGTACGTCGCCAATCAGGCACCGTTGCAAAAATTGTGTTATCACTTGTGAATCTGAAGTAGGCAGATTAGATTCCTAAAGGTGAGTGGTTACGGCAGCTTTGGACTTCCCGGAGTACCGCTCAAGACGAATTCACCAATTGTTGATTGACCGCATAGGGTTCCTCAACGAATACTCGGAATCAGCCGATACTACAGTATATGAAATCGCTGAAAGCACGAATTGGCATACTTTTTTTGTCTGCTTTACTGATTGTGGCGGAAGCACTTGCCGTAAATGAACTGAAGTGGGAGAAAACCTTCCCCGAAAGTGAAGCACCCTATTTTGTTCGCGTGGACAAGGTTGGCAACATCTATGTAATTGGACGCTTCTTCGAAGAGTCTCCCGACAATGCCGAAGTATTTGTGAAGAAGTTCTCACCCGACAGTACCTTGATCTGGAGCGACACTACCTCAGGTGCAGAACTGAAGATTCCGATTGCCGCGGAACTCGATGCCTCAGGCAATGTTTTCGTTTTGGCCCAATTCGTGTCGGATGCGATCTCACCGGCGGTTGTCTACCGATTCAATTCATCGGATGGTCAAGTGGCCTGGTCACAGCAGTTCTATCCAACCGGCAATTTTAAGCAATCGGCGATGCGTGATATGGTAATCGATGCAGATGGTAACGTCGTTATCTGCGTCAATTTCGTGATTGATGATCCTGCTCAACCGTTTCGGTCAGACAGCAAGTCGTACCTCCTGCGATACAGCTCCATAGGCTCCATCTTGTGGCAGAAAGAGGATCTCTTCAATGAACCCAGCGTCGCTTTTGAACACCTTGAGACAAGTGGTGATGTTGTTTATGTGATCGGGACCACACTGAGTCTGGCTGAAAACTACGATGGATTTGTTACTGGCTACAACCTCGCAGGAGATTCTCTTTGGACAAGCCGCTCCGGTCTCAGCCCGGTAAGCGGAGTGTTTGGCCAAGGTTGCGCGCTGGACAGCAGCGGCAACTTGTTGGCAATCTTCTCTGATTCGGACAGCACGATCTACCGCAAATTCAATGCGTCCGGAAGCCTGCTGTTCAGCAGGGTCGGTCCAAGATTGGGATTCAGTTTCAAACATCCAGTCTGTTCTGATCGCATTGGAAATTTCTATTGGGTCGTCACCAATGACTTTGGAAATCAGTTATTGCAGAGCCGGGATTCAGGCGGAAACATCAATCTTGACTTAGTGCTTGGCAATGATCCCAGCCCATTTCCGATCGTGTTTGCAGGCAATAATTCTCTTCTGACTTGGTCCACGGGTAACCGAGCGACACAATATAGTGCTGCCGGTACGCAACTCTGGCAGTCAACAGAGGTCTACTCCTCGGTGGGTGATTTTGTCGCTAACTATCGCGGCGAAACCTACTGGATTCTCTACCTCTTCGACGATGTCGTACCCGACTTGCTCTACCGAAAATTGGTCAAGTATGATCTCGGCGGAATGTGTGGAGATGTCAATGTCTCAGGCCGAGTCGATATCGGCGACGCCGTCTATATGGTCAACTACATCTTCGCAAGCGGACCGGCACCCAGGGATCGCAGCCTCGGCGACGTGAACTGCAACAACCGCACCGATGTTTCTGATATTGTCTCTCTGATCAATTTCTTCTTCGCCTCCGGGTTTGCCCCTTGCACTTTTTGCCCTTAAGGCGCTAATAAGAGCCTCGTTCCAATCAACAGTCAGCTCGACGCCGCTCGGACTGTCTGAAACCACCTCTCTTAAACTTAAGTGTTGACAAATTTGATCGATATTGTTACTATTCATTAGGCGTATTCTCATATTTTCTGCAACAAGATAATAACCCAAACATGCGCATATCGGCGGCAATGCTCAACATTTAGCCTTTGTAGTGCGCGTAACCCGGAGGTCCTCATGGACAGAAAACTCCTTCTTGGGGCTATGCTTGCGGTAATCGCTGCGGCTCTCTTTTCTACCACCTATTCTATCGCGATGGCTGCAGGTAGTGCAGATTTGCGGGTCGTTGACCAAATTGTCTCTCCAGCTGCTGACCTCACAGTTGTCGCGGGAGTTACATCGCCGGTTGGCACAAACACTGGGTTGCCCTGCAATTCTATGTGTCCTGCGCCCGACAATGGACTGGGCACTGCAGATTTGCCGGCACCTTGCCCTTACACGGCCCTACCTACCGGTATGCATATTGTGGACGGTCTTCCAGCCGCGACTACTATAGAGATCGACCCTGTCCTTGCCGGATTCAGCAGTATCGTTCGCAGCCCAGGAGGAGTCCTCGGGGGTGAGATTTTGCAGTTTAATGCGATACTCAGCATGCAACTGCAGGGGACTGGGACGTTGTTGGGATTCACTCGAAACATAAACATGCCTGTATTTGTTGAGATCCACAATGCGCCGCGTGTGCCGGGAAACCCCCTTCAATCGTTCGATAGCGAACTGCGAAAACTTCAGGGCCAGATCACTGGTGACCCTGATTTTGACCTGTTGCGGATAACCGGAGGTAGTGATTTTGGTATGCCAAGCCCGGGCCACACGACTTTGACATTGCAACCAGGAGGCAACTGGGCTGTCGATAGCTTCTTTGACATCACCTATCGAATTGACTTTGTTGGAAGGCCCGGCGGCGCCGTGGCAGGGATGTCTGGTTCGACTGTTGGTACGTGTACGATGAGCCAGGGCTTCCATTACTGGGTTCCAGCCGATGGCCACAAAATGCATTTTCCGCAACTTCCTGATCCAAGCGGTTGGGATGTTTATGGTGTCGCTCCAATGGTTGTCGGCGATGACTGGCAATGCTCGCAGACAGGACCGGTAGAGGATATTCACTTTTGGGGTTCATGGCTTAATGACAACGTCGGAGTCATCAGCAGTTTCGACATCAGTATCAGAGCAGATGTTCCCGCCGGTGTGACAACTCCACATAGCCATCCCGGTGCGCTACTCTGGCAACGCACGGTAACCGACTTCTGTGAATTGCCGATTTCTCCGCCTACCACTGAAGGCTGGTATGATCCGTTTGCAAGCACCATTCTGGCTAATAATCACTTGAAGTACTATCAGTACGACATTCAGTTGGATACAATCGACTGGTTTACACAGACCAGCGGGACAATCTATTGGCTCTGCATTTCGGCTAACCTGGCAACACCTGGGCCCGCCTGGGGATGGAAATCTACTCTGAATCACTTCAACGATGACGCGGTCTGGCTCCAACTCAACCCGTCAACTTGCATTACCCCAGACAACGGCAGCGGAACCATTGACCTACCGGCTCCATGCCCCTACGTCAACACCAGCGGGACATATGACATTATTGACGGCCTGCCGGTTGGGACCCAGATAAATTCTCAGGGACAATTGTCGAACTTCTTTAACATCATCCGTTCTCCCGGTGGTACCCTCGGCGGAGAAATAGACCAATTCATGGCACTAATGTCACTTCAGATGACCGGCACCGGATCGCTCCTGGGTTTCAATCGCACAGCTAACATACCGATATCGTCCGGCCAGATGCACCACGGGCCGCGCACTCCGGGGACCCCCTTGCAGTCATTTCCAAGCGACTTGTTCGGGCTTCAAGGACAACTCCCTCCGGGGGACCCCGACTTTGATCTCCTGCGCATCACTGCAGGCTCAGGTTTCGGTATGCCAAGCCCCGGTCATACCACACTAATGCAGCTCCCGGGCGGACAATGGAATGTCGACAGCTTCTTTGATATCACCTATAGAATAGACTTTGTTGGTCACCCGGGGGGCCCCTTGGGCGGCATGTCGGGCTCGACAACCGCGACAATACGGATTCAGCAGGGCGGACCAGTTACGGGAGGAGGTACGTGGAATGAACTTCGGGAGCCACCGGCTTTCGTGAACTCCATGGATCTGGCCTTTGTGATTACCGGCGGGAGCGGTGTTTGTGACTGCCTCCCGGGCGATGCTAATGGATCAGGTACAATTAACATCTCTGATGCTGTCCGCCTAATCAACTACATCTTCTCTGGCGGCCCGGCGCCGACACCATATGCTCTTTGCTCAGGTGACGCGAACTGCAGTTGCAACGTGAATATCTCCGACGCGGTTTATCTGATCAATTACATCTTTGGGGGCGGCGCAGCACCGTGCAATTGTGCACAATGGTTGATTAATTGCGGACCACCACTTCATTAACAATCCTGCACCGCATTTATGCAGAACGGGAGTTTGTCGCTGGCAGACTCCCGTTCATTGATTCCGCGCAGCAACAAGAAATTGCTCTGTATTCAAATCTGAGGCAAAACGGGTAAGCTTGAGAAAGTCTGAACTGTGCTACTTTGTCGTCACGTAGTAAGCGCGGGAGTCCAAGGTGGATAGCGTAAAATAGAGGCCTTCGTGGAGTTCTTCGGACGTAGTGATGATTTCTTCGTTGGTGAAGATGTCAACCATGCGAACTTTGCTGCCCTTCATGCCAAATGCCTTGAGGTCAACCTGTACGACGACTTTGGTTGGCATCACCCGCGAGCGCCGGAAAATTTGGCTTGGCATTGAATTGAGAATGTAAAGCATCGAGCCCTTCTCACCCTTATGGAGAAGCACCCGAACGTTGGGATGCGACGTCTGGATCGGAAACTTGACGCCGAGATCCTCAAGGATATTGTGCAGGAAATTCACCTTCATGTGATTGCCCTGCGAAGAAATATCGAAGGTCAACAACACAACGGTGCCCTTGAATTTGTTGATTATCAAGCCAATGTTCTTCTTGGCATACGTCGCCAATTTCTTGGACTTACGCGCGGTTGAGTTTATCGAACCGAAGACATAACTGGGGAATTTGTCTTTGCTGGTGACGACAGTACCGATTTTTCCCAAACCTTGCGTCTTGCAGTTAATGGCGTTAGCCAGTACTTCGCATTTCCCGAGATCAGAATTGAACCGTGGCAGCATGCCGACCAGAATGAGGTTCGTTCCTTCTTGAGCCTTCGCCACAAGGAACTCCTGCTTCTCCTCGTCCATGATCTCGGTAATCGGGACAATCAGATGCTTGATCCCTTCGAAGGAAGCTGGGCTATCGAGGTCCGGAATGATAAAATCCTGTTTGATACGGTCGAGATCGCGGCCGATCTCCGGCATGGTGAATTCATTGAGTGTCTGGACATAATTGAACGGGCCGGGATCTTCGAACAACGACACCCAGTTGTTCAAACGGTACGCGGCCATACCAATGGTTGAAGGTTGCGTGAAATTACCGACGTCGATCTGTGTCAATGACGTCATATACTTGCGGACCACTTCAAACGACTCCTGGATCGTTCCGTCAAGTGCTAATGGCGAATCATACCAATGGTCGGTCTCCACAAACTTGTAAGTGTTGACGCCCTTGATTCCGCCGGCCAGACTCAACGTCAGTATATACTTGGTCGCATCTGCCGAGATCGGGAAATGCTTCTTGGTCGTGGCAAAATCGGTAGTGTGGTTGCCGAGCGAAATCGATGATGCCCACGGGAACTCTGAATTGGCACGCAAATATCGTATTTTCTGAAGCATCGCTGTCGAGGAACTATCCCAAGTCAACTGAATTGTCGGAAAAACCTCCCCCTCGGACGACACTATCGGCGTCATCGGCGCCTGGCACGACTTGTGGAACGCCAGAGTCTGGTAGAAGAGAGGCTCACACTGGAAGCTTTTGTACAGGTCGACCATCTGAGTGGCGTTTTCCTTGATTAGATACTCTTTGAAGCGATACCAATCCATCATCTTCGTGAATGAAATATCTTTGGCTATGATGAAGTCTTTCGGCGGCTTCACAGCTGAAAAATCTGAAGCGGACTCACCATAGGCCGCATTGAGACTCTTGATATCGCCGTAGCGCTTCTCAAGAAATTGTGGATAGAGCGTCGAGGTCACATGTGGATTGTAGTCGGACTTCCAAGGAAATGGGTCTCCACCGAAATACGATCCGGCCTCGAGCTCCATCAGGAACAGTGGACCGCGAGGATAGATATAGTTCTTAATAATCTCGGTCAGACCATTCAAATAGTGCTTTACAAAATTCTGCATCTTCGGATGTGACATGGAAGGATAAGCGAATTCCGGTAGACCAGTCGCCATCTGCGTCTGGGTGATCGCGCCGCGCGAGTCACAAGAGAATATTTCAGGGTGCTTACTAAGAAACGGAGGCATCCCGCCATTTGGAAGCTCGGAAAACACGACCGGCCCCGGACGAAGAAGTATCTTGAATCCGAATTCGCGGGCTAGTTCGATGAATACAATAAGGTCTTTGGCCTGGTCAGTGAATCCGGAAAAATCAAACTCGCGATGGCTGTCTTCGTGGAGTGACCACGGTATCGCCGTGGAGATCATACGGAAACCAGCGCGGCGAATGCGCTCGAAGCAGATCGACCAATATCGTTTATTTACCCTAAAGTACTGTATCTCAACAGCATAAGGCAAATATTCTTCTTTGCCAATCGTGAATTTATGTCCGGTTACTGCTATCATGCCCTTAGCGAGGGGGCATAGTAACACATAAACATCGCCAAGTCAATCAAATAATAGCAGAAGACGAATATTCCTTTAAGATGTTACATTGTAGGCTGTTACCAACCCGGGGGAGCTTGGGTGCAGAAATCAAAAAGCCCTCCGAGCCAAAGCGCGGAGGGCTTAAGATCAAGTCTCAAAAAGACTTACTTCATCAGCATCATTTTCTTGGTCTCAGTGAAGTCATTAGCTGTCATCCTGTAGAGATAGACGCCAGAGGCCACAGTATTGCCGCGTGAATCGGTACCATCCCATTCAACGCGCTTCCTGCCGGGGCCCAGATACTCGTTGACCAGCGTCTTTATTTTCTGACCGAGTATGTTGAATACCTCGATTCTCGTATGAGCCGATTTCGGAATTGCGAAATCTATAGCTGTCGTGGGATTGAACGGATTCGGATTATTCTGCATCAAGACAAAGCTCTCCGGAAGAACCGGGCTACTGAGTTCCTGCACCGTGAGACGCACGTCACAATTGACCACAAAGGGATTGATACTGGCATCAGGGAGAGCGTCGTCGGCATTGCTGATAATGAACGGACCAGCCGGCGGTATTGTTGCAGAATCCAAGTCAATAACTGTACCTGGTGTTGCTCCTGCAAGTATTTTGAAATACAGCGTTACGAGTAACCGACTGCTGTCTGCGTCCAACGGTATTGCATCGGCTGGGTCCAATCCAATGTAGCCGGTGAGGATTGAGTTCTGCGGCACTGTCGTTGTGGTGATCTTCCTCTGTCCAGCAAGCCCAAGCATGAATGGACTCCACTTGAATGAAGAGTATTCAACACTTTCACTATTCCAAGAGAAGCCAAGCGTAAAGGCCAGACAAGCCTCATCGGTGTAAGCATATATGTCTACTGCAACCGAGTCACCAACTGTTATCGTAGGTTTCACGCCGCAGACAATTCGTACAGTGTCTCTGTTGCCAGTATCGGCATCAGATTGCTGCGCCGAACCAGCCACAAATGGTAGTGTCAGCAGCACTGCTACCATGGCTAATAATATCTTGCTTTTCATCTTACCTCCTATCAAGGTCCACTAATCCAAGTTCTTGTCCATAAGCGCGTTTCTGATATGCCGCTGAGAGAACCACAAAACTATCCAAATTGGCTCTTATGGTGACACACTCACAAAGACGCAAAGTTCCAGCTATATATCCACTCAAAGATGGCAAGTCAACTTAATTTTTGCAACAAAAATATCGCGGGCTTACTGGTATCTAAGGAAACGCCCGCAGACGCAACCGCCGGTCATCCCGGCGGTTACACACCTTGCAGAAACTTTACAGTGGTGGTTGCGGACCACCACTAAAGATGTAATTGATCAAGTAAACCGGATCGGAAATATTGATCAAGTGACTTGCGTCAGCATCACCGTTATAGATCGGAGGCTGTGGCCCGCCGCTGAATATGTAGTTAAGCAAATAGACGGCATCGCTGATATTTATCATGGTGTCGCGATTGGCGTCTCCGCGTTTTCCCCCCTCGATATTTAGCGAGCCGACAATAATCGCCGGTTTGTAGCTTCCGAGCGAGGTGGTGGTTGTCATGTGATACGATAGATAGCTCGTTGTGTCAATGGCATTGGCTCCAATCTGTGGAGGAGAGACATCGTAGCGGAGAAACATCCGGAACAATATCCCGTCGCCGGCCGGGATACCATCGCTATTGTCTGTGCAGTGGATGACAAATCTTAGATTGGCGTCATCGTCGGAAATCAAACTGACGCTGCTGAAGTCCTGGGCACGAGAGCCCACTAATGAAATCGAGTCAAGCGAAATATCCATGTTGCCTGCGTAGCTGACTGGCAGACGCAGAGTCGCGATTGGAGCGAAGTTTTTGAGCCGAACATCACAAATCAAGGGATCCGCAGCCGATCCGGTAAATCCCTGGAACTCGACCGTATCTGCGTGCACTACAACAAACCCGGGTAAGACATCCGTCGACTGTCCTCCAGGGCCGGAGGCGAATAGGCTGACATCGTAGGTACCCGGATTCGTATACTCGTGAGATACATTCTGACCTGAAGTGCTGTCACCGTCGCCAAAGTACCACATCCATGAGGTCGCCGGCATGGTGCAATTCCCGGAGAAGTTCACCGTAAGAGGTACAGCGCCGAATTGCACATCCGCTGCGGCTTCCACCTGGAAGACCGATTGCAGAGCATTGAATGCATTAATGCGACCACTACCGAGCAAACCAACGTAAGTGGGATTCTGCGCATAAATATCGTCGGTGGTGCCAATGATAAGATCACGAACCTGTGTCGCGGTCATACTTGGGACCGCAGAACGAATCAATCCAGCTAGTCCGGCAACATGGGGTGAGGCCATTGACGTACCGCTCAAAGTTGCATAGCCGGCATTTCCGTGATTGGAATAAGTAGAATATATGCTCGAACCTGGTGCGGCAACATCAACCCAAGTACCATAGTTTGAGAATGACGACTTGATTCCCGAGGATGTCACAGATGAGACGGAAATAACATCGGTACGAGAGGCGAGATAGCTTGCGGCCGTGCTGTTGCTGTTACCTGCCGAGGTACAGACGATCATTCCGTTCGCGATTGCGTTGTTGAGCGCCGCCTGAATACCTCCTGAGTTGGAGGAACCCCAGCTGCAATTGACTGCCGTAACGCCAAGTTGAGTCGCGTAATTGAGTGCTTGTGCTGCAAAGTCCATTCTCACATAGCCCGCTTCATTGCCCTGATCATTTGCCTGCGACCAACCGATACGTAAAGGTACGATGCGGCAGCCTTTGTTGAGTGGAGCCCAGCCACCGGCAACGCCTGCAACGCCGATACCGTTATTTGTGATTGCCGCCATCGTCCCTGATGTGTGAGTGCCGTGACCGTTGAAGTCCATTGGATTATCATCCGGCGTATCGCCATCCTCGCTGGGCCAGGCATCAAACACGTCAACCCAATCCCAACCCCGAATATCATCAACATATCCGTTCGCGTCGTCATCCTCTCCGGTGACTCCCTCGTACTCGGTCCAATTGATCCAGATATTGCCATTGATATATGGCGAGGATCCGGCCAGATCGGGATGATTCCATTGGACACCCGTATCCATCGCGCCAAGCAGGATGAGGCTATCGCCTGTCTCTGAATTCCACGCCTCCGGAGCATCGATGTCTCGATCGCTTGCCTGATTTAGTCCCCAGAGCGATCCAAAGGACGCGTCATTTGGAATGGCATCAATGCTGTGAACGCCAACCTTCTCAACATGGTTGATTTGTGGAAGCTTGGCCAATTCGCCCATCGCATCATCCAGGCTAATCTCAGCATCAAATGTAATTCGATAATAATTGGAAAGGTCGCGGTCGCCGCGCAGAAGAGCTTTTTGCGTCTGTGGGAACATCTGATCGAAGGCTGATACTTGGTAATCTGAAAAACGCGAGTCTATGTCAGCAATTCCTGTCTTGACGCTGCCCTTTCCAGTGACGAATCCCGACTTGGCAAGTCCGTCAGAGAACTCTACGACCAAAACTCCAGGAGCATACCACCAGTCAGCCTGGGAGGACGCCCCCGTACCAACGACTGCCAGAGCAGGTTGCGCAAATGTTGACAGGATAGACAGGATCGCCAGGAAGGTGACGGCTTGCCCAGCCATTAATGATCGAGGTGAATTCATCGGGGCTCCTTCAGAGAATTCGGGCTAACGATTGCGGACTGTTATCATCAACTGCCCCTCGCACTCAATATAAAACGCAACGCCGGTTCTGTCAACCGGCGTTGCGTCCTTCATAATCGATTGGTCTGATCGGTCAATCAGTCCGATCGAAAATCATTGTGGTCTTAGCATCCAGCCGGGGCAGCAGCACCAGCAAAGATGTAGTTAATCAACCTTACGGCGTCGGAAATGTTGATCGCGCCGTTTCCGTCTGCGTCGCCGCGACAGATCGGATTGGGAGCCGCAGCACCCGCGAAGATGAAGTTGATCAGTCTTACGGCGTCGGAGATGTTCAGACTGGTGTTACCATCGGCGTCACCGCAACGGCAATACATAAGTTTATTCAGACGCATAAACTTGTATGCCCTGTCAAATGTCGCCGTTAACTGAGCAAAGTTACCCGTGCTGGGAGTACCGCCGATAATGACAGCTACCTTGAGAGTATCTGGACCAGTACCTGCTGTATCGCCTCTGACCGTCGCACCGCGCAGGAGAAGCAGATTCGCACTAAGATCTTCACCGGTTGAACCGCCCGGATCAGTGTGCGGCGGGAAAATGTCATAATCACCGCCTCCGATACCGACTGGCGCTGTCACAGCCTGCAGGTACTTCCACAGCGAATCATTCTCCCAACCTGCCTCGGGGTGGATGTAGGTCGGGTTCGGAACAACAAATCCGCCCAGCGGTGGGAAGCCCTGATGAGTTCTGCCTCCTATACCAAGATAACGGTTATGGTTGTTGTCTGGGCTGGCGGGCATAGTGCCACGCTGATACAGGATATTGCGTCTCGTAGCGTTCGGAGACAATGTAGTGTCAAATCCGGCGAGGTTGTTCACACCCGTATCACCCGGGATGTCGATGTCAACATAATAACCGACTGAAAGGTTTGAGACAGTACCTGTTGGATTCTTCGGACCCTTGTAAATGTAGTAACGCAAGATCATGAAAAGCGCTGAATCGGGATGCTTCGGCGCATAGACGTCAGATATAAACTCCAGTGTTGAGTCACGGTTGTAGCCTTTACCGGACGCATGTCTCACGCCGATCAATCCTGTCGAATCCGCGTCGTAAATCATGCTGTCGGTTGCCGCATACAGGTATCCGTATGGATTACTTGCCGTCGGAGCTCCCGTGCCACCGCCACCGCCGAATGTCGAATAGGTCAGGCTATCCTTTCCGGTTCCTAAGATCAGGAAGCCATCAGCGATATAGTCAGAAGAATCGCTGAAGAAGCTAAAGCTAGCCAACGGCTTGGCGTCGGCGATTTCTGATGCTTGGTTAACGTTCATTCTGACCAAATTCGTACGAATAGCGACGTTCTTTGGTAGATAGAATATGGTAAAGTTGTGCAGTTCGACCGGGACCGCGACAACCGCAGCGGGCCCCTTATCAGGGGAAGTTACTGTAACGTTTATCACGCCTTGGTAGAACCCTTCCGTTGCCGGTCCGGTGATTTTGGCAACAAACGAAGCGGTGTTGCTACATCCTGCGTTGCAGGTACCGCTTGTTGCACCAACAAAGGAGATGAACGAAGCAGACGTTGCAACTGACCAATTGCCAGTGGTGTTGCCGGCATTAGCAAGCGTAATAGTCTCGTTCTTGATCTGATTTGGCGTGGTGTGATATGGATACTTGAATTCAGCCGGAGTTGCGTTGATATCAACGAAACTGTCCATTGCGAAACAATATGCGGACCGGTTGATCACTGGGTTGTTAGTCCAGAGACCTTCGGTTTGAATAGCAATACCGGCATCGTGATCTTCAATGTACTGGATACGCAATGAGTCCGTCACGTACATAGCCGCTGACGGCCAGTCTTCGGACATGCAAGCGCCAGTGGCACAATTGTTGGTCACTGTATTGGTCAGATTGACTGGCGGACCCCAAGTCTCGCCACCCGTGCTAGAGGCCTGGGCAAAGATTTCGCCGTTGGCGACATCATCCCATGAGCCGTCCGGCGCTGCATTACTGCTCGGGCGTTTGGTGTAGACCATGTATAGCAGCGTGTCACCCGCGACAATGCATTGGCTCATTGTCATCTTGGAGATGTGTGCATTCCATGCCGGCCGGGCATAGTTGTCATCGGTATAATTAGCATCAGACACCAAGCTCAGACACTGGTTGCAATCGTCCCAATGACGTAATTTGACCTTGTCCGAATTGGCCGTCGGACTAGTAGCTGCGGAGTCGAATACAATAGCGTTCCAGGCGATATGCAAGCAACCGTCGGATGAGTACATTGCATCGACATCAGTGTAGCAGCGCTCTTTGTCGCTACCGTCATAATTCGTCACATAGGTGATCGGCCACGAAGCAAGAGTATTCCCGATACCATAGTTCGTGTTCTCACGGTAGACGAGGTCGTTGTTACGTTGCTGCACCCCAGCGGAGAAGGCGTAATCGGCGGGCTGGAAGTAGACAACTGCGACATTTGGAGAATTCGGGTCAGCGGCTACGACCGGCATGATGTTTTCAACTGAATCCATCCAGACGCCGCAGGTAACTCCAACCGAGTCATAACCGGCCGAAGTGCGAAAATAAACAATCGATTGCAGATCAGTCGATCCATCCGGTGTGGTTTCGGTCGAGACCGCGTGTAAAATTCCGTCACCATTGGCATCAACGTCACTGCAAATGACTGGCCAAATGTACTTGCCTTCGGGAGTATCTTGTCCGACAACGATTCCCTGGCAGTTTGCCGCTGGGAATGTGATCGGTGGCTCGAATGAACCTTGTCCGACTCCGAAGTCAGGTGTGTAAATCGTGCCCTGGCTTGAAATGTGGTAGGCAACAATGGCACCAAAATCGCCCGATTGATCCATTGCGATATTGCAGTAGCCATAGCCAAAATTCGATCCTTCAAGATTGCCAATTCGGGCGGTGTCGCCAACTGCGCCACCGAGCTTGTAACCAAAGTAGGCGACAGTCCTATCCACGTTTGTGTTGGAACCGGTTGAAGAAATCATCCAGGTATTGTGTACCCAGCCACCACCAACAACAATCTGACGACCCATAGAGCCGTTGTGTTGCTGATCATAGTAAGTCATACCGACCGTCTTTACTGCGGTCGGGTTGAACCCGAGATACTGCTGGGAGCTGTTGACGGGTTTGCTGCTGAGCGTAAAACTTCCGTCGCCAGCGCCATCAACTTTGAGACGTGGAAATTCCCTATGGGAACCTCCGGAACCCTGATCAGAAGTGCCGGAAGCGATCTTGGCTTTAGCCGCGAAAGCTGGAACACTTACGATCGACAGCAGGAATAATGCGAGAACAAGTAACAGCGAGAGTTTTCTCGACATGTTCTGCTCCTTTCAGAGTGAAAAACGTTGCAATTAAAACACGTGTCTTTCGAATTAGCTTAACGGTGTTGTGCGGGCTGAATCATCACCTCCTAAATTTTCCTTTGGATGACAAAGAAAGTCGGACAATGAATCTTTTTCCAGTCTATGACGTAAATCGTAGCAGGTTTGACTCGTGCTCCAAGTTGGACCAGTCACCATCTCTGCCGCGAGCAGCAAAAGCTAAAAGAGCATGCTCAACCTGCCGGCAATTCAAACCTCGTTTAAAGTCAAAATTGCCTGCAATCGTGATGCTTCTTGCAACTTATAAGCTTGTGAAGACCTTGAAACTGTAAGACTTCAACGGAGCCCGAACTCCGCCATTGGACCGTCCTACAGCTACTTCCCGTAACTGCTTCAGTATAAAATTTTGTGCCCATTCTGTCAACCTTTTTTTGGCTTTGTTATCGTGCCAAAATCACTCACATTCACCTATCCGAACGTCACCCTCTCACCGAAAATGAAGAGCGGCTCCGGTAACAGAGCCGCTCTATCGCAGTCGACGGTCTACCCTTGATCGACGATTCTAAGGGCAACTGGCACAAGGTGCCGGGCCGCCTCCAAAGATGTAATTGATCAAGAAAGTTGCGTCAGAAATATTGGTTATTCCGCTACAGTCAGGATCCCCACCCTTGGTAGTAGTCGGGGCGGGGCCACCTGCAAAGATATAATTGATTAAGTACACAACGTCCCCAATAGAGACGAGACGGCTGCCGTCGGCATCTCCGCATATGCCGTCGATAACCGTGATACTTACGATCATTGTATCTGCTCGTAAATCGGCCGAGCTGAGAGCAATAAACCTCACATTATAGACCGAATCTTTTTGGTTGGGTATCGGGTCAAAAGTGTAGCTGCCTCGGCCATTATTTGAGTCAACTAACACGGCATTCCAAGGCGCAACAGGCAGCCCTGAAACCGATAATGATGGTGGCGGACTATCTGCATCGGTGGCTCGAAGGTAGAGCCTCAGGATATCAGAGTTGATACTCACTTTGTAGGTCGGATTGAGGTTTACGAAAGTCGGGGATTGTGGACCGGCCTCAATAACTGTCAATGTCACGATTTCGGTGTCAAGCAGCGGCGGAGTGGCCTCCCTGACCCTGAATATCAGGTTGTATACGCCAGCCGCCGAAAAACTTGGAGTGTAGAGCAGACGCGAAGTCCCGGTTCCCGCCGGCTGACCGGTGAGCGCTGTGAATGTGGCACCTACGGGCAGCCCGCTGGCGCTAAGAATCACCGGCAACCCGTCAGGATCGGAACCTGTTATGTTGACATCGAGTGTCTGACCCTCAAGAACCGACAGTGGTCCGATTGGATTGAGCACAGGCTGCACCGACACGTTTGTGACATCGATTGTCCAGAGAGAAAACCTGTAGACATCCGAAAAATTCTCGTCTATCGCAAGCATTGCCACCAGATAGGTACCCGCCTGCTGGAAATTCGGGCTGAAAGTGAACACAGCGGTATCACCCATGTCATTGACACTCATGTTTGCCGGCAGGGCTTGCGCGAATAGAATGTTTAACGTCGGTCCGCTACCCGTGTAGAGTCGGGCCGTAAGAATTGGGTCTGTATTGTCACCGTCCCCTGAATGGAATTTCACGGAAAACGTCGATCCTTCAGCTACTGTGCGTGTTCCGCAATTGGCGGGGTTGGGACAAGTCAGAAGGGGATCGTAGAGTATTGGTTTCGGGATGGAGTTTAGATCATCCACGCGCAGGACAATATGAGTGGAGTCGACAGTCTGATTGTCCGTCCCGTCGGTGGCGTAAAATGACAGTGTGTAAATTCCCGTTTCGAGATTCAGTGTCTGCCAGAAGAATCTGCCTGTGCCGTTGCCGTTGTCTGTGAGAGTCGCACTAAACGGCAGTGGTGATGTCGCAGAAAGATCGGCCGTAACGCTATCCGCGTCGGTAGCAGTCAAATTGAGGAAGATTGAATCGCCCTCGATGACTCGCACCGTATCAAAATCTCCCAATACCGCTATGCCGCTTCTGATCGCCAGTACCGGCGCCTGATTGCCGGCCTCGATCACGTTAACAATCACCAGGCCGGTATCGGCTCGCTGACCATCAGTAGCAATGAAGGTCAGATCATAGAGACCCGATTGCACGTAAACTGGAGCAAAACGGAATGAGCCTCGGCCATTTGCCGAATCGACAAAGACCGAATTCAGCGGAGGAGTAATCAAAGAATCAATCTTCAACTGAGGTGTGGTTCCGTCTGGGTCCGTCGCACTGACGAGGAAAGTAAGAACTTGCCCCTCCGTTACGGACTGAGTATCAGCCGGAACAGTAAGAAGCGGCGGCTGAGGTACATTTGTCACCTGAATCAATACCACTTCATTATCCGTCTTGTTGCCGTCGGAAGCAAAGATCTTCGGGGAGAACAGCCCCGCTTGCGTGAAGTCAGGATGGAAGCGGAAGGAACCAGCTCCGTTTGCCGAGTCAATCAGAATAGCGTTCGGCGGGATATTCTGTGCGTAGAAGAACGGTACTGTACCGTCCGGGTCCGTGGCGGAAATTCGGAATTCAACCGTCTGACCTTCGGCAACGGACTTGCTTCCAATCGCGGCAAGCACGGGCGCCTGATTGGTAACCAAAACCGTGATAACAGCCGTATCGCGTGTGCTCAAGGCGGGGCTTTCATCATCTGTACAGAGGATTATCAGCTGATGAAGACCGGTATCCGCTATCGTTGGTTTCCATCGCAGCGAGCCACGATTGTTCGTTGAATCGGTAAATACAGCTGTCGCTGGTTTGGTCAATGCCAACAAGAATAGTCTGCCGCCATTGGCGTCAGTTGAATCAGTTGCCACAATGCGAATCTTGACGGAATCACCCGGAAGAGCTGTGACATCAGCGATGGGAGAGATCTTCGGTGCACGATTAATGTCGAGCGTAGTGATCTGGACCTTCTCCTGATCGATTGCACCCCCATTATCGAGCGCGAAGAATGTGACGGTATCGATGCCCGCGTCAAAATAGCTCGGAGTGTAAGTCAGCACTCCGAAGCCGTTGCCGGAATCGACGAACACATAGTTGTTCATCAAAGTGTTCACGAGCAAGTCGGGAATTCCAGCCTCGTCAGTCGCATGCACCAGTATCGTCAGCGTATTGCCTTCCGCGATCTGTTTGACACCGATTGAGTCAAGGACCGGCGGCAGATTACCTGCCTCACCAACCGTTATCTGAATTGCTTCGCTGTCAGCGAGAACACCGTCACTGGCGACGAACAGGACATTATAGATTCCCGCCTGATTGAAATCCGGCGAGAATGTGAATGAACCCGCTCCGTTGGTCGAGTCGACAAATGTTGCATTCGCAGGAATTGTAAAAGCAGCCAACGCCGGGATTGTGCCGTCACCGTCGGTCGCGCTCAGGCGGAATTGCAGAATGTTACCTTCCTGAACCGCACGATTACCTATCGTGGCCAATACCGGCCGCTGATTACCGGCATCGATGACCGTGATGGCAACGATTTCGGAGTCCGCGAGAGTACCGTCGGAAGCGATGAAGGTCACGTTGAACACACCAGATTGGCTGAAGCTCGGCGCAAAGTTGAATGTTGCTGTCCCATTTGCATTATCTACAAGAGTAGCATTTGCGGGGAGGTTGACCGCCGACAGGGTTGGAATCGTCGCATCGAGATCCGTTGCTGTAGCATTGAAGTTGAGCACGGCGCCCTCGTTTACATTCTGGGCTCCAATTGCGGCCAGGACCGGCGGTCGGTTCACATTGTTAACCGTTATAACGACCACTTCCGAATCGGCCAGGAAGCCGTCGGAGGCGATAAACGTCACGTTGATGATTCCCGCCTGAGTGAAATCAGGGGCAAAGTTGAACGTTCCACTGCCATTTCCATTGTCGACAAACGTCGCATTCGCAGGCACCCCAACTGCGGTTAGCGTTGGAATACTGGAATCCGGGTCATTCGCAGTCGCGTTAAAATTAAGAACCGCACCTTCGTTGACATTGCGAGGACCGATTGCGGCAAGCACTGGGGCCTGATTTCCGGCGTCGTTGACGGACACGACCACAACCTCGCTATCTGCAAGAATGCCGTCGGTGGCAATAAAGGTAACATTGTATATGCCCGATTGAGCGAACGTCGGGGTGAAATTGAACGTGCCCGTTCCGTTGAGATTATTCACAAATGAGGCGCCGGCCGGGAGATTCACTGCGGAAATTGCCGGTGTGGTTCCATCGGGATCCAGGGCAGAGATATTGAAGTTCAGGTTCGCACCCTCGTTCACCAGCTTGGGACCAATGGCCGCAAGGACAGGTGCCTGGTTACCGGCATCGTTGACGGTAATGACAACGAGTTCGCTGTCGGCGCGTGTTCCATCGCTAGCGATGAATGTCACGTTAAAGATGCCGCTTTGAACAAAACTCGGAGTGAAATTGAAGGTGCCAGTCCCGTCGCCGTTGTTCACAAAAGTCGCGTTTAGCGGGATATTAATCGCCGAGAGGGTCGGGATCGTGGCATCCGGGTCCGTTGCAGTCGCAATGAAGTTGAGATTGACACCTTCGTTTACCAGTTTCGGTCCGATTGCGGCCAACACAGGAGCCTGATTTCCGGCGTCAATAACCGTGATAACCACCAGCTCGCTGTCGGCTAACGTGCCGTCAGTCGCAATAAAAGTGACACTGAAGACACCGGCCTGTGCGAAATTCGGATTGAAGACGAATGTCGCCGTACCGTTGCCGTTGTTGGTATATGTCGCGTTCGCAGGCACATTCGCAGCCGTGAATGTTGGTAGAGTACCATCAGGATCTGTCGCGCTCGTATTAAAATTCAACGTCAGTCCTTCGGTAACATTGCGAGGACCAATAGCTGCGAGCACGGGACGTTGGTTACCAGCTTCAGTGACTGTAACCGCCACGAGTTCAGAATCGGCCAGCACACCGTCGGATGCAATAAACGTCACATTGAAGACGCCCGCTTGAACAAAAGTCGGATTGAAATTGAATGTACCGGTGCCATTGCCGTTATTCACGAACGTGGCGTTTGCCGGTAAATTGATTGCTGACAAAGTCGGCACTGTCCCGTCGGCGTCAGTGGCGGTCGCGAGAAAATTCAGATTCGCGCCCTCCGCGACATTGCGCGGCCCGATCGTCACCAGGACTGGCGCACGTTCGACTACCTGCACACGCACAGTATCCGCGATGGAGTTAGTGACTCCGTCATTCACAATCAGCCGGAAGAAATAATCGCCATTGACAGTCGCTGTAAATGTTGGTTGTACCGCAGTGGCACTTGACAAGACAACCGCCGGACCTGTAGTCTGAAGCCAATTGTATGTCAAGCTATCTCCATCAAGATCGGATGATCCCGCGCCTGTCAGTGTTATCAAGGTGTTCTTGAATTGACCAAGTTGATCCGGCCCGGCATTCGCAACCGGAGCGGTATTGGCGTAGTAGTTAAAACCATTGATCAGTGTGTCCGCTAAAGCAGCGGCCGAATTTGTGACGATCACATCAGCGGGGCCAGAGCCATTGGGAGTCGTCGCTGTGATTCGCCCCGCATTGACCACGGTTACTGCCGTCGCCAGATTACCGTCAATGCGCACGGTTACGCCCGCGGCATCAAAACCGGAACCGATAATTGTCACCGGTGTACCGCCGACGCTGGGACCAGTTGCCGGAGCAATCGAGGTCAGAATCGGCGCAGTCAGTATTGCCGCGCTTCCGGTGGCCAGAGCCGAGTGCGCCGAGTACTGCCCGGCATTCTGAGCTATTACGATATACGAGTACGACGAAACACCGTCAACTGTGGTGTCCACGAAAAATGTATCGCTGACTCCGGCATTGGCCAGACTTCCCGCGGGATTATCTACGCGGAAAAACGAGCCGTTTGAGGTTGACAGGCGACGGTATACATGATAGGTCGAGCCAACGGAGCCGGACCAAGTCACCAACATTTTCGAACTGGAAATTGCCCGTGCAATGACCGCGGTCGGTCGAGTCGGCAATGAAGCAGCCGCAAGAAGAATATTCTCCTGTTGGAAGCTGTTATTCGGAATGCTGTTGGCGAGATGGAACGATTGTCCATTCGTCAGATTTACAAAATAGTAATCGTAAGGATTGCCGGCAGCTTCCGTCAGGTAGTTCTGGAAATCGTCAAACCAATTTCCAGACTGGTATCCGGCGCCATCGGAAAGTTCAATACGAATTTCCTCATCCGTATCGTCCAAGAAACCGAAGAATGAAAGCTCGCCATCTGCCGGTGTCGACAGATTTGCATTCTGTACCGTTCCGAATATCGATCCTTGCGCGAAGGCGGCTGCCGGCGTAATCAGCAACGCAGCCAACAACGCCATCAACAGGACGATCCGATTGCCTGTCTCTGGCACGCGATTATTGAAATTCAACCGCACTGTAACCTCCAGATATGTGAAAACAACATTTTTTCAACTCCTGAACTCCCTACGGTGCCGGGAAAGCCCCATTGGCAGCCGCATTGGCCTGGTACACTCGTCCTGCCTTGACGCCGAAATTGGTTCCAAATCCGGCGGCAAATCGTGAACGATAAGACTGTGAACTGGGCAGGAACTCGTTTAGCGTATTCAGCAGCCCGGGAATACTGTTTATGACATCCTGTGCAAGCAGGAAGGCAGTTTCGAATTCGAACGGAATCATGATCAATGAATAGTCTGTCGTCGGCGTCGTCACAATGCCATAGGATGTCGTACCTGAATCAGGCACCCGCCCGGCAACCGACCAAACAAAGTCCAACTTGGCGTTCACCTGGAACACGCTTCCTGGAGCAACTGCGAAATTCGTGCCGAATCCGGCCGCGAAGCGGGCCTGATAACTCTGGGATGCGGGGATAAAATTATTCAGCGTGTTGACTGTCGTCGTGCCGCCCATCGAGTTGATCACATCCTGCGCCGTCGTCATGCCGGTATTCGCAAAGGGCAAACCGGCCAGATTGAAATCGGTGCTCGGCGTCGTTATCATCTGATAGTCATATTCGCCGACGCGATTCGAGACATTCGATGCGCGACCGATCTGGTCAATGACTTTGATAGCATAGAAGTAGTTCGTATTCGGATCGCCAACGACGTTGGCGCCATTGAGATCATTGTCAAAGAACTCGCCTGTCACAGCCGAAACACCGCCGATCGACTCAGCCGGCGTCGGAGTGAAGTAGGCACGCGTCCCACGATAGATCACACTGCGCTCAATCAGAGTCGGCAGACCGATCGAATCGGTGGTTACCGGAGTCCAGGTTAAGCGAATCGAATTACCGGATATCTGCGCCATTAGCGTAGTGACACGCGCCGGCGGTACGCTACCACCCTGATCGACCACTGTAATCACTACGCTTTCAGTGTCAGCCAGAAATCCATCCGATGCGATGAAGCGGACATTGTAGATACCGTTCTGGAGATAGGTTGGATCGAAATCGAAAGTGCCCGTGCCGTTCAAGTTGTCTGTAAACGTCGCATTCGTCGGTACGTTTTGGGCGATTAGCGTCGGTATCGTCGCATCGGCATCCGTGGCGGTAATATTGAAGTTCAGATTGGAGCCTTCATTCACCGACCGTGGGCCGATCGTTGCGAGTACCGGCGCAAGATTGACATTGTTTACTGTGATCGCCACTACTTCGCTGTCTGCCAGCGCTCCGTCAGAGGCGATGAAAGTCACATTGAAGACACCCGATTGGGCAAAGCTTGGATTGAAGTTGAATGTTCCAGTGCCGTTGCCATTGTCCGTGAAGGTGGCATTGAGCGGTACATTAACTGCACTAAGTGCCGGCGTGCTGGCGTCGGGGTCGGTAGCGGTCGCAATGAAATTCAGGTTGGCACCCTCGTTGACGCTCCGTGGTCCAATTGTCGCAAGCACCGGCGGTAAATTGACGCCATTCACGGTAATCGAAACAACTTCGCTGTCGGCAAGCGTGCCATCACTGGCGATGAAGGTCACGCTGAAGATGCCGCTCTGAGTGAAATTCGGATTGAAATCGAAAGCCCCTGTGCCGTTGCCGTTGTTGGTAAAAGTGGCATTGGCGGGAACGTTGAGAGCCGATAGTGTCGGAAAGGTACCATCCGGGTCGCTTGCAGTAGCGATGAAATTCAAGTTCGCGCCCTCAGCGACTACCCGTGGACCTATCGTCGCCAATACTGGCGCGAGATTTACATTATTCACTGTAATGGCTACGACCTCGCTGTCGGCAAGTGTACCGTCGGAGGCGATGATCGTCACATTGAAAACACCCGCCTGAGTAAAGTTCGGACTGAAGTTGAAGGTACCAGTGCCATCGAAATTATTCGTAAACGTGGCATTCGGAGGTAAGCCGGCAGTGCTCAGAGTCGGCGTGGTCAGATCAGGGTCACTTGCTGAAGCGTTGAAATTCAGGACCGCCCCCTCGTTCACGCTACGCGGACCGATAGCAGCCAAGACTGGCGCCAGGTTGACATTATTCACGGCTATCGCAACTACTTCACTGTCGGCAAGCGTGCCATCACTCGCAATGAACGTCACGTTAAATACACCAGCCTGAGTGAAGTTCGGGCTGAAATTGAATGTCCCTGTACCGTTGCCGTTGTTGGTGAAAGTTGCATTGGCCGGGACATTAAGTGCCGACAGAGTTGGAATGGCGCCATCCGGGTCAGTCGACGTGGCGATGAAATTCAGATTGGCGCCTTCTGCGACGACTTTCGGGCCGACAGTCGCAAGCACCGGCGGACGGTTGACATTATTCACAGTTATCGCAACTACCTCGCTGTCTGCGAGTGTGCCGTCTGAGGCAATGAAGGTAACGTTGAACAAGCCGGATTGAGTGAAATCAGGACTGAAATTGAACGTCCCCGTTCCGTTGCCATTATTGGTGAAGGTTGCGTTCAACGGTAGCCCAACAGCGCTCAGCGCCGGCGTAGTTAGGTCAAGATCACTTGCCGAAGCGTTGAAGTTCAGCACTGCGCCTTCGTTTACGTTTCGCGGGCCGATCGTCGCGAGTACCGGCGCAAGATTGACATTATTTACAGTGATCGCCACTACTTCGCTGTCTGCCAGCGCTCCGTCAGAGGCGATGAAAGTCACATTGAAGACACCCGATTGGGCAAAGCTTGGATTGAAGTTGAATGTTCCAGTGCCGTTGCCATTGTCCGTGAAGGTGGCATTGAGCGGTACATTAACTGCACTAAGTGCCGGCGTGCTGGCGTCGGGGTCGGTAGCGGTCGCAATGAAATTCAGGTTGGCGCCCTCGTTGACGCTCCGCGGTCCGATTGTCGCAAGCACCGGCGGTAAATTGACGCCATTCACGGTGATCGAAACAACTTCGCTGTCGGCGAGTGTGCCATCACTGGCGATGAAAGTCACGGTGAAGATTCCGCTTTGTGTGAAGTTCGGGTTGAAATTGAAAGTCCCAGTACCGTTACCGTTGTTGGTGAAAGTGGCATTGGCGGGGACGTTGACAGCCGATAGGGTCGGGACGGCACCGTCCGGGTCGGTCGCGGTAGCAATGAAATTCAGGTTTGCTCCCTCAGCGACCACTCGCGGACCAATCGTCGCCAACACCGGCGCGAGATTTACATTATTCACTGTTATGGTGACGACCTCACTATCGGCAAGTGTACCGTCGGAGGCGATGAAGGTCACGTTGAATACACCCGACTGTGTAAAGTTTGGGCTGAAGTTAAATGTGCCCGTGCCGTTGCCATTATTGGTGAAGGTTGCGTTCAATGGTACTCCAACAGCGCTTAACGTCGGCGTGGTCAGATCAGGGTCACTGGCCGAAGCGTTGAAATTCAGGACTGCACCTTCGTTCACACTTCGTGGTCCAATAGTCGCCAGAACAGGTGCGAGGTTGATATTGTTGACTGTTATCGCAACCACTTCGCTGTCGGCAAGCGCACCGTCAGAGGCTATAAAAGTCACGTTGAATACACCCGCCTGAGTGAAGTTCGGGCTGAAATTGAATGTCCCCGTGCCATTGCCGTTGTCGGTAAATGTCGCATTGAGTGGAACATTGACAGCCGTCAATGAAGGAGTGCTTACATCGGGATCAGTCGCAGTAGCAACAAAATTGAGATTGGCGCCTTCATTGACACTTCTCGGGCCAATGGTCGCCAACACCGGTGGTAAATTGACACCATTCACTGTGATCGATACCACTTCGCTATCTGCGAGAGTGCCATCGCTGGCAATGAATGTCACATTAAACACACCACTCTGCGTGAAGTTCGGATTGAAATTGAAAGTGCCAGTACCATTGCCGTTGTTGGTAAACGTGGCATTGGCCGGGACATTGAGCGCCGATAGAGTTGGAATAGCGCCATCCGGATCGGTCGATGTTGCGATGAAATTCAAATTGGCGCCCTCCGCGACGACCTTCGGACCAATTGTCGCCAGCACTGGCGGGCGGTTGACGTTGTTCACCGTTATCGCGACTACCTCGCTGTCTGCGAGAGTGCCGTCCGATGCGATGAAGGTTACGTTGATCACTCCTGATTGAGTGAAATCAGGGCTGAAATTGAACGTGCCTGATCCATTGCCATTGTCAATGAACGAAGCATTCAATGGAATATTGACTGCGCTAAGAGTCGGAATATTCGCATCTGGGTCAGTCGCCGTCGCGTTGAAATTCAGAACTGCGTTTTCGTTCACGTTTCTTGGACCAATTGCAGCAAGTACCGGTGCGCGATTGACATTGTTCACCGTAATCGCAACGACCTCACTGTCTGCCAATGCGCCGTCGGAAGCAATGATTGTCACATTGAATACGCCAGCTTGAGTAAAGCTCGGGCTGAAGTTGAATGTACCTGTGCCATTTCCATTGTTGGTAAAGGTGGCATTAAGCGGCACTCCAACTGCGCTCAACGTCGGCGTGGTGGCATCAGGATCTGAAGCGGTCGCGACGAAATTGAGATTAGCTCCCTCATTGACATTTCTCGGCCCAATCGTTGCCAATACCGGTGCGAGATTGACATTGTTCACCGTAATCGCAACGACCTCGCTATCGGCAAGTGTGCCATCAGAAGCAATGAACGTGACATTGATCACGCCTGATTGGGTGAAATTCGGGTTGAAATTGAAAGTGCCCGTGCCATTACCGTTATTTGTGAAGGTCGCATTGGCCGGGATACCGACAGCCGACATCACTGGGTTAGTAGAATCGGGGTCAGTGGCTGAGATTACAAAATTCAGATTGGCGCCTTCGCTTACGCTTTTTGGTCCAATCGTGGCCAGAAATGGACGCTGGTTTCCGCCATCATTCACTGTGATCGCGACAATTTCCGTGTCAGCCAATGCTCCGTCGGTAGCGATGAAGCGAACGTTGAAAACGCCAGCCTGAATGAAATTCGGATTGAAGTTGAAAGTCCCGGTGCCGTTACCATTGTTCACAAACGTCGCATTCGTCGGAACGTTTTGCGCCAGAAGAGTTGGTATCGAGGCATCCGGGTCGGTGGCCGTTATATTGAAGTTAAGATTCGCGCCCTCCGTTACACTCCTGGGTCCGATAGTGACCAGAACGGGAGCTTGATTACCTGCATCAACGACGGTAAATGCAACAATCTCGCTATCTGCGAGGGTGCCGTCGGAGGCAATAAATGTCACATTGAATACGCCGCTCTGCAGGAAGCTTGGTGTGAAGCTGAACGAACCTGTGCCGTTGCCGTTATTGACATAAGTCGCGTTGGCCGGCAAGCCGACCGCCGTCATCACAGGGGTCGTGGCATCCGGATCAGTCGCCGAAGTGCCGAAATTAAGGGCGACACCCTCAGTGGCGCTCTTTGCGCCGATCGCCGCAAGGACTGGACGCTGATTGCCGGCTTCGTTCACCGTTATCGCAACAATTTCACTGTCGGCACGAGTGCCATCGGAGGCGATGAAACGGACGTTGTAAAGACCAGCCTGCACAAAATTCGGCGTGAAGCCAAATGAGCCTGATCCATTTCCGTTGTCGATGAAAGTGGCACCGGCGGGAAGATTCTGCGCCAACAGAGTCGGAGTCGTTTGATCGACATCGGTTGCCGTTAC
The DNA here is from genome assembly GCA_964552775.1 of uncultured Ignavibacteria bacterium. Classification (GTDB taxonomy): domain Bacteria; phylum Zixibacteria; class MSB-5A5; order CAIYYT01; family CAIYYT01; genus JADJGC01. The sequence goes on along the minus strand of CAZKIH010000010.1, from coordinate 14,861 downwards.
GTTAAAGCTGAGCAATTGCCCTTCGGTGACGCTCTTTGGACCGATGGTGGCAAGTACCGGTGCCTGATTACCGGCTTCATTAACTGTGATCGCCACGACTTCGGTGTCCGCAAGAAGACCGTCAGAAGCAATGAATGTCACATTGTAAACTCCGGCCTGAACAAAGGTCGGATCGAAGTTGAACGTGCCCGTTCCATTCCCATTGTTTGTGTAAGTTGCATTGGTTGGAACGTTCAAAGCCATCATTGCCGGGATTGTCCCATCGGGATCTGTCGCTGAGGTGTTGAAGCTCAAGTTCACACCCTCGGTAACCGATCTCGCTCCGATGGTTGCCAGTACCGGCGCCAGATTAGTTCCGGTAACGGTAATCGCGACAACCTCCGAGTCAGCAAGAGAACCGTCGGAAGCAATGAACGTGACATTATAGACTCCAGCCTGGCTGAAATTCGGGTTGAAGTTGAATGAGCCGGTACCGTTGCCATTGTTCACGTAAGTAGCATTTGCCGGCAAGCCAACAGCGGTCAGAGTCGGAATGACACCATCGGGATCCGTCGCAGAAGTTCCAAAGCTCAGATTGGCGCCTTCCGCCACTGTCCTTGGACCGATACCCGCAAGTATTGGTGCGCGATTCGTGTTGGTTACCGTGATCGTCACCGTTTCCGAATCTGCCAGTGATCCGTCAAAAGCCACAAAGATCACGCTATAGATGGCTGCCTGGTTGAAATTTGGTGTAAACGTAAATGTAGCATTACCACCGCCCTGATCTGTCAAGGATGCATTCGCAGGAAGACCAAAAGCCAGGAATCCGGGGAATGTCTGATCGGGATCGGTCGCTGTAAGACCAAAAGTCAGGACTGCGCCTTCACCGATTATCTTGCCTCCAATCGCAGCTAACACTGGGCGCTGATTGCCTGCTTCGTTCACAGTAATCGTGACGACCTCACTATCTGCGAGTACCCCGTCAGATGTGACAAAAGTCACCAGGTAATTAGCGGATTGTATGAATGTCGGGCTGAAACTGAAGGTGGCAGTACCATTGCCGTTGTCGACGAGCGACGCATTCAGTGGAACATTTGCGCCAGAGAATGTCGGAGTCGTACCGTCGGGATCAGAGCCAGTGATGTTGAAAGTGAGAACTTGACCCTCCGTGACGTTCCTGGGGCCAATAGTGGCGAGCACAGGCCGTTGATTGCCCGCTTCATTGACGGTAATTACAACCAACTCGCTGTCAGCCAAAGCGCCATCAGATGCGATGAAGCGGACATTGTAAGCGCCCGCTTGGACGAAACTCGGATTGAAGCTGAACGTGCCGCTGCCGTTTCCATTGTCCACAAAAGTCGCGTTGAGTGGAACATTTTGAGCGACCAACGCCGGGAAGATTCCGTCGGGATCAGTGGCTGTAATATTGAAGTTGAGAGTTGCGCCCTCAGTGACGCTCTTCGGACCGATAGTCGCCAATACCGGGACGAGATTGACATTACTGACGTTAATCGCGACTACCTCGCTATCAGCGAGTGTGCCGTCTGAGGCAACGAAGGTGACGTTGAATATGCCACTCTGTGCAAAACCCGGGGTGAAGTCGAATGTACCGGTCCCGTTGCCGTTGTTGGTAAATGTCGCATTCAACGGAACGTTTACCGCGGTTAGCGTCGGTATCGTGCCGTCAAGATCGCTGGCATTAACGCCGAAATTGAGATTAACGCCTTCCGCGACAGTCTTGGGGCCAATCGTTGCCAATACCGGTGGACGGTTGACGTTATTCACCGTAATCGCAACTACTTCGCTGTCTGCGAGCGAGCCGTCAGAGGCGATGAACGTCACATTGATGACACCGCTTTGCGTGAAGTTCGGCGAGAAGCTGAATGAACCTGTGCCGTTGCCGTTGTCGGTATATGTTGCATTGAGCGGAACACCGATTGCTGTCATCGTCGGACTGTTGCCGTCCGGGTCAGTTGAGGTCGCATTAAAAGCAAGAACCGCACCCTCATTGACAACCTTGGGACCAATCGCAGCCAGTACCGGCGGCCGATTGAACTCTGTAACTGTGATCGCTACAAGCTCGCTGTCAGCGAGTGTACCGTCGGAAGCGATGAACAGAACGTTATAAACGCCGCTTTGAGTGAAATTCGGATCGAAACTAAATGTCCCTGTACCGTTGCCGTTGTCGGTAAACGTGGCGTTGAGTGGAACACCGACAGTCGATAATATCGGCGTAGTCAGGTCAAGATCGTTTGCACTCACCCCAAAGTTAAGATTTACACCCTCAGAAACGCTCTTGGGGCCAATTGTCGCCAATACTGGTGCTCGATTGACATTGTCGACCGTGATCGTGACGACTTCGCTGTCGGCGAGTGTGCCGTCGGATGCGATGAATCTGACACTGAAGATGCCGGATTGAGTGAAATTCGGGTTGAAATTAAATGTGCCGGTGCCGTTGCCGTTATCAGTAAACGTAGCATTTGCCGGTACATTCTGCGCCACGAGAGTCAGTGCCGTCAAATCTGGATCGCTCGCACTAACCGCAATGTTCAAATTGGCACCCTCATTGACACTCCGAGGACCGATTGATGCAAGAACCGGCGGACGGTTGACATTGTTCACCGTGATTGCGACTACTTCACTGTCTGCAAGCGAGCCGTCAGATGCAATAAAGGTTACGTTGAAAAGCCCACTCTGCGTGAAATTCGGTGTGAAGCTGAATGTCCCCGTGCCGTTCCCGTTGTCGGTATAGGTAGCATTCGCGGGCACACCAACTGCAGTCATCGTCGGGTTGTTTCCGTCGGGATCGGTCGACGTGGCATTGAATGAAAGGACTGCGCCTTCGTTGACGCTCCGCGGACCGATGGCAGCAAGCACCGGTGCACGATTGACATTGTTAACGGTAATCGTAACTACTTCGCTGTCAGCGACTGTGCCGTCAGAGGCAATAAACGTCACATTGATAACGCCGCTCTGCGTAAAGTCGGGCGAGAAGTTGAATGTGCCGGTGCCGTTGCCATTGTTGCTGAAAGTTGCATTGACCGGTACGCCGATTGCGGACAAAGTCGGAACTGTCAGATCGAGATCACTGGCCGATACTCCAAAATTCAGAACGGCGTTTTCGTTGACGCTCTTCGGTCCAATCGTCGCCAACACCGGCGCACGATTGACATTGTTGACCGTAATCGCAACTACTTCACTATCAGCGATAACTCCGTCGGATGCAATGAAGGTAACATTGAAGAGGCCGGACTGAGTGAAGTCCGGAGTGAAGTTGAATGTACCTGTGCCATTGTTGTTGTCTGTGTAAGTCGCGTTTAGCGGTACTCCGACTGCCGTCATCACTGGTGAATTGCCATCAGGATCACTCGACGTCGCATTGAAGGTCAGATTTACACCTTCGTTGACGTTGCGAGGACCGATGCTCGCCAATACCGGAGCAAGGTTGACATTATTGACTGTTATCGCGACCACTTCGCTGTCAGCGAGTGTGCCGTCAGAGGCGATGAACGTCACATTGATGATGCCGCTCTGTGAGAAGCTCGGTGTGAAGTTGAATGTACCTGTGCCATTGTTGTTGTCTGTGTAAGTCGCGTTTAGCG
>CAZKIH010000010.1:0-11180 GCA_964552775.1 uncultured Ignavibacteria bacterium | reverse complement strand
TCAGGTCAAGATCACTCGCGGATACACCGAAATTGAGATTCACGTTTTCATTGACGTTCTTAGGACCGATCGTCGCCAATACTGGCGGGCGATTGAACTCGGTAACCGTAATCGCAACAACCTCGCTATCAGCCAACGAACCATCCGAGGCGATGAAGCGGACGTTGTAGATTCCGCTCTGAGTGAAATCAGGATCAAAACTGAATGTGCCGGTGCCGTTACCGTTATCTGTAAACGTGGCATTCACAGGGACATTTTCTGCTGTCAGGGTCGGTACTGCACCATCCAAATCAATGGCTGTCAGACCAAAGCCGAGATGGGCTCCTTCAGCAACTGTCTTGGGGCCAATCGTCGCCAGCACCGGAGCGCGATTGACATTGTTGACCGTAATCGCAACGACTTCACTATCAGCGATAGTTCCGTCGGATGCAATAAAGGTCACATTGATCACACCCGACTGCGTGAAGTCCGGCGTAAAGTTGAATGTGCCTGTACCATTGTTATTATCTGTGTAAGTCGCATTCAGCGGTACTCCGACTGCCGACATTACCGGTGAGTTGCCATCGGGGTCGCTCGACGTGGCATTGAACGTGAGATTCACGCCCTCATTGACGTTTCGGGGACCGATTGTTGCGAGTACTGGCGCACGATTAACATTATTTACAGTGATCGCGACCACTTCGCTGTCAGCAAGCGTGCCGTCAGAGGCAATAAACGTCACATTGATAACGCCGCTCTGCGAAAAGCTTGGTGTAAAGTCGAAAGTTCCCGTGCCGTTAGCGTTGTCAGTGAAGGTAGCATTGAGTGGTACCCCGAGTGCTGATAGGGTTATCGACGTCAGATCGAGATCACTGGCCGAGACGCCGAAATTGAGATTTGCGTTTTCATTTACGCTTTTGGGCCCGATAACCGCCAGAACCGGCGCACGGTTGACATTGTTGACCGTAATCGCAACTACTTCACTATCAGCGATAACTCCGTCGGATGCAATGAAGGTAACATTGAAGAGGCCGGACTGAGTGAAGTCCGGAGTGAAGTTGAATGTACCTGTGCCATTGTTGTTGTCTGTGTAAGTCGCGTTTAGCGGTACTCCGACTGCCGTCATCACTGGTGAATTGCCATCAGGATCACTCGACGTCGCATTGAAGGTCAGATTTACACCTTCGTTGACGTTGCGAGGACCGATGCTCGCCAATACCGGAGCAAGGTTGACATTATTGACTGTTATCGCGACCACTTCGCTGTCAGCGAGTGTGCCGTCAGAGGCGATGAACGTCACATTGATGATGCCGCTCTGTGAGAAGCTCGGTGTGAAGTCGAAAGTCCCCGTGCCGTTGCCATTGTCGGTGAACGTCGCATTGAGCGGAACTCCGACTGCCGACAATACCGGCGTCGTCAGGTCAAGATCACTCGCGGATACACCGAAATTGAGATTCACGTTTTCATTGACATTCTTAGGACCGATCGTCGCCAACACCGGCACACGATTGACGTTATTCACCGTAATCGCAACAACCTCGCTGTCAGCCAACGATCCATCGGATGCGATGAAGGTCACATTGATTACGCCACTCTGCGAAAAATCTGGCGAGAAGCTAAACGAGGCGGTGCCATTTCCATTGTCGGTATAGGTTGCGTTCGTCGGTAGACCCGCGACTGTCATTGCCGGACTTGTCTCGTCTGCATCTGTCGCTGATGTCCCGAAGCTAAGGACAGCGTTCTCATTGACACTCTTTGGGCCAATCGCTGCCAACACTGGACGTTGATTCCCTGCTTCATTAACGGTGATCACAACAAGTTCGCTGTCAGCCAGGTTGCCATCGGAAGCTATAAAGGTCACGTTGAATACACCAGCCTGCACAAAGGTCGGATTGAAATTGAACGTCCCAGTGCCATTGCCATTATCGATGAAGTTCGCGTTAAGCGGAACGCTTAGGGCTGTCAAGACAGGAAATCCGCCATCGGGATCGCTACTGCTGATATTAAAATTCAGATTCGTGCCTTCGGTGACATTACGGGGACCAATGGTGGCGAGCACCGGCGCACTGTTGACATTCGTTACCGTGATCACGACCAGCTCGCTATCAGCCAGCGCTCCATCAGAGGTTATGAATGTGACATTGAAGGCGCCTGACTGGGAAAAAGTCGGCGTAAAGCTGAAACTGCCAGTTCCATTTCCGTTGTCTGAGTAAGTGGCTCCCGCCGGCAAATTAATCGCACTGAGTGTAGGAATACTTCCGTCCGGATCCGTGGCGGATGTATTGAAACTTAGATTAACACCTTCGGCTACAGTCTTGGGGCCGATCGCCGCCAATATTGGCGCACGATTGACATTGTTGATCGTTATGACTACCAGTTCGCTGTCGGCGAGACTACCATCAGAAGCTATGAACCGAACATTGACAGCACCTGACTGGCTAAAATCCGGCGTAAAGTCAAAAGTTCCCGTGCCATTCCCATTGTCGATAAATGTCGCGTTTAGCGGCAAACTCAAAGCAGTCAGTGTTGGAGAAGTGGCATCCGGGTCGCTGGCGGTAACGACAAAATTGAGATTGGCATTCTCATTGACGCTTTTGGGTCCAATGGTCGCAAGTACGGGTGCGCGATTAACGTTGGCTACGGTAATCGCGACAACTTCGCTATCAGCCAAAGTACCGTCGGACGCAATGAAGGTCACATTGATAACACCTGACTGACTGAAACTCGGAGTGAAATCAAACGTCCCGCTGCCATTGCCGTTATCAGTGAACGTTGCGTTCAGTGGAACATTGACAGCCGTGAGTGTCGGAGTCGTCAGGTCTGGATCTGTCGCAGTGATATTGAAATTCAGATTGGAATTCTCGTTGACGCTTTTCGGCCCGATCGCCGCGAGGACCGGTGGAAGGCTGACATCATTGACAGTAATTGCAACCAGTTCTGAGTCAGTCAGAGTCCCGTCAGAGGTTATGAATCGTACATTGAATACACCCGCCTGCGTGAAATTGGGACTGAAGCTGAACGATCCGGTACCGTTGCCGTTGTCGGTGAAACTCGCATTTACCGGGACGTTTTCAGCAACCAAGGTCGGCGTTGAACCGTCTGGGTCTATTGCGTTCACACCAAAATTGAGCACGGCATTCTCATTAACATTCTTCGGACCGATTGTCGCTAAGACCGGTGCGCGATTCGTGTTGGTAACCGTAATCGCAACTAGTTCACTGTCTGCAAGTGTTCCGTCGGATGTGATGAATGTCACGTTGACTACACCACTCTGCGAAAAGTCTGGTGTGAAATTGAACGTGGCTGTGCCATTACCGTTGTCAGTTAGTGTCGCGTTTGGCGGCGTGCCCACTGCTGAAAACGTCGGTGTCGTGGCGTCAGGGTCGGTTGCGCTTAATCCAAAATTCAGATTGGCGCCTTCGGCTACCGACTTCGGACCAATTGCAGCCAGCACCGGAGCCCGATTGACGTTGTTCACTGTTATGGCGACGACTTCACTGTCGGCGAGCGTGCCGTCAGATGCGATAAAAGTCACATTGTGAACTCCGCTTTGTGTGAAGTTCGGCGTCCATGCAAAAGTCCCGGTACCATTCCCGTTATTCACGTAGTTTGCACCACTCGGAAGTCCCACGGCACTCATCGTCGGGATTGTACCGTCCAAGTCACTGGCAGTGGGACTAAAAGTCAGAAGTACATTTTCGTTGACACTCTGGGCACCGATGGTTGCCAGCACAGGTGCTCGATTGACGTCGTTAACAGTGATGACTACAACCTCGCTGTCTGCAAGTGAACCATCCGAAGCGATAAACGTGACGTTGAAGGCGCCAGACTGCGTGAAGTTGGGCGTCCAAGTGAAAGTACCGGTGCCGTTGAGGTTGTTGACAAAGCTTGCTCCCGAAGGAACACCAACCGCACTCATCGTCGGAGTGGTGCCATCCGGATCGGTGGCCGTGTCATTGAACGTAAGAAGTACGCCCTCGTTGACATTCTTTGGCCCAATGGTCGCCAGCACTGGTGCACGGTTAACGTTGTTGACGGTGATGACTACAACCTCGCTGTCTGCGAGTGAACCATCCGAAGCGATAAACGTGACATTGAAGGCGCCGGACTGCGTGAAGTTTGGCGTCCACGTAAAGGTCCCAGTACCATTGAGGTTGTTGACGAAACTTGCTCCCGAAGGAACACCAACCGCACTCATCGTCGGAGTGGTGCCATCCGGATCGGTGGCCGTGTCATTGAATGTAAGAAGTACGCCCTCGTTGACGCTCTTCGCGCCAATTGTGGCCAGAATCGGAGCTCGATTCACGTTGTTGACAGTGATCGCCACGACTTCGCTGTCCGCCAGAGCTCCATCAGATGCAATGACTGTCACATTGAAAACGCCACTTTGTGTGAAATCGGGATTGAAATTGAAGGTCCCTGTGCCATTGCCGTTGTTTGTGAATGTGGCATTGGTCGGAACATTGAGTGCACTAAGGGTTGGTATCGTACCATCAGCATCAGAGGCGGAGGCAACAAAGTTGAGATTTGCCCCTTCGTTGACACTCCTGGGACCAATAGTTGCCAGAACCGGGGCGCTGCCCGCGCGGGCGAAGTTGACAACGAAATAGCTTAGCGACGAAGTCGAACCGCTGGCTCCGCGGATGAGTCTCAGAGTCGTCGAGTTCAGCAATTGGTGCGTGAAAGAAGATTGACCTGGATTGTCGTTGGTAGTGTAGTTTGTTCTTCCCCAGCTCTGCCCCTGCATTGATTGGTTGCCTGAGAAGGCAACTGCACGTGCAAGGTCCACCGATGTAATCGTGACATCATTTTGAGTTGTCGCGCCCGTCATGGTCGAAATGGCGCTTTGCACGGTGTTGCCCACCGGAAGCTGGATGACTTCCCAGGCAACGTTTACTGCTACTCCTGTGTTGTCGCGCGTAAACTCGATCTGAGTTGCGGACGTGAATCGACCGCGCAGCATCTTCTGGCTAATGTTCGTCGCTGTGCCGCTGGCAGCATTATAGCTGAAGAGCAGCAAAGATCTTGTAAGGTCGACGGACGTTATCGTAGCTGTCGATGTCGCTGTCCCGCTGGCCATAGTAAAAATATTGCGTTGAACAGTGGATGCCGGGAAGGATACCACCTGCCAATCGCAGGTCACGCCGGTGCCACCGTTGGATGCGACTTCAAGATTTGTGGTGGAGGTCAACCGGGCTCGTGAGAAGTCGTCGTTGCTGAAGCTGGTACCTGATTGTTCCTTGCTCACAACTACGAAACTCTGTGCCAATGTTACCGCGGTGATCGGAATATTCGTTGTGGTAGCGCTGAGCGCAGTGGTACCGCGCTGTACGGTGACGCCGCTATCAAATTCAGCAACATACCAACGTACAGTCACCGATCCGGTTGCAGAATTCTTCGCCAGACGCACGGTCGTCGCGTTTGTCAGTTGTCCGCGCACGCATGATTCCTGGGGAGATGGCAGGTTGTTGCGTTCGCTGAAAAACAGCAGCGACTTGGTGAGATCAACCGATGTAATAGTTACGTTTTGTGTAGTGGCTGAGAAGGTAATCTCGCCGGTCTGAACATTCTTAATCGATGCGGCCATGGCACAATCAGCGGCTGCTACGATTACGATTAGCAACAAGGCCCACAAGAACAGCTTGTGGACCGGGTCGCGCCTGCAACGCTTTGTCTTTGCATTACCAATTTGCATTATCTCTCTCCCATTATCCGTGCGAGTGCCTCTGCATCTGCCAAATCAAAAGCGCAATCGGGGGCGAGCGCGTATGTGTACTTCGGCTCGCCCCCGCTGCGACAGATCTACTTCAACAAGATCATCTTCCTCGTTTCCGATTTGTCCCCGATCGTAAGTCGATAGAAGTACACTCCGGAAGCGACTTTATACCCGTCACTGGAACGGCCATCCCACTTGAAAGTGTGACCACCGGCAGCTAACGGCTCATCCACTATAGTATTAATCGGCTGTCCAAGCAGGTTGTAGATTACCAGATTGGCTTGTTTTCCCGCTGCAGCAGAATTAATTATGAATTCAATCGATGTTTCAGGATTGAACGGATTCGGGTAGTTCTGTCTCAAAACGAACTCGATCGGAAGAACTCCCCTGCTGAGATTCTTGACGGGAATTTCGACAGCATTTGGATCGGTCATGACGGCGAATTCAATCTTTACGTCATCCTGGCCAATCTCACCGCTGCCCTCTGCCTCAATTGGCAATTCAAGAATGACACCGGAACCGCTGTTCATATAGCGATCCAGGCCGAGTCCCGGATACAGCAGGATTACCATTTCACCATTGCCGTTGTCAGCGTAGCTCAGCGAGAGGCTACTTGACAGTCCAACTTTGCGCGGAGTGCGAATGTGGACCTTGTTCGACTTGTATGACACCTTGACCTGAACACCGGCTATATCCGTCGGCAATTGAGCGGTCATTTCGAGAGTGCCACTGGTCTCTCCGGCATTGAGTCGGCTGAGCGCCAATTCGGCTTCATTACCATCCCAGTCACCCTGCGACGGAGGTGCGCCGCCAAAGACCTGATTGATTATCGCCTGCAAGTCAACGACATCGACAAATCCGTTCCGATCCATGTCGGCGGCAGTGAACTGACGCAAATTGAGATCGGCGTCGCCAATAATGTAGGCCACGACAATAACCATGTCTGCGATGTCCACGCGACCGTCGCCGTTGACGTCGCCGCCCGGATCCACCACGAAGACACCGTTGGTATCAGATTCAAGTGGTATCGAGGGTTGGAACGGATCTGGACTGATAGCCTCGAATGCGTTTTCAAACTTGATCCGGGAGGCTCCGATCGGGGCACTCCCCCGAACAGTAACCCAGAAATCGCCAATGGCGGAAGTAGGACCGGTCTGGACTTTTTCATTATTCAGGCCAAATGCAACTACACGCACACGACCCTGGGTATCTCCAATGTTGTCATAGACAGTAAAATTGGTAAGTCGCACCGTCGATACCAGCGAATCGATGATCAGCACATTCGGGTCGTAAACGAAGTCGTACTGAACGCCATAGACATCACGCGTGCTCGCCAAATTCACTGGAATATTGATACCCGCCAGTCCCGGCGTACCACCCGCGATTGGGCCCAGCCCAGGCTTTGAGACTGTGAATATCTGGTCTCCCAGAACAACAATCGAGCCAACGTTAATGGTCACCGCTCGAGGAGTGGCAGCATCGGACGAATCGTCTGTACAGGTAAATGTCACAGTGTAACCGCCTACCTGCGAGGCGTTAGGTGTCCAATTAAAGGTCCCGACTGCCGAACCGTTTCCGTTCACCACGCCGCCCGTACCAAACGTCGCTCCACTTGGCAGCCCATTGGCGCGAAGCTGAATCGGCTGGGGCGAATCAACATCGCTGGCCGACACTGTAAAAGTGACCGGCGTTCCCGTGTTGACCGTGTAAGTGTTTGGTACTATCGCTGCGATCGTCGGTGGAGTATTTGTATTTGGCGGGATGACAACAGTTCCGGTATCAATATCGAGTGTACCAGAGATGAGTGTTGGATAATAAGTCGTTCCGTCTTCGTCTCCATACTGGCAGAAAAGTGGGTCCTGTTGGGAGAAGTCACCTGGATTGTAGAGCGTAATTTGAGTCGATGAACCCAATGAAACGCCAGGCTTGATGCGAACATTGAACTGGAATATATTGCCCGAGCCGACGGCGATCATACCCGATGTGCCGTCACCGGCTGCGATAGTCGCGCTGTGGTTGGAGTCCGTCGCGACCATGAGGAGAGGCTGGAAACCGAAAACGTTCGGCAAGCCGCGATTTATCAGAGCTGTGTTGACAAAGAAGCTGCCGCTTTCTACGGCGCCATCGAACACTATCTTGCTGGTGTCAATAATCAAGAAAAGGTTCAGGCCCAGCAATGATGTTGAATGATTGGCAACGTACACCTTGATCGGCACCACATTTCCCGGAAGTCCCTTGGCATCTACGATACGGAATGTATCCGCCTCAGATGTCACTGGCTGTGCCTGGATGCGATCTGACATGCTCAACGCCGCCAGCATCACCAATAGCAGGAGCGGAATGAGTCGCTTGATCATAGTATTTCCTTTAAGTATAGAATTATATCCATTACCGTAAACCCTCTGCTCACGGGCAGAAGGCACATTTGTCAATTCCATATTGCGTTGCATCGAGATCTTCCTCACTTCAGCAATATCATTTTGCGGGTTGATTCGAATCGCTCGGCACGCAATCGGTAGAAGTAGATCCCCGAAGGTAATTCCTCCCCGTTGGCTCCTGCGCCGCGGAAAGTAACCGAGTGGCGTCCGGCTGCAAGCAATCCATCGATCGGCGTCGCAACGGATTCGCCCAGAATATTGAAAATCTCCAATTTGACGGAGCCGGGTCGCGGCAGATCAAAGGAGATAGTTGTTTCCGGATTGAACGGATTCGGGTGGTTCTGCGACAGAAAGTAATCATTCGGCAGAACTACATTGCGACCCAGAGTAACGGCGATCTCATGGCCGCTCTGGTCGACAAACTGCTGCGAAATCAGCGTGGGTTCGCCATCGAGGGCGAATAGATCTCCGGCCTCCAGATTCACACCGCGACCTGTCGGATCATGAATCAGGACGCGCAGAATCTCGCCTTCCTGATGCGTCGCAACATCGAGATCCGAGAACTCCTCGGTCATGGCGAAATCATGCGCCTTGTCACTGTCGACCTGCAGTGTGAATAATGCTGCGGCAACCTCTGCGGGTGCTTCGAGGCGGTATGTCCAATTGTGATCGGTCGTCGTTACCTGATAGCTAATGGCGTTGTCAAAACCCGCCAGATTTATCTTTGCACCGCCATTCGTGAACAACTGAATCAACCGAATCAAGTCGCCGAGTGTGGCTGGCGTTCCGTCCTGGTTGATATCACTATTCTGCAATCGCGCCCCTGTAAGTGGGTACTTACTCGGATCGATGAAGTAATTCGTGAAATAGACGACATCTCCAATCTCAAACGGGACACCGTTGAGGTTGATGTCGCCGATGAGTCCGGCGTACTTCGTAACCAGCACACCGCCCTCGTCATATATGGTCTGGGCGCGCGGAATTAAAACGCCGTCATCGTCGAATGCGATATTCTCAGTTTCCGACTGCGGACTGAGATACGCAAATCCCACCGTAGAATAGAATCCCGCAAACGAGAGATCCGAGGACAATTGGAACGTAATTCGAGCAATCTCGCCGTTGCCCACTTCCAGCGGGTCCGCTGACGGATTCGCCGGATTCGATTTTGCACTGATTGCGAGTTTGCCATCCGCCGTATTGGTCACATTGAATTGTTGCCACGATGAAATTCGAGTCGAGGTCTTGACAGCTGTGACGTACGTGAGAAGCGACTTGTCGTAACCGAGGAGAAGTTCGAAGCCAGAAATTGCGACCCGATTGTGCGCCGTAACCGAAATCGTCACCTGCTCTCCCGAATATGCCTGTTCATCGCTAATCGTGAATTCGACCGGCATATTGGGGAGCAACTGGATATTCACTTGCTTCGTGGCCGAAGCTCCCGATTCGTCTGTGGCACTTAACGTAAACTCGTAGTCACCCGAATCGGAAATATCGGAGATCCAGCGCAGGTAGCCGGGGTTGCCCGCGCTCAATTGTGCACCTGGCGGAAGCCCTGTCGCACCAAACGTCACCTCTTCAAAATCAGGGTCGGTGGCAGCAAATGGCACATAGAGTGTATCTCCGGCACCGGCATTCAGATTCTCACCAACTGTAATGGAAGGCACGCGATTACGATTGATGACATCAAACTTGATCTCAAGGCTGCTATTCAACTCGCCATCACTCGCCACAACAACGATGGTGACTGGCGTCCCTGAACACGAGCCTGGACCCGTATAGGGGACTTGCCAAGAAAAGATTCCAGCACCGTTGCCGTTGTCAGTAAAGCTCGCACCGGGACACAGCCGTCCCGCATGAAGCTTCAATGTCGCGCGCTCAGGGTCAGTGGCACGTACAGCAAGGCTGACAGGGTCGCCCTCGTTAACCGTCTTGGCCGGTATTGGATCAAAGATCGGGGCACGATTTGCGCTGGAAATCACTATGGTACCGGCAATGAAAGCTGGTCTGATGATTCCGGCGTCTACAGAATTCAGCTCCAACCTCCCTGCCGGCGGCACAAAGACTGAATCAATCAGCGTCGTGACGTCGGCAGAAACGTTGGCTTGAACATGAAAATGGAGTTCAACGAGTTTTCCCTTTCCAGGGAGAATGGGTGCATCGCCCAGTGAAACGGCACCAACCAATATCGTGCCGGCACTGGCATCGTGTGTGGCAGTACTGAATCCCCAGTCCTTTGCCAAAGAGGTCGCAAAGCTGGCTGAGTCGAACACTAGTTCGTTCTTTGAATATGCAAGAGGAATCGCGAAGGCCGCGATACTTTCGTCGTTGACCATTGTAACACTGACAGAAAACTTGGAGCCAAGTGACGTAGTCACCTGACTGACCAACACGGAGTCGAGCTCACCAAAATCGTCTACTTGCGCAAGTAATGGTGTACAGGCGAACGCCAACGCAAGAAATAGAACGAAACCAAATTGTCTCATAAGACCGCGACCTCTGTCAATACTGCCAAAATGGCATAAGGAGTCCTTGGGCATAGTCCGTACTATTCCTCGCAACGAACATGCCAAGGCAGGTCGCGTCAAAATTCCATGAACCCAATGGGGCATATTCCAATCTCGATCAAGAGCCGTCTCGGAACCGGCTGCAGTTGAAAAACTTAGTAAGAAGTAGCGTCGCCAAATTAGGCTTGAAGTAATTCTGAAAAGCCAGCAATGAAGCGGCGTGGTCGCGCTACATTGCACATTTCGAATTCCACCTCTGCAAAAGTTTGCGATCATTTCTAACGGCCTTAATTCTTCCCTAAAACAAAAATGGCTTGGCATACGAACCCTAAAGTCGCATTAGTGCCAAGCATTTCACTAATCGCTCTGTTCGTAAGCCGTTAGAAATTAAGTCTCAATCCTCCTCGGTAACCAGTCTCAGTAAAGGCCTGGGGAGGATTTACCCTCCCCAGGTCCAATCAGATAAGATAATCTGATGAAATTACTTCATCAGGACCATCTTCTTGGTGTCTGTGAATGAACCGGCGGTCGCCTTGTAGAAGTAGATACCGCTGGCAGCATTCGTAGCATCCCATTCAACATTGATCGTTCCAACGCCACGGC
>CAZKIH010000009.1:0-132001 GCA_964552775.1 uncultured Ignavibacteria bacterium | reverse complement strand
CCTCTACTAAGAGGGGGCTAGAAAAATGTCCACAAGAGCACTACAGATTTTTGGGGGAGCAATTACGGGAGATGTGGCACACGAGGGCGTGTGCCACACACGTGTCGAGTCGTCCCGACGAAAGTCGGGACCCAAGATCGATTGGAAGCGAAAAAAGCTGGATTCCGGCGTACGCCGGAATGACTTGAGGCGTGGATGGTCGGCTGGTGCGAAGTCACACACCCCGTCTCGTGTCCTCGTACCTCGGACACGAGCCACCCCTCTGAGAGAGGGGAATTTGGATTCGCGATTTTATCGGGGATTTCAGAACCGAAGGGGTTTTGGCCTACAGGAAATTGAGATGTGGCACACGATGGCGTGTGCCACACACGTGTCGAGTCGTCGCGACGATAGTCGCGACCCAGGTTGGTTTAGAAGTGGAAGAAGCTGGATTCCGGCTTACGCCGGAATGACCCGGCTGCGAGGTGTGACGGATGGCGGGTACATGTGTTCTATTGAAGTCGAGGCTGCAGAATCGGTAGTGCTGTTGTAGGCAATTATCTGCGCTGGTATTAGTAGAGGGACTATTGTGAAGTTGCCGGCGCACAGCATCGTGGAATAGATAATTCCAACTACGAATTCGCGGCTCTCGTAAAACCGATGCAAACCGCACAACTTTGTATAGACCGACAAGAATCGAAAAAATCTGAAGGGAACATGAAAGGATGACCTGTTATGGGCCACACAGCATTAGTCATGTCAGGCGGCGGCGCCAAGGGCTCGTTCGAGCTCGGCGTTGCAGATTATCTGATTCGCGACCTCAAAGTAAATCCGGAGGTGTTTGTAGGGGTCTCAACCGGAAACCTCAATGCCGCCATGTTGGCGCAGGGTAAAGGAGAAACCGGCTTGATTGATCAACTTGACGCGCTCAAGGGGATTTGGTTTGGGCTGAAAGAGAACGACGATATCTACAACGATCGATTTCCCGGTTACATCATGAAGTTTCTGGCAGCGATCTTCAAGGCTGACAGCGTGTATTCCAATAAGCCACTCTGGCAGCTCATTGAGAAGAATGTCGATATCGGCAAGCTCAAGAATTCCGGGCGCACACTGCGCGTCGGTGTAGTAGGGTTGATGAGCGGCGAGTACTACACGGTCGATGGCAGTTATCCGATGATTCGCGAGATGGTGCGGGCGTCGGCCTCGATACCGGTATTTTTCAATCCGGTCGAACTCGATTTCCGTCCGGGCGAAAAGGAGTGGTTCGTTGACGGTGGTGTACGCGACGTTACGCCGCTCGGGGCAGCCTTTGATGCGTTGAAAGACCTTGCGACTTCGACCGAAGCGAACGACATAGACAACATTTATGTCATACTGGCCAGCCCGTTGCGCAGCGACCGGATTGCGGAGTACAAGAACATCGACAGCGGCATTGAGATCATGAAGCGATCCCTCAGTCTGCTGATGAACGAGGTCTATCTCACGGATTTGCAGGCGGCATTGAACATCAACGCAGCGGTGAAGTACTATCGCGAGTTACTTGCGCAGATCCCCAATGCCCTCAAGGGATTTCCGTTTGAAGGATATCGGTTTGCCAATATCATTCTCATCGAGCCGGAAGTTGAGTACATGGATGCGCTCGACTTCAGTCCGGAGAAAATTAGAGCGGCATTTGCGGCAGGCAGAGAAAGGGCGCGTCTTGCGGTTAGCGATGCGAAAAAGTCGGGTGGGTCAAATGTCACGGCCTCAATGTTAACAACGAACAAAGCGATGCTGAAGGCTTAATCGACAGGGCGACCGGAAGTCCCTCTTTACTTATTCGACCCCGTAGCCGATTAGGGTCCATGAAGCCGCGCCGATGAACATGGTCGCGCCACCGCTCACCACACCGATTCCCGGCACGACCTTACGCACAATTCCTGCATCGGCGCAGTACCGGCACCATTCGAAGAAGATCGTGTCGGAAACCCTGTCTGCATAATAGGTTTCGGCGGATAGACAGTCAGAACTGAGGTATTGGTGACTGCCAGCTGGTAGAGGGATAAATTCCCGGCTCTCGACCCAATAACTTCCGCAGGGCTCGCGACTGACAACGGTGTCGGCACGATAGCTGAAATCGCTGAATCCCAAGAGTAGTCCCGGATTCTTTCCTGTGAGATACCACCACCGTTTCCCATTGACATATTCGGAGTGGACAATAGTAATCGTGTCGACATAATCGCCACCTAAATGGTAATCGAGGCGTGGGTCGTACACATCATAAATCCAATAGCGTCCTACGCCGATGGGGAGTAAGGGATGAGTTGGGGCATAGATGACTGCTCGGCTCTCTCCGGGAGTCGTTTCAAAGTAATCATAGACGTTCAGTCGGATCGGATCAAAGCGACCGTAGAGCTGTTCGTAATTGTGCCTGATCTGTGTGATATCGAAGCGCAGGGTGTGAAGTAATAGTGCTGCGCAATTATCGAAGTTTCCAAAATGCCGCAAATATATGTTGGCCTGAACAGGATTTGATTCAGCGAAGGTCTCGGGGCTCATGAACAGGAAATAGTAGTGCCGTTCACATCCACCGCCGACCTCAACGTTAAGCATCAACGTATCCCCAACCACCCACGCTGAGTCAAGGTCAAAGGAATCGAACCTGAACGTTGACGGATCCATACCGGTGATTGTGACATTGCCGTCAACTTTGGGGCGCGAAGCAGTTTTGGAAATTCGCAGTCTCGCCCTTCTTTCCAGTGGAGGCAACGAAGTCGCTTTGGCCATTTCTTCATGTGACTGCGGATAGGGGAGGAATTCCTCGAATCTGATATTGTATCCAAGAGTATCTTCGCTGAACAAGTCCTTGGTGACCGAATCTGCACCGGCAAGCAGGTCAAGCTGGGTAGTGACAGGATTAGGATCAACACCGTCGAGCAAAAGTTCAATTCGTACTGTGCCCGGCCAATGGCAGTAGGCAGTTGCAGGGCAACGTTCGTCGAACACGAGTTCGGTAAGCGTGATCCTGAATTGTTCGCCTTCCACTTGCGCAGTTTCACCGAGATTGAGATAAAAGCTCTTGTCGAGCGTTACAACCAGTTCTTCCGGCTCGGTGGGATCGCCACATCCGATAATCATCGCCAGTGAAACAAAGGCGATGCTGAGTTTCTTCCCGACCTTTAGCATAGTCACTCCTCTTCAATTCTGATAATAAGGACGAAGATATAATGCTACTGTTTGGTCGATCTTAATCCAAAAATCCCCGTGGGCAGGCGGCCTTTTGACGTGTGTCGCCTGCTGTACTCAAAATATAGTGAAAAAAGACGATATAATTAGTTGAAGATTTCCGGGCTCAAGCTGTCAAGTCTGAAAGTAGACAGGTCGGGCCTCCGCCCATCGCGCAATAATAAGGAAGGTATTCTATGGACGAGCTAAGGCCAAAGCTGAATCGAATTGTCTACGGCATGGCGGCACTTTGTTTCCTCTTGCCGTTTGTGAACTTTTCGTGTGCGGAAATGCCCGTCGGCAGCGTGACCGGATTTGACATGGTGTTCGGATCGACGAAGATGTCGGGCGCCGGAACGCAGTTGACCGACATGACGCAGTATGTTGACACGGGTGAGGAACAGCCATTCTCCGCGCCGCAATTGACCGAAGACAGCCAAGTGATCAAACCAAGTGTGCTCGTGATCTCGGCGCTGGTCTGCTGTGTGCTCGGATTATTCTTCAGTTTCAGTGAGGGTGACAAGGCGCGTTTAGCGCGCATCGGGCTCAGCGTCGGGGGGATTATTGCGTTGATCATCTTCCGTCTCGGAATTGAATCGGAACTTGAAGCCGAAAGTGGGGGCATGATTCAAGCAGAGACGGCACTTGGGCTCTGGCTGGTACTGGGCCTCATGGCATTCGCGATATGGCTCAATTTTTCGATCGAGCGAAACCCGGAAGGACCGTTTATTCGGGCCAGATTCGACAGGTCACCGGCAGACACAACTCAGACTCGTAAGCCAAGGGTCCCAAGCGTGTAGTGTCTCGAGACAGCCTGATTTATGATTGCGCCCCAGCATTTGCGGCAGTATTCTCCACATGATTGAATCAGTCAAATCAATGTGGAGAAACTGCCCATGACCGATCTTGAGATTATTAGACATACCCTCGCAACGCTTGCCTATCGCACTTCCAAGACTTTGCGCGGTGCGCCTGAATCGTTTGCCAAATTTCAAGCCAGCCCGGTGAGCAAATCGCCGGTGCAGATCGTGGCGCATATGGGGGACCTTTTCGATTGGGCGCTGAGCATGGCGATCGGCGAGCCCAAGTGGAATGCCGCCGTCCCGCAGGGATGGGATAAGGAATGCCAGAGGTTTTTCACTAGCCTGAAGAAGTTCGATGATTATCTCGCCTCGGAGCTGCCGACTCGCTACGAGTTGACACGACTTTTTCAGGGTCCGATTGCAGATGCTTTGACCCACACGGGTCAACTTGCGATGCTGCGTCGTCTGCACGGATCGCCTATGAAAGGTGAGAGCTACAATCGTGCTGACATCGTCATCGGGAGAGTCGGTTCCGAGCAGACTCCAGCCGACACGAAATTTGAGTTTGATTGATGGTCCCTGCTGAGCAAAAGAGCGATATTTCATGACAAACGAAATTCTGGAGCACTTTCGGAGCCTTGATTCGGCACACCTTCTGCACTATGCAGCCTTTGAAATGCAGGATTATTCACAAGAAGCCCAGGGACTTCTTCGCACGGCTTTGTTTGAACGTGGCATAGATGAATCACAGATCAGGGCTTATCGGTTGAGGGTATTTCCATTTCCAACAATGGACATCGACTGTGCCAGTTGTGGCGAACGATTGACGATTGAGCGACAGGAACTAAACGAAGGGAAGTACACTTGCCCAGAGTGTCAATCAACAGAAGCTGTACCATATCCCGAAATTCCGATCGATTTTGAAGATTCCTCTTTGACAGGCCGTGTAATACCTGATGGTGTCGTTTTGAGGAGCGATACCGAAGGGGATGATTCTCCGGAACTCGCAAGCGATTTGGTGGCAGCCGTACTTGGACAGGGACCGGAGAGTATCAAGCTGGCTCTCGGCAATGCTGAGGACCTTGAAGATGGACGGTTGATGGGTGAGGGCCTTCCCGAAACAACTTGCGCGAAATGCGGTAGCGTACTCACTCCAGAGGAGACATTTCTGGCTGCTGAGGCCTTTTATTGTGAAGCTTGTTACGAAAAACTGACTCCGGAAGAGAGAGTACTCATTTGTGAAGAAGAGGATTATGCGGAGGAGGATGAAAATGATCAAACGGCGTAAAGCATTGCAGTAGTTGGGTTTTGCCGCAATCCTCATTAGGTTAGCATGTCTCTGAGTGACAAAGCCATATCTTACCTGAGCAGGGCTGCTGGTGACCGATCCCATCGGGCCACACTGATTGCCTCGATAGCTCTGCTGATCTTCTTTTCTGCCTTGTTTGGCCTGATTCTCCTTTTCTACAATCTTGGGCTCTGGCTGCGACTTCCTTTGATTCCAATAGCTCTGAGATACGCCGTCGGGCCGCCATTGCTGATTGTTGGATGTTTGGGAATGTTCGGCTCAGTTGGCCAATTTGTGCGAGTGAAGGGTACCCCTGTTCCGCTCCGGCCGCCGCCAAATCTGGTGACACATGGCCTCTATCGATTTGTGCGTAATCCAATGTTCGGCGGGCTGTTTCTGTTCATTACCGGGCTTGGGTTTTGGCTGCGATCGATTTTGCTTGGATGCGCGCTTGCACCGTTGCTCTGCGTTGTTTATGGCACGTACTTGACAGCAGTGGAAGAACCGGAACTTGAGAAGCGTTTTGGCCGGGAGTATGTCGAATATCGAAAGCGTACACCACGATTCGTGCCCCGATTGAAGAAATCGAGCTCCTGAAGGTTTCACTTCTGACCTAGACCTCTTGGCGTCCGCATTTTAACCTGACGCCTCTTGACTCGCATACTGCCCAAGTTGAGTTTTGACCAGCCGGACGCGCTACGTGAATATTTTCACATGAAACGGGGATAAAACCGTCTTATTTACTTGCCGGAGTCTTGGAGAAGTCATATATTCGACGAGAGACATAACAGGACAATCTTACCCCTAATGTGCTGGAGGCAAGGCGGTGACTCACATCGGCAACTATGAAAGAGCCTACAAATCCTTCGAGTGGAGTCAAGCTGAGCGCGAGTTGGAGTACAAGCCTGGCGGCCTGATCAATATCGGCGCCTATTGTAGTGATCGCATCTGTCAGCTCGGAAACTCTCAAAAAACGGCTCTAATTTGGAAGTCCTTTACCGGCGAAAGTCGTCGCTACAGTTTTGACCAAATGCGCCGCCTGACAAACGGTATTGCGGCGTTTCTCGGTGCACAGGGAATCAAGCCCGGTGACCGGGTTTGTCTGTTCATGGACAAGATTCCCGAACTATACTTCGGATTTCTGGGAATACTGAAACTCGGCGCCATTGCGCAACCGCTGTACTCTGCATTCGGACCCGAGTCATTGTTGACGCGCCTCGATGATGCTCAGACGACTGCGATCATGACTCAGCGCAAGCATCTGGCGAAGATACGCAAGATCGTATCGGAATTGCCCAATCTTCGGCTGATAATCGTAGTCGATGACGACGGCAGCAAGGCTCTGCAAGCTCAAGAAATGGCGATGCACATGAACGAATCGATGGCGCTCGACAAGTTTGAAGTGTATCCCTCCGTCGCCGAAACGCCCTCTGTGCTTCATTACACTTCCGGAACAACTGGCAAGCCCAAAGGGGCCCAGCATGTTCATTACTCGCTCATTTCGCAGTACATGACTACCCGCTATGCCCTTGACCTCAAGGAAGATGATCTCTATTGGTGCACGGCTGATCCGGGGTGGGTGACAGGGACGTCGTATGGCATTATTGGTCCCTGGTCGTGCGGTGTCACACAATGCGTGCTCGATGAGGGATTTAGTGCCGACAACTGGTACCAGTTTGTTCAGGACTGCAAAGTCACAGTCTGGTACTCAGCTCCTACTGCGATACGATCGTTGATGAAGGAAGGTGAGGAAGTCGTTCGCAAGTACGATTTGACCAGTCTCAGGCACCTCGCATCGGTCGGAGAGCCGCTGAATGCCGAAGCCGTTCTCTGGTCTCAACGAGCGTTCGGACTTCCATTCCACGACACTTACTGGCAGACTGAAACCGGCAGCATCGTCATTTCCAATTACCCGGGGATGAAGATCAAGCCGGGCTCCATGGGGCGTCCGTTCCCTGGGGTCACTTCGACCGTACTCGATATGAAGTCGCACCTGCCGATTCAACGAACCGGTGTTGTCGGGCTGATCGCGCTCAAGCCCGGCTGGCCTGCGATGATCCGGGGCTATTGGAACAACAAGGAAACCTACGACAAGAAATTTGTGAACGGCTGGTACATCTGCGGCGATCGCGCGAGCATTGATGACGAAGGCTATTACTGGTTTGTAGGGCGTGATGATGACGTGATCAACACGGCCGGCCACCTGGTTGGTCCGTTCGAGATCGAATCAGCTCTGCTTGAGCATGAAGCAGTCGCCGAGTCGGCGGTGGTGGGAAAGCCGGATCCCGTCAACATGGAAGTCGTCAAGGCTTTCGTCACACTCAAGCCGGGTTTCCAAACATCGAAAGAACTTGAACTGGAGATAATGAATTTCATTCGGAAGAAACTGTCTCCTCTGGCCATGCCGCAGGAAATCGAGTTTGCGCCTTCGCTGCCCAAGACCCGCAGCGGGAAGATCATGCGCCGGCTCCTGCGCGCCAAGGAGTGGGGACAAGAGATCGGTGATACGTCAACTTTGGAAGATGATATGTAGGCGAGGAGAAAAACATGTCCAATCTCAAAGATATTATTCTCGATTATGTCAAACGTGAGTACCTTGAAGATGAAGATCAAGTAATCAATTACGACACTCCACTCATCTCGGGCGGCATCGTCGATTCGTTTTCGATGGTCTCGCTCAAGGTCTTTCTCGAAACCAAGTACAAGATTCAGATTCCTGACGCCAAGGCGACGCCGAAGGCATTCGATTCGGTCAACAAGATAGTCGTGTTGCTCAAGGAATTTAACGTGGAATAGGTGTATTATGGCTTTCTCTACAGATGTTCGGGGCGCCTACCAAAACCAGCTCAATGAAATTCGTTCGGCGGGCATATTCAAGGAAGAGCGCATTATTTGCGCGCCGCAGGGTTCGGAAATTGAAGTTGAGTTCCCAATTGGGTCACAACAAAAGCGCGTTATCAACATGTGCGCAAACAACTACCTCGGATTGTCATCGCATCCTGAGGTGATAGCGGCAGCACGACAAGGTCTTGACCAGCGAGGATACGGCATGTCCTCCGTTCGTTTCATTTGCGGTACGCAGGATGTCCACAAGCAGCTCGAAAGCAAGCTGACGAAGTTCCTCGGAACTGAGGACACGATATTGTTTCCATCGTGCATGGATGCCAATGCGGGAGTGTTTGAGGCCGTACTGTCGGAGCAGGATGTCATGATTGCCGACCGGCTCGTGCACGCATCGATCGTCGACGGCATGCGCCTGTGCAAGGCTCATCAGGACACTTACAAACACGCCAATATGGAACATTTGGAGGAAAAGCTCCAACTCCATCAGGACAAGCGATTCCGTCTGATCATAACCGACGGCGCTTTTTCGATGGATGGCGACCTGGCCCCGCTCGACAAGATCGTGGAGTTGGCGGAAAAGTACAATGCGATGGTGTTTCTTGATGATTCGCACGCTTCCGGATTTATCGGCAAGACCGGCCGGGGCACGCATGAGCACTTCGGAGTTGTCGGCAAACTCGATATCATTACGACTACGCTTGGTAAAGCTCTGGGCGGCGCTTCGGGCGGATGTGTATCAGGTCGCCGCGAAATCGTTGAGTTGTGCCGCCAGAAGGCGCGTCCCTATCTCTTTTCGAATACGATTCCTCCCGTTGTTGCCATTGGCGCCAGCAAGGTGTTGGATTTGATCAGCCAAACGACGGAGCGGCGCGACAAGTTAGAACGCAACACGCAGTTCTGGCGCAAGGGCTTAACCGAGGGCGGCCTGATCATAAAGGAAGGCGAAACCCCGATCGTGCCGGTGATGCTGTTTAATGCCAAGCTCTCGCAGGACTTCGCGCGAGAGCTGTACCAGGAGGGCATTTATGCCGTCGGATTCTTCTTCCCGGTAGTCGCCAAGGGACAAGCGCGCATACGCACGCAGTTGTCCGCCGCGCACGAGCAGCATCATCTTGATAAGGCCTTGGCGGCCTTCATCAAGGTCGGAAAGAAGTTCGATATTCTGCACAAGACGAAAGAGCAGATTATCGAAAAATACGGAATGTAGAACCTACCAGTTGATTTTACGCGGATGCCGGGGCAGTATTCTCCCGGCATCTTGCCGTTTCGGGGCAGCCAGCATCACACTCTGCGGTGCAGGGCAAATCCACAAAAGCTGTTTACATACGCCCGCCAATGCTGTAGAATATGCCGCAACAAGGAGACCGTATGTACCAGCGCGTGAAATATGACTTCAGTTCAGAGCTGTCAAATATCCGCAACTCCGGAATCTTTAAGGAGGAGCGGGTTATTCGATCAGCGCAGGATGCCAATGTTCGGGTATCGTTGCCGCGCCAGAAGGATGTTGCCGAAGTTCTCAACTTCTGTGCAAACAACTATCTTGGTCTTGCCAATCATCCCCATATTCTCGCTGCAGCGCACAAGGCGCTGGACGATTACGGTTTTGGCCTGTCCTCGGTTCGTTTCATTTGCGGCACTCAGGACCTTCATATTCAATTGGAAAAGAGAATCGCCGAGTTCTACCAAACGGAAGATGCGATACTGTATTCATCATGCTTTGATGCCAATGGCGGCCTTTTTGAGTCTCTGCTCGGCGCCGAGGATTGCATCATAACCGACAGCCTGAATCACGCCAGCATCATCGACGGAATCCGACTCTGCAAGGCGAAGCGCTACATTTATGAGCACTCGGATATGGCCTCGCTCGAACGCAATCTGATCAGAGCGCGCGAAGGCATGGATCTGTGGGATCATCCCGGATTGTCGGACCGACCACAGCCGTCACGCAATATTCTGATCGCCACTGACGGCGTGTTTTCCATGGACGGCGACATCGCCAAGGTGAAAGAGATCGTTGCGCTGGCGAAGAAGTACGATGCCATGGTTATGGTAGACGAAAGCCACGCGACCGGATTTCTCGGCAAGACGGGCCGGGGATCGTTGGAGATCAATGAGGTACTCGGTGAAGTCGAGATTATCACTTCGACGCTCGGCAAGGCGATGGGTGGGGGCTCCGGTGGATTCACGACCGGCAAACGAGAAATCATCGAGCTACTGAGGCAGAAATCGCGCCCCTACTTATTCTCGAATACCGTAGCACCAGCCCTGGTTGCCGGCAGTATTGCCGCGTTCGAGCTGTTGTCCGGGAGCGACGATTTACGCGAGACATTGATGGCGAATACCCAATATTTCCGTAAGGAGATGACGACCCGCGGGTTTGACATCATGCCGGGAGTGCATCCGATAGTACCGATCCTGCTGCGCAAGTTCGAAAACGATGCTGAGATCTCGCAGCACATGGCTCGCGACCTGTACGACGAGGGCATCTATGTGGTCGGTTTCTTCTATCCAGTGGTTCCCAAGGGTTCAGCGCGCATTCGCGTTCAGTTGTCGGCGGCACACACTCAAGAACAAATCGATCGCGCAATTGCGGCATTTACCAAAGTCGGCAAAAAGCATGGAGTGATTGCGTAGATAGCCGGGCTTCCAAAGCTTTGCACCCATGATCAGGGTGGGAGACTCGGTTGATTCGATAGAGGAATTGATGAAGAAGATAGCAATGGTAACCGGAGCATCCTCCGGGATAGGCGAGGCGACAGCACGGAAGCTTGCAAGCGCAGGCTGGGATTTGGTATTGACCGCCCGCCGATTTGAGAGGCTCGAGAAACTCAAAGGGCAATTGGCGGTTGACTGCCATCTCTTACGGCTCGATGTACGCAGACGCAGCGATGTCGAAGCGGCGATCAACGGGCTCCCCGAACGCTGGAAGAACATTGAGCTGTTGGTAAATAACGCCGGATTGAGCCGGCATCTGACGAAGCTTCACGAGGGCGATCCCGAAGCGTGGGATGAGATGATTGACACGAACGTCAAGGGACTTTTGTACGTTAGTCGGGCGGTCATCCCGGGAATGGTTGCGCGGGGGCGCGGGCACGTTATCAATGTTGGTTCGATTGCCGGGCATGAGGTTTATCCCAACGGAAATGTGTATTGTGCCAGCAAGTTTGCAGTTGATGCGCTGACCAAGGGCATGATGATGGACCTGGTCGACACGCCAGTTCGCGTTTCGACTGTCGATCCCGGTTTGGTCGAGACGGAATTTTCCATGGTACGCTTTTACGGGGATCAGGACCGCGCCAAGAAGGTCTACCAGGGACTAAAACCACTAACCGGAGATGATGTGGCAGAGACCATCGAATGGATTGCCTCTCGTCCCGAACATATTCAAATTGCCCAGGTCGTGATTCTTCCCAAGAGCCAGGCCGGAGCGATGGTCGTCCACAGGAAACAGTAGATTTCATCGGAGCTGATATGTCAAAGAAAGTAGTAGTCACCGACAGTGCACCAAAGGCGATTGGGCCGTATTCGCAAGGAATCGTCCTAAAGGAATGCAAGAACCTGGTCTATTGTTCCGGACAAATTCCGATTGATCCGGCAGTTGGCAAGGTGATTGAAGGTGATATCGCGGTACAGACTCACCAGGTGTTCAAGAATGTGCAAGCGATTCTCACTGAGGCCGGAACGAGTCTCAAAAATGTCATCAAGACGACAGTATTTCTGAAGAGCATGGACGATTTCAAAGCGATGAACGAGGTTTACGCCAGTTACTTCACCGGGGATTTTCCCGCCCGGTCAACCGTGCAAGTTGCGAAGCTGCCGCTCGACGTGCTGGTTGAGATCGAAGTCATCGCATACCTGGATTAGAATGTCGGCTGGTGAGGACGAATTTTCGGTAGAGCCTCACCGATTCTCGCAAGGGAAGAAATCATGCTGCCCATAACACTGAATTGGATCGGTGGCAAGTAATTTGAAGCCACCAATGTCGAGAATGTCACATTCAGGCTCGATGTCAAGACGAAGGCTGGTGGCGCCGGGCTGTACGCTTCTCCCACAGACCACCTGCTTGCGGCGGTCGGTGCATGCTCCGGCGTCGATGTTGTCGGTATCCTCGACAAGATGCGGCAGAACTTGAAATCACTGCGGATTGACGTAATCGGTGAGCAAGCAGAAGAGCACCCAAAGTTCTTCAAGAGCATTAATGTTACTTACACTGTGAGCGGAGAAAATCTCGATCGCGCCAAGGTCGAGCAGGCGGTACTGTTTTCGCAGGAGAAATACTGTTCGGTTCGCGCAACGTTAAGCGACAAGTGCGTTATTACGACGGAAATCGTTCTGCTGGAATAACACCGACCGACTTTTATCGGCCAAATTCCTTGTGTGCAAAGCGATGAACCCGATCGCTTGGTCCAATCGGCGTGGCATTGCGAATATCGTGTGCCAGCGCGACTGAAGGGCGAGCGGCCTCGAGTCCGAATCCCCCGCCGCCGAGAATATCGCGATACACCACTGTGTGCAGATCAGTGAATCCGCCGGAAAACTCGATTTCGCTGCCGTCGATTGTAATGGAGCGATACGTCGTCTGTTTTTTTGCGGCGATATCCGCCGGTAGGTCGTTCTTGTCGATGGAGAGGAACCAGCGAACGACGGCGTTCTGAAGTTCGATAAACCCGCAGGCCTTAGTGGCAGTGCTGAGATGAACTTCGCTCTTCTGAACACCGCCGAAGAGCCAAATCAGCAGATCAAAAAAGTGAATTCCGATATTTGTCACCAGGCCGCCCGAGCGGTCAACTTGTCCCTTCCAGGACACCAGATACCAGCCGCCACGCGAGGTGACATAAGTCAGTTCGATCTCTCGTTTTTTGTTCGAGGTGACCTGCATGATTTTGGATTTCAATTCCACCAGCGATGGATGGACGCGCAACTGCAGAATCGTGTAAACATGCCTGCCGCTTTCCTGTTCGAGTTCCTGCAGGGCGTCAATGTTCCAGGGGTTCAGGACCAGAGGTTTTTCACATATGGCATCGGCGCCGACACGCAAAGCGAAGCGTACATGCGCATCGTGAAGATAATTGGGGGAGCAAATCGTAATGTACTTGACGCGTTTGTCCTCGCCCTGGCGCCGGAGCTTCTCGATATGGCGGTCGAAGCGCTCGAACTCGGTGAAGAACTTGGCCTCGTCGAAAAAGGAGTCCAAAATGCCAACTGAGTCATTCGGGTCGACAGCAGCAACGAGATTGTTGCCGGTCTCTTTGATTGCTTTCAGGTGACGCGGCGCGATGTATCCGGCGACTCCGGTCATGGCAAAATTATAAGGCATAGTATCTCCTCAATTCGAATTAGTATTCTTGCCAATTGCGTTCTGCATTGGCCACAATGCCCAAGAGCATCCAACTGGTCAACAGAGATGAGCCCCCATAGCTGACAAAAGGCAAGGGCACACCGGCCACGGGCAAAAGCCCGACTACCATTCCTATGTTGACAAACATCTGAAATGCCAATGCGGCAGTTGCTCCGATGGTCACGAGCCCCATAAACTCATTGCGTACTTTCATAGCCGTTCGGACTCCTCGGAAGAAGAGAAATCCGAACAGGCAAATAATAACCGCTGCTCCCAGCAGCCCGAATTCCTCAGCGCCGACAGAGAAAATGAAATCGGTATGCCGGAGCGGAAGAAAGTCAAGCTTGTTCTGGCTGCCTGCCATGTATCCTTTGCCGAGCAACCCGCCGGATCCAATGGCCACCTTGGACTGGATGATTTGATAGCCGGCGCCGAGCGGATCCTGCCCGGGATCGAGAAAAATCTTGATACGCATCTGTTGATAGTCGTGAAGGTGATTCCAGGCAATCGAACTTAAGGCGCCGACCAACAGGTTCAGGCTGACGAGAAGGATTGTGAAGGTTGGCGACCGACGGACGATCAACAGGGCGGCGACGATCAGCAGAACGAAGAAGATAATCCATGCGTACATGCTCGATGAGGCAATCATGCTGATGAACGGCGAGTAGAAAAGGAGCAAGTAGCGGGCGGGCAATCCGGCCCAGAACATCATCGCCGAGAAGATGATTGTGAAGATGACAGACGACCCAAGGTCCGGCTGCCGAAGCACCAAAAAGGTCACGAAGCCGCACATCAAGCAGGCAGTGATAATCTTGCGAAGGTTGGAGATGGGTCTGCGGCTGTAGCTCAGGTAGCGGGCGAGCGCAAACAAGAAAGCAACCTTTGCAAGTTCGGACGGCTGAAGTGAGAAGAATCCGAGGCTGTACCAGCGCTGGGCGCCGAACTTGGAAGCGCCAAAAGCGATCAATCCGATCAGCAGGACGCACCCGACAGCATAGTACACGTAAGCAAAGATCTCATGAATGCGCATCGGGATTCGCATCATCGAGATGAAGACGATCATCCCGATCACAAACCAGACGATCTGCTTGACCCAGTCATCACGCAGTCTCGGATCTGGAGAATCATGATTGGCCGAGTAGACGAGGAAGACGGATATGAGCGTCAGCAATGCTGCAGCAATGAAGATTGTCAGACTGCCGGAGTTGAAGGTATCCTTGGTCAGCAGTTTCATAGCTGGACGATATCCTCAATGGGCGGCGGCGGCGGCGGCGCCAACAGACCGGTCTTCTGAAAATACCGAATGAAGATTTGTTTGACGATCGGTGCCGCGGCAACACTACCGTGGCCGGCATTTTCGACAATCACGCAACCGACGATGGTTGGATCATGGAATGGAGCGAAGGCGCAAAACCAGGCATGTTCATTGCCGTGCGGGTTTTGTGCCGTTCCAGTCTTGCCACCCATCTCGATGCCATCAATTCGGGATCTGGCAGCGGTGCCAGCACCACCCTGGACGACACGCCGGCAGCCTTCCTTGAGAATAGCCAGGGTCGATTCCGAAAACGGAAGTTGGCGCAGGACTTCGGGAGATGCTTGAGTAAGTTCGCCGTTGGCCGACCGGATGTAACGCATCAAATGTGGCTTGATGACGGTGCCCCAATTTGCGATTCCGCAATAGAATTCGGCCAAACCGATCGGAGTCGTCAACAGTTCACCCTGCCCGATACCGAGATTCAGCAACACAGCTTTGGTCCAGCCATATTTGCCATACGTCTTGTTATACCATTCTTCGGTGGGCACGCTTCCGGCGCGTTCTGCGGGAACATCGATGCCGGTCAACACATCAAAGCCGCACTTTTTGGCGAAGTTGCTGAAGTTCGTCAATCCCAGTTTGAGTCCTACCTGGTAGAAATAGGTGTCGCAGGAAACCTCGATGGCGCCGTAGACATCCTGACTTCCGTGGCCAGACTTCTTGTGGCAGCGAAAGTAGCGGTTGCCAAATTGATATCCGCCGTAGCAAGCTTTGAAGTGCGTATTAACGTCGATGAGTCCCAGTTCCAGAGCTGCGCCGGCAGTGAGTAATTTTGATGTAGAGCCTGGAGGATAGGTGCCTCTGATGACGCGATCCAGAAGAGGTCGTCGTTCATCGCTCGACAACTGCTGGTAGGCATCCCGTGGCACAAATCCGGAAAAGAGATTGGCATCATAGTTTGGCTTGGAGATCATCGCCAGGACTTCACCATTCTTAGGATTGATAAAGACTGCAGCGCCGGACAATGAGTCACCAAAGAGGGAATCACAGAGTATTTGCAGGTCGATATCTAAGCTAAGCCCCAGTTCGGAACCTGGAATCGGATCCTTGTTCGGTTTTGTCTCCAGCGAACCCAAGATTCGGCCGGTTGCGGAAACCTCCTGATAATCGATACCGTCGATTCCCCTGATCGGCTGGTCATATTGCTTCTCGACGCCGGCACGTCCGATCATTGAGCCGATGCGAAACTGCATCTTGCTTTCGCGTTCATCGACTTCGCCGGTGTAGCCGATGAGATGCGCGGTAATATTTCCGTATGGATAGGTGCGAGCGTGGTCGAGCTGATACATTACGCCGGGAAACAGCTCATTGGATTCTTCGATGATGCATACCGAGGCAAACTCGATGTCCCGCCGGATCGGAATGGGTTCGAATTTACGTGACCGGCGTTCCTTTATCTTCTGTTCGATATTCTTCTTTTCCATGCTGAGGAGCGGCGCCAATTCTTCAGAAAGACGCGCAAGCTGCCGGATTTCAGAAGGGATAACAGACACGGTATATGCCGGGCGATCGGTTGCCAGAGTGCGGCCCTCGCGATCGACGATCTTACCGCGCATCGCGGTGCGCGGCACGAGCCGGATGCGATTCTCTTCGGACATCTGGAAATAGTAATCATAGGAGACAACCTGCAACTGCACGAGCTTGCCGACCAGCAATAGAAAGAATGCCACCATCAGGATCGCGAGAATCCGTCCACGAATGGACTTGGTCACCTGGTCAATCAACTTGCCTCCTCTTGATGTCAATTTTGATATCGAGATCGAGGATGAAGAAGATCAGGAAGCCTATCGCGGTAGTATAAGCGAGAGTAGGCAGAGAGCTTTCGAGATAGACTTGCGAGACCGTACCGAAGTCGAACGAGTTGGCGATCAGCTGATACAGAAGTTGAAAAGTGAATTCAGCTCCGATCAGGACGTAAATGCGACTGCTCATCATTTCGAGATTCATTTGCTGCTTGAGTTCATACACAATGACGGCAAGTCCGAAGCGAATAAACGCACCGAATCCAAAGGTCTCGGGATTGAGAGCGTCAACGATCAGCGCTACCATGAGCACGGCTGGGAAAGCAATCAGAAAATCCTGCCGCAGAATGACGAGCAGGATAATGATCATTGCATAGTCCGGGGCGATGCCAAGGATCGAAGTGATATTTGCCAGTATGGTATTGCAGAAGGCCGTGAGGAAGCCCAACAGGATGAAAAGGAGGATCCTAAAAACCACCGGTAGTTGCCTCCAGGGGTTCCATGACCATAACAACATCCAGCGCGCCGAAATCTACGAACGGCGCAACCCGAATTTGCATGAAGAAGGCCGACGAAGTTGTTTCGATCGTATCGACCACGCCGATGTTGATACCTTCCGGGAACACACCTCCCAATCCGGATGACACGAGAGTGTCGCCTTGTTCGACATCGGCATCAAGGGACACGTCGTCGAAATACAGGCCGCGACCGGAATACCATTTGACGATCCCGAGGGCTTGAGTTCTGGTATCGCGGGCGGCGACCCGGCAATTTGGTCCGACCAGCAATGACACGGCTGCGACGCGGCCGGAAGAGCTTGATATCTTGCCTACGATTCCGTGTTCATCAACAACGGCTCGAAACCGCTCCAATTCCGTGCCGGCCCTGATGACGGCTGTCGACAGACGTCGCCCCTGATCATAGGCGACAACGTCGGCGGGGATTATCCGGTAGTCGTCGCGGGGAAGCAGTTGCAGCATCTCGCGAAAGCGGGAGTTTTCTTCGCGATCAAGCTGGCTGCGTCGTTCCTCGAATCGCAGGCGAACGATCTGAGCCTGAAGGTCAGTGTTGTTCTGGTACACGTGTACCAGCGAGGTGACTTTGTTTGACAGGGCCCAAAAGGGAGAATAGAAGAAACCGTGGATGACGGAAGTTACGAATGTTTTTTCACCGATCAGGAAAGCGGAGAGCAAGAGTGGAATCAGCAGCCCGGATACGGTGAGCAGCAGCTTGCGATTGCGATATAAGCGACCGGACGTCCATTTCATTGAGCTTATTCAATCGTATCGATGATCTGGAGAAGTTCTCCGGGACTCTTGACGGTCATCAGTTTTTCGCGGTTCTTTTCCGACTTCATTAAATATGACAAATGTGCCATCACCTTGAGGTGCGCACCTATGGCGTCTTCCGGAGCGGCGATCAGGAAAAACAAGTGAACCGGCTGCTTGTCCATGGCCTCAAAATCCACGCCCTTGTCGGACCGTCCAAAGGCAATCACGATTCCCTTGGTAGCTTTCGTCTTGGCGTGCGGGAATGCTACGCCGTAGCCGACGCCGGTGGTTACCAGATTTTCGCGGGTGATGATGTCTTTTAGCAAGAGACTCTTGTCCTTGACCAGTTTGGACTTGGACGCAAGCTCCACCAATTCCTCGATCACATCAGCTTTCGCAGACGCGGCGAGATCAAACGAGATTAGCTGCTCTTCACAGAACTTTGACAATTTCATTTTGCTATAGGCTCCTTAGAAATGAACTCCGGTCATATCGGCCTGGCATTTTCCTGCAGCAATACAGGGATTCCACCGCTGATAGGATAGCGCAGATGACAAGCCGGGCAGTCAAGCGAAATAGATTCGATGTAGTTAGTCAATTGCCCTTTGCATTTTGGGCAGGCGAGCAGCGACAACTGCGCAGGCGATAAATGGTGATTCGGCATCGGATCAGATCTCATCGTAGATACCGATGGCCCTAAATTTTTCGAGGCGTTGTCGCAGCAAGTCGTCTACGGAAAGCTGCTTTAGTTCTTCGAGCGTTACCTGAAGTTCAGCCTTGATGATCTGTGCAGCCAATTGGTGATTTCGATGAGCGCCGCCTGTTGGTTCGGGGAGGATCTTGTCAATCACTTTGAGTTGCATCAGGTCGGTAGCCGACAACCTGAGGGCTTCAGCGGCGTCCGGAGCCTTGGCGTTATCGCGCCAGAGAATGGCGGCACAGCCTTCCGGAGAGATTACGGAGTACCAGGAATTTTCGAGCATCATGACACGATCCCCGATACCGATACCCAACGCGCCACCTGAAGCACCCTCGCCAATAATGATGATGATAATGGGCACGGTCAGTTTGAACATCTCGAGGATGTTGCGGGCAATCGCTTCCGCCTGTCCGCGCTCTTCGGCTTCGACACCGGGGAAAGCGCCGGGTGTGTCGATGAAGATAACAATTGGGCGGCCGAAACGGGCTGCCGTGCGCATGAGCCGAAGCGCTTTTCGATAGCCCTCGGGGTGCATCATGCCGAAATTGCGTTCGAGCTTCTGCTTAGTATCACGGCCTTTTTGCTGGCCGACAATCAGGACTTTTTCGCCCTCTAATTTAGCGAAGCCAGTAATGACGGCCCTATCGTCGGCAAAGCCGCGATCGCCGTGGATTTCGATCCAGTCGCTGAAGATCAGTTGAATATAGTCAAGGGTGTACGGGCGTTTGGGATGGCGTGCCAATTGTACGCGTTGCCAGCGGGACAGCTTGGAGAATATCTCGGACTGGAGTTTTTCCAGTTTGCGTTCAAGAGAAATGATTTCGGAATTCAATTCGACGCCGCCGTCGGAAGAGAATTCCTTCATCTCCCGTATCTTCTTTTCCAACTCTATGATTGGCTTTTCAAATTCCAAGTAAAACCCGCCCGCAGCCAAAATTACCGCTCCTCCTTCCTGAACAGAAGCAGAAACCAGCCAGCTACAATGAGCATGAACAGGACCAATATAGAGAATACGATTCGACGGTCAAATAAAAAGAGCGTAAATGCAAAGATTTGCAGACCTGCGGCGACTCCCCAGAAGATGAGGACTGTCTTGAACTTACTGATGCCGCGCCGATGGAGCAAGTGGAACAAATGACCGTAGTCGCCGCGAGTAATCGACTTGCCGGTCAGAAGGCGACGGAAGAAGGTGAGAGGTACTTCGACGAGAGGGACTCCCATTGTGAGCAGGGGGACGAACATGGCTACGACGGTGTAGCTCTTAATCGGGCAGTAGATGGCTGCCAGAGCGAAGATGAATCCAAGAGTCTGACTTCCTGAATTACCCATGAAAACAGTCGCCGTGGGAAAATTGTAGCGCAAGAATGGGAGGACGATCACAATCACGAGGACCGAGAGCACAGCGACGACGTTTATGTGCAATGCCAATGAAGTGTAAAGCAGCCCCACAGCGGTCAGTATTGAAAGTCCTCCGGCAAGGCCATCCATGCCATCGACAAAATTCACTGCATTGATTATCAACGTGACCCAGAAAACCGTTGCGGCCAGGGAGAACGGCCAGGCGAGAGCAAGAGATCCGATGAACGGTACATAAACAGTGTGAATTTGCAGACCCGCACACCATAGGATGATCGCGGACGCCACTTGTATCAGCAACTTGGTTGGAGGTTCGATCGAAGTGAAGTCGTCGAATGCGCCACCGGCAAACACCAGCAAATGTGCCAAGAATATCGCGGCAATGTAAGGCGCAAATTCCAGCTTGAATTCGGGGATAAAGATCAGCGCTGCAGAGATGCCAAGCCAAAATACTACGAAAAACACCCAACCACCGATGAACGGAATTGGCTCGGTGTGTCGCTTACGATCAGAGGGAAGGTCGAGCCAACTCCTCTTGCGCGCAAGGTCTCTGAGAAGTGGAATTAATCCCAGGGTCAGCAGAAATGCCGCACCGGAAATTATCAGAAGTGTGCCGGTCATGATTTATTAGTTATGGCTCTCAAGAACAATTGTACTGAGACCAGCGTGAGGTTCGCCAGCAATTGAATAGCCAGCCAGATGTTTGCCAGTGTCTCATGCGGGTAGTGTTTGCGGAAATATTTCCAAATCGAGAGATGATGGTGGAATTTCATTCTAATCTGATGCTGCCGTGTGGATGCACCCCAAACATGCCCGACGCTGATATCGCCGAGATACCAGACGGTTTTTCCGAGGTCGTGGAAT
Organism: uncultured Ignavibacteria bacterium; assembly: GCA_964552775.1. Lineage (GTDB taxonomy): Bacteria > Zixibacteria > MSB-5A5 > CAIYYT01 > CAIYYT01 > JADJGC01. The sequence continues at coordinate 111,297 of CAZKIH010000009.1, read as the reverse complement.
TTCCTGCAGAGATCGGTGTCTTCCACGAACATGAAGTAACGCTCATCGAAGCCGCCGACCTGATTGAAATGTTCGCGGCGAACCATCATAAATGTCGCCGCCATTGCCTCGACCGGTTTGCGTGAGTCGTCTGCCGGCAGAGTATAATCGTCTCCGCGTTTGACGAAGGCACCCCGGGAAGAGCCGATATTGCGATGCGTGGGGAATTTTCGAATCGGCGAGTGAATTTGGCCGTCAGGTGACACGGTGCGCGGCGAGCAAGCGGCCGCCTCCGGGTTTTCCAGGAGAAACTTCATCAACCGGGGGATCACGTTTGAGTCAATCCGACAATCGGAATTAGCGAAGAGCAAGAATGGATCGTCAGTTGCGGCAACGGCGACATTGGATGCCCGCGCAAATCCCAGATTTTCGGGAGAGTCAATAATTCGCACGAATGTGCTTTTAGACCCCGGGCTGTAGCTTCCACGCTCATTGCAGCCGTTGTTCACTACAATGAATTCGTAATCGGTCTGGCGAGTAAACTCCTTGACCGAGTTGATCAGGACACCGACAAGATCGGGTGTGTTGTAGTTTATTGTAATGATCGAGACTTTTGAAGATGGCTCGTTCATCTGGCACTGCTAAAGAGTTTCTTGAGTCGAAACGGGATTGATTTCAGTCCAAGATACAGCACCATAAACACGGCCTCATAGATGATCTTCTTGGAGAATTTGGAATGTCCGGCTTCGCGTTCAACAAAGATAATCGGAAATTCGCGGATCGTAAATCCCTTTAGCCAGGCACGGAAGCTCACTTCAATCTGAAAGGAGTAGCCATTGGATCGCACCGCATCGAGGTCTAATGTTTCGAGAACTTCCCGGCGAAAACACTTGAAACCTCCGGTCGCATCGCCAACGGGCAGGCCGGTTACGACTCGCGAGTAGAGGTTTGCGAAATAGGAGATTGCCCAGCGGGTTTTGGGCCAGTTTTCTACACCACCGCCTTTGATGTAGCGCGAACCCAATGAAAGGTCGCAACTTTCGATATTTTTCAGGTGGTTTGGCAGGTACTTCGGCTGGTGCGAAAAGTCAGCATCCATCTCGAGGATATAGTCATATTTGTTCGCGATGCCGTACTTGAAGCCGGCGATGTAGGCTTTTCCCAGTCCCTGCTTGCCCGGTCGATGCAGGACTTTGATGCGCGGATTTGCGGCCGCCAGACGATCGGCGATCTGACCGGTGCCATCGGGCGAGTTGTCATCGACGATCAAGATTTCGATGCGAGGGTCAGCGGCAACGATCAGGCCAGAGATCTTCTCAACGTTGTCTTTCTCGTTGTAAGTCGGTAAGAGGACCAGGGCGCGTTGGCTCAAGCTGTAGTTCCCTTCTGGCGACGCTCATAGACAAAGCAGGCTGCCAAGCCGGCAAAGGAGAACAGGAATGTCACTATGGTGATTGTCTTGCTCATGTCATAACGCGGCCAATGGTAGTAAAACTCGACTTCATGAGTGCCGGCGTCGAGTGAAACGGCGCGGAAGGTATGGTCAGCCAACAGCGTCTTCTTTTCTACTCCATCAACTTTTACTTTCCAGGCCGGGAAGAAGTTTTCAGAAACAAACAACAGTCCGGGCGAATTCAATGTGACTCGGTAGCGCTGATTCTCGATGTTGTGTTCTACAATTTCCATGGTCTCGGCTGTGCTGAGCGGCGAGAGTGCTGGCTTGTGCTCGGGTTCTTCGTACAGAATCAATTTCTCGCGGAAGGGGAATTCAGGGTTGAGTAGTGTACTGAGGTCATCCTGCGTCTGCGAGCCAAGAACGTAGTCGTGATAAATAGCGGCGCGCCGCATGACGTCCGGCATCTGGTACATTACGACCTCGCCCTCATAGACTCTGGCGACACCGTCGACTTCCGGCAGTTTCATCCCGCGATCGAGAATGACGTACTTGGTATTCGTAAGTTGGAAGGGCCGATAGAGCAGGTTCTGGCCGTCAAACAGATTCTTGAAAGACAATCCGCCGACGAACTCGTCGAACGTTTTGAGCTGGGCACCGTGGTAGCCGACCAGTTGTTCGATTCCGTTCATTGCGAGAAAATTCTTGGAGGAGAACGATTTTCGCGTCGTGAAGTCCATGACGCGAACCGGCTCAGATTCCTGCTTCAGTCTTTGGACGATCGGCAGGTTGGCTGGGAAGTATTGACTGAATTGGGCAACTTCGATGAAGCGAAAGTCAACACGCCAGAGATCGACCAGGGAGGCGAAAATCAGGGCAACGATGGCGATTCGACCAATGGTGCCGGAGCAATAGCCTTTCACGAAGAACCAAGTTAACCAGGACAGCAGGGCGACGAGCCACAATGAGACCTGAATTGTTCCAAGAGTGCCAATCATGGCCTGATGATTGTCGGGCGTTATCCCCGAATAGAAGATCGAGGAGTAGAGTGACATCAACGATTCGCCAGCCACGGTGGCAAACAGCGCCTTGAGAGTCAGGATTGCAGCGACGATCAGAAGCCCCTTGGAAAGTTTTGGACCCACCATGGATTTTTTATCGGAACGAATATTTGTCAACGCGTCGATAGCGAATGCAGCCAAGATCGCAAAGGAGAAACTGAACAGGAACATGATCATTGAGGGCGCGCGCATCTTCTTTACGTTGGGGATGATCGCGTAAAATACATGGAAGAGCGGCGTGGAGTCACCGAGCGCATAAATGAGAGCGAAAACGCCTAATCCCAAAAGGAACCAGGTTTCCCGTTTACGCCAGAGCACAATACCGACGATCCCGAGAAGCAGTGGCATGAATCCGCCGTATTCGGTGTTGTCCTTGAACGCGTTTCTTCCCCAGTAACCACCTGCATCCTTGCCGTCGTCGACCCCCGAAAACAGGGGAATCACCTGACCAAAGGCCTCCTCGGGATGCATCGACCACGAAGTCGCCCATTCATAGCCGCTGCGGCCTTCGGCACCTTCTCCGGCGCGAGGAGAGAATTCCGAAATATATTTGTAGCCCGGCCACATTTGGATTGCGGAACCCAGAAGCCCGACGACAACGGCCAATACGAACATGACAGATACCAAGCCTGCCTTGATGACACCAGCTTTGTCGGTGAAAATGAAGATCACGCGAAAGAGCGCAAAGAATCCAAGCGCCCAGAGGCTGAAGTAGGCCATCTGCGGGTGGGGCGTCAGTATGATAAACGCAATTGTGATGCCGAGGCCGAGAAAGTATTTCAACTGGTAAGTTATCGTTCCACGATTCAGGAAGTGAAACGCAAGCGGAAACAAGGCAGTGACATACATCTTACCGTCATGTCCCGGCGCAACCAGAGAGACAAGATATCCTGAGAACATATACGAGATTCCGGCAAATGCGGAAGCCAGTCTTGAGAGTCCGAAGCCGCGCGCGCAGAGGTAAGCAAACAGGCCCGCGAGCCAGACATGAAGCATCAGCCCGAGGCCAAGGGCCTTGTGCAACGGGAAGAGCATCTTGAGGAAGAATGTCGGCAGGTAGAATATGTCGCCGTGGAATGCATCGACCGGTGGCAGTCCACCAAAGATATAGGGATTCCACATCGGGGGATGCAGGGGCAAGAAAGCGCCGTTCTGCTTGAAGAAGTCGGTAACGTACTCGCGCCAGAATACGCCGGCTTGGATCGTGTCGGAGCCAAAGAGCATCTCGGACGAGGCGGAAAACACGAACTTCCAGAAGAGGATGAGAGTGAACAGCAGGGTCGCTCCGGCATAGTACCAGAAGAAGTTCTTGCTCTCTTCCAGGTCCCGCACGAAATCATTGCGGGTGCCTGAGCGTTTTGCGACCTGTTCTCGTTTTACCATTTGAGATTGTGTCCTATTTTACGCGCCATGCTAAAATCGTGCAAATGACCTCACCCAGCATTGACCAGAGTCTTGCGCCGATCACAGCAATGCCGGCGCGCTCAGCACCAATAATTGGCGCCAGAAGTATGACCAGTGCCGCTTCACGAGCGCCGATGCCGGCAGGCAAGACGATCGCCCAGTAGCCGACAAGATATGCCAAGGTCCAGGCGCCGATGATCTCGATCAAGCTGAAATCGTAACCCGGAAGGATCGACAGCAGAAAGAGATAGAAGCTGACGCCGTACAAATTCCAGGTGACAAAATAAAAGAAGAGCACCTTCATTCCCACCTTTTTTTCGAGCGTAAACTCGATGGGAGTCTGTCGCATCAGCTTTGTGGCGAAGTTGATACAGGCTCGCAGCAGGCGGGGCATAAGAAAAACGACAAGAAACGCCGCCATTGCGGCAACTCCGACCCAGGCAAACGCAATATAATCGCGGTATTTTGCGGCTGTCTCCAGAACAAACAAATAGGTCACGACGATCAGCAGGCCGGGAGGAGTGGCGAACAATTGGCTGAGTATGAAGGAGACAGTGGCTTCTTCCTTGGTGATTCCCTCCTTGGCGGCCAGATAGATCATGCCGAATAGCTGCCAGATACGGCCGGGCAGATAACGCCCCAACTGGGCCAGGTACGCGATCTTGAACGCTTTGTTGTAGCTGACTGACTTGTCGAAAAAACCAACGATGGTCGACCAAATCGCTGACTGCGAATAGAGGACAACTTGCATCACCAGCAAGGATGCGATCAAGAGCCAATAGTTTATTTTCCAGTCTGCCGGGTTGAATCTGCGAAAACTGTCCGCAAAGACCGGCACCATGAAATAAGCCAGGACGCCAAGAAAGACGACCTGGATGATGCGATTGAGAATCTTGCTCTTAGTCATAATTGCCACGAGTGCTTGACCCTATACTACTTGCCGGGGGAAATGTCAAGGCCGATGCCAAAACGGTTGCCTTCAGAATGAATATCCGATTCTGACGATGTGGAAATTGATGCCGGAATTCGGTCGTTTGATGCTGGCGTTCGAAAGGTGCTGAAATTGGTAGGAAATATCCACTGATCGACTTCTGCCAAACACGACACCGAGTCCGAGATGGTCACCGAATTGAAAATTGGTAGAGAAGACCCGGTTCCGCATCTGGATATCGCTAATGTAGTGAAATCCTATGGCGGCTTCGATGTAGGGTTTCAGATTGGCGGATTGGGAACTCGGCTGTAAGCGGAGGATGGGGGTGGCCGACGCATCGACAATATCGCGATCGCCTCGCCACAATCCGGTACTCAATTGACCGATACCGATAAGCTCGAGGCCTCTGCCATTGGCGATTCGCGGATTAAACCTCAACTGGCAGTCTGCTCGCAGTAACCTGGTGTTCTCGATTCCGGTGCCGTAACCGAGTTCGAAGGCGAATTGGCTGAAGCTGAAGACGCTGGCTGAGGCAGGCTCACAGTGGCTCAGAAGCCAGAAATTGCTGAACAGGATCAGCGCAGAGAACGTGAAACAACTTGACTTTAGCACCGGTTAAGTCTATGTTATTCTCAACAAACAAGCAACTGCACAAGCATACTGATTCGAGTTAATCTGCCGCCCGCTCTTAGTGATTAGAAGCGGCAAGGTCAATGTTGACAATAAGTTACTGTGCTACCGCCTTTAGTCCTAACTCGCGCCGACCGGCTCATATGCCGCGGCACTGACCGACTAAGCAGCATGAAGACACTTCCGGAGGAATCAATGCCCAGAACGGGATCGCGGACGCATGGTTTGAGACAACATCATCTGTTCCGAGTCTTAACTTGTCTTTTTCATCTGGGTGTGGCGGTCTCGTTATTCGGGGCTGACCAACCTGCAACGCCTGCGGCTGCGGCCAGTGAACCATTCAAGGTCGTAAATGGAGGATTACTTGATGGCGTCACAAAGGTACGGTTTACGCAATCAGAATTCTACGATCTGCGCCTGGGACCTGCAGAGAGGCTGTTGGAGTTGCCGGTTGATGCTCATCGGAATGTCCGCCTCAAGTTAGAACGCTTTTCAGTGATCGCTCCTGATTCCAGATTTCTCAGTGGTTCTCCCGGGGGCGATATTCAAACGCCGGTTCCCGATGTTGTAATGTTTCGAGGGGAGATCGAGGGCGAGAACAATTCCCACGTTTATCTGGCAGTATCCTCTACAGGCATGGCGGGGGGCTATCTGACGAAGAGCAGTGGTGAGAATTATTTCATTGCGCAGTCGCCGGCCGAGGCCGCCAAGGGCTGGAACGGTGAGATATTGATACACGCTCAGCAGGCAGGTATCGATTTGCCTGAGGGCGTCCTGCCGTGCGGCGTTGAACCTGCTGAGGGGTTTGTTCCTCACGGTGTAGACAAACGCATGATCAATGCGAGCCACGGAATACGCATGGCAAGAGTCGCAATCGATTCAGACCAGGAGTATTATCAGATATTCAATGATGCCTCATCCGCGCAAGGCTACGCTCTGATCGTGATGGGAGCCGTCAGCGATATCTACATGCGAGATTTCAATATGAAGCTGATGGTCTCATACCTGCGGCTTTGGCCAGCGGGCGGAGAGCCGTTCGGGTCGGATGATTTGGGTGGATTTGCAGCTTATTGGCGAAGCGTCGAAGACCCTTCACCTTACAACTATGTACATCTGTTTAGCGGGCGGCGTGATTTAGCTTACGGTGGGATCGCATTTGTTAGCGGAACGTGTTCGGGCAGCGCCACCTACGGAGCCAGCGGATTCCTGAATGGCAGTTTTCCGATGCCGTTCAATTCACCCAACAACTCGAATTGGGATGTCGTCGTTGTGGCCCATGAAATGGGGCACAATTCTGGTACCCTTCACACGCATGATGGTTACTTTCCGACAATTGACGATTGCGGGAACGGCATACCGTCGCGCGGCTCGATCATGAGTTACTGCCACACATTTGCGGGTTATGCGGCGAATACCGATCTGTGGATGCACTCGCGGGTCGAAGAAGTCGTAGAGGCGGAGTTCGAGGCGCTTGGTTGTTACGAATTTGACTGCAATGGCAACAATATCAATGACAATACCGATATCATCGCCGGCACTTCGCTCGATGTGAATGGCGATGGGATCCCAGACGAATGTCAGGACTGCAATGGTAATTTGATTCTGGATCCGGTCGAGATCGCCGGTGGAGCTGCTGACCTTGATGCGAATGGGATTCCTGATGTCTGCGAGACCGATTGCAACGGCAACAACAGGCCGGATCACTACGACATCTTCCTTGGCGCATCCAGTGACGCCGATGGAAATAATATCCCAGATGAGTGTGATGCTGACTGTAACAACAATGCCCAGAACGACTGGGTTGATACGGAAACGGGATTCTCCAATGATTTTGACCGCAACGCCGTTCCGGATGAATGTCAGGACTGTAACAGCAATGCGATTAGCGACTGGATTGACCTAAAGCGCCAATACAATCTCTTTGTGGCTGACGAAGCTCAGCGTGTTCGCGAATTTCATCAGGCGAGCGGCTATCCGATCAGGGATATCTTCATCGGTATCTCTTCGACTCCCTACGATGTCACGTTCAATGCGACCAATCGGATGTGGGTGACAGATTTCACGGGAAATCGCGTGTTCAGCGTCGATGTCGACGCCGGCAGTGTGTCGACCTTTGTCAGTGCGGGATTAGGAGGATTGAGTAATCCGACATTCATGCTGATGAGGGCTACCAATGGCAATCTCATAGTCTCTTCGTCGGGAACGTCACAAGTACTCGAATACAATGGAACGACAGGAGCATTCCAGACGACGCTGGTTGCAAGTGGAGCAGGTGGTCTGTCAGAACCGCATGGATTGGCGATTGGTCCCAATGGAAACATGTTTGTTGCCAGCGCCGGCAATAACTCAGTGCTGGAGTACAACGCCACCAGCGGCGCCTTTGTGCGGGTGTTCGTGTCTTCCAGTTCCGGCGGACTGGATCAGCCATGCGGCATGGCGTTTCTGCCGAGCGGAAATTTGCTGGTCGCCAGCCTGGGCTCAAATCAGATTCTCGAGTATGACGGCAGTACGGGCGCGTTCGTTCGCCAATTCAATGATGTCCAGCAGCCATCCAGCCCATTTGGCGTCAAGGTCGGACCGAACGGCAACGTTTTTGTTTCAGAGAACTCCCTTGGCGGCAATACGCCGCGAATCATTGAATATCTTCCAATCGGGCGTTACTACAGAAGATTTGTCCGGGGTAACAATTCGACGCTGGTCAATCCGACGGGGTTTGCGTTTCGCCCGCAATCCAATCTCGACTGCAATCGCAACAACCGCCTCGATGTCTGCGATATCGCCAGTTTATCATCGCTGGACTTGAATTCAAACAGTATTCCCGATGAGTGCGAGACTGCCGATAGCGATGGCGACGGTGTGGTTAACGGTCTCGATAATTGTCCTGGAGTCGCTAATCCAAATCAACAAGATCTGGACTTCGATGACATCGGTGATATCTGCGACAATTGCGTGACGGTTCAGAATAGCGACCAGACTGATGCTGATGGGGACGGGCGCGGAGATGTCTGCGACAACTGCATACTAATCGACAATCCCCTGCAAGAAAACGCGGATGGCGATCTTCAGGGCGACGCTTGCGATCTTTGCCCGGGTTCCGTTGATCTCGACGGCGATGGCGTCTGCGGCGACATTGACAACTGCCTATTAGTTGTAAACCCTGACCAAGCCGATAGTGATGCGGACGGTTTAGGCGATTTGTGCGATAATTGCCCAACTGACCCGAATCCAGGCCAGGGAGACGCCGACCATGATGGCGTGGGTGATGTATGTGACTTTGTTTGCGGTGATGCGGACGGCAACGGAATTGTCTCGATATCTGACGTCGTTTTTCTCATCAACTACATTTTTGCCGGTGGACCCGAGCCCGATCCAACTCAGGCTGCGGATGCTAACTGCAGCGGCATGATTACGATTTCGGACGCTGTCTACCTAATCAACTATATTTTTGGTGGTGGCGACGCACCTTGCGCCAATTGTCCGTAGAGTGGCAGCGTGTGTTTTAGGCAATAACCGGAAAGAATGGGCGGTCTTGTGGCCGCCTTCTCTTTTGCGCCCTTAGAAAGGACGACGGCTACGAATTGAGATGAGACGCTTTCGGAAGAAGACAGGTCTGCCGTTTCAGGGAGGAGTACGCCTGCCGCGCCTGGCGCAGATCAGCCATCCCGTTTCGACGAAAACCGGCCGCCAAGTACGTTCAAGTCATGAGAGGGTCTGCGCAGAGTTTCTTACGGAACGTCAGATTCGATTCGTTTACGAACCGTTGCTCCTGTTGTCGGGCCGACAATTTCGCCCGGACTTCTATCTGCCTGATTACGGTTTCTTCATAGAGATTTGCGGATTCGTCCACATGCCATTCTACCGGGATCGGATGGAGGAGAAGAAGCGGATCTATGCGGCCCAGGGGCTACGGGTCGAGTTTCTTGAGACGGGGCGCGGGAAACCCGTACGCAAACAGCTTGAGCTCCTTCTTGACAACTCAACCTCCGGATAGCTTAGCTACCCAATTTCTCCAACCCTTGATTAAACGCCATCTCTATTGACTCGTCATTAGGTAAGCACTTACTAAGACGACAATTGTTAAATGAGCGACTTTGCGAGAGTGATGCAAAGGAGGAGAACTTTATGGTCCGAATAACTATCGCAGCCTTGTGTACCCTATTATTATCACTAAGCTGGCCAACCTTTGCGACGACTCGTCACGTTCCGGCGGACCACGCGACGATCCAGTCGGCGATCGACGCCAGCGCTTTTGACGATACAGTCATTGTTGCCGATGGCTACTACTATGAGAACATCAATTTTCGCGGATTAAAGATCATTGTTGCCAGCCAGTATCTGCTCGACGGTAATCCCCAGCACGTGATTAATACCACTATCGACGGCAGTCAACCTGTACATCCCGACACCGGGAGCGTGGTCATTATTGGTCAAGGCGAGCCGGACGGGACAATGCTTTTCGGATTCACTATCACGGGCGGGACGGGGACTCCATGGTTCGATATCTCTGATAGCAGAACCTACAATGAAGGCGGCGGTGTGTTGCTTGAATCGAATGCGACGGTGATGTGTAATCTGATCATCTACAACGAAGCAATCCGCAAACCGGCTGGGGTCACGGAGGCCGGTGGCGGCGGAATTCGCGCTGGGTTTGGAACACCGAAGATTCGCAATAATGCCATCATGTGGAACAAAGGACGGTATGGTGGAGGAGTTGTCTGCTTCCACACTGACGCGTGGATTCAGAACAACGTCTTCTACAAGAACTCGGGTGGCGAGGCCTTTGGCGGTGGCGGCGTATGGATCTGGAACAACCCGGTGCAATCGGTGCTCGAGAACAACACCATTGTCAACAATTCGTCGGCGACCTCGGGAGGCGGGCTGAGCGTTCAGGGTACTACCGTGCTCTGCTATAACAATATCATTTACGGGAATACCGGCGGACAGATTTCCGGGACTCCGAATGTCGCCTGGAGCGACGTACAGGGAGGGTTCTCGGGCACGTTGAATATAAACGTGAACCCGCTGTTTACGACTCAAGACTTCTATTTGCAGAGCGGTTCACCTTGCGTCGATGCCGGCACGGATGCGCCCAATCACGGCGATCCGGAACATCCGGACAGTGCCGGAGTGGCCCAGTGGCCTTCACGTGGCGGTCTGCAAAACGACATCGGAGCTTTTGGTGGTCCAGGGCGGCTCGACATGCCGTGGCACTTGACGGACCTGGATAACGATGGTGCAAATGACCTAACCGACGTGTGTCCGCGACTGCACGACCCCGCGCAGGCAAATCAGGACGGTGATTCACGCGGTGACCTCTGCGACAATTGTCCGACCATCAGCAATTCTGACCAGCATGACATCGACAGCGACGGCATTGGGGATGTCTGTGATCCGGATGCGGATGGCGACGGCGTTGCCAACACGGTCGACAATTGCGACTACGTAATTAATCCAGGACAACAGGACGCCGATGCCGACAGCGTCGGTGACATCTGTGACAATTGTCTGAGCACACCAAACCTGCAGCAGTACGACGAGAATCACGATGGCACGGGTGATGCGTGCGATGGTAATCTACACATTGAGAGCTACGTGTTGCCGGGCGGCTTACTCGGAATTCCTTATAGCTATCAATTTTGGGCCGTTGGTGGGACTCCACCGTACAGTTGGACGCACCTGGGTGGCGATTTGCCTTCCGGTTGTGTGTTCAACGAAGGCACAAATGGCACGATAACCGGAACGCCGGATTTCAGCGCCACCTTTCCATTCACTGTCGTGGTGCAAGATGCCGGTGGGCCTGCCAAGAAGGACACTGTCAACGTGTCGATCACTATTAGTGATCCGCCATATATTTGTGGGGATCCGAATCATTCCGGAAACGTGAACATTTCTGACGTCGTCTACCTGATCAATTACATCTTCTCTGGTGGCCCGGCCCCGATTCCCGTGATCTCAGGCGACGCCAATTGTTCTCTGAATGTGAACATATCGGACGCAGTCTACTTGATTAACTACGTTTTCTCAGGCGGACCAGCACCTTGTGCGGCCTGCCCATAGAGAATTGGCGCAACATACTTGTTTGAATTTGAGAGTTGATGACCATCGATTCTTTCCGGGCGGGGACCACTCCCGCTCGGAGCCATAGGAACTTCGGCCAAAGGCGCGGTTGAAGTCTGCCGGCGGAGCTACTTGCTTTCGAGTTCGAGTAGTTCCTTCTTCGCTTTCTTCAACTTCTTGTATAGATGATCAACCTGCTTGTGATCAGGTTGTGGGCGCTTCTGAGCCTGGGCATATTCAGTTTCGAGAATGTCGATCTCCTTCTTCAGCGCAGCGATCTTGTTTGACATGAAAACTCCTTTCGAATCCGGCAGCCATAAACGGCCTTCACGCCTGAAGGTGAAGTCAGACTATGATGAGTGTGAATCTATGTATTCTACGGCTTTGCGAAGCCTGGTGACGACTCGATCTTTACCGATTGCTTCCAGCATACTGAAGAGGGACGGTCCGCCGGTAAGCCCACTGGCGGCAAGACGAGTCGGATGAATCAGCACTGCCGGTTTGACGCCAAGCTCTTCGGCAAGACCGCGTAAAGTCGCTTCGGCGGTATCGTGATTGAAGTCGGCAATCTTGGCGAATCGATCAGCAAGCTGGTTCAATTGGGAGGCGGCTTCCTTAGTGAAAGATTTCTGGGCGCCTTTCTCGTCATAGTGAAAGCTGTCGGTAAAGAAATAAGAACTTGCCGGCACGAAATCAGTAATCAATTTGCAGCGCTCCTTGAGCATGCCCATGATCTTCATCAGCCACTGCCACCGCGTTTCGAGATAGTATTTCGTGGTTAACCCGGAGTTGACCAGGAGCGGCGCGACTATCTCGGCGAGTTCATGGTCGGTCTTTTCCATGATGTACTGGCCATTGAGCCAGGTTAATTTTTCCGGGTTGAAAATCGGGTTGGCTGCATTAATGCCTTCCAAAGCGAAGGCATCAATCAACTCCTGTCGCGACATCTTTTCACGATCATCTTTAGGGGACCAACCGAGTAGCGCGAGGAAATTGAGGATCGCATCCGGCAAGTAGCCTTCCTTCAGATACTCATCCACACTCTTGTCGCCCTTGCGTTTCGAGACTTTGGTCTTATCGGGGCGCAAGATCAATGACAGATGACCGAAGACCGGCAATTGCCAGTCGAAGGCAGAGTAGATTTCTTTTTGGAGGAAGGTGTTTGTGATATGGTCATTCCCGCGAATGACATGGGTGATTCCCATCTCGTGGTCATCCATCACGACGGCAAAATTGTAAATTGCGTTGCCATCGGTTTTGAGGATGATGAAGTCATCAAGATCGCGATAGTCTTTCTCCATTTTGCCCAGCACGACGTCATCAAAGACGGCAGTCCCGCTTGTGGGAAGTTTGAGCCTTATGACGAATGGTTTTCCATCGACAAGGTTTTGAGCGATATTGGCTTCGGATAGATCTCGGCAAGTGCGTTCATAGTGATAGTCTTGCTTGGCGGCTTGAGCGGTCTCGCGCTTGAGTTTGAGAGTCTCTGCTGAGCAGAAGCAGCGATAAGCCTTGCCAACTTCAACCAATTTCTCGGCGAACGGTTTGTAGGTGTGCAGGCGTGAAGACTGGTAAACGATCTCCTCATCCCAATTCAGTCCGAGCCAACGCAGCCCTTCGAGGATGACATCGACAAACTCTTTTTTCGAGCGCTCCTGATCGGTGTCCTCGATCCGCAAGAGAAATTTTCCACCCATGTGGCGGGCATAAAGCCAGTTGAATATCGCAGTGCGGGCCGTACCGACATGAAAATAGCCGGTTGGAGAAGGTGCAATGCGCACCCGAATCTGATCGGAACTCACAACTGAAAATCCTGCGGCGGCTCAGCGGGTTTCTGAGAGTACGGCGAGTAAGGCGCTTGCGGAGGTGTTTCGGGCGCCGGAGGCACCGGCGGAATCGGCGGAGGTACGACAACGTTCGGAGACCGGGTCGCCAACGGATCATCGATCTTGGCAAATTCAAGTTCCATACCGCCCATCGTTCTTGCCGCGAAATTGTATACCACGACAGCCACAAATGCGAGGATCGTGTTTACGATTGCCGCAAAGAATGCGAAGATAAACGGAAGGAAGAGAGCAATAGCTCCAAAAGCGCCGGACAATTGGCTCATTTCGCTCTCGCGAAAAGCTGCGGACGGTAGCATTGCAATTGCGGCGAAGAACAGAGCGTAGAAACAGCCAACGACAAATCCAAATACGAGATTGAGCACGAAAGAGATTTTGATTGTTGGCCAAATTGATATGCGCTTGAGTTCCAGCTTCATTTCAACTCCTTGAATGATTGCAGGATATGCGGTTTCCTTCGGTACGGCAAGATATTTCTGTTTCGCCTCATCCGAGTAACGGCATTTGTGATGGATATCGGCAGTGAGCGTGCAGATCCGGAATTGTATTGTTGAGATATTCTTCCCTTCTTATATTCTCATCCGGAGTTGACGATTTATATGAGTATGAAGCGAGTTTTGTTGATCTGTATCCCCGGCCTGCTGTTTGCGGGAGCAGGGTATGCTTACTATTATTTCATTGGCTGTCGCACAGGTACTTGAATGCTCACATCGTCGCCGGTGGCGTCAACAGCATATGGAGCAGTAGTGGGCGGACTTTTCGGAGCGTGGCTCAGCGAAGGGAAAGCGTAAAATGCCTATTTATGAATACTGCTGTAAAGAGTGCGGCAAGAAGTTTGATCTTCTGGTCTCAAGTGAACGTCTGGCCGACCAGCAACATTGTCCGCACTGTGCCTCCGACCGATTGGAACGTTTGTTTTCGACTTTCGCGGCGGGCGGCAGTAATGCGAAAGCCCCTGGTTGCGCCTGTGGCGACTCCAAGTACTCCTGACAGTAAAAATCGCGAGCGGTCGCTCGCATGAAAGTAGATTGACGAGCCTCTCCGGTTGGAGGGGCTCTTCTTTTTGGATCAAGAGTGGGAGGTAGTGACGTTGACCTGTGATGAATTGGCGGCAGTGATTGGCTCGGCGATCGGAACGGTGATAGTAATCTGAGATCCCGAGTCCGGCTGCGAGGTAACTGCGATTGCGCCACCGTGATTTTTGATGACTTTGCGAATTACGGTAAGTCCAAACCCGTGGCCGTGTTCTTTGGTAGTGAAGCGATCACGAAACGCCTTCTGCAAGTTTTCCGGACTGAAACCGCAACCATTGTCCGACATCGTCAGAGCGAATTCGTGTTTCTCGGTGTTGTAGCTGGTGCAGATGGTGATATTGCCATCAGGCCGCATGTCGCCGATTGCGTCCGCTGCGTTGTTCATCATATTGTAGAGCACTTGCTGAATTTGTGACTGGTCAATCAGCATGCGCGGGAGCGCCGGATCGAGGTTCAACACGATAGTAATTCTGCGGAAGCGCTTCTGATGACGTGCAAAGGCGGCGATCTCATTGATCATTTCGTTCAAGTCGCATTCCTGGCGCTTGGTGTCCAATTTGCCGGCATCTGAAAGTGAGTTGGTGAACTTCTCGAACTTGCCAATGTTCTTCTTGACGTTTTCCAAGTACTTAACCGAAGCTTCAGGATAACTTCCGGCGGCTTTCATCTCGAAGAGCTCGACATTGGAGAGAATAATTGCGATAAAATTATTGAGTTCATGGGCGATTTCGGAGGACATCATACCTTGAGTCGCGACGCGTTCGAGCCCTACGAGATGGTCCTTGAAATCCTCCAGTCGACTCATGGCATCGCGAGCTTCCTGGAGCAGAATCAGATTGTCCAGGGAGATCGAGCTAAGGCTCAAGAGAACTGTTAACATCTGCCGGTCGGCTTCATTAACGGCCATTTCGCCATCACTGCGGACAACCAAAATGAGTTTTAGTTTCTCAGTGGCCGGAAGCGAGAATATACAAAACGGACCGTTACCGCTTCGGAGAGCCTGCACAATCTGAGCGCATTCATCTCGTGCGACAAGCCGGGCGAAGAAGGGATGTTTGTCGATTCCACTGCTGCATTCGGTTTCACCGCCGTCGAGCAGATCACGTGAGAACTCACTCAAGGGAAATTTGTCGAGCTTCGCAGCGAGTGTGGTCGTGGCATCCTTGGCCATTATGATTTGAAGCTGTTCGCTCTCCTTGTTGTAGAAGAGCACCATTCCTTCGCGTAGCCCGAAATGGAAGAGGGCAAACCGCAAGATTAAACGCGTCAGCGATTCGGCGTCACCCGCGGTATAGAGAGCACCCATTAGTTCCGAAAGGTGTTGCAGTCCCTTTGAGCCTTGCTTTTTCTGAAACTCTTTTCGCTTGGCAAAGGCCGCATTAACGGAATTGCGAACTTCGGGCAATTCAAACGGCTTCATGATGTAGTCATAAGCCCCCGTGGCAATGGCCTTCTTGGCGGTTTCGACATCGGCGTAGCCGGTCATGAACAGGATTCCGATTTCCGGATCTGTTTCGAGTGCCTTACGAGCCAGAGAGATACCGTCCATGTCCGGCATCTTGATATCAGTGAGGAGAAAGTCGAACTTTTCCGTGCTGATGAGGCGGAGTGCTTCCTTGGGATTTGAAGTCGACGAAATGTTATGCCCTACAGTCGAGAGAGCATCACTGGCAAAATGGAGGACAATTTCTTCGTCATCGACAATTAGTATTCGAGCGCCTTCGTTTGCGATTTGAGTGCTCCTTGTTCCGATGCGCTTTTGGTTGCGGCGATCTCCTCAACACGCTGTAATACCGACCGAAGTTCTGCCAAATCGAACGGTTTACAGATCGTGCCGACCACGGCCTCGTTCAGGAGTGCGTGGCTGAGCTTGTCAGGGTAACTATCGGTTACGATTACGAGGGTAATCGGATTGATTTCGTGGACCTTTCGGGCCGTAGTCAGGCCATCTTGCCGCGGCATGTGCATATCGGTGAAGACGAGATCGTAGTGTTTCTGTCTCACCATTTCCACGGCCTCGATACCGTTAGCCGCCTTCTCGACCGCATAGCCGTCATTGCGAAGGACGTCTACAAGTAAGTCGCGAATAATCTCAGTGTCATCGACGACCAAGACGCTGTGAATATGGCGATCGCGTTGTTTCATTGAGCCCCGATTGCCGCCTGTACAGCTTTTCGGATTTGCGCGATCGAGAATGGTTTCTTGAGGAAATCGGCGGCACCAGCCTGAATGCATTCGGAAGCTGTCTGCAGGGACGCATAGCCGGTAACGACAATGACCTTAATTGACTGGTCCATTTCCTTGACTTTTTTCAGAAGTGTCAATCCGTCCATTCCCGGCATTTTCAGGTCAGTAATGACTAACGAAACCGGGTTTTCGCGGATCAACTCCAAGGCTTCTTCGCCGTTATGCGCGCCCAAAGGTTCCTGGGTGGAAAAGACCTCAAGGAGGAATTCCCGCATAACTTCTTCATCATCAACAACTAAGATCCTCTTATTGTCTTGCATGAATCACTGATTCCTATGGTGCTAAGTTTAGGCATTTGCTGTTATTCGAGCTGTCTCTCTTACAATCGGTAAAACGACTGTGAAAGTTGAGCCTGTGCCGACCGCAGATTCGAGTTTTATGTCGCCACCGTGATCACGAATTATCCCGTAGGAGACCGATAATCCCAGCCCGGTCCCTTCTCCGACCTTCTTAGTCGTGAAGAACGGCTCGAATATTTTGTTGCGATTTTCCTCTGGAATGCCCATACCGGAATCTGTGAAGGAGATCTCGACTGCCCCGCCGAACTCACCGACCGGCGGATTGAAGCGTGTCCTTACTTTCAGATCACCGCCTTCAGGCATTGCCTGCATGCTGTTAATCAGGATATTGGTGAATACCTGCTGCAACAGATTGACATTGCCAAGAACCTTCGGCAAGTTCGCCTGCAGGTCGATTTCGAGATGAATATCCTTCATTCCGAGTTGATGCGACGTGAAGACAAAGGTTTCGTCCAGTGCTGAGTTGATATCAACCAGGTCAAACTCGAGTTTGTCGGAAGAGCGACTGAACTTGAGGAGATTTTTGACAATCATCTTGCAGCGACGCGCCTGCAGTTCGATGTCAGAGAGATAGCGCTGAAATGCAGTGAAGTCATTTTCCTGAAGCCGGCCAGCCGACATCCTCTCGAGGGCGAACTGCGCATAACCGAGAATGCCGCCAAGCGGATTGTTGAGTTCGTGCGCAACACCGGCAGCGAGTTGTCCGACGGCGGCCATCTTTTCTGATTGAACGACCTGTTTTTGTACTTCTTCAAGTCTCTGCGTGCGTTCTCTTACTTTTTCTTCAAGCGTCTGATTATGGAGCTCAAGTTCCTTTCGGGTCTTTTCCAATGAATCGCACATGGTATTGAAGGCGAGTGCCAGGCGTTCCAGTTCGGCGTCGGTTTGTACATGCACGCGCTGTGACAGGTCGCCCGATGCCAGACGCTCGGTTGCCTCAACAAGCGTGTTAATCGGGCTTGCAATCATTTTGACCAAGGTGACCGAGAGCAGGATTCCGAGCATGACCAGCAGCAACGTGAAGTACACGATCATCTGCTGGGTCTCGGCGATTTTGGCCTTGGTACCGCCGACGCTGATGGCGATGCGGACGCTACCGATTGTTTTGCCGACAGTGTTGACGCCATTAGCAGGACTGGCAGAGCCGAGTTCTTCCTTGGAGACTTCCGAAGTGTGGGAGAGCACTTTGGCAAAGACCTCGATACATTCGACTTTGTCAGGCAGGATCAACTCGCGACTGGCTACGCTGTGTTCGCCGCCACTTAGCGAATTCGCCAAGGCCATGCTCTCCTGCGATTGGGAGATGTCAGTTCCGGAGATTCCCTGGCGCACGCCTTGTGACAGAAGTACGCCGTCGGCGTTGTAGATTTGGGCAAACAGGATATCGGGTTCCGTCAGCATGCCCTGAATGAGTCCGTCAAGCTCAGAACCAATTTCCAGCATGACACCAAATTCGGCATTGTGGGCTAAATTGCGAGCCAGCGAGCTGCCGCGTTGCTGGAGCCCGTAGGTTGCGGTCTGCGAAAATTCTTCAAGCAGAAACATTGATAACAAGAGGGAACTGACGACCAGCAGTGAGCTGACCCCGAGGATAAGTCGCCACTTGAGACCAAGTGTGTCATGCAATCGTCTCAGCAGTGACATTAGTAGGTCTCCTTGGCGACGCTGATCAGCTCTGCGGAGAAGTCGATATTCAGGAGTTTGCCGGATTTTAGGTTAAGGTAAAGGTAGACTACATCGGGTACAGATGGTCGGATCGAACCGATGCTCTTGCCCTGAATCAGGGCTGCGACCATTTCACCGGCTTGTCGACCGATAAATTTGTAGTCAGCTTCCAGGCAGAAGAGCGCTCCGTTTTCGACAAAGTTCTGGTTGAAGCCCATGATTGGAATTCGAGCCCGCAGTGTTTCGACCAGCGTGTGCCGAATGAACTGTGGAGACGACAGTAATTCGTCGGCAATAGTCCAAATTCCATCGACAGAATGACAGAGGCTGTCAACCGCAGCCGGCAGGTCCTTCGTGGAGGCAATCTGGATTGCCGTGAGTCCCAGCCCGAGGGCCGAGCACGCCTTGCGGGCTTCCTCGACAAGGCGAACGGAACTACTGGTGTAGATGACGCCGATTCGCTTCATCTTGGGAATCACCGTGGAGAATTTCTGCATCTGCTGGTCGACGGGAATGTCCAGTGCTGCGCCTGTGACATGATGACCGGGTTTGTCCCAGGAAGCGATGAACCCCGATTCAATGGGATTCAACACCTTGGCAAAGACGATGGGTATATCCGGGAAATTCTTGTCGGCAAATGCCGTGGTGGTGCTACCGATGGTGAGCAGGACATTTGCTTTGAGCGCGGCAACTTCGTTCTTTCTGTTGTCGTCAGTGCTTTTCAGAAAATGCGGGACAATTTGACAAGGCGGATTGCAGTCCTTGAGCGACCACTCGATGCCGGCAATAGTCCGCAGGGTATGCTTGGTGGAATCGGAGTACAGCATAACGACACGCTGTTCACCATATGCCAGTGTGTAACCACCGAGCATGACGAAACAAACAACTAACTTCGCCAAGTAGCTCAAGGAGTAGCCCTCCCGAGCAGGTTGAGTCCTGGGGCTGTCGTCAAAATCAAGTATTGCTCACCCGGCGCCATGCGCGCCATCCGGCACACTCCTGCTGGAAGTCACGGGTTAGAGACAAAAAAACGGCAGAACAAACCACCGAATTGGCACTCATCAGATAATCCCTACCTCAAGTACTGGTGGCCGTCGCGACTTCTGTTTTAAGGATTTATCGGTAATCGACAGGCCACCTTAACTAGCCGCACAGTCGTTCGATTCATTTTGAAACCAAATTCCACGAAAATTTCGGAAAAATGCCGCTAAGAGTCCAAATTACAATCGAACTGAAACAGGCACAGGAGCGGCGGGTCCGGTTTTGTAATGCTCCGTGGCAAGTGCTGCGACAGCATTATTAGAGACAGCGTTTGCGCGTTCGAATAATGCAGCTTCGGTCGTTAAAAAAGATGTGGAGCTTCCGATACATCCTAAGAGATCAAGAAAATGCCGAAGTTATCGTTGAAAGGTTCCTCAGGGACAACTCGCACATTTCGCACCCAACTCCGATGACAACAGGCTCGAATTCACAGGCAGCCCCAATATATTTTGACTCTTTCGATTGCTGCCAATGTTGTTAACGACCGTAATAGCCGGAGGTAGCTTGAGTAAGATTCTCAGACTCATTAGCGCAGTGAGTATCGCGCTAATTGCGAGTGGGGCTCCGACACTCGAAGCAAAAACAACAGGCAAGATTTCAGGGACCGTCATATCCGCCGAGTCCGGCGAGCCGTTGCCGGGCGCAACCGTCTCGATCATAGGGCGCTCGATAGTTACGGTGACGGATCAGGACGGAGAATTCTACATCCTCAACCTACCTGTCAACACCTATGATCTGGCAGTTGAATTGATCGGGCACAAGACAGAAATCCGCAGCGGTCTCAAAGTGCTACTTGATTTGACTACGCCGGTCGAAATCGCTTTGGAGCCTGTTACCGTGAAACTGGATAGCGTGGTTACGGTTTATGCTGAGCGTCCCTTGATTCAGAAAGATTTGACGGCCTCGGTGCGGTCGATCAGCAGGGAAGAACTCGAGCTACAACCGAATTCGCGAAGCATCGCCCAGGTCATTCTCAGGATGAACGGCACAGTCAGCGACCGTGACGGTGGGCTGCATGTTCGCGGCGGGCGTTTTGGTGAAGTGACGTACTACTTTGACGGAATGCCGGTGCAGGATCAATTCTCCGGTGCGCTGGGGACGAGAATCAACCCGGATGCTCTGGAAGCGGTGAGTCTGACCAGCGGCGGCTACTCGGCAGAATATGGTGAGGCGCTCTCTGGTGTCGTCAATGCTCTGACCCAGGAAGGCACAAGTCAGTATGCCGGAAAGCTGAAACTGGCAGACGGATTGACCAAACCCTACAATGTTCAGACCGGTGATTTTGAAAGCACCAAGCGTACAAACAACTACTATGGTGTCTTTAATCTCTCCGGGCCGGTGCCTGGAACGAAAGAGGATCGCGCCAGTTTCTTCAATTCAATCGAGTATTGGAAAAATGGTGGATATCTGCCGCATAATGAGTCGAAGAGCTGGACGCTGACGAGCAAGTTGTCGCTCAAGCCACTGCACAATCTCAAGGTTACGTTCTACTCGAACATCTATAACCGTAACCAGCAGAGATATGAACATCGCGATGTCAACGGCTACTCATATGACTTTGCGCTTCAGAATTCCGGACTTTTCAAGAATGACGCTGGTCGATTCGGCGGAAATGCAACTTTACAGCTTTCAGCCAACACCGTGGTGTCATTCAAGGCGGGTTACTTCGAAACCTCTACCAAACTGGCTCCCGATCACCTCTTCGATGTCTATTGGGATCAGTGGCCCGGTTACTCAGTTGATGAAAATGGACTCTACAACGGAACGGTCCAGGATAACTACAACGCCGATTCGACTTATTACTACTCGGGCTATGTGAACGACACGCTGTTCTATCCATACTATCTTTACAGAAAGTCATCATACAAGTCGGCCGGTTTCGATCTGCTGTCTCAGGTGAGCAAGTATCACCAGCTGACAGTCGGTGGCGAATTCAGACAGAACCGTCTGGAGTGGGACAACAAGCAGTTTTTCAATGTCAGACCGTACGGCGAGAAATATGATGTCGGTCCCAGTTATGCCGCAGCATACGCACAAGACAAGATTGAATTGGGCTACATGATCATCAACGCGGGATTGCGTTTGGATTATCTCAATGCGGAAGTTGACTACTGGGAAGATCCCGGAACCAAGAATCGTCTGCTGCGCTCCAACAGCAAGACGCATCTTTCACCACGTCTGGGCTTCTCGCATCCGGTTTCGGAGAACACGCTCTTCCACGCAAACTACGGCTTCTACTATCAAGTGCCGCAGTATCCATACATGTTCACAAATTTGCAGGCTGATCTGACTACCGGTTTTCCGATCGTTGGCAATCCCGATATGGATCCGGAAAAGACCGTCTCTTATGAGCTGGGCATTACGCAGCGGCTTGCCGACGATATCCGCCTAAACGCGACGACCTATTACAAGGATGTTTCCAACCTGGTTTCAAGTCGCTCGGTCGTTACGCCTTCAGGTGGATACACCCAGTATTACAACGGCGATTATGGCTCAGTCAAGGGGCTGGACTTCGCTCTGACCAAGTCCGGCAACTCCAATCTGAATGGTTCGCTCAATTACTCTTACATGATCGCGGAGGGGAATTCATCAGACGCCAATGAGTTTTACTACAATTACTTTACGCAGGGTGACGATGCGCCAGTGATTCCGGTACAGGAGTTCCCGTTGGCGTTTGATCAACGACACACTCTCAACGTCAATCTGGATTTCCGAATTCCGCGCAATCAGAAGGTGCAATTGTTCGGTGTGACGGTACCTTCGGCCTGGGGTGTGAACACGTTCTTCACCTACGGGTCAGGCATGCCGTACACGCGCACCGACGAAAAGGGAGTTCGTCTTGGCGGGCTTAATGAGGGACGGATGCCGGCCAGCTATCGCGTCGATATGCGGTTCGACAAAGAATTCTATCCGTTCCGCGGCTCCAGAAGCATGCTGCGATTCTTCGTGGAGGTAAATAACCTTCTTGACCGCCGCAACGTGGTCAACGTGTATTCTCGAACCGGACTTGCCGACGTTGATGGCTACAATTTCGGACTGACCTATGATCCGCCCGGAGATGCAACTCCTGACGATGTCAATGCACTCAGACGCCTTCTGGCAAACGATCCCCAAAATTATGATCTACCCAGAAGCATTCAATGGGGGTTGGAATGGATATTCTAAACCTTTCGAGAATGCAGAGGACCGTAACCATGCGCAGCAAACTCGTCCTTAGCTCACTAAGTGTTCTTGTGATGATCGTGTTCAGCGGCAGCGCGTTGATTGCGGCGGCACTTGGTCCCCAGGTGCCACCTCCGGAAGCTCAGGACTTGATCACGCACGACAAGGGCAACATTAGAACCACAGTGTCAAACTGGGGCACAATTGGCGGATTGAGCCATCTGGGGTTCCCGTCCGGCGAATGGCCGAAGGGCTCGGGGCACAATTATCTGGCCGAGCTCAAGTATTGGATGGGAGCCGTCGTGGCCACCGGCGACACACTGCTTGCTGATTCCGATGATGACTATGCTCCGATGACTTCCTATTCGACATCAACGGACTACCGGATTCGTCTCTCTACGGATCCCAGCCGCTATGAATATGACCCAACGGATTTGACGGGTGAGGAACACGGCAATCCGGCGTATGGATGGCGCAGATACGATCCCGACAGCAACGCGTGGGTCTACAACGAAGTTTGGGATCCACAGACACAGGCATACTATAGCGGTGGACCATCATCGCTCCAGGAGAGCATCTATCGATTTGCCGATGACGGCCTCGGCTCATCGCTGCTTGGCCTGGAAATGGTTCAGACAATTTACCAGTGGAACTACAGCTACAATGAAGATGTGATTTTCGTGGTGCTCGATATTTCCAACAAAAGCGATAACGACTACGAGAATTTCGCATTCGGACTTTACTGCGACTTTGACATCGGCGGACCCGACGGAACCGGCGAGAATGGACGCCTGGGTGACCTGGTTGCTTCCGACACTTCGCTCAATCTGGCCTGGACGTACGATGCTGACGGGTACGATCCCGGCTGGGGGCCAAGTGTGGTTGCGGGTGTGATGGGAACTCGTTACATCGAGACGCCGGACAATATTGGCATGACTGCTTTCCGTACCGGCGAATGGGAAAGAATCGCCAATACCAACGATCGCGAGAAGTATGCCTACATTACAGATCATACTTATGAGGCGTCATTGCCGCCGACAGACCAGTATTATGTTCAAGCGACATCAGGAATAAGTCTCGAGCGCGGCAAGACGATCAGAATCGGCTTCGCGCTTATTGCAGGCTATGATGAAGCGGACTTCCGCAACAAGTCGCGAATTGCACAAACGGTGTATTCAAATCACTTTGTCGGTCCAACGCCGCCAAAGCCATCGAATCTGACTGTGCTCCCGGGAAATCGTGAGACACGCCTCTCCTGGGATCGAACTGCGCCTGAGAGCATTGACCCGCTTATGGGAATCGCAGACTTTGCCGGCTACAAGCTGTATCGCTCGACCGATCAAGGCGCAAGCTGGGGACGTTTGGTCCGCAACAATGATGGAAGTCTGGGGCCGGACTACGTACCGTTGGCAATTTGGCGCGTTGAGGACCCCAGTCAGCCGATTGCACACACCTATGTCGATACAAGCCTGACTAATGGTTACGAGTATTGGTATTCAATTGTCGCTTTCGACAAAGGCGACACACTCGCCGGCGTGGGGCCGCTGCAAACGGCATACGGCCGTCCCGGCAGCGACGTCAACGCGGGAGCATCAACGCCGCGGTCGAACCCGGCCGGTTACGTGCCGGTCGAGTCCACACTCAGGCATGAGGTTGTTGGAACAGGGCGCGCCTCTGGTGGCGAAGTGATTCCCGTGCTGTTTGATGATTCACAGTTCAGCGGCGATGAGTATGAAGTCGGATTCAAGGAAGATATGTACGCGACCACATGGTTCGTCGTCAATCGCACTACCGGCGACACACTCGCAAACGATCTGGTCGACCAGACGGCTGATGCGGCACAGGCACCGGTGGTGGATGGCGTACAAGTACTTGTCCTCAACGGCGAGCGAACTCCGACACATTACAGACAGGTCAACTTTTCGTCGGGAGCGGATACAACTCTGCAACTGGGATACAGCTATGGTCCAATGGGCGATGCATTCGGTTTCCCGATCGGTGGTGATATCAATTTTCGCTCGACGTATCAGTTACGTTTCACCGCGACAGGGTCGGTCGGCTATTCATTCTACGACGATGTGACGCCTATTGATCTGCCGTTTGAAGTATGGAACACAACGACAAACGAGCAAGTGCTGGCAGAGATTTACCACATTGACGGATCAGAACCGGGATGGGATCCGCGTAATCGCGACTACATTTCGATCGTCAACGTTCCCTATGACGACGAGTCACATCCGGAAGTGTTTCCATACGGTCATGCCTGGTTCTTCCGGCTTGACACTGCCAGTTACAATTTCAGGATCGGGGATGTGTTTGAGGTCGGTGGTGCTCCGGTGAACGGAAGCGACGACAGGTTCGTATTCAACGCACCTTCCACAAACAAACAGGCAGCCGGGCAGGCGCTGGACAAGATCCGCGTCGTGCCCAATCCTTACATCGCTCGCGCCGGCTGGGAATCAGTCGAAGGCGAGCGCAGGTTGGAGTTTATCAACCTTCCGGTGAAGGCCACGATCAGGGTCTACACGCTTGCGGGTGACCTCGTGCAAACACTGGATCACGACGGTGCCGGGACATTTGTCTGGAATATGCTGACAAGCAATGGCCAGGGGATTGCGCCGGGACTGTATTTCTACCATGTCGAATCCGAGGTTGGCGAACGGGTCGGCAAATTCGCGGTGATCAAGTAGGAAGGCCAAGGAGGAATTAAAAATGCGAATCTCAAAAATCATAGCCGCTGTCGCAATCGCCTTCTTCGCGGCGTCATCGCTACACGCGGGTGAATTCTCAAAGATAGGCACGGCCGGGGCGCAGTTTCTAAAGATTGGTGTCGGTGCTCGGTATACGGCCATGGGAGAGGCGTCAGTCGCAGATGTCGACGACGGCTACGCTCTCTACTGGAATCCGGCGGCCCTGGGAACGCTGACCCAGTCACATCTGGAGTTTACGACGATTTCGTACATTTCTGATGTCAGCCTGAACTATGTCTCATTTGCAAAGCCACTGGCGTTTGGCAGTATCGGCGCTTCGGTGACTGCACTGACTTCAGGTGATATGGAAATCACGACAATCGAGCAGCCGGACGGAACCGGGAAGATGTTCTCGGCTTCGAGCTATGCGATCGCAGTCGGTTACGCCCGGCGATGGACGGAATTTTTCTCATTTGGACTGAGTGCCAAGTATGTCACTGAGAGAATCTCAGAGGAACGGGCCAGCGGCATAGCTTTCGATTTCGGCACAATGCTGCATCCCGGTTACCGCAATCTGCGAATCGGCATGAATATCTCGAATCTGGGGCCTGAGCTGAAGTACAGCGGTCCCGAGTTGAATTTCAACTACAATCCTACGGAAGATAACAACAGCTTTGATGATGCCAAGGGAGTGCTCAACGTTGACTCTTATGATTTGCCGCTGGTCTTCCGCATTGGAGCAGCCTACGACCTTCAGTACTCGCCGAGTACACGGATGACCCTCAGCGTTGAGGCGCGTGATCCGTCCGACAGTGAGCAACAGGGCTCATTCGGAGCCGAATTGGCGTTCCAGGAGACATTCTTTTTGCGCGGCGGCTGGAAGCTCAATTACGAAGAGCAATCGGCCACAGTGGGAGCAGGGCTTAACCTCAAGGTTTGGAGCGGAACCGACATGAGTATGAACTATGCTTTTGCCGACTTCGGCAGGTTAAGTTCCGTACACCGCTTCTCGTTAGGTCTTAGATTCTAATTTTGGAGAGATATTGCCGAATCGCGATGGGCGGACAACAAGTCCGCCCATTTCTATTGCAGTCCCCAATATCCAATCGCGTAAGAGAATTGTCTTTGCCGGTGCTGTGTCAATCGCGATATTGACAGCAGTAACGTTGCGATGCCGGAAACTTTCGCCGTACCGCTGCGTTTTATAGATACTGCCCCTGAACAGAAGGAATTAGCGATATAACAGCTTTGGGAGGAACCATGAAAGTTGTCAGTTATTTCGCGGCAGGCGCGTTTGCGCTTTTGTTAGCCGCGTGTAGTCAAATGAAAAGTGAGCCAACCCCGACTGTCTACGTGGAGCCGGCAGAGATCAAGTTGGCCAACGACTCTGCTGAGGCTCTCGCCGGAGCGATGGCAGGCCAGGCGAAGTTTGAGGACTACAAGGGAGTCTATGATTATTTCCTTGAGAAGTACCCCAATTCGACGCTTCTGCATCGCGAATACCAATCACTCTTCGACGGTTTTCAACGCGGTCAGGAAAAAGCAGATTACTACAAGAACATGTACGAATCTAATCCCAAGTCGGCCATGGCGGCTTACTTGTATGCCCGTTGTTTGGAGGGGATGGAAGCGGCCGAGTACTTCAAGAAGTCAATTGAATTGGACCCCGACTACTTCTGGGGCAACTTTGGGATGGGCGCCTCTATGCTGACCGGCAATCCGCCAGACACTGCCAAGGCTCTTGACTACTACGCCAAAGCAATAGCTGCGGACAATTCTTATCCTACGACGTATGCGCAGGTCGCGAGCGTTTACATGGCGCGCAATCAACACTCTGAAGCCCTCAAGTATGCGAAGATGTTTGCGGCGACCTCCCCGACGCAATATCGTCCCGTGGCGATGCAATCGGAAATTCTAAATGACATGGGTGACGCCAAGCAAGCAGAAGAGGTCTTGGTGGCATTCGCCACCGCCAATCCGGAAAACGTACAGATCAAGCGCGATCTGGTCGAGCTTTACAAGAAGCAGGGGAAATTTCCTGAAGCACTTGTGCAGCAGCAGGGCATAGTCAATGTATCCCGCCAGCCGGGCGATGCACTTGTTGAGCTTGCAAAGATTCACGCATTGGCCGGTCAACCAGACTCGTCGCTTGCATCTCTGAATTTGGCGGCAGAACAGGGATACGGTGATTACCGACGCTTGATGCGGAACGACGTGCTCGCTCAAGTGAGAGGCCTTGCCGGGTTCGAGGACTTAATCAACCGTCTGAAAGTCGCCTCTGCAACGCAGCGTGAAAAGCGGCTCGCTCCGCTGATGGCCAATGCAGAGGCTCGGCGGGCAGAAGCCCTAGGTGCAATGTTGGACAAGCCGGCACCGGGTTTTGCATTTGCCAACCTTGAGGGCAAGACAGTGTCTCTTGAAAGCCTTCGCGGCAAGGTTGTCGTGATCGACTTCTGGGCAACATGGTGCGGTCCGTGCCGGATGACGATGCCGCTTCTGCAGGAATTTGTTGAACGCAAGGCAGATGGTGTTGAATTTATCTCGATGGACGTCTGGGAAGACGACACCACGAAGGTGCGTCCATTTCTCGCTGATTATGGTTACACTTTCAATGTTCTCTATGGCAACAACGAAGTCGCAAACAACTACGAAGTCACCGGTATCCCGACGCTGGTGATTATCGATGGAGATGGCATCGTTCGTTATCGCCATGTTGGATACGATCCAAGCGCCGATCAGATTCTGCTGTGGCAAACTGAAGAACTGCTCAAGAAGGGTCTGCAATCATCGATTTAGCTGAAGACAGCAACGAATCATCAGGGCAGTCGCAAGACTGCCCTTTTTATTTGCCTGTTGGAATGACGCGAAAGCGCATCAAGTCGGGGATCGATCCCTCAGGAACATCGAGGCCGATTCCAAAATTGTCATGGCCGAAATTGGCAGAGCCTTTATTGGGACGCAGCCAATAGGCGTTATTTAAACAGCCCGGTCGTCCAGCAGTGGTCTTGGCGCTATCGGCTGAATCCACGTATTGATCGGTTCCACCAATATCAATGAGGATGCCGTACGATTGCGCATAAGACAGAAACGGCGTCGTGGCTCGCGGCGTTCGGTAGTCATCACGAAACGAACCTTCTCCCATTCCGTCTGTCCCTTTTGATAATTGGTAGAGGTCGTTTCCGGCAAGGTCAAACAGAAGGGAATTTGAGCGAATCTGGGCGTTGGCAATTGAGATGATCCTAGCGCTGTAGGTGTCGTTGCCCTGCCAGTCGGCCATCAGTGTAACGGCAAAATCCCACCCAAACGAAAGTCCGGCTCCCGCTGTCTCAAACAGTTCGTGACGGTCGTTGCCACTTTCATCGAAGACAGCGCCGATGCAATAATGAGCGCCGGAGGCTTGCGTGAAGTAACAACTGCGATAGCTGTCATCACCCTCGACGTCGTAAAGAACGCCAATTCCAAACCAGTAGCCGACACCGATACTCCAATTGCCGGAGTAGTAGTCATCGTTGCCATAGCAGTCGATAAGCACTCCCATTCCTCCGGCCCAACTGTGGCCATCTGAACCATCGCCGCGTCTTCCACCACCCCAGCCTTGTGCGTTGTTAGCGTTGATTTTCATTTGCGAGTGGTAGTCGCCGCGGTTGACCTTGTCGGCATACGGCTCCGCGGTGTAATGATCGGTGCCACGAAAATCCGCGAGGATTCCAATTCCGCCGCCAATTCCGCCGGCACCCTGGCCGTCACCGGCGAGGTAATAGCTGTCATCACCGAGTCGATCAATCAACATTCCAACGCCAAAATAGCCGCAGCCCTGGCCGGAGACTATGAGTTGGTAGTTGTCATTTCCCTCAAAATCGGCAAGCAGGCCGGTACCGAAGATGCCGATTCCCTGGGCAAGGCGCTCGGCGCGATAACGGTCATCGCCTGCGGCATCGACAACAAGTCCCACTCCACAACCACCGTAGCCGAAGACGCGAATGCTGGTGCTGTCGCCGTAAATGTCATTTCCGCTGAGGTCGATGATTGTGCTGAAGGGCAAGCCCGGTCTCGATCCGCCGCCGTCCTTGTAGAAGTCCTGGCCGCTGAAATCGCAGATCAGCAGGTAGCCACCGGGTTCGTATGTGGTACTACCACCACTGCCGACAACAATGCGGCCGATGGGAGTATCGAAGTTGATTGCCGGTGCGTTTGAAGGAAGATTTAGTGTACGCAATTTTTTGGCTGTGATATCGGTGGCGGCGATGACCTTGAATGACGAATACACCAAGGATTGCCAGTCGATAGCAGCGGCAACATCGTCAAACTGGGGATAGTAGATCTGGCCGTCACCTTGTGTGGCATCGAGATCGGAGATACCGTGAATTTCTTGTAGAGTCTGAGGGGAGACATTCCTGAATGCAAGTCGATGATAATGATAGGCATCAATGATGTTCAGTATCCACAGTGCCAGAGTTCTCTGGACCACAATGCTGAGTTGATCTGCCTTCTTGACAAGGCGCTCCCGCGACTGCTCGGGCGTTGATTCGGCGCCAAACGTGCGGTATTCGAGCGGAGAACCCATTGCTTCGCAGAGTTTCGCGATGGCGTCGGCCAATGGAGTGTCACCGGCGATGGAATCTCTGAGATTCGCCGAGTAATTGCGAAATCCGCCAATTTTGCGTTCCCAGGCAAGCTGGTAGGTGAGTTGGTAGAGAGCAGAGTTCTGAATGTTACTGAAGGTCGTGTCTTCCATGTAATTGAGGAATGATGCTTTCATTGACTGGCTGTAATCGTATACTCTCATCGGCTCAGCGAACAAGTCGTCAAAGGCAGGCAGTTTGTAAGGAATCTCAAAAGGGTAGCGATTCCAGTATCCCTTTGGTTGATAGCCCAGATCGGCACGAGATTTCCCAACGATTGACAAGGCCGAGTCGAGCATATCTGTACCATAAACGCATGTTGACATGAGGAACAATGAAAGAGCTGCTAAATATAGGCGTCGAAGCATGAGACCTCCCGGATCGAAGCCAAGCTACGGAAGCTGATTGCGCACCGCAAATAATTAGTGCGCCGGGTCGTCAGGAAGATTCTCCTTTGGTGCAGGTGAATGTCGCCGTATCAATGATACACACAGGAGAGACACATGGCTGTTTTGAAGAAGAAGATCTTTGTTCGGTTACATGATACGGATATAGCGGGCTTGCTGTTCTTTGCACACCAATTCTTCTACGCCCACGACATTTACGAGGACCTCTTGCGTGCGATAGGACTTCCCATGGAAGACCTGATTGGAAGCGGGGATTTCTTCGTGCCGATTGTCCATGCAGAGTCCCAATACCTGCATGGTTTGACTCTTGGCCAGGAACTGGAAATTGCAGTCGCAGTTTCCAATCTCGGGAACACATCCTACACCCTGGAATATGAGTTGCGAAGTAGCAGCGGCGACATTGTCGGTCGCGCGAAGACTGTGCATGTCAGCATTGACCGGTTGACAAAGAAAAAGATTCCCCTCCCTGCGAAGCTACGCAGCAGCTTGACTGCGTTTCAACAGGCTTCTTAGTCCGGCACTCTACTTTCCCATTGCGGCGATTGCCATACGGATGAGCTCCTGCCTATCCACTTTTCCGAGTGCTGTTCGCGGGAGTTGATCGAGCACAAAGATTCTATCGGGCAGTTTGTACTTCGCGAGTGACAATCCCATTTGGTCAAGAAGGCGTTGGTGGTCAAGTGCGGCACCTTGGCGGACCTCGACAAAGAGCACTGGGCGGCATCCCCAGGAATGATGTTCAACCGGCACAACCGCAGCCGCGATGATATCCGGCATTGCCTCGGCAACAGCCGAGATCTCCACTGGATAAATATTCTCGCCGCCAGAAATGAACATCTCATCTTTGCGACCGAGGAGGGTCAGGTATCCATCGTTGTCCAGCGACCCGATGTCACCGGTTCGTAGCCAGCCATCCTCAGCGGCAGTCATGCTCTTGTTTCCCAAGTATCCGTTACAGACGATTTTGCCGCGCACGCAGATCTCGCCAACGTTGGACTCCGAGTCGATCTTGACCTCAGCATAGCGAAGAGCTTTTCCGCTGGTCTGAAGGTGATCTGGGGAATCAGGCAAGCTTGTCGCAGTCACTTGTGACGCGGTTTCGGTAAGACCATAGCTTATTACGGCAGGAATATGTAAATCGCGAATCATCGCGAGCAGTGGCGCGGTGACAGGAGCACCGCCCAGGAGCACTGACTTGAGGGATGATGGCAACGGCCGTCTGTTTCGGCTCTCCAGCAAGCGGACCAGCATCGTGGGAACAACTGATAGATGAGAGACTTCACCTGAGTCGATGAGGTGATTTGCCGAGTCCGGATCAAAGCGAGATGTAATGAAGGTTCGAGCGCCGGCGAGCAGACAACGAAACAAGATTCCAATTCCGCCCACATGAAAGAGTGGTAACGAGAGCAACCAGGTATCCATAGCAAATACAGGGAGGTTCTCGTTAGAGCCCAGTGCATTGAAGTAGAAATTGCCGAAACTTAGTTCAACTCCTTTTGGGATGCCGCTGGAACCTGACGTAAACACAACATAGGATGTTGTCTCAGGCTCAATCTGGATGTCATTCTGATCATCGATGGTTGTCGCGGATTGTTGAACAAGTGACTCGATAGGCGAAACGCGCGGGGTAACCTGTCGCGCCATTTCAAGATTCTCTCTATCTGCCAGCACCAAAATTGGGTCAATTTGCTCAAGTTGAGTTCGGAGTTCACCTGGGCTGAGTCTCGTGTTGAGGGGCACGGCAACCGCGCCTAACCGCGCGACTGCAAATAGTAGGGCTGCATATTCGATAGAATTCTGGGCGAGAATCGCACAATACGAACCGGCCGAAATCTGGACTGCGGAGAGGCCGTCCATGCAGGTCTGAGCAAGATGGTCAAACCGGGCAAATGTCAGAGAACGTTCGCCGTCTGTGATTGCGGCGGCTTCGGGAGAATGGAGAGCCGCTGTGCGCAAGGGGCAGTTAATCAACATCGATTCTCGACAGATATTGCTGTACAGATGGGGACCTCGATAACTGAGCACCGAGCCCGGGAAGGTCAGATAGACGGAGCATTCCGTTTGATGGAGTTGGAGGATTCGCCACAAGCTGATCTTCAAGAATAAGGGCTGTATCCAGTCCGCATGCGCTCTGAAGTTGGAGCGCACACGCGACATGTAACGCCACTGAGAGGCCGAAGCCTGCATCGAGCGCAGAAGTAACAACGACGCGCTTTCCAGCAGATAAGATGCGTTCACCGAGTCTGATCGTTTCGTCGATGCTACCAAGCAATGCCGGTTTCAGAATTGCCACATCGTATGCGGCCAGAAGGTCGATTCCAAGGAGGTTCAAGATGTCATCGCCGTGTGCCGTCCTGTTCCATTCCACTAATGACTCGTCGATGGCGAGAGGTATGCCCGATGTCGTGCGGAGTGATCGCATTTTTTCAGCAGTCGGATTCGTCAGTGGTTCTTCGATATATTCAATCGCGAATGGTTCGAGTGCACGCAGCAAGATTTCGGCATCGGAATAATGATACGCCCGGTTTGCGTCCAATCGCAAGGCAGCTCTTGATCCGATCGCCCCGCGCACGAAACCTATTCTCTTCAAGTCGTCCGCGATGGTTAGTGCGCCGATCTTGAGCTTGAACGTTTGATATCCTTGTTCGGACTTAGTGCGCGCCTGCCGCTCAATATCACCGCCGGAAAGAACGGCGTTTACAGGCACTTCAGTTGCTGCCTGGCTGCGGTACCACCTTGCCATCGGCAGTTCAGCTTGTTTGGCAGCCAAATCCGCTAAAGCGGATTCGATTCCGAAGACCACCGACTTAGGAGCAGTTGCATGAAATCTGATCCAGTCCGCCAATCCGTCGGGAGATATTGGCACTTGCAGGCCCGAGATGCCGCGCGTGAGTTCGAGTGCCGCGGCGATACAATCATCGAGAGTCTCGTTGCTAAATCCAGCCAATGGTGCTGCTTCGCCGTAACCGATTTTACCATTGTCAGTTTCAACTTCAAACATGAGGCCGCTTCGAATGTGCAACGTCCCCTGCGAAGTTTCAAAAGGCCGACGTAACGGTATGTCATACCGCCAGATCCGAGTTGAAACAACCTTCACGCGAGCCAGCCAATCGCGAACAGGATCGCATATAGCGCCAGCAGTTTGCCGGTACCGGCCAGCGTTTGATTCAATGCCGATCCGTCGAGCTTGAAAACAGAGCGGATCAAATGTAATGCTGGAATGACCGCGGCGAGTGCGATCATTGCTGGTGCGTGCATGCCGCTGAGTCCAAAAGCGACAAGCGGGTAGAGGAGTGCGGCCAAGACAATCACGAGATACTGGATTTCAGAGAATCTTCTGCCAAGGCGCACTGCCAGCGTCTTCTTGCCCGCGGCAGAATCAGTCTTGATGTCACGGATATTGTTGACCACGAGGATTGCCATTGACAGCAGCCCCGGTGAAATTCCAGAGAGGAGTGCTGTTGATGTGATCGATTGAGCCATCACATAGTATGTTCCGCCGACTGCAATCGGCCCGAAGAAGATGAAGACGAACAAATCTCCCAGCCCATTGTAGCCCAGCGGAAACGGGCCGCCGGTATAAAGGACGCCAAAGAGAATCGAGGAGAGCCCGATCGCGACAATTGGCCAGCCGCCGCGATAGACCAAGTAGATGCCGATCAGGAAGGCGATGCTGAATGCTATGACAGTGGCGTTGCGCATTTGTCCGGGCGTCACCAATCCTGCCTGAGTCACTCGCAGTGGCCCGACCCGGTCGGGAGTATCGATTGCCTTCTTGAAATCAAAGTAGTCATTGGCCAGGTTGGTTCCGATCTGGATGAAAACGGCTCCCAGCAACGCCGCCAGAAATGACTCGACGTGCAAAAAGCCGTCATCGACAGCGATTGCCGCGCCGATAATCACCGGAGCCACGGCGGCCCAGAGAGTTTTGGGGCGAGTCGCAAGCAGCCAGATCCGCCAGCGTGGATAAGTACGCAGTTCGGAGGTCATCAACGGATGTTACGGATTGCGCTTGAATTTCGAGAAGTCGGGTTTTCTCTTTTGAACGAAAGCATCGCGCCCCTCTTGCGCCTCAGGGGTCATGTAATAGAGCATCGTTGCATTGCCGGCAAGTTCCTGCAGACCTGCCTGGCCGTCACAGTCGGCATTAAGTGCCGCTTTCAGGCAGCGAAGAGCAAGCGGGCTGTTGCCGAGGATTTCCCGACACCACTTAATGGTTTCATCCTCCAGCGACTCATAAGGAACGACGCAATTCACGAGTCCCATTTCGAGGGCTTGCTTTGCATCGTATTGACGGCAGAGGAACCAGATTTCGCGGGCCTTTTTCTGCCCTACTAGGCGCGCAAGATAGCTGGCGCCATAGCCGCCGTCGAATGATCCGACGCGCGGTCCGGTCTGGCCAAAGCGGGCGTTGTCAGCGGCGATTGTCAAGTCACACATAATGTGCAACACATGTCCACCACCGATGGCATAACCGGCAACCATTGCGATGACCGGTTTGGGAAGCGTGCGAATCTGCCGCTGCAAATCCAACACGTTGAGCCGATGAACGCCACTATCGTCCTTGTAGCCGGAATCGCCACGGATTTTCTGGTCGCCACCGGAACAGAAAGCGTCCTTACCCTTGCCCGTGAGAATGACAACTCCAATTTCGGGGTCTTCTCTTGCATCGGTGAAGGCATCCGACATTTCCTTGACGGTCAGCGGACGAAACGCGTTGCGGACCTCGGGGCGGTTGATTGTGATCTTGGCGATGCCCTCCGCCTTGTGATACTGAATATCTTGAAAATCTCCGGTAATTGTCCAGTCGATCTGGTTCATTTTCTGTCTCTCTCCTGCTCTGAGTGTGCTCGCCGCACTCGTTCTGAAAGAAATCGCTGGATAGTCGTAACGAATGCTTCCGGGTGCTCGAGGTGTGTATTGTGACCGGCATCGCCAATGATCTTCCACTCACAAAACCGAATTGCTTCCGACATGATGCGATTGATTCGTGTGAATTTGTGGTCAAGGGCGCCGCAAATCAGCAGGGTCGGGGCGTTGAGCTGATCCAATTTTTCCCACAGGGATGGCTGTCTTCCAGTGCTGAGTCCTTGCAGTGCCGCCGCCAGCCCTTCGACATTATGTACGCTGCGCGAGTTCTTGAGCTTTGCCAGTTTATCCGGGTAACGATGCAGCGATTCGAACAACGATGCCCTGTACCAGTCGTCGAGGAAAGTATCCAATCCCTGTACACGCAAATGATAGGCGCGGTCGTCGTCGAGTGCGGTGCGTACCCGCCGCTCGTATTCATCATCCAGCCCGGGACCGGAACTCTCCAGTACCACACCGTTGATCTTGTCGGGATGGTGCAGAGCGGTATAGAGGGCCACGCGGCCACCCATTGAATAGCCCACCAATGTGACTTTGCCGAGCTTG
The DNA here is from genome assembly GCA_964552775.1 of uncultured Ignavibacteria bacterium. GTDB lineage: Bacteria > Zixibacteria > MSB-5A5 > CAIYYT01 > CAIYYT01 > JADJGC01. The sequence continues at coordinate 75,416 of CAZKIH010000009.1, read as the reverse complement.
AGTTTGTCGATGAGCTTGACGATGCCGGCAGCGACGGCTTGAATCGTAATCATCTCTCTGCGCACGGGAAAGCCGCTGCGGCCGTGGCCGGGGAGATCTGGAAGAATGCAGCGATACTCGGAACCGAGCCTGGCGACGATTTCGAGCCAATCGTCCGAGAGTCCCATGAATCCATGAAGAAACATGATTGGTGTAGACGATTCTGAGCCGTGCTCCTGAAAGTACCAGTCCATAGACACTTGATCCGATTTATTTGGCGGGTTGTTTTTCAATTCGATCCTGAACAGTCTTCCAGAGTTCCCGGTGGAGACGGAGGTTTTCCTCACGTCGACACGTTATCTCAATGAGAGCTGATTTTTTTGATTTCAGGCTGTGTCGATAGACAGTGGCAAAGTCCTTTGCCGTCCCGGGACAATGGTACTTAATATCGAACAGCTCCGCAGCGTTCCGAAAATCTCGCCCATGCGGTGTGCCGAAGAACTCCTCGAACCGCGAGCCAATATCCAGAACCGGAAGCATCGAGAAGATTCCGCCGCCATCATTATTGAGTATGACAACGGTTACCGGAAAGCGTGACCTGGCAACGAGCGCCAAAGAATTCAGATCGTGCAGAAATGCCAAGTCACCAATGAGAAGAGTCACCGGCAACCTCAATCCGTCGCTGAATCCAACGGCAGATGCAATCGTGCCATCAATGCCGTTGGCGCCGTAATTTGCAGACACATGGAGTCGAGTATCTGATTGCAGTGCAACAGAGTCGACTTCACGGATTGGCATACTGGTTGCGAGAAAGATCCCGCGACTGGAAGTGGAGGCGCGAATCATCTCACCGGCGATGTGTAGTTCCGAAAGCGAAGCACCGGGGGTTGAAGATAACGCGCGAATCGAGTCCTGAGCAACCGAATCAAATTCCACAAGTTGCCGGAGAAGGTCAGACTTGGGCACGCCGACCTCACGCAGCAAGGTGGCTACTGAGCCTGGTTCCGCCTGCAGGCGCATGGAGACCCGATGTTGGGGATCGATTCGATCGGGACGATCAGCCACGACGACATACTGCGAGGAAGCCGTTGAGCAAAATTGATTGACAGATTTCGAGATTGGCGGTGAGCCGAACTGCAATATAACGTCGGGCTGCAATGTGGAATGAGCTATCTCGGATCGCAAGAACAGGTCGCCGTGGCAGATCACGGTGGTTCTGCGCTTGCCGGTAAACCGAACACCAGAACAAATATCAGTGATTACCGGCCATTGCCACTTTTCGGCGAGATCGGCGATCGCGGCGGAATCAACGTGCGCGGGCAATGCACCGGCAACGATCAAGCCGCGTTTAGCGGATTTCGCGATAGCTGCAATGGGCTCGGCCGCAGAGGAAGTGACACTGACAGCTTCTGACTGATAGGTTGTATATGGTTCAGAGTTCTCAAGCCATCGCGATATGCTTTTCAGGTAATTGGTGTAGTCCCGTAGTTCTCCGAGCGGCGCAAGCGGCTCGCGGAATTGGCAGTTGATTTGTACCGGCCCAGCCGGACTTGAAAGCGACCTGAAGACGGCCTGATCAATGGTTGACAGGAGAAACTCGGGATTGACTTGTTCGTTGGGTGGGAGCAAGTCGATGCTCCAACGCAGATAGTCTCCGAACATCTTCACTTGATCAATCGTCTGCGACGAACTGCAGCTTCGGAGCTCAGCCGGTCGGTCTGCACTGAGAATGATCATCGGAGTTGCCGACATACTTGCTTCGATAATCGCAGGATAGAAGTTGGCTACCGCCGTACCGGAGGTGCAGATCAAGACAGCGGGTTTGCCAGTGGCCTTGCCGAGTCCAAGTGCGCGAAAGGCACTGCCGCGCTCATCGAAATGAACAACGTGGCAAGAGTCTTCGCATTCTGCAACCGCCAACGCAAGCGGGGTCGAGCGCGAACCGGGAGAGATGCAATATTCGGAAATGCCACAGCGCGCTAATTCGGCGATCAACAACCGGGCCCAAAGTTGGTTTATATTGTGAGCTCTCAATCGTCGGTCCCGACTTCGGATGGTATGATTGACTGCAACTTATCCTCAAGCTCCTGCCACTCGGTGTTGTAATCAGACTGACTGACAATACCAGCACCGGTGAAGATGCTCAGTGCACGGGGGTGAAAAAGCACGGAACGAATTCCCACGGCAAATTCACAACTTTCGGATCCGACGACCCCAATACCCGAAGCGTACCAGCCGCGATCAAAGTGCTCCAACTCGACCAACATTCGCAACGCCTCGGTTCGCGGCATTCCGCAAACGGCAGCGGTTGGATGCAGAGCCTGGAAGATGCTCCCCAATGTCGTGGTTGGTCTCAGGATAGCACGGAACTCTGATTTGAGGTGCTGAACGTGCGCAAGCTTCATTACCGTCGCCGCGGTGGAGACCTCGATTTCATCACACAATGGTGCGAGCGAGGCGGCAATACCGTCCTGGACAATTCGCTGCTCCGTCTGATCCTTGGCACTGTTGCGCAGACGATTCTCGAACGTGAGATCTTCGATATCGCTCTCGCCGCGTCGAATGGTACCGGCAACAGCCTCGGTACTCAACCTCAGACCATCACAGCTAAAGAGCTGCTCCGGGGAGAGGCATACCAGCGTCGACTCATTTGTCGGCGAATACATGACCTGATAGCAATTCGCGGCGTTGCGCGATAACTCGACCAGCAGATCAAGCGCATTGATTGCGCGATCGGGCAGGAAGTCCGTTCGACGGGCCAACACGATTTTCTCAACCTGTTGCGATTCGATAGCGGAGATCGCTGTCTGTACGGCTTGTTTCCAACCGGACTGATTTGGGAGATCGCAACGGCGCATGAGGCTGTAGTTGTTTTCACCGATGTCGTGGCAACTCTGCAAATGCTGCGCCAATTCGAGTACCCGGCTCATCAACGAGTCCCGGTCATGATTGGGCCCGACCAAGGTCGTGATGAAAGCCGTGAACTCACCGGCGTGGTTGATGACGCTCAACTCAGGGAGTTGGATGCTTTGATGGGGGAAATCGCGCCAGATTTCATCGTTGACGGAATCGGGATCGAATCTGCAGCCCACGAAGGCACGGATTTGTCTACTGAGGCTACAGCCTCTCAAGAGCTGTTGCAGTTCATCGAGTCGCTCCGGAAACGTGGCTCGCTGCCAATGTTGTTGCTGCAGGACATTCCCGATGCCGCCATATTCGAGTGAGCGGTCGCGACTGCTCCAGTAGGAACGCGGGCACTCTGTGCTTGACCTGAGCCATCGCAGAATGTCAAACTGGCCGAGGTGAAGTGGGAGAGATATCAACGCCAGGCTCTGAGTCGTGTCAAGAGACCGAACCCGTGACTCCTCCGCGGCGACCAGTTGACTCAATATTTCCGGGTCTGGTAGGGGAGAGGCACTAATCATTCGCAATTGAATCCGACTGGCGGTCTGATATGTCCTGACGTGTGGCAAAAAAGCGACGGGCACGAGTAACCAGTCGTTCGAATTGAACCAGGTCGAGCGCCTGCTTTCCGTCGGAAAGGGCTTGCGAGGGTGTAGGATGAACTTCAATCATGATGCCGTCGGCTCCGGCGGCGACTGCGGCGAGAGCGAGGGGCTCGACGAGGTCTGACCGTCCACTCGCGTGTGAAGTATCTGCAATGATGGGGTATTTGACCCGTGTCTTGGCGAGCACGATCGCGGCAAGATCAATCGTGTGCGCGATCTCGGGCTCAAAAGTCCTGATGCCTCGTTCGCAAAGGATGATCTTGTCATTGCCGCCTCGGCTGACGTATTCCGCCGCTGCCAGCCATTCTGATAGTGTGGAGGACATTCCCCGTTTGATCAACACGGGGCGGTTGACTGAGCCCAGTGCTGTAAGCAGTGTGTAGTTGTGCATGTTTCGTGACCCGACTTGCAGCACGTCCGCATATTCAACGACCGCATCGATTTGGGAGCGGTCCATAATCTCGGTGACAACAAACAGCCCGTAACGATCGGAGCATTCACGAAGTAGTCTGAGGCCCGGAAGTCCGAGGCCCTGGAAGGAATCCACCCGTGTGCGCGGCTTGTAGGCGCCGCCGCGCAGAAATCGCACACCAAGTTGGTTGAGGCGATTGGCCACCAGGTCCGCCTGTTCGGCAGATTCTACAGCGCACGGTCCGGCAATGATGGCGAGTTCAGTGCGATCGCTGATGGCCTCATAGCAGGCAGACTCTGCATTTCGGACCAGTGTCAAAGACGACGAAGTGATTCCTGCCGCTTTGATGAGTGATTCGATTTCGGGGGTAATCTGACCGAAGACGCGAATCACCGTGTGATCGTGCTCTGTGACTTCGTAGTCTATTCCCGATCTCTGCAGGATCTCAAGAAACGCCGGCGCCTTGAGATCAGAGCGTTCAAAGCAGTAGATCAATTTCTCGTCCCCGTATAAATGGTGACGATTCCCATTGTCAGTGGGCGAAATCTAACATCCGCAAATCCTGCCTTGGTCATCAGGCTGCAGAAGTCTGCCCCACACGGGTAGGTCTCGATTGTTTTGTTCAGATAACTGTATGCGTAGTCGTCGCCTGATAAGATTCTCCCGATGGTGGGCAGAATCCGGCGAAGATAGAAGATATGAAGCGATCTCATTAACCGGTTCTGCGGCAGTGAAAACTCGAGTATTACCGACTTACCGCCGATTCGAAGAAGACGGTGCAGCTCGATCAAGCAGTCCAGAGTGCCGGGCATATTGCGAATCCCGAAGGCAACAGTAGCTGCATCAAACGAGCCGCTACCCGCCGGAATATTCATGCCATCTCCACGAATTAATGTGATCCTCTCACCGAGGCTACAATCGTTCACCTTATGTTGTGCCAATGCTAACATCTGCGCGGCCATATCGATACCGACCACTTGTCGGGTCGGGCTGGCCTTGGCAGCAGAGATAGCGATGTCACCCGTGCCGCAGGCGAGGTCCAGAATTCGCAGGTGCTCATCAGAGTTCAGTTCACGAATTACGTTCCGGCGCCAGAAGCCGTCGAGTCCGATGGATAAGATACGATTGAGCAGATCATAGCGATGGCTGATCCGGTCAAACATCTGATGCACATCGACCCGCGATGGTGCCTCATCCGATAATCTGACAGCTATCACCTTCATTGCTTTCCCATCTCTTACACATCCGCGTCATGCAGTCGTCCACACGACAAATAATATACGCATCACGTTGAAGCGAAGCAAACGGTTCCGCCTTTAGGCTAAGCGATTATTCCAGAATGCGTTAGAAGGTGAAGGCGAAAGGGGAACCAAGGTTGGGCACAGGTAGAATTGTCGCTTCAGGTGCATGGATGGAGTCAACAGATCGAGAATGAACTGAGAATGCGCATTGATCCTCGATTTGCTTGCGGGAGGTGTCGGGACTCAGAGAAGTTGTTCGGTCTGTCGTGCCGGCTGTTGGGCATGGACATCGGAAACCGGAATCGGCAATGTGATGGTGAACGTGGTTCCGGATCCCACCACACTCTCTACGGTGATTTCACCACCGAAGGAGTTGATGATGTTCTTGCAGATGGAGAGTCCAAGGCCAGTCCCGTGAACTGCATCCTTACCCCAGACGCCCTTGGTCGAGAAGAAAGGATCGAAAATGCGCCGGATATTCTCCTGAGAAATGCCAAGTCCGCTGTCAGCAATTTTGAGGACGACCATGCCGTCCTGATACTGAAGAGAGACCGAGATGACACCGCCTTCGACTATCGCCTGACTGGCGTTGATGATTAGATTCAGCAGTACTTGCTGGGTGCGATTTGCCGAGACCATCACTTTCGGTGCCTCTTCGAAATTCGTAATGACTTCAATATTCTTGTCTGCGAGTTCCTTGCCTGTAAACCGGAGCGTCGAAATGATCAAGTCGCGCAAGTCGAGCGGTTCGAGATCATCCTGGCGGCGTCGCGAGTAGGTGAGCAATGACAGCGCAATCTCGTTGGCTTTTTCTCCAATGGCGATGATCTGTTCGAATGCGTCGCGTGCGCCTTCAATTCCATTGGGTTCTTTCAGGCCGTCGAGAGCAAAGCTCGCATTTCCGATGATCCCTGCCAGGTAATTTTTGAATTCATGCGCAATGCCTGCCGCCAGCGTGCCAATGGAAGTGAGTTTGTCCGCCTCCATCATCCGTTCCCGCCGGTTATAGTCCTCGGTCAGATCGCGGGCAATGATAGCGTACGAATCGGTTCCTCCGACTGAGACCCGGCTAATCGAAAGCTGTACGGGGAACACTCCTCGCTTCTCATTGTTTCCTACTGTTTCAAAGGACATTCGTTCACCCAACACGGGAAGTGAAGTGCCGTTCAATCCCGGGATGATCTCATCAACGGGCCGGCCGATCATGGCTGTTGCCGGGCGCTCGAAAATTGCCTGAGCGGCTTCATTGAAGATGTGAACCAATCCGTCATTATCGATGACGATGATTCCGTCACCGGCAGAACGGAGAATTGCTTCCAGCCTCGCCTCGTTCTCGACGATTCGCTGTTCAGTCGTCCTTCTGCTTGTAATGTCACGCACTACTGCTACGTACTTCAAGTGGTTGCCTAACCTGAGCGGACTGAGAGCGAAGTCCATTGGGAAGACAACATCATCTGTGCGAATTCCCAGGACTTCATGAATTCCCCGCAGAAGTCCGGCTTCATATTCGGAATCCGGATGCCGCATTAACTCGAGATACTGGCTGCGGTGAGGCTCCGCCAACATATTCACGATATTGTTTCCGACCAATTGTTCAGAATTGGCGGCGAAAGTTTTTTTAGCAGCCGGGTTCACCGATTCGATCAAGCCGGTGCCATCGACGAGGATAATCCCATCCACCGCGGACTCGACCAAAGTGTTGAGCTGAAGCAAGCTTTCCCGCAGAGCCGCTTCAATACGAATGCGATCGCTGATGTCGCGCATCGACGCCAATAGGATTTTGTTGTCTGGTCCTGACAGCAGCTTCAGTGATATTTCAGTGTCAATCTCCGTACCGTCGGTGCGAATGTGGCGCCAATTGAAGGATTGAACGGTACCCGCTTGTGCCGCCCGTACATATTCGAGTGCAGCATCCTGCGACCGGCGTCCATCCGGTTGGAACTCAGGTGAGAAGTCGGCTGGGGTCTTGCCCACAATATCTTCCCGGGAACAGCCCCAGATTTCGGCTGCGTGGGCATTGCAGTCAAGAAATGTGTCGGTCATCAAGAACAGACCATCACTGGAGCCTTCGAACAGAGATCGGTAGTGGGATTCGCTCTCATGCAATCTCGCTTTGGCGAGTACTCGCTGGGTGGTATCCTCCACCAGGCTGATGTAATGATCCGGCTGTCCGGCTTCGTTTCGGAATTCAATCACGGATAAGCGCACCCAGATTGTCGTGCCATCCTTGCGAACGTATCGCTTTTCATACTGGCTGAAAGTCGGAGCCGAACAGGTGGCAATGTCACGCAATCGTCGATGTTCTCTCGGCAGATCTTCCGGGTGCGTGATATCGGCAATTGTCATATTTCGCAGTTCATCGCTGGTGTACAGAAGCATCCGCTGAAACGCGGGATTGCATTCGAGGATTCTACCATTAACATCGGTACTGGTCATTCCAAAACCGGCGGCATCGAAAATTGCGCTGAAACGGCTCTCACTCTTTCGCAACTGGGCCTCTGCAGACTTCTGGGCAGTTATATCAACCAGCATGCCGTTCCAGACGACGCTTCCATCCAATTGTCGTTTCAACCGTGACGATCCATTAACCCAAATAGTTTTGCCGTTGATCAGGCATCTGAATTCAAGCTGCCAGTCTGTCTGTTCTGAAACCACCCGTGCAACGGAATCGCGCAACATCTGCAGATCATCAGGATAGATATAATCAAAGATTTGAGAGCCATTTTGCATCAATTCAGCGGGATTGATGCCAAACAACATTTCGGCGCCATCGCTCACATACGGTAAGCGAATTGTTCCGTCAGGATCGACTTTGAACTGATAAACCAGACCGGGCATGCCTGATGTCATCTCGCGCAATTGACGCTCACTTTGGGCAATAGCCATTTCCATCTGCTTGCGTTCGGTAATGTCGATTACCACGGCAACTAATCCTGCGCTTGTACCGTCTATATTTGTTATGGGTGCCTTGTGCAGTAGCACCGTCCGTATATCGCCATTCGCGTTCGGTGTCACGAACTCTTCGACATGTTCTGTCCGCGTCGTCAGTAACTCCAGATCGGATTCTGAGACTTTCCGAGCTTCAGATTCACTGCGAAGATCATAGGCTGACTTGCCAATAATGTCGGCTTCCTTGATGCCCAGGAATCTTTCGAAGGCGGAATTACAGCCGAGATAGCGCAGATTAAGATCTTTGTAAAACACAGGCAGTGGAATGGCGTTGAGCATTTCATGGAGGCGGTTGTTGGTTTCGGCCAATTGCTGCTCCGCCTGCTTGTGGCTTGTCATGTCGCGAATGATGCAGGATAAGAACTCGAGTTCATTTGAATCTGAGCGGTGGGCAACGAGAACGATTGAAGCAGGAATTTCACTTCCGGCGGCATTGACGAGCGTGATGTCGCCTTGCCAAGCCCCCTCGCGCTTTGCCGTCGGAAATGCCGTTTCCATCATGATTGCGAGGGAGTCGCGAGTTACTACTCTTTTCATGTCAAGTTTCATGCCGGCAAGCGGTCCGAACTCGTTGGCAAACTCGCGGTGAGCACGGTTTACGTACACAAAATCCATTTGCGGAGTAACGATCCCGACAATATCCGAGGTTTGATCCAGCAGGTACTTGAAGCGATCGGATTCATTGAGAGCCTGTTTCCAGGCGGTAATGTCCTGACCGAATGCGGCTACCCTGACGACACGTCCGCGGGCGTCGCAGATCGGGCGCAGGTAGACATGAGTGAACTTGCCTTCGTGGAACTGCTCGAAGTCACACTTTTCGCCGGTATCGATTACTTTTCGAAAGTACTCCCAGACGGGTCGAACCGGCTCTTGGGGGAAAATCTCATATCCGAGCATTCCGAGTACCTGGTCACGTCGAAGCCCAACGCTCCGGGCGAGCACCTCATTGGCGGCGATGATTCGGCCGTCAGCATCGAGCAGCATCGCCACGCTCGGACTTGCATCGATGAGGGCGCGCAATGTTTCTTCACTCTTGGCAAGATCATCAGCTGCCTTCTTGCGACCCGTAACGTCAAACAGAGCACCGTCAATCCAGCACGCCTTTCCGTCAGGGCTTGGTACGATCTGACCGCGCTCGGAGAGCCAGACGACTTCGGCATTGGCATCTATAATGCGGTATTCTACAGCGTACGGTGTGCCTTGTTCGATCGCTGCCGCAACAATGGCGTCCACTCTGCCGATATCGGCGGGGTGAATGATGCTCGCAAAGCGGCGCACACGGTTCTCAATGAAGTCTGACGCCGGGTAACCGGTGATTTGTTCTATGTTGTCACTGAGAAACTCGAACGGCCAGTCTTCGGTTATCCTTGTCCGAAAGATGGCACCAGGCACATTGGCTACGACTTTCCGGAAGCGATCTTCGCTTTCCTGCAATTTGGCAAACTGCTCTGATCGTTCACGCTCAGCGGCGGACAACCTGCGCGCCATCACAACTCCGGCAAGAGTCAGTAACAAGATGGCGACCAAAGCGACAGTATTGGCAATCTCTGCGAAGCTCCGCCAGGCTGCGGAGCGTGAGTTGGAGGCATTTGTCAGGCGAGTTACAATTGACATTCTCGCTGCACGCACGGAATTCAGTGCGTGGACGAGCCCGGCGTAACGATATTCCCAGGATTGGTGAAGGGCGCTAATCAAGGTCGTTGGCAACTGCGCATTGACCTCGCCAAAACCCCTTGCTGCCGCTTCCAATGAGTCAGTGGCGGCAGACAATATGGAAAGCGCAGTGTTGATCCGTAAAGCTTCGCTTGGTGCCATCGGCGGCGTGGCGAAAGTCTGAAGTGAGCGCATGCATCGCCGCATTCTCTCAATGGTATGTCGGAATTCCAGGGACGGCTGGTGCTGCTGGAGAATTGAGAATTGGGGCCGAACCTGCAGCCCAATGTCATCCAGCGAAGCTCTGATCGAATCCTCAATGGAGCGCCAGGAATTCCACCTCGAAGTGAAGTCCTGTACCTGCTCCAGGTCGCGTTCGGTCCTCCGGTCTCCCAAGTAAGTAATCGAGGCGGCCGTCGCTGAAATTGCCACCATAGCAAAGAACAAATAAAGCCAACGCGGATTACTTCTCCGTCCTTCGCTGCCATTTGGTGCGGCATCCGGGTTCCTATTTGCTGTCTTCAATCGATTCAATGCATTGACACCCTGTGTCGATTTTCGCAGAAGTAGCCATAATGAGCAGCGAACATGTGTATTGCGTCTGCCGCCCAGCCACCCCTTGCAGTTCCTGGTTCGGCGCCACGGTCAACCGCCGCGCCAGCAGGGACTCCTTCAGATTATCGGAAATACTTGGAAAACGATGACTGTTGGGATTGCTAAGTTATTGTCGCGTCACGAATGACGTTTCAATCTGAATCAACAGGTGTTTCGTTGAGTTCGATGAGACGCGCGAAGAGACTGGTGCCTTCCGGAATGTTCCGTCCCGCGAGGATGCCATCGTGCCACCGCTTTTGAAACTCGATATTGTCGGAGAGATCTTCGAATTGGGCATCGGCATAAGCCTCTGCAACCTTCGAGATTTGTGCCGGTACAAGCGAATAGATCAGCCGAACCCTGAGTTGCTCCAAAAAGGTCAGCGCGTGGATCAGCAAAGATCTAATCAGACGATCCCTGCAGTACTCCGGGTAGCAGAACGGCCCCTTGATCTCAGCCTCACCGTCATCACATGAGATTCGCAGGTAGCCGAAAGGCAGATTGTCGGCAAATCCGATGAAATAGTGGGTTGAACTTTCTGATGCATGTTCGTGCAATTCGGCAAAGTCGTCGTGCAGGAATGTCAGAACCTCAAAGTCGACATTGCGCTGCGAATTGTCGCGTATGTCACTGAGCAGCGTCAAAGCGTGCGGTCCGACGCGGATGATACTCAATTCAGTCATAGTGACATGCCTGTGTCATTGACCAGAAATCTCGCGCGAGCCACTTACATATGTGATCAGACTTGTGCAACTATGTAAACGTAGCGCAGCAGCTCTCCGCCGGTGTTAACAACGTTATGTAAGGTGTGTGGCGGCACGTAGGCCACGGCAGGCGCCTTGACAGCTTGTGCCTGCGGCCATTGTGCGGTGATTACATCTCCGCAGTCCGAGAGAAATATGATGATTTCCTCGTTGCCCTTCGTGTTGTGCTCGCCGACAGACTCGCCCGGCTTCAGTGTGACGCAGCCGGAATGAAACTGATGGCTGTTGTGCTCGTCAAAGAGGTGTAAGTACTCCCCGCCTTCCTTAGGCAAGAGCAGGATTCTCGGCACAATGCAATCCACGGTCCTGGGTTGTTCAGTCATATTCTCTTTTCGATCACCAGTCAGGAATGGGTGTCGGTTTATGAGCGAGATTTGGCGACTCACCATACTGCTGAGTAGTATAACTCTGGAACAGCGATCGACGAGTCCGTTTTAGCGCACAATTGTCTGGTCGCGATCCGGCCCGGTCGACAGTATACTTATCTTAGCCCCCGTAAATTCCTCAATCTTCTGCAGGTACGCTCCGGCCTGCTTATCCAGATCCGCAAACGACTTGGCTTCGCCGATTGGCTTCTTCCAACCCGGCATTGACTCATAAACTGGCTTAACCTGCTTGAGATGGAAATTGGATTGCGGCGGCGTGTCACATACCTTCCCGCCGAAATTGTAACCGACACACACCTTGACCTCATCCAGCCCGTCCAGGACATCCATCTTCATGAGGGCGATATCCTCGACACCGTTGATTCGAACAGCATACTTCAACAGCACGAGATCGAGCCAACCGCAGCGGCGCGGACGGCCGGTAGTCGACCCGTACTCGTTGCCGCGCTCCCGCAAACGAGTGCCGGTGTTATCAAGCAATTCCGTCGGAAACGGACCGCTGCCGACGCGAGTCTGGTAGGCCTTGACGATGCCGGTGATGCGCCCCAGATGGGTACAGCCAATCCCCAACCCGGTTAGCACCCCGCCAATGGTCGTGTTGGAGGATGTGATATATGGATAAGTTCCGAAATCGAGATCGAGCAAGGTTCCTTGAGCACCTTCAAACAGGACTCGCTTGTTGGCTTTGATCGACGCCTCCAGGAATTCGGATACGTCGCAGATCAGCGAGCGCGCTTCTTCACGCTTGGCGATCAGCGTCTCGAATGTCAGTTCGACATTTGGGCGCTGGTCGGCCGGGATCTTATCGAAGATGTGTTTTTTGTGATCGAAGTTTTCCTGGATTTTGCAGCGCAGAACATGGTCGTCAAAAATGTCGGCAAACTGGATTCCACAACGGCCAATTTTGTCAAGATATGCCGGGCCGATTCCCCGCTTGGTGGTTCCCAATAGGGCGTCCCCGCGTGCCTCCTCCATCACGGCATCGATGATCTTATGATAGGGCATGACGAGATGGGCCCGACCGGACACCAAAATGCGGTTTGCCACTTTGACGCCTCGGTTTTCCAAATCTCTCATCTCTTTGAAAAGCTGAAAGAGATCAAGCACAACGCCGTTGCCAATGATGCAGATTTTTTCAGGGTGCAGAATTCCCGAAGGGATGAGGTGCAGCACAAACTTGTTGTCCCCGACTTTGACCGTATGACCTGCATTGGCGCCGCCCTGGCAACGCGCGACAATGTCGAAGTCTTTCGACAGCAGGTCAACAATCTTTCCCTTGCCTTCATCACCCCACTGTAGTCCGAGTACTACTCGATTCGTCATCAGCTATCTCCAATCATTAGCTATTTCGTAAGGCTCGCCACCCACTCCAGCACCCGCTGTTTGCCGTCACCCAGCTCAATCGAGAAGGTGATGATGCTGGTCCGCGGAACATTCAGCACTTTCGACAGATTTACTATCGCCTGGGCTCGTTTGCTGCTTGGCACTTTGTCGGCCTTGGTCAGGATGTAGAGGTGATTCTTGACCAGCGGCTGCGTCCATTCGTGCAGCATGATGTCAAGGTCGGTCGCTTCATGGCGAATATCGATCAGGTGTGCCAATCCCCTGAGTGCCTGATTCTTCTCAAAGAAGATCTCCAGCATGCGCTGCCACTTTTCTCGTTCGATCTTTCCTGCTCGGGCATAGCCATAGCCGGGCAGATCGACGAAGAAGCAACGCTTCTCGACAAGGTAGTAGTTGATTGATTGTGTCTTGCCGGGTGTCTGTGAGACCTTGGCTAGATTGCGGCGATTGAACAGCTTGTTCAGAAGCGATGACTTGCCAACATTGGAGCGTCCTGCAAATGCGATCTGCGGAAGGCCATCCAATATCAGTTGATCCGGCAGATAGGAAGTCCTATCCAGCGTTACCTGGGTCAGGTGTACTCTCTCTTGCTCTTAAGTTTCTACCGGTGAGAAAAGGTAAGGAAACTACTTTGGGAAGGCAAGCTCTAAAACCTCAGAAGCGCTCTTGACGTATTTAATCTTTAGCTTCGAGGTCAAGTCTTTGGGTAGTTCTTCGATATCCGGTTTGTTGGCAAAAGGCACGATCACATTGATGATTCCGGCCCGCAGTGCTGAAATGAGTTTGGCATTCAACCCACCTACAGCTAAGACCTCACCGGACAATGTGATCTCCCCGGTGTAGGCGATTCCTTTGGCGGGCAGTTTTCTGGTGAACGCTGAGCAGAGAGCGACCAGGATCGTAATACCGGCAGACGGCCCATCCTTGGGAACGGCGCCTTCAGGCAAATGCAGATGAACATCGAGATTCTTGAAAGAGTCTTTTGCGATTCCGAGTTTGACTGCCTTGGATTTAAGATAAGTAAATGCGGCCCGAGCCGATTCCTGCATCACGTCGCCGAGTTTGCCCGTAAGGGTTACCTTTCCGGTGCCGTCGGTCAGGACGACTTCGACAGGAAGAATCTCGCCACCGGCGCGGGTCCAGGCCAGTCCAATGGCCTTGCCGGCAACCATGCGACCCAGTTCGGTCTCATGGTACTTGCGTACGCCAAGGTACTTCTTCAAATCAGATTTTGCTATCGAGAAGGCCTTCCTGCGGTCACCTTTGGCAATTCGTTCGGCGATCTGACGCATTATCGAACCGATCTGCCGTTCCAACTCGCGTACACCAGATTCGCGGGTATAGTCGCGGACAATTGCAAACACGACGGGATGAGGGATGACGATGCGATATTTTTCCAGCCCATTCTCCTTCTGCTGTTTCGGAATCAAAAACGTTTCCGCGATCTGGACCTTCTCAAGCTCCAGGTATCCGGGCAGATCGATCATCTCCATACGATCCAAAAGTGGTCTGGGAATTCCTGCCGTGGTGTTGGCGGTTGTGACAAAGAGTATTTGCGAGAGGTCAAATTCGCACTCGAGGTAATGATCCTGAAAAGTTGAGTTTTGTTCAGGATCGAGTACTTCAAGAAGCGCTGAGGCCGGATCACCGTGGAAATCGGATCCGATCTTGTCAATTTCATCTAATAGGAGCACCGGATTGTTGCTCTTGACTTTTTTCAGCATCTGCACAATTCGCCCCGGCATCGCGCCGATGTAGGTCCGCCGATGTCCGCGAATCTCTGCCTCATCACGCATTCCACCGAGCGACATCCGGGCGAATTTACGATCCATTGCATGAGCGATCGACTTTCCGAGAGAAGTTTTACCAACACCGGGAGGACCGACCAGGCAGAGGATTGGTCCCTTGACGTTTTTTGAAAGCTGCAGGACGGCAAGATGCTGCAGGATTCTCTTCTTGGCTTTCTCAAGTCCAAAGTGCTCGCCGTCAAGAATCGACTCGACTTCTTTGAAATCCTTGCGGTCCTGAGTCCGCAGATTCCACGGCATTGCCAGGATCCATTCCAGGTAATTCCGGATCACGTTCGCCTCGGCTGAGGACGAGTGCATCCTGCCCAATCGGTTCACTTCCTCCAAGGCCTTCCTGCTGACCTCTTCCGGCAGGCTGAGCTTTGCGAGCTTTTCCGTGTAATCAGTGATATCCGCACCATCATCAAACTGGCCGAGTTCTTCCTTGATGACCTTCAACTGATGCTGAAGATAAAACTCTCGCTGAGTCTTGTTGAGTGACTCGCGCACACCGGTGTCGATCTCCTGCTCAAGCTTGAGAATCTCGATTTCAGAGGACAGATTCTTTGCCAGCATCTCCAAGCGGCGAGTCACGGAGACCGTTTCGAGCATTTTCTGTCGAGTCTCAATCGGGAGCAACAGGTGTGCGGCAATCACGTCGGCGAGCTTGCCGGGGTCACCGACTTCGGTTGTGTAAGACAATATCTCGTCGGGTAATCTGCGGTTGAGGTTAACATACTCGGTAAACGAAGTTGTCACTGTGCGGGCGAGGGCCTCAAGCCGGAGGTTGTCATTGTCGGTGACGTCAGACACGACTTTGACGTAGGCGCCGATGTAGCCGTCGCTGGATGTGAGGCGTTTTACGCTGGCGCGCCCGATTCCTTCCATTAGAACCTTCATCGTGCCGTTGGAGAGCTTCATCACCTGCAGTACCCGGGAGATTGTTCCAAAGGCATAGAGGTCTTGTGCCGACGGAATCTCAGTTTCTTTGTCCCGTTGTGCCAACAAGAGGATTTGCTTGTCACGGACCATTGCTTCCTGGAGGGCGTCAACCGAGAACTGGCGCCCAACGATCATTGGATACACCATATAGGGGAATACGATCGTATCCCGGACCGGCAAGACCGGCAGGAACTCTTTGATGGTCAGTTTTTCCGAGCCGTAGTGATAGATCATGTGCTTTGTCAGGCGCTTTGCTTGCCCGACTTGGAGGATCGCTCGATTATCGGCGGCGCTCCTGAAGTAATTGTCTCGTCAGAAATGATGATTTTGGCAACATTGCGATAGGATGGTGCTTCGTACATGATATCGAGCATTCTCTCTTCAAATATCGAGCGTAATGCCCGCGCTCCGGTCTTGCGTTTGCGGGCTATTTTGACAATAGAATCCAAGGCTGCCGAAGTGAACTCCAGTTCGATGCCTTCGAGCTGGAACATCTTGATATATTGTTTCGTAAGGCAATTTTTGGGTTCAGTGAGGATTTGAAGCATTGCTTCATCCGACAATTCGTCGAGAACTGTGACGACGGGCAGTCTGCCGATCAACTCTGGAATCAATCCATACTCCAGCAGGTCCTCGGTTTCAACGAGATGCAACAGAGCGCTGGTGTCATCGATTCTAACGTCACTCCGCTCAACTCTGAATCCGACCTGTTGCTTTCCGACACGGCGCGCAATAATTTTCTCCAGGCCATCGAAGGCGCCACCACAAATGAATAGAATGTTCTTGGTATCAATCTGGACAAACGGCTGCTCAGGGTGTTTACGCCCGCCCTTCGGAGGAATATTTGAGACGGTTCCTTCGAGCATCTTGAGCAGTCCCTGCTGGACACCCTCACCCGAGACATCGCGAGTAATGGAAGGGTTGGCGGACTTGCGCGCAATCTTGTCAATTTCGTCAACAAAGATGATTCCAAGTTCGGTGCGCGGCTTGTCATAATCGGCGGCCTGATAAAGCCGGACCAGAATGTTCTCGACATCCTCTCCGACATAGCCGGCCTCAGTCAGAACTGTAGCGTCGGCGATGCTGAATGGCACAGAGAGCATTCTTGCCAGCGTCTGCGCCAAGAGCGTCTTGCCTGTACCGGTTGGGCCGAGCATGAGAATGTTGGATTTCTCAATTTCCGCTTCTCCCGATTCGGACTCATTGAAGATGCGTTGATAATGGTTATAAACAGCAACGGACAACGTCTTTTTGGCACGATCCTGACCAATCACGTACTGGTCGAGAAATGCCCGAATTTCTTTGGGTTTGTAGATCTTAACCGGGCGCTGCACGGTCTTACTGCGCGGCAGGTCGTCGATCATCTCATGCGTCATCTCAACACACTGGTCACAGATGAACGCATTATAACCGGAGAACAACTTCCGGACGCTGTATGCGTCTTTGCCGCAGAATGAACAGCGCTCGACGCGCTTTGCGCCATTGGTCATGAATTTGTCCTTAGCACAATCGTCAGACTATTTCTTCTTAACGTAAAGTTCGTCGATTATCCCGTAACCCTTCGCTTCTTCCGAAGACATGAAGAAGTTACGGTCGGTGTCAGCAAGGATCTTGTCCAGCGGCTGTCCCGTATGCTTGGATAGCAATTCCGACAGACGCTGTTTGTGCTGAACGGCTTCTCTGACCTGGATCTCCAGATCAGTCACCTGTCCCTGGGCACCGCCCAGAGGTTGGTGAATCATGATCCGGGAATGCGGAAGCGCGGCACGTTTCCCGGGCTCACCGGCTGCCAGCAGAAATGCGCCCATTGATGCAGCCAGTCCCATGCACAAGGTGGACACCTTGGGTTTTATGAATTGCATCGTGTCGTAGATTGCCAAACCGGAGGTTACGACGCCACCGGGCGAATTGATATACAGGAATACGTCCTTGTTGGCGTCTTCGGCCTCGAGAAACAGCATCTGGGCGATCACCAAATTGGCAACATTGTCGTCAATTGGAGTTCCGAGGAAGATGATGCGATCTTTGAGCAGGCGTGAATAAATGTCGTAGGCGCGTTCGCCGCGGCCGGTTTGTTCGACGACAATCGGAATCAATTGGCTTCTCAATTTAGCTCCTCCTTGAGTTCACTATCACGGCTGGATCACCGAGTCGGTGATCGTCTCGACAGTTGAGCCGGCTATAATGAAATCAATAACCTTGTTTTCAAGTATCGTTTCCTTGAGGTCGGCAATCCGACGATTTTCCGTGATCGTCTTGCGAGCCTCTTCCAGCGTCATCTTATAGTTATCGGCAAAACGCTGGAGCCAGATATCGATGTCCGACTGTTCTACGCGAATATTTTCCTTTTCGGCAATCTCGTGGGACAGCAGATCCCAGCGAATCTGGCGAATTCCGACCGCGCGATACTGATCACGAATTTCGTTTTCGTCGAACTTCTCCTTGGAGTTCTTACGCATATCTTCAATCAATCGTTCCAAATAGCGCTCAACCAGGGCTTCCGGCAGGTCGAAGCGGTTCTTATCGATGACCTCCTTGATGGTCTCTTCGCGCAGGGCGTCGGCTGATTCTTTCGACTTTCTTGCCTGTATATCGGACTTCAACTTTTCCTTGAATTGATCTATCGTCGTTACTGATTCATCAAACTGCTTGAAGAATTCGGCATTGAGTTCGGCCAGATTGAGGTGTTTGACCGCCTTGATGCTGGTCTTGAATCTCACCGTGCTGCCGGCAAACCGTTTGTCGAAGTGTTCGGCCGGGTAGACAATTTCGATTTCGGTCTCGGCACCGGTATCGAGCCCGCCGATTTGTTTTGCAAATTGGCTGGCGACTTCACCATCGACCAATTCCAACTGAACATTTTCAAATTTCTTTGAACCGAGGTTGCCGGCACTGTCGCTCACAACTTCGAGGTCAGCAAGAACAAAATCACCTTTCTGAGCCGGCCGTTCAACGGCTTCCAGTGAAGAATTCTTGCGTTGGACGTACTCCAACAAATCGTCGACTTCGGAGTCCTTCACACTCTCATCGGGCTTCTTGAGGGTGAAGCCTGAGTATTTTTCGAGCGAAATATCGGGGCGTACCTCGAACTCCGCGGTGTATGTCAGGGATTTGCCTTCTTCAAAATCAACATCGAGAATCTTTGGATAATCAACCGGTGTGACACCAGACTGGGCGATTGCTTCTCGATATGATTCATCCATCAGGTCTTCAAGAACGTCTCGAGCCGCAGCAGCGCCGTATCGAGACTTGATTGTCGACAGGGGCGCTTTGCCCTTGCGAAAGCCGGGCAGCTCGACATCATGCTTGAGCTTGCGGTATACCGCATCAAACTTTTCCTGAACGGTATCTTGCGTGACAGTGATCTTGAGGGTGCGCTTGCATTTTTCCCCCTGAGTCAGTTCGAAATTTACGGGCAAGACGGATCCTTTCCTGCGATAAGCATGGTGCGAACGGGGGGACTCGAACCCCCACGGTTATTCACCACTAGATCCTTAGTCTAGCGCGTATACCAATTCCGCCACGTTCGCACACGAAATATGGGTCAAAATCGACTCTATCGATACGGAACCGCGTGAATTGGTCCGCTAATTCCGTCTCCCGGTGCCAATTTGCGAAAGGGGGGACTCGAACCCCCACGGCCGAAACCACCAGATCCTAAGTCTGGCGCGTCTACCAGTTCCGCCACTCTCGCTCTTGCTACGAGCAGAGCTGAGGCCGCAAACACAGCATCAAGACCCGCTCGACGAGGAATCCAATGTATACGGCATGAGTAGGGGTGTCAAGGGAATAGTAGTCAGCTCGCTCGCTGAGGTTCTCCTCCAAGGCCATGCACGGTCAAATGTTAGCGATTCACATCCACGACAAAAAACCCTTGAATTCCAGTCGCGGATTCATATAATGTATCCTCTCCTTCGACGGAGAAAATTGATTGATCATTTGGCGCTATCGTCTAGTGGTTAGGACGGGTGGTTCTCAGCCATCAAACCGGGGTTCGACTCCCCGTAGCGCTACCAGATATTGTTCAGAGGCTCTGTTCTGCGACGGAGCCTTTCTTGTTTGTTGTGTCCGATCTTGACAACTCGTGGTGGATCCGACAGCGCACCGTTCACGGGTATTCAAGGGTTCTGGCGAAGGAAAACAAGAACCGCACCTGACTTGCGTCAGGTGCGGTTTCGTATATGATACTCGTGATGTGATTGTTCACATCAACAAGCGATCATCGTGGACTTAGCATCCAGCCGGGGCAGCAGCACCAGCAAAGATGTAGTTAATCAACCTTACGGCGTCGGAAATGTTGATCGCGCCGTTTCCGTCTGCGTCGCCGCGACAGATCGGATTGGGAGCCGCAGCACCCGCAAAGATGAAGTTGATCAGTCTTACCGCGTCGGAGATGTTCAGACTGGTGTTACCATCCGCGTCACCGCAACGGCACCACATAAGTTTATTCAAACGAATATACTTATATGCTCTGTCCATCACGCCCTGAAGAATGGTCTTGGAGCCAGTGCTATTGGTACCGGCAACAATGACAGCAATCTTGAGCGTATCCGGGCCGGTACCTGCTGTGTCACCTCTGACGACTTGATCACGCAGGAATACGAGCGCCATACTCAGGTCTTCCGGAGCACCGGGAGTTGGTTCGGCAACATGAAGCGGATCCACTTCATAGTCACCACCACTGATGCCCACTGGAGCACTCAAGAGCTCCATGCGATTCCAGAGAGAATCGTTTTCCCAGCCCGAGAACGGATGGATGTACGTCGGGTTAGCGACAATGACACCACCAATCGGCGGAGCGCCACCATTGACTCTTCCACCGAGAGCACCGAAGCGATTGTCATTTACGCCGGCAGCAAGCGAACCTTGCTGATACAGCATATTACGTCTGGTCGCATTGGGAGACAATGTAGTGTCAAAGCCACCCAGATTGTCTGCGCCGGTGTCAGCCGGAATATCCCAGTCAGAATAATAGCCTACGGTAAGATTAGTAATCGTTCCGAGAGGATTTTTCGGACCCTTGAAGATGTGGTAGCGCAGAACCATGAAGTTGGCCGAATCCGGATGCTTGGGAGCATAATAGTCGCAAATGAACTCAAGCGTCGAGTCACGGTTGTAACCTCTTCCAGATGCATGTCTCGTACCAACCAATCCCGTGGAGTCGGCATCATAGATGATGCTGTCAGAAGCCGCATACAGATATCCGTACGGGTTTGACACGGTCGGGGCGCCAGTGCCACCACCGCCGGCAAAGGTCGAATAAGTAAGGTTGGCCGCGGCGTCACCCAGAATCAAATAACCATCAAATAGATAGTCAGTCGTATCTACGAAGTAGCTAAAGGAGTTACCCGCTTCGGCATTAGCGATTTCGGAAGCCTGGTTGACATTCATTCTAACCAAGTTCGTGCGAATAGCAACATCCTTCGGCAGATAGAAGATCGGGAAGCTGTGCAACTCAACCGGAATCGCGATCAGGGCTTGCTCGGACTTCTCCGGCGCAGTGTAGCTAATGTTAAGCGTCGCCGAATTGTACGAACCAGCCGGCGGGAACCCGGCGGTGTTGATGCGCACAAGTATGCTGTACGTATTCGTGCAGCCTGCCAGAAGGGTCGGAGTTGTACCGTTTGGTAACGTCATCCATGCCGCTGTCGACGACAACGTGAGCGGTACGTTTGAATTACCGAAGTTCGAAACGACGATATTGGTATCCTTGATCGTGTTCGGCGGAACATTGAACGGATAGCCAATGGCCGTCGGAGCTGCTTGTACGTTAGTGATTGCTGCCATGTTGAAACAACCGACCGAGAGCAGTTTGATCGGGTTCATCGTCGAGTCGCCGGCTGCGTTCACGAAGACACCAGCATCAAGGTCCTCCAAGTAGAGAATGCGCAGTGAGTCAGTTGAACGCTCTGCGGTACCCAAGTGAACTTCAGACCTGCAAGCGAGGCGAGCGCATCCGTCGGTCGGAGTCTTCGTCAGGTTTGAGTCAGGACCCCAGGTCTGACCTCCTGTCGATGACGCCTTGGCGTAAATCTCCCAGTTTTGCAGATTGCCATCTGAGCAATCTCGATATTCAGGCTCTCCAGTTCCGACAGTGTCGCCGCCCATGATCGTCCGGTTCAATCCGTACGTCACATAGAACTTGCCCTGACACTCCGAAATACTGGGTTTGTTGATGTTACCCATGCCACCACCGCTGCCGGGGGTACACGGATTGCCAAGACCGGGGAGACGCTCAGTAATGACCGAAGCGCAACCGCTGCCGGAATCCCAGTGGTAGAGTCTTCTCGGTCTGCTCAGAATGTAACCACCTTCGCCGGCAAACGTAGCACCTGTGTCTGACCAAACAGTCGAGAACACGACATGCAGCTTGTTATCAGAGCCGTAGAGTGCCGAGACTTCCCAGCCGCGTTCGAACGACGGGTTCGTGGCGTTCAATTCAACGTTCTGAGTTGGGGCAAAGTTATAGATGGTCGTAACCGGGCCCCAAGAGGTGCCGCCGTTTGTGGATTCGCGGTATACGATATTCTCGTTAGCGTTCAGACCCTGTGTATAGAGATTGTAATAACGGGGCTTGCCGTAGACAATCGCAACACGTTCATCGGCTTGATCCGGATGCGCGCAAATAGTAGCGCAGATGCCGCTGATCGAGTCGATGAAGGTCGCAGTCGCGCCCTGCGGGTCAATGCTGTTGTCAAGAGAACGCCAGTACACAAGGGACTGGTGACCGGTCAAGTCGGTCGTCGGCGGAGATTCATGGCTGACTACGTGCAGGAACCATGCGCCTCCAGCAGCTTCTTTGTCGCCTGCGGTCTGCGGCCAAATGTAATTATTGGCAGCCTCGCCGGCAGCGCCGGAAGTTGTCGGGGAGGTGTCAGGATACAGCAGCGATTCCGACATCGAAACGTCTGCGCACGTCAAGTCTGAGCCGGTAAATGTGCCGCCACCGGCAACAACGTGCCAGGCAGCCGCTGCGAAACCACTTCCATCGAGGGTCATTGATGGGAAACCACCACCATCGGATGATGCGACGCCGATAGTGGGAGCTGTCGAACCCGGGATGAATGAAGCAGAGTAGACCGAACGGATCGCGTCCTCATCGAGTCCTCTCTGCGCCCACACTGCGTGGATGTTTCCAGAACAGCCGATGGCGATCTGACGCGGTTGGCTCAGGTTTGAACCAAGATCGTATCGAGTACCACCCGGGTTAATATTCACGATACCGTTGACTGCCATGAACCCCAACGATTGGGTGACAGTATTGCTCGGTTTGCCCGAATTGGTACCGACCATATATTCTCGTTGATCGCTCGTGCCGCCGGTTCCCATGAAGTCCTGAACCCGTGTCACGGGGAGCTTTTCATTTGTTTGCGCCGCAAAGCCTCCGTCGGCTTTGACAGCCTTCACGGCCTTGGCCGCGAACGAAGGAACGCTAAACAAAGATAGCGCGAAAATTGTTAGCAGTAAAAGAGTCGAGAATCTTCTCGTCATCTCTTGCTCCTTTCAGAGTGAAAGATCGTTGCAACATTAAGTAAAAAACCGTGTGTTATCTGGACTGGGTTGCTTTGCCTGTCGGGTGATCACCTCCTCATTCCAGTTTCTTCCAAAGGGAGAAACGAGTCTTCAGAATCCAATTCATTTCCTGTTTGTGCTTCTATTGCAGCAAATGCTTATTAACACCGACGCGCCTCAACTGCTACAAATGCGCAGGTGAAGCCGCATGAACTGTCAATGAGCCGCGTCATGTGAGGGTAGCGCGCAACTCCTGAACCAGACAGGGAGTCAGTGTCTTCTGATACGTATTCCCATCTGCAATATATAGTTTCCTGGGCCAATTAGGCAAGAGCAAACTTCCATATCTGGCATCTTCTTGGCGATCTAACATGGTCTATTTTCAAGCGTTTGGGAGAGTTTGGTAACTCACGGAGCGATCTCCTGCCGAGAGACTCATGAAGATAGGACGACCATAACCGGAAATTCGTTCGATCAGATTCTTCACGAATTACTTCGAAAGGACAGAATCAGGACAATCGCGACCCTAAAGATTTGCGTGACAGGCGGGGAACGGTGTTTTCACGTGCTTGCCAATGCGTTGGTAAACAATCAGTTACATGTTATGGTGATTTCTTGCCACCAAAACATTGAGAAATAATTCACAATATAGCACATTTTTCTCGTGACAATGCCGACGATTTCGAATAGGTTAGTCATAGATAATTTTCGGGAGGAATCGACTGATGTCGATTACAGGAAGACTCTACCAAACAAGTCCAAATTCCTATCAATCCGTGACATCAGGTCACTTGTGGCGGGAAAGAGGCTTAAGGATGACAGAATCATGAGTGCAACTCAGTCTGCCGAAAAATCGAAGTTTGTTCTTCGTGCAAATCAACTTTCATCGCTGATCGAATTCTTACGGCAACGTGGATACCTCACTGTCGCCCCGACAATACAGGATTGCTCCGTCGTCTACGCCCCGATTGCATCGGTTGAGCAGATTCCGCTCGGAGTAGTGGATGAGCAGGAAGCTGGATTTTATCGCGTGAAGAAGCGGAAGGAAGCCGGTTATTTCACATATGTCGTGGGCGCATACACCTGGAAGAAATTTCTTTATCCGCCGCGGCTGACCTTGTGGAAGGCCACACAGCAGAATGGCGAAGTCAGTGTTGCTCATAATGGACAAAGTGAAGTTGAGAGGTACGCTTTCATCGGCGTGCGTCCCTGTGAGATTCAGGCCATAGCAGTCCAGGATCGCGTATTTCTGGATGGTCCCTATATTGACCCAATCTACAAAGAACGAAGAGCGGCGCTGGCCATCATTGCGGTCAATTGCGCTCATCCCGGTGGCACGTGCTTCTGCGTCTCCATGGAAACGGGTCCGACTGCTTCCACAGGCTTTGATTTGGCGCTGACGGAAATTCATGAGCCGAACAGACATCACTTTGTTGCAACAGTCGGTTCTCCGCTTGGCAGTGAGATCGTGCAGGCTCTAAGCCTTGAACTGGCGACCTCACTTGACTTGGATAGTGAGGCTGCCATCCTCAAACGGGCGGGAGAAAAGATGGGGCGAAAGCTCAACACGAGCCACATCAAGGAATTGCTCTATCGAAATGATGAGCACTCGCGCTGGAATGACGTGGGCAACCGCTGTCTCAATTGCGGCAATTGCACTATGGTATGTCCGACCTGCTTCTGCATGACTGTTGAGGATACTACCGACCTGACCGGCAAGTCGGCTGAACGCAATCGCCGCTGGGATTCGTGTTTCACCATAGAGTTCTCATACATTCACGGCGGAGCCGTACGAACTTCCGCGTCTGCGCGCTACCGCAACTGGATGACTCACAAACTGGCTTCCTGGCAGGATCAGTTTGGCACGTCGGGATGCGTGGGTTGCGGAAGATGCATCACGTGGTGCCCGGTGGGAATAGACATCACCGAGGAAGCGGCGGCGATCCGGGCGTCCACCAAAGGCGAGTAATTTTATTGCCTGTGATATAGGAGAAATCGAAATGGAAACACTTGAACCAATTCTTGCCGAGCACCCATTTATCAAGGGTCTGAAGCACGAGCATATCCAACTCATGGTTGGCTGTTCGCGCAACGTGAGATTTGAGGCCGGAGAGTTCATTCTGCGCGAGGGGCAGGAAGCAAACGAGTTCTACATCATTCGCCATGGGCAGGTGAATCTGGAGATCCACAGTCCCAAGAGACACGCGGTCACAATTCATACTGTCCGCGAAGGCGATGTGTTGGGATGGTCGTGGCTCTTTCCTCCATATCTTTGGCACTTTGACGCGCGGGCCGTCGAGTTAACACGGGCGATTGCACTCGATGCAAAGTGTTTACGCGCCAAATGCGAGAAGGATCCCAGCCTTGGCTACGATCTGGCAAAGCGGCTCGCGCACGTCATCGAACATCGACTTCAAGGCGCGACTCTTCAACTTCTGGACCTGTATGGCAGCACCGACTGAGAGGTCACTCAATATGAACACAGTGGTTGCCGGCCCGATGATTCCGACAATGGTGCGGGTCGATCGGGTGCGGAAAGAAACTCATGATACATTCACGCTTGAATTGCGGCCGGCTTATGGTCAGGATGTGCATCGTTTTGCCGCCGGGCAGTTCAACATGCTCTATGTTTTCGGGCTCGGCGAGGTCGCGATTTCAATTTCCGGCGATCCTACGAATCCCAATCCTCTGATTCACACGACGCGAGCGGTTGGAAACGTAACCAAGACCATGGCAAAGCTAAGAACCGGCGATATGCTCGGTGTGCGCGGGCCGTTTGGTACTGCCTGGCCGGTTGAGCAAGCACAGGGCAATGATGTTGTCATTGTCGCCGGTGGTATTGGCCTTGCGCCGCTTCGTCCCGTGATCTATCAGGTTCTTGCCGACCGCCGCAAGTATGGCAAGGTAATACTTCTTTACGGAACCCGTACACCTTCAGATATTCTCTATCGGAAGGAACTGGAAAGCTGGCGTTCGCGGCTTGACATGGAAGTTTACGTCACTGTCGATAGATCCTCGGTCAATTGGCAGGGGAATGTCGGAGTGGTGACGACCCTGATTCCCAAGGCCGGATTCGATCCACAAAACACGACAGCCATGATTTGCGGGCCGGAAATCATGATGCGCTACGTTGCGCTCGAAATGCAGAAGCGCGGCGTACCCATGAGCAGCGTGCACGCCTCCATGGAGAGAAACATGAAATGCGGGATCGGACTTTGCGGCCATTGTCAGATGGGGCCAACGTTTATCTGCAAAGACGGCCCGGTTTATCCCTATGACAAGATCCGTGAGCTGCTTCAGAAGAGGGAGGTCTAAGTATGACAACACGCACCAAGCCCAAAGTCGCAGTCTGGAAGTTCGCTTCGTGTGATGGCTGTCAGCTCAGCCTGCTCGATTGTGAAGATGAGTTTTTATCAATAGTGGGCGAGATTGATATAGCCTATTTTCCCGAGGCCACGCGCATGGTGGTCAAGGGCCCGTATGATCTTTCATTAGTCGAGGGTTCGATAACAACTTCACATGATGCCGAGCGCATTCACAAGGTTCGTCGTGCTTCCAAGAAGCTGGTTACGATCGGCGCCTGCGCGACGGCAGGTGGAATTCAGGCTCTGCGCAACTTTACCGATGTGAAGGAATATATCCCACTGGTGTACGCTTCCCCACAATTCATAGAGACGTTGAGTCACTCGACACCGGTTCGCAATCACGTATTTGTGGACTTCGAACTGCGAGGCTGTCCGATCAGCAAAGCTCAGCTTCTTGAGGTAGTCAGCGCGTTTCTCCACGGCCGTAAACCGGTGACTCCTCCTCATTCTGTGTGTATGGCGTGCAAGCTCGCCGGAATCCCGTGCGTGATGGTCGCCCATGGCACTCCGTGTCTTGGTCCGGTTACCCACGCCGGTTGCGGAGCCATCTGTCCGGCCTATCATCGTGGTTGTTATGGCTGTTTCGGGCCGAAGGAAACTCCGAATACATCCTCTCTGAGTGGTCAGTGGGAGAAACTCGGAGTTGACGGCGCCACTCTGATGCGCGCGTTCCGCAGCTTCAATGCGTACGCAGAGCCGTTCCGAAAGGAGAGCGAAGCACATGAAAGGAAGTAGGACCATCAAGGTAGACTACCTTGCACGCGTCGAGGGAGAAGGCTCGCTGTTAGTGAAGATTACCGACGATCGTGTAACCGATCTGAAGTTCAAGATATTCGAGCCGCCGCGCTTCTTCGAGGCCTTTCTCCGAGGTCGCGATTTTCGCGAAGCGCCCGATATTGCCGCTCGCATCTGCGGGATCTGCCCGATTGCCTATCAAATGAGTGCAGTGCATGCGATGGAAAATATCTGTGAGGTCACGATCGAGGGACAATTGCGCGAGTTGCGCCGGCTCATTTACTGCGGTGAATGGATTGAGAGCCACGCGCTGCATATCTACATGTTGCACGCCCCCGATTTCCTCGGATACGAGGATGCTATCCAAATGGCCAAGGACTACCCCGATGCCGTCAAGCGCGCACTGGCACTCAAAAAGGTTGGAAACGACCTAATGACTCTTGTGGGTGGTCGGGAAATCCATCCAATCAATGTACGGGTGGGCGGATTCTACCGTGCCCCCGAGAAGTCCGAATTTGCCGCCATAACCGAGCGTCTGAAATGGGCGCACGATGCGGCAATTGAGACCATCAAGCTGGTGGGAGCGTTCCAATTTCCGGAATTCGAACGCGAATACGAATTCGTCGCCATGCGTCATCCAAGTGAGTATCCCTTCAATGAAGGTCGACTCATCTCGAGTCACGGCCTCGACATTGCAGTTCGCGATTACGATCAGCACTTTGCGGAAGAACATGTGCGTCATTCAAACGCCCTGCAATCGGTAATGAAGGGACGGGGTCCGTACTTTGTCGGTCCGTTGGCCCGTTACAATCTCAACTTTGATCGTCTGAGTCCGAAGATTCAGCAGGAAGCCGCAGCGGCGGGGCTAGGCCCCACCTGTTACAATCCATTTAAGTCGATTATTGTGCGCGCCGTCGAGACGCTATTTGCCGTCGACGAGGCGTTGCGAATAATAGAGAACTACGAGAAACCCGAGCGGCCATTTGTCCACGTCGCGCCCAAAGCCGGTATCGGCTACGGTTGCAGTGAGGCGCCACGTGGAATCTGCTATCATCGCTACAAGATCGATGAGCACGGCATAATACTTGACGCCAAGATCGTCCCGCCGACCTCTCAGAACCAAAAGACCATCGAGGAAGATTTGCGCCAGTTTGTGCCGCGCTTCATCGATCTCAGCGATGAGAAACTCACCTGGCAGTGCGAGCAGGCCGTACGCAACTATGATCCTTGCATCTCCTGTGCCACGCACTTTCTCAATCTCACAGTGGAGCGGAACTGATACAGCCTGAAGCGGCAGATACTAACATCTGCCGCTTGAAAAAGTCTTATGAGATGTCTGGTAATTGGAATAGGCAATCCATTTCGTCGCGATGACGGTGTCGGGGTCATGGTTGCTGAACAAATCGCCAGATCGAGTTCGGCAGATGTCGAGGTCAGAATCGAATCTGGAGAAGGAACGGCGCTCATGGATTGTTGGGTGGGAGCTGAGAATGTGTTGGTGATCGACGCCGTTCGTTCCGGATCGACTCCGGGGAAGATCCATCGAATTGACGCGACGCAAATTCGAGTACCGTCGGAATTCTTCCACTATTCATCGCATGCCTTTGGTGTCGCCGAGGCGATCGAAATGGCGCGAGTGCTGGGCCAACTGCCCCCCAAGATTACAGTTGTCGGCATCGAAGGAAAGGACTTCTCCGAAGGGATGGGATTATCCGAGGAAGTCGAACTTGCGGCGAAGGCAGCGGTTGAGAACATCAAGCAGTTTCTCGAAGGGCGCCTGTCATGACCCGTCAGGCGACCATAGGGACCACACAACTGGGACGCTGGCACTTATTTGTCACCGGTGCGGTCCAAGGCGTTGGTTTTCGTCCGTTTGTTTATCGACTCGCGCGAGAACTCGGTTTGACAGGATTTGTTGCAAACAACTCGCAGGGTGTGGTCATAGAAATTGAGGGGACTGAACAACTTCTGGGTGAATTCTGTTCGCGCTTGACAAAGGAACTTCCGCCCCGAGCGTTCATTAATGACCTGACAATCTCGGGATCGGAACGCCTCGGGAGCAGTACCTTCGTGATTTCACTCTCGGAACACCAAGGCAGCAAGAGCGCCATAGTCCTTCCTGATATCGCCACTTGTCCCGATTGTCTCAATGAGATTTTTGCCCCTGCGGATCGGCGCTATCTATACCCCTTCACCAATTGCACGAATTGTGGTCCGCGGTTTTCAATAATTGAGTCCCTACCATATGATCGTGCCAATACAACGATGAAACACTTCAAAATGTGTGCATCGTGCGAGCGTGAATACGGCGACCCAGAGAATCGCCGTTTCCATGCCCAGCCCAATGCATGTCCACTCTGTGGCCCACACCTTGAACTGTGGAATCCGGCCGGTGAGACTATGGCTTCGCACCGCGATGCGATCGAAGCAGCGGTTGCAGAGATCGAAAGCGGGAAGATTGTCGCACTTAAAGGACTGGGAGGATTCCAGTTACTCGCTGACGCGCGGAAGGGGTCTGTTGTCGACAGTCTACGAATCCGTAAGCGCCGCAGCAATAAACCGTTTGCGGTATTGTATCCTGATCTCGACGCCATTAGACAAGACTGCCATATAGATGAACTGGAAGCGGCACTTATCTTGAGTCCGGAGTCGCCAATCGTTCTCGTGCGGCGTAAGAAGCGATCAGACGGAATTGCTGAGTCGGTTGCTCCCGGGAATCCCTGGCTCGGCGTGATGCTGCCGTATACGCCTTTACACCATCTTCTCATGCGACGGTTAAATCGACCCGTTATTGCGACCAGTGGGAATTTGGCGGAAGAACCTCTCTGCATAGATGAGCATGAAGCGTTGAATCGCCTTCACGGTATAGCTGAAGCTTTTCTCGTGCACAATCGCCCCATTCGTCGACACGTGGATGATTCCGTGGTTCGCGTGATGGCGGATCGCGTTCAAATCATCCGGCGAGCGCGCGGCTATGCACCGCTTCCAATCTCAATGCCCGAGACCTTGCCCGATGCCATTGCAGTTGGTGGTCACCTGAAGAACACTGTGGCAATCAGCAAAGGCAGGAACGTCATTGTCAGCCAGCACATCGGTGATCTGGAATCGGCTGAGTCGCTGATTGCCTTCAAGAGTTCTCTCGCTGACCTGACCGCGCTCTATGAAGTAACACCAGCTGCTATTGCCCATGACCTGCATCCTGACTACGGTTCAACGATTCATGCAGAGACGATGAGCGCACCTCACCTTGCGGTGCAGCACCACTACGCACATATCCTCAGCTGTATGGCAGATAATCGCATCGATGCGCCGTTGCTCGGCGTCGCCTGGGATGGCAGCGGCTATGGCACCGATCAATCAATCTGGGGTGGAGAATTTCTGACGATTGAGAATGCTTCATTCAAACGCGTGGCTCACTTGTTGCCGTTCGCTTTGCCCGGTGGCGAGGCCGCCGTCAGGGAGCCGCGCCGATCAGCGGCAGGAGTGCTCTTCGAGTTGTACAGAGATTCACTCAACGATTGGCGCGACAAGTTGCCGGCCGAGAGTTTCTCCGGCAGCGAAGCAGACGTCATCTGGAAAATGTTGAATCAGAAATTGAATACGCCCACAACATCCAGTATCGGAAGGTTGTTTGATGCGGTGGCTGCCTTGACCGGCTTGTTTCAAAAATGTACGTTCGAAGGTGAAGCCGCAATGTCACTGGAGTTTTGTACTGATGGTCACGCCTCATCCGAGCTTTATCCATTCGAGTTGAAGAAGGTCGGAGGCGAGTACATAATAGACTGGCGCCCGACGATGTCCGCTGTTTTGCAGGATTGCCGGGCGACGGGCGAAGTTTCCGTTGTAGCCTCCAAGTTCCACAACACACTCTCCGAGGTGATCATCGCTGTGGCCCGACGCGTTCGACTTCGCCGCGTAGTGTTAAGCGGCGGCTGTTTCATGAATAAGTACCTGACAGAACGGACGATCTTGCGCCTGCGCGCGAACGGTTTTGAACCCTATTGGCATCATCACATTCCGACCAATGACGGCGGCATCTCGATTGGTCAGCTAATGGCGGCGTCTCAGAGAGGCGGAAAATAGCAGACCATGTGCTTGGCGATTCCGGGAAAAGTCGTGTCGATAACCGGCGAGGACACTATCACACGCAGTGGTCGGGTGGATTTTGGCGGAGTGGTTCGCGAGGTGAATCTCTGCTATGTCCCCGAGGTGAAGCTTGGCGACTATGTTGTGGTGCATGTCGGATTTGCACTCAGCATTGTTGACGAGGACGAAGCCAACAAGGTGTTCGAGTATTTGCGCCAGATGGAAGAACTGGAGCAGCCGGACGATTCAGATAAATGAAATACATCGACGAATATCGAGATGCTGATGCCGCGAAGAGGCTGGCAGATGAGATCAGGAAGATCACAAAGCACCCCTGGGTCATCATGGAAATCTGCGGCGGTCAGACTCACTCGATCGTTAAGTACGGCATCGATCAACTCCTGCCTGTTGAAATATCATTGGTGCATGGCCCGGGCTGTCCTGTCTGTGTAACGCCGATCGAGACGATTGACGCGGCTTGTATATTGGCGGAGCGTCCGGACGTGATACTTTGTTCCTTCGGAGACATGCTGAGGGTTCCGGGATCGAGAACCGACCTGCTCACAGTCAAAGCCCTTGGTGGTGATGTCCGTATCGTCTATTCTCCTCTGGACGCACTCAGTGTTGCCAGGGACAATCCTGACAAACAGATAGTGTTTTTTGCAGTCGGTTTCGAAACAACAGCGCCCGCAAATGCAATGGCAGTGTTCCGGGCCGCTGCCGAGAATATCACCAACTTCAGTGAATTGGTTTCACAGGTAACAGTGCCCGCAGCAATTGCAGCGATCCTGGCATCGGAAGGAAATCGGGTGCAGGGCTTTCTTGCGGCGGGCCATGTCTGTGCGGTGACCGGCTTTAGCGAGTACGAACCGATTGCGAGCAAGTATCACGTTCCAATCGTCGTCACCGGATTTGAGCCAACTGACCTGTTGCATGGGATTCTGATGTGTGTCAGACAATTGGAGCAGGGTCGGAATGCGGTTGAGAATCAGTATTCTCGAACTGTCAGTCGACTGGGAAACCGACCAGCGCAAGAGATCATGCGCGAGATATACGAAATTTCCGATCGCAACTGGCGCGGCATCGGGAGCATTCCGCTGAGCGGTTTGCGACTTCGGCAAAAATACGCGAGATTTGATGCAGAACTGAAGTTCTCGATTCGCTGCGAATTGGCATCGGAAACTCATGATTGCATGAGCGGGAAGATTCTGCAGGGATTGGCTAAGCCGACTGACTGTCCGGCTTTTGGCAATCAGTGCACGCCGGAATCGCCACTTGGAGCAACGATGGTGTCTTCCGAAGGAGCATGCGCAGCCTATTATCGCTACAGGCTGAAAGCTCTGTAAAGGACTGCCGGTTAGACTGAGGGTTTGAATTGGAGACCAAATTTTCATGACTGACAAGAAATTCGATCTCTCTTGCCCTACGCCGTTGCCACATCACGATCATATTCTCATGGCGCACGGCGGCGGTGGGAGACTGATGCACCAGTTGTTGGAGCGAGTCATCCTGCCTCCCATCAGCAACTCACAGCTTGAGACTTGCCACGATGCCTCCATCATCGAAGCAGGCAATACGAAATTGGCGTTTACTACGGATTCATTCGTAGTTGCACCACTGTTTTTTCGCGGAGGTGATATTGGCAAGTTGGCCGTCTGCGGGACAGTCAATGATCTGGCGATGGCCGGGGCGCGGCCGCTGTACCTGAGTCTTGCGCTCATCATTGAGGAGGGATTTCCAGTCGAAACGCTCCGGCGTGTGATGGAGTCGGTTCGAATCACCGCTAAGGACTGCTCGGTTGAGATCATCACCGGAGATACCAAGGTTGTGGAGCGAGGCAAGGGTGACGGCCTGTTTATCAACACCGCAGGAATCGGATTGGTGGAACATTCGCTCGCAATAAAACCGTCAAGCGTAGTTCCTGGCGATGCAATCATCCTTTCCGGCGATATTGGCCGCCACGGCATTGCCATCATGGCTCAACGGGATGGACTGGGAATGGAGACAGAGGTTTGCAGCGACTGCGCACCGCTACACAGGGAGGTTCTCGCGCTGTTGAAGGCGTGCATACAAATTCATTGTCTTCGTGATCTGACGCGCGGTGGTCTCGCCAGCGCTTTAGTAGAGATTGCGCAGTCAGCAGGTGTGAAGATCGAAATCGATGAACGTAAGATACCCGTGTGTGAGGCGGTACGGGCGGCTTGCGAGATTCTCGGATTCGATCCTCTTCATGTAGCCAACGAAGGCAGGTTTATTGTCATCGTACCGCAGAGTTCCGCGGACGCAGTCTTGGCTGGACTGAAGATGTGTTCCCCCGAGTCGGTCCCGGAGGTCATTGGGCAGGTAGTTGAGTCTTCCGACCCACTCGTAACGATGTCAAGCACTATCGGGGGTATACGTGTTGTGGATATGTTGTCGGGAGAACAGCTTCCACGGATCTGTTGAAGCAGAGCTGCTAACGGTTCCTAAGCTTGGTTCTAACAAAGATTTAACATCGACTCGTACAAATATCTTTTGCTTCGCTACCGAGAATTTGCTACTATCGCACCCGAAAGGATGATGCAGTAGTCATGGCAAAAGAGAATATCCTGGTCATTGAAGACGAGGAAGATATTCTCGAGTTGATCAATTACAACCTCGGCAAGGAGGGCTACCGCGTCGCCGGAGTCACCTCCGGCGAGGATGGTCTCAAGTCGGCTCGTAATAATCTCCCCAGTTTAATTGTGCTGGATGTGATGCTACCTGGTCTCGATGGTCTCGAGGTCTGCAAGATTCTTAAGAATGACGGCAAGACCCAACACATTCCGATCATAATGCTTACCGCCAAAGGCGAAGAAACCGACGTTGTTACCGGCCTCGAGGTCGGGGCAGACGACTACATCACAAAACCTTTCAGTCCGAAGATACTCATCGCCCGTATTCGTAACATCTTGCGCCGCAAGGCTCGAGAAGCAGACCGCGCGGTGACAACGATCAAAGTACACAACATCGTAATCAATCCCGGACGCCACGAGGTTTTGGTTGCGGGGAAGTCGGTAGATTTAACTCTTACGGAATTTCAGATATTGCAGTTTCTCGCCCGTCACCCCGGCTGGGTGTTTACGCGTTACCAGATCGTCAACGAGATACGAGGCGACGAAACCATTGTTACGGACCGTTCAGTGGACGTACAAATAGTAGGTCTGCGTAAGAAATTGGGTGATGCAGGCCAGTACATTGAAACGGTACGTGGCGTTGGTTACAAATTTCGGGAGTAGCAGTGCGCCGTAAGCGGCTGCTTTGGCAAATCTATCCTTCCTACTTGCTCATTACCGCAGCATCGTTAGTTGTGGTAAGCTGGTATGCCTACCATTCACTGCAGCAGTTTTATCAGCATCAAATCGTATCCGACATGCAGTCGCGTGCTGCGCTGGTTGAACGGAACCTAATACCGCATCTGGCAGCGCTTGATTACGCAGGAGTCGATGCGCTTTGCAAGGAATTAGCCGCCAAGTCCGCCACGTACTTGACGGTCGTCTCTCCGGATGGAGCGGTAATAGGAGATTCACACGACGACCCGGCTGATCTTGAGAGTCAGTCCGGACGCAGCGAAATCGAATCGGCGTTATCAGGAAGCGCCGGCGTCGACAGACGCTTCGCGGGGCGCTTCAACCAGGATATGCTGTTTGTTGCGATACCTGCCGTTGACAAAGGTAAGATTCTCGCAGTGGTACGAATTGCCGTACCCGTCTCATTTGTCAACGACGCTCTCAGCGATGTCTATTGGCGTCTCGGAATCGGCGGGTTGTCCGTAGCCCTGTTTGCTGCCATCGTGAGCATTTTTGTTGCGCGCCATGTCAGTCGGCCGCTTGCGGAGATCAAATCCGGTGCAGAGCGAATCGCGCAGGGGGACTTAGACAGTCCCGTTGCGGTGCCGGAATATGAAGAGATCGCCGGTCTCGCGGTTGCGATGAACAAGATGGCGACGCAACTTGGAGAGCGATTCAGGACGGTCCAGCGCCAGAGTCTTGAGCAGGAAGCGATAGTCTCCAACATGCTGGAAGGAGTAATCGCCATCGATGCCGAACAAAAACTGATCAGCTTCAATCGGGCAGCCGCCAGACTACTCACTCTCGACGCCAACGAAGCCATCGGTCGCGACATCCTCGAAGTCATTCGCAACAACGACCTGCAGCGGTTAGTAGCCAAGACGTTTGCCTTGGGAGAACCCGTTGAGGGCGATGTCACACTTATCGATCCTCTCGATGGCGAAAGATATCTTCAGGCACACGGTACTCTGATGCGGGACTCTAATGGAGAGAGTACGGGGGCCCTTCTGGTGTTGAACGATATCACCCGACTACGCAAACTCGAGAATCTTCGCCGTGACTTTGTTGCGAATGTTTCCCACGAGCTGAAGACGCCAATTACCTCAATCAAGGGTTTCGTCGAGACACTGCTGGAGGGCTCGACAATGAGCGCGGAGGAGTCACAACGATTTCTCCAAATCATCTCCCGCCAGGCAGACCGTTTGCATGCGATTATCGTGGACTTGCTCAAGCTATCGCGAATCGAACAAGAGACGGAGCGAGGCGAGATTGTTTTGGAACTCGACCGGATTAACGATGTCTTGCAGGCGGCGATGAGTGCCTGCGAACTCAAGGCAACTGCCAAGAACATCAAGCTGAACTTGTTTTGTGACAGGTCAATTCAGGCCAGGATCAATGCGCCATTGCTTGAGCAGGCGATCGTGAATCTGATTGAAAACGCAATCAAGTATAGCGATCAAAACACCAGTATTTCGATAGAGGCAGAAGCAAACAACAATCTGGTCACGATTTCTGTCAAGGATCAGGGTCAAGGGATCGCCAAGGAGCATCTCCCGCGTCTATTCGAGCGCTTCTATACTGTCGACAAGGCACGGAGTCGTGCTCAGGGGGGGACCGGACTGGGTTTGGCAATCGTCAAGCACATCGTATTGGCACATGGTGGCAATATTAGTGTTCAGAGTCAACCCGGGGAGGGCAGTAACTTCACGATAAGTCTGATGAGTCGTTGAGGATTTCGGGTTACAATCGTTACGGGCTATTAACAAAATCCTAACAGAATCCTAACACAATTGAGCTTTATAACTTGTTCAATAGACGGGCACTTACATGGAGGAAGATATGAAACGGACGTTTATTACTGCAATCTTCTCGGCCCTGCTTATCGCATCCGCAAGCGCGGCCAATATTTCCGTCAAAGGCTCGGATACCATGGTTCGCCTTGGTCAGCGGTGGGCGGAAGAGTATATGAAGAAGTTCGCGAAGAGTATCATTCAGGTTTCAGGCGGCGGCTCCGGCACGGGCATTGCGGCTTTGCTCAACGGTACAACCGACATCTGTATGGCCTCCCGGGATATGAAAGCCAAGGAATATCAGGATGCCAAGTCCAAGAATGTCGATGTTCATCGCCTTGCAGTCGCTCTTGATGGCATTGCGGTATTTCTGCATAAAGAGAATCCGGTTACCGACCTGACCCTGGCTCAGCTCAAAGGAATTTACACCGGCGAACTGACCAACTGGAAGGAAGTTGGAGGAAAAGATGCTACAATCATTCTGTACGGACGCGAAAACAATTCGGGCACATACGCCTACTTCAAGGAGCATGTTCTGCAGGAAGAGGACTATGCCGACCGCTGTCAAACATTGCCGGGTACTGCATCGGTAGTCAATGCGATTACCAAGGATGTTAACGGCATCGGCTATGGAGGCATTGCCTGGGCGACGACTGTTAAGCACGCCGGTGTGAAAGTAAACGACACAACAGCTGCGGTGCATCCGAGTCTGGATGCTGTCTCGAATGGCAGCTATCCGATTTCCCGAGAACTGTATTTCTTTTATCGCGGCACGCCCTCAGGTGAACTGAAGGACTTTGTCAACTGGGCACTGTCCGCGGAAGGGCAGAAAGTTGCGGAGGCCGCTGACTACATCCCCCTTCATGCTGACGTAGCGGCAAAGAGCATACTGAAGTAGCTAATCCGCATGACTGTGAAAGTAATGTGACCGAGACTAAGTACCAATTCAAGCCAAAATCCAGATGGCGTGAACAACTTGGCGGGAAGTTCATTGCCTTGAATGCATTCTCGGCGCTGATCGGCATAACACTAATCTTCATTTTCATTTTCAAAGAATCGATACCGATTTTTACAAGCGCCGAGGTTCACGAAGAGGTCACCATTAAGAAGATGGTATTACCGCAAGCTTGGAAAGAGGGGCAGGAAGCCAAGTACAGCTGGCAGCCCAATTCCAACATCCCCAAATATTCTCTGCTCCCGCTCTTTATCGGTACACTGAAAGCCGCTCTCGTGGCGATGCTGTTTGCCGCACCCCTTGGAATCGGCGCTGCGATCTATTCTTCCGAGTTTGCTTCGAAGCGAATGCGCGAGATCATCAAGCCTGTGATTGAATTGCTGGCGGGGATTCCGTCCGTTGTCCTTGGCTTCTTTGCGTTGATTATTCTGGCGACGCTTCTCCAAAATACTTTCGGGCTGACCTATCGACTAAACGCCCTTAATGCCGGCATCGCGCTCGGCATCGCTATCGTGCCGATTATTTTCACGGTGGCGGAAGATGCGATGAATTCTGTTCCGGGCTCACTGCGTGACGCCGCTCGGGCACTGGGTGCCAATCCGTGGCAGGTGTCTTTTACGATGGTGCTCCCGGCTGCGATGCCGGGCATTGCCGCCGGTTTGGTGCTTGGCTTTGGTCGAGCAATCGGCGAGACAATGATCGTGCTGATGGCCTCGGGAAATGCGGCGATCTCGTCCGGGAGTTTTGTCGATTCGGTCAGGACATTGTCGGCAACGATCGCGGCGGAGTTGGCGGAAGTAGTATTCAACAGCGCGCATTATAATGTGCTGTTCTTGATCGGGACATTGCTCTTCTTGTTTACCTTTGTGATCAATCTGGGCGGGGAGCTTGTTCTGACGCGGCTCAAGACGCGTTTCCAGGGGCGGTCAAGATGAGTCTTTCTCCCAATACCGCGACTGAGTTTGTAACCGACCTACAATTTCAGCCAAAGACCCGGGGCTACTTTCCGCGGGCGCTGACATTGACCGCCACCATCATCATCATCTTGATGCTTGTGGTCATTCTCGGAAATGTCCTCATTGGCGGAATAGGCACAATCAGTTGGGAGTTTCTCAGCAAAGCTCCTGAGCAAGGGTTGGAGGCAGGCGGCATCTTTCCCGCGATTATTGGCACCGTGTTTCTGGTCATACTGATGGTCATTACCGGTGTTCCTGTAGGCGTCTTGACGGCAGTGTACTTATCGGAGTATACCCGGCCTGATTCGAAGACCACGAGACTGATTCGCATTGCCATCAACAATCTGGCAGGTGTTCCATCGATTGTTTTCGGTCTCTTTGGGCTGGGTTTTTTCATCGGATTTATTGGCCGAAATATCGATCATCTCGTTCTCGGATCTGAGACGCCAATCTGGGGACAGCCGGCGATTATCTGGGCGGCACTGACGTTGGCACTGCTGACCTTGCCGGTCGTGATCATCGCTACCGAGGAGGCGCTCAAGACCATTCCGCGCGAACTCAAGGATGCTTCCTACGCGCTGGGTGCGACCAAATTGCAGACGATATATCGAATACTGCTACCGCAAGCGTTGCCCGGTATTTTTACGGGTGCGATTCTGGCCGTTAGTCGCGGAGCAGGTGAGGTTGCCCCGATCATGTTTACGGGGGCGGCATATTATCTGCCCTATCTTCCGGATCGGCTCACTGATCAGTTTATGGAACTTGGGTATCACGTATTCGTCATGGCGACGCAATCACCGGACGTAGATAAGACACTGCCGATTCTCTACGGTACCGTTTTGGTGTTGCTTGTTCTGACGTTTCTCTTAAATTTCGTGGCGATCTTAATCAGATCACGTATCCGGTCGAGGCGCCTCAGTGCTTGATTCAGAACTTGAAATCGAGATGGAGTCAAAAACCCAGAAGATGTCTCCGGAAAAGAACGACAACACCAGGATCAAGATGCAAGTTCGTAATTTGAACTTCTTCTATGGATCCAACCAGGCCCTCCGCGAAGTCAGTATCGATGTCGAAGAGAAGAAGGTCACAGCCTTCATCGGACCATCGGGTTGTGGAAAGTCAACTTTCCTGCGAACGCTTAACCGCATGAACGAGACGATTCCCGGCACCCGGATGAACGGTTCAGTGAAGCTTGACGACGTCGACGTTTACAATGGCTTTCGCGATGTATCACAACTGCGCACGCGCGTCGGGATGGTTTTCCAGAAATCAAATCCCTTTCCCAAGTCGATCTTTGACAATGTCGCATATGGATTGCGGGTGAACGGTATCAGTGACAAGGGTGTGATAGCGAATGCTGTTGAGGAGACATTGAAGAAGGCATTCCTGTGGGAAGAGGTAAAGGACAAACTGAACGACAGCGCCTACATGCTGTCGGGCGGTCAGCAACAGCGCCTGTGCATTGCGCGCGCCCTCGCGGTGCGTCCGGAGGTACTCCTAATGGATGAACCGGCGTCGGCGCTTGACCCCATTTCGACATCGAAGATTGAAGATCTTATTGGAGAGCTGAAAAAAAACTATACAATAGTCATTGTGACTCATAATATGCAGCAAGCCGGTCGAATATCGGACTACACAGCATTCTTTTATGAAGGGCATTTGATTGAATTCGGTCCGACACGGCAGATATTTACTAAACCAATCAAGAAACAGACCGAAGACTACATCACCGGTCGGTTTGGATGAGGCTTTCGAAGAATAGATAGATGCAACACTTACGCCGTGAAATTGACAGGCTGAAACGGAAATTACTCGCTCTGAGCGCATACGTCGAGGAATCCGTTCAACGAGCAGTGAAGGCTGTGTCGGAGCGCGACGAAAAACTCGCACAGCGCGTAATTGACACGGATTTCGAAATCGATGAGATGGAAGTCGATGTCGAGGAGGATTGCCTTAAGATACTGGCGTTGCATCAGCCGGTTGCGATCGATCTGCGCTTCATCATCGCGGTCCTCAAGATCAATAATGATCTCGAGCGGATCGGTGATCTTGCAGTCAACATCGCGGAGCGTGCAGCCTCTCTTTCGAAACAACCCAGAATCAATTCACCTTTTGATTTTCAAACGATGGCTGAGCGGGTGCAGAAGATGCTACAGAAGGCGCTCGACGCGCTGGTAAATGCCGACGAAAAACTGGCCCGCGAAGTGCTTGTGTGTGATGATGAGATCGATGAGATGAATCGCCAGATGTACGATTCCATTAAATTAGGCATCCGCAAGGATCCTGAGAATGTTGACACACTGATCCAGGTGTTAGCTATTTCGCGCAATCTGGAGCGTATTGCCGATCATACCAGCAATATCGCCGAAGACGTCATCTATATGGTTGAAGGCGACATTATTCGCCACGGCCACCGCCAGTATTAGACAATTAAATCCAAATCTGTCCCGATCAACATTTCTTGGTTTGTTTGCTCCAATCCGCCCGACTTTCTGCTAACGGGTCGGCTTCCGGCTTGCGCTGTGTTGCCGCCACCGATATATTCCTGCCCAGGCGTAGATTACATCTTCAGAGAGGTACACATGACCACATCCGGTTTCTTCAATCGGATCAAGCGGATACGTTTGTTGCCCCCCCGCGATCAGGAGTTTTTCGGCTTGTTCGAGAAACTTGCAGATACCGCCGCTGAAGCCAGCTACTGGCTGACTGAGTTGTTCAATAGTGATGTCAAGAGTGGGCAGGAGGCGGCAACGCGCATTGAGACGTGTCTGACCCGTTGCTTGCAGGTTGAAGAGTCAATCGAGGTCCTGTTGCTGCGTTCGCAGCAACCACCCTTTGCCCGGACGGAAATTGGGCAATTTGCCACAGACACACTGCATATCGTGAAGTTCATCAATCATGCAGCCAACCGCTATGTCATTTATGACATTCCCTCCAGCGACAAGGAAATGCGCGAATTAGGCATCATTATCAAGGAAGCGTGTGAGCAGATAGTTGACGCGGTCAAATCATTGCGTCGCGATCGTAATATCGAGCCGTTTGCACGAGCGGTTGATCAATTGGAAACCAAGGCCGACGAGATCTACCACGGCGGTCTGCGTCGTCGTTTTCAGGAAATTCGCAGTGATCGCTCGATCCTGGAGTCAAAAATCAATGAGACGCCGAAGGCGGCTGACGCCGCGACAGTTATCACATTGATTGCGGCGAATGTCGAATACACGCGTCACGTCGCCGTCTTTTTTATTCTTCGGCAAGTCTACGCGGAGTTGGAGCGCGCCATCGATTCATGCACTGAAGCTACGGATACCCTGAAGCGCATGGTCTCCGATAATGTCTGATCAGCTCCTCCTGATTCTCATTATCGGTGCGGCATTGATGTACGATTTTGTCAATGGTTTTCACGATGCCGCCAACGCTATTGCCACTACCGTCAATACTCACGCTCTTTCACCACGCAACGCAATTATCATGGCGCGTACGCTTAACTTTGTCGGTGCGCTTCTCCATACCGGCGTTGCTTACACGGTGGGCAAGGGAGTGATTCACAGCGAATTGGTCACATTGCCGCTGCTGCTGGCCGCGGTCACCGGGGCGATTCTCTGGGGTTATCTAACTTGGTACTTCGGATTGCCATCATCTTCGACGCACGCTTTGATTGGTGGCCTGGTCGGAGTCAGTCTGTTCAACTACCATTTTGACTTTTCGATCTTAATGGAATCTGGAATTCGCCGCATCGCCATCGCGATGTTCGTGTCGCCACTGGCCGGGGGCCTCTTCGGCATCATCCTAATCACAATATTCAGTTGGTCGGTCTGGCGGCTAAGGTATCGAAAGACCGCCCAGTTCTTCAAGAAAATGCAGGTACTTTCGGCGGCTTATGTCTCATTGACTCACGGAATGAATGATGCCCAGAACGCCATGGGAATTATGACGATCGCGCTTGTTTCTGCAGGCGCCATCAGCGAATTCCATGTTCCGATGTGGGTACGACTTGCGTCGGCCTTCATGATCGGGTTGGGCACTTCCGTAGGTGGCTGGCGGATCATGAAGACAATGGGAAGAAAGATGACGCACATGAGTGAGCCAATCGACGGCTGTGCTGCCGAGACTGCGACCGGCACCGTGATTCTGATCACGGCCTTGACCGGTACGCCCATTTCCACAACGCAGGTTGCCACGGGTTCAATTACCGGGACGGCGCTGGCCTATAGCTTCGGCAACGTCAATTGGCGGATATTAGCGAACATTTTTCTTGCCTGGCTGCTCACTCTTCCCGGCGCCGCCATTCTCGGAATTCTCGTTCTATTGCTAATTCGGTTAATCTCCTGAGAACGAACCGTTATTCTTTGAACAAAGAGCAATATCAAACGTAACAATTCTCATGTTGAGAATAATAAGTGCCGCCCTCATAACCCTGTGTCTTTGGTCTTCTGAATTGGCTGCACAAGGGGGTGCCCAGTATATCGTTTCCGGCGGTGTCGCGTATCCGATTTATGACAAGTCGTTGACCAGAGTACACAATGCCGGTCTGCATCTTGGGCTTGGGCTTGGGTTTCCTCTGAGTGAACGCATGATGCTGATCGGAACTCTCGAAGTCAGCAACTTGCCGCTTGACGATGAGGAATTCCTGAAATCAATCGATGCCTACGCTCGCGACAATCAAGCGGAAGAAGGCAGCTCAACAGCATTGGCGGCTTCTTTGATCGCAAAGTATGCCTTCTCGCAGTCCCGATCGGGCGAAGCGCCGTTCTTGACTGCGGGCCTCACGGTTGCTCGATATACCACGGGTGACGTGCTTCTCACATTGGCGGAAGAAGGTGCCCGATCGACCACCGTCATTGATGGTAAAGGTCAGACAGCGTTTGGATTCAACGCCGGAGCCGGGTTCAACATCCACCTAAGTCCCAAGAGCTTCCTATTCTTCGAAGCAAGATACACGCTCCTTTTCTCCGAGACGCCGCGCGTCCATTTCATTCCGCTCCAGATGGGCGTGGCGTTTAG
Organism: uncultured Ignavibacteria bacterium; assembly: GCA_964552775.1. Lineage (GTDB taxonomy): Bacteria > Zixibacteria > MSB-5A5 > CAIYYT01 > CAIYYT01 > JADJGC01. Next base: position 32,148 of record CAZKIH010000009.1, on the reverse strand, counting down.
GTAAGCCAAGAGCGTCTTCAATCAGGCATCCCCGTCCACTTCGCCAGTTCTTAACTCAATTATGCACTTGCACTTCCGCGTCTGAATGGGAGAGCGAACTTTGTCGGCCCCTTGCGAATGAAGAGACTCGTCTGGTCAAATTGCCATATTTGGCCTTGATTTTTCCTCCCCCAACGGTATACTAAAGATTCTCTTTTTGGAGGATGGGATGCTGAACGCGCTGAAAATTATTTCGGGAACGGCCAACATGCCGCTTGCGAAGAAGATTGCCCAGTATACGGGCGTGCCGCTCACGGAATGTGATGTCCGGCGCTTCTCCGACGGCGAGGTCCGAGTACAGATCAATCAGAATATCCGCGGCTCGGATTTGTTTATTATCCAGCCGACCAATCCGCCGGGTGAAAACCTGCTGGAGCTTCTGATTATGATCGACGCCGCGCGCCGCGCTTCCGCCAAACGCATCACCGCAGTCATCCCGTATTATGGCTACGCCCGGCAGGATCGCAAGGACCAGCCGCGCGTTTCGATTACCGCCAAGCTGGTGGCAAACTTGATTACCACCGCCGGTGCGGACAGAGTGATAACGATGGACCTGCACGCCTCACAGTTGCAAGGGTTCTTTGACATACCGCACGACCACTTGTATGCGAGCCGGATATTTTTCGACTACTTCCGTGCCAAACGAATCCAGAACCTGGTTTCGGTCTCGGCGGACGTTGGTTCGATCAAGATGGCGCGGGCTTTCGCCAAGGAACTAAATTGCCCGCTGGCAATTATCGATAAGCGTCGCGTGGAGGCCAATGAGGCGCAGGTGCTGAACATCATCGGTGATGTCAAAGACAAGAATGTCATCATCCGTGATGACATTGTCGACACTGCCGGCACCGTGGTTTTGGGAGCGGAGGCGCTCAAGAAGCAGGGCGCGCTCGATATCTTGGTTTGTGCGACCCATGGTGTATTGTCCGGAGCAGCGATAGAGCGGATTCAGGATTCGCCGATTACTGAGATGGTGATTACTGACACCATTCTTCGCGACATCGAACACTTGCCGTCCAAGTTCAAGGAGCTGTCGACGGCGGACATTTTTGGTGAAGCGATTCGGCGCATCTGGCATGAAGAGTCAGTTTCGAAGTTATTTGATTAATTTATAGAGGAGCAATAATGAACGAGTTACACTTGGATGCCGAAGTTCGCTCCGGCTCCGGAAAAAGCGTGACCCGCAAGATGCGCACCGCGGGGAATATTCCCGGCATCTTGTACGGTCTCGAAGACAAGCCGGTGATGTTGGGTATCAACAGCCGGTCGCTGCACAAGATGCTGCACAGCTCATCGAGCGAAAACGTGCTGGTCGATCTAGCCGTCGGGAAGGGCAAAGCGGTCAAAGTGCTGCTCAAGGATGTTCAGCATCATCCGGTCACCAACAAGGTCGTGCACGTTGATTTCCAACGTGTCGACCTAACCAAGAAGATTATCATTGCGGTGCCGGTTCATCTGGTCGGCGTGGCCGAGGGTGTTCGCTCGGGTGGCGGCGTGCAGGAATTCATCATGCGTGAGCTGGATGTCTCCTGTTTGCCGACCGACATTCCGTCGCATATCGAGGTTGATGTTTCGAAGCTTGGTATTGGCGATGCCGTTCATGTCAGCGATCTGCGGCTTGATAAGATCGAGATCGTGACTGAGCCGGGTCGGACGATCGTCTCGGTACAGCCGCCGACTGTCGTGAAGCTTGCCGAGCCAGCCGAAGGCGCGGAGGGCGCAGTCGCTGCCGAAGCCGAAGCGACCGAGCCGGAAGTCATCACCGAGAAGAAGAGCGAAGAGCGCCAGAAGGAAAAGGAAGAGAAGGAAAAGAAGAAGTAGTTCTTTCTTCAGTCTGGATTCTGATCATGCGGCGGGTGGAGACACCCGCCGTTTTTTGTTGTGGGGCTAGGACTCGATGATGCCGACCTCTCGATAGTAGTCCACCTCGGCGAGTTCAAATGTAGTTGCTAAAATGGTCGATGTTACCGATATTGACATCAAGGAGGCGACTAATGAGACTACTTCAATTTCTTCTAGTATTGGGACTATTTCCAATTCTCGTGATTTGCCAATGTAGCGAAAACCCTAATCCGGTTGGGAGCTCAAATGATGAAGGGTGGATAACGCTTCAAACGGACAAACCCCAATCAATAGCACTCACGGACGGTGACTCACTCGTGATGTCGCTCGCTTCGTCAGGCGAAGCCGGGAGATCGATCTTGCTGTCAGACGGGCTGGGTCCTGTATTTGGTCTACAATTTGCAGATGTGTTTTCCGACACATCCCAACGCTTTGTCTCGTTAGCCGACGGCCGCCGCGAAGTCACTTTGGAGTTCAAGCGATCAAAAACGGAGATCGATCTGCATTCGGGCTCAATAAGGGAGATCCTGTATCGGGTGGTTCGTGCCTATTCGAGGTCGCACTGGCCACAGGTGGGAGTTGTGAATGTGTCAGATTTGGGGCCAACCTCGGGTGCAATTGAGATGGATTCAGTGCGACTTCTTGGCTCTCGCCTCTTGGCGTGGGTCCGATTTGTGGGTATTTCTGAAGGTCACAGTTTCGCACTCATCGCCAACCGCCGATCTCTCAGGTCCGAATTGGATACTGTTGGCTGTTACCTCACTCATTACTCAAGTTCCGATTCAACGGCAATTCCGGTCAGCACAAGATTGGAGTTCGGCCTGCAGAAACTGTCCGACTCTTTGGCAAACAGATTCGCATGCGACTGCGACAGAGTTCTGGAGATCAAACAGCCGGGTTTGAATGCTGAAGCCTATCTTCTCGATTTTAGTCGAGTCGTTGACGAGTCCGTAACATCGCAGTATCCCATTCCCTTCGCGGAGGGGAATTACTGGGTTTATGTCGTGAGCAATCGCGGCTCTGGCGGAGAATGCAATTCATGCATAGACAGTGTTTCAGTTGACTCAGTTTTCCAAGAGAGCTGCAAAGTTCGGATCAGACTCAATCACGCATTTGTCTATCTCAAGACGGAGATTGAGAACTGTGATGGAACTCTTTACTCCGCTGGAAGCCAACTGTGGTCCCCGCGCAACCCTTTCTCCGGTATTGACAGTGTGCAAGCCGGAAGATTCACTGGGTGCTCAGATCAGCATGATGGCTACGCAGGCGGCTTAGGAGACCGCAGGACTACGATAGCTGAAGGTGTGGGAATCATCAGATATCGCGATGCAATTACATCACTATTCCATGAGTCTACCTCTATTCGATACTCTGCCGAGCTAATCAGGTATCACGTAGCGGGCGTTAATTAGAAGAGCTGACACCCCCTACAAATGCGTTTGACAGCCCCCTCGCCACTCTCTATATTCTGCGCACAGCTCAAAAAAGGAGTTAGCTGTTATGGCATCAGTGAATAAAGCCATCTTGATCGGCAATCTTGGCAAAGATCCGGAATTACGCTATACGCCCGCCGGTGTGGCGGTCTGTACGTTCTCACTTGCCACGACCGAGAAATGGCGCGATAAGAATTCGAACGAGATGAAGGAAAGCACCACGTGGCACAATATTGTGCTCTGGCGTCGCCAAGCCGAGGTCGCCAAGGAATACCTCTCCAAAGGCTCGCCGGTTTACATTGAGGGGCGGATTCAGACCCGTACCTATGACGACAAGGACGGCAACAAGAAGTGGATCACCGAGATCGTCGGCGACCGTCTGCAGATGCTTGGCCGTCGCGGCGAAGGAACCGACCACACGACGCAGGCAGCGGCGCCGGATGTTCCGGAAGCCCCTCCGCTTACGGAAGAGGATGACGATCTTCCATTCTAAGCCGGATCAAATTCAGACACCATTAATCGGGGTGGGAGTATTTCTCTCTACCCTGATTTTGTATCTGCTCACGGCGTACCCGACGGTGGCCTATATCGACTCGGGCGAATTGGCGATAGTCAACGGCACCCTCGGCATAGCTCACCCGACCGGATATCCGCTCTACACGATAATTGGGCGACTCTTTTCGTTGCTGCCGCTTGAACTGATCAAGACACAGATTCTGCTGGGAGCGCTCTGCACTTCAACGGCAGTGATGTTGCTGGCGGTAGCGCTGCTGCGGCTGTTCAAGTGCGAGACACTACTTCAGAAGATCACCATTGGATTGGCTTGCATCGTTTTCGGAATTGCACCACTTATCTGGTCGCAGGGAGTTACTAACGAGGTCTATTCGCTGCATCTGCTGATGCTGGTTTTGATCCTGTCGCTCCTGCTCAAACCATACTCTGGGCGCAATCTGATACTTGGCGCCTTCGTCGTGGGCCTTTCGTTCGGGAACCACATGTCGACAATCCTGTTGATTCCGGCTGTCGGCTACTATCTATTCACAAATGTGAAAATGCTCAAGGCGAGGCCGAGAGATCTGTGGCGTGCCCTGGGGGCCGTTGCCGTTGCGGCATCGCTCTATCTCTATCTGCCGATTCGTTCCGCGCAGGATCCGATTTTCAATTGGAGCCACCCGACAAATTGGGATAATTTCGTTCGCCACGTAACCGGCTGGCAATACCACGTCTGGATGTTTTCGCGTTCAAGCTCGGAGCTGTTCCAATCGTTGGGTGGCTTTGCCGCTATTTTGTTCAGACAGTTTCCAGCGCCGTACTGGCTGGCTATTGTCTACGGGATGATTGTCGGCTGGAGAAAGCACCACTTCGTAGCGATGCTGCTGACTACGGTGCTGGTGTTCAATATCCTTTATGCTCTGAATTTTACGATTCCAGATATCGACAACTACCTGCTGCCTTCAGTCGCAGTGCTTTTCGTTTTCTCAGTCATTGGGATCAACGCATTTGCAGCGGGGCGTAAGCGATTTGTCGCGGTAACCGCTGGAGTTGTCGCTGCGATGATTGTCTGGGGGCTGTTCGTCAATTGGTCAGAGAACAATCAGTCAAGAAACACGTCCGCACTCGACGAATTGCACAACTACTATGCTTCGGTAGACAGCTCGGCTTTAGTATTCTCTGCCGAATGGGATGCAGTAAGTCCGTGGTTGTATTCGCATTTCTATCTTGGAGAGCGACCGGATGTTATCTTGATCGATAATGAACTGGCGCGGCGCTCGTGGTACCCGGGATGGATTCGGCATGCGGATGAAGGGCTGGCTGAGTTCATTAAACCAGAGGTTGACGCATTTTTGCCAAACGTCAAACTCTTTGAAGCCGGCGTGAGGTATGACCCGCGTCAGATCGAGCAGACTTATCGAAACATGCTAATGAAGATGATGCGTTATCCGCCGCGCAAATTCTACTATGATCAATCCGTCCAACTGTCGTTTCCGCCGCCCGGGCAGTCATTCATTGACGGCCAGCTAATGAGAGTTGTCAGAGAGGGAGAGGTTCGATCAGATTCTCTGCGAGTTACGCAGCCCCCCAATTTTGGCAAACCGGCTGAAGCCCTTAGTCAGCGCGAGCAGATGCACCTGCGACGATACAATCTCATGATTGAGCTCGGACGGAAGCAGGCAGATGACAGGAACAATCCCGGAACAGTCACTACAGAGTAAATGACTCATCCAATTTCGGCTGGACCGTCTCCCATTTGCGTTCTTCCTTTAGGTGCTGTGCCATCGCTTCAGATTGCTCTTTTTCACCATGAGTGATGAACACCTTGCGCGGCTGGTATTCCACCGGTTCCAGCCAATGCAGGAGCTCGAACCAATCTGCGTGCCCGGACATTCCAAGGAAGTTTACCAGACGAGCCTTAACCTCGATCGGCATTTTGTGAATGTACACCAGGTCGGTGCCTTCCATCAATTTTCGACCAAGAGTGCCTTCGGCCATGAATCCCACCAACGCTACAGTCGTACGGGGATCAGGAAGGCGATTGATCAAGTGATGCAAGATGCGCCCTCCGGTCATCATGCCGCTTGATGACATGATAATTGCCGGACCTTCGAGATCATTCAAAGCCTGCGACGACTTGCGCGAGCGATGCAGCGTGACATTGTCGCCGTCGAGTACGCCCCTGGAGCCGCCGAGTCTATTTGGATTGATTGCGTGGTAGGAAGCGAACTTCGTGTAGATTTCGGTGGCTGCGATCGCCATGGGAGAGTCGATGTGGACATGAATCGGCGGGATGAACTTCTTGCTGATGAGTTCATTCACGAGATAGGTTATTTGCTGGGTGCGGCCAATTGCAAAGGCCGGTATCAAAAGTACGCTCTTATCTCGAACCACCTGGTTGATGAGTTCCTCGAAGACCGAGAAGGCGTCTTCCGCGGGATGAACCTTCCCTCCATAAGTAGATTCGCAAACAAGGTAGTCGCAGGCAGGCGGTTTTACCGGATCGGTCGTCAGGGGATTTCCGTAGCGACCCACGTCTCCGGAGAAGAAGATCGACCGTTTGTTGATGCCATCGTCCATCTCCAGTTCAACACCCGCAGCGCCCAACAGGTGTCCGGCAGTGTGATAGCGAAATCGGAATTCATTGCCGATTGCACGCCATTCGTTGAATTTCACGGCCCGGAAGAGCTTCTGCGCCGCCTCGGCATCGTCTGTATCGAAAAGAGGCAAGACTACTTCATGGCTCGACAATTTCTTTTTCTGCCGATACTGCGCGTCTTCCATCTGCAGCATCGCAGTGTCGAGCAAAGAGACTTGTGCAAGATCGACGGTTGGGGGAGTAGCATAAACCGGTTTAGAATATCCTTCACGAACAATCTTGGGAAGGAACCCGATGTGGTCGATATGGGCGTGTGTCAAAATAACGGCTTCAATGCCTTTGGGATCGAAAGGCAACGGCTGCCAGTTACGATCGCGCAGTTCTTTCGGTCCCTGGAACATGCCGCAGTCAACCAGCACGCGCTTGTTGTTGACCTCGACAAGGTACTTGGATCCGGTTACCGTTCCGGCGGCGCCGTGAAAAGTGATTTTCATCATGATTAGTTGGTATCCACAGTTATGAAAAGTAATTCGCCGTGACGCTCGACCTGCAGAACCACAGTCCCAGGTCTTGCGTTTTCAACGAGCGAGCGCATTTGCTCAAGGGTTGCCACATTCTGGCCGTTGAGTGAATAAATAATGTCTCCGGGCTGCAGGGTTTGTTCCCACATCTGTCCGCTCCGCGATCTTGCCGCGACAACGATTCCCTCTGCAAAACGGGTACCACCCAGGAGTTCCTGCAATCGTGCGGTCAATTCGATCGCCAGAATACCCAACCGCGGGATCAGATTTCGTTCCGGAGTCACCATGGTCGTTAACATATCCTGATAGGCTTGTCGTTCGGTGACGGCGACATTTGCCTGTATCGTGTCCTTTCCTCGTAGTGCCGAGATCACGACTGTTGCCCCTTCTGCCTTACCGTAGAGATTTACCTGGAACTGCCGCCCGTTCTCCATTGTCTTGCCATCGAGTGTGAGAACAATATCTCCAATTTGGAGCCCCGCGGCTGAAGCCGGCGACTCAGGAACCACGTCTGCGAGTATCACTCCCGATTGCCGATTCAGTCCAAGCCCCGCAGCTAATGCTGGAGTGATGGTCTGGGCATTCACGCCAATCTCTCCGCGTCGAACGTAACCACGTTCCTTGATTTGGGTGTAAATAGTCCGGACTATGTTGCTGGGCGCGGCAAATCCGATTCCTTCGGCACCGCCCGACTGCGACAAGATCGATGTGTTAATGCCAATGATCTCTCCGGTTGCGCTGATCAGCGGCCCGCCGCTATTTCCGGGGTTGATGGAGGCATCGGTCTGAATGTAGATCATCGGACTCTCGGGTCGCAATTGGCGGGCAATAGCGCTTACTACACCCATCGTTACTGAGTTTTCAAGCCCCATGGGAGAACCAAAGGCAAATACCAATTGGCCCTGGCTGACATCGTCAGAATTTCCAAGCCTCAGAAACGGCAGATTCGTCTCATTGACTTTCAAAACTGCGAGGTCCGTCTCAAGGTCGACACCAACCACCTGAGCGCCGACGATGCGTCCACGCGGCTTAATGATCGAACGCACCGCGCCTGACTCACTCGCGGCTCCCGACAATACCACCTGAATTCGCTGTGAACCCTCGATGACGTGGGCGTTGGTGACGATGTAACCATCAGGGCTGAGAGTGACTCCCGACCCACCACTTTGCTGTCGGGTCAACAGCCCTTCCTCCGACCAGAATCCACCATCCCCCGGAGCATAGCCGGTGGCGATGATGCCCACGACCGCCGGTGCGGTTTTCTCGACCAGTGCCTGCGATGTCGCGCTCAGCTTTGCAAGGTCAAAGCCGGAAGACTGTCCGAAGGTTGTCGAACTGACGAGCAAAGAGGCACCGATTAAGAGACGAAGCAATAGCGGAGCTATCCGAACCGTTCTCATTTCGTCTCTCTCACTGGAATAACGAGTATTGGGATTTTCGTCTCGCGCACAAGGCGCTCAGAATCAGATCCGTGTAAGTGTTCACCCAGCCGGGTGCGGCCGGTTGTCGTAATAATGATCAGGTCGCAGCCAAGTTCACCGGCAGTCATCAAGATCTCGTCGTTCGGGCTTCCCTCACGAAGAACGATGGTGTGGGCGACATCGGTGCCGCCTGCGCGTTTGAGCATCTCAGTGAGTACCGCTTTGGCATTGACGGCAATTTCCTGTTCTTCCTTGATGAACTTCCGCGCAGAAATTCGCAGCATCTCCATCTCTTCCTTGTTCATGAATTCCGGCCGGACATTGAGAAGGTACAACTGCGAGCCGGAACTGCGTGCCAAATGGACTGCCGTTGTTAGGGCGACCAATGAAGCCTCGCGCAGATCGGATGGAACCAAAATCTTTTTGAACATAGCCGTTGCCTGCCTATCTGAAAAAAACAAATGTCATGAGAACGAAGAGCGGTACCAGTATCATCCCCGACCAGAGCATGTAACCAAAGAAGCTGGGCATGGGCACTTTCGCCTCTTCGGAGATCGAACGGACCATGAAATTTGGCGCATTGCCAATATAGGTGCACGCTCCGAAGAATACCGAGCCGGCTGAAATCGCCGTCAAGTCAATTATGAATTGCTCTGCTTGCGGATGTGCCAACTGACCTGCCAGGATCTCGTAAACCTGGTCGGTGGCTATGCCCAGATCGCCAAGAGACATATTGAAAAATGTCAGATACGTCGGAGCATTGTCGAGAAATGATGACAAAAGTCCCGAAACCCAAAAGTAGCTCGCCGGCGAATGCACGGCGGCAACAATTGAGTGCGCAGCACCGGCTTGGCCCGCTTGGAGTATTTGAAGTGGAGCCACGATTGTCAAGAAAATCCCTACAAACAAAAGTGAAACTTCTTTGATCGGGAACCAGGAGAATCCGTTGGCAACGCGATGCTCTGTTTTCGTGGCTTTCAGACTCAGGACGCCCATGAGTAAGATTAGAATGTCACGCAATATAGACTGATAGGTGAAATGCAAACCGAGTGTCGCGAATTCGCCAATATGGAGGCTGCCCGACATCAAGACGGCTCCGACGATACCAACGAGATATGTTACATTAGCTCCACCATATATCCGGAGCGGCTCGCCGCGGACAGCACGTGTCGCTACTCCAACTGATTCTTTCTTATAGAGGTATGATTCTATCACATAGTAGAGAATTGCAAGATAAGCCACCGAGAATAGCAGCTTGTTCCACATCTTGAAGGTCCAGAAAAACGGCACACCGTTCAAGAAACCGAGAAAGAGGGGCGGATCGCCAAGAGGGGTCAGCAAACCGCCGACATTTGCAACCAAAAAGATGAAGAACACGATTGTATGGACTTTGTATTTCCTGTCACCATTGGCTCTGATCAGTGGCCGGATCAATAGCATTGCCGCTCCCGTCGTACCCATCCACGATGCCAGAATGGTTCCCACCAGCAATATCAACAGGTTGGTCACCGGTTTGCCCACGAGAGAACCTTTCAGATAGATGCCGCCGGAAACGGTGAAAAGTCCCCACAGGAGAATTATGAACGGCACATACTCACCAAGCATGACGTGCGACAGCTCCTGAGCAGCCTCCCAACCGTAAACAACGATGAATGGCAGCGCAAACGACAATCCCCAGGCGATCGCGATCTTGGGGAAATGGTGATGCCAGAATACCGGCGCCATCATCGGAATCAACGCTATCGAAAGCAATATTCCAGCGAACGGAACACAACTCCACAGAGGTAAACGCTCACCCAGATGAACTTCACCCGATGAAGAAGCTGAATGTGTCTGAGCCGTCCGGCTCTTCTCGAATTCTTCTTGCGTGGATGCACCAGAGAGACTGTTGACGCAGATAGTGAACGATACCAGAACGAGAATCAGGATTCCGAATAAACGTGGAGGTTTTTGATTACTGATCTTGAACATGCCGGCGCTCATAATAGGGAGATTCCTTTTACAGGTCAAGCTGTCTTAGCCACGAGGGCCGTGCCATCATTCCCAGCTTGATTCCGCGCTCAGCATTGGTTAGAATAACCGCATGAATTTGCCTTTAGAACTGCGAACCGTGGTTGATCCGGCGCGGGTCATCGACAATCAGACGGCCCTGGAAGCGGCGGCAATTGATGAGTCTTCTCTGACACCGGTGCTTCCGGCGGCGATTGTCCAAGTCCAGACCATTGCCGAGATTCAGGCGATCACGCGATTCTGTCACGATCACCGCCTACCACTGACAGTGCGGGCTGCCGGAAGTGCCTTGGAAGGAAGCGCGATTCCCTGTGAAGGAGGAGTCGTCCTCGATGTTTCCGCGCTGAACAAGGTTCTCGAATTCTGGCCGGAGGATCTGCAGGTAAGAGTCGAGCCGGGCATTATCTACGAAAAGTTGAATGAGATTCTCAAACGAGAATCGCTGTTCTTCCCACCTTCACCGGGAGGCAGCTCGGATGTCGCTACGATCGGCGGCATGGTATCGACTAATGCGAGCGGAATCTACTCAGTCAAGTATGGTGGTACGAAGCAATTCGTCCTGGAACTAGATATCGTCGATGGCACGGGAAAGTGCCATCATCTGGGCAATCGAGCAATCAAACGCTCTTCCGGATATAACTTGATTGACCTGATTTCCGGATCAGAAGGTACGCTCGGGATCATCACGAGCGTGACCCTGCAACTGAAGGGAATACCGGAAGGCAATCGAAAAATTGCATTCAAGTTTGCGACAGAGGTTGAAGCTGCCCAGGCTGTATCAGAAATGATGCGCTATGGACTCGATCTGGCGGCCGTCGAATTTCTTGATCGCAATGTCATTCAGGCATTGAACCTGCTGAATAATTACGGTCTCGAGGAAGTTCCGTGTTTGTTCCTGGAAATTCATGGTCCCGAGCCAGTCCTTATCAGCAACGCTGAAGCGGCGACTCAGATTGCGGAAGAACAAGGTGGCCAGACCTTGATGCTGGCAAGCGGCCAAAATCCGTGGGAAATCCGTCACTATGTCACCAATGCCATTAAGCTGAGACGTCCCGGCTACACAATCATCCGCAACGATGCTGCGTTCCCGATTTCGAAACTGCCGGAGATCGTCCGGTTCTGCCATCAGCTTTCGGAAGAGTCGGGTCTGTTGATCCACGCTTTCGGGCACGTAGGCATGGGGCTGATCCACGCTTTAATCCTGGCCCGCCGCGACGATGAAGTCGAGTGGCGGGCGGGCATGGAAGTCAATCGCCGGATCATTCTCAAGGCGGTTGAGTGTGGCGGTACGATTTCCGGTGAGCACGGCATTGGATTGGGACACAAGACGATCTTCAACTTCGAACACACAGGTTCGGTAGAATTAATGCGTCAGATCAAGCGAGTATTCGATCCACACGGAATTCTTAATCCGGGGAAGATCTTCGATCCGGCCTAAGCCGCTGGTTTTCGTTCAAGGGTGGCGATCAACACTCCCGACAATATCAGCACCCCGCCCAAAATGAAATTGTTGTCAAGTTGTTCATGGAGAAGCAGGTAGCCGAGGCCGAATGCAACCAGTGGTTCGAGGAATGTCATCAGCGACAACGCTACTGCTGAAACGCGTTTCAGGAGGTAGTACCAGCCGATAAAAGCCGCGCCCGTGCCAAGGATAGCCAGATACAGGAGGGCTCCGATACTGGGCAGACTGAAATCAAATCGCAGAGGCAGTTCCAGCATCATTAGCGGAAGCAGCACTACCAGACCAGCAGGAATTTGCAGAATCGATAGTTCCGCTGCCGGAATGTCGGAGAGATCGCGCTTGATTAGAACAGTAGCCCAAGAACAGAAGATCGAACTCAGGACCAGTGACAACATTCCCAACACCGGGCCCGACAAACTGAAATCACTCCAGAAGAGTGCTATCGTTCCGGTGAAGCCGATCAGTGTTCCGATTATTACTCGGCCGGTGAGCCGCTCATTGGGAAGGAGAAAGTGCGAAAACAGCGCGGTAAAGAACGGCATAGTCGCAAAAAGTATTGCTGCCAGCGACGAGGCGATCAGCCTTTGCCCTATGTAGATGAAGAGAAAATTCAGTCCGTACATGAGAAAGCCGGCAACGAATATCTTCCGGCGAATCCGATAAATTGGCGGAAGGCGATAACGCCAGATACGAAAGACCAAACCCAGGACGACGAAGGCCAGCACGAAGCGCACGACCGCAAACGTGAAGGGGGGATTTGACTGAAGTCCGATTTTGACCACTACCCACGTTGAACCGAAGAGGAACAACGTGGCGATGTAGAGCAGTATGATCACGGCAGAGCTGGCGCCCGCTTAGAACTGTCCTGCTGAGACTGACCGGGCCGCGGGATCACCGGGGTTGGTCCGCAGGTAATCGCGTGCGACACGAATGGCGTCTTCACGACGTCCGTTCTGAATGTAGAGTGATATCAAGGTTCGAAATGTCGCCGACGTAACTGGATTGATCTGATAGGCCATTTCGCTTACCCTTATGGCTTCCGCTCCACGCCCAATGTATTGCAGTGCCAGAGCCTTGTATTGATAGTAGTAGATATTCTCGGAGTTGAAGGCTATCAGCTTGTCGATGTACTTGAAGTATTCTTCATACATGGTTTCAGTCTCGACCGCGCTGAAACCGCGAAGTCTCGCCCTGCGGGTGTAGCTTTGCCAGAATTCGGGATAACGCTCAATCATGTCTTCCGTGATTTTCATCGCCAATGCTGTGTCACCCTGTGATTCCAGGAAGTCGACAAATTCCATTTCCGATTGAATCGCGCCGATAATAAGCGTCGTCGCGACTTCCTCACGAAACACTTTTGGATCGTCAATCCCGGTGTAGCGATAAACGTTCAGGAATAGGTCGGCACTGCTTTCGATATCCCAGATTCCCTTGCTCTCCTGTGGTACAATCTGGTTGACCCAGCCGCGTCGAAGGCTGTGATCGGCGAGGGGATACTTAACGTCTGACGGCAGGCCACCTGAGAAGATTATTGGATACTTCCAATGATTTGCGCCAATAATCTGTTCGACCATCTGGTCCGCGACAGTAGTGATCTGGCCGGTTTGGGGATCCCGATATGCCATCAGTGAGTGTTCCCAGCCGCCGCGCAAATGATCGACATAAGGCTTACGCGGGCGAGTGTTTTCCAAACTCTCCCAGCGCATTTGATCATCATCCAGTGCTATAGGAACTCCCATTTGGTGCTTCAACTGCAACTGGTACCAATCGGTTTGAATCAGGGAAAGATTGGCGATCCGCACATCGCGGCGCACCCCGTAAACCTCCTGAAGACACCAGAGCGGGAAGGTGTCATTGTCGCCGCCGGTAAAGAGGATCGCATCCTGTGGGCAAGACATTAGATAGTTGTAAGCGTAATCATAAGGCAGGAAATTATTCGACCGGTTGTTGAAAGCGTAATTAGCGCCGATGGATACTGCCGGGAGAATAAGAGTCGCCAGGCCGAGAACCGTAGCGATCAGTGTCTTGCCTTCTCGCTTTATCAGGTTCAGCAGGAAATTCCCGACGACGAACAGCCCCATCCCGATGCAAAGCGCAAATGTGATGAAACCCGGCGTGAAGAAATAGTCGCGGTCGCGAACTTCAAGCTTGTTCATACCCGTCGAGAGATCCATAGTCGAGCCGTCGGCGAAATTCATATACAGGACGAGTCCAATCGTGCCGGCGAAAAGTATCAGCAGGATGAAGGTACCGACTCGCCATTTCCACTTAATCAGCGCAATGATCCCAATCATCGCCAGGATGAGGGGAACCGTAAACAGGACCCCACCCATTCCGAACTGGTCCATTAAAAACCCGCCGAAACCGATGCGAGGGAAATCTCCCAATTGATGTTCCCAGCTTGCTCGACGCTTGAACATCTTCTCAAACATCGATTCCGAGCCATATTGTTTGCGCTGCAAGTATCCATAGAAGCGTTCCCAATCGGCGGGATTATTCTGATTGATAGCGGGCTTCTCTGCAGCGCGGATCGGGATGTAGGCGTGCGCGGAGAAACCAATCATCGCGGCGACGCTGAGAGCGAGAGCCAGTGCCCAGGCGCTATTGCGTTTTTGAAGGAAGCCAATCAGGGAAATCACCATCCAAAGCGGTACCAGTACCAGGAACCACGAGACATTCACGGCAATCGTAAAAATGACGACGGCACTGAGCCAGAAACGATAGTCACTCCGCAACTTGGGGTCCACGGAAATCACAAATAGAAAGATCGCCGGCATGACAAGAAATGAGGTCATGTGAACTGCAACCGAGAGTAAGCTCAAATATGCGATCATAATGAGATATTTCTGTGCCACTGGTTGTTCCCGGCAATCGTACCAGCGCAGCGCCAGCCAGATCAAAGTGAAATAGATGGCCATGGCAATCGCATAGACTTCGGCTTCAACTGAATTTGACCAATTGGTGCGGCTGAATGCAAAGAGAAGGGCGCCCGTTACCGAACAGAGGTAGGCCAAAAGCAGCCGACTGCGGTCTCCATCGACACCGGGCAGGAAACGCAGGAGCCTGACCGAGACCACATATCCAATTGTTGCTGCTGCAGCACTGCTGACGACTGACAGGAGATTCACGCGGTGGGAGACATCGGCCGCAATCGGCAGCATTGCGAAGATTCTGCCGATCAGCAAAAAGAGAGGATTGCCCGGCGGGTGAGCGATTCCAAGAATATAGGAGCAGGCAATGTATTCGCCGCAATCCCAATATGGCAATGTCCGTTGTACCGTCATCAGATAGACTATCAGTGACGTCAGAAATACAACAGCACCGCCGCCAATATAGGCGTAATCTCGTGTCTTATTCTGAAACAGTTTCAAGATACTCCACTTCACAAATCGTTCCGTTCAGCCGACAAATATATAGAATTTCGATTGGCAAACAACCCTTTTGCGGAGGTTTCGATGTTAACCTGGTGTGGACTATTGTTTCTCCTTGGAATCGCAGCGTTCCTTGACTCGATCTACAATTATGGCAACATCTTTCGGCAAATCAATTCGGTGCTCTTCATGCTGACCTCATTGGGATTATTGGTGCGCACCACGACCAAGATGAAGCTGCGGACTGTCGAGGGTTATATCACGCGAATTGAGCAATTGGAAAAGGAAGTTCGTCAGTTCAAAGGAGAAAGCAAGGTTGGTGTGTAGGCAGTTGCCGAGCAGGTCAAGACTTCGTTTTTTGTGGGCCTGCGCACAATAATCTCTCAGTTCGCTGTAACTTTTTTCGCACTTCTTCAACATTGAGACTATTCGGGTGATTCAGCAGCACTTGCTGGTACATGGCTCGTGCCTGTTCACAGTTTTGTTGCACGTCGGCAAATACGTCACCCTTGCGTTCAAGAGCAATCGGCGTATAGAAGCTCGCCGGGTGCAGGGTGATCAGTGAATCGTACTCCGACAGTGCCTGCACGTCGTGACCAAGGACTTGTTGAATCTCCCCAGACTTGAGCCACGCTAATTCCGGCAGGATTGCGCCGGAGCGATTCTTGAGTTTCGTCAACTCCTCCAGTGTGTGCTGATATTCAAAGCGAAATTGCGAATACATGGCCGAAGCAAAAATCTGGAGCGTAGCTTCCTCCATGCCGGAGTATTCACTGATCAACATTATCCTGCGCAGGCAGTCGTTGACGTATGCGCTCTTGGGGAAAGCGTTCATCATTTTGCCATAAGCGTCCCGAGCTTCCGAAAAGTTACCGACGAAGAATTTCAGTTCAGCCTGCTTGAACAGGAGTTCTTCCTGACTTCGCTGCGGTAACTGCTTGGGATTGACCATTGCATAGATCGAATCGGCAACCTGATCCTGCCCGAGCGCGAGATAGCAATCACCCTCCAGCATTTTCGCTGCGGTTGCCAGCGGTATTCCCGGAAATCTCTGCATGATCTGTCCAAAAGTAGTCATTGCCGCCCGTGGGTCGTGCAAGCCCTGCAGACTTACGACACCGAGTGAATACATTGCTTCCGAAACGTCGCGGTCGTTAGCGCCGAGATTCAGAATGTCCTGATAGATGGAGGCCGCCCTGGCGTAGTCACCATGGCCAAAGCACGATTCGGCCAGGATAAAGCGGGATTGGACCAGCAGAGGAGTCTTCGGAATAGCGGCGATCTGAGCGCAGGCTCGGTCCACCATGGCGAAGGCGCCGTTGTCACGGGCTACCCTGGCAAAATACAGCAGGTTCTTTCCCAAGCCGTTTTCCAGCGAGTCGACGATGCGAAAGCGCTCCAAAGCCAGTTCATAGTCTCCCTGAGCGATGAGGTATTCGCCATAGTAACGCTGCGCCTCCTTGCTCCTGGGGTTGGCCTTGACGATGTCGGCCAGGGCCTTTTCGAGGCCGGTGTCGTATTCTTCCTGTGAATCGAGCTTGATCAGACTGGAGATTCTGCCGGAAACATAAATGTCCTGCGTCGAGTCTGTCTGCACCATTGCGAAGCACTCTCGGGCAGCGTCGCCATAGTTACGCATGACTTCATAGAGCTGCGCCAACTTGCGTGCGAACTGGCGGGGTTGATTGATTTTGACTCGCGATTCCTGGAGGAACTTCACGGCATCAGCATAGTATCCATTGGTCATGAAGACATCGGCAGCATGTTCGTACGCCGCGAATTCATTTGGCAACAGGCCGATCGCGGCATCAATCTGCTTCTTGCCTTTGTCGAGATTTCCCTGTCGGAAGTAGATACCTGCAATATCAAGCTGGAGATTCACCTTTTGAGACAAGCCGATCGTATTACCAATCTGCCGCTGCAGAACAACGAGTGCAGAGTCGTAATCTTTGCTGCAAATGTAGGCATTCTTTAATGCAGTTACAACGCGTTCATCCCGTGAATACCTGTCGTAAATTGGGCGCAATAATGCGATGGCGTCGGCACAACGGCCGGCGAAGATCATAGTCTCAGCGGCCTTGATACGTTGCGCTTCCGGCTGGGACTGGGCGCGAATAACGGGCGTCATTGCACCAAGCAAGGTCGCCACAATCAGGAGTGCCGGCAGGTTGCGATTGATCATTTATTGGGCTGGCTGGAGTTGACGGAGCGGAAATATTCCTTTATCAGTTCTTCATACTCTGCCGGATAGCCTTCATTCATGTACTTCTGCAGGCGATCCTGATAGCTTTGCTTCGATGCCGATTCGAACTTCAGCTGTGCCGGTGAGGCGCGCCGGATGTCTTGAGCGGTCTCCGCCTTGCGTTCCTCAGAAAAATCCTGGCGTTCTAACGAGCGCTGGAAATCCAGCATGCGCGAATGGATCTTGTTCTGGCGCTCCAGCGTCGCCTCAGTAATGGTTCCGCCCTCGAGGTCCTCGACGACCTTCTTGACTTCCTTGTCCAATTCATCGAGGCGTCCCAGGATATCCTTGCGATTTCCCTGTTCCTTCTGCAACTCACCCAGGCTCTTGCGCACAGCGTTCTGTTCGGCAGCCAACCGTCCCACGCCATCCGGACTCGGATTGGCCGATCCCGGTTTATTGCACTGCGACGAGGTCTTGTTGTTTAGTTGTTTTTGCTGCTTTGAGAGCTTGTTCATCTTCTGGAACATATTTTCGTTGTTGCAGCGGCCGTTATTACACATCTGTTGACTTTGCGTCGATTGCATCAGTTGGTTGGCCGCCTGGTTGAGGGAGAACATCGCATCTTTCTGGAGGCGCATGGCGTTGGAGCCATTGCGTTTGAGTAATTCTTCCGTCGATTGGTTCATCGACTCGCGAGCCATGTCCATCAGTTTGCCGATGTCTTCGGAGTAGAACGGTGATTCCATCGAAATCTGCCGCAATTTGGAGTCGAGCGACTCCATCGTACGCTGCAGTGCCTGTTGCTCGGCAGCCAACTGCTGGAGTTGTGGCGAGGTCGGATCTGACGCTTCGGCGCGGTCAATAACCTCTTCCTGCTTGTCAGAGACATAGAGAATTTCGTTGGCAGCTTCCTTCATTTTCTCAGCGGATTTCGCGCCCTGGTTGCCATTGAAAGAGTCTTTCATATCCTGCATCTTCTGCTGCATCTTCTTGAGGCTGTTCATCGCTTGCTCGCCGGCCTGTTGCGCCATCTGCTTCTTTTTCTGCTGCAGTTGATCGCTCATTTCCTGCATCTGCTCTCCGGCTTCAGGTTCACGGGCGGCGTCAAGGAACTCCTGTGCTTCCTTCTGCTCGTCCATTTTGAGTTCAGCCAGCATTTTTTCCAACTCATCAGCCTGCTTCTGCAGCTCTTCCAGTTCTTTCTTGTTCTGTTGTTCGCGCGGAGAGAGTTCGGACAATTTTTCGTTAGGCGTTGATTCAGTCTGCTCGTTCATGGCCTGCTGCTTCTCGATCAATTCCTCGAGCTGGCGCATCATATTTTCCATCTTTTGCTGAGCTTGCATGAACTTGAGCATCGCTATTGTGCGTTCGAGTTTTTCTTTGAGGTCCTGCTGCGACATTTCCATTTCCTCGGCCGCTTTCTGGAGTTCTTCCGGAGACATCTTTTCCATTGCCTCCTGCATTTTCTTCATCGCCTCTTTCATCTCAGGCGTCGCAACTTCTTCGAATAGCTTCTGCAATTCCTGCAGTTTCTGCATGATCTCCAGCGAGGTCATGTCATTTTTGCGCATTTGTTCTTTCATCTGCTCCATGCGCTCGCCAACCTTTTCCATGGCGTCGACGAGATTCTGCTGCTGGGTCAGCGCCTTCTGCAACTCCTGCTTCTTCTCCCAGTCCATTTCCTTGTTACTTAGCAGTTCTTCCTGTAGTTTCTCAGTGTTTTGCAGCAACTGCTCCTGCGTCTCGCGCAACTTCTCCAATTCACTCACCTGCGATTCGCCTTCGTCCTCCAGATAGGCAAATTGCTCATCAAGGGACGGCAGGCGCGCAACGAGAAGTTGCGAAACACCCCGTTTTGGTCCAGTAACGTTGTCGTTGTCGAAGACCTCAAATTGGTATTCGACCCAACCACCCGGCTCCAAACCGATGTTCGCAAGGCTCCACGGATAACGGACTTCGATGTTGCGTCCGCCGGCGCGGTCGAATGGAATCGAGACCTTCATCGCAAATGTCTCGCCCTGAATAGTGAAAAGGCGATAGAGGAGGTTCAGGTCAGAAAAGCCAAAATCGTCGAACAGCTTGACACCTAATTCCAGGGCCATATCATCACCGAGATTCACGGGCACTCCCGGCGCGAACAAATCGGCTTCGGGAAATGCATCGGCGATTGCGCCAATCCGATACTCGATCGGCCCGGGATTATCGTTACCCAGTTCGTCGGTGATGGCGAGGTGATAACTGCCGTCGTCCATCACCTTGATTGAGCCCTCTAGTTTGTGATTGTCGATTTCCAACGGCTTGGTGTCGCCGCTTTTCATGACTATCAATGCGGTTCGAGCAGGCTTGTTTGAAGTGGCTTCAATCAAGACCGACGTTCCTTTTATGGCAGAGATGTTGCCATCGTTTTCATCGACTACCAACGGCTGAAGACCGGTGTACTTGGGGTAGTGATAGGTTAACTTGATGTCCATGATCCTCGGCTTGTCGACTGCTTCGATCTGGTAGTGTGGAGATTCGATTTCACCGGCAGTTACCCAATATTGAAATGATCGCCGGACTTCTCTGAATTCGAAATTCAAGACGGTCGAGTCATCAGCTGCAAGCTTCCCAGCGATGCCGGAAGCAGCCGTCTTCACCAGTCGACTCTGAATGAAGTCCTCGCTCTTGATGGGACCGTCTTCGTATCTCCAGTGAAGTTTGGCATCTTCGGGCAAGGATTTGCCTGCCAGAACCGCCTCGACGGTGAGCGGCGAGAATTTTGCGATTTCGCTATCCTTTGGATTGACCTCAAGGCGATAGCTGAGCTCGCGCGCGACATCGAGCATCGGATTGGTAAACAAGAATACGGTGTCACTGAAGACCGATGGAAAGACGAAGCCAAGGAGAATTACCATCAGCGCGGCACCGCTGAACAGCTTCAGCGAGCGTCTCAAATAGCCGTGATCCACAGATTTCTTGAAGTCGATATCCTGACACATTTCCTGAGATTGCCTGATGACCGCCTGAATCATATCGGTCGAAAAACCTTCTCGATTGGAGGCCAAATTCCGTTCGAGCTGCAAAGAAGCTATCAAGCGATCTTGAAGTTGCGGATAACGCTCCTCGACCTTCAGAGCGACTTCCTCTGTTGACGGTTTGCGGATAATCGGCAAGACAACTGTCAAGAAGAACACTGTCGCAAGCGATAGCAGAGCTCCAACAACAAATGCGGTTCTGAATGTGGTAGTCAGGAAGAAGGCCGCGTTAAAAACGAATCCCAATATCAGGAGTATCGCCAAACCCGTTAGCACGAGTACTGTGCCGTTGGCTGCATGCCCGAGCAGCATGAACTTGCGGAGCCTGTTCAGACGCTCTGTCATATATTGAAGCGATTTTTTGGGATCCATAGCTGTACCTCTAATTCATTAAAGCCCAAACCAAGATGTTCGTTCCCATTTGCAGCGCGGCTATGCGCTTTTCTTCAGGGTCGTTGTGGACGCGCGAATCTTCCCAGCCGTCGCCGATATCGGACTCGAAAACAAACAGCGCGACCAGGCGCTCTCCCATGAACCAGCCGAAGGCTTGCGCTGGTTTTTCATCATGCTTGTGTATCTTCGGAAGGCCATTGGGAAATTTGTAGTAACAATTGAAAATTCCGTGATTAAAGGGTAATTCACGCGGCTCCTGTTCGGGGAAGAGCTTTTTCATCTCCCGAAAGAACGCCTTGCGCATACCGTAGGAGTCATTCGCAAACAGAAATCCGCCGGCGTCCAGGTATTTGCGCAGGATCTCCAGATCTTCTGCACGAAAATTGACATTACCGTGTCCGGTCATGAATAGGAAAGGAAAGTTGAAAAGGCGATTGTCGGTCAATTCGATACGTACTTCCTCTTTGCCAATTGGTATACTTGTGTTCGCCTTTACGAAGTTAATCAGATTGGGTATTGCGGATGATCCCCAATACCAATCGCCACCCCCCGGATATTTCAATCGCGCAACCGACACATTGTTCGTCATTTCCGCGGCGGAAACGCTACCAAATGATAGACTTATGGCGATGGCAAGATAGGCAAGTAACTTCATCATGATACCTTTGATTATACGCAGAGCTCGTCCCAATAGTTCAGAAGCGATTGAGGGAAATTCCATGCATTTGGGTCAGCATCGACAGTCACGATTTTTCGGCAAATTTGAGTTGACAAGCGTCCGATAGAGTATAACATATGAGCATGTGTTCATATGTAGCGAGGAAGTAATTATGGATAGTGATGATGTTTGCCAGGTAAAGTTTGTCAATCAGGTGACAGTTGGAAGACTTAGGAAGTCTCTCAAGGACCAGGTAACTATAGAACGTCTGGCCGAGATCTTCAGCGTACTGGCAGACCCGACGAGGCTTAAGATCTGTATCTTTTTGTCGCAGGCGGAGTTATGCGTTTGCGATCTCGCGGCAATGCTCGGAATTTCTGAGTCCGCGATTTCTCACCAGCTACGGCTATTGCGCTCACTTCGTCTGGTGAAATACCGCCGCGAGGGCAAAATGGCATTCTATGCGCTCGATGATTCTCACGTAAATTCGCTGATTAAGCAGGGTATGGATCACGCCGAGGAGAAGGTTAGGTAAGTCATGCCACTTGCAAATGTCGAAGCGCGCACGACTCGAATCGATTGTCCAAACTGCGCCAAGACTGCCGAACTCGAAATTCAGAAAATTGAAGGCGTCGCCGGTGCCCGCGTCGATTTGCTCAACGCGAAGATCTTCTATGCATTTGATCCTGACAAGACCGATGCTGCGTCACTGCGGCGGAAGATCGAGAGTCTGGGTCACTTCCGATTTGTCGACGAATCGCGTACACGCTCTACAACCCTGCCGTTTTCCCGATCCCTCGGCTGGTCGCTTCTTGCAGCTCTCGTTATTTATTCAATGGGAGCGATCCTTCGCTTCGGACTGAACGAGGAGCTTTACGGAACGGTCTGCTTCTACCTTGCGACCGCTGTCGGCGGATGGGACATCATCAGGCGTGCGCTGATTGGCATCAGGCACAAGCGCCTTGATATTAATGCTCTCATGTCCATTGCTATTATTGGCGCGATCATCATTGGTGATCTTCATGAAGCGGTTGTTGTCGTCCTCTTGTTCAGTCTCGCCAACATGCTTGAGTCGTACTCCTTGTGGCGCCTTTCAAAGACTTTGGGAGATTTCTCCGAACTCTCAGTGACGCAAGCCCTGCTTAAGCGGGGCAGCGAAACGGTAGCTGTTCCCCCTGAATCGCTTGTTCCTGGCGATTGCATTGTCCTGAGAGAAGGGATGCGTATTCCGGCGGATGGAACTGTCAAGCTTGGCAAGTCCTATATCGACTTGGCTAGTCTAACCGGTGAATCACAGCCGCGCTCGATCTCAGTCGGAGATGAAGTATTCGCGGGTGCAATTAATATCGACGGCTATCTCGAGGTAATGATATCCACGACGGCCGGCAATTCTCACATCGCCAAGATTTTGAAAATGGTTGGGGAGGCCTCGGCGCGCAGAGCCCGCATTGAACGATTTGTTGATCGCTTTGCCCGCATTTACACGCCAATTGTGGTAACCCTGGCCTGCCTCGTGGCCGTTTTACCCCCCCTATTGTTTGATGCCCCGTTTGCAGATTGGTGTTACAAGGCACTGGTCTTTCTCGTGATTTCGTGTCCTTGTGCGTTGGTGATTTCGACACCGGTTGCCGTTACGACAGCGTTGGCTGCTGCTTCGCGAATGAAGGCGATTTTCAGGGGCGGCGATTCACTTGAGCGTCTGGCGACTATCACTACCGTGGCATTCGACAAGACCGGCACGCTGACAACGGGGAACATGATGCTGGTCAGAATTGAGAATCAGTCTCGACTGCAGGATGAGGAGCTACTCAAGATCGCCGGCTCGTTGGAGCAGATTTCGCAACATCCGCTGGCGCAGGCATTGCTGGCTGCAGGTGCTGACAAGAAACTCGGTCTTTTCGCTGTCGATGAGCCGAAGACAATTCCGGGAGTGGGTGTGTCTGGAAGAATTGCCGGTAGATCTTATAAGATTCAATCGTCTCGGGAAAAAGACGATGAGACAACCGGTCACGCAGTCGAATTGATCGAGGATGGTGTCATTATCGCCCGGTTTCAATTTTCCGATCAACTTCGCACTGAAGCCGACAGGGCGGTGCAAGAGCTGCGGCACAATGGAATTCACCGGATTGGCATCTTGTCCGGCGACACCCAGGCGAATGCCGATCGCGTAGCCGGACTTCTGAAGCTGGACTTCGCTCATGGCAATCTCCTGCCGGACCAGAAATTCGAACGTCTCAAAACACTGGGAGCGGGAGTAGCCATGGTCGGAGATGGCATTAACGACATTGTTGCTCTGTCTGGTTCGGATGTCTCGATATCACTGGCGCGTTTTGGCAACGACATCCCGGCCCAACACTCAGACATCATTATCTTCGGTGACCACCTTGACCCTTTGCCAAAGCTCGTGCGTCTTGGTAAACGAACGCTTTCAACGATCAAGGCGAACATTGTTCTCGCTTTCGCGATCAAGTTCATATTCCTGATCCTGGCTGCAGTCGGATTCGCCAACATCTGGATGGCGGTTGTCGCGGACATGGGAGCTTCACTGCTCGTGATCTTCAATAGCCTTCGCCTCTTGAAGTGATGTTTGCAGTTTCTGACAGCTGCTTGCGTTAATTCCTTCAATATCCCACCTTTTCGTCATGCTTGATTACCATGGCAGGGTCGCCGGAATTACACAACGAGACAATGTCTTTCGCTATGTTATTGCAGTACCACATGGCGGTTCCCTTGAGATTTCCGCACTTGGCGAAGTTGATCTCAAACAGGACATAACCGAACGACTCGCGCCTTTGTTGGGATGCCGATGTGTTTATGGCATCAATAGCTCCCAGTATCACCGCAAACGCCTCTGCCTTGCTGACGACTTGGCCGCTTCCGATCCCGAGCAGTTTCTCTGGGAAATTTCGCGCTCTGCGACCGAGAGCATCGACAACTATTTCTATTCGTTGCTCAAGCTCCAACCAACACAAAGCGGTATCAGTATCGAGTGCCTGTCTATCAACCACAGGAAGTTCAGCGAGATCGGTGAGCTATTCGACCGAAATCGATTGACTCTGGACAAGATGGTCTTCGAACCGGAGGCGATACGACAGTGCATCAAGCCGCTGGCTTCCGACGAACGAACCGTACTATTGCATCTCGCAGGAGACGGCACGAGTCTGCAGATGTTCCGCCACGGACAACTCGTTGCGTCTGAGACAATGCGCGCAGCCAGTATGGTACCGGATGCTCCGTCACGCCATCTCAGTGAAGAGATAGGCGTACTTCTCATGTCAGCATTTGGAGGCCGACCGGTACGGAAGAACGTGACGCTTTTTGTCGCTGGTGACTACGATCGGCTCAGCGTAAGCGCGTCCCTGAGACAGTCAATGCCCTTCGACTTCAAGGTTCACGATTTTCCCTTTGATCGACTCAAAATATCACCCGGCAATTGCTCAAGTCAGCAGTTGCACGATTATTTCTCCCCATTGACGCTCTGTTATGTATATAATAAGAGCCAGAAATGCGCATTATCGCCGGAGAAAAACGCGGTCTGGTCCTAAAGACCGTTAACTACAAGGGATTTCGCCCTACACTCGATCGGGTCAAGGAATCGCTATTCGGGATTCTAACACCCCATATTCGCGATGCCCGAGTCCTGGATCTGTTTGCGGGCTCAGGGGCTTTGTCGCTCGAGGCCATTTCTCGCGGCGCTGCTTCAGCACTACTGCTCGATAGCGATAAGCGGGCGGCGAAAGTTATCGAGCAAAATATGACACGTGCCGGATTTGCCGACCGGTGTCGATTTGTTCTCGCGGACTTTGAAGCAGCTGGAAAAACGGTTGCGCGTGGGACCCAATTTGATTTAGTTTTTGCCGATCCGCCATATGATGGCGGATATGCTCAACGAGTCCTGAATCACTTTCGGACCGTCGATCTGCTTGCGCCGGAAGGACTTTTGTCGTTGGAGATGTCGCGCAAGGAAATGGCAGACCTGGATTCGACCGGGTTTGAAGTTTTGCGACCCAAGCGTTTTGGATTCACTTTTGTCTGGATTATGAGGAGAGTCTGATTGCGTCGAGCGGTTTATCCGGGAAGTTTTGACCCGATCACCTTCGGGCATGTCGACTTGGTTCGGCGTGCTGCTGTCATGTTTGATGAAGTCATTGTTGCGGTCGCGGACAACCCGAACAAGAAGGTGCTGTTCAGTCACGACGAACGTCGCGAAATGGCAGTAGATGCTCTGAAGGATATTGTGAATTCGCGAGTCATCGTATTCCGTGGCCTGCTGGCGAATCTCGTCGAACAAGAAGAGTGCTGCGCGATTATCCGAGGCATGCGGGCGGTCAGCGACTTTGAGTACGAATTCCAGATGGCATTGATGAACCGCAAACTCTCGCCCAAGGCTGAAACGGTGTTCTTGGTACCTTCGCTTCGCTACGTTTACTTGAGTTCAAACATGATGAAGGAAATTGCGAAGCACAATGGCAAGATCGATGATCTTGTCCCGGAAATCGTTCTCAAGCGCCTGAATGAAAAGTTCGGCCGCCCGTAGGTACGTCGAGCTCAGCCGACTCGAGGTTCGACAGCAATTATTTTTGCAGACAGCAGATTTCGCCTGAAATTCATTCATAGCGCCGCCACGCCAGTCGCGGTACAGACTCCCGCAAGAGGGAAACCATTTGGAGGATCTTCGTGACTGAAAATGTCGCTGACCAGCATCAAGTAAGAATTCAGAAGCTACAGGCTCTTCGTGAAGCAGGTGTCGAGCCGTTTGCCTATAGCTACTCCAAAACACACACTACCAAGCAGCTTGTCGACGGGTTCGAGACACTGTCAGCCGCGCAATTGAATACCAGCATCGCCGGACGATTGATGACTATCCGGTCGATGGGCAAGTCAATCTTTGCCAATCTCCAGGATGAATCGGGACAGATCCAGATTTATGTGAAGAAGGATGCTGTGGCAGAGGCCGAGTTCGAGGTATTCAAGAAGGCGGACATTGGGGATATTTTTGGTGTAGAGGGTTATTTGTTTCTCACCAAAATGGGCGAGAAAAGCGTTCACGTCAGCAAGGTTACACTACTGGCCAAGAGCTTACGTCCCATGCCGGAAAAGTGGCATGGTCTTCAGGACAAGGAAACCCGTTACCGCCGTCGGTATCTGGACATGATCGCCAACCCGGAAGTGCGCGAGGTTTTCAAGAAGCGCAGCCTGATCATTCGTGCGGTTCGTGATTTTCTCGATGGAGAGGGATTTATCGAAGTCGAAACCCCGGTGCTCCAGCCGATCTATGGCGGAGCCGCCGCCCGGCCCTTTATCACGCATCACAATCGTCTGGATATCGATTTGTACATGCGAGTCGCAGATGAACTGTATCTGAAGCGACTGATTGTCGGCGGATTCGAAAAGGTCTGGGAATTCTGCAAAGATTTTCGCAATGAGGGAATGGACCGCAATCACAATCCCGAGTTCACCATGATCGAACTGTATTGGGCATACGCCGACTATAATGACATCATGAGTTTGTACCAGAGGATGATCACGACCGTTGCATCCAAGGTTCTGGGAACGACCAGACTTGAGTTCGGCGAGAATCACATTGAGCTCGGCGGCGAGTGGAGGAAACTCCCGATGCTGGAAGGGATCTCCGAGGCGGTCGGCCGCGATATTTCTGGTATGGATGAGCCGGCATTGCGTAAGTTCTGCGGAGAAATCGGTGTCAAGACTGAAGGTTTGATTGGGCGGGGTAAACTGATTGATGAGCTCTTCAGCGAGAAGCTCGAACACAAACTCATCCAGCCGACCTTCATTACGGACTACCCCAAGGAACTGTCGCCGCTGGCCAAGCCGCATCGCAGCAAACCCGGATTGACGGAACGATTCGAGGTGTTCATTGGTGGAATGGAGATGGGGAACGCATTCAGCGAGTTGAATGACCCCATCGACCAGAAGGAACGCTTCCAGGCGCTCGTCGAGCTGGCGAAGTCTGGTGATGAAGAGGCTCCCGCGGTTTTGGATGAGGATTATGTCTTCTGTCTTGAACACGGCATGCCGCCGACCGGAGGATTGGGATTCGGCGTTGACCGACTCTGCATGATGTTGCTGAATCAACACTCCATTCGTGATGTGATTCTCTTCCCACAGATGAAACCGGAGTAGACTTGGGCTTCGAGCTATTCATCGCACGACGCTATCTCAAAAGCCGTCGCCGCGAGAACTTCATCTCATTCATCTCGCTCATTTCTATTGTTGGTGTCGCAATCGGTGTTGCTACTCTCAATTTCGTCATGGCGATGATGAATGGCTTCGAGACCGAGATCCGTCAACGAATCATCGATACAACCGCTCACGTCACAGTTTACTCATATGCCGGTGAGGGTTTCACGGATTGGAAGTCACTTGCCGACAAAGTCGAGACCGTTCCAGATGTGATTGCCACCGCCCCGAATATCTTCTACAAATCGGTAATCGGTTCGAGTGACGCCAACGACGGCGTGTTTGTGAAGGGGATCGACCCCGATTACGAATTTGCGGTTTCACGCTTGCGGGAAAACATCGTGGCCGGTGAAATCAGATTTGATCCTGCTGCAGATAGTCTGCCGGGCATCGTGATTGGCAGAGAGTTGGCCTCGATCCTGAATGTCAAGCTCGGCAGTGAGGTAGTATTGGCATCGCTGAAGCAGAAGAAGATGACGTTGACGCTTCAGCCGAAATACAAGCGGTTCATCGTCACCGGAATTTTTGAGACTGGAATGAACGAGTATGATGGCAATCTTGCATACATATCGATACCGATGGCACAGGACTTGTTTAAGCTTGAAAATATGGTCACCGGATTACAAGTGCGAGTAAAAGACTTCTACAGATCGGAAGAAGTGGCGCGAAAGATTGAAGAAACCGTCGGCAATCCATACTATGCTGTCGACTGGTCGGAACGTCACAAGAACCTTTTTGGCTGGATGACTCTTGAGAAATACGGAATGTCAATCGTCGTTGGCTTAATCGTCGCTGTTGCGGCGTTCAATATTGTCACGACTTTGATCATGTTGGTGATTGAAAAGCGGAAGGATATAGCGATTCTCAAATCGATGGGAGCAAATCGCAGCCAGGTCATGAAGATCTTCATGTTTCAGGGCACATTACTCGGATTCGTAGGAACAGTCGCCGGAACAGTACTCGGTTTTGTTCTCTGTTGGGCGCAACAGACCTTCGATATTGTTTCGATCCCAGGGGAGATCTATTTCATTAATAGTCTGCCGATCGATATGCGGGCCATTGAGTTTGTGATCGTTGCAGGCGCGAGCGTGATAATATCGTTCCTGGCAACACTTTATCCGTCGCGCCGGGCCGCCCGGCTATTCCCCTCGGACATTCTGCGACATGGATAAGTTTATCACTGATTTGAGGTTAAGAAAACTCACACTTGTGGCGACAATATTCTTGAGACAGGAGTCGTAGACAGGCATTGGAAGACGTCATTCTGGAAACAACAGATCTTAATAAGAGCTTTGCGACAGTCGGTGGCGAGTTGAGAATCATCCGCGATCTGGACTTCTCGGTCAAGCGAGGTGATTTTGTGGCGATCACCGGTGCATCAGGAGTGGGGAAGAGTACCTTGCTGCACATTCTTGGTGGACTCGATCTTCCAACATCAGGCAGTCTCACTGTTGCAGGTCAGAGGATTGACGAATTGAACGAAGCTCAGTTGTCAGAATACCGAAACAAAAAGTGTGGTTTTGTCTTTCAGTATCACTATCTTTTGGAAGAGTTTGACGCGGTTGAAAACGTGATGATGCCACTCCTCGTTCGAGGCGAGACGCGGAACAATTGTCGGGCAACTGCGGTTAAACTGCTGGACGAGGTTGGACTCGGACAGCGCCTTGATCATCGGCCGGCCCAGCTCTCGGGTGGAGAGTGCCAGAGAGCGGCAGTGGCACGAGCGATGGCAGGCGCCCCGGAAATACTTATTGCAGATGAGCCCACCGGGAACCTCGACCACGAGACGGCAGAAACTCTCCATGAACTTTTGACGCGCCTAAACGAGCAAAAGAAGATGACGATCATCGTAGCGACGCATGACCTGTCGCTGGCTGATCGCGCGTCAAAGCGGTACCGCTTATCAGATGGTCATCTGGCAGAAAAGAGCTGACAGCTATGTTATGTGAAGATTGCCGCAAGCAAGACGCTACCGTGAACCTGAAGCAGGTAGTGAACAAGCAGGAGATTGTTCTCAATCTCTGCGCGAAGTGCGCCAAGCGACGTGGATTCACAAATCCACTGAAGAATATACCATTTCCTCTTGCAGATTTCCTGACTTCGATGGTCACGGGCTCCCTGTCTGAGGCTGACAGCCAGGTATTGGGACAAAGCTGTCCCTCATGCGGGCTGACCTATGACAAGTTCGCAAAGACCGGTCGATTGGGCTGTGGCGAGTGTTTCAACACATTCCGTCAACCCTTGGCGGATTTGCTTAGAAAGATTCACGGCTCTAATCTCCATCGCGGAAAGCGATTGAGTTCGAGTGCCGAAGGAATGGATACTTTGAAAGAAGAGGCCCGCTTGAAGGAAGAACTCAAGTCGGCAATCATAAATGAGGACTTTGAGCGCGCGGCGCAGATTCGCGATTTGATCAAGGATCTTCAGTTGAAGATGGAGACGAGTGATGTTCGATAACATGCCGTCGCGATTGAGCTCCTGGCTGACCGCGGAAGGCGCCGAGGCCGGCATTGTGCTGTCGTCGCGTGTTCGACTCGCCCGCAACATCAAGGGACTGTCATTCCCGCCGTATGCCGATGATCAGATTCGCGAGAAGGTCGTCGATTTTGTTGAGGCGGCCCTACAAAAGAGCCGGGAATTCGAACACGGTGAATTTTATCGCTCGGAAGTTATTGCTGATCTGGATCGCAGCTTTCTGATCGAACGACATCTGATTTCGCCGGAATTTATGCGTCCCGATACGATCAGTGGGATCTTCATCTCGCCCGACGAGAAAATTGCCATCATGGTAAACGAAGAGGACCACATTCGGCTGCAGTCAATGGGATCGGGGCTGTCTCTCACAGAGACGCTTGCCCGAGCCATGCGCATCGATGACGATCTCGCGCGCACCCTGGAATTCGACTACGACACCGATTTTGGATTTCTAACATCTTGCCCCACGAATGTCGGTACTGGACTACGCGCTTCGATTCTCATCCACCTCGCCGGTTTGGTGTTGACCAAGGAAATCGACTCGGTGATCGATCATATCACCAAGCTCGGACTTGTTGTTCGGGGGTTTTACGGAGAGGGTTCTGATGTATGGGGCAATCTATTTCAAATATCGAATCAAACAACTCTCGGTCGATCCGAGTCTGATATAACAGAAGCGTTGCAGAAGATAACTCGTCAGATCATTGAATTTGAGAATCAGGCTCGCGCCCAGTTGGTCGGCGAGGCGAATGACGAGATTTCTGACAAAATTTGGCGCGCCTTCGGTATTTTGAAGCATGCGCGCGTATTAACTACGGAAGAGGTGATGAACCTCTTAAGTGCGGTACGGTTGGGAATCGCATTGAATATCCTCGATCAGGTTTCGATGGAGACGGTCAACAAGATGTTGATCCTGAGCCAGCCGGCGCATTTGCAGAAACACATGGGGAAGGTATTGGATCCTTCCGACCGTGATATCGCCAGAGCCACGCTGGTTCGTGAGATGCTGGCATGATTGGATTAGCATACTATCTCATGCGGAGGTATAGATGAACGAGATGTTTACAGAACTGGCTCGCAAAGCAATCGAATATGCTCGCGACGAGGCGGCCAGGCTGCGCCATGATTACATCGGTACCGAGCATCTGCTGCTGGGTTTGATCCGTCTTGGTGAAGGAAGGGCTTGCGAGGTCTTTTCCAACATCGGGCTTGATTTGAACGAGTTGGTTCAGTCCGTCGAGGACGTCGTTCAACCAGCCGGCGGCACAATGACGATGGGTCAGCTTCCCCTGACGGCTCGCGCCAAGAAGACTCTTGAAGTTGCGGGACAAGAAGCGCGCGCCCTCAAATCGAAGGAAATCGATACTGAACATATTTTGCTCGCCCTTTTGAAGGATGAAGAAGGCGTTGCCGCCCAGGTATTGTCGATGTTCGACATCGACTACAAGGATGTTTACGAAGAGCTCAAGAACATCCAGAGCGGTCAGCCGTCCTCGTATGGCAAGAAGCGGAAGAAATCCAAGACACCGGCACTCGACCACTTTGGCCGCGACCTCACCGAGCTGGCCCGCAAAGGCAAACTCGACCCGATTATCGGCCGCGACAATGAAATCGAGCGCGTGTCGCAGATTCTCTCGCGCCGCAAGAAGAACAACCCGGTATTGATCGGCGAACCCGGCGTCGGCAAGACAGCGATCGTCGAAGGTCTCGCCCAGCGCGTTGTTACCGGCCAGGTGCCGCAGGTGCTCGAGAATCGCCGTATCGTCATGCTTGATATGGCCTCGCTGGTGGCCGGAACGAAGTATCGTGGTCAGTTTGAAGAGCGTCTCAAGGCGGTCATGAACGAAATCACAAATTCGCAGGATGTGATCATCTTCATCGATGAACTGCATACAATCGTCGGCGCCGGTGGTGCTGAAGGATCGTTGGACGCTTCCAACATCTTCAAGCCGGCTCTGTCGCGCGGTGAATTGCAGTGTATCGGCGCGACGATGCTAAACGAGTATCGCAAATACATCGAGACGGATGGCGCACT
>CAZKIH010000008.1:0-134345 GCA_964552775.1 uncultured Ignavibacteria bacterium | reverse complement strand
CGAGCGATCAAATACCTGCAAATCGCTCCGATAGTTCTCGGCGTAATGCAAGTAGACCGGCCCAAATGCGTTAATATCCCCTGCCACGAACAGTGTACTACCCGGCAGCGCGGCATCAAGCAGGTTGCGCGAGTAATCGTCATAGAGAGTGTAGTCAGACTTATCGTTGTTCTGATAGTTTAGCATCAAGAGCAAAAGTGCAGCCAACAGAATTGTTCCTACTGCAAAACGCTGCGCCAGTTTCCGATCGCACAAGACAGTGAAATTATTGCTGATCAGAAGCAACGAGGCAAACAGCGGCAAAATGTAGAACGGCTCGTGATTGATCGCTTGATGAAACGCTGCCATAAAAAGAGCGGTCAGAAGGATCAGCAGGGCACTGATCGTGCGTTTGCGTCGAGTTCGCAATCCAATGATAGTGCCGGAGATTATCAATGCTCCTCCAAACCAGGACCAGCACTCCAGCACGGTGCGAACGTACAACTCGGCGCTATGAAGCAGATTGTCCCACGAATTGCTGACCCAACCGGAATACTGCTGAAGCGACATGTGCTGCCAGAGTGCGCCAAAACTCTCTGGATTCCCCCAGTCGGAGACTGGGTCATGCGTAGATCGAAGCCATAAATACAGGTACATAGATCCCGCGGTCGCGAGTAAACTGAGGTAAAATGGCAGACGCATCAATCGTCGATACTCACGTTCCATCACGAAGTGATAAATAATTGCCGGAGCAAGAGCCAATGCCGATGGGTGGTTACACAGCGAAAGCCCGAACAGGTAGATCGTCAATGGCCACTTAAATGCTGTGTTCCTCTCAAGTGCCAGATACGTTACCGCAATCAAGAGAAGATTTAGAGTGTAAATCTCGACGCCGTTGGTTTCTCCCCAGAATATGGGCGTAAACGCCCAGCAGAGAGCCAACCCGACAGAAGTCGGTTCATCGAGTTGTTGGCGCAAGATGACGTAGATGACGCCGACCGCTGCTGCGGCAACCGTTACGTTGAAGATCCCTCCTGCAAAGATCGGTCGTAGAAAACCCAGTGCCTGCACGAAGAGCGCTCCCAGGATCGTGAAAAGCGGATATCCCGGTGGATGTGCAATACCCAGAGTCTTCAGTGCAAGTGCGAACTCTCCCGAATCGCCAATCCAAATCCCCCGGCACGTCGTCAAGAAATAGACGATCAGCGCAATGAACGCGACAGCAACAGGAAGAAATCTCCTCATGCCGACAAGTAACTTGACCGCCTGAGTCGGCACAAGCAGGAATATTACCTCCATCGACACGCGGCCGCGTATAACGAATATGCAGTTCAGGACTCTCACTTTCGTCTTCATGTTTCTGTGTTGTGCAATCGGCAACTCCCACACTGCACGGGGTGGCACTGGCAGAGTTGAGTTGCGCGCCGACTCAACGGTGACGGCTGGATCGGTATTTGTCGTCTCGGTGTTCCTTGTGGATACCGTAAACATCATTGGCGGATTCGACCTGCAAATAGAATTTGATTATGGCGCGCTGGTGTTCGATTCGGCAGTTTTGGGCAGCCACACCAAGGGTAATTGGGAGTATTTCATGGCGCGATCAGCATTGCTCAAACCCGAAGACAGCGCAAGCACTGCTGGCTTCATTCGACTGTTGGCTATCGCTGACGAACAGGATGCCGCCAACAAGCATCCGGATCCGCTTTCACTCGTCGGACCTGGCGAAATCGCGCGATTGTACCTCTACGCCAGCGAGCGCAAAGAATACAGCGGAACCAGCACCGATCTGAAGTTTCTTTGGAATAAGTGCTCTGATAATTCATTTTCCGATCCAAGCGGCAACCGCCTGCTGCTGGCGGATATCGTCTTCGATGGCGGCGGTAAACGAGTGTCAGTCGATCGCTATTCCGGGCCAGCCATGAAGTGTTTTTCGACTGGATACAACGCCCCAAGGCGAGCGTTTACATTCGCGAATCTGACAATGAAAATACTCTAACTAAACAGAAACGACCGGCGCCAATGCCGGTCGTTGCCTCGAGAATCGATATACAGAGACTCCAGTCGCTGTTAGAATTCCGCACCGAAGCTGAAATAGTGATAGGGCTTGCTGGTTACGAGAAAGTCCCAATGCCAGGCGACATCATATCGCAACAGGAAGATGCCGAGATTGACTCGTGCTCCCGTACCGAATCCGGTTTTCAGGCCAAGCAGCTTGTCGGCGTATTGCGAAGATCCCAGCTTGAATTCCTCGTTACGATTCCACGCCGCACCAACATCGAGGAAAGCCGCGCCGGAAAGTCGCGCCAGCACGAGCGGCAGAGGAAAACGCAAGGCGAGATAGTCAACAAACGGATAGCGGAATTCGAAATTCATCACTCCGTATTTTGACCCCTGGAAGTCAAAGTAATCATAACCGCGCAGCGGCGTGATAATCTTCGAGAAATAAAACCCATTTACGGAATAAACCTCGTCACCGACGCTTGTTGTTCCAATGTTGTTGGTGTTGCCGCCAAGATAATAGGTCTTCTTGTCAGATCCGAATGTCGAACCGCCGGCCATCCGAAATGCAAATGAATACTGGCCGCCCAAATGCCAATACTTGCGGTAGTCGAATTCCAGCGCCCAGTAGTCTTTCGAGTCACTGGACAGCGGTACAGAGCGCTCCAGATTCAATTTCCACCGGCTTCCATTCATCGGCCCGGTCATGCCCCAAAGCACGTTGTCGTGAACCACAGAGAGATCAGCGGTCGTCGCGTTCTCGTTCTGATCATCGTAAACCCATTGACTGCGATCCTCATCGAAGCGCGGGTCATAGTAGGTGCGGTCGATGTAGAGATGCGAGAAATCAAGTTGTACGCGGCGGAAGAGGCTGAATGGATGCGACACTGAGGCCATCAGTCCATATGTTCGATCCGAGAACAGGCGGCTGCGGTTATCCTCAAAGTAATTCTTATTGTGGAATACCCCCACACCAAAATCTGTACGGTGCGTGCTGTTGACATAATAGATCTGGACATTGGACTGATTAATCGAGTTGACGACATCAGTCCCAATAATGAATTGATGATTGCCGAGGAAATCGGTAATGAGGATGAAAGACTGCCCGCGCAAACCATAGAATGTATCATATGACAAGCCGCCGGTTACGAAATCGGGCGAAAACCGCGCTTTATACTTCTTGACCGGAAATTCGCCATCTGGACCGACCGCATAAATAGTATCGCGTCCGTCATCTTCGGGCTCCGCCTTCACTGCTGCGGTGTCGCTCTCCGGCAACGCTACCTTGGTATCGCGAACCGGGGGAGTAAACACGAAATCCGTGTTGTCCGGCTCAATTGGATTGTCTTCAGCGGAGGTCGAATCACTTGTCTTGCTGCTATCGCCTTCATCGTCAGCGGCTTCTACAGATGCGTATTCAGCCTTTAATTCACCTTTGACGAACTTTGTCGCCATCAATGGGGCGCCATTCTCCGTGACTGGTTTGATTTCTTTCATCAGATAAAGATCATAACCGGCCTTGTAAAACGCCTGAAAGACAATCTGATCGCCTTTTGGTGACCATGAGGGAGAACTGATCCCCGTCAGCACGTTGGTGATCGGAAACGCTGTCCCTTCGTCGCTGAAATCTTTCACGTAGAGATTGTCAATGCCATTGAGATTCGAGACGTAGCAGATCTTTTTGCCGTCCGGCGCCCAAGTCGGATATCGACAAATTCCGCCCTCACGAGTCACTGTGTCAACGATCGCACCTGATGCGACATCCATTATGAAGATATTGTAGTTTCCGTAGGTATAACGCTTGGATTCACCCCGAACTAACGGGCGATCGGAGGCAAATGCCAGTCGTTTGCCATCGGCCGTTATAGCTGCGTCCTTGTCATCGTATGTGTCGTCCGTCAATTTGCGCGGGCGTTTGTCCTTGGTGTCGACGATGTAGAGATCAGACTTACCTTCAGTTACTCCTGTGAAAATCAGTTGACCCTCCGGCGTCCAACAGGGTCCCATGATCGCTCCGAAGCCGGGTTTGATGCGATTGACAATTTTGCGTTTTTCTACGTTATAAATCATCAACGCATCCTTACCACCGGATTTGGCGGCGAAGGCAATGAGCTTGCCGTCCCACGACCAGGACAAACCAGAGACAAACGAATGCAGCGACTCCAAGTCACCGGAGCGTTCACCCTTAACCAGATTGTCCAGGATTTTTCCATCGACAGCACTCATCAGGTAAATCTGCGTAAAATCGGAGCGATCTGAGTAAAACGCGATCATCTCCCCATTCGGCGAGTACATCGGCTTTTCGTTGAAATAGGAGCCGTCCTTCTCGTGGTCGGTCAACTTTTTGCCGACGCGGGCAGGCTCATCGCGAACCGCGATTTCCGGCCAATAGACCTTCTTAAGATACATTTCGAATTTTTCGTCAAATTCAGTCGTTGTTAATCCGATCGACGATTTCATCGCCTTGGACAAGCTGAGTGAGCGTCTTCCTTTATTAATGATGTCCGGGATTTTTTCTTCACCATAGGTTTCGGCCAGGAATTTGAGAGCTGCCTGCCCCTGCTTGTAGGCAAGGTATCCGCCTAAATAGTCAACCGGGGCGATGTAATCGTGAATCGTGGCATCGCGCATGATCATGTCTGCGAAGTAGTCCCATCCGAATCGTGATGAGTACTCGGCATAACCTTCTGAAAACCAGAGCGGCAGCCGGAACAGATATTGTCGCGATAGAAGTGATCCAAAGACATTCCCGTAAATCAGGTCAAAGATCACTGCATGCGTCAACTCATGATGAAGAACATGGCGCAAGTCTTCGTAAGCGCCATTATATGGCACGACCACGCGGTTCTTGAAAGACTCGGTAAATCCACCGACGCCCTCGGGCAGAATATCGGGAATGACATTGGTCTGCTGAAATTCGTTAGGTGAATTATAAATGAAAACCGGAATGCGCCCCTTGAGACGATAGTCGAGCTCTTTCGAAATCATCACGTAAGCGGATTCAAGTTCGGTGATAGCGAATTTTGCGACCTCATATTGGCCTTCATAAAAGTAGATATCGAAATTCGGCGATTGAATAAAACTCCACGTGAAGTTTTTGTACTGAACCTTGTTCTTGCCGAAATATTCTTCCTGGGCCTGCAGCGATACGCTTAACATCAGAATCGCTGTGGCGAGGAACAAGAAGCGCTTAATCATGGTCGCAATCACCTTTCTTCAGTCCGGCCATTGGCTCATTCGGGAATTTTGTGAATAGCGGCTCCCACCGACCTTAAGCGGTCGTCAAGGGCATCATAGCCGCGCTCTATATGGTATATTCGTCTGACTTCGCTTGTCCCTTCAGCGATAAGACAGGCGGTCACCAGACCGGCTCCCGCACGTATATCAGACGCCATAACCGTGGCTCCGTTTAATCGCGGTACGCCTTCTATCGTTGCAACGTCACCATGGATCACAATTTTCGCCCCAAGGCGCATTAACTCCATGCAATGACTGAATCGATCGTCAAATACCGTCTCCCGCATGTGTGATATTCCTTGAGCCTTGGTACTCAGGGCAACAAAGCAGGCCTGCAGATCGGTCGGAAACCCAGGATATGGAAAGGTCACGATATCTGTCGCACGCAACTTACCCGAGGACCGGATCGTGATCGTGCGACCATTGATGTCCAACTCACAGCCCATTTCCCGCAGCTTCAGCACAACCATTTCAAGATCGCCGGCGATAGCATCCTCAACCGTCAATTCTCCGCCTGTACCTGCCGCCATACAAAGGAAAGTGCCAGATTCGAGGCGGTCCGGCATGGGTTCATAAGTGACTGGTTTCAGCGAGTCGACACCGTGTATCGTGATGACTGTGGTTCCGGCTCCCCGGATATCGGCGCCCATCTTGTTGAGGAAGTTGGCAACATCGATAACTTCCGGATCACAAGCCGCATTGATGATACGGGAAATACCTTGAGAAATCGCTGCACCAATCATAATATTCTCAGTGCCTGTATGGGAAGGCCGGTCAAAATAGACCTCGCCACCCCTAACCTTGCCACTGGCAATAACATAGCCGGCATCCTCACTTATCACGACCCCGAGCTGGGCAAATCCCTTAAGATGGAGATTCACTGGGCGTTGCCCAAGCGAGCAGCCGCCTGGCAACGAAACGCGGGCATGTCCAAGACGGGATATCAATGAACCTAAGACAAGAAAAGATGCCCGCATCTTGCGGACCAGATCGTAAGGCGCCTCAATTTTGTTGAGAGGAGCCGCGTTGATCTTTACGCTTTTGCCCGCTTTGTCCCAGGTCACTTCTGCGCCCAATTCCCGCAACACCTGCAACATGATATCAATATCGCGGAGTTCGGGAACATGGTTCAGGGTCGTCGTTCCTGTGTTGGGCAAAAGCGCCGCCGCGAGAATCGGCAATGTCGCATTTTTGGAGCGCATGGTCTTGATACGTCCATTAAGCGGCTTGCCTCCTTCAATAACATATTTGTCCATCTAATCCTTAAACCTCGATAGTTTCTATGAGTTCCGTACCGGTAATGACGACATTCCGACAGTGACAGAGCCGAATTTACTCCGTTAAAATCATTCTACAACGATTAGAAATCAACGGACCATGAGAGCTATAAGGGGTTGCGCCAGTGGCAAGCGACCGCCGGCTTATGGCGTCCTTGTCCGTACCACTTTGGGCTACCTGCTCTGAGTTTTGGCGAGATGCCGCCGCAGACGCCGCAGCGCGATTGCGCTCCGGATCAATCCCATTGGTGGATAGCTTGCAAACCCTCTGGGTTGTTTCTTGGCACCTTTTAGGAGATCACCCAATCGTCTCT
This sequence comes from uncultured Ignavibacteria bacterium, assembly GCA_964552775.1. GTDB lineage: Bacteria > Zixibacteria > MSB-5A5 > CAIYYT01 > CAIYYT01 > JADJGC01. Next base: position 127,540 of record CAZKIH010000008.1, on the reverse strand, counting down.
CGATGATCAACTGACAGAGCCGTTCATACATTGTGTACACCAAAAACCAATCAAGGTAGGTGAGATTCCAGCCAAGGCGCGGTTGGTGACGCTCCTGGTGGAGGATCGGACCTCCGTCCACTCTGGAAGAAGCGATGTGGAGAGTGAATCCCAGATTTCCCCAATCGCGGCGATAGGCTGCCCAGTGGATTGGTGATGATCCCCGATATTGGGGGCAGATTCCGCAATGGGCGTTGATCAGAACAGCGACAGATGTGAACTGCGAGATCTTGATCAGAGGCGCGCCGCACAGAACCACGAAATCGGCGCCGGCGGCTTTGATGAATTCACTCGTCGCCCCTGAGTTGGCGTTCTCAACATCTCGCCAGGTGACGAGTGGATTCTCGGCTGTTCCGTGTCGTACGAGTCCTGCAAGGGTCTTCCGAAATTCGAACGGGGCGTTGGAATTAAATGGCTGAAGTCGAGCGCAGGCCGCATCTTGCGTATCCATATCGCCAGCCTTTGGTTTTAATTGTGCCATCAAAGCCAGCGAATGTTGGAGAAAAAGATCGAGAAAGTTGACCAAACCGCGTCTTCGAATGAACGATAGCGAAGCCCAGCTCGGTGATGATGACCGACGTTGCTCGTTGATAACGACAACTTCAATTCCATGCGGAGTTAATTGCGAGATTACGAAATAGACCCACGGATTGGCGTTGCGGGTAATGACGACTATCTTCAAGGCTTCTCCAATGGTTCAACAATCATTAATCGGGCGGTACCCGATCAGATTTTTTTCGCGAGAGCAGCTTCCCGCAACTCCTGCTTATATTTCACAAACTCGTCGAGAAGCTTATCGCTGATCTCCGGCACACCTGCACCTAATATCTGGATTGCCAAAAGACCGGCATTATAGGCATTGCTGATTGCTACCGTCGCAACTGGGATACCTTTAGGCATCTGCACCGTTGCCAGCAGCGAATCCATACCGTTGAGCGGCGGAGCGGCAATTGGCACGCCGATAACCGGCAGAACCGATTGAGCGGCGACAGCACCAGCCAAATGCGCGGCTGCGCCTGCGCCGGCGATTATGACACGAATTCCTTTCCCGCGCGCTTCCTGCGCAAATTGGGCCGCCTCTTGTGGTGTGCGATGCGCTGACAAGACTCGCATCGTATAGGCGATCCCAAACTTGTCAAGGGCGTCAGCAGCTCCCTTCATCACCGGCAAGTCGGAATCACTTCCCATGATGATTGCAACCAGTGGTTTCTTCTCCATATCCGTTTATCCTCCTGCATTTGATATCAATTCCATTGCGGCTCAAAGCCTATGCCGTTGTTGGATCCTTGACATTCCCTGTCACTACGCGGCACTTCCCAAGATTATTACAGCACGATGCATCAGACAACCACTGATTTCGAGATTTTTGTACCCGCCGCGCTTTTCCTGTGCTATCATTAGTCTATGAGCATGAAGGAGAAACTCGAGGACAATCTCTCCCTGTTTGCGGAGTTCATTCGGTTTGTCCGACATCGCAAACGCTTCTGGCTGTTGCCGTTTCTCATCATCGTCCTGCTCCTCTCGGTGTTCATCGTTCTCACCGAGAGCAGTGCTTTCGCACCCTTCATCTACTCGTTGTTCTAATTATATGGATAGGCAGTGGTCATGAAGATTGGTGACTTTGTCATTGCTTTAGGAATCACACTTGCCGTCTTGTTTGTGTCGCTCTCGCTTTCACGCCGGGAAATTACGGCCGAAAGCCGCAGCGCACAATACAACGAGTTGACGTTGACGCACTCTGCGACGCCGATTGTGCGAGGCAGCGGAATTCCCGCGCGGTTGGAAGTTCGGATCGCCGGGGGTTTGCTTCCCGACAGTTCGTCGCTCTTCGTATACCTTCGCCCCGCACACAGTGCCGCCGATACGGCCTTCAAACGTGCGCCGATGTTAACTGTCCCCGGAGAAGGGCTTCTGTATCGACGCGATCTGACAAATCAGGCGGCAGGCAAGGAATTTGAGTACTTTATCCAATTGGTAGCTGCCAAGGATTCAACGCTGGCAGATACCATTCTCGCAAGTATTCCGACTGAGCAGCAGAGAAACGACCGAGCGGTCTTGAGTGTGCGTTTTGAGGGCTCACCACCGAAAACGCTGCTCACTATGCACATCATCTTCATGTTCATGGCCCTTCTGCTGATGGTAATGGCACTACTTTCGGCGCTTTACTTTTCCAAGGTATCGAGAAGCTTTATGTGGGCGGCGCGGCTGTCACTTGCGGCTCTTGCTTCTCTAATCATCGGTGTATTCTTCCTCGGCACCCGGCTCGAAACCGCGACCTACGGCTCTGCCTGGAGTGGATTTCCTGCTGGAACAAATCTCACCGACACGATTGCTGTGCTGATAGTGTTGTATTGGCTTGTCATTGTGTTGGTAATGCGAAGGCAGATACTTACAGCAGAGACAGCTGAAGAACTCCTGCCCAGACGCGTGCAGATGCTGATCATTGTAGGTACGGCACTGGCGATCGTGGCGTACTTGATTCCGCACGGGACCGGAAGAATTTAAGGAAAGCGTTGGATTTGTCGCGATTTTTCAAATATCTCACGTTCAATCTGATCTTAATTCTTGTGGTGTTCTTGCTGCTGGAAGGAACACTGCGATTGTTAAACATCAACCCCAGGGTGGATAGTCCTTTCTTCTTGCTGGTAAGGGTCTTCGAGTATCCCGACTACTTCAAGAAAGACTCCTCTCTCTTCTGGCGTCTCCGACCGAATATTCAAGAGGGCACCGAGTTTCTTGTGCCTGGCTCGTACAGGACGAATTCACTTGGTCTGCGCGGTGGCGAGCCGGTGATAGATACCATCTCATCACAGATTCGCATTGCTTGCTTCGGAAACTCTTGCACATTCGGCTGGCGCATGAACGAAGCAGAAACCTACCCGAAGCAGCTTGAGGACTCACTAAACCAGAATGCAACCGACCGCAGCTTTACCGTCTTCAATTGCGGTGTGCCAGGCTACTCATCGTTTCAAGGACGCAGGCTGCTTCAGGAGTACGTGCCAAAGCTCAGACCGCAATATGTGACGATTTGTTTCGGATGGAATGATCACTGGGCCGCTGGATTTGACATCGAAGACAAGAAGCAGCAGATGCCGCCTCAATGGGTGATCGATATTCAGAATGCTGCATCGAAAAGCTATTCTTATCGTGCTGCCAAATACTTGCTCCTATCAAGTTCAGAGAAATCACGCGAATATACCTACAATCGCCAGTCTCCAATCTATCGAGTCTCACTCGATGACTACCGTGACAACCTGCTCGACATGGTGAACTATTGTTTGACGCACGAAATCAAACCCATCATAGTCACCGCACCGATACCCGACGTTGAACCGGGTGTCGACAGCCCCATGGAAGTCTATCACACTCTGTACTGCCAAATTGGGGTGTTTGTGGCAGAGGAGTTAAATATTCCGGTTGTGAACGCAGCCGCACTTTTCGTGGATCATCCCGAATTCTGGGATAATCCTAAATCTGACTTCATCCACTACAATGCCAAGGGAGCGGCTTTCATAGCCAATGAGATCGCCGGTATAATATCGAAATAAGAAACCGGCTGGCATAATCACCAGCCGGCACAAATTCCTACCAGGCAACGCTTAACAGAAAGACCTACCGTCTTCCTCCTCCGCCACCCGGAGTACGCATTCCCGGCATTCCTGACATCTGGCTCATCCTCTGACGCCATTGCTCCCGGTCCTGCATCATCTGTGAGAAGGGTGTCGCATCGACGCTGTCTGATTCGGAGATGCCCTCCAATATCTCGGTGAAGTCGAGATTGCTCGCACCGACAATAACTCGCCGCGGCGAGATTTCGCCGTTCTTCACGACCATGATCAACTTTGTTTCCTTCCCAGGATGCTCTTTGTCCTGGAATTTTCCACCAAAGCGGGCGGCCATTTCTGGGTTGCCCGGTGTCGGCCCGCCAGTTCCATTGCCACCTGGCCTGCCGCCGGAGCCCTGTCCACCCCGCTGACCGCCTGTGATTTCACCTCCCATGCCCAACTTCTTTGGATCCTTCACGGCGGCATTGGGAACGAGAATAGCGTTCTCCGAGAACGCAGTGATTATCTCGATATTGGCGTTCATACCCGACTTCAACTTACGCTCAGCGTTGTCGACCTTCGTCGTAACCTCAAATATCGTCACATTCTGCTGCACGAGCGCCATCGGAGCAATTTTCAAGACTTCTCCCTTAAAGGTCCTTTCGGGAAACGCGTCCGCTTCAACCTCGACCGGCTGTCCCAACTCAACCTTGCCGATGTCCGTCTCATCGACCTGTGCGACAATACATACCGAATCGACCTGTGCTATCTGCATCATACTGGTTCCCCCCGAAACATTGGAAATGCCGGAGGCGATGATGTTACCCACTTCCACGTTGCACTGTACAATTAATCCACTGATTGGGGCACGCAGCACCGTGTCGTCCAGGCTCTTCTTGGCGTTGGACGCACTTGCTTCTGCGCGCACCAGAGAGGCCCGTGCCTGCTCAAGTGAGAGCTGGGTAGCTTCCATTTCAGCGGCAGAGACCATGTCTTTGTCAAATAGCTCCTTTTGACGGTTAACCTCTCGTTCAGTGGTCTGCAGTGATGCCTTGGCGACCGCTAAATCGGCAATAGCCTTGTCGTATTCAAACTTCACCTGCTCAGGGTCGATCTTGCAGAGAAGGTCACCTTGGTGAACGTAGTCGCCTTCCTCATACAACAGCTGAATAATCTCACCCGAAGCCTTGGACTTGACTTCGACGGTCTTGACCGGTTCCACCTTGCCCGTCGAACTGATCGAAACGCGTAGATCACCCCGGGTCGGCATGACAATCTTGCTTTGTATTGCCATCGCAGTGTCCTTGCCCCCGCCTGACCAGAATAGAAAATACCCGCCCGCCGCAACGGCAATTAAGATGACAGCCAAAATGAGGATCTTTTTCATACGAGTCTTATACGCTCCAATCAAACATGAGGACAGAAAATCATCCCCCATTTACATCAATTTGACAGAGCGGGTCAATCGATACTTGCGGTAATTCGAATCCTCGGACTCGGGCAGAAATGGCTCCGGCCCGAGTCCGCGAGGAGCTTTCTTTAGTCTATCCAGTCGGCGATAAACACGTTTGTCTCGCCTTCCTTGGCGTTGAAGCGATTCGAGCAGAATACGAATTTCTTTCCGTCATGCGACCACATCGGAAATCCGTCAAAACTGGGATTGAATGTCAACTGCTCAAGACCCGAACCGTCGACATTGATCAGAAAAATATCGAATTCGCGAGGATTCCCTTGATGGTTGCTGCAAAATACCAATCGCTTTCCATCCGGGTGCAGGTATGGGGCAAAATTAGCCTTGCCGAGATGAGTAACCTGTCGCTTGTTTGATCCATCAGCGTCCATCATCCAGATCTCCAATTCCGAGGGCCGAATCATGTCTTTTCCAAGAAGTGTCAGATAATCTGTCGAATCCTTGGGTGTTTTTGGCCGCGAGGCTCGATAGACGATCTTGGTACCATCGTATGAGAAGAACGGTCCGCCATCGTAACCGAGTTCATGTGTTAACTGCTTGACCTCGGAACCATCCGGGTTCATTGTGTAGATCTCGAGGTCGCCTGAACGAAGCGACGTAAAAACGACCTTCTTCCCATCCGGCGAGTACACAGCTTCGGCGTCGTACCTCGGCGAGTTGCTGATATTCTTCAGGTCACTTCCATCCGGCTTAGCCGAGTAGATCTCGTAACCCGAGTAAAGCGCCCAAACATACCCCATGCTGTAATCGGGACTTGGCGGACACGTAGAATCGGCCGCGTGCGTGGAGGCATAGATCACCCGCTGCCCGTCTGGCTGAATAAATGAACAGGTGGTTCGGCCTTTGCCTGTAGAGATAAGCCTTCTGTCGGAACCATCGCTATTCATCAAGTAGATCTGATCACAACTGAACGGCGGTGCCGATGACTGAAATATCAATTGCTTGGCGTCGTGCGAAAAATAGGCCTCGGCATTCTCACTGCCAAATGTCAACTGCTTGACATTCTTGAGATGTCTCTCCTTTGCAACCCAGTTGGCTGAATCAGCCGCCATTCCTTGAACCGGCTTGGGAATCGCTTCGTTTTCGGCATAGGCAATAAACGCTGCGAATGCGAATACCGACATTATAATCAGGATAATCTGCTTCAATGGAATCCTCCTTACTTGGCTCAGATCGGTCGATGATACAATCGAGAGGATAGCCACGCAAACAGAAATCGTCTTTAGCCCCTATTTTGACACTCCTGTGACAGAAAATCACAGAATCGTGTGATTCTGAATCAGTTTGACAGCTTAGATGTGAAATTCCAGCACATCGCCGTCACTGAGAACGAACTCCTTGTGAACACGCTGGCCATCGTGCTTCCCTAATCCCCAAATCTTGGCGAATTGAAGCTTCTCCGCAAAATCCTTGTGAATACTGTATGCCGCATCCTCAACCGTGGCGCCGATGTGCAGAACGACCGGATCAGCCCGATCGGCCTCGTGGCCCGGGGTTTTCGTGTAGACTCTCAGTAGATTCAGCACTCTGAACAGATCGCTCTCGAGTTGCCCGATGCCTTCCTTGCTGAGAGAGTTGATTTGATAAATGGGGAAGCGAGTGCCGAATTCTTCGCGCAGAAACCCCAACCGAATGTCATCTTCGTCGCGGTCACACTTGTTGGCAAGCAGGAAGGTTTTCTTGACAACTTCATCGAGAGAATAGTCCTCATCATTCACCTCATGCTCCGGTGCGCAAAGACTGATTCGATGATCCTTGAGAAACGACAACACCGATTCGAGCTCTTCAATCAGCCCGTCCGAAGAAAGATCCGCAAATAGGAAAACGGCGTCCGCGCGAAAGAGGATTGATGTCATCCAACCCTCATAGGACTCCGCTGCTACCGGCGGCAGGTCGATCAACTGGAATCTCACATTCTCCCAGAACATCATGCCCGCCGAGGGCTCACGGGTCGTAAAGGGATAGTCCGCAACGTCCGGATGAGCATGACTGACGGAGGTCAGAAACTGCGATTTGCCGCAATTTGGAGGTCCCACCAATGGAATCTGCGCGGCTCCCTCGCGAGGGATATTATCATACGCCTTTTGCTTGGATGCCCCTCCGCTCTTTTGCTTCGGCGCATTCTTGACCTTAGCAATCTTGGCCTTGATCTCTGCCTGGATCTTCTCGGTGCCCTTGTGCTTGGGGATTACCTTGAGCATCTCCTGCAAACAGGCCAATCTCTCTTGATCGTCCGTTGCTTCGCGGTATCGTTGTTCCGCTTTCTTGTATGGGGGTGTTAGATTTGCCGGCATATTGGCAAGCAATTGCTCGGGGGCAGGGAAGTCAAGCGCTTAGGTGCAATCTGTTGTCATCGCCGGAAAAGGGAGTCTCTGTGTGCTCGCCCTGCAGCATCGATAGAATCGAATTCGGCAGCCTTGTTGTTCAAGACGCGAGCAACATCGTCATCCCCCTCAGCAACAGCGCTCTGTGCAAGCGCACGCAGTAGCGGCGCTCCGCCCACAACCGTGGTATTGTACTTGAGAATCTCCATTGCTTCGGTGTGATTTCCCTGCGCAGAAAGCAGTGCCGCGTACAGCGACGAAAACCTCGGGTCGCTGAGACTGTCTTCAGGGAGTTCCTGAAACATCATGATGCCATCCTGCAGCTTCCCGGCAGCGAAAGCTGAGTAAGCAGCCTGATATACATACTCAACGCTGCTGCGATCGGAATGAGCCAGTTGTTCATAGTAGCGATATGCTTGATCATACTTCTTCAGCCGAAGTTGCAGTGGCGCAATCATAGTGAGAGTGCTTACATCGTTGCTCACAATTTCCAACCGTTTGGTCCAGGCATCTTCCGCTCCCAGATCGTCGCCAATTCGCTCCAGAATCAAGCCCCAACTCTCCAGCCGTTGACCTTTGTCATATTGTGCCGAATAGTGGAGGTCGGCATTGACTTGCGCCTTCACATATTCATACTGCGGCTGGTTGTTGAACAACAGCCATGGCACAACGCGTAGGACGATCACAGCTACCAATAGAGCAACCGCAGCTTTGTGACGAGGGGCTCGGAGTGCAACCAGTGCCGCCAAAGGCAACGCAAAGATCGAGAGCAGATCCCAATCGCGAAAGGCGCCTATCTTGGGATCAACAAGCACGGCAAACCCGAGAGTCCCGGCTAATGCAAAGAGAGTCAGGCGTTGACGACGGTCAATTCCTCCGGGCCAGGCGACAAGAACGAAGGTCGGCCCCGAGAGTAAGAGAATATTCGCCAGGTCGCGTAGATGGTTCAAAGAAAGGAGCGAATAGGCAGAAAACTCCGTCTGCCAAAATGGAACGAGAATTTTCGAGAGATTCACGCTCCTGCCAACCACAAAACCGGCAAGCAAAACACCGGCCGCCAACCACCAAATACCGCTTCCAAGTCGCTTGCGGTACAAGTACACGACGGCAGGCAGGAGCGAAATTGCCGAGAAGTGGGAGGCCAACGCCAGACCGAAAAATAGCAGAGGAACCAGCGAAATTGTGTCGCGCTCAAGATCTCGCCAACTGAATACGATGAAGAACAAAGTAAACACGTGCAGCAACGTGTAGCTTTCCACGTAGCCGAAATAGAACTGAATTGTGCCGGTGGCCATGAAAGCCAGGGCGATGATCGCCTGCTCAAGACGATTGTCTGAACGCCTCAGCAACAGTGTGATTCCCGACAGGTAGAACAGGCCGCAGACGAATGCAACAACTCGATAGCTCCACAGCGACGAGCCTGTAATCTTATAGACCAGGTGGTGAACAAGAATATCGAGCGGCTCGGTACTGGCGATCGTCCGCTCCGGATTGCCAAGATGAGTTAAGCCATCGCCAAGCAAGTGATTTTGCGATGGAATCAATAGAGATCCAGCTATGAAAAGGAAAGCAACTACCGCCCAACTAATCCACGAACCAAGAATCAGCTCGCGCAGTCGCGGAATGAAGAGAATCACCGTCAACAAGACGGCAATCACCCAGAGCTGGATTGGAATCGGGAAATGCCAAATCACAATGACGCCAACACGCCGAAACAGGCCATGACCAAATGTAGAGGATTCCCCTGCAGACTGCAATTGCTTAAACCCAGTGGACGGGGCTTGGCCATGCTTTTTCTCTTGTTGAATAACGGAGGGTGAATCATAATTCGCCAATTATGATTTAGAGGTTTTGCCAGTGAGCGTCTTCACGCCTTTCAAATTCCGCTATGACCTTTATAGGGACTGCGCACCCACACGCAAAACCTATGGTGTCAGTTATCGATTTCAATGCGCCGACGCCCGGCATCTCTTCAAATTGAATCGACTCGAACCATATGAGTACAACGACAATCACCTTTCCGACCCCAAGCTGACTTTGGCCGACAAAGAGCGTTTTCTGAGCTATAATCAAGCCTGCATTCTTAACAGTCAGCTTAATCCCATGCCTTCACGCGGTATTTTGCAGAAATTCGCTTTCTCGCAGTTTATGGGGACTTTCGGAATTCCAACTCCACGCAGTTACGGACTCTTCGACCCCGACTTCGGCTACACACCTGACTGCAAATCGTTTCGGTCTGTTGAAGATTTGAAGCGCGTTCTCGACGAACACAATTTGCGCGAATTTGTGATCAAGCCGGCCGGTGGAGCAAAAGGGCGGGGCGTCACGGTGATTAGCTCCCGCCAGGGCGACCGCTTCTTTAGCGGCAGCGAAACCGTGTACAGCTATGAGGGACTCTATCAGCTAATGGTTCAAGGGTTCCAAACAGGTCTGCCGCACCAACGCGAATGCATCTTGCTTCAGGAGCGGATCAAGCAACATCCGGCACTTGACCAAATCAATCCGAGTTGCACCAACACGATCAGGGTAATGACCTTCGTTAACCAGGCCGGCGAAATCGAAATCATCGGACGTATCATAAAGTTCGGGCTGGGTAATACGATGGTCGACAACGTTGACAAGGGCGCCATGATGGCAAATATTGATGCAGACGGCACTATCGGCCCTCTCGTCAAGTATTCGCCATCGAAACTGGAATTCATCGACCGCCACCCGGACACGGGAGCCCAGATAGCGGGGGTCAAACTACCCCATTTTGCTGAGGCCATTGCGCTCGCCCGCGAAGCGCAACTGCGTTTACCGCAACTCCGCTCGTTGGGCTTTGATATTGCCATCACCCCCCAAGGGCCCGTAATCATTGAGGGAAATGCCTGGTGGGGTATCTTGCCCCAGACCATAACCCGCCAGGGATTCATTACCGAAGGTATGCGCGAGGTGCTGAACCGTATTATGTAGCGGCCCGCAAAGGCGAGAAGCACTACCCCGTTTCGAGTGCAGTTTTAAGGGTCAAAATCGACCCCACCAGCGTTTCGACCGCTAAAAAAAGATATAGAATTAAAAAGTTTTATATTGCGCGATTTGAGGGATATGATTATCAAAGTCCTCGCAAACACTGATAATACAGGGTGAAAACGTCATTAGGCCGATTTGATCCCTGTCAATATTGATTAAACCCAATCGTGGGAGGAAAAATGGCGAACAAGCCGTTGACCAAAGCGCAGCTTATTGGAGCGCTTGCCGACAAGACCGGCATGACCAAAGTTGAAGTCGGTCGTTTCTTTGACACCCTGCATGCCACTGCCGTTGCCGAGACCAAGAAGGCCGGCGAATTCACGCTTCCCGGTTTCGGTAAGCTGGTAAAGTCTGCGCGCAAAGCCCGCATGGGCCGCAATCCGCAGACCGGCGAAAGCATCAAGATCCCGGCCAAGACCGTGGTCAAATTCCGCGTCGCCAAAGCTTGCAAGGACGCGATCATTCCGCCAAAGAAGTAGTTACAACTGCAAGTGTGTTGCTCATGGATTTGAGCGAGAACGTCCCTGCGAGAGCGGGGACGTTTTTTTGATATCCGACGAGAGGATATTGGATGATCGTAACAGCCGTTGACTTCAAGAGGAAGACTACATGAATTCAGCAGACATCCCACTCGGCAGGCTATACAGTGACCTGTGCAATCTCTGGCCCTTTGTCAGTGATCCTCAGGAGTACGCCGAAGAGGCCGGACACTGGCAGACGATTCTGCGGGAGAAGCTTGGAGAGGGGCGACATCGACTGCTCGAACTCGGAGTCGGCGGTGGACATAATCTATCGCACTTTGCCGCAGACCATGATGTTGTCGCTGTCGACATATCGGAAAGAATGATCGAGCACGCGAAGGCACTAAATCCGAGCGTCAAGTTTCTGATCGGCGATATGCGTTCGGTGCGCTTGGAAGAAAAGTTTGACGCGATACTCATTCATGATGCCATCAGCCATATGCTCACCGAGTCCGATCTTCGAGCAGTACTTGTTACAGCTGCCTATCACCTCAAACAAGGCGGAGTGGCCATCTTTGCTCCAGACCATTTCAAAGAGACATTCGCGATACAGCCCCATATCTTCTCTTCTTCAAGGGCTGATGGATCGACACGAGTGACCTACCTTGAGTACCATTATGATCTCGATCCGAACGACACAACGACGGAGTGCGTCATGGTGTTTTTAATACACAATTCCGGAGAGCTAAGGATCGAATTTGATCGCCACATACTTGGCTTGTTTCCTCGGGATACTTGGCGTGAAATGATGTCTGCCGCGGGATTTGTACCAGAAGTGAGAAACCATGAGCTTGGTCCGGAGCGTGCCGACTACACTCTGCTTGTTGGAGTACGCCGTTAGGTCGCGGGAACGCTTTGACGATAGGCCCTTTCCTCGTATACTTCCTCAATGAACATTGTTGGCATCTCTGCCTTCTATCATGACTCAGCAGCCTGTCTTGTCCAGGACGGTAACATCATCGCCGCCGCCCACGAAGAACGCTTCAGCCGCGTTAAGCACGATGCCCGCTTTCCGGCTGGTGCGATTGCCTATTGCCTGCGTGAGGCCTCAATCACCGCAGCGGATGTCGATATCGTCTGCTATTATGACAAACCGCTTCTGACCTTCGAGCGCCTGATGGAGACCTATCTCGCCTACGCGCCGCGCGGCATTCGCTCCTTTGGAAAGGCACTGCCGCTCTGGCTGCATCACAAATTGCACATCCCGCGGGAGATCAAGCACGGCTTGGGCAGCGACTTCAAGGGAGAAGTGTTGTTCTCTCAGCATCACCTGTCGCACGCGGCCTCGGCGTTTTACCCCTCGGCGTTTGAACGCGCCGCGATTCTGACCATCGACGGCGTCGGCGAATGGAGCACGACCACGATTGGCAAAGGCAACGGCAAGAAAATCGAGATCATGAAGGAAATTCGTTTCCCCCATTCGCTGGGGTTGCTCTATTCGGCGTTCACGTACTATCTGGGATTCACCGTCAACTCCGGCGAATACAAGCTCATGGGCCTCGCACCATACGGCCAACCTAAGTACAGCGGGCTGATTCTTGAGAAGCTGATCGACGTCAAGGACGACGGCTCGTTTTGGATGGACATGAGCTACTTCAATTACTGTAGTGGTCTGAAGATGACTTCGAGGAAATTTCACAACCTGTTCGGCCTGAAACCGAAACAGCCCGATGAACCGTTCAACGAAAAACACCTGGACATCGCAGCCTCGATCCAGGAGGTCACCAATCAGATCATGCTCAAGCTCGCCCGCCACGCTCGCGAATTGACCGGTGAATCGAAGCTCTGCCTTGCCGGAGGAGTGGCGCTGAACTCAGCCGCCAACGGCCTGATTCGACGCTCCGGGATATTCGATGACATCTGGATTCAACCCGCTGCCGGAGATGCCGGCGGTGCGCTGGGCGCGGCGTTGGCAACCTGGCACTTGCATCTCGACAACGGCCGCACGGCGAATCCGGACGACAATCAAAAGGGCAGTTTTCTCGGTCCTGCGCACTCAGGCGATGAAATTAAACGGTATCTCGACAGCGTCGGTGCAAAATTCTCCCAACTAAGCTACCAAGATACTGCCCTCCACATCGCCGAAGCGCTCGACCGGCAGCTCGTCGTTGGCCTGGTGCAAGGACGCATGGAATACGGCCCGCGCGCATTGGGTGCGCGCAGCATCCTTGCTGATGCTCGTTCGCCCCTGACGCAATCTCGGCTCAACCTCAAGATCAAGTTCCGCGAGTCGTTTCGGCCATTTGCTCCGGCGGTTCTTCAGGAGGACGTCTCCGAGTATTTCGAGGGCAATTTCTCAAGCCCCTACATGACGCTCGTCGAACCGATAAATCAGGCGATTTGCACGGCGCCGTCGCCTTGCGAAGCGGAGTTGACGGGCATCGACCGGCTCAAGACGATCAGGTCGAGCATTCCGGCCGTGACCCATATCGATTACAGTGGACGCCTGCAAACTGTCACCAGAGAGCGCAACGGCCATTTCTACGATATCATCAAGGCCTTCAGAGACCGTACCGGCTGTGGCGTGATCGTGAACACGAGCTTCAATATCCGCGGCGAACCGATTGTCAACACTCCCGAGGAAGCTTATCGATGCTTCATGTTCACGGATATGGATATGTTGGTGCTGGAGAATATCGTATTGCTCAAATCTGAACAACCTCCGTTTCCGGGCGCTGCCGAATATCGCGCCAGATTCGGAGTGGACTGAGTTATGCTTGCAAGGATCAATTGGCAGCCCAGTCGACACGAACTACGTTATTTCGCGAATACGCTCATAATTGCCTCAGTTGTCGCCTGCATCATACTTGTGATTTGGGGAAATACCGCCTTTGGTATGGTTGTCGGCGTCACCGGTTCACTGCTTGGGCTCGCCTGCCATTCAGTCGCTATCATTGGCCGATGGGTCTACCTCGTGTGGATGGGGTTGACGTTCGTTTTGTCATTGATCGTCTCCCCTATTGCCATCGGCATCATTTACTATTTCGTCTTGACTCCCATGGCGCTATTGGCGCGATTATTCGGCAAAGACGAATTACGAAGGAAGCGCCACAAGGAAGGTCCATCCTGCTTCTCGAACGCCGACAACGACACTTCGCCTGAGTCTTTCCGGAGACAATTCTGATCTGGGAGATTCCATTACACGCTCCAGTTATGTGAAGCGTCGACACTATAGTTGACGATCTCGTCAAATCTAATATATTGGATCCGAAAGAAGGAGGTGCACTATGACTTCCATCGAAACAATCATCGACCGGCAAATCAGGCGTTGGGAGTTGCAGAAGAGCCTTGAAGAGGCTCACCACGGACTGTCGCGTTCAATTCATCTGCCCAAACCACTAATCACGGTATCTCGTCAGCGCGGCTCGCACGGCACCCAAATTGCCGAGCGCATTGCCTACCGGTTCAACTACACACTTTTGCACAAGGACATCATTGACCGCATCTGTGAGACCAGCGGATACAAACGCCGCATCGTCGAATCGCTCGACGAACACACCCGCTCACAAATGGAGTTGTGGTTCGAGTCGATTGTTACGGGAAAACTGGTCGATCTCAACGACTACGCTCGCCATCTTCTCGAAATAATCTTCAGTGTTTCGAGGCTCGGAGGAATTGTGGTTGTGGGCCGGGCGGCCAATTTCATTATCGGCCCCAGTCGCGGCTTGCATGTTAGAGTCGTTGGTTCCAAAGAAATGCGCATTCGAAATCTCGTCGAGCAAGAGAAGCTCAGCGAGGCCGAAGCCGCCAAGGCAATTGACAAGTTTGACCATGAGCGCGCCGAGTTCGTGCACAAATTGGTCAACAAGTCAATCGATGACCCACGCTATTATGACTTGACTATTAACAGCGATTGGATTTCCGTCGATCAGGCGGTCAGCCTGATTGCGAATGCGGCAATGGAGAAGTTTGAATTACTGGCGCGGGAATCGAATGGCTAATTCGAACCTTTCGTTTTTGCTGTCGACCTGTCGCCAAGCAGGTTTCTGAGCCGGAGATATTGGTAGCTCGATTGTTCGCCCATTGCGATTAGGTGGCGAGCTCGCTTGTGCAGGCGGATTACGCTAACACCCACCGACGCTGTTTGCGACATTAGGTGGGCTTGCAAACTGTAGGCGCGAATAAGCCGTTCCCAGCCTTCCTTGCTGAACCACTCGATTTCTTTGTGAACATTCACGGACAACAGCCGCTTGAGGTAAGGATTGTCGAAAAACCAATCTGGAATCGAGCCGTCAATTGTGACGATGTTCTCAGAGGTCACGAGCACCGCAACCAGCAGACTATCCAGATATCCTCGATATTCGTCGCGTTGATGTTCCGCAAAGACATCGGCAATTGTCTTGCGCAGGTGCCAGTTCTCGAGCCGATCAAAGGCAATCTCGAGGTAGACTCTCTGGTCATCACTCTTTTTTAGGCAGCACATTTGCTCTAAGACCCCAGCCACAAGTACTGGTGCTAAGGTCGTGCCCTCAGAAATGAAATCGACCCAATCAGCCGAAATCTCCGTGTCGTTTGCCACCGAATGGATCGACTGCAATACCCTCTCAACCTCTGCTTCAGGAGAATTTCGAAGCCTTGCCGTCTTGATGACGCTGCCTCCCAGAAAGTCATTGACTGCCGCGACCACTCCATCCGTAATCAAGAATCCACTTAGGTCGTCGGTGACCGTCTTCTCTGTCAGGGCCTCCAATGACCCGGCATTGACAATTGCCCGCAGCGGTGCAAGTATCGGCTGCAGTTTCAACTCCCGGTGTGCATCATCGATATTGTGGGATCCAGCGCCATTGAGTACATGCATCAACCGGCGCCACGAGCCGTCGTTATCGTATATTTCGCGCCAATCAAGAAATGCCTGGTACTGGTAGCCGCTCAGTTCTGCGAACACCCCTCCGGCAGCGATCTGCTGACCAGAACGGACATACTCCAGTTGAGTACGGTAGTCACGAAAGATGTAGATGTCGGCCTCTCCAGTGCGAAGTTCAAGCGACTCAGTGAGAGACTTGCGCACCAGGTGCGGATTATCGGCTGAGGCAATATTGATTGCCGTCGAGGTTTGCACCCAGCCCTTGGTTGAGTTGTAGGCGTTGTTATAAATGATCACTGCACGCTCGGCTCCGGCGCGATTCGAGAAAGCGAATACGTTTTCGTCGACCCAGCCCTCCGGAGTGCGGAAGTCATAGAGTGCGAAATTCGTCGCCCCGGAAAAGAGATGACGCTTGCGCATCAGAGGAAAGATTTCCGCCTCGTGACGCCGCACCATGTCCTCATCAACTTGTTCGTCCCAGTAAGCGCGGCGATATTCCATGCCATACTTTTCGGCGTAGCCCTCGACTTGGCCGTGTCCGATCATGGGGAGTCCGGGCATTGTCACCAGCATCATGGCGACTCCGAAATATTTGTCACCCTTGCCAAATTGTTCAACCGCCGTGCGCTCGTCGGGGTTGTTCATGAAATTCACGAAACGCTTCAAAACCTCCGGACTAAATTCCAGTACGTTCTTGATTGTTTGCCGGTACTTGGAATTCTCCTCCATCTTGAGCATGTTCATGAAGGCGCTGTTGTAAACCCGGTGCATTCCGAGCGTCCGCACGAAATAACCCTCCATTAGCCAGAAGGCTTCAGCCAGCAAGAGCGTCTCAGGCAGTTCTTCCTTGATCCGATCGACAACCTCTCGCCAGAATTCCTTGGGGATTCGGGCGTCAAAGTCATCCTTGATCAGGCCGCATTCGGCTCGTGAAGGAATGGCTCCTCCGTCTCCGGGCTGCGGATACCAAAGGCGTTGGTAGTGACGCTTCGCCAAAGTCATGGCGGCGTCAAATCGTATGATCGGAAACTTCCGAGCCACATGCAGAATCGTCTGGATCACCGCCTCCCTGACTTCCGGCAGCAGGAAATTCAACTGCGCCGTATCGTTCCAGGGCATGTTGGTGCCGTCATTGCCGTGATAGATGTAGCGGACTTCGCCGGTAAAAGCGTCAATACGTTTGAAAACAACCGCGGCGTCCCGGTGTTGCCAATAGCCATCCTCGATTTGCAGCACAACGCGCGGATCATCTGAAAGATTCGTTCCCGTGAACTGATAGACCGGAAACGGCGGGTAGGACATTTGAATAAACCAGTGTGGATGTTCCACTACCCAGCGCGAAAAAATCCCCATGTGGTTCGGAACCATATCCGCTGACAGGCGAATTCCGCGCTTCCAGGCGCGCTCCTTCAGATTTTCGTATGCGGCATCGCCACCGAGATCGGTGGCTATGTTGTAGTCGTACAGCGAATATGCCGAGGCCATGGCCTCTGGATTACCCATGATTTGCTTGATAGTCTCTGAGGCACGCGAACGCTCCCAGACTCCGATCAACCACAGGCCGGTGAAGCCCCAGCGACCAAGGCGGTCCAATTCTTCGTCTGGAATGTCGTTCAGATGATGAATTGGTCGTTGATACTTTTTGGATAACTGATCAAGCCAGACATAGGTGCTCTTAGCAATCAACACGACGTTGGACATCCAGTCGGCATCGTGGCTGAAGGCTTCAACCTCAGGATAGCCAAGATCGATAGCTCCCGACTTGCCGAATTGAAGAACTTCGGTAGACCCTTGGCTGAATCCGCGCCCATACCGCTCCTCGCGCAAGACATCGCCAATCAGCAGTATCTTCTCGAGCAATGCCGCCGGAAGTATCTTGGCCCAATGTTTGCGGATAAACTCCAACTGCCCTTCGAGCGAATCCGGAGAGTCCTCCATTGGCGCCAGGAGGGTCCTGAACAGGCTGGCTCCGATCTCTGCTACTGGCGGCTGAGTCTCAAAATAATCGGCCAGCGAATCGACCAATTCGCGATAGGGCGCAGTCTGCCGAAGCTGGCTGTCATCATAGAGTGCCCGGAATGGCTTGAATGCCGGATTGATCACCGCGAGCATCAAAAGTATCGACTCTATCGCCACCTGTTCGCGGCGCGGCGCAATCTCCGATTTGCCTTCGAGAAAGACCGATTGATTTTCTGTTTCAAGCAAGACCTGGCGAGGCGGGAACAAATCTACAAATGCCTCGATTGATTTTGCAATCAGCTCTGTGCCTTTTTGCTTTGCGGTCCAACTCATTCCTTTCGCAAGCGAACCCGGGTTTTGCCCATGGCAGTATATTAAAGCCACATAACGCAAGAGCTCGACTATCATCGCCGCAGTAATCAGCTGGCCGGGCGAAATCGGATGAAGAGCAGGAGCATTTGAAGAGCACTGTGTATTGAACCGCGCCGCGAGCTGACGCACCAATTGCGTGTCAGACGGCGAATGCGAACCCGACTCGCGAATAATCGAGACCAGCCCCAACCAATTGCCGCTTGCTGCAGATACTGGAAGTCCAAACGGGAAATAGTCGCGAAGATGTCTTTCGAAATCAGTCATCAGTTCCAGCTCTGTTACAGCCCCACCCGAAATATTATAAGTCTTTTATCGACTTTCCTTCAATAGATTTAGGCTCATCACGGAGAATTCATTATAAATTAATCCGGCAGACTCAAATCGAGACAAGTATGAACCACGATGAATTCCGCAAGAACGCTCACGAACTGGTCGACTGGATGGCCGACTATCTTGCGCATGTTCGCGACTTCCCAGTCAAAGCACAGACGAAACCCAGGGAGATTCTCAATCAACTTCCGTCGGATCCGCCGCTTCAAGGAGAGCCGTTTCAGGATATCTTCACCGACTTCGAGCGGACAATCATTCCCGGCATGACCCACTGGCAACATCCGGGCTTCTTCGCTTATTTCCCTGCCAATTCAAGCCCGCCTTCGCTCCTGGCGGAAATGCTGACTTCCACTCTCGCCGCGCAATGCATGAGCTGGCAGACCTCGCCGGCCGCGACGGAACTGGAGGAACGCGTCATGTCGTGGCTCGGCATGATGATCGGACTGCCCGCCAGTTTCACCGGAGTTATTCAAGATACCGCTTCGACCGCCACGCTTTGCGCCATTCTGACGGCGCGCGAAAAAGTGTCCAGCTTCGCCGTTAATGACCGTGGATTTGATTCAGATACCAAATTTTCTCTTTACTGTTCATCGGAGACGCATTCCTCCATCGAGAAGGCTGCGAAGATTGCCGGATTCGGCAAAAAGAGCCTCCGCAAAATCGCGGTTGATTGCGATTTCGCCATGCTTCCGGAGGATTTAGATTTTGCAATCGAAACCGACCTCGCCGCCGGCGTTAAGCCTGTCGCCGTCGTTGCGACCATCGGTACGACTGGGTCGACAGCAATCGATCCGCTGCGTCCAATTGCCGAGATTTGTCAGCGCCACCAGGTCTGGTTGCATGTCGATGCCGCCTTTGCCGGAACGGCGTTGATATTGCCGGAAATGCGTTGGATGAGCAATGGTATCGAGCTGGCCGATTCATTTGTGTTCAATCCGCACAAGTGGATGTTCACTAATTTCGACTGTTCGGCTTACTTCGTGAAGGACACCGAGGCGTTGGTTCGTACTTTTGAAATTCTGCCCGAGTACCTCAAGACTGCCGAGGGTGACCGCGTCAACAACTACCGCGATTGGGGACTTCAACTTGGCCGCCGCTTCCGCGCGCTCAAGCTCTGGTTCGTCATTCGCAGCTATGGCGTTGAAGGATTACAGAAACTGATTCGCCATCACCTGAGTCTCGCCTCCATTTTGAAGAAGAAGATCGAGGCGTCCGGCGATTTCGAACTTCTCGCGCCGCTGTCGCTGAATCTGCTCTGTTTTCGCTTTCATCCAAAGGGCGTCAACAACCTCGAAAAGCTGAATGCCATCAATGAGCGGTTACTGGAGGCCGTGAACGCAACAGGCAAGATCTACATCACTCACACCAAATTGAATGGCGTCTACACGCTGCGCATGGTCATTGCTCAGACGCAGGTTACGCAGGCCGATGTCGATTCCGCCTGGAATTTGATATTAGCGACTGCGCGACAGATTCCGTAGGGGCGACGTATGGTCGCCCGAAGTTGTAGACGCGACGTTCCGTCGCGTAATTCTGTACCCGCGGACGCCTGCGGTTAGTAGGTCCGGAGCCTCTTGCTCCTAACACCGCGCCTTCGAGTCTCGTCATTACGCGATAGTCCTTGACTCTTGCGCCGCACTGTATAGATTATCTTAGGTCTGAAGTCTGCCTCTTACATTATTATCATATAAACACAATCGGAGGTGATATGCTCATAAGAATCCTCATGATGCTTCTTGTGTTTGTCGCAACCGCTGGAGCGACCTCGGTCGACACTGTGTGGGTGCGTGATGTCCAGGCGACCTT
This sequence comes from uncultured Ignavibacteria bacterium, assembly GCA_964552775.1. Lineage (GTDB taxonomy): Bacteria > Zixibacteria > MSB-5A5 > CAIYYT01 > CAIYYT01 > JADJGC01. The sequence goes on along the minus strand of CAZKIH010000008.1, from coordinate 107,357 downwards.
TGGTAGTAGTTTCATTGAGGCGAAGCACTTTCTTGACGCGTCCGGTAATGTATACGTTTCCTGGGGATCTGAGACGATTGCTGATGATACAACGGCGTACTACACTTCGAAGATCGGCAATAATGGAAATATCATCTGGGCCCGAGCTCTGACACACAGTGGCGATGGCTGCCGGGCGACACTCGCAGCGGACGTCGTGAGTGATCAGAGTGGTGATGTCTACGTTGCCGGCAGGATGGAATGCCCGCAACAAGGTTCTGCCTACGCATTTGGTCTCGTCAAGTATAGCGCTTCTGGGGACACACTGTGGACAAGAAGCTTCCATGACGGCGCCTCTTTTTCGACAATCGAAGTCACGGACATGATTCTGGATCGGTCCGGTAATCCGTACATCACGGGAATGGCGCTCACCAACCTTTACCTGATCAAGTACCTCCCGAATGGCGACACGGCCTGGGTCCGGGTCTATAACGGTGGTGGCAACGGACTGGACCGCGGTAACGCGCTGGCGACCGATTCGGCGGGCAACATCTATGTGGTGGGGACGACCTACAGCGGGACAGCAAGTCTGGACATAGTATTGTTGAAGTACGATTCTCAAGGATCGCTCCTCTGGGAAAGACGATATGACAGCGAAGCTGCCGACTATGGCAGTGGAATTGCCATTGATGACTATGGAGACATCTGCGTAGTCGGCTCGAGTAGGCCGGCTGGTTCAGGCAGCAATATTGTAGTTGTCAAATACACTGCTGCCGGCACCGAGTTATGGGCCCGGATCTACGGTAAACTCGAGGGAGTCTTCGCGACCGGAACGGCTTTGGCGGTAGACGCTGATAGGAATATCTTCGTCACCGGAAATCGATACCTCGTTGCCAAGTATTCTCCTGACGGCAGTCGGCTCTGGGTATCAGTTCCATCAGCCAACATTCTCGGCGAAGCCCATTGCATGGTTGCCGATTCCCAAGGCAGTGTGATCGTGAGCGGTGAGGCTAGCAACGCGGGGCATCTGGAGACAGGAATCGATTACTATACCCGCAAACTGACGAGCGAAGGGCTGGTTGCCTGGGAGCATGTCTATCATGCGGCAGATGATTCCCTTAGGGGAGGCGCAGACCGCGTTGCGAGTATGGGAATCGATGGCTCCGGCGATCTCCTCGTTACAGGAACGGTGAGCCGATCGACGGGATTAACAGCCTCGACGATCAAGTACCGTCAACAGAATCTTGCTGGAGACGCGGATGCTGATGGCTCGATTTCGACAACGGACTGCGTCTATGTTATCTCGTATATTTTCGCAGGGGGACCGGTTCCCCTTCCACTCAGTACAGGTGACGCCAATTGCAGCGGCTCGGTTAACATCTCGGACGTAGTATTCTTACTCTTGTATATTTTCGGCGGTGGTCCGGCCCCGTGTCAGAATTGAGTCGTAACTTCGACAGGAGATCAAAGATCACTTGCCATGAACTTTTCGGGGAAGCTCACGCGGCCAGTCGTCCAGAGCTTAGGGGCTGTTGAAAGCATTGGATCGTTTCGGCGACGAGGTATTCAACGAGCTGTTTTCACGTAGCATTATGTGTTCGGCAGATGTCCACATCCGCCGAGAGTATGTCTTGACTCAAGCAAAAGTGGTTGATGCGATCGACGTAGACATCGACCGCACACGACATCCAGGAATTTGTAGACGCGAATTTATTCGTGTGGTCCCGTGCATTCTGTGCGTGGCACACGCCCTGAGGTTGTCCCACAAGTTGAGTTTGAGTTGGGCGCCCACAGCTTGCTGTGGGACCGCAACTCAACCACAACATATAGTGGAGCACTCTCGCTCAACTGAACTTATGGGACAGCCTCCCCTCGTGTGCCACGGGTCCCCTATTCTTCGATATCGCATTGTCGGAACCTCCTCGAATGCGACGTTTGAGACAAGTCATCCTCTTGGCGGGGGATTCCGACCTACTCGACTCAACTGCAACCAACAAAAAAACCTCCGGGCCCCTGTGGAGCCCGAAGGTATAGCTGCAACAATCCAAGAGTTCAGATGAACTCTCGCGTTCGAAATATCACTAATCGATCAAGACGATCGGATTTGCATTCAAGTATGCAATAGAGCTCTTGAGAAGTGCCTCAAAATACTCCGCATTGTGCACGCCGTGTGAGCGGTCTTCGTTGTAAATGGCATAATTGTATGCGGCACCCGCCTGAAGTCGCGTAATGGTCTTGGCCTTGAACAAGCCTGTCGATTGGTCAATGACTGGAGCGAGTAGCACACCAAGTGAATCATGAAGTTTGTCGAATTCCGTTTGAATTCCTTCAGTCACACCGTCGCCATTCACATCACGATCAATCCACCCATCGAAGGATGTCTTTCCGCCGTATTCGTCGGCATCATTGTGACAACCTATTGTTGCACAAGTACCAACAAGAGTGTATTCAGTTCCATCGTGCGATTCAAACCGCATATTGAAACTGTGACCACCTACGTTGTATCCGTCGTGCTGCGTGGGGTCGCCCATATGACAACCAATGCATCCATCAGTCACGATTTCTGCGTGATTAGTGGATGCTTTTTGGAATCCGGGTAGTCCCTCAAAACCGTGAGTCCCCTGCAACATGTCACCTTGCGGTCCATGATGTGGGCCAAAACGATTCGAAAGCTTCTTTGTCTCAGCTGTTCCAAGGTCGGTCAGCAGATTCGTGCGCGAATGGTGGCAAGTGACGCACAAATTCGCACTGCCGTGATCGAAGACAACGCCGTTTTTCAAAGTGTAAGGCTCTGTCGTGCGCAGTGACAAATCGCCTCTTTCATGCGGAGCATGGCAGGTGAAACAATGAATTGCACTGACAGTAGACTGCGATAAACTGTCCTCTTCTCCGGTACCGATCCAATCAAGGTAACCTTGATGGTTGTGGCACTGCTGGCAATCCGAACCCGGGCGGTTCGTGTAGTCTACGCTCGTACCGGAAGCGTGCAGCGAATTTTCCCATTCGCCTCTCGCCTGCAGCAATGCGCCGTCAAAGCTGGTTTCGCCGTGACAGGCAAAGCAGCCATTGAGACTTTGGTCGTTGTTGGCTATTTCGTTAACAATTTTGCGCTCGCATCCTGCGACCAGCGCCAGCATCGCGACTAAGGCGACGATGATTAATGCGTTCAGGGTTTTCATTCTTAACCTCCTCTAGAACGATATTCCTCTAACCAAATTAACTTCTATCATATTCGCGGTGTAGTACTCGTCCCACACCAGTAAATCATCAAAGTTGTAGGCGCTGTACTTCGCTTCCAGACGATAGTCCTGATAGAAGCGATAAACCGCCTTCGCCGTAATATTGAAATGTTCGACATCGAGATCGCGCTGGCTTCGATAGTACTGAGCGCCTAATCCGAGCGTCACTCCGCGATATTCCTTCGAGGTCACGTCGCCAAAGACGAGATGATCTCTGAACTCGAAATTCTCGACGCGATTCTCATAAGTGCCCTGAGCATGTGCATAGCCCACGTTCAGGAATCCGTAGTCAAGAACGGTGAAGTTACCGTCGACCGTGTAGCGATAGAAATCGCTCTTCGTACCGAGCTGATCGTTCTTGCGAATCATACTCATAATTCTATAGGCAATCGTACCGTACTTGTCAGTCCGATACTTAAGGCTGTAACGGAAACGTTCGCGTTCCTCATCACCCACCAGACGCACGCCGTCTTCGATCTCTTCCTTGCGATTTCCATACTCGGCTCGAGTATCAAGTCCGTCGGCCAGACGGGCCGAGACGCCAAGGTAGAATGAATTACTGCGCACCTCGTCCTCGAAGTCATCGTTGACGTCATACTGGTAGCCGAGCGTAACTACATACATCTGCGGTTTTTCCCACGACACGTAGCCGACCTGGCTCATATTGTCGGTGGCGACAAAATCGGAGTCCGATGACGTGCGATCCAGAATACCGACATATTTTATTGAAAAATTCTGCGGAAGGGCCAACGTGCCGCCGCCGTAGCCCCGATTATTGCTGATCATGAATCCGGTTTGGTCGAACTCGGTTTCATAGTGCCGAAATCCGCCAATGACCTTGATCCAATCATACTGCTTCAGGCTGATCAAGCCGTTGAAACGATATTCGGTTCGCTTCTGGTCGCGAGCCGCGTCATAATTATCGGTGAATTGATCGCCCCGGTATTCACCGAGAATCATTGACCCTTCATAGTTGACCTGCGCACCGACGTTGTAGTAGCTGCGCTTATAGTCGACATCTACGGTGGCCGGGACCGGCGTTGGATCAAAAAGATCAGTCGTAGTGCCGCTTCGCTCCATCATCAACAGTCCGCCGAACAACTTGAGATACTTCATCGGCTGGACGCTAAGCGAAGCTCTTTCCTGATGACGGCGCGTAAAACTGGTACCGTCAAAATTGTAAATGCGGCGGAACTGATCGTGACCCAGCTTAAGATCAAACAATCCCGGCTGTGCCAAAGAAGCGCTCAGGTTACGGTTGTTCAATATTATGTTGTTTAGATCAGCCCGTATCAGCATCCCGTTATCGAAACGATACCGGAAGTCATCCAGGGATACCGTGGGTCCTTCATAGAGATTGAACGTCGGATGATAAGCACCCTGGTTTCCTTCTTCATCAAGGTAGATGTAGCCAATCTTGACATCGCCCGACCCCGCTGCCGCCAGTGACAACGAGCAGAGAGCGGCAATGAGAATGGCTGTTTGTGTAAGAACTCTTAATACTCTCATATTCCCCTCCTTACTTCTTCAGGTTGTCGTGACAGCCAGATGCGTAACAATTGGCGTAAAACGTCGAGGTCAGCATCGGGTCAAGAAACAGGCGGTTATCGTTAGAACCGTGAAAATCGGTGTGGCAGTTGACGCAATCGATTCTGGTGGCCATTCCGGAATGGGCGATTCGATGTCCCGCTGGCATGCCGTGACACTGCAGACAAGTCCCATTTTCGGGCTGTGTCAGTAGTTTCTCATTCGGCGAGCCGTGCGGGCTATGACATTCAATGCAACCGCCGCCGTCAACGCCGTGGTTCATTGTCACCGGATGCTCGTAGACGTGCGGACCGGCATAGTCAGAATGACAGCTCTGGCAGGCCCAGTCGAATCCGGTCGCCAGCATCATATCTTTGCGATCTCCCATCGAGTGGCAGTCTTGGCACTTGACACTGCCTTCGTGAAGCGGATGTGCCGAGCGGGCGGAGAATTGGGCCATGACCGTCGTGTGGCATGTCGCGCAGTAATTCTCTGAATCATCCTTCACCAGTTGCTCGTTGGTGTTGCCATGCACAGTATGACAGGTCGCGCAGTCAAGGCCGGCGCGTCCGTGCGGATCGGTGGTCACCATTGTAGTCTGATGCTCGCCTTGATGGCAACTCGCACAGAGATTCGCTTGCGCCAACATCGCCAGCTTACTGGGCACGACAGGTTTGTTGGCCTCAGGGTCCTCAAGGTGCTTTTCCCAGTCCCCATGACAACCGACACAAGTTACCGCCAGTCCCTTGGCGGTCGCTGGTGTCAGCGCATGTCTTGAACCGGTGAGGTTGTCCCCCTGATCCTGGTGACACTCAAGACACGCAGCATTGTCAGTGGTCGATTTTTCCGACGCCACAAGCGTCGCTCCCACCAACAAGCCGCATAGCCCCAGTGTTATCAGGCTCAGAAGCAAGACTCGCGCGGTCCGTTGAATACTGTAATTATTCATATCAACCCCGTAATTGAGTGATTACTCCATGTTTTGAATGTGGATTGCTGATATCCGAATATGTGAAATCTGTCACAAAGTCCTCTTGTCTTGTCCCGATTATGTAACTCCACTGTCATCAATTAGTCAAGAAAAAAGTATCACCGAAATGTCATCTTTCTCCGTTTTGCTTCTAAGTATCGTGAAAAAACTCACAAACTTTATCAACCATCCGCCTAAAAAGGGAGTCTTTTGATGATTTTTTGTTGAGGAAACCGGCCTTGCGCAATTAAGGTATTTTCGATTGGATTTACGGTATTTCAAAGCCCTTTTGGGGATGACTTGAATTCCCTTTTGTAGCTAAATCGGTATCACTAAATAATCTCTATTTCTCCGACATTTGCATAAGTGTAGTTTGGTCTGTATGGATACTGCTGTATATCATCAACTTGAGTGACTCCAGACAATACAAGTATGGTGTCAAGACCTGATTGAATGCCCGCAATAATGTCAGTTTCCATATTGTCGCCGATCATCACGGTGGTTTCCGAATGTGCACTGATCTTCCACAGTGCCGCCCGCATCATGTATGGATTGGGCTTGCCTACGTAGAAAGGCTTCTTGCCGGTAACCCTCTCGATTGGAGCGGCAAGGGCTCCGCAAGACGGAAAACCCGAAGGCCCAGAGACATCAGGGTTGGTTGCGATGAATCGGGCGCCATGCCGGATTAATCGAATCGCCTTTTCGATCATTTCAAAATTGTATGAGCGTGTTTCGCCCAAGACCACAAAATCGGGGTCTTGATCTGTAATCGTAAAACCCTGTTCATATAGCGCATGGGTTAGCGCGCCCTCGCCGATTACGAAGACCTTGTCTCCAGCTCCTTGACTCTGCAGGAATGTCGCGGTTGCCATCGCCGAAGTATAGAAGTGCTCCGCCGGGATTTCTAGGCCGGCCTTCTTAACTCGATGACTTAAATCCGCCGGCGTCAGCGATGGATAATTGGTTATAAAGAGGAATGGCGTTTTTCGCTCCATCAGCGACTCGACGAACTCCTTGGCGCCTTCGATTAAACGGTTATCCCAGATAATGACTCCATCCATATCACAAAGGACAGATTTGTTCTTTTCTAACTTGATTGGCATATTCCTTCGTTTGTTTGGCGTTGCTCTCACCATTTCATTGATGTGTTGACAAAATAGGTGATCGTATTGGCGTGTCAACAAGTACAAATCAACTGCACAATCTCGGCTAACTCAAGTTCTGATATGGGAATCCGATTGAGTGAACGTGTGATAAGAAAAAAGACTTTGCATTTGGCAAGTTGGCGCGTCAAATTGGTGCCGGCATTGACCGTGCATGACCTGGTTTGGAGCTCAAGATTTGATAACTAAAGCGTTTAGGGCTGTTGCTGTCTGTATCATCGTACTGATCTCGGCATTGCCAACACCGGCCCAGACACTCGGAATGCGCCATCCTGCGCCTTCGCCGGACGGATCAGAAGTCTGTCTCAGCTACCAAGGCGATCTTTGGCTGGTGTCTTCTCAAGGGGGATCAGCAAGACGTCTGACAGTCCATCTCGGCTATGACTCCTACCCGTCGTGGTCACCGGATGGCAAGTACATTGCCTTCGCCTCGGACCGAAATGGTAATTTCGATGTATTCGTTGTTCCGGCAGCTGGCGGACCTGAGACTCAATTGACGTGGCATTCGGAGGACGACCTGGTTTCGGGTTGGTCACCGGACAGCCGACGAGTTCTGTTTCACTCACGCCGTGATCAGATGTTCGAACAAGTCTGGGAGGTCCCGCTGTCAGGCGGACACGAGCGACCACTTACACAAATCGAATCGTATCTCGGCAGCAGATCTGCGGATGGTGAGAAGCTCATTTTCACCCGAGGCGCCGTTCCATGGTGGCGCAAGAACTATCGAGGCAGCGCAGCCTGCGACATCTATTCAAAGGACCTCAAGTCGGGCAATATCGAGCAGTTGACTTTCTTCTCCGGCAATGACATTTGCGGATCTCTTGTGCCTGGAAGCGCCGAACTCGTTTATTTGTCCGATTCAACGGGCAATTATAACCTGTTCCGCCGCAATCTCGTTGGTGGATCAGTGGTCCAGATAACGAATCACCGACTCGATGTTCACCACCCCAGTTTGTCCGCCAATGGGGCACTCCTTGCTTATGAACTTGCCGGTGAAATTTACCTGTATGATCTCAAGGCAAGTCAGGGGCGGAGACTCCCTGTTGATGCCGTGAATTCGGAGAAGACTAATGACCTGCAATTGCTGAGTGCCGACTCAGGGATAACTGAATTCGCCATCTCCCCGGACGGAAATTCGCTTGCTTACATCATTGGCGGTGAGGTCTTCTGCCGCGCTTTTGATGGAAGCAGCCAACGACGTCTAACCTCGTCGCCCGCCACGGAACAGGATCTCTTCTGGTCAGAGGATTCCCGACAGCTTGCCTTTACTGGCCGCAGCGACGACAACAATGCAATCCTCTTCACCAGTTCGAACGATCCCCAGCGCCTGCGATTGGAATCTACTCTTGACATCTCGACGCCTGCTGTTATCCGATCGGGACAATCGCTGCGATCGCCGTTGATTTCTCCAGCACAATCGAGAATTGCCTTTGTTCGGGGGGAAGTTCAACTTGTTGTCACCGACATCAAGAAGCTCACCGAAAGGACAATCGCCGACAAAGATCCAATCGGTGACTTCTCGTGGTCCCCTGATGGTCGTTATGTCGTATTCACTCAGCGCGATGGAAATTGGGACAATGAGTTATTTATCGGCGACAGTGAAAGCGGTTCTGTAGAGAAAATCAGTGAAGTCCCGGGCCGATTTCGAAAGCCGCATTTCTCTGCCGATGGCCGGATCATCTATTACCTAAACGAAGGCGATCTGTATTATTTATACCTTGACCGCCAGTTGTCAGAAATGTCACCTGCTCAAAGAATTGAGTTTCTGGAATCGTCTTCGCAACTCACGTCCCGGACGACTTCGCCGGTAACGATCGATTTTGAATCGATCAGTAAGCGCGCTCGACGCCTTACTGACTTGGGCAGAGTGGTGGATGCCACACTCTCTGCATCGTCGGATCGCTTCGCTTTCGCGACCTCCGATGAAGGCTTGTATACGCTTCAGCTTGACGACAATCGTCCCCAGTTACTAACGACCGTCATTGACCAGCCAAATCACCTGCAATTTCGCGGCGAGACTACTGACCTGCTTCTCTGCGACACCGGTGGTCGGTTGTATTCAGTCAATACCGCGGACGGCATCGTACACGGCCTGCCCTATCATGCCGAATGGTCGATCAGTCGCAGAGCGCAGTTTCGGCAAGTATTCGATGATGTCTGGCGCGCGATACGTGATCGATTCTACGACAATACTCTTCATGGCACTAATTGGGAGGCCCTGCGTGAAGTCTACCTGGCACGAATCTCAGCCTGTACAGAGACCGTCGATTTTCATGACCTCATTCGCGAGATGCTCGGCCAGGTCAACGCGTCACACTTGAACATCTGGAGCGCCAAGAACAACCAGTACGAAACCGGATTGCTCGGCATAATTCCTGACTACGAAGACAATTCTGCCGACATAAAAGTTTTGGAGACGCTTTCGGATTCGCCGGCCGCACGACAAATCTCCGAGATTAAGCCATTCGACAAGATTACGTCGATAGCAGGTGTCCCGCTCGAAGCTAATGCCAATTTCTATCAACCGCTCATCGGTACCGTTGGAGATGAGTTGAAGGTTGATTTGATCAATCGCTCAGGCATTACACGATCCGTCGTCATAACACCAATCAGCGTGAACGAACAGCGCGAACTCGGACTGCGAGCTCGCGAAAAGAGGGCCTGTGAAATTGTGGACCAGCTCTCGCAAATGAAGATTGGTTATGTTTCGATGCAGCAAATCACAGCTTCAACTGTCGAGCAGTTCGAAGCTGTCCTCAAGTTGATTTCGCAGACCAGGCAGGCGCTCTTGGTCGATCTCAGGGGCAATTCCGGTGGTTCGGAGCATGACCGCCTTCTCGCGCTCCTCGCACGAAAACCCTATATCAAACATGTGCCCCGCATGGGCGAGAGTGGTATCGATGCACCCTGGGCATTCGCCGGTCCTATCGCGCTGTTGGTCGATGAGCGCACGAGTTCGGATGCCGAGATTGTCGCCGAAGGTTTCCGCGCATTGGGGCTCGGAGAAGTCATAGGTGTTACAACATATGGGGCCGTTATCGGCACCGAAAAGCAGATGTTGGTTGACGGTTCGATCTTGAGCATTCCAACCGTTGGTTGGTTCACCCTAAAGAATCTGAATCTCGAGAATCACGGTGTGTCACCTGACGTCGCCGTGCCGCTTGATCTCACCAAAGCCGACCGCGGCGAAGACAATCAGATTACTGAAGCCGTTAAGCGTCTGCTCGAAAAGCTCCGCTGAATAATCTCCCTCATCAAGTCAGTACCCTTAGTTTGGCGTATTTTGCCAGGAGTTTCTTGGTCCCGGCAAAATGAAATCGTACTTCCACCTCGGTAGAATCACCGGAACCACTGCGTGTCAAAACTGTGCCTTCCCCCCAACGCGCGTGGGCAACAACGCAACCGATGCGAATAGTAGCGAAGGGATCATTTTGCAGCAATTGAGCCGACTCCTCATAATCTGAGTCTACCCCACCGTACGCGTTCACCAGCGTATGCCGTTCAGCGACCACTACGTCATCCGGCAATTCGTCAACAAAGCGAGAGCGAAGCGTTTGCCTGCCGCCAAGTCGGGCGCGGGTATTGGCATACGAAATAAACAAACGCTTCTTCGCGCGAGTCATTCCAACATAGAACAGCCGCCGCTCCTCTTCGAGGTCGGCAGGATTCTCGAGGCTTCTTCCCAAAGGAAACAGGCCTTCTTCGAGACCGGTGACGAATACGGCCTCAAATTCCAGGCCTTTTGCGGCGTGCAAGGTCATTAACGTGACCGTATCGCTCTCACGGTCCCAGTTGTCCAGATCAGTGTAGAGAGAAATCTCTTGCAGAAAATCTGCGAGAGTCGCTTCTGGTCTCTCGACCCCAAAATCACCCGCTGATGACGCCAGCTCGGCGACATTGTCGAGTCGACCCTCGGCCCCGGTAGGGTCGCTCTCCTTCAGATCTTTGTTAATCCCTGTCTGCTCCGCCACCAATGTGACCAATGGCTCCAGGGGCAAACTGCGTGACATTTCTTTGAAGTAAGTGATCGTCTCGACAAACCTGGTCAGCTTTGCAGCGACGCTCTTTCCCAGTTCCTGGCTGGCGGCCTTGTCTGCTGCCAGTTCATAGAGCGAAACATCTTTGTTGCGTGCCAGTACCTCCATCGCGGCGACAGTCGTATCGCCAACACCGCGCCGCGGATAGTTGATGATGCGCTTGAAGCTCACGTCATCCTTGGGATTCTCGACCAGCCGGAGATAAGCCATCGCGTCCTTGATCTCCTTGCGCTGGTAGAAGCGCAGTCCTCCGACAATGCGATATGGAATGAAGCGGCGTTTCAGTGACTCCTCAATGGCGCGCGATTGGGCGTTGGTACGATAAAGAACCGCTATCTCGCGCCGTGAAATTCCCTGGGCGATCAACGCCTCGATGTTCTCACAAACCTTCTCCGCTTCATCACGATCTGTCTCGACAATCAGCAGCGTCAGCGGATCGCCTTTGTCGCCTACTGAATACAGCGTTTTGCCTTTGCGCATGCGGTTGTTGGCGACCACCCCCGAGGCTGCCTTCAGGATGGTCTGTGTCGAGCGATAGTTCTGCTCCAGACGGATAATACGGCAATTCGGGTAGTCTTTTTCGAAGTTCAGAATATTGTCGATGGTGGCGCCGCGCCATCCATAGATCGATTGATCCTCATCACCAACCGCGAAAAGATTCCTGTGACCGGCAGTAAGCACTTTTGCCAGCATGTACTGGGCGTGATTGGTGTCCTGGTACTCATCAATCATAACGTAACGGTACTTTGACTGCAGGCGCGCGCGGATTTCTTCGTCTTCGCGAACGACCTTTACGGCATAGAACAGCAAATCATCGAAGTCCACCGCCCGTGCCGAGAGCAACTTCTTCTGATAAAGTTCATAAATGCGTGCCACTCTTTCCGTGATGAAATTCCCCGCCATTGTGCTGAACTTGACTGCATCGACAAGCTGCGACTTTGCATCACTGATCTTACTGCGAATCATAGCAGGTGCGGAGGTCTTCACGTCAAACCCAAGCTCCTGGATGCATGTCTTGATCAAGCTGGAGGCGTCGTCTTCGTCGTAGATCGTGAAGTTCCTTGGAACACCGATCCGCTCTCCGTAAAACCGCAGCAACAGCGACGAGAAAGAATGGAAGGTCGAAACCTGCATACGACGTTGATCGATATCGGTGAGTTTCTCGATACGCGCCTTCATTTCTCCCGCCGCTTTATTGGTAAAAGTGACCGCCAGTACCTGTTCGGGAGTAGCGTGACCTTGCGCGATGAGGTGCGCAACGCGTGACGTGAGCACGCGAGTCTTGCCTGAGCCGGCGCCGGCTAATACAAGCAGCGGACCATCAACGTGCGTTACAGCAAGGTGCTGCTCACGGTTCAATCCGGCGAGGATTTTGTCTTGACCATTCATGGGCTGCCCAATATACTGGTGGCCGTTAGCATCACAAGGAAAACTTTGACGGCGAATCACACGATATCCTTATGAAATCAAGCCCAAACAGCAATTCCTTCTACGACCAGCTCGCACCTCTCTACCGCATCAAGGTTGACTGGGAGAGTCGGTCCGCCAAAGAAGACAAGCTGTTTGACTATCTCATCAGTACCCTTAAACCGACCTCGGTCCTCGACCTTGGCTGTGGTGACGGTGGTCACGCTCCGCGCTATTTAACCGCCGGTATCACTTATCACGGTATAGACTATTCTGCTGAGATGATTCGTGTTGCAAGGCAGGCTTATGGCCAATCAGAAGGTTCGCTCTTTGAAGTTGGTGATATGTCGATGTTGTCCGCGAAACTCAGTGCGCGATTCGATCAAATCTTGTTACTCGGCAATACACTTCCTCACGTCTCGACTCTAAGGACTCTTCGCACGACGCTCGCGGGAATTGGCCGCTCGCTGGTGGCCGGAGGGCATTTTGTGGTGCAGACAGTCAATCCTGGAAGTCTTGCCGGGAAACGGGTTCATTTCCTTGCCGCCAAGCTGACAACCGAAGCGTTTTTTGTGCCTGTGTACGTTCGCGATGGCCATTACTGGGAATTCTATCTGACAACCCATCGCCTCAACGCCGGAAGTATTGAGTCAACGACAACCAGTTCAACTCGACTCAGAATCTGGAACAAGCGGCAGGTTGTAGAAAATGCACGAAGGTATGGACTCAAGCTGATTTCGGCATACGGCGGCCCGCAACTCCAGCCCTATCAATCAAACAAGAGTGGGAACATGATTCTGATTTTTCGGAAGGTATCTCGTGCCGGAACTGCCTGAGGTCGAGACTGTTGTTCGCGGATTGAATGCTCAAGTGAAGGGCTTGTCGATCAAGAGTGTTCCGCATATCGCGGCTCATCTGAGTCGCCGCGACCGAAATCTAAAGACTCTTGCCGGTGATACGTTTGCGAATTTTCACAGGCGGGGAAAGTACATAATCACAGAATTATCTTCCGGCAGGGAATTGCTCATTCATCTTCGCATGAGTGGGAGAATTCTTATTGTCGAGAACAGTGAACGCCTGCAGAAGCACGATCATTTCGTTGCGACTCTTGCAGGCGACAGTCGTAAGCTCGTTTTTCGCGACATTCGCAAGTTCGGCGTACTCGAGTTTCTCGACAGTGGCCGCAAAAACGGCTACAGTTCCCTTGGCATCGAGGCAACGGAAATCACAGGAAAGTTACTGGGGAAGTTGCTCAAACAGAGCAATCGTTCAATTAAGTCGCTGCTATTGGATCAATCGGCACTGGCAGGCTTGGGGAATATCTACGCAGACGAAACTCTCTATCGAAGCCGTGTCCATCCTTTGCGCCCCTGCAACGAGGTGAATGATGACGAGATTCGCCGAATTGCAGCCTGCATCCGGGCAATTCTTCGTTCTGCTATAATGAAGATGGGTACAACGTTCGATAGTTACAGTGGGGTAAATGGTAATCCCGGTGAATACTCGCGCTTTTTGCGTGTGTATAATCAGGAAGGTACCAAGTGTCGCCGCTGTGGTGGCACAATCATCAAGATCAGGGCGGCCGGTCGCGGGACCCACCTTTGCCCGACCTGTCAACCTCTGAGGCGAAGACAACCGAAACGGAGAAAAGCATGAAAATACTGTTGATCATGGCGCTGTTCATACCAACGCTCTCAAGCGGACAATCCACAATCCCGACGGCAGTTAAGGAGACCTTGAATCTGTCACCTCGCTGCAAGAAAGGAGATATGCAGCGTTACGAGTTGCAGGTGGAGAACTTTGTCTTGGGTGAGGACGCCTCGCCAACTTCGTTTCGAAAAGACTTATTGTCCTTTACGCAGTATTGCACCAGTAATACACCGGAAGCGGGATTGGAGTATCGCATTGCGGTAGACTCGTTCATGGTCGGTGCTTACCGCTCCGTGGACCAGCCGGAAGTGCCCCTGATGATCGTCAAGCAGCTCGATGGTTTCCAGTACTTATCTCGGATTACGCGCTCTCTTCCGGAAAAGAACGGCTGTTACGATCACGGGCTGAGCTTTCCCGATTCTCTGCGGTACATTGAAATTTACGACCTCGTCGAAGACTATAGGTATCTGCGCCTGATAGAGCAGTTTCGGTTTACCGCCGGCCTGCGGTTGAGCAAAATCGGGGACACTGTTCGAATAAGCCTACCCGGCCCGATCTGCGAGAAGATCAATGGTGTGATCAACCTATCTAAGATAGAACTGGCCCCCCAATTGCTTGAACTAACCGGACTCACGAAATACGGCAGTACACCCTGTGCGATAGTGACGTTGCGGCCATCCACGTCTAAGGCCAGTCTTGACATTTATAACCGCGCCGGACTCCCGCTCGTCGGAAACGGCACTATGGCCTTGGCTGCGATGTTCACAGTGTCGCTTGACGATGGTGACATTCTCTCTGCAACCATTACTGAGAGAAGTGACTCGAACATGAAAGGGCTGGACGGGAACCTCAGATTAAACCGTCGGCACAGGACTCTTAGGCTGCGCCAGCTCAATTAGTCGCTCTGACCGAGGCCCTGGCTCACCGGATCTGCCCCGCCACGGGCTTTGCCCGGCAGCCGATCCAATCTCTGTACAGAAATCGGGAACAATCCAGAGAATTTCCCGTAGTTACTCAGCGTGGTAGTATGTCTTACCCATTCACGCCGCGCTTTGTCCTTTGACAAATCGCCGGCCAACTCGTACACTGTATATAAGTCTTAGCCAAGTTAGTATCACGTGATTTTCTCTATCGAATTTTTTCTCGGAAAAAACAAATCCTGTTATAGAACCAACAACGCATCCATTGGAGGAACAATTATGCGTCGTACTCTGATGTTGCTCGTGCTATTCACCTTTACCGCGACCTTGCTGATCAGCACGCATTCAGCAGAAGCACGTTACTGGCAGAATAAGTCGAGCCAAAGCAGCTCCAAAAAGAAACCGGAAGCCGCCGAAGCCAAAAAACCCAAACTGAAACCATTCGCGGAAGTGGCCAAAGGGCTGACCAAGGTTCCAGGGCTCTTCGATTTCTACGTGGACAAGGATGAGAACAAAGTCCTGATGGCAGTGAGGAAAGACCAATTCAACAAGACCTTCCTCTGCAACATGACTCGCTCGTCCGGTGATGGCAGTTACTTTGATGCCGGAGCCCAAACAGGCTCGTTCCCCTTTGAATTTCAGCGCGTTGGTGAACAACTGCTTTTCTCAATGGTGAACCTGCGAATCCGCGCCGACTCCACCGCAGCCATGTCACGAGCCCTTGACCGTTCGATCACACAGTCGATCTTCGGCTCAACCAAAATCCTATCGAATCCGGATACCTCCGGCGCCGTTCTCGTTGATCCGACCGAAATCTTCGTCCAGGACGTTGGTAACGTCGGCTATTTCCTTGGTCAACAAGGAAAGACCGGGTTCCGGTTCGACAAGGGGAATAGCTATTTCGGAACAATTAAGTCATTCCCGCAAAACTCTGAAGTCGACGTCCACCTGCACTACGGCACTAACCAGCCCAATGATGCTGAGACTCTGCCGTCGCCTTACAGCATGATTCTTGGCTATCACTACTCGCTATCAACTTTGCCGGAATCTGATTATCGTCCGCGTATCGCCGACGAACGCGCCGGTTACTTCCTGACGCTTTATCAGGATTACTCGGCCCTCGACAAGGACCAGCCCTATGTCCGTTACATTAACCGCTGGAACCTGAAGAAGAAGGACCCGAACGCCGAGATCAGCGAACCGGTCGAACCGATAGTATTCTGGATCGAGAACACGACCCCGCCGGAATACCGCGCCGCCGTCAAGGCCGGTATCGAGTTCTGGCAGGGTGCATTTGAGACCGCCGGTTTCAGAAACGCTATCATTGCCAAGGAGATGCCCGACACTGCTGATTGGGATCCTGCCGATGTACGCTTCAGCACAGTCCGCTGGTTTGTCTCACCGGGCGCCGGTTATGCCGTCGGTCCGTCTCGCGCAAATCCATTTACGGGCCAGATCTATGATGCCGATGTTCGCATCAGCGCCGACTTTGTCCGCGGCATGTTCACCTACGCCGAGCGCTTCATTGAACCGTTAGCCTATGGCCGGACGGAATCGGATGAGAGACTCCGCAACCCGGGAGACGACCAGTACACCCATGCCCACTTCGGGGAACTGTGCGACTACGGTCCCAAGTCGGCCGAACTGGCCGCTGAAGGCATGGCAACCTTGATGTTGCGTTCCACTCTGGGCGACAAGAGCGAACTAACGCAGAAATATGTCAATGAGTATATCACAGAATTGGTCGCGCACGAAGTTGGTCATTGCCTTGGTTTGCGTCACAATTTCAAGGCGTCAGCGGCTTATACCCGCGCTCAGCAGACCGACAAGGACTTCGTCTCCAAGAATGGCGTTGTCAGCACGGTCATGGAATATGCACCACCGAACCTCGTCCCGGACGGTGTTCCGCAGCCTGATTTCTACACAATCAGACCGGGTACTTACGATAAGTGGGTCATTGAATATGGTTACAAGGAATCCAACGCGTTGACAAAGGAAGACGAGTACGAAGAGCTCAAGAAACTAGCTTCGAAAGCCGGCGATCCGAAGTATGCTTTCGCCACAGACGAAGACTGCTTTGGCAACTCATCTCGCGCAATCGATCCATACGCGACCCAATTCGACCTGGGATCAGACCCCATGGCATATTGGAAGATGCGAATCGATCTTGGCAAGGAAATCTGGGGCAAGGTTGAGAGCGAATTCGAGAAACCGGGATACACATTCCAGAGACTCCGCAATGTTTTTGCGTACGGCTGGGGCGGATTCACTGCGGGCGGATCGCAAATGGCACGCTTTATCGGTGGAATCGAAAACAGCCGTGCACGTATTGGCGACCCCGGCGGAAAGCTCCCCTTTACGCCAATTCCGGCTGCTAAACAGCGTGAAGCCCTGAAGTTCATTGCCGACAATATTTGGGCCGCAGACGCCTTCCAATTCAGTCCTGTGTTACTCGCCAAGCTGCAACCGGAGCGGCTGCCTGACTTCAATTGGTCGGTCTATGCCATGCAACGCATCGAGTATCCGCTGCACAATCAGGTTAGAAACGTGCAATCCAACCCGCTGAACTACATTTACAATCCGACGACGTTGGCTCGTGTAAATGACATTGAGAAGCTGTACAAATCTGGAGAAGACGTTTACACAATGACAGAGATCTTCCAGGACGTTCGGCGCTCTATCTGGGCAGAAGTCATTAACAGCAGGAACGTCAACAGCTATCGCAGAAATCTCCAGCGGGAGCACCTTGCCATACTTGTCGACATGATTACTGACAAGACGTCACCATATCCGGATGATGCTCGCACATTGGCACGGGTCGACTTGCGCGCTCTCAAGGGCGCGATAGTAACCGCCCTAAATGCGAATACCGACACTATTACTCGCGGACATCTCGAGGAATCTCTGGCGCTGATCAACGCGGCGCTTGAGGCCAGCCTTGATCTGAAGATCTAAGCTACCTCTCGCTACGGGAGCAGTTGCAGGGAGTGCTGATTAGTGAAATGCCGCTGGGACGAACAATCTCCGGCGGCGTTTCTTTTAGCTGTCAGTCTGCGATTGAAGCTTGCCACCGAATTGCGTTGGGAGCGATAAAAAAGACCCGGCGGTCGATCCATCGACGCCGGGCCTTCTTTTGAAGTGAACCCGATCTGAAAGAAGCAAGAACGGTTCTCTGAAAGGCGAAATTACTTAGTAAGAATCCGCCCGGCCGAGCATTTCCGGGCGGATTCCATTCCCCACAACCCATCACTCCTGAAGATTGGTACCACGCACCAATGTGAGATTGGAGCAGTCGCTACTTCATTGCGACGATAGCGTATATAGCAACCGCCTTGCCACTTTGTAAAGATAGATTCAGATATCGGCTCTTGAGCGGATTTGTTCGTCTAATTGATTATTAATCAATGAGTTAATCGTCTTGGTGTGCCAGGCGTGCCAACAGATAACTTCTTCTTGTCAGAACAAAAAAACCGACCGATGCGCGAGTTATCGCGCACCAGCCGGCACTTTATCAGGATTAATAACTCTAAAGCTATACAGCTACATGCCTTAGAGAAAATCGCGAATTCTCGCGCAGGCGGCGTTGAGTCTCACGCAGCACTGATGCGATACTTCTTCATCTTCGAGCGCAGTGTCGCCTCGGGCAGGCCGAGTTGCACAGCGGCTCGACGAATAATACCACCGCACGTGTCAAGTGCGGAGCTTATAATCGACCGTTCGAAAGCTTCAACTGCCGCCGATAAAGGCACCGTTTCCGCACGAGTCGAAGTTGCAGACTCGGCTCCATTCGGACTGAGTTTCGCAATTAGGCGCAAGCAGACTGAACGCGCATCACGCTTCTCGATAATGCAGAACAATCGAACCAGATTCCATAACTCGCGTACATTACCTGGCCAGCTATAGGCAGCCATACGTTCCTTGAGAGTCTCGAGAGTTCGGTTGTCCACACCACGCAGCGGACTTTGTTCCATCTGCATGAAATGTTCGAACAGCCGGAAAGCATCTTCCGGACGTTCTGCTAACTTCGGAACTTGCAGTGTCATCACGGCAATGCGGAAGAACAAATCTGCGCGGAACCGGCCGTCCTTCACGGCAGAATTCAAGTCGATATTGGTTGCGGCAATGATGCGAAAATCGACTCGCCGCGGAGTGGTACCGCCAACACGACAGAATTTCTTCTCCTCGATAGCCGACAGAAGCTTCACCTGGAGCCTTAATGGCAACTCCCCGATTTCATTCAGGAAAAGCGTGCCGCCGGTTGCAGACTCCAACAGGCCAATTTTGGTCTCTACAGCACTGGTAAAGGCGCCGCGCTCATGGCCAAAGAGCTGTGATTCTGCCAACTCCAGCGGTATGGCGCCGCAATTGACTTCGACAAACTCACCTTTCCGTCGGGATGAATGGTGGTGAATATATCTGGCGATTTGGTCTTTGCCGACACCGGTCTCGCCGAGCAGAAGCACAGGCAACTCCGAGTCAGCTATCGCATCGACTTGATGAACGACATGCATGAATCCGGGATCGGAACCAATCAAGATTGCATTATCAGGATAACCCTTAATGCGGCTGTGATTGGCCTCACCAACATTGCGTTCAATCTCCAGCGAGCGTTCGATACGTTCCGCTTCCGCCCGATAATCTCGGACATGAGTCGGCTTCGTCGCTGCCTGTGACCATGCCCGATATGTAATCGCGAGTTCCCAACGCGCCCCAACTTCATCGAGCATGCGGACAACGGCTGCGAATTCGGAATCGACTAAACGAGTGTCGCCTGAGCGAGCAGCCAGCGTAGCCAGAATTCGCCTGCAAGCGGCGATTTCCACGCGCTCACCTGTGTGCTGCGCAGCTTCAAGTGCCTTGGCGGCGATTTGACCAGCTTCAACTTCGTGGCCGAGACCAAGATGGATCTCTGCCAAAAGACGCCCGACTTGAGCGCTCTCAATATTCTGACTGGCGTCTGCTTGCAGCAATTGCCAGGCAGTGGCAGCAAACTCCGCTGCGGTCTCATACTCACCCTTCAGAGATGCCAGCTGAGCGCGATACTGGAGCAGTGTGATTCGCTCCGTGGCGTCTTCGACTGATCCAAAGAGTTGTTCAGCAGCGTTTAGTGCCGTCTCAGCTTGCTCAAATCTATGAAGGTGCATCAACGCAAACGCCTTCGACAAGAATGCGCGACTCAAGTTGAGCTGATCCTCCTGAGCACGATTGATGTCAATCGACTGATCGATGTATTCGAGAGCCTTGTTGAACTCCCCACTCTGGTTCAAAATCGTACCCAGGTTGCCGGTGATCATCGCCTGCCATCTGGCATCACCAATAGCAATGGCGTAGTCATTGGCTTCAAGCAAATGATCGACAGCTTTAGAGAATTGTCCTTTAATAAACTGGATGCGGGAAAGCCGGTTGAGCGATCGAATGACGCCCAGAGCATCATCGAGCCGGCGACAAGTCGCAATCAGATCGCGGTATTCCCGCTCGGCCTCTGAAGTCCGACCTAACTTTGTTAGAGAACTTGATGCAGTCGACTGCAATTCAGCAATCAACTGATTGTCGCTGGTCCCCTTGACCTGACTGAGCGCATCGCGCGCCACCCCCAGCGACTCCTCGAATCTGTGAAGTTTCAAAAGTGCCATCGCCTTAATTGACAGGAGACGCACATTTTCTGCGTTGCCCTGAGAAAAGTGCCTGTCAGCCTCCAACTCGGTAGATTTTTGTACAACTTCTTCAAATCGACCGTCGTCAAGTAACTGACGCAACCCAATGAGCATCGCAACCTCGGAGCTTGCGAATTTTTGACTCATCGAGTGTCACCTTTCTGGTTTAGACTCATTGGCTTGGCTGTTCTTGCACTGCGAGCCTGAACGCGGGACACAACCTTGGACTTGTCCAAGTTCACTCCGATCCATTCTGCTGGAATGGAAATCGTAATCACAATCGGCCCTACAGGTATTGTGAACTGAACGCTGACCTCTGTTTCGGCCAACTGATCATCGTCTTGCCACGGGTGAGCTTGATCACCGTGCAACCTCACGGGAAATGGCGTGTTCCGTGCAAACAATGGACTGATTGTAACCATCAGCAGACATGCGACGGCCAGCAACGAGATTAGTGATTTGATTCTCATCCTGAAGAACCTCCTGATAAAGTTGAATGACTCTATATGTCATCAAGAGCTGACTCATGCCCTTGCGGCATTCAGTTTTGTGCGCGTAAATTCTCTTAAGACGATTCTGGCGGTGAGTTGGATTCGGGCAAAATTGCACTGCCTGAGTTTACTGCCCGAGTGTCCACATTCATAAGATACCTTTGATATCTGAGTTTGTCAAGTTAAATTAGAGCCGTGTTGTACAGATAACTGCTTGAAAGGAATAGGATTAAGCGTGAAACGGGCAAGTCCGGAAGCTATCGTCCAGATCGAAGGGCACATTGTGGATTCGGATATACTCAGCGAGGTCTTTGACCTGATCATCAAAGCTGGAGGAAGATTCGAGATTCGCGACTTCGTAATTGGCAAGACAAACATCGAGACCTCGGTAGCGCAATTGCGCGTCACCGCCGCATCTGAAGAAAAACTTGGTCTGTTGCTGAACTTACTTAATGCAAAAGGCTGCTTCGTCGTGACCGAGCAAGCAGTCACCCTCAAGCGGGCGATCAAAGATAAGACTGTTCCCGACGACTTTTATTCGACCACAAACTTTCGCACAGAAATTCGGCACGCAGATCGCTGGCTGAAAGTCGCAAACCAGCGAATGGACGGGGTCATCGTCTTCGCCAATGGAAGGGCCTCTGTTCGCAAGCTGCGAGAGGTTAAGCGAAACGATTCCATTGTCTGCGGGCTCAATGGTGTCCGCGTGCACCCCGAATTCAAGTCCCGCGAGCGCGGCGATTTCAGCTTCATGTCCAATGAAGTCTCCTCAGAAAAAAAAGTCTCTCTCGCCGTGGACAAGGTTGCAGAGATGATCCGGCATCGTAAAGGCAAACTGGTGATCGTCGGTGGTCCGGTTGTCATTCACACCGGAGCTGTAGAGTCTCTATGCCGCATGATTCGGGGCGGATTTGTCGATGCACTCCTGACCGGCAACGCTCTGGCAGTCCACGACATTGAGAACGCGCTGTACGGAACCTCGCTCGGTGTCGACACCTCTGCCGGCACACCGGTCGATCAGGGGCATCGCAACCACATGCGCGCTATCAATCAGATCAATCTCGCGGGCGGAATAAAGAACGCTGCCCGCAAGAAGATACTGAGATCGGGAATCATGTATGAACTGGTGAAGGCCAAGGTGCCGTTTGTACTGGCGGGTTCACTTCGTGATGATGGCCCGCTGCCGGAAACAATAACCGATATGAATCTCGCACAAGCGGCCTACGCGCGGGAAATCAAAGATGCCGAGATGGTGCTGATGCTGTCGACGATGCTGCACTCAATTGCAACCGGTAACATGCTGCCAGCGTGGGTCAAGACGGTCTGTGTTGACATCAACCCCTCTGTCGTCACCAAACTCGCCGACCGCGGATCATCGCAGGCTCTGGGAATTGTGACCGATGTCGGATTGTTCTGTCACCTGCTTGCGGACCGACTCTGCAAATAATCTCATTAAGAGACGACTTGCAGATTACGGCGATGCATCTTTTGGCTTGAATCGCAGAGTTCTTTCTGCTATCATCACCACTGGAACAGAATTTCGGATTGCTGCTGCAAAGACAATGACCCTGCAAAACTACCTTGGAATACCGGAAGAATACTCGCGATACGACTCATCGCCCTATGTGATCCTGCCTGTGCCATATGAAGGTACCGTGACGTATGGTGCCGGAACAGCTTACGGACCTAACGCCATCATCGAGGCGTCTCACGAGGTTGAGTTGTTTGATGACGAACTCGGAGTGGAACCGTACAAAGCAGGTATCCACACCTTGCCTCCGACCGAGACGACTTCGAATGGTCCTGAAGTCCAGAATGAGATCATCCACCGGCGCTTCAGGCAATTGTTGGCTGATGGCAAGAAGGTCTGCATGCTTGGTGGAGAGCACTCAATCAGCTACGGGCCGGTGCGCGCTTGCCTTGAGAAGTACCCGCAACTGACCGTGCTGCAACTTGACGCGCACGCCGATCTTCGCGACGGCTATCTTGGTCAGAAATTCAGCCACGCCGCAGTGATGCGCCGGATTCGCGACCTAACCACTAAGACGGTAGGTGTGGGTATCCGAAACTACTCCATTGAAGAGTCCGATTACATTAAGTCTGCAGGTGTCAGGATTATCTCGGCGCGGGAAATCCAAAGTAATCAACATTGGATTGACGACGTTGTCGCAGAACTTTCCGGCGATCTCTACCTCACCGTCGATCTGGATGGCTTTGATCCTTCGCTTGTTCCAGCGACTGGTACGCCAGAGCCGGGCGGATTGCTCTGGTATCCGACTTTGGAGTTATTGAGGCGAGCAATTGTTAAGTGCAACCTGGTAGCTTTTGATGTCGTAGAATTGGCCCCAATTGAAGGTTATCACGCGGCTGATTTTCTCGCAGCAAAGCTGATCTACAAAATCATCGGATACGACTCAACCAGGCGCGTCGGCTGATTTACGGTAGATTATATGTCCCCGCTCGCTGCCAACCGTCTACGCGCCAGCCATCAGCTTCCTTGACTACATAAAAGGTGGCATCCTCGGTCGCCTCACGACCCACCATGTCTTGCACCTTCAGGTGAACCCAGTAGCGGCCGTTGTCAGACTTCAACTCCTGCGTAACCAATTCGAATCCGCCCAGGTCGGGACGCTTCTCAGCGAAGTACGCATAATAGTCTGTCACATTAACGACATT
The DNA here is from genome assembly GCA_964552775.1 of uncultured Ignavibacteria bacterium. Taxonomy (GTDB): domain Bacteria; phylum Zixibacteria; class MSB-5A5; order CAIYYT01; family CAIYYT01; genus JADJGC01. The sequence goes on along the minus strand of CAZKIH010000008.1, from coordinate 83,644 downwards.
CTGCTTGCGCAGTTCCGTTTTTGCCCGCTGTGAAATCAGCGGATACATTCCGGTCGAGTTGTTCGATTCCCAGTGACTGAGATAGCGAGTGAGTACGGCGTTAGGATCAGAGGTATCGGTCTTGAATGACTTGAAGATCGCCATTCCGATAAAAACGAAAACTGCCGCCCACAAAAAGGTCTTTCCGGACATATTAACTCACCGTTTTACAGAGACTTGAAACCAGTCGAATTCAGACACTCGACAAAGTCGGTATGTAGATAGTATCGGAAGGAAACTCCAGAAGATTTAGCTCTCCAACGATCCCTACCGAACCGTTTCGATAAGCCTATATTGCACTTGACGATTGGAGACAAGATGATATTATAGGTGAGCTGTTTCAACCCACCCCCGGAACGTCCGGGTTGTGGGGTTATTGTGTTTATGACAGAAAAATATCGATGAGCACACTCAAATCCGTCTCCTCTAACCTCTGTGCGACACTTGCGAACACAAGTGCGTTTGTGCGCTTAATTGGATCGTTGAGCGAGAAGAAGCACTTGCAGATAGCCGGACTTGCCGGCTCCGCAAACGCCTTTGTCATTTCAGAACTTTGCTCTCATCTCAAGTCTACCATAGTTGTCATCGCGCCATTTGAGAAGCTTGCTGCGAATCTGGCTGGTGATCTGCAAGAACTCTGTGGAGAAGAACAGGTCAGCCTCTTCCCGGCATGGGAAATCTACCCGTATGATTGGATCACTCCTCCTGTGGAAAATTCCGCACAGCGGCTCGAAACCATCTGGAAGCTCTCATCAGGCAAACCGATAGTAGTAGTAACGACCCCTGACGCATTACTGCAACGAACCCTGACGCGGCAGCAACTGATGGCAAGCTGCTTCGAGCTCAAGGTCGGCGACGAGTATGATCTCGCTGCCTTGTCCGGAAAGCTCGTAGAGTTAGGCTACGAGCGCATGCCGGTTACTGAAGAGGTTGGCAGCTTCTCGGTCCGCGGCGGAATTGTCGACATTTTCCCGTTTACATCCGCCAACCCGATTCGCTGCGAATTTTTCGGTGACTTCATCGACTCGATCCGCTTGTTCAGTGTCCTCTCCCAGCGATCCATCGAATCCGTAAGCAAGATTACTGTTATTCCGCGTCGCGAGATCATAGTTGATCAGGCCAAGCTTGAGGAAAAAATCGAGAGATTTGACCAGGCAACCACCGATCTGTTGCGCGAAAAGTGTCTCAACGGGTTTGACTACCCTGGCCTGGAGTGGCTCTCTCCGCTCTTGGAAATTGAGCAAGGGAGCTTCTTCCAACATCTCCAAGCCGATGCGGTCTTCTACCTGACCGACCAGCCGCTGGTTGAAGAGCGGCTGGAAACACAGATTCGTAGCGCTGAATCACTCTACGGCGACCAGCGAGCGACATTCCCGAATGCGCCGACACCGGCACAGATTCTGGTTCCGCCGGATGTTGTGCAAAGCAGCATCGACGCGGGGCGCAGGGTCGTTGAACTTGCGCTTGGCACCTCCCAGGACGGTATCAACTTCGGCCTGAAAGAGCATCCCTCCTTCAACGGCCAAATGACAATCCTGCGCGACCTTATCGACCAATGGCTGAAAGAAAACAAATCCGTCTTCCTGCTCAGCGACAATCAGCTTCAAAAGGATCGCCTGATCGAATTGCTGCCCGAGTACGCCGATCGCGTCAGCTTCGGTGTCAGCGGGATCCTCAAGGGATTCGTCATTCCCGAGTCCGAGACGATTGTCCTGACTGATCACCAGATTTTTGAGCGTCAGGTCATACGCCACCGCCGTCGGAAATTCAAGGAAGGTCAAGCGATTAGCTCCTACAGTGCCCTCGACATTGGCGATTATGTCGTCCATGTCGACTATGGCATTGGCCGTTATCGCGGGCTCAAGGAAATCAAGATTGATAGTCGTCGGCGCGAATGCCTATTGATCGCGTATGCTGACGATGACAAGCTCTATGTTCCAATCGAGGAATTCGCTCGAGTTCAAAAGTATGTCGGCAAGGAGGGTACTCCCCAGCTAACGAAGCTGGGAGGCAAGAGCTGGGAAAAGGTCAAAGCACGCACGAAGAAGGCGATTGCCGACATGGCCGAGGAACTTATCGCTCTGTACGCGGCACGCAAGGCCAAGCCGGGCCTGAGCTTTCCGGCGGACGATGACTGGATGCATCAGTTGGAAGCATCATTCCCGTATGAGGAAACAACTGATCAGCTGGCTGCAATCGACGCTGTGAAGAAGGATATGATGCAGGCCTCGCCGATGGATCGGCTGGTCTGCGGCGATGTCGGTTTCGGCAAGACTGAAGTTGCGATTCGAGCTGCACTCAAGGCCGTTGCCGGCGGCAAGCAAGTGGCGGTATTGGTGCCCACCACGATTCTCGCGCAACAACATTTGGTAACATTCAGGAAACGGCTGGGGCAGTTTCCGATGCGCATTGAAATGCTCTCGCGTTTTCGCAGCCGCATTGAGCAGAAGGAAACGATCAAGGAACTGCTGGCTCAGAAAGTTGATATCATAATTGGGACACATCGTCTGCTGCAGAAAGATCTGCAAATTCCGAATCTCGGCCTGATCATTGTCGACGAAGAACAGCGTTTCGGCGTCGCGCACAAGGAACGCCTGAAGCACTTGCGACAACTCGCCGACTGCCTCACCCTGACCGCCACGCCAATTCCGCGGACTCTGCAAATGTCGCTTCTCGGAGCTCGTGACATGTCTTTGATCAATACCTCCCCGAAGGACCGACAGTCAATTGTAACGGAGATCGCGGAGTTCGACGCCAAGATCGTCTTTGAAGCAATCAACTTTGAAGTCAGTCGCAACGGGCAAGTGTACTTTGTGCACAATCGCGTGGAAACAATCGAGGCAATGCATCGCTATCTGGTCAAGTTGCTTCCGCATATTCGTGTTGCCGTCGCGCACGGGCAAATGCCGGAGCACGAGTTGGAGGAAGTCATGCTTGGTTTCCTGCAACGGGATTACGATGTTCTCCTTTCGAGCGCCATCATCGAATCCGGAATTGACATTCCGTCGGTCAACACGATCATCATCAATCGAGCCGACCGCTTTGGTTTGGCGCAATTGTACCAGTTGCGCGGCCGGGTTGGGCGTTCGCAAATGCGTGCCTTTGCTTATCTGCTGGTTCCACCGGTGAAACAACTTACTGACACCGCGCGCAAGCGGCTCAAGGCTATCGAGCAACACACCGACCTGGGCTCGGGTTTCCATCTGGCCATGAAAGACTTGGAAATTCGCGGCGCCGGCAACATGCTCGGTCCCCAACAACACGGATTCATCGAGGAAGTCGGATTCGACTTGTATTGCCGTCTGCTCGAAGAGGCCGTTGCCGAACTCAAGGGCGAGACATCAAGCAGCGATTTTGAAGCTAAAGTCGAGGTCGATTGCGACACCTATATCCCTGAGTCATATATCGAAGAGAGCCGACAACGAGTCGATATCTACCGCAAGATCGCCGATGCCAAGTCACAGAGTGATCTCGAGTTGGTTACGGCTGAACTTGCCGATCGGTTCGGCAAATTCGGCGACGAGACTCAGAATCTCATCGATTTGATGGCACTCAATATTGCCGCGCGACAAAACCGGATCGCACGCGTGCGCCTGAACAACGGCAGACTCACTCTCACATATGGCGATGGTGAAGTCCCCACCAAGAGCCAGATCGAGCGGTTGCGGATTGCGGCCCCGGAGAGATTGGAATTCGACTCATCGAGCGGTTTTGTCATCAAAACCGAATTCCCGGAGAGCGAGGAACGGCCGATTGGCGCGGCCAGAAAACTGTTGCTTGCGCTTTCGGTTTAGCTATAGTTAGTAACCTTCGGCTGGATCAATCCGATCTTTGGTTTGTAATATAAACACCATGAGGATACACATGAAAAGATACGTTTCCCTGTTCACCGCCCTGGCGGTTCAGGTACTGCTTTTGGCGGGTTGCGGCAGCGATAAAGACGCGACTATCGCTGTGCTCGATGGCGAGAAAATCCCCGTCTCTCTCATCCACGATTTCTTTGAGCGCGGCGGCTGGACCTTCGAATCATATGAGCAAGAGTTGGAGATGAAACGGGCGGCCGTTGACTCCGTAATCGACTATAAATTGTTGGTCAAGGGCGCCTATGAAGCGGGCCTTAACCAGGACAGGGAAATCGAAAAGCTGGTAGCCTCAGAGCGGGTGAATTTTCTGTTCGATGCGCTCTATAGGAAAGATCTCGCCCCGGCGGCCGCTGTTACTGACCAGGAAGTACGCGAATTCTATGACAAAATCGGCGAGGAGCGACACGTTGCCCATATTCTCGTCACCACCAGCCAGGAGGCTGACAGCGTGATGGGAGAATTGAACAAGGGGGTCGAGTTTGACAATTTAGCGCGAATGGCTTCGGCGGATCAATCAACGGCTGTGCGTGGCGGAGACCTGGGTTGGTTGAACTGGACTACCGGAGTCGTCCCCGAATTTCGGGACGCGTTGTTCGCCATGAAGGTCGGTGAGACATCCCAGCCAATAAAGACGGAATACGGTTATCACATCATCCGTCTGCTTGAGATCCGTCCCGTTGATCGTCGACCTTATGAAGAGCTGGAGGGCTTCCTCAGGCAGGCCTTGGCTTCACGTCGGGTCAACGAAGCCCAGAGTGAGTTCATTCGTAAGATGGAAGAGATTGCCTCCGTACAAGTCAATCCGGAAGCGACAGGCATGTTGATGGAACGGCTGGACATGTATTATCCGGACTCGCTGAACCAGGTCGCCAGACCGGATAATTTCTTTCCAAACCTCGATCTGCTCAAACCGTTTGAGAAACAGATGGTGATTGCAAGCTATACCGGCGGTGAAGTGACTGTCGAAGACTATATGACCAAGATAGCCGAGGTACCCGAGGCAGCGCGGCCCCGCTTTGATGACGAGAAAGCGATGAAACGGACAGTATTCCAACTCGAATTGAAGAACATTGTCGAGTTTGAGGCCGAACAGCGGAAGATTCAGGATAGCGATGAGTATCTCAAGCGGGTCAGTGATTTTCGTGAGGGGCTCATGGCGGACAGATTCGTTCGGCAGGTCCTTGGACAGCAGATATCAATCAACGAAGACGAGATTACCGAGTACTATAATTCGCATCTCGACGAGTTCACGATTCCTCAGGAGTACCACGTCCTGGAGATTCAGATGGCGACACCAGAAGCCCTGACGGAAGTCGTTCAACAGTTGCGCGTCGGAGCCGATTTTGGCGAACTTGCCGCGCAACACACGATCCGACCCGGCATGCAGAGAACTAAAGGTGATCTCGGCTTTATCCAGAAAGCAAATCTCCCCAAATTATGGGAAGCTGCGAGCACCGTGCAGATAGACAAGACATCTGACATCATCCTCAATGACGAGGGTACCTATTCGGTCATAAAGGTCATCGATATCAAACAGCCTGTTGTACGCACCGTCGAACAGGTGTCATCGCAAGTAAGCGCAATGGTGACGGAGTTGAAACGTTCGAGCGCCAAGGTTGACTGGCTAAAGCAAAGACGCGAGAAGGCCTCGATCGAGATTCACGCCGAGGTTCTGGAGAAGACAATTGATAAGTCCAAGTATGAAAACAAAAGTTAGATTCACCGCAGCATTGGTGCTGTTGATTGTCATGTCGATTACGGCGTATGCCTGGGAGGCGTTGGACAGGATCGTCGCTGTCGTCGGTGACCGGGTGATACTGGCCTCGGAGCTGCAGTTCCAATTGGAAATGTATCAGTCTCAGGCCGTTGAACAGATGAAAACTCCCGAACAGCGCGCAAAGTTCAAAGAAGAGCTCCTTCGACAGATGATTAATGATCGCTTGATACTTGTCAAGGCCCGGGAGGACACTTCTATCGTCGTTACCGACAAACAAGTTGATGAGGCTCTCGAAACACGCATGGATGAGTTGCGTAACCGCTATCGTTCAACGCAGGAATTCGAAAGTCAGCTGGCTGCGGAAGGCTATACAATGCGTGATTTGCGTAATAAATTGCGGCTGGACATTCAAGACCAACTTGTCAAGGATCGGCTGGTGCAGAAACTCCTGAGTAAGGTCTCAGTAACGCGTAGCGAAGTAGAGAAGTTCTACGCCCAGTACCAGGACAGTCTTCCCCCTCATCCGCAAGCCGTGAAACTTGCACATCTCCTTCTCAAACTCAGCGCATCCGCGGAGTTGTCGGATTCACTCAAGCTGCTGGCGGAGTCGCTCAAAGATCGAATCGACAAGGGCGAAAGTTTCGAACTGCTCGCCCAGCAGTACTCCGAAGACCCGTCTGCCGAAGGCGGCGGTGATATCGGGACCTTCCGCAAAGGAGATCTGGTTCCAGAGTATGAAAAGGCCGCCCTGGCACTTAGCCCCGGAGCAATTTCTCCGGTCGTACATACTTCGTTCGGCTATCACATTATCAAGCTGGTCGGCAAAACCGAGGACTCGTTCCACACGAAACATATTCTACTGCTCGAGAAATCCTCGGCGACCGACAGTCTGAGGACAATGGCCGAGGCGCAGGCACTTATCGACCGTGTCAGCAAGGGGGAAGATTGGGGAAACCTGGTTAAAGACTATTCGACTGACGACAAGACGCGCGCAAATTTCGGAGAACTGGGCTGGTTCGCTCTCTCAGAGTTGCCGGCAGAATTCACCGCAAGTTTAACCGGACTAGAGGTCGGCAGCCTCTCACAACCGACTTGGTCCCAGGACGGCATGCACGTTATCAAGTTGCTCGACAAACGGGACGAACGGCCCGTCTCATTGACCGAAGATTATGACATGCTAAAAGAATATGCCCGTCGCCAAAAGTCATCCGAAGTCATCTCCCAGGTTGTCGACGAGATGAAAGATCGCGTTTATCTCGAAATGCGCGGAATCTAAATGCGACTGGACCAATTCCTCAACAAGGCGGGAATCATTAAGCGTCGTTCGCTTGCGAAAGAACTTTGTGACCGTGGGCTAGTCGACGTTAATGGTCGTACGGCCAAGGCTTCCCACGAAATGAGGACAGATGACAAATTGGCGATTAAGTTTCCTGAAAAAAGATGTCACTATGTTGTCAAGGGAATTCCGCTGGGTAACGTCCGCAAGGAAGACCGCGGCAACTATGCAGAATTGACCTCCGAAGAGAATTTCCACTCCTCCTGATGTCAGCAAAACTCCACGAAGTAAAGCGCGAGCAGGAACTGGCCATAGTCGTCGGCGTTCAGCTCGGCAAGCTCGAGGATCGAATCTTCGCGGACTCGATGGAAGAGCTGAAGGAGCTTGTCCACTCTGCCGAGGCAAAAGTTGTCGGAGCGCTAAACCAGAAACGTCCGTCTCCAGATAGTCGCACCTACATCGGCAAAGGCAAAGTTGAAGAGCTCAAGACACTGAAAGAAACCACCGGCGCGAATCTCGTGATCTTTGACGACATGCTTTCAGCCGCACAAGTGCGAAATCTGGAAAAAGAGCTGGAGATCAAAGTCATCGACCGCGGTAATTTGATACTCGATATTTTTGCCAAACGCGCGACGACCAGTGAAGCAAAGATTCAGGTAGAGTTGGCGCAACTGCAATACCTCTTGCCGCGGTTGACCAATATGTGGACACACTTCAGTAAGCAAGTCGGCGGCATAGGCACTCGCGGCCCCGGCGAAACGCAGCTTGAAGTCGATCGTCGCATCATCAAGACCAAGATTACCACTCTCAAGGAACGGCTGGAGAAAATAGACCGCCAGCGAGAGACTCAGCGAAAGCGGCGTCAGGACATCTATAAGATCGCGCTGGTCGGCTATACCAATGCTGGTAAGTCTACGTTATTCAACTACTTAACGAAATCAGGCGTCTGGGCTGATAACCTGTTATTCTGCACCCTTGATGCCGTCACCAGATTCCTCCCGCTTAACAGCAAGAGCCGCATAGTGATATCCGACACGGTCGGATTCATTCAGAAGCTCCCCCACGAGCTCGTTGCCTCGTTCAAGTCTACCCTCGATGAAGTACGGTATGCCGATCTATTACTGCATATCGTTGATGTTTCGCATCCAAATCCCATCGACCATTATGAACAAACCAACGCTGTTCTTGATGAAATTGGCGCTGGCCAGATCCCCCGCCTGCTGATCTTGAACAAATCCGACCTAATTTCTGTTGAAGAGATTCCTTCAATCGATTTGCGTTTCCCGCCGTCACAGACGTTTTCGGTATCTGCAAAAACTCACGCCGGGCTCGATAATTTTCTGAATTTTCTCACTTCGTTTGTCGAAAAGGATATTGGGGCAAGATTAGGCATTGCAAAGTACCCAGATGGCCAAACGAGAAATTCTGATCGTTGATGACAATCCTAATATGGCATCTCTGCTGTCAGAGATGTTGGATGTCTATGATATCAAGAGCCGCGTTACGAATGACGGCGAATCCGCGTTAAGACTGCTTGATGAAGAGCAGTTCTCTCTTGTGATTACGGACCTAAAGATGCCGCGTATGTCAGGAACAGAGTTGCTGGCGGCAATCAAGGGGAAACACCCGCAGCTGCCTGTCGTGGTTATCTCGGGCTACAATGTCGGCAACAGCGAGGGACAAGTAGTCACAGGGTTGGCCAACGGCTTCATCCATAAGCCGTTCAAAATGGTCGATATTCAGTCTGTCGTAGAGCAGTTTCTGTAATCCACAATTTAGAATCCTCGACCGAATCTCATAGTGAACAGGTGTGCTGGCTCACCGCGTTAGCCCGGTTCTACCCTAATCTTTTCATTGCTTCCCACCAATTAGCCGTATATAATGCCCTATTAGTATGGTCGGCGACACAAACGTCAGCCGAAATTGCCGTGAGTTTCTGGCGCGGCTCGAAGAAGTTGGACGTCGGCACGGCAAGGATCCGGCAACAATTACTGTGGTCGCAGTCTCGAAGACCCGACCGCTTTCTGACATTCTTGCCGCAGTTGACGCCGGAATGTCGAACATCGGAGAGAGCAAGGTTCAGGAGGCGCAGAACAAGCTCACTGGCGTGTGGCGTGACTTCCGACTACACATGATCGGACACCTCCAGACTAACAAGGTCAGGGGGGCGGTCAGTCTGTTCGACATAATCGAATCGGTCGATTCGTCGAAATTGGCGCTCGCCATCAACGAGGAAGCGGCACGGCAAAAAAAAGTCATGCCGGTTCTGCTCGAGATCAACTGCAGTCGTGAAGAGCAGAAATATGGACTGCGGCCGGAAGAGGCGGAGAGTGTTGCCGATGCAGTGATTCAGATGCAGCACCTCAAACTCCTGGGTCTGATGACTGTGGCATCTTTCGTGGCTGATGAGGCGAGGATTCGCTCAGAGTTCAGAGAACTGCACAGCCTGTTTGACTCAATCAAGGCGGAGCATCCCGAGAACGGCGAATTCAACCAACTCTCCATGGGAATGTCCGATGATTGGGAGATTGCTATTGCCGAAGGGTCAACAATGATCCGCATCGGCAGAGCGCTTTTTGGCGAAAGATGACATCAAGTAGCTGTTGGCCACTGCCCGAACTGGGAATTGTTCTGGGAATGTGAAAGATTCGACAGATATGATGGAAAGGAACCGATAGTATGGCGATTACTCCAGTGGAATTGCGGAATGTGAAATTCGAGAAGAAACTGCGCGGTTACAACCCGACTGAAGTCGAAAATGTACTCAATGAAGTTGCCGCAGAATTGGAGCGACTCATCGATGCCAACAGCGGATTACAGCGCCAGATTTTGTCCCTCGAAGAAAAGCTCAGACACTTCCAGAACCTGGAGAAATCAATTAAAGAAGCCCTGATGACGGCCCAGCAGGCTGCCGAGGAAAAGCGCAAAGCTGCCGACCTTTCATCGGAAGTGCAAATCAGGGAAACTGAGGCGGCTTGCGTCGAGATGAAGCAGAAAGCAATGAGCGAAGTTGAAACGATGAAATTCGAACTGGCATCACTTAAAATGCAAAAGGTCAGATTTGTCGCTGAGTTGAGGTCGTTATTTGATGCACACCGCAGGCTCTTGGAAGAGAAATCGCAGAGTGACAATGCCGCCGATGTCGCCGCTAATGTCGAGATGATTCGTTCAGGCTCCAGCGAATAAAGATAGGACAATACTATGAATCTGATGGATAAGATCTCCGAAGCAACTGAGTACATCCGCAACAAGACGAAGTCCGAGCCTCCGATCGGAATAATCCTCGGCACCGGATTAGGTCGACTGGGCGAGCGGATCGAGCGCGAAACCGTAATCGACTACCAGCAAATCAGACACTTCCCGGTTTCCACCGTCGAAGGTCACGCCGGTCGCCTGATTTTCGGCAAGCTCAAAGGCAAGAACGTCGTCGCGATGCAGGGACGATTCCATTTCTACGAAGGCTACAACATGGAACAAGTGACGTTTCCTGTTCGGATCATGAAGCAGATTGGCGTCAAGGTGCTTATTGTCTGTAACGCGGCAGGAGGAATGAACCCGCAGTTTCGCGTAGGCGAGATGGTGCTGATCACTGACCACATAAATTTCCAGGGACAAAACCCGCTGATTGGCTTGAACGACGAGCGTCTCGGACCCCGTTTCCCTGACATGTACAACTGCTACGACAAGGATCTGATCGATCTTGCGGAACGAACAGCGCTCGATCTCGGTTATCGAATCATGCGCGGCGTATATGCCGGGGTTACCGGACCGAATCTGGAAACCGGCGCTGAGTATCGCATGCTGCGGACGATGGGAGCGGATTTAGTCGGAATGTCGACAGTTCCGGAGGTCATCGTGGCTCGGCATCAATCGATGAAAGTACTCGGTATCTCGATCGTCACCGACATGGGCCTGGCGGATAATCTGCACCCCTGTAGCCATGAGTTGATTCTGGCCGCGGCGAACAAGACGGAGCCACTGATGACCGAGTTGATTGCAAATGTGGTTGAAAGGATGACTGTTTGAGGTTTGATGAGCTAAAGTCCGATGCTTCCTTAGCGAAGCTTGAGGAAGAGGTCCTCAAGTATTGGGACGATTCAGATACATTTCACCAGGGGTTAAGACTGCACAAGGGTGCGCCGCGCTTCACCTTCTATGAAGGCCCGCCGACGGCCAACGGCCGCCCCGGTATACATCATGTCATTACCCGGGCTATAAAGGATATGGTCTGTCGCTACAAGCAGATGCAGGGATTTCTCGTCGAGCGAAAGGCCGGCTGGGATACTCACGGGTTGCCGGTGGAAATCGAAGTTGAGACCCAACTCGGCTTGAAGAACAAGGGCGAAATCGAAAAATACGGAATCGCCGAGTTCAACAAGATGTGCCGTGAGTCGGTGTTCAAATACAAAACCGACTGGGACAATCTAACAAAGCGCACCGGTTACTGGCTCGATCTCGACAAGCCCTACATCACTTGCGAAAACAACTACATCGAGTCAGTGTGGTGGATCCTCGCGCAGTTCTATAATCGCGGCCTGATGTACAAGGGCCACAAGATTCTCCCCTATTGCCCGCGTTGCGGGACCGGACTGTCCTCGCATGAAGTGGCACAGGGCTACGAAGATGTCAAGGACCCGTCGATTTTTGTCCGCGCTGAGCTTGTCAATGAGCCGGGTACAAAATTCCTGGTGTGGACTACCACACCGTGGACGTTGATCTCCAACGTCGCGCTGGCAGTCTCCCCCGAAGCCGACTACATCAAGGTTCAGTTTGGTGACGAGAAACTGATTCTAGCCGAAGCCCTCGCCAATCGCGTCTTGAGCGGCGAGTTCACTGTTCTCGACAAGTTCAAGGGTAAGACTCTCGAGCATAAGTATTACAAGCCGTTCTTTCCTTACTTTGAGGACAAGTATGACAAGCTCTACTATGTCACGCTTGCAGACTTCGTCACGCTCGATGACGGAACCGGCATCGTGCATATGGCTCCTGCCTTTGGCGCCGACGACTACACGGTAGGCCTCAAGTATGGACTTCCAGTGATCCAGGCCGTCGAACCCGATGGGACGTTTCCCGCCGAAGTAACCGACTATGCCGGCAAGTTCATCAAGGATGCCGATCCGATCATCATCAAGGATCTCGACAAGCGCGGCATTCTGTTCAAGAAAGAAATCTACGAGCACTCGTATCCGTTCTGTTGGCGATGTCACGCGCCGCTGATCTACTATGCCCGCAAGTCGTGGTACATCAAAACCTCCGAGAACAAAGACCGCCTTCTCGCCCGCAATAACGAGATCAACTGGGTGCCATCCGAAATTGGCACTGGACGCATGGGTGAATGGCTGTCAAACAATGTCGATTGGGCGCTGTCGCGCGAGCGGTATTGGGGAACCCCGCTCAACCTCTGGATTTGTCAGGAGTGCGAGAAGATACTGCCGATTGAATCCGTGGCAATGCTCCGCAAACTTGCGACCAACGCACCGGCTGACCTCGATCTGCACAAGCCACACGTCGACGCGCTCGACGTCAGGTGCGAATGCGGTGGCAAGATGGTCCGCGAACCGGAAGTCATCGACGTCTGGTTTGATTCGGGAGCAATGCCCTACGCCCAGTATCACTATCCGTTCGAGAATAAAGAGTACTTTGAGCAGAACTTCCCGGCGGATTTCATATCCGAAGCTACTGATCAGACCCGCGGCTGGTTCTATTCGCTCCTGGCCATCGGCACCCTGCTTTTCGACAAGCCTGCCTACAAGAATGTGGTCGTCATCGGCTTCATTCTCGATAAGAAGGGCAAGAAGATGTCGAAATCGCAGAAGAACACCAACGATCCTTTTGAGATCGTGAATACCTATGGCGCTGATGCACTGCGCTGGTATCTGTTGACTGTCAACCAGCCGCACCAGATAACACGTTTTGACACGGGCGGCGTTTCGGAGGCACAGCGCAAGTTTCTCGACACGCTCAAAAACACGTACGCATTTTTCGCGATCTATGCCAATATCGACAATCTCAAGGACCGGGCGGCGCAGGAAACTAACGGCAATTTGAGGAACTTGTTACAGAAGCTCGCGGGTGACCCGACAGAAATCGATTTGTGGCTTCAGTCACGACTGGAGAGTTTGAAGAAGTCGGTCGTTGTGGCAATGGACGCCTACGATCTGACGCGTGCCTGCCGAGCCATTGATGAATTCGTCCTGGATGAGCTCTCAAACTGGTATGTGCGCCGCTGTCGCCGCCGTTATTGGGCATCTGGTGATACGCCTGATAAATTCCGCGCATATCTCGAGCTCTACGATGCATTAGTCAATGTCTGCTTGTTGGCCGCACCGACAATCCCGTTCCTGAGCGAGCGACTCTATCGCGAACTCGGTAATGGCGACTCAGTGCACCACCAGCGCTTCCCGGCCTGCGATGAGTCAAAGATCGATGTGAAGCTGGAAGAACGAATGAATGCCGCGATCAAGCTGGTCGGCCTTGGGCGCTCGGCGCGCAATGTCGTGCAAATCAAGGTCCGTCAGCCTCTGCAGGAGATGAAGGTCAAATTGCCGGCTGAGATCAGCGAGGCTAATGTTGCACCACTTCTCCAAGTGGTCGCCGAAGAGATCAATGTCAAGACTGTGACGTTTATTGCGGATACTACTCAGGTTGCGGAGTACACGATTCTCCCGAACCTGAAAGAGCTTGGTCCGAAACTGGGGAGTGCGATTAATCCTGTCAAGGCCGCCTTGACCGCGCTGCCGGAAACCGAGATCAAGAAGTTCCTTGCTCTGAAGGAGCTAAAGGTCACCGCCGATGGAAAAACTTTCACTCTCACCAGTGACGAAATTCAAGTCCGCTTGACAGGCAAGCAGGGCTTTGCAGTGGCCGCGGATAGCGGATTTACTGTCGCGTTGACGACGGCGATCACGGATGAGCTTCGCGATGAGGGCTTCGCTCGCGAGCTTGTTAACAAAATTCAGAATATGCGCAAGGATGCCGATTTTGATGTGACGGACAATATCAGCGTTACTATCGGCGCGACAGCAAAGGTCGTTTCAGCCGCTAAACGTCATCTCGACTACATCAAGAAAGAGACGCTCGCTACCGGGGTCGAGTTTTCGGAACCCAGCGATGGCTTCCTGCGCGATTGGGATATCAATGGCGAACCCGCCAAATTAGCTATTAAGAGATAGATTTTTGAGATAGCAATTTGGGCCCAATTGGGTTATTATGAATGTCCTATGCGAAAACGTGACTTAGAAAGATTCGAGAAAATACTCCTCGCCCGCCGCGAAGAGTTGATGCGAGACATGGGCCTGTTTAAGGACATGAATCTCAACACCACGACCAAAGAAGCCACCGGCGATCATTCGAGCTACTCGTATCACATGGCTGATCAGGGTACAGATGCCATGGAGCGGGAAAAAGCATTTCTGCTTGCCTCCAAAACCGGTCGTCTTGTTTACCACATCAATGAAGCACTGCGTCGTATCAGTGACAGCACGTTCGGCAAGTGCCTCGGATGTGGCAAGCAGATTAGTGTGGCCCGACTTCTGGCAGTCCCACATGCCCGTTTCTGCATCTCTTGCAAGGAACGCGAGGAAGGCGCCAAAGCCGAGGCGCCGAGGCGCAAAAAGTAGAATCGATGCCCTGGTTAGACAACCTTCGCTGGTCCCCTGCCAATCGCTATCTCTTCAACGTCTCGCTGATTTCAGCCATTATTCTTCTGGCTGACCAAATCACCAAGATCTGGGCACTAAAAGCACTGAGTCCAGTGACCAAGACAAATGTCATCGGCGAGTTGGTTCAGTTTACATTGATTTTCAACGAAGGTGGTGCGTTCTCGACCAAGCTCGGATCAAGTTACTTTTATACATTCGCCTCGGTGTTGGTGATGATTATCGTCTTTGTTGTGCTCTACAAAGACGCAGGCAAGAATCGAGTCCTTGATCTCGCGCTCTCGTTAGTCTTGGGCGGCGCGCTTGGCAACCTGACCGACCGCTTCCGCTTCGGAGCCGTTGTCGATTGGATTGATGTCGATTTCCCTGACTTCTCGCTGGAGCCAGCGAGAATACTCTTCTTCGATTTCCCGGGCTATGCGCTCAATCGCTGGCCGGTATTCAACATCGCCGATTCAGCCGTTACGGTTGGAATGGTGCTCATTGTTCTTGCTCTGATACTCGACTCCCGAAAGCGGAAATGTGCCATTAATCACGGTCAAGATCCCAACCCTTCCTGAGCCGCTTCGTGTTGACGTCGCCTTGGCGCAGGCCGACCTGGGGCTGTCGCGCAGCCATCTCAAGCGCCTCTTTGGTGAAAAGCGAGTAACCATGAACGACAAATGGGTGCGCGTCTCGCAACTGGTTGTAGGCGGCGAAGAAATCATCATAGATAAACCGGATGAAAAAAGAATTGAATTCGTTTCGGAGAAGATTGACTTGGAGATCGTCTTCGAGGATGACTTTCTTGCCGTTGTGAATAAACCTGCCGGAATGGTGACACATCCTGCTCCAGGTCACGAAAGTGGGACACTCGCCAACGCCCTGCTGCACCACTTCACTCAATTATCTTCCGGCTACGTCCGCGGCTTCCCCGGTTTGGTACATCGGCTTGACAAAAACACCAGCGGATTGATGGTGGTAGCAAAGAACGATGTCATTCATCGCAAACTTGCAGATCAGCTGATGAAACGAACTCTATCACGTGAATATTGGGCACTGATTTGGGGCAAGATGAACCCGCCAACAGGTTCGATCGACATTGCAATCGGCCGTTCCCGGGCAGATCGGCGAGTCATGACGTCCGGCAGTCCGAACACTCGCGAAGCCGTTACACACTACGAAACGATCGAAGAACTCTCTTTTCTCAGCCTGATTCGCCTTCACTTGGAAACCGGCAGGACACATCAAATCCGAACGCACTTGAAAGAGTCAAACCATCCAGTTTTCGGAGACCCTGAATACACCGGCAGGGAGGGTAGGCTGACTGGAATTGAAGCTCGCCACCGGCCTACAGCAACAAAGATGCTCAAAATGACCGCCCGCCAGATGCTTCATGCCAAGCGCCTTGAATTCATCCACCCGGAAACGGGCATGTCGACGGCTTTTGAGATTGATTTACCTGAGGACTTTAGACAAGTTCTGGATGTCATTCGTCACTATCGGTAAGAAAGGAAAACTATGAGCAGAACTCTAAAGCTGAGCTTACTGATACTGTCACTTTTCGGAACCGCAGTCCTTCCGGCCGATGCCGCGCCGCGCAAATCGAAGCCCTGGCCGGAGATCAACCTGTCAATACTTCCTTCGGTTGTCGGGATGTCGAATTCCTGGGCGTTCGAAATCAATCAACGCAGCCCAGTCTACCTGTCTGATCTCGATAAATTGCATCTGGCTGTAAGCTACGGCCGCGGCAAGAACAAGAATGACATCACCTCCTTGACTGGAAACGCCGCCGGACGGTATGGCTACTCATTCTATCATGGAATCGACTACAAAATCGATAACTTCAAGCTTGATGTTTACTCACATCTCGGCAAGAAGACCTTTGGCTCGCTCTGGGCGACATACGGTGAGGATCAGGACCGCGAAACCAAAGAGGCATTCCTGGTCTCTGAACCAAATCGAATCAATGTCAAGACTGCTTTCGCCTGGAATTTTCGTCCACGTCTCACTGCCGCGATTTCCGGAACCTTCAACAATTATCCTCGTTCATACATCTTTGCCTTACAGCCGAGCGGAACATCTGCTGACGACGCCCAGTTTCCGCTCCCGGCGAATGTTGGGGAGAATGCTGAGGGACAAATTGATCTGATGTACCGCTCCGAGAACAATCTCGAAGTCATTCTGGGCGGCCGCTTCATTTATCAACACACCAAGTTCGCAGCGCTTAACCCGCCGGGCGGCTCGAGCTACCATGACACTTCAGAAGTGAAGGAGTTCATTTATAGCGGAGCACCCCGCGTCATTGTTCGAAAGACCTTCCAATCAGGAAGCTACCTTCGCGCCGGAGCATCACTCTATTTCAATCTCTTCGATTATCAATACACAGGCGCCGGACCATGGGAATACCCGTCCACGTCCGCGGCTTCCTATCGCGCTCAATCATTTGAAACGATGGTCCCCAATTGGGAATTCTATGTTGACGGCAGCAGGCTTCTGGGAAGCAGCACCGCGATCTATTCGGCACTGGAATTTTCTGGCTATCCAAATAGGCTCACCAGAAAAGACACTGACTTTGTTCCTGTAGACCTATCGCTTGTCAACGCCGACAACATCTTCTCCACGGCCGTGACGGCGGATATCAGCGCCAAACTGACGCGAATATTTCACGGCATGGCTGGTATCAAGGTTCGCTATGTCGGCAAAGGTAAGGATCAACCCGAAAGCGCCGGCGCTTCATCGATAATGGACGACCGGTCATTGTTTGCCAGTCTGCGTTTTGGCACCATGACGCGCTTCTATCGCAATCTCTGGTGGACAATCCGTGTGAATGACGTGAGGCTGTACAAGTCTGAGGCCGTTGGCACCGCAGCGTTATTTGAGAATACATCGTACTTCGAGACTGAGATTCTGTTTCTCGGTCTGTAGAATTTGCTTCTCTGTCCAAACTCGCAAATTGACATTCCGTGCGCGGCAGACGTCCTCGTCTGCCCGTTAATCAGCCCCCTGCCACTTGAAGTCCTTGACTATCTCAACGATTCCGCGCGCGCCACAAAGCCAATCTCTGGCGCTGGAGTAGCGCCAATCCTCCGGATCGTTCACTAAGGTCAAGTGAGTTCCAATTCGTCGCGAACTCAGACTCTTCAAGCTCTGCATGAAGACGGACAACAGCTCAATGTGCGGAAAGCCGGCCAACACCTGAAGATAAGAAGCCATTGATAGACGGTATTGGTGAGGAACGCCAAGGCGAAACCAGTTTTCGGGAGTCTCTTGCGAACGACCATGTTTCATTTCTGCGATGAGAATCAGGAAATAAGGCTGGGGCAGACGAGGACGTCTGCCGCCCACAAAGTTTTTCGGACTGTTGCTGATCTATCGATCTCTCCTCCAAATGGCGAGACGACTATCCCTCACTTGACCAACTTGATAACCACATGCCGACAACAATTGCGCAAAATGGGAAGTGCCTTCAATAGCCCAGAGTCTATTTTCGTCAACACACCCGCGAGTCGCTTGTTTCGCGGCAGCAAATTCGTCAGATCGAACACTTCGGCCTCAGCCTTCCCAAAGTTTTTCCTGAACCAATTCAGATCGGAGAGAGTCAAAGGTTGCTCGAACAGCGTGTGTCTTCTCCGTGTCAACTGCCGGTAAAGCCACAACGCCGGGTGATAGCGCAGATCGTCGATAAACGCCGCCTTGCCGCCCGGTTTGAGCACGCGGGCGATTTCCTCGTGGGCCATCTCCAGGTCGACGTGATGCAACGCCGCATTGCCGAAAACGAGGTCGAAGGTGCCGTCCGGATACGGAAGGCTTTCGCCGGCGGCAACCCGAAAATCGCAATGAGCCGACATCCCGTTGAGGGCAGCAGTCTTGGTGGCTACTTCGATTGACTTGGCAGAGATATCGATTCCATGGCACTTTGCACCGGAGCGCGCGAAATAGATCGAGGTCCAGCCGGTGCCGCAGGCAAAGTCGAGAATCGTTTTACCATTTACGTCGCCAAAGAACTCCCTGACTGCGGCATACGTTCGCTGATGGGCAAAATACTCTTCATAGGTAAGCTCGTTGGTGAAATGCAGGCCACGGCGCGTTTCCAAAGTTCGCTCGGCCTCGCGGTCAAAGAAATCCGCTTCATCCTGAAGTCGATCAAAGATCTCTACCGTGAAATCAACCATGAGAATAACCATCCCTTTCTGCACCAATGCTGTCGCGCACTTGCGCCCTACAAATTCTGATCATGACTGAGATGAGCGACGCCCTGTCCAAGCGAGGAATTGATCCGCCTTTGGTCTACTTCACAAAGCCCCAAGATGCGTTCTCTTGTTTGCCCTCAAGAATAGAACTTGCCACTCACAGTTGTCAATCACAAACTGGAGTTTTTTTGCGATATTCCGACAAAGACGAGTGCACCAGTCGATGATATCATAGCTCGGATTCCGTGCGCGGCAGACGTCTTCGTCTGCCCATTCCGTGCGCGGCAGAAACAAAAAAGGGACGCAGTCTCCTGCGTCCCATGGGGAAATCAAAACGAAGATCAGTTATTAGTACGCCATCAACTTCTCGGTCTCGGCTACTATCTGATCAATCTGCGGCAAGCAGGCGCGGTCGCCATCGGGACCATACGCCACGCGGGCATCAAGCGGAGTGATCAAGCCGATTGGAGCGTCGAGATAACCGAAAGCTTCCGAACTGGAAATCACCGCCGAGATCGTCGGACCGGTACCGCCGGGGAAACGATCTTCCGAGACGACCAACACGCGACCGCAATCAATGGCTGATTGACGAATCGTAGCTTCGTCCATTGGCCGCAGTGTGCGCAGATCAACAACGCGGGCATTGATCCCCTTCTCGGCCAGCAATTCCGCAGCCTTGAGACACATCGGCAAAGTGATGCCATACGAAATGATCGCGATATCGCTGTTATCCTGGTTGTAGACCTTGGCCTGTCCAAACGGAATCATGAAATCGAGCGCCGGATACGGTTTCTCAAGCGGCACACCATCCCAATCACGACGATTGTACAACGCGACTGACTCGCAGAACAACACCGGATCCATACAACCTATGGCGGTACGGAAAAGACCGACAGCGTCCTCGGCATTAGACGGGCAAACCACGTGCAGACCGGGAATATTCAGAAACGTCCCAAGATTCGCCTCGGAATGCCAGAACGAACCGGCACCCTGTTTGTACCCGCCGTACGAACAGCGAATCACCATGTCGGCAAATTCCTGCTTCTTGGAGCGCTGATGCAGCGAGCAAATACGATCCTTGAGATGCTGGTAGGCAGGCGACATGTAGTCGATAAACTGAATTTCCGGGAGCACTTTTCTACCCTGGTGAGCGTGCCCGGAGGCACGGCCAAGAATTCCGGCCTCGTCAAGTGGTGTGTTGAACACACGGTGGATACCGAAGGCGCGCTGCAGCCCCTGTGATACCAGGAACACACCCCCCTTGCCCTTGAGGATCTTCTGCTCTTCCGTATTGAACTTCATCTTCCCTGAAAAATCTGCGACGTCTTCACCAAAGAGGATCGTGTCCGGAGTAAGCAGGAAAGCGTCAAACAAGGCGTAGTTCATGGCGCGGCGGAAGGTCATCGGACCCTGGTCCTCAGGAACGTCTGCGGACGGGCGCGCGCCCATCTCAAAGTACTTCTTATATTCCTTTTTGCGGTCGTTCTTGTATGCTCCGACTATCGACTTCCAACGCTTCTCCGCCTTTTCGAATGTGTAGTCAGTTACCAGGCTCGCGACGTATTCGCGTGTCTTGAGTTGGCGATCGCCAACGACTTCCTTGGAAATGCGCGAGACTTCTTCATCATACTTCTCATACATCTTCTTGATGGCATCCGCCTTCAAAACGCCATCCTCGATCAGAGTCTTGGCAGCTTTGAGAATCGGATCGTTGGTATAGTGCCATTTCTGCTCCGCCAAAGCCATGTAGAACGATTGGTCGTCAGATCCGGAATGGCTCTCTTCGCGCACCACTTTGATGTTGCAGAGCACGGGACCTTTGCCGGAGCGGCAGTACTCGATGTTCTCCTTTAGATGCTGGAGAACTTCCTTGATGTTGGTGCCGTCATAGTGGTCGATTTTCAAACCAAAGCGCTGGTAACCCTCGAATGGTGAAGTTGGATCGCCATCGGGAAACTGCTCTTCGACCGACACGGAGATTGCCCAGCCGCAATTATAGATCGAGAAGATGTTACGTGTCTTGTCAAATACCGAGTAGAAGACCGCCCGAGCAAACTCGGATTCCGAGGTCGAGCCCTCGCCGATTGTCGTGTAGACGATGGCATCCTTGGGCCAGCGGCCGCCGGGATACCGGGACTGCTGCGAAATCGGGGTTGGATTCTTGATAGCATCACCAATACCGGCTGCCTCCAAGGCATGGGCGCCTGTCGAGGAACCTTGGGCGATGATTGACTCCTTGGCGTGAGCGGCATGATGATGTTGGATCATACCACCCGTCGATGCCGAACGCGGGTCGCCGATACACTCGAGCATCTTCTGCCGTATATCAATGCCTCGCGTAAGATCAAGTGTCATATTGCGATAGTAGCACAACAGCGGGTCGTCCTGCCGCAGCAGATAACCGGTGCAGGCATCCAGCAGTTCCTTGCCGGAGGAACCGATGAAGAAGTAGCTTTCACCGCGACGGGTGAGAAGTTTCTCTTCAATGAGAATGCGGCGCGACTTGATCATCGTATCGAAGATCTTCTCAAGCTCGTTGGCCGTAAGTCCAGAGTATTCCTTCAGTGGTTTATCACGATCGGTAATGTACTTTCCGACCTTGTCGTAAGTCTCAACTTGTTGCAGAATTTCCTTAATATCCAAAGTCTCCTACCTTTCCGGGAGTAACGCAACTATCGAATGTAAGTACGCAAAATAGCCGGAATTTGACAAAAATCAAAACGATTTTTTGAACCCCAACTGGCCAATTGAGGAGTTTGTGGGGCGACGTTTTTGTGACCAATTAACTCGCTGACTCAGACACTGTTTTGTCGGTCGGCAGCTCTCGTCGGCTGCAAATCCGAAACTGCCACATGTGCAACGGCAATTTCACTTGCTAAATAGATTCCTAAACTCTACTTTTAGCTCGACAACCCGGAAACGCACCCGCTTCCTGAAAAACCAGTCACCTTCCTAAACGACGGGAAATGTAAATGAGCTTGTCAGCCGGACAAATTATCGGCCCTTATAAAGTTATCGAACGCGCAGGCGCAGGTGGAATGGGCGAGGTCTTTAAGGCCCATGACACTCGTCTTGACCGCACGGTCGCTATCAAGGTCTTGCCTGCGATTTATGCCGACAACGCCGCACTGCGCTCACGATTTGAGCGCGAAGCCAAGGCCATCTCCAGCCTGAATCACCCGAACATCTGTACGCTTCACGACATTGGAAAAGAGAACGGTATCGACTACCTGGTGCTGGAGTATCTCGAAGGCCAGACTTTGACGGACAAGCTCAAGAATGGGCCGTTGGGACAAGTCGAATTGCTGCGCTATAGCATCGAGATTGCCGACGCGCTGGAGCAGGCGCACCGCCAAGGATTGGTTCACCGCGACCTCAAACCACAGAATATCATCATTACCAAGAACGGCGCCAAGCTGCTCGATTTCGGATTGGCAAAGCTGCAAATTCACGATGGTGTGGTCGAAGGCATGAGCGGTATTACCCGCACGACTCCGCTCACTGGCGAAGGCACGATCATCGGCACAATTCAATACATGTCGCCGGAGCAATTGGAGGGCAAGGAAGTCGACCATCGCAGCGATATCTTTGCCTTCGGTGCGGTGCTCTATGAAATGGCAACCGGGCAGCGAGCTTTTCAGGCTACGAGCCAGGCGAGTTTGATTGCTTCAATCCTGACCAAGGAACCGCGACCGCTGAGCGAATTGCAGACGATGACACCACCAATGCTTGAACGGGCGATTAAGCAGTGCCTCGCGAAAGATCCCGATCATCGCTGGCAATCTGCTGGTGATCTGAAGCGCACATTGCAGTGGGTCAACGAAGGCGGTTCGCAAGTCGGCTTGCCGGCTCCGGTAGCGGCACACCGCAAACGGCAACTGCAGCTCGGCTGGATCATTGCGACAGTGGCTTCTCTGGCCTTTGCAACAATGCTCTTCCTGCAAGTCAGTCGACGCGAGCCGGAAATTCGCACCACGCGC
Source organism: uncultured Ignavibacteria bacterium (assembly GCA_964552775.1). Classification (GTDB taxonomy): domain Bacteria; phylum Zixibacteria; class MSB-5A5; order CAIYYT01; family CAIYYT01; genus JADJGC01. The sequence goes on along the minus strand of CAZKIH010000008.1, from coordinate 60,939 downwards.
TTCACGATTCCTGTGCCGGAGAAGTTGACCGGCACATTTTGGCCGCGATTGTCACCAGATGGAAATCTGTTATCATTCCTGGTGAGGGATTCAAGTTCAACGGTGAGAATCTATGTTCGCCCTCTGAATGCGCTCACCGCCGCGCCACTGCAGGGGACTGAGGGCGCGAACCGTCAGTTCTGGTCGCCCGACAGCAAATATCTCGCGTTTTTTGTCGGCAGCCAGCTCAAAAAAGTCCCGGCGCAGGGCGGACCACCGCAATTGATCTGCGAAGTCGCGGGTGGCTCCGACGGCACCTGGGGAGCAACGGGGACAATACTGTTCGACGGCAGCACCAATGACTCGCTGCGCAAAGTCTCAGCCGCCGGTGGTACGGCCGTACCAGCCACGACGATCAGGAGAGACATGGGCGAGCAGTACCATGCCTGGCCCTGCTTCCTGCCCGATGGCGAGCATTTCTTGTACATGGCTTATGGCGATTCCCTGTCGCGGCAGAGGCAAGGACAATCATTGCGCGTTGCTTCACTTGACGGCAAACTGGATAAGGAAATCGGCCGGGCCTACAGCCGGGTCGAGGTCTCGCCCGACGGCTACGTCGTTCAATGCCGCGACGGCGTGCTCTATGCTACCAAATTCGATTTCGACAAATTGGAACTCGAAGGAGAGGCCGTACCGATCGCTGAGAATGTAAGCTTTCAAACAGAAATGGCCGCCTTCAGCCTTTCGGATGACGGCCAGCTCGTGTACCGGACCGGCGCTCTCAGCTCGGCTGACCGGGTTCTGACCTGGTTCGACCGAACCGGCAAGGAGCTTGGGACCGAAGGAGCTCGCGCCGACTACGAAGACGTTGCCATATCACCGGATGGAACACGGCTCGCCTACGGGCTGGGTGATCAGCGTAGTCAGAAATCCGATATCTGGGTCCGGGACTTAAAGCGCGGCGTCTCATCGCGTCTTACCTTCGAGGACGCCGATGAAATCTGGCCGATCTGGACGCCGGATGGAAGCCGGATCCTCTATGCGAATAACGGCACAGGAAGCTGGGCGGTTTATGAACGCCTGTCGAATGGCGTGGGCGAGCCTCGACTGGTCTACTCGATCCGCAACACTAACTGCGGACCCTCGGGATTCGCATCGGACGGGGAACGTTTTCTTCTCTCTGTCCAGGAGTCACTGATGGACCTAAAAATTGTCGACTATCGAGATTCGACAAAAGTAACGACACTGGTCGCAACACCAGCTTTCGAGGCCTATGGCCAGCTTTCACCCAATGGCCGCTACCTTGCCTACTGCAGTAACGAGACCGGCCAAAATGAGGTGTTCGTCCGCGACCTGGGGCCGGCGGGAGGCAAATGGCAGATCTCGGCAGACAATGGCCTCGAAGTTCGCTGGCGCGCCGACGGGAAAGAGCTGGTCTACTGTACGCGCACTGCGAACTTCATGTCGGTTCAGGTGAACACTGCCGGAGGCACTTTTGATGCTGATCGGCCAGTGAAGTTATTCACCCAGAGATTTGCGGGCTCGAATCTTTCGCAGTACCGTTGGGACATGACTGCTGACGGACAACGATTCTTGATTAACGTGCCGCAAACCGGCGAGAGCGTTGGCGAATTTGTGGTCGTGCTGAATTGGAGCGAAGAATTGAACCAGCGTTAGGACGATGCAAGATCACTTGCACATTTGACACCCAAGGCAAGACATTCTTCGAGTTTCGCTTTGTCGCGCTTCACTGAACCGAGTCTGTCCTCGCTGTGTGAGAACGTCACTTTCCCTGCTTTCGCGATTCCGCACCAGATGAAGAACCCGCCGATGACGCGCTCAGCGGCATCGTACTTTTCTCTCTCACCGCCAACGAGAATGTAGGCGCCCTTGCTGCTCAAGATACCGGTATTGTCGAAAATTGCTTTGCCTTTCTCAAATATCGGTGGCCGAAAGCAGTTGCACCGGTCGATGAACAACTTCATCTGTGCCGAAACAGAATCAAAATAAACTGGTGAAGCCAGCAGGACAAAATCGGCCACTCTCAAGTGCTCCAGGTAAGGATACAGCTCATCCTTGTAAATGCAAAGCAGTGGTCGCGGATCAACCGCGCATGACTGGCAGGGAATGATGTCGAGATCATTCAGACGCACACTAACCACTTCAGCGTCAGGAAGTACCGAGCAGAATCCTGCCTCGAATTGTGCCGCCAGAAGTTCAGTCGAACTTCCGTGACGAGGCGAACCGTTAACGATTAGCAGCTTCTTCTTCATCGACTAATTGATAATACTCCCACATCGCGCTATCCAGCAACTCCTGTGCCTGTTGTTGTTCGCGCGCCAGCTCCCCCAGCTTGAGCCAGTCAGCGCCATGTTTCTCATCGAGTTGCTCAACTCGCAGCCTTTCGACTTCTGCTTCATGTAAGGCAATGGCATCCTCAAGTTCCTTGATCCGCCGCCTTCGCGCAGTCGCCAGATTCTTGAGACGGCGTTCTTCTTTGTAAGAATCGCGTTTTTGCAGACGCTCGCCGGCAAATCCGCCGTCAGACTGCGATTTCTTGCGCTCAGCTAATTCCGAGTACTTCCCCTTCCAGTCGAGAATCTTGGCATTCTCAAGCGCCAGCACACGCGTTGCCACTGAATCGAGAAAGAAACGATCGTGGCTGATGAACAGCACAGTGCCGTCGAATTCCCGCAAAGCTTCCTCAAGAACTTCACGAGATCCTATATCAAGGTGGTTGGTCGGCTCGTCAAGAATGAGAAAGTTGGCCGGCAGGGCCAACAACCATGCAAGCGCAAGCTTCTTCTTCTCGCCGCCCGAGAGCATCTTGACTTGCTTGAATACATCCTCGCCGAAAAATAGGAACCGCGCCAGATGGCTGCGCAGTTGGAAGGCGTCCCATTGCGGACGCAGATTCCACACAGTGTCGAGTACGGTTTCGTCAGGGTTGAGCATCGCCAAATCCTGGTCGAAATATTCCATTTCAACATTCTTTCCCAATTCGATGCTGCCGTCTTGCACTTCCAGATCACCGATGATCGCTTTCACGAGAGTCGACTTGCCGGTGCCGTTGCGACCGATCAGCCCGACGCGATCACCACGCTCAATTTCGAAGGTAACATCCGAAAATAGCACGCGTTCGCCATAAGCAAAGGCCAGATCATCGACTCTGAGAATCGAGAGATAGGCTCGCCGCGAAGCGGACAGCTTGATAATCGCTTTCTTGGCATCGTGCGTCGGCGCCTGCAGTCGCTCGATCTTGGCCAACGATTTGCGCCGCGACTGCGCCTGCTTGGTCTTCTGGCCGGCAATGTTCTTGACTATGAAGTCCTCGATGCGGGCGATCTCCTCCTGCTGGTGGAGATACTTCTTGAGTTGTAGTCGCCGGCGCTCAGCCCGCTCAATGCAATAGGCGCTGAAATTGCCATGATAAAGCTCGAGCTTCCCCTGCTCCAATTCAACGATCTTGTTGACGACATGGTCGAGAAAGACACGATCGTGAGATACCACTATCAATGCGCCGTCAAAAGCCTGAAGATAATTCTCCAGCCAGATCGTTGATTCGATATCGAGATGATTGGTCGGCTCGTCGAGTAGCAGCAGGTCGGGCGAACGCAAGAGGACTTTTGCCAAGGAGGCGCGATTACGCTCGCCGCCGGAGAAGCTGGAGATGGGGCGATGGAAATCATCCTCTGAAAAGCCGAGGCCAATTAACGTGGTCTTGATCGTTGTGTCGAGGGTGTACCCGCCGCGCACCTCCCACTCGTGTTGCAGCTCGCCGTACTTCTCCAGATCCTGTTCGGAGCCATAGGCAATCGTGGTCTCAAGCTCTTCCATCGCGCTCTTCAGTGAGAGTAGCTCAGAGTAGGATTCGAGCATCGCCAGAAACAACGGGTAGTCGGATTCGATTTCATCTTCCTGGGAAACGTAGCCGACCTTAACTTGGCCATTGAGCATGACCGTACCGGAATCGGCGAGGACGCGAGAGAGTATGATCTTGATGATAGTGGTCTTGCCGGTACCGTTCGGTCCGACCAGTCCATACTTTTCGCCTTTGACTACCTGAAGATCGACGCCCCTGAGGAGATGATCGTCGTTATACTTCTTCTGAATCCCTGCCAGTTGTAGATAGATCAACCAGTGTTTACCTCCCCGGTGCGCGCGCTGTAGGCGACAGCCATTTCAATCAGAAGGAAGATAAATCCGAACAACAGGAAAAGCTTCCACAATTCAGTGCCAAATCGCGCGGCAGAGATCGACTCTGCCGGGTTGGCGTCGTAGTCGAGAATTATGACCTTTGTACCCGCGATTCTCGCACCGACCTGCTCTGGATCTGAGTAAGTGGGCACCGATTCACTGGCCGGAAAATTGACCGCGAATGCATCCACGGTCCTGCCGTCGCCAAGAATCTGGTACACTCCGGTCTGCTGAAGTCGTCCAAGATCAAAGACCACGGCGCCGGCGCGAATCGCCGCCGAAACATTGGTCGTATCACCCTTCGGCGACACCAGCACAAATTGGCGAGCGTCCTGCGGGCCCAGCTCCCGCGTGATCTCGCTCCCCGCGACCAGGTTCTCTCGCTGATTCAATGGCTCAGAGACAAGGTACTCTACCGAACGATTGAGCATAATGACCAGCAGCGGCCGAAAAACAATGTCGGAATAGGATTCATTGAGGCTGAAAGTGTAGAGCAGTGCTTTGCCCTTGCCGATTGTCGCCTCCAGGATCGCCGGCGCGTTGTCCGAGAATCGCGCCAGCACAGTGGACTTAGCCGATTCCTTCGTCCTGTAATGGCCAATGAATTCCGCCTCTGGTAATTTGTCCGCCGTGAACTGTTTGTATGGCGAAAACAGTGGATGGGCAAAATCGAAATTGTTCAGCAGGTACTTTCCGCTCGCTGTACTCAAGACTGGCGGTGCTTCCAATGCCTGCAAGCCAAATAGCGGCGAAGCAATGCGGTCCGAAAAGTCGGCAAAATCGAGATCGGGACGCATCATGAAAAGTGCCGCGCCACCTGAGTTCACGTAATTCGTGAGTGTTGAAACCAGCGCCTGGGGCAGTCTTCCTTTGACATTGACGATCGCTGCATCGTATTCGCGCAGATTAACCGTGCTTGCTTGAAGCGCACCCAACAGAGTGACGTCCTTGGCGAGATTCTCACTTTGCGACGGCGCCAGAGCATTGCGAAGGAAGAATGCTTCCTGGTCATCATCGGAAATCAACGCGATCTTGCTCCCCGAAGGAATCCGCATGGCAAAATACGAGCGGTTGTCCGCGAGCAAATCATCATCATCGATGGCAATATTGCCGTAAAGAAATCCGGCTTCGCTGGGTGTGTAATTGAACGAGACCTTTCCTGATCCCGATGGAGGAATGGAAAGATCCGTTTGAGCCACCTTGCGATCATTTATCTCCAGCGAAACCAACGCTTCAGCCGGTTCCGAGGTCTTCTGATTTTGGATCTCACCCAGTAACGTGAAGGCACGACCTGCTGTTATGATCTGATTCGGGAAAGTCACTTGTTCGGCATCGACATTGTCTACGTCATCACTGGCTGTTGACGCCACGAACAGCTTGACATCCATTCGTTCTGTCTGAAAAAGATCGAACTCATAATTGCGCCAGGCATCACCTTGAAAATCACTGATAAGATAAATCTCGAGATTGGGGTCAGTCGCCTCCTTCAGCAATGTAAAGGCGCGAGCGAAACCCTCTGAAGGTACAGCCTCCGCGCTGGCCGGAGAAATATTTCTCAATAGCTGATTAAGCCGTTCAAAGTCCGAGGTCGGTTCGCCGGAGTCGTATAAAACCGTCGAAGCGAAGGCCACGATGACCACCTTCTCCTTTTCGGTGAAATTGCCCAGGATCGCGTTGGCCTTCTCGACACTGCGCTCGAAAAAACTGCCCGAATTGGTTTCCGAATTTGATGACCCGGAAATATCAAGCAGAATCACCGCAGTAGTCGTTGTCTTGCCGCCCAAGGCAGGAAGATAACCACCTTCCGTAGTCGGCCGCGCAAAGGCAAATGCTATGGCAAGCAATGCGAGCGTGCGCAGTATAAGAAGGAGTATTTGCCGGATCTTAATCTGGCGCATCCGCGTCTTCTGGAGACTCACCAGGTACTTCACCGTCGAAAACTCGATGATCTTGACCCGCTGCTTGTTGAACAAGTGCAACAACAGCGGTATCGAAGCCGCCGCTGCGAATAGCAGCAGGAATGGATTGATAAAGTTCATTAGTGCCTTAACAGGCCCGCTGGCATGAAGTGTGAGTCATTGCGCATTAGTTCTTATACGGAGATTTTAGATACTTGCGCGCTTGTTGCTTCTCAAGATACGCCGTTGGAAGGTCAAGCACCTTGCGGTACTCCGCGACTGCGCTCTTGCGGTCTTTCTTGAGATCGAAAGTTTCTCCCTTGGCGAGCAGTATCTGACCTATGTAGAACATTCTCTCTTCGAGGAAAAACGCCAGTTCCAGTTCCTGAGCCGCCAGATCAGGTGAATTGAGCCGCACCGCAGCTCTTCCCATGCGCAAATGATGAAGCGAGTTGTCGTTGTAAGAACCGACCAGGATCTTGGCATCGTTCAGCGCTCTCTGGTAGTAGCTTGCAGCCGAATCCGGTTGTTTCAGGCCGGCAAAAGCGTCTCCGAGGGAAATGTCATAATCTACTCCGCTGGCGGGACTCGTAGTCATTGACCGAGCCTTGCGGAAATGCTCAAGTGCATCTGCAAATTTCCCGCGGCTTTCGGCAATCAGCCCGAGTTTGTAAGGAATGACGTGCACTGTCGTATCCGACAGCGAAGACGTCTCATAAATTTTCTTCGCGCTGTCCAGCTTCCCCGTTGCCAACAACATGTTAGCATAGAAAATCCGCGCCTGCTTGGCGGAATTGGAATCAGCCAGTAGCGGTTTCAGCATTGAGCCGGCGCGCTCGTAGTCGCCGTAAGTATAGTAGAGACTGGAAAGACTCTGCGCTGCCCAGGAAGTGCCACCGCCCTCGCTCATCGCCTTTTCAGCGTAAATGGTCATCTCGGGATACTTCAGAAACGTTTGAGCTCTTGAACTATAATAGCTGAGAGAACCGTTGGTGAGTGTCAGCGTGTCGAGATAATTGTGCCACTCTCCGACAACCTCTGCCATCGGCTGTTCATAGACCTTATTGAATGTCTCGACAAGCGTCAAATCTGTGGCACTCTGGTACCAGTCCAGGAGTCTTCCCCGGCCTTTGGTGTTGAGTACATAGTTCACAAAAGAGCCGGCAGCATAAGCGGAAATGTCACGATCAATCGCGCGGTACTTTCTACTTTCACCCAAAGTCGTAATATCCGGAAGGGTCTTGTTCCGGTAAGCATCGCGCGCCCATACCTCGCAGTACTCGAGGCTGGTCGCGACTCCTTCCAGCAGGAATGCCGGTGCGTATCCGTATATGCGCATCAAGCGCAGCATATAGACCACTTCTGGTTCCAGGGCATTCACCCCATGATCATAGTAGGCAAACACATTGTGCCGCGAATAGTCGTAGCCGTTGTTCCAGCGCGGGTCCCAGCCGATGTCTGCGGGCGGGCAAGGACAGATATAGAAATTTATCTTGGTTCGGTCAGTCAGGTGAAATCGTTCGACCAAGCCGTCATAGTCCTTTTCAAAGGCATCGCGGATGGAATTCCAATGGTAGTCGCCCAGAGAGTTCTTGACGAAATGGAAATCAAAATCACCTGAAGGATCGAATCTGAAAGAAGTATCGGCAAAAGAATAATCACAGTGTGTGCGTGAAGCTCCAATCGAGTCGAAGACCAACTTTATACGGAAAATAGAATTTCCCCGCACCAGAGCGGAGTCGTAGAAAAGCGCGGCGCCTTTGAATACGACGTTTCTGTCGAAGAAATTTCGATTGGGCGAGCTCTGGCAGTTCACCTGAGACTCAATCTGCACGACGGTGTCAGTCATCCTCGTAGCCGTGAGGCGATAGCTGAAGTTACCCATGCTGAACTGAAAAGCAGTGTCGAAAGGCGCAGCAAAGGAACGGCTATCGACGACCTGCCAGGGTCTGTCCCCGAGCTTTTCCATGAAATCACAAGTGTAGTTGAAGGAATTTCCAACCGCAAACAAGTTCGATGCAAACAGCGAGATAAGGAGGATGGTCAATATCGCAGCACGTTTCAAACACTTCCCTCGACTTTCTGTTTCTGTAGGTCAATCACCTTGTTTCCGGCCAATACTGGCACGACTCCGATGGTGTCGACTGCGGCGGCTGTAATGATATCCGCCCCGAATCCCAATTCCTTCAGATAGCGGGCGTGATCGGCACGGCTGATTACCGCCTCGATCGAATCATCACGGTTCTTATACAACATCTGCGCGACCTGCGCCGCATCATTGTCTACGGAATAGGCGCCGGAATTCACCAATTTGTCGATCAGCGCACCGCCGCAGAAGGTGTCTTCCAGTGCGAAGTTCCCCTGCCTACCCGCACAGACGACAGCAACGTCTTTTTGTGTAGCGAGAATCGTCTCGGCGATGAGGGACAAGTTGACGAATCCGCAGATAAAGGTCTGCGCCGCGGCAGAGCATTTGAGGATCGCCCGCGATCCATTGGTTGAAGCGAAGATCAACACTTTTTCGCGCACGACCGCATCAGTGTATTCGGAGGGAGAATTACCAAGATCAAAGCCCTCGACCTTTAGTCCTTCGCGCTCGCCGCACAGCAGCACCTTGCCCTTGTCAAGATTGGCGCGCATCGCCGCAGCGTCCCCGGTCGAACCGACGGGTACGATCTCGCGGCACCCATTCGATACGGCGGTGCAAATGGAGGTTGATGCGCGCAATACGTCTATCACCACTGCGACTCGGCCGCGGATCTTCGCGTCGGTCACTGGTACCGGGCTAAAATAGAGCTTTACGATCATCTACTTATTTGTGGCTTCCGTCCTTGTAAAATCCGCCCTTGACCACTTCGGCCGGGAAGCGCTTTCCTCGCACGTCGATTTCGACGGCATCGCCTACCTTGCCAAACTCGCGCGCCACATAACCAAGCGCGATACCCTTCTCAAGTGACGGACTAAAACATCCTGAAGTAACCGTCCCCACATTTTGGTTACCGACATGTATCGTGTAGCCGTGCCTTGGAATCGCCTTGTCCTTTAGGACAAGTGATTGCATACGGCGCGTCGGTTTTCCATCTTTCATTTTGACAATCGGCTCTCGGCCGACGAAGTCACCCTTCTCGGGTTTGCAGATCCAGCCAAGGCCTGCCTCGATCGGATTGGTCGACTGGTCTATGTCATTGCCGTACAACATGTAACGCATCTCAAGCCGGAGGCTGTCGCGGGCACCGAGCCCGATTGGCTCTATATCGAATTCTTTGCCGGCTTCAAGTGCCTGATTCCAAAGTTCTGTAGCAATCGAAGGATCGCAATAGATTTCGAAACCGTCCTCACCGGTGTACCCGGTCCGGCTGAATAGCGTGTCCATGCCGCAGAAAACGGCCCGGCCGGATTCGTAGTAGCCGATTTTGTCCCAATCGAACTTGGTCATCTTGCGAATAACCTGTTCAGCCTTCGGACCCTGTATTGCCAATAGTCCCAATTCGTCTGAGCGGTTGACCAACTCGACGCCCTTGGGCTTGTGCTCCATCAGCCAGGCAAAATCCTTATCCAGATTAGCTGCGTTCACGACAAGCATGTACTGATCAGGCAGACGATAGACAAGCAGGTCATCGACGATACCTCCATGAGGATAGCACATTGCCGAATACTGCACCTGGTTCATTTTCAGAGCCGATGCATCGTTGGTGGTGACACTCTGGATGAATTCGAGGGCGCTGGCGCCTCGAACGAAGAACTCGCCCATATGCGACAGGTCAAAAGCACCAACGCTTTGACGCACTTTGAGATGCTCCTGATTAATTGAACGGTATTGGATCGGCATGAGGTAACCGGCGAATTCGACCATCTTGCCGCCGGCCTTTTGGTTGCACTTCGTAAACGGTGTTTGCTTTATCTGACTCATGGAATTCAAGACTCAACTTTCTGAGCTGTAATACTCATGTGTCATATTATACGGCAGAAAGTTAAGGTCAATCGGTTTTTCGGAATTCGTCGGCAAATGAGGCGCTCGCAAAATAATCTCCCCTTTTTGCTCGATGAGCGCAATCAATACCAGTCCTCTGTCTCGTAATTGTGGTCGATGACTAATTCTTGGCAGAGCTTCGAGGGTTGATTGGAAACTCTTTATCCGTTTTCAGAGTACTGGTGGCTTTACCTCGCTTTTACCGGGCTTGTGCTGGTATTGTTAGCGCTTGACCTTGGGGTTTTTCACCGCAAGGCACATGCTGTCTCCAACAAAGAGTCCGTGACCTGGAGCATTATCTGGATCGCGCTGGCGTTAGCCTTCAATTTCTTCATATACAAATATTCCGCTTATACGTTTGCAGACAATCCACGACTAACGGCGATTCCCGGATTCGATGCCGAACAAGCTGCACGCGCCATCGGTCTGGAATTCCTGACTGGATTCATCGTCGAGAAATCGCTGGCCGTCGACAATATCTTCGTTTTCGTGCTGATATTCAACTATCTTGCCATCCCCCTGACCTATCAGCATCGCGTACTGTTTTACGGGATTATCGGAGCCCTCATATTCCGCGCCATTTTCATTGCCTTGGGGTCGGTACTGCTTGAGTACCACATAGTGGTTTACATCTTCGGTGCTTTCCTGATCCTTACCGGCATCAAAATGATGTTCACACCCGACAAAGGAATTGAACCGGACAAGAATCCGCTGGTGCGGCTGTTGCGCCGGTTCTTTCCGATTACTCCGACTATTGAAGGTGAGAAATTCTTCCTCAAGAGAGACCTGCGCTGGTACGCCACGCCCCTCATGGTAGCGTTGGTACTGGTGGAGTTCTCCGATATCATTTTCGCAGTAGACTCGGTGCCGGCCATTTTCGCCATCACCAAGGAACCACTGATAGTTTTCACATCCAACGTCTTTGCGATTCTCGGATTGCGCGCGCTCTATTTCCTGCTGGCGAACATTGTCAATCGATTCCACCTGCTCAAGTTCGGGTTGGCATTGGTACTGATCTTCGTCGGTCTCAAGATGGTGTGGCTCAACAACGCCTTCGAAGGCAAGTTCCCGATTTCGTGGTCGCTGGGAATTATTGTCGGGATTATAACGATTTCGGTGATCTTGTCATGGAAATTCCCCAAGAAAGAGTTCTTTCACTAAGCCGCCTCGTAGGCTTTCTTCAGCCAACCAATCAACTCTTTGGTCACGTCTGAGGCTGACTCGACGCGCACTCGATGACTGACCATGGCGTTAAACGATCCCGAAGCTTCCAGCTTGCCGGTTGGTGCTACGCCTTTGAGGTTGATCCCGACATCAATGCGTGTCTTTGTTGTCGGCTGAATCAGGCCGAATTGCTTCGAACGGCGTAATGAGACATAGGCCTTCTTCGGCGAAATTTCAACATCGCCGCCAAATGCCAATACAGCCTTCACCAATTGGTCATATATCGGACGCAGCCCTGCCTTTTCGCCGGAATATTGGGCCGCAACCAGGTCATCATCAGCAGGGGCATTTTCTCCAACCGCGCCTGCGGCAGAGTGTGCTACGAGATTGGCATAGCCGTGGCCAAGACCGTGCTTTTCTTTCAGTTCCTTGACAATTTGGCCATGCTTGACATCGCCCATCGCTTTGGCAATCTTGACCCATTGAGCCAACGATTTACCGGTCTTTTCTTCAAGGTTCTTGACCATCGTGGCAAAGGCCTGGTCGATCTTGTCTGTCATGTCCTGATCTCCTCTCTCGTGATTAAGCAAGCGGCTCGGATTTTGGCAAGCGAGCAAGTGGGCTCGTGTCGACTGCCAAGATTCTATTCCGCAAAGACGCTGTTCTCTTTAGGCGACGCTTGCTGAAAGTCGAGGACTACTGGGTATGCACTTCGAAGTATGCTTCAACTCGCTTGAGTAACTCGGATTGCCGCTTCAGATCAGAGGTCATCTTTGCCGGGTTACCTGCGACTACACTGCCGTCTGGCAACGATTTTAGCACGACAGCACCCATGCCAACTACGCAATCGTCGCCGATCGTGATCCGGTCAATTATCGAGCAGTTTGGCCCCAGCCAACTGCGCTTGCCAACACGGACACTGCCGCTGACTTCGGCACAGGCAACAACCATGGCCCCCTCTTCGATGACACAATTGTGGGCAATATGCACGTGATCATCAATCTTGGCGAAGTCCTTAATCACGGTTGGTTCGATGGTTCCGGAGCAAACCGTAGTAAACGAACCGACTTCGCAGTTGTCTCCGATTAGGACACCACCGAGATGTGGCAGGCGCAATGGCGGCTTGTCCTGCGACATGGCGTAGCCGTATCCCCAGCCGCCAACAACACAGTTTTCCTTGATTACGCTGTTGCGGCCAACTGTCACGTTTGGCCCGAGGCGGGCCCCTGTCATGATGTACGCGCCGGCCTCGAGGACACAGCCCATGGCCACTGTGGCACCCGGTTCAATGACAGCCGCAGGGTCGATTCTGACATCAGTACCAATAAACGCCTGCCGCTTCTCGTCGTATGCAATCCGGCCGCGCAAGTCGCGTGGCGTGACGACGGCATTAAGAACCTCGGCGAATCGATAGCGTGGATCATCCGAGATGATCACAGCGTTGGTGTGAGTCAATGACTTGGCTTGGTCGCGCATTCGCGTGGGAAGAATCATCACGCTGCCAGTCACGGACTCTAATTTTGCGATCGTGTCGTCGTCGGGCTTCGAGGCAAAAATCAGGGCGTTATCTGCGGGTTTGGTGACGGCGGCAAGCCTTGCCACTGAGAATTCGCGCCGACCTTCAAGGTCGAGCAGTCTCTTGAGATGATTGTTGAGCTGCACCCAATCGATCATAGTCATGCTCCCTTCAGAGGATCGGATCCTCGAGTTCGATGTGCTCGCGGTACCACCAGATCGGGTGTACCAGCAATTGGAGGCGAGCGTGGCGGTCAAGATATCCGCAGGGACAACCCTCGCGCCAGATGCCGCTGGAATCAGAAATGTACTTCACGTCGTTTTGAAAACGCTCGTCAAAAGTGCATAGCATATTATGTTTGTCACGCAGTGTCTGCAACTGGCGCTGAATCTGATCGGTGTTGGTCGAGCCGGTTGTGCGATGTGGAGAAAAAACGCGCACCGAACGCTCAAGGATTTCCTCAAGTATGCGCTTTTCTCGTGTAAACACAGCAGAGCCGTCGTCGCCGAAGACTTTGGCGAGATCATAGAATTCCGTGTGCAGCCCGATCTCGTGACCGGCGTTCAAAATCGCCCTCAATGCCTTGAGGCCCGGAAAAGAGTAACAGTTGTAATACCGACTATGCACACGGACAAAGTAGGTGGCCCTGACACCCAATTGCTGCTCCCATAACGCCAAAGCAAGAGCCTTGTCGAGTGAGCGGTCGACGTCATGCCGCAGATATACGTAGCGATCTGTCCTCGGCAAATCGGAAAAAAACACAAACTCATGCCCGTTCCCCAGCAGTTGCTTCATGATGTAACCATAATGAGCAAAAGAGAAAACGCAGTGTGCTTCGGTTGTCATCGCGATCCCTGGCAGAGGTACTTCTATTCCGGGCGAAGATAATTCAACTATCGACAACATTGTAGCCTGCGGAATGAACGTTCGTCAACTAAAACTGCGAGTTGCCATTTACGCCTATCAAGGACTGATTCAGTACAAGATGTGATTGACAAGTGCAACAAGTGGAACACTCTTTGGGTATAAGAATGTCGAGAATTCACTTAACTCGTTATGGAGGAACAAATGTCACTCAGCGCATCACTTCTGCCCGAATTCGACCACGAAATGGCAACGACTCGCAAGACGCTTGAACGCGTCGTAGACGCCAAGCTGGACTGGAAGCCGCATACCAAGTCATACTCAATGGGCGAATTAGCCGGACACCTGTCGAATATCCCCAGTTGGACCAAGTCCACATTGGAGGAAGACTCGCTTGACTTTGCACCCAATGGCGTTCCACTCAAAATGGATATGCCCAAGACGGCAGCCGGAATACTCAAAGCGTTCGACGAAAACGTCGTTGTCGCAAGAGCGGCAATCGCAAAGACCAGCGATGCTGAGTTTGCGCGAACCTGGACCCTGCTGGCTAATGGCAAGAAGATATTTGCCCAGCCCAAGGCGGGAGTTCTGCGCGGATTCATAATTAGCCACATAATCCACCACCGAGCGCAATTGGGAGTTTATCTGCGGCTGAATGATATTCCGCATCCTTCCATGTATGGACCGTCTGCTGATGAGGGGATGTAGTAGTTACTCAAAATAGGGTGACCTGCCAGACACGAAAGGCTGGCGGGCTCGCGACATTGTCGGGATTTTCGTCAGGCCTAAGAAGTCTCGATGATTCACTCGAAACCGCACTCGCTGGGTAGGGTACATCTCTGTGTGGGTCCGACTCCAGTCGGACATCGCAGCGCGAGCCGCGACAGGTGTACCCCACCGAAGCGCAGCGTCCGGTGGGTTCGGTAACCGAAGCAGCCAATCGCGGCACCAGTCGACAGTCTCGAATTGTGTGGGTTCGACTTATGGTTATCAACTAACTATAATGACATTTGCTTTTGAGAGTTGTAGGTCAGAACCCCTTATGGCACACCCTCAAAAATAGAATTCTCTCTGCGGGGTTTTGACAATTCCCTCGCAATCTTGCCATTATCACATTGAAATCTCGAATCCCCTCGAAGTTCTGCGCAGGAATTAGCTTGCTGCAATTAGGGGATTCGACCTACTTTGCTAAGTAATTAGTTGATAACCATCAGTCGAACATCGCGGCGCAGCGCCCGGTGGGTTCAATGATCGAAGCAGCCAATCTCGGCGCAAGAGCACGGCTTCGGAAAAGCGCTCGGTGACTACACAGACTTGCCGCACAATCAGATAATCCCACCCGCTGGGTGGGGTACAGTGTTTCTCGTTCGGCCCGCCTGCGGCGAAGCCTCACTAGGAACCCGACCTACAGAACTTCTCTCCTGAACTTGGACGCGATCGGAAGACACACCCCGTCTCCACTCCCGCCTGCGGCGGGATCGGAGCCACCCCTCTCAAGAGGGGAATGAAGTGCGCTCGTGCGTAGTAGAACAAACAAAAGCCGTCAGGAATGGGTTCCTGACGGCGCGGTGTTCTCGAGCGATGAAAAATGGCGCACAGGCGTGCGCCAAACACATAATTGCTGCTACTTCCCAGCCGCCTTCGTGTAATTCAACTGCCCGCCAGCCAGAAGTATGTCAATCTGGCGCGGCGACAAATCGAATTGGGCTTCAAAATCATATCCTTGGGAAGCGTTGCGAACCTTGAGGCGACCTCCCGCTTTGAGACCCTTGCGAACATCAGAGATCTCCAGAACATCCTCTTGCTTGATCTTGTCATAGTCGGTCGCGTTGACAAAGGTCAACGGCAGAATCCCGAAATTGACCAGATTCGTTTTGTGAATACGCGCAAAGCTCTTGGCGATCACGAACTGCATGCCCAGATACATCGGCGCCAGCGCTGCGTGTTCGCGCGAAGAACCTTGCCCGTAGTTTTCACCGCCGATAATCGTGA
The DNA here is from genome assembly GCA_964552775.1 of uncultured Ignavibacteria bacterium. Classification (GTDB taxonomy): domain Bacteria; phylum Zixibacteria; class MSB-5A5; order CAIYYT01; family CAIYYT01; genus JADJGC01. The sequence continues at coordinate 45,359 of CAZKIH010000008.1, read as the reverse complement.
AAGTGCCGGATTCTTTGGCACGTTTGGCGAAATCCTTGTCAACCTGGAAAAACACAAACTCCGAAATCGCCGGGATATTCGAGCGTAGCGGCAGCACCTTGGCACCGGCCGGCATGATGTGGTCGGTCGTGATGTTGTCGCCAAGCTTGAGCAGCGCCTTGCCGCCGATCTTGTCGGTGATCGCCGAACGCAGCGGCAATGCTTTGATATTCGGTCCGCGCAGGATTGCCGGTCGGTCGCCGTTCTTCGCCGGAGCCAAGACACCTCGGTCGTCGATATAGAACTTCGGTGGCAGATTCAATTTCGGCTGCGGTCCGAGATCACGCGGATCGGTGATAACACCCTTCAGTGCTGTCGCCGCACAGGTTTCCGGCGAAGCAAGATAGACGTAGGAATCTTTGGTGCCGGAGCGGCCCTCAAAATTGCGATTGAACGAGCGAACCGATTTTGAACCGGACGCCGGAGCCTGGCCCATGCCGATGCAGGGACCGCAGGCTGATTCAAGAATGCGCGCGCCGGACTGGATAACCTTAGCGAGGGCGCCAGAAGTGGCGACCATCGTGTAGACTTGTTTCGAGCCGGGAGTGACGGTCAGGTCGAGTTCCGGGAAGACTTGCTTGCCATCGAGAATCGCCGCGGAGATTTCCAGATCATAGAGCGACGAGTTTGTGCAGGAACCGATACAAACCTGCTGAACCTTGGTCCCGGCGACCTGGCGCACTGGAACGACATTGTCCGGTGAATGCGGCTGGGCAATCAACGGCTCGAGCTTGTTCAGGTCGATTTCGATGACCTTGTCATAGGTCGCGCCGGAATCGGCGGAGAGTGGTTTGAAGTCCTTTTCGCGGCCCTGGGCAGCGAGATACTCCTTAGTGTTTTCATCGGACGGGAAAATCGAACAGGTCGCGCCGAGTTCCGCACCCATGTTGGTTATGGTCGAACGCTGAGTTAGGGTGAGTGACTTGACGCCTTCGCCGTGGTACTCAATCACATTACCGACACCGCCCTTGACAGTGAGAATACGCAAAACCTCAAGGATAACGTCCTTGCCGGACACCCACGGTTGGAGCTTGCCGGTCAAGTGCACACCCACCACCTTCGGACAAGGCAAATAGAATGCGCCGCCTCCCATCGCGACTGCGACATCCAAACCGCCGGCGCCCATGGCGATCATTCCGAGTGCGCCATTAGTGGGAGTGTGCGAATCTGAACCTAACAACGTCAGTCCCGGTTTGCCGAATCTCTCGAGATGGACCTGATGGCAGATACCGTTCCCGGGTTTGGAAAAATAGATGCCATAATTTGCTGCCACCGACTGCAGATAACGGTGGTCGTCGGCGTTTTCGAAGCCCGCCTGGAGCATATTATGGTCGACATATGAGACGGAAATCTGCGTCTTGACGCGATCCAAACCCATCGCTTCGAACTGGAGGTACGCCATCGTGCCGGTGGCATCCTGGGTCAAAGTCTGATCGATTCGAATACCGATCTCGGTTCCGGGTTTCAGTTCACCATCAACGAGGTGTTCTTTTAGAATTTTATGGGTAAGATTATCAGCCACTGGGGTCCTCCGTAAAATAAAACAAGCACAATCTTGTCGTATATAAATACTTATTTCGGGCGTCGGTCAATGGAATTAAATCGCAAATTATCGATCAGATCCGTAACACTTCAAAGCACCTTCAAACAACCAAGTCAATTGCCGACAAGTAATCTATGGCTATGTCTTCCATCGCCTTCCAAGGTGAACACGGGTCCTTTTCTGAAGAGGCTGCACGCAAGTTCCTTCGGGATGAGATCTCATCGATCCCGAAACATACCTTTCCCGAAGTCTTTACGGCTGTGGAATCGGGTGAGGCTGAATTGGGCATCGTGCCTGTGGAAAACTCGCTGGTTGGGAGTATCCACCAAAACTACGATCTGCTACTTCACCACAATCTGAAAATCGTCGGCGAGCAGAATCAGCGGATTGTGCATCTTCTGATTGCCAACCCCGGAGTCTCGATTGAAGAATTGAAAACGATCCATTCCCATCCGGTGGCACTCGATCAGTGCAAGGACTTCCTCAACAAACACTCCGAAATGACCGCCATCGTCGAATACGATACCGCCGGTTCGGTGAAGCTAATCAAGGAAAAACAAATGCTCGAAGCCGGGGCAATCGCCGGAGCCTATGCGGCCGAGCTGTACGAAATGGCAATTCTGGCAACCGCGATTCAGGACGAGCCCGACAACTACACGCGCTTTCTGGTGCTGTCAAAGTCTCCCGCCAAGCGCGGGGGCCAATCCAAGACCTCCATCGTGTTCGCCCTAAAGAATATCCCCGGGGTGCTTTACAAAGCGCTCTCCGTCTTCGCGCTTCGCGATCTCGATCTCACCAAGATCGAGTCCCGGCCCTTGCGCAAGAAAGCCTGGGAATACTACTTCTACCTGGATTTCATCGGTCACATCGACGATGAAGCCGCACAGAATGCCATTTCCCACCTGAGAGAAATAACCACATATTTGAAGATATTAGGCTCGTATCCGCCCTCCGAGTGAGATGATCAACTGGTGCCGATCACGCTGCCGATCTGTCTTCTTCCATAACTCCGAAGACATTGCCCTCGGTATCCTTGAAATATGCCAGCCAACCGACACCGGGAATCGCCATCTGCGGAACTACAATCGTCCCGCCGGCCTTGATAACATCAGCAATCGCCTTGTCGATATCATGACTGGCGATCGTGTTGTAGACATTTCCCATCGGGTCGCGGCGCTTCATCATGCCGCCGTTGATCCCCGGCTCTGCAGCCTCCCCTGTCGAGATTAGCCAGTAGTCCATCGGACCCTCCCATTTGTTGAATTGCCAGCCAAATACATCCGTATAGAACTTCGAGGCACGATTCGGATCATCGACATGGATTTCAAAGTGAATGACGCGGGACATGAGTCTCTCCTTAATCTGATTATGGTTAAATTGGATTCTTATAGTTCTGTAACGATCGTAAAAGAATAACACGCAATCACATCTGGGAAAACGCGACAGGGTCAATTATGTTCAAGCGTCCAGGTAATTCCGCTCATTCGGTCAGAATGGTCTTTACCTCGGGATTGAAGAGCACCCAGAAGGCGAACACGCCAAGGGCCGTCCCGAGCGGCGGGTTGATGACATTGAATACCGCCATAACCAGAACCACCACCCTGCCCCAGCGGGCTTTGCGAAGCAGGCCCCAGCCGCCAATGATTTCCGGAATGCCGGTCAGGATGCAGAAGAACCCAATGACAATTCCGATGATCATCAGGACTGCGAAGGCGTCCTCATCCTGCGTTAGAATTCCGCCGAACAGGAATAGTGCAAAAATGAGCAGGCCAAATACGACAGAAATGATGCCCCAGACGACGAAGAGAATTCCCAATAAACGAACGTGTTGCTGCAAGGTACCTCCTCCAATCACAATCTTAGCTCGCGCTACTCTACCATAATTGACGAAGCAGGATGCTGCAAGTTGCGAGAATATCGCTGGTGACCCGGTTGGTATCTCCACTTGTGATTTTGTTTGGAATCATTATCTATATAGCATCTCGGACACGGGCTACGACCCGGCGTGATTCAACAGGAATTCGCATCATTCGTCTGTAGTTGGCGCAGCCGGATACCGTGGGCAACCGTTGTAAGAAAGGATCCGCGATGAGAACGATTATCTTTGTGCTGTTGATAACCTTAGCCTTGGAGAGCTTGAACATGAACGCTGATGCAATGACTCCCTCTGAGACAGCGGTTGAGATTATCAAAACGGAAAATGCCTTCGCACAGATGGCGAATGATGCCGGCATGGTGGACGCATTTCTGAAGTATCTCCATGACGATGCGGTGGTATTCCGCCCGAAGCCGCTTAACGGCAAGCGCTGGTATTCAAGCCGGCCGGCAACAACCGCTCGGCTCAAATGGTGGCCAACTTATGTTGAGGCTGCTTCCGCAGGTGATCTCGGCCTGTCAACCGGTCCCTATGAATTTCGCAGCGATGATTCCGATACAGTTCCGGTCTACCATGGCCACTTTGTCTCAATTTGGCAGCGACAGCCAGACGGCAAGTTTCTGGTGATGGCCGATCTCGGCAATTCGCACGACAAACCCGACTCCGTGCTTACTGCGGTGACCATCGGCAATCCCTCCAAACAAGGCGACACCGTGTCTTCCACACACAGCGAGGGCACTGAAGGTACATTGGCTCAGGCCGAATCGACACTCACGGCGCTGACATCCTCTGAGGGTTCCGCAGCGGGGTTCGCGAAGTACTACCATGATGATGTGAGAGTTTATCGCGATGGCAGCGAACCTTATGTTGGCAAGAAATTGGCGCAAGCTGCATTTGGGGACACGACAGAGCTCACTTCGTTTCAGAACACGTTTTCGGCCCTCTCGAAAAACAACGACTTCGGTTACACATACGGAATTACGCGCCACTGGCAACGGGGCAAATCATCAGCAACCGCAAAATCTTCAAGCGACCTGCGTGTCTGGCGACGTACTGCCGAGGGCGAATGGATGATTGTCTTGGAAATTGCCCTGCCAATCGAAAAATAAGCAACCACAAATCAATTGAGCCGAATTTGGGCAAACTGGAACCTTTAGGTGAATCGTTCGTTTCATCCTAAAGTATGAAACGCGAGAGACTCCTGCTATTCACGCTGGCGGCGATCAATTTTACCCACATCGTCGATTTCATGATCATGATGCCGCTCGGCCCGCAGTTGATGAGATTATTTGCAATCTCTCCGCAACAGTTTTCGGCTCTGGTATCCACCTACACCTTTAGTGCCGGCGTTTCCAGCTTCGTGGCGGCGTTTGTGCTCGATCGATTTGATCGCAAAAACACCCTGACGTTTGCGTATGTCGGATTCGTAATCGGTACCTTTGCCTGCGCGTTGGCACCAAATTACCATCTACTGCTCTCGGCTCGCATCATCACCGGCGCCTTCGGGGGAATTCTGTCTGCGATGATTCTCTCCATAGTCGGTGACGTGATACCGGAATTCCGCCGCGCCACAGCAATCGGAATCGTCATGGGAGCATTCTCTGCAGCTTCGGTTCTGGGAGTGCCGCTTGGCCTGTTCATCGCAAACCAATTCTCCTGGCATGCCCCGTTCATCTTTCTCGGCAGTCTAAGCACGGTAATACTTGGTGTAATCATCTACTCCGTGCCGAAGATGAACGCGCATATCTCGGATAACACGCCACACCCGAGACCGATGGCAGTGCTGACAACGCTATTTCGCAACAGCAACCAGTTGTCGGCCCTGGGCTTTACAATCATGCTTGTGTTGGGACATTTTACGATCATCCCCTTCCTGAGTCCGTATATGGTGTCAAATGTCGGCTTCCGCGAATCCGATTTGACCTACATCTACCTGCTGGGCGGAGCGGTGACGATATTCACCTCACCGGCGATCGGGCGGCTGGCCGACCGGATCGGCAAAGGGCGCGTCTTTGCGACGTTTGCCCTGTTGACGCTGATTCCGGTGTTCGCCCTAACGAATATGCCCAGGACGGCCCTGCCGTTGGCACTGCTGGTGACGACAGTGTTCTTCGTAACATCCAGTGGTCGCTGGGTGCCCGCCACGACAATGATAACCTCGACGGTTACTCCGCAGAGTCGAGGCAGTTTCATGAGCATCAACTCGTCAGTCCAGCAGTTGACCGCTGGTGTTGCGGCTTCGATAGCAGGGGTGATCGTAACCAAGGACTCCTCGGGAGCATTGGTGAATTATCAGTACGTTGGCTACCTTGCTATCGTGGTATCGTTGCTTGGAATATTAGTGGCGCGCAGACTGCGGGTCGTCAGTTAAGACCAGTACGGGCCTACGAAATAGCCGGTCTTGATATTACTCAACCATCACTGCGTTTCAGAATCAAAACACCAAGAGAGAAGCCTGCCAATCCGATAGCAAGCAGAATCGCAACCGGTATAAGCATGTCGGCAAATCCGAATCCGCGCCAGATGGCGCCCTCGGCAGCCAAGATGCTCCATTTCACTGGACTGAAATGACTGATCGTAACCAGCCATGATGGCATCATCATCAGCGGCACCATTCCCCCGCCCGTCATCGAGAACACCATGAAAATTCCCCAGCCGGAACCTGAAACCGAAGCCTCGGTCTTGCCCAGCACGCTCATCATCATCATCAGACCAACAAAGCAGATACTGGAACTGCTGACCGCCACCGCTAATCCGAGCGGCGAGACAACCCTGATCTTGAATACGAGGATTCCAATTAGAAGGAGCGCCAGACAGGTGACCGTGCTGGCTATGAAACATGCCAGCCCCTTGCCTGCCAGTACCTGGACTCGCGAGATTGGCGCCAGCCTGAGCCGCATAAATGTGCCCCGCGTTCGTTCAGTCACAATCGATAACGCGAACGCCGCAGCACAACCGATCAAGGCCCATTGCAGCGACTGTGGGAAGGTCACTTCAAATGCTGAACGAGGCTTGAGCGAGTTCTCGGCGATATCTGTGAAGTTGATCTTGAGTTGGCCAAATGGTGACTTTCTCGACGTGCTGTCCTGTCCCGCATTCGGTTCGATTTCATTGAGGCTGACCAGAAAGGTGTCAAGCGTTGAATACAAGTTTTCCAGTTTTGCTCGGTCCGTCTGGTCGAGGTTCGCAGCGGAATCGAGTCGCAATCGTTCGCGGCCAAGGGAACTGCGCCAGCTCCCGGTATCCATCATTGAACCCTGCAACAGCTTGAAGTAGGCCTGGCTGATTAAGCCGTTAAGATATCCAGCCTCCGCCCGGCGTGATGGGTCGATTCCAACTTCGATTGCACCGGAGCTGTCGGAGAACATGCTGAGCATATCCGACCCGCCACCGACAAATTCAACGTATGCTACAAGGCTTCCGCGCGAAACAAGCATACGTGCGCTGTCTCGCGGCATAGAACGAACCGACAGCGCCTCTGACTTCCGCAACTCGTTGTAAAATTGACGTCCAATCGGACTGGCATCTTCGTCAATCACCGCAATTCTGAGCCTCCGCGCGCCGTCACCGCTGGAGCCGAAGATTGACCCGAAGAATAAGGCCATCAACAAGGGGAATACCGCCACCCAGAATAAACCCATCTTGTCGCGTACCAGCAGGCGCAGATCCTTGATCGCAAGATTGAAGATGGCGCGCATTAGTCTCTCAACCTCCGACCCGTAAGATTGAGGAAAACACTTTCCAAGTCGGGGCGCTCGATATGCAGCGCCGAAAAAGTGATGCCCTGTGACTGCAGTGCGAGCACATCCGCGAATGGCTTATCCGATTCAAAACGAAGATGCAATCCATCGCGCACTCCGGGAAGAGTCGCCGTTGGTGTCGGTGTTGACTCCATCTCAGCGATAACCACAGCCCTGCCTCCATGCCGGGAGAGCAGATTGCTCACAGTGTCCAGATCGAGCACCTTCCCGTGATCTATGATTGCGACACGATCACACAGTCGCTGCGCCTCTTCCATGTAGTGAGTCGTGTAAACGATTGTGCGGTTCAGCTTCTTGAGCAGCTCAATCTGATCAAAAATGGCGTTGCGCGATTGCGGGTCGACGCCAACGGTGGGCTCGTCGAGAAAGACTATTTGCGGATCGTGAACCAAACCGCAGACGATATTGAGCCGGCGTTTCATTCCACCGGAGAACTTGGAAACAACATCCTTGCGCCGATCGCCCAGACCGGCCAGGTTCAATGACCACTCGATTCGCTCTTTAAGTTTCGGTCCGTGAAGACCGTACATCCGGCCAAAAAATCCGAGATTTTCCTCGGCCGTTAATTCATCGTAAATCGCGAGCGCCTGTGGGGCCGCGCCGATTTGCATCCGCGCGGAGGGCTGCTGTGGGTCGCCAAATCCTTCAAGCACAACACCGCCGGAATCGGGGACCAGAGCCCCCACCATCATGTTAATCGCCGTTGATTTCCCGGCGCCGTTTGGCCCAAGCAGACCGAAGACCTCGCCACTACGAATGTCGAATGACACATTGTCAACGGCGAGAATTTGACCGAATCGTTTGGTTACACCCTGAACCGTGATCATCAAGCCAAGGTACGCAATTCTGGAAACAATGTTACAAGAATTGCGCTGTGGGTTGTTATTTGAGTGCAGTGTGTCGCGATGATGGAAACGGGGCAGACAGTGATGTCCGCCCCGTAGAGTTGCGATTATGCTTTCGCAATCACGCGTTCAGTGACAATCTTCAATAGTCTATCTACTTGTTTAACTACCTCTTCGGAAGCTGCTAACGCTCGCCCATACGCCTCCTTAACTCTCGCTTTATCTCCGCTTTTTAGCGCCGCTACGGCCTGGTTGCCAAAGAGATGAACGCGCTTGTGTGGATCGGCAATTGCCAAAAATTCCGGCAAGACCTTGAATTCGGCGGCATCATCAGAGTAATACCACTTGCCAAATCGACACGCATGATCATCGATTCCCTTCCACGCAGAAATCGAATTCTGTCCATTGATAGTCTTGCGGAGATTCTCCATATAGGTGAGATGGTCACTCTTGGCCAGCGCAACGACAGTCGTATTTCCTCCGGTGAGTTTGAAACGACCGACCATTGTATTCAGCCCCTCCGCCTGGCGGCTAAGCTGTTCTGCCGCGGCCGCCGCCTGCCCGACGTTACTGGCATTCTCCTTGGTTACATTGGCTATCGACTCAACGTTAACTGCGATTTGACTGGAAGCGGCTGACTGCTGCTCAGAGGCGGATGCCATCTGAGCTACCATCTCCTGTACGCGCTGGGCATAATTCAAGATGGCATTCAGGCTCTCGCCCGCCTTGTCAGCCAATTGGCGTCCCGCGTCAACTTCGGAAATGCCCTGCTCCATCGAGGTCACTGCTCCCTCAGTGTCCTGTTGAATTCCCCGGATCATCTCCGTTATCTCCTTTGTCGCCTTGCTCGTCCTTTCAGCAAGCTTGCGAACCTCATCGGCCACTACGGCAAAACCGCGACCCTGCTCCCCGGCACGAGCGGCTTCGATTGCTGCATTCAGTGCCAGTAAGTTTGTCTGGTCAGCGATATCGTCGATAACGCCGATGATCTCGCCAATCTTGTCTGATGACTTGGCAAGATCCTGAATCGTGTGAGCGGATTCCTGAACGACCCCGGCGATACGATTCATACCTTCCATCGTCTTGGCAACGATCGTAGCCCCTTCCCTCGCCGCTTCGGCCGCTTGTCGAGCAGTGCTGGAGGCGTCACCGGCATGTTTGGAGGTCTCGATAATGGTCGCTGTCATCTCTTCAACGGCGCTTGAGACCTGGCCGGTTTGATCCGTCTGCTGGTGCGCGCCACGCGACATCTCTTCTGCTGACGAGGCAATTTCGGTCGCTGCGCTGACAAGCTGCATCGCATTGTCAGAGAGTTCCTTTACCATCGTTCGCAAGTTAGTAACCATGCCATTGAAAGCGTGACCAAGAACGTCCTTTGTGGACCTGGGCTCGACGACAACTGTCAGATTGTTGGAGGCTATGTTCTGTGCGGCGGTCGCCATATATTTTATGTAGTCAATTAGCTGGCCGAATGTACGCGCCAGTACCCCGATCTCATCCTGTGATTTGATGTTAATATTGACATCTATGTCACCGCTGGCAATCTGCTCGGAGAGCGAGGCCAGGCGCTTGATCGGGAGACTAATCGAGCGCGAAAATACAAATGTAAGCAGCAAGGATACGACGACGACCGCCGTACCGGCTCCCAGCAGCATGTTGCGCCCCTTGCTGATCGGTGCTGTGAATTCATCGAGATAGCTCCCGACACCGATGATCCAGTCCCACTCCTTGAAATAAGCATAGGCGACAATCTTGTCGCGTTCCTTGGTGTCTCCGAGTTCTTTGTTCACCCAAGGATAGACAATCCAGCCAATTTCACCGTCCGCCATTTTTGGCGCCTTGTTGATCATTTCCTGAATGAAGGCATAATTACTAATATCTGCGCCCTCTTTGGCAGGGTGAACCCTAAGAATGCCTTTGGAATCAATGGCATACATGTAGCCGGTCTTGCCGATTTTTTGGTCCAGCATCGCATCGTGAAGAAGCGGTGACTGTTCTGGGGCCCCACAGAACAAAACACCGACAACGCTTCCGCGAGCGTCGCGAATCGGTTCATAAGCTGTGACATACCACTCGTCGACGACAACTGCCCGCCCTGTATACGAGCGCCCCCCACGAACCACTTCTTCGTAGACCTTCTCAGAGAGCTGAGTTCCTACAACGCGCTTGCCCGCCTTGTCCATGACGCTGGTTGCGATCCGCACTGCCTGATCACCTTGTTTCGCGAAAATCGTGCATTTCGACCCGGTGCGGCGCGTGATGTCGTCGACAAACTCGGTGTCGCCATTGATTGTTCGGCCGCCGACGATCAACTTGCCGTCTTGAAGCTCCACATCCCGCCCGCTCGTGCGATCGAAGGCCAGGCGGGCGACAATCAGATCGCTCTTGACCTTCTGAATCGTATTCTGCGCCTGAAGTTGGCACAAAGAGACAGCCGAGCTCGTAAGATGCGCCAAATCGGACTTTGCCGCCTCAGTTAGATACTTCGCATTTTCGTGCGTAGATATGAATACGTTGATCGCTGTGGCCGCGATGAGCAGGCCACTGGTGATGAGCATCACCTTGCCCATGATGTTCAGCTTGATTCGCCTAGGGAGACTGCCCTTCCTTGGTTATTAGACCCTTATCACATCGTTTTATCTACAATCAGCATTCGCGGCAAATCAAACTGGACCATTGATTCTCGAGAGGCCACTGTCCGTCCAATTCTTTGCATCCCATACCAACGGGGCGTCAGTATTTGAACTGGCGCCCCTCTTTGTATCTTGCTGCAGTTGACGTGTCGTCAACGCTGTATCACTGTTCTACAGTTGGAGCTAACACCAACTCCTCAGCCGAAGCACTTACACTTCGGCGAGCAAATGTCGTTCTTCGCCGGATAGGATCCGCGAGAGATCAAGATGGATCAACAGGCGGTTATCCAGCTTTGCGACGCCCCGGATGTAGTCAGACTCGACCGAGGTCACCACATCCGGTGTCGGCTCGATTGTCGATGCCGGAATGCGCAGGACTTCTGAAACCGAATCCACCACCATCCCCATCGTCTGTCCTTCGATGTCTACGACAACGATTCGAGTATTCTTGTTATGTGCGCTCAATTCCATGTTGAAGCGTTTGCGCAGGTCAATAATCGGAATTACCTTCCCGCGCAAATTGATTATCCCTTCAACAAACTCCGGTGAGCGGGGCACCTTGGTGATGTCCACCATCCGGTTGATCTCCTGCACCTTTAGAATGTCCACACCGAACTCTTCAGTACCGATCTGGAAACTCACCAACTGCAGAATTTCGTCGGATTGCTTGTGCGCGATCACAGTATCTTTCGTATCCATGGTTCTCTCCTTGGTCTGCGGCCTACTTCGTGATCTGGAATTTCCCGACCATCGTTTGCAGTCCTTCGGCCTGGCGATTGAGCTGCTCGGCTGCCGAGGCAGATTGTTCGATGCCGGCGGCGTTTTCCTTGGTCACATTGGCGATGGACTCGACGTTGCGGGCGATCTGCTCGGAGGCCGCCGACTGCTGTTCGGCAGCGGAAGCGATCTGCTGGATCATGTCCTGCACGCGCTGCGAGAAACCAAGAATCGCATTGAGGCTTTCGCCAGCCTTGTCGGCAAATTGGCGACCACTGTCAACTTCGCGAATTCCCTGCTCCATCGACACAACCGCGCCTTTGGTGTCAGCTTGGATTCCCTTGATCATTTCCGTGATTTCTTTGGTTGCCTTGGTGGTGCGTTCCGCGAGTTTGCGGACCTCGTCTGCTACGACCGCAAAACCGCGTCCCTGCTCACCTGCGCGGGCCGCTTCGATAGCGGCATTGAGCGCCAACAAGTTGGTTTGATCAGCGATATCGTCGATCACTCCGATAATTTCGCCGATCTGGTCGGAGGATTTCGACAACGCCTGGATGGTGTTGGCTGAGTCCTGCACGACCTTGGCAATTTTGTTCATGCCTTCAATCGTCTGGGAGACAACGCGGGTGCCTTCCGTTGCGGCGGTGGCTGCTTCTCGAGCCATGCCCGAGGCTTCACCGGCGTTCCTTGAGGACTCAACGATCGTTGCGGTCATTTCCTCGACGGCGCTGGAGACCTGGGCGGTCTGGCTGGTCTGTTCTGATGAGCCGCGCGCCATTTGCTCGGACGAAGAGGCAATTTCCGTTGACGCACTGACCAGCTGGGTGGCGTTGTCCGTCAATTCCTTGATCATCGTTGACAGGTTTCTAACCATTGTTTTAAAGGCTGTGCCCAGGGCATCTTTGTCTGACTTTGGTTCTACCTGTATGGTCAGATTATTTGCCGCAATCTGCGTTGCGGCAGAGGCCAAGCTCTTCATATAGTCTATCAAACTACGGAAGGAGTTCGCCAGAGAGCCAATTTCGTCTTTTTGGTTGATGTTGATAGTATGTTGGACATCACCAATGGCGATGTCGTTAGCTACACGAGTAATCTCGGAGATAGGCCGCGAAATCGTGCGCGCGATGAAATAGGCGATTGCTCCGCCGGCCAGCAGCATGGCAATTGTAATCATTAGCGTGCTGGTCGTAGCGTTTGAGCTGGACATCTCCACGTTTTCGAGGGAAGCGTCGAATTCCTTTTCGATTCGGGCATAGTAATCATGCACCATGTTCTGTATGGTCTGGGCATCTTTGTCGAACTCGGCCATCATTTTATTACCCTGGGCTGGACCGCCATCGATATATGCCCGGGCAAGCTTCTTTCCGGTTTCGTAGTATTCATTGAATGGTTCGCGGAATTTCCGCAGTTCCTCGGCATGACCTGGATCCAGTGTCATCAACTGATCGAGGGATTCCAAGAATAACTCCGCGCTTTTCTTGGCTTCGTCTAAACCGGTATCGTAACCATCCAGTGCGCGAGTCGCGGAAATGTCCTGGATGGATTGCTGCACGGCAAAGGTGGCATCGGACATCTCGTTGGCCGCCTTGAGAATGGGATATTGCGTCCCTTGTGTAAATTGGCTTGACAACTTGATGTCATTGAAGTTCAGATAGTTCATGGTGGCCATAGCGGCGGCCAGTGCGAGCACCAAGCCAAACCCGATGTACAATTTTCGCCCGATTTTGATGTCTTTCCAACTCATACCCTTCTCCTTTAGTCTTAGAACCCTTTAACTTTTGAGACGTTTATTTGTCAACCACTTTGACAATTCGTTTGAGAAAGCGTTTTGCGATCCACCCTGTCTGCATCATTACTATCGTCAGATAATTGAGTCGCTAAACTTTGTTATCTAACGATCTGCTTGTATGATCTCCAGATTGTGCCTCCGTTCGCAGCGAGTGCTTCGCATGGAAACAGCTCGTTCAGAATGAAACTAAAAACCTGCCACGATCTGGAGCAGTCCAACGACTTTGTGCCCCGGGGTGCGGACCACCTCGCCGCGTAATTCTGTTCCCTTAGCCACGGCAAAGGCGATGCCGGTAGAGAACTGTCTTTGCCAGTTTTCATCGCCCTCGCGGACAGTCGCGTAGCGCGCGGTTAGTCGCAGAGGCGCCAATTGGTAGTGCGCCTGCAGATAGAAGCTGCGCCCGATTTCATTGAGCTGCCCTCCGCTGATTGAGCTGTAGATGATTTCGCTCCGGAATCCCAAGCGATTGATCTCATAGGTGATGTCGCTACCGAGCAGGGTCATGGCAGTCGCTCCGCGATTGTCGAAGCCGATGCTGGCCGACATGCCGAATTCCACATTTTTCCCTTCGGGCGCGATACCAACACGACCGCCGATGGCGGCTTCCGGAGTGGTTAATACAACTTCAACCGAATCCTCGGTCACGCCAGTCGCCAGATTGAAGACGCTGTGGACGATTTCATTGGACTCCTCGTAGCCGTTGACGAGATAAAGATCAAGAGAACCGAGGCTGGATGTGGCTTCAAGTTGTACGCCATGGTCGTTCCAGCCGCTCCAATTTCCGACGTGGTGCGTGAACCAGGGGGAGCAGACTGTCTCGCAGTCGGGCGAGGCATAGTAGCGATAATCGATTCCAAAGGGAACGTCGAACTGGCCGGCAATTAGTTGCGCGTTGCGGAAGTAGGTTGTTGAGTCTTGGTGCAGGGTCAGATGGAGTTCAGCCGCCCCCAGTTCAAACGCTCCGTTATCGCTATTGTAGGCAACTGCCATGAGGCACGAAACGTTGGCTGCGATTTGCTGTTCCAGATCAATTTCTGCCTGACCGATCATGAACTGATTCCGATTGTCTGTCTGGTTTGAGTAGACTCCGCGGACATCGAGAAAACCGCTTAAGCGGGGACCGGTACGCAACGATGCGGCGGAACTTGCTGCGGGATCTTCCCCGTGCATGACTTCGCAGTTTACTGCAACGATGCTGATCACCACCAAGGCAATCGTGTATTTGTGAATTCGATCTGACACAAGATGCCCTTTCTCCTAAGTGTTAATAATAGGCAAGCCAATGTCACCCTGGTTGCCGACCGCAACGAACCTAACATCGACTTACCGTGCTATTATCGGCGACACTTGTTGGAGCTATTCCCGTGGACGGTCAATTGTTCAGTTATTCAGCAAGGGGAGGACTAAAGGTCCGACGCATAGGAGAGAGTTGGCATCGAGTTTCGTATTGGAAGGGCGAACCTAAAAGATTCTGAGCTTTAGGTAGCGGCCGGGGTTGAGTCGAAAGTCTTCCAGGAGCGCCTCAGCACGGTCGAGGGTACGACTGAAATTATAGTAGAGAGAATCGTTGGTCAGGAACTGACCGGCTGCACCTTCACCGTTGTTAATACGGTCAGTTATTGTCCGCCAGCTCGCAACGATCGAGCGAAGGTCTTCATAGGGCTTTGGGTCATTCATCAACTGCGCAAATGTGCCGCTGCCGCTCGTGAGCGAATCGAACAGCAGATTGGTGTTGGAAGCGAGATCGCGCATCTCGACATAGAAAGTCGAATCGGTAATGAACTTCGCAAATGACCCCTGGCCCGACTCCAGCTGCCTGGTAAGATTATTGGTCAGGATGAGCAGCTTGTTCAAATCGAAATAGACATTGGGGTCGTTGACAAATAGACCGAGCGAACCGGTGCCGTTGTTGATCTTTTCTATTATCTCTTTAGCATGGAAAGTTGCCTCCCTAATGTTCTCGACAGCAGCGCCGCCTTCAGCGATAATCCCTTCAATTGATGAAGACTTTGCGGAAGTGAGGTAGTCGCCATCCTCGAGCACTTTTGCGGTGTCAGTCCCGGCGAAGATTTCGATCGTCTTGTCTCCGAGCAGGCCCAGCGTTCCAATGATCGCCCGTGAGTCACTACGAATAAAGGGCTTGACCGCCTCATCAATAGCAAGTCGGACCTCGAGTTTGCCGGGATCGGTGTTCGAGAATTCGATCTCTTTGACAGTACCGACGCGCAGTCCCGACAGCCGCACCGGTGAACCGGGGAGCAATCCGTATACATCGTCGTATTTGACGTGCAGTACGTACTTGCTCTTCCATACACCCTCCTGATCGCCGACAGTAAACACTGCTATCACGAGCACCAGAACTCCGAGGAGAATCAGCAAACCAACGCGCACTTGCCTGGACATCAATTGTACTCCCGCCCGCAGGCCAGGTATTCAACGATAAAGGGATCAGTTGAAGCTTTGAATTCCGCCGGGGTTCCCGAGAACGATACGACGCCATCGCGAATCAGGGCAAAGCGATCACCGACGTAGAAAGCCGAAATGAGATCGTGCGTTACCACGATCGACGTAACTTCCAGGCTTTCCTGCGTGTTTCTGATCAGTTCATTGATCGCCTTGGAAGTAAGAGGGTCAAGCCCGGTAGTAGGTTCATCATATAGAAGGTAACGCGGTTTAAACGCCAACGCCCGCGCCAATGCGACACGCTTCTTCATGCCGCCCGACAAGTCCGATGGCATCTTCTTCTGTACGCCATCAAGCTGCACGAACGAAAGCACTTCGCGGACACGATCGTCAATGTCCCGCTCTGACATGTTCGTGTGTTCCCTAAGCATGTAGCCGACGTTTTCTTTGACATTGATCGAATCAAACAACGCCGCCGATTGAAACAGCATACCCATCTTCTTGCGCACCGGCACCATCTGCGACTCGCTGAAATCGGAAGTATCCTGATCATCGATGATGATCGTACCCGAGTCAGCCGAGAGCAGACGGAGGATTAGCTTTAACAAGACAGACTTACCGCAGCCCGACTTGCCGAGAATCACCATCGTCTGACCTTCGGCAATCTGCATATCAACGCCGGTCAGGACTTCCGCCTCTCCAAAGCTCTTGTGAATGTTCTTGAGTTGTATCAAACAGCGGCCCTATCCTGTCTCAAACATCAGGAAGAAAATCTTTACTAAGAGAAAGTCAAACAGAAAGATCAGGATCGATGAAGTCACCACTGACATTGTCGTGGATTTGCCGACGCCTTCTGTTCCTCCGGTTGTCGTCAATCCCAGATGGCAGCCCACGATCCCGATGATGAAAGCGAACACGACGGGCTTGGCCAGTCCGGTAAACATGTCCTGCAAAGCCAGAGCCTGAATCGTCGTCGACTTGTAGAAACTAAAATCAAGGCCCAGCGAATAGAGTGAGATGAGCATCCCGCCGATGATACCGACGAGGTCACCAATGATGGTGAGGATCGGCAACATCACCAGAAGTGCGATCAGTCGTGTCGTAACCAGTTTCTTGACCGGATCGGTTGCCATGGCGCGCATGGCGTCGATCTGCTCGGTCACCTGCATCGAACCAAGTTCGGCGGAAATGCCTGCTCCCACGCGTCCGGCAACGACCAGCGCCGTCAGAACAGGCCCCAATTCGCGAACCATGGAGAGCGCCACGACAATGCCGATGTACACCTTTGCCCCGAAACGGGCGATTTGATAACCGGTCTGCAAAGCCAGTACCATGCCGGTAAAGAAACACGTCAGCAGTACAATCGAAATCGAGCGCACGCCGATCTGGTACATTTGCTCAAGAATTGTGTCCAGGTAGAGTGGGCGCGTGAACATGTTTCGAACGGCGGCTACCGTCATCGTGAACATCTGGTAGGTGTGGATCGCACCCTTCTCGAGTATTCCGCCCCGTTGCACTTCAATCTTGCGCATTCACCCTCACCGCTCCAAGCGCCTTATCGAGTTGAGTAAGCAGGCGCTCCTCGAGAACGCCGAATGACGTGCATTTCACTTGCCTCTTGTTCGCCGTAATTGCCAACAATGTGCCGAATTCGAACTTGATCCTGGTCTCCGCGTTTCCACTCACAACGATACGCATCTTGCCGCGGCGTGTTCCCGGATATTGTGCACCAAAGAAGTTCATTCCGCAGTCGCAATATTCCGGTTCCACCTCGAAGCTGTCCGTCACTATTATTCCGCCGGATATGTCAGTGCGGGCGATTGGGATCTTCTCTGTCTCCAGGATGTGCGCCATTGCGGCCACTACCTTGCCTCGATTATCGAGGCGGTACTCGGCGACAATTGGCTCGCGCATCACCGGTCTTCGAACTGTGCAGGAAAACAGACCCATCGCCAAAACGACTAACACCATCCAGCGCGCCATGCGGACAAATGTACGGCAATTAGCCCGCACACTCAAAGAGTTTATTATGAGGAGATCGTTAGGTTCGCTACTGTCAAATCCCGATACTGGACTGATTTACGATTCTCTGGATGGATTTCGTCAATCAGCGGCCTTTTGGCGATTCCGTCTATGGCGAATCACCTCCAGAATCGCCGGTGCGGACGAAATCAAGACAATCACGACAATCACAAGTGAGAAATTGTCCTTTACAAACGGTAGACTCCCGAAGAAGTACCCTGCATAAAGAAACAAGCCGACCCAAAACACGGCTCCGATGATCGTAAACGGCACGTACTTTCGTCGATCCATTTTCGCGACGCCGGCGACAAACGGCGCAAAGGTGCGGATAATTGGCAGGAAGCGGCCCACGATAACCGTTCGTCCTCCATATTTGTCATAGAAGTGCTGGGTTTTTTCAAGGTACTCTCGTTTGAGGAACCTGTGCTTGCCGGAGAACGCTCGTGGCCCGATGAAACGGCCAATGGTGTAGTTGGTATTATCACCGAGCACTGAGGCCGAGGCCATCAGCAGGAAGGCCAGGTTTGGATCAAGAGCGCCGGCTCCGGCGAGCGCGCCCGTAGCAAACAACAGCGAGTCTCCCGGAAGAAATGGAGCGATCACGAGCCCCGTCTCGCAAAAAATCACCGCAAAGAGAATGGCATAAGTCCAGGTGCCGTATTGGCTGATCAACTCGGCCAGATGTTTATCGAGGTGAAGAAAGAGATCTACGAGATAAGTAATGATTTCCATCGCGGGAATATACGAGTTGAGGGCGTCGGAGCAAGGGGTTAAGTAGGCGGCAATTGCGAGGATGCAAGTCTTTCATATTCGACGCAAAGTCGCTCCATCCATCACATTCCCGAAGAGAGCGAGCCGCGTCGCGAGATCTAACCCAAACATTACCTTGACAAACATCGCATAACCAGTCCATACTTAAGCAAGCACAATAGACAGAAATTGGAGGCGGGCAGATGATTGGGCCTGAATTGAACCTCTATACCGCGTGGGGAGGAGTCTTCCTGGGGTTCCTTGCCGGAATGATCCAGGGATTGTTCTTCCACGAAGAGGAATGGTTCGGCGGTTATGGTTCGTGGCGTCGGCGGCTGACCCGACTCGGGCACATATCGTTCTTCGGTATCGCCATCGTGAACTTCGCTTACTTCTTCAGTATTCAATCTGGGGCCATGCCGGACCCGGGGCCGTGGGCATCAATCCTGCTGATTGTCGGTGCAGTAACCATGCCTTTAGTTTGTTATCTGTCGGCATTTCACAAACCGGTGCGTCATTTCTTCGCTGTTCCCGTAGTGTCGCTGTTAACCGCACTAGTAATCTTTTTTGTTAAAGGACTCGCCATATGAAAATTGCCTTAATCGCAATGAGCGGGATTCGCGTCTGCGATGCGGAATTACTGCGGCTGGGACTGACGCTTCCCGGCTTTGTAGAGCGCAGCAAGATAATTGCCTCTCTTCCAAGTCTCGGCCTCTTGACATTGGCCGGTATGACACCGGCGAAACACACTGTAAAGTACTTTGAAATCAGCGAGCTTGCCACGAGTAGAGAACGGGGCGAGATTCCCGAGGGCTTTGATCTCGTCGCTATATCGAGTTACTCCGCCCAGATCGACGAAGCTTATGCGCTTGCCGACGAATATCGCCAGAATGGCATCTCAGTAGTATTAGGCGGGCTGCATGTCACGGCTCTTCCCAAGGAGGCGGGCCACCATGCCGACGCCGTTGTCATTGGCGAGGGCGAGACAGCCTGGACAAGTCTGCTGTCTGATTTCGAGGCCGGCAAACTCCATCCCTTCTATGATAGCCGTGATGAAGAATTCGATTTGACACGGGCTCCGATGCCGGCTTTTGAATTGCTGACTCCAGACCACTATAATCGACTCACGGTGCAAACCAGCCGGGGATGCCCGCATCTTTGCGAGTTCTGTGCAAGCTCGATTCTTCTGACCAAGCAATACAAGCAGAAGCCGGTTGCACGGGTGATTGCCGAAATCGATCGAATCCGCGAAATCTGGTCGCATCCATTTATTGAATTCGCGGATGACAATACACTGATTAACCGGCCTTACTGGAAAGAACTCCTCAAACAGTTGAGAAGCCGTCACGTTCGCTGGTTCACTGAAACTGATATCTCGGTCGGTGATGACGACGAGTTGCTGCGATTGATGCGTGAGAGCGGATGTGCCCAGGTTCTGATTGGGCTGGAAAGCCCGACCCAAGCCTCGCTTGCCGGACTGGAAACGCGTGCGGATTGGAAACGTCGCCAATGGCCGAAATATGCTGAGAAGATCAACGCAATTCAGTCGCATGGAATCAGCGTGAATGGTTGCTTCATCATCGGCCTGGACGGTCAGGACGAGAGCGTCTTCGAAGACGTCATCAACTTCGTCGAGACAACGGGGCTTCACGAGGTTCAGATTACTATCCAGACTCCGTTTCCCGGGACGCCGTTGTACGATCGTCTGGCCGGAGAGAAGAGACTGCTTGAACCTGAAGCATGGCGCAAGTGCACACTCTTCGACGTAAACTACTCACCAAGATCAATGTCTGTAGACCGGCTTGAGCACGGATTCCGAGATTTGGCCGTCCAACTCTATTCAGACGAATCTTACCGTAGAAGGAGGGAACGATTCAAGGGAATGTTGAAAGCTGGTCGCGAGGCTAATTAGCCCAGATTCAGAATTGTGTGAGAATGCAAGGAGCGAAAGATGAAGAATCAAATATTTGTTAAAGCGTTATTCTATCTCGCCTTTATTTACGATGCCGTTCTCGGAGTCGCGTTTATATTATTTCATTCCAGGGTTTTTGCGATGTTCGAAGTCACTCCGCCCAACCATCCCGGCTACGTGCAGTTTCCCGGGGCACTCCTGATTGTTTTTGCGATGCTGTATTTGCAGGTTGCCCGCGATCCCGTGCGTTCCTGGATCCTCATTCCCTATGGCATGTTGCTCAAGGTATCATACTGCGCGATTGTCTTTGCGTATTGGTTCAGTAGCGGCATACCGGGCATGTGGAAACCATGGGCCATTATTGACCTGGTCTTCTTGGTGCTGTTCGTGGTGGCCTTTATACAACTAAGGAAGGGGAGCGAATAGGCGAGGTAAGTTTCACTTCTGCCTCGAGCTTCTGGAGCCTGCCGACTGGAGCCATGGCCGCACGCAACTATGAGATGGCCACACAGGCGAATTGTGTGTTGCACAGTGGGCCAGACACCTTCCTGAAGAATTGGGTGTTTCGCTGTCAGGATGGAATCCCTCCCACGACAAGACCTCGGGGTTTATCAATCTTAACTCGGCAAAGTCGGATGAGTAGCTATTAGCTACTCTAGGCGTTTGTCCGGACCCAGCGCCGGCGCGCAGGATGCGAAAGCGGCACATGGCAGTGGCCCGCTCGCAAAAAGATAATTAACCAAATATACCGCGTCTCCGATATTAATCGTTCCGCTGCAATTCAGATCGCCGGCTGCAATTGGCGCCGGCGGCCGCCCGCCGGCAAATATGTAGTTAACGAGGAACACGATATCTGCAATGTTCAACTTGCCCGATCCGTCAGTATCTCCGAGAGTCTGAGTCCGGAAGGTGAATGTCTCGTTCGACCAAGTCTCGCCCTCACCCTCAATGTCAGCTCGGACTTTCCACCAATATCGAGTGCCCCAGTTTAGTGGTGATGTCAGGTTGCAAAGGTTAGAGTCCAGATCAGCAATTGTGCGTACGAACTCAAATGCACTGTCACTTGCAATCTTCAGAGTGTAGGTTAATGGGCCTAGTGGGTGCGGAATCGCAGAGGCCGACCATCGAAATGTCGGTGTCACTGTTGTGAGAGCCGCGGATAATCCGTTGATGGGATCGAGCAAGTCAAAGGCCGTCGGGTGTTGAAGATTGAGTGGATATGCTCCAAGATCATTTCGTGTTCCATCTGAGTCATTGTAATACGGGGCTGGGTCACCGGCATCGATGCAGAGAGACCCAACGCTGAGGCGAAAGTCTTCGTTCTGTATGCTCCGAAATAGAGGGTCGACGGATATATTGTGCGCATCAACTTGCTCTGGATGAACGTAGTCGGGATGATTAAGCCAGACATCATTGTAGTCGAGAGAACCGTACCATCCGAAGAATCCATATTCGCTGGAGGAAGCAACTATGTTGTTGCGCGCAATTGTGCTCGTGCTAAATGAATAAACACCTCGAAGATTGTCGCTAAAAGTGTTATTCTCGATTATTGGCCCACCACCATCGACACCAATACATGCACTTCCCACAACGTTGCCGACGAAAAGGTTGTGATTGATAGTCGGCGATCCGCTCTGGACCTGAATGACAACGGTGCAATGATTGTTTAGGAAGCGCATGTTCTCAATTTTCGGACTAAGATCACCCGAGATTCGGATGACACTCGCAGCGTTATGCCCGCGAACTGTAAAGCCACTGATCCCAAAACTTGCTGGAATTTCCAGACTTGAAAACAGGATCGAGGCCCCACGGGGTGGGGTTAAACTAGTCAATTCCGGCCCCGCGCTTGACGTTATAATTAGTGCTTTTGACAAGAGATCGAACGACTCGAAATATGTACCAGGAGCGACCAGTACTGTGTCGCCATTATGAGCTGCGGTGATAGCCTGTTGTATAGAAGCGTAAGAAGAAGGCACTCTGTACGAAATGCCACCGCGAGTGGAAAATGTGGCAACGACAGACCACTCTGATTGCTCATAGCCGTCGCTTGCGCGTGCCCGCCACCAGTAGACACGTGTGGGCAATAGATTCCGGGTCGGAGGAAAGATCGTCCCCGACAGGTCTGATTCTGCAGTGACGAGTGCGGTGAGACTGTCATCCGCGTAAACCTCATACTCGTAGCGCAGAGAATCACCCTCGGCATCAAACGACCGGACTAACTCCATCCTGGTGTCCAGACACGGTGCAGTGGCGCCGCTGACAGGTGAAAGCGGAATCGGAGCCTGCGGCGCTGAATTTCGTCGGAATAGAAACTCTTGCCAATCTCCCCAGTCCAGCCCGTTGCTGACCCTAACTCTGCCAATGCAGATCTGGCCAGGTTGTATTGCGGCTCCAGCATACTCGATGGAGTGGAGGTTAGAAATCAGCTCTCCGGTATTCCACATTTCAGACTGCGACCAATCAAGATCGGTACCGATTTGTATCTCTAGCTTCTCTTGAGGCAATCCCAGTTTGTCAAAGTATTTCCAGGTAATCCTTGGAGTCGCGTCGACGACATGGAGATTTCCTGACTCGCCAATGACGATTCCGTGTGCCGATGGGAAGTGATCGTAATACGGGAATGCACCGAGGTCGTTGCGACTTCCATCGGGATCGTTGTACCTCGCCTGTGGATTTCCGGCATCAATGCTTGGGGAGCCAGGAGTTAGTCGATAATCTCCACCAAGCGAGTCCACGTATGCGGGACTAACGGCCAACTCATGAAGAGTGCCGTACAAAGATATGTCGTAGTCCGGGTGATTTTGCCAGATGATGTTGTAGTCGTGAGCTCGAAAGGAGCCGGCAATTCCGATTTCTGTCGAATTTGAAACAATATTATTGAAGAATGTCGCGGACCAATCTATTGAGAACACACCGCGCCTATTGTGATCGAATGTGTTATTCAGAATCTCACAAGGTCCCAGAGCCTCAATACAATACCAACCAAGGGAATCGTTCACGAATACGTTTTGCGAAATCAGAGGATCTCCTTGTCCAGTAGTGATTATCGCGTGTTCACAGTTCAAGTCGCGAAATATGTTGCCTTTCAGAACAGCTTCTGCTCCATAGTCAAAGTCTATGAGGTGATGGGCAGATTCATCGCTCATCGTGAAACCACTTACTTCCGCTTCTCGCGTAACTGGCGTATGGAAGTTGATCGTTGCCACCATGTGGTTTGCATCTACCGGGCGTGCGAGAAAAGTCACCGCGGGTCCACCCTCTGCAATCAGCTTCACGCTATGATTCGGAAAATCGAGCAACTCACGATAGACTCCTGGCGCCACCAAGACAGTGTCGCCGTCAGCAGCCGAGTTTAAGGCTGTCTGGATCGTGGGCTGATCATGGGGTACTCGGATGAGTAGAGGTAATTTGGTGGAGAAGAATGAAGTGGCAGACCAAAGGGTAGTCTCATAACCATCCGTAACTTTGGCCCGCCACCAGTATTGGTGGCTGGCCTCCAAACCCGTGACAAGCTCAGAATACGTGACCCCATTACGGGACTTGAGCATCGATTTCGTAGCTACCAATTGTAGCAATTCCGGGTCGGAGTAAACCTCATAGGTGTAGTCTAATGGGTCTAAATCCAGGTCGACACTGTTGTAGACTTGTAGCCACACGCCCGTGGGAGAAAGTGTCGCTCCAGCAACGGGCGAGAAAGTCGTCAGTGGCCCCGGCGCCTGATTCAGTCGAAATCCAAATTCGCTCCATTCTCCCCACATTGTCCCATTACTTACTCTGATGCGGCCCCAATAGGTAGCTCCGTCAACGAGGGGAGGTCCAGAATATCGTATAGATGTGTCGGGTGAGGTGACCTCTCCAGTAACCCACAATTCGGCAGTCGACCAGTTTCGGTCGGCGCCAATCTGCAGTTCAAAGGCCTGCTGTAACATTGTCGCTGAATCCAAATAAGTCCAAGCAATGACGGGAAACGTCTCAGTCACCCTTTGGTTGATAGTGTTTCCAACTTTTATCCAACTGGCTCTTGGGAGGTTCGCAGATGTGTAGTAGGCACCGAGATCGTTTATGGTGCCGTCAGGGTCCACAAATTCCTCGCTTGGATTCCCGGCGTCGATGCACGGTGACCCATATTGAATTCGGAAGTCAAGCAATGCCGGGCTGACGAAGAGCGGGTCTGCGGAAATGTCCGACGGACCGGGGGTTGCATGATCGTAGTTATTGCCATTGTTCCAAACGTTATTGTAGTCCAGCGATTCGAAGGATCCGAAGATTCCGTATTGTGCGGAATTTGTGACGATGTTATTCTGAGCAATCGTTTCGCTCCCAAGCGAGAAGAATCCTCGCGAATTTGTATCAAATGTATTGTTGATGATTCTGGTCGGTCCGTAGGTCACGCCGACGCAAGCGCTCCCCACAGTGTTGTGATGAAAGAGGTTTCTGGTGATTGTCGGTGAAGCGTTATAGCATAGAATAATACACTCAGTCCCCGTATTGTATGCGAAGACGTTGTCTGAAATGGTGGGGCTTGAATTTAATATTTGAACGATGTCAGAACCATATGTGTCCCGCAATGAGAAGCCTTTGATTTCGGCCGCCTTTGATCCGAGGTCTTCAATCAAAATTCCGCCGGTTAGAATGGTCGATTCCGAGCCTGCCTCTGAAATCAAGTGGATTGCCTTACCGTTGAAATCTAAACTTTCTGCATAGGACCCTGGAGCCACCAAGATAGTGTCTCCAGTGACAGCTGCAGAGATTCCTTGACCTATGGTTGGTTGATTCAGTGGTACTCTGATAGTTGCCGATTGAGCCGAAAACGTCAAAGCTGCCGTAATTAGCATGAGTGCAAGTATTCTCACGGGCATTTCGATCCCCTTGGATTTATGGTTTTGAGAGACTGGTACCCTTCATGACAGACTCGGGTGAACGCTCATTGATTCATAGCTTCCACAAGCAAATCTAAATATACAATATTATCGATATTTGCAAAGGAAATTCGCGCGATTTTCGTGTAACTGAAAGGTACAAATTGAGGAAGGAGCGAGTTTACCCAAGGCTCCTTAGCCACGAGACCATAGTGCCGCATCAGCGATTATCACGATTTGGACGTAGTCTGAGCGATCGGAGATAACGACAAAAGGGACCGTAGAATTGTGCAGATCGAAGGTCGTTGATGCGTCGACTTAGCTGCCAAATTTACATCGAGGCAGCGTCACATTAATCGTCGTGCCGGTTATCTCATCGCTGGTGACATCAACCGATCCGCCGTGAGCCGTGATTATTTGCAAAGCTATCGGCAATTCAAGGCCAAGGCCTACGCGATCATCCTTTACGGCAAAGCGCGGATCAAACAGCCGATGGGTCTGCTCCAGCGTCAAGGCGATACCACTGTTCTGGACTGTCAGGAGGATGTTAGTTTCTTGCAGCAAGGTGGTAACATTGACCTCGCCGCCGGCCGGAGTTGCGGTCAGTGCACGCTTGATCAGGCTTGAGACAAGCTGAGAAATGTCGCGAGCGACGCAAGTGTATGTCGGCAGAGTCGCAAACTGTGTGAAAATTGTGACATCCGGTGCGCCCAATCGACGCAGCAAGACGATCGCGTCAGTGATTGTAGCATTGAGATTGATGCTCTGAATCTCTGATTCGTCGAGGTGAGCAAAGGACTTGAGAGTTGTCACCAGTTGCGATATTCGTTTTACGCTCTCCTTAGTACCCTCACAAGCTTGAGCAAGCACCTGACAGCACCGATCCATAGCCAAACTGCCTTCCGGTACCAGCTGGCCTAAAACAGCTCGTTGTTGGCTGATCTGACCCGTCGCTCGGACTGCAACATCGGCGTTGGAGAGAATGGCCGCCAAGGGCGTGTTAAGTTCATGAACGACGCCGGCCACGAGATCAGACAGCGCCGCAGCTTTTTCAGCATGTACGAGGCGAACCTGAGTCTCGTGAAGCTCGCGGTTTGTGTCCTCAAGATCGCTTGCGTACCTCCGGATAGTCTCCTCGGCGCGTACTCGCTCGGTGAGGTCACGTACGACACCCGCCGTTACCCCGCTGTCGGCACTGCGATGTATGGCAATATCGCAAATATGCTCCTCGCCGGTGCTCGGCGCCACAATGCGCAACTGGTATCGATCCGGCGCTGGCTCGCCTCGCAGTCGGGCTCGATGGTATTCCATGACGCGCTCGCGATCTTGAGAGTGCAGGATTCGTTCGAATGGAGTTTTCTCCAACTCGGCGGCAGTTGCTCCTAACAACCTTTCGAGAGTTGGATTTACTTCGCGAAAACAGCCGGTCTTGCCGTCTATGACGAAAATTGCATCAGACGCATCAAGAAACAGGGAGCGGTACTTCTGCTCAGACAACGCAATGCGACGCGTTGCTTCAAAGTGACGTTGCCGCGAAGTCAACAAAATATCCGCGAGCCATGCCGCAAGGATTGCCTGAGTGCCAAGGAAGATGAACGGGTCGGCACTCAAGGGAGCCGGCCAGGCAAGAGCAAACGACAGGTAGATTGTGATCATGCCCAGACCCATTACGACCATCGCGTAAGCCCGGCAGGGCACTGTGCCGACGGCAACGAGCATCAATAGCGCAAGATAGTTGGTCGAATAAATATCTCCGGTTTGTACCAGATCATCAAGCAGTATGATCGCGGTAGCTAACCAGAAGAAGACGGTGAATAGCTTGACGGGATGCTTTACACCAATTGCCGAAGATGACAACAACAGCATAACGGCGGCACAGCAGGAAATGAGAAGTTCGTCCCAGATGACGGTACTGACTCCGTCTTCACCGTGCCACGCCGGCGAAAGCCCGAGAATCAATACGTAGAAAGCTACCATTATCATCGGTAGAACGATGCCGATTAGTCCCGCGGTACGTAATCCGCGGCGGGAGAGCTCCGTGATCTCCTCGCGAAAGGCTGCGTCGCTGTCTGATCCTGCAATAAACTGATTCCAGCTTGTGAGGAGATTCATTTGCACTCCCGAACTGACGGCCGATTTCGCAATTGGACAGGATGAGGACCAACGCCTGAGTTGTACTGCATGCGAGGTGAAGAAAGACGCGGATCTTTTCGAGATGATGTACCCGAATAAAGATATCTCTGTCCACAAAAATGTCCATAGATAATTGAGACAATTGTGCCCCGTTTGAGCAGCCGCCTCACGCTGCCGAATGATCAGTATCGAAACGAGCGGGCCAGAGCTACCCGAATAATCCGCCTCGAAGTCATGAAGTAGCGTTGCCGTTCAGGGTCAGAGACGGTGAGTGTCAACATATACTGGCCGCTCCTCAGACTTTCACTCAAACGGGGCGAGACCTGAATAATCGTCGCCGCCTCCTTGGATTCGAATGTCTTCTTGAACACCGCAATGCTCTTTGAACTGGACTGAGCATTAACGAGGGAGTCGAGGAATTCTTGACTTTGCGGAGATTGCCATTCTCCATTCACAAATGGTTGATCAAGACTGTCGGAAATCACAATCGCTTCGCCGACAGTGATCAGGCTTTTGTTCGGCCTTGATACCTCCGGAAGAGGCAGTAGCGTAACCGAAACTTCGTATTTCCAATCACCGTTTCCGGGCAACGTGGCCTCGGCATAGAGACCCAGTAGTTTCCCTGGAGGGTACGAAGCGTCCGGACTGTCATACAAAAATCCCTTGCCGCCACGGACTATTCCCGGATGCATGTTCTCGCCGGTACCGGCGCTTTGCTCCAGGAGAAGCAAGTCGCTGATTGCGATTTCATTAGGTATGACAACTTCCTGCCACCTGCCTCCATCATTAAACGGAGCACCGGATACCACGAGATGAGCTTTGTAGCGGCCTGGTCTGACATTCGGGAAAGTAATGTACCCCATTGCCATGATCAAATGGCGATCCTCCCGTTTGGTCGCCTGGAGGATACCACGCATAATCTGTAAACTTACGTAACTGCTGTCCCTGCAGACCGGCGAAGCTCCGATGCTGTCATAAAGTTCTGCCGTCATCTTGAGTTGAGCATGATCGAGTGTCGTCCGAGTGAATTGATCGCCCGGCACCCAGATGCTGAACCATATGTCAGCGCCCCCATTTTCGGTCGAAAACCGTGAACAATTGATTTCAGGCCAAAGCGGCCCCGCCAACGGAAACCCATCCTTATCAGCCGGGACGATCTTTGTAGGATAATCCTCACCGTTCTCTGATTGGCAAGAGGCTTCCTCTCCCCTCGTGCCTCCCGCAGTCGGGCGCCAGACATAGGTCCAGATTGTGCAGGCACCACTTCCACCGCGGCACTCGCATGGCAGCACCAACTCGTTTGCCGGTGGACCGTTCATGATGAACAGCTCCCAACGCACGTCGGGAATACTTGCATCGATTGCAGTACCCAGGTGGCCAGCCTGCAGAAGGCTGTCGCAGTAGTCGAGGTTGGCCTTTACTTCTTTCCAGCGCACCTGATTGTCCCCAATCCAATCGTCGACATGGTCACGATAGTGGCTGTAATCGGGAGCCTTCTCCAGTACCTTCTTTGAATATATCGGGTCGATGATCTTGAAAATTGCCTGCATACTGCTCATGTAGGCAGCTTGTTCGGCATTATTTTCTGCGGACATTGCCTTGAGCTTGAATTTTGCTTCTGCTTTAGTTTGTGAGCTTGCAGTCACGTGGGAGACTGAGGTTAACAAGAGTGCGATCAATACCGCCCAATGTATGGACACGCGTCACCTCCCCGGAAACTGCCGATACTCTTCCTGATCTGCAATCTCCGCGTTCGATACTTGAAAAGCCAGACCTTTTCACGCCGTTGGTCGTCTATCGGATCATATTGCCGTTTGAAATTGAGGATATTACGTTCTGCCATGGTGGCATCACTATAAGATTAACAGATGAGAGGAGACCGACAATGGGCGACAAGGGTGGAAAAAAGGATAAGGAAAAAGGTCAGAAACAAAAACAGCAGAAGCATCAGCAGGAAGACAAAGCGAGACAAGACAAGCTGCCGAAGAAGACCAAATAGTTGCAGCTTGTGACCGACCGACAACAATAAATGCACCATGTAGGACTCGAACCTACGGCCCGCTGATTAAGAGTCAGCTGCTCTACCAACTGAGCTAATGGTGCATTCAATCGTCTATGTCATTTATGAGGGTGGATGGGATCGAACCATCGGCCCTGTGCTTAAAAGGCACATGCTCTACCACTGAGCTACACCCCCATAGCACGATTGCCAAAGATATAAACCATACGCCCATTGTCAACCTGATTGGGAAGATTTTTGGCGGCTGCTCTGTTCGCGTTCAGGGAACCGTTCACACATTTTGTGTGCAATTCGCGGAATCGCCGCTCTACTTATAGTCGAGAAGATCCTTGCCGGAATTGCGGGCAAGTTCAAAGGCCCACTTTGTGATTATCAATGAGCAAATCACTCCGCTGAGCGCATCGAGAGAATAAATTTTCCATACCCACCCTGCCGTCAAGGCCGCGATCGCAGTCAGACTCGTCAAGCCGTCAGCGATCACATGAAGATACGCCGCCCGGATGTTGTGGTCGGAGTGCTCTCGCTCGTGATGAAGAACAATCGCGCTCACCGCATTGACAATCAGTCCAACTATCGCGACAATAATCGCCTCTCCGAACTTAATCTCCTGCGGTTTCAGGAAGCGCGCCACCGACTCGATGGCCATCCAGACAGCGATGATCTGCAGCAGCAGCGCCGAGGTGTAGCCCGCCAACGCAAGAATCTTCCCAGTCCCGGCCGTGAAGTGCGGATTATCGTGGTTTCTTCTGGCGACCGCATAGGCAAACCACGTCAGTCCGATTGCAAGAACGTGCGACGACATATGCCAGCCATCGGCAAGCAATGCCATCGAGTTGGTGTAATACCCGAATCCGATTTCGGCGACCATCGTGATTGAGGTGAGCAACACAACCCACTTAGTCTTGCGTTCATGTGTGTCGGTGGCATCATGAGTGTGGTGGGAGTGCTGATGGTCGTGAGGATGCTGGTGCGTCATCAGGACAAGATAGCGATCAGCACCGAAAAGGCAATCATCGTGTAGTGGCGCGTCACGGTCCTGCAAGATTTCAATGGCAAGCGGCAGAGCACTGAATCATTCCAGCGAAGGCCGGAATCCAGGTTTCGTAACAGCGGCACGAAGCTGGATCCCGACTTTCGGGCGTCCCGAAAAAGTTACGTTGCAGTAAACGAAGCAGATATTCTGAAACGAGCCGCCGAGCTAAGTCATTCCCGCGAAAGCGGGAATCCAGCTTCGTTTCCAGACAGCGAAAGGTGTTATCACGAACCAAAAAGGTTTTTCAACAGTCCCTTTCATCGGGATGACGCGGGATATGGTCCGGACGACTTCCGCCTGTAACGGAACTACAGACAGTGTGTCTTCCCCAACATGCGAAGGCAAGAATCTCCGTCCCGAAGCTTCACTGCATTCGAAGCATCGTGACAGTGGACTCCGACTTCTTCCTTAACAATCGTAGTACAACTCGAATTCGCCGGCCGTGGGTTGCCGGCCAATGTTGCCGAAATCTTCATCCCTGACCTTGAGCCAGTTTTCAATCAAATCTTCAGAAAACACTCCGCCTTCAAGGAGGTAGAAGTGATCTGCCTCAAGAGCTTTGATGGCGCGATCGAGTGAAGTCGGCAGTTGATGTATCTTGTCGAGTTCGAGCTGCGACAATTCGTCAAGGTTCTTGTCCAGTGGTGTTCCCGGGTCAATCTTGTTCTTGATGCCATCGAGGCCGGCCATTACCATCGCGGCATATCCGAGATACGGGTTCATGGTTGCATCCGGCGGTCGGAATTCAAACCGCATGGTCTTGGGATTGCGTTGATAACCGGGAATGCGAATACACGCAGTGCGGTTACCCATGGAATAAGTTCCGGCAACTGGCGCCTCGAAACCGGGCACAAGCCGCTTGAACGAATTTGTTGACGGATTGGTGAAAGCAAGCAGCGAATCGACATGCTTGAGTACTCCGCCGATATAGTACAACCCTTCCTTGGACAGCACTTTCTTACCGCTATTGTCGAAGAAAATCGAATTGCCGTCGATCGCGAGATACTGGTGCACATGCATTCCGGATCCCGGCTCATTGAACAGCGGCTTGGGCATGAAGGTCGCGGACTTCTTGCTCCGGAAGCAGTGGTTCTTGACCATATACTTGACCAGCATCGATTGATCGGCCATCTTGAGCAACGGCTGGAACGCGGTTTCAATCTCGTGTTGACCGCGCCCGCCTACCTCATGATGGTGATACTTCAATCCGACACCGACGTTCTTCAACAGTGTTGATATCTCCGATCGCAGATTGAAAGTCCGGTCAAGCGGTGGCGCCACATGATAACCCTTCTTCCAACCGATTTTGTAGCCGAGATTATCCGATTCTTCTTCGTCGATTGCACCGGCCTCAGCCGATTTCACGACGTAGTACGCCATGCCCGGTTCCTGCCGATAATCTGCTTTGTCAAAAACGTAGTATTCAAACTCCGGCCCGATCATGGCCTGGGCACCCTTAACGATCTTGTCGACATAACGCTCAACGGCTGCCGCAACGCGGCGGGGACAACGTGAGTATGGAGTGACGGTACGTCCCGATTCCATGATGTTGCCGATGAATGATATTGTCGGTTGATCAAAAAACGGGTCGATAAATGCCGTCTCCACGTCAGGGAGAAGAATCATGTCGCCGCGCTCGATTGAGGTGAATCCCCGCATCGATGAACCATCGACGCCAATACCGTTTTCAAATAGTTCTTTATTGAGAGACTCCACCGGAAGCGTGATATGATGCCAACCGCCGGAGAGATCGACGAACTTCACATCAATGAATTCTGTTTCTTTCTCTTTGATGAACTTCTTGATTTCTTCAAGCTTCATGTCTACACACTCCTAAGGCAAAACCGCTTGTGACAAGTTTCACATAACTTACTCTTCCAGAAGTCTTCTGGCAAGTGAAATCAGATAATATCGGTATGCGATGGTCTGTCATTGCTAAATCATGTAGGATGCTCAACCGCGATAAGTTATTAAACCAATTGACGAACTGGCAATTCATGGCTTATCTTGTCATATATTAAGATCTTCTCCGAGGAGTCATCAATGTCGAATCTACGCCAGATCTGCATTCTCGTCAGCCTGATTTGTTCTCTCTCGCCGATCCACTCGCTATACGCGCAGACCTCCACCGGCGGGCTTTCAACAGATTTGATTGACCGTTTACGAATCGACTTCGAAAACAATGGCCGAAATCCGGCGATTTACAATGCCCTGACGGCGAATGACATTTCGAGTCTCGCCATTAATCGTGACAGGTTGATCCAGCACAATGCGATCTTCAATAAGGAAATCACCACCGGAGAGATCACCAACCAGGAATCATCCGGCCGCTGCTGGATGTTTGCCGCCTCCAACATGCTGCGACCAAAGGTTATGGACAAGCTAAAGCTGGGGACATTCAAGATGTCCACAAATTTCCTGTTCTTCTGGGACAAACTAGAGAAATCGAATGCATTCCTCGAATCCATGATCGAGCTTGCCGCGCGACCCCTCGATGATCGCGACGTGGACCTGCTCCTTGAAGACCCCTGCGGCGACGGGGGCTGGTGGTCCTATGTCGTCGACCTCATCGGTAAGTACGGAGTCGTTCCGGATCAGGTAATGCCAGAGACCTATGCTACATCCCACACCGGAACATTGAATGCCGTTCTAAATCGCAAGCTTCGCAAAAACGCCGCCATTCTTCGTGACTTGCACGCAGAAGGCAAACCGGCAAAAGAGCTTCGTGCTGCCAAGGAAGTGATGTTGCGCGAGCTATACACACTCCTGGCACTCAATTTTGGCGAACCTCCGCAGAAGTTTACTTGGCGCTATGAGAGCAAGGATTCGACGATCATCCCACCCCAGGAATTTACACCGAAGCAGTTCTATTCTGACATGATTGGCGTCAAGTTAGAGGATCAGGTCGTTATCTTTGATCACCCCGGTGTCGACTATTTCAAGCACTACGAAATGAACCGCTCTGCCAATCTGATCGATCGCAACAATCTCAGATTCATCAATCTCCCTGTCGACAGCCTCAAACGCTATGCGTTGGCCACAGTGCTCGCGGACAATCCTCTCTATTTCGCCTGCGACATCGGCAAGGATAACTACGGCGTAAAGGGCGTCCTCGCTACCGGCATCTACGATTACAATTCGGTCTATGGATTCGATGTCAACCTCACCAAACGCGAACGCATCCTCTATCGCGACAGCTCGCCAACCCACGCCATGGTACTTACTGGAGTGGATACCTTGAATGGAATGGCCACCAAGTGGAAGGTCGAAAATAGCTGGGGCGACAAGGGAGGCGACAAAGGCTACTGGACGATGTATGATGACTGGTTCAACGAATATGTTTACTGCGTAATCATCGACAAGAGTTTATTACCCAAAGAAGTTCTCGCGATTCGCGACATCGCTCCCATATCGCTCCCCGCCTGGGATCCGATGTGGGGACTGGTGAAGAGCTTGAGGTAGCGCCATAAGTAAGTGGTTAGTCAGAGGCATCGGGCGTTATCGCGTGTAGACGCGAATTTATTCGCGTGTTCCTGTGCAGACTAAATCAGTTCTCCAATATTCTGTGCACCGACGGTTTCATTGCTGCCGGTGACAAGTCGCCGATGGTAGTCGATCTGCCCAAGGTGATATGCAAAATGGGCGACAAGATGTACGAGGAACTGCCCAATGGTCAGTTGGATATCTCCGAGCAGAATCGGATAAGGCTTCTCAAGGTCAAGATCGTTGATCTTCCCCAAGCCATCCTCGACTGACTGAATCGCAATATCGATGCGCGCTGCAATGTCCTGCCGTGACACGCCGGTGCGAGCGAATTCGGCCTCGCGGTTGCGCACATAACCGTTCTCGCCAATCACCGCCCCGATGAAATGACTGATGTTACCGGTCAGATGCAGCGCAAGCGAACCGGCGGAATTGGTGATGCCCGGCGGTACTGCCCAAAGGTCTGGTTCGTTCGCATACGCCTGAAGTTCACGACGCAGAGTTTCGAGGTCGCGCACGAGGACGCGATGAATTGAGTCGACAGCATTCATGGTTTCAACAATAACACTGAAACTGCTTTGCGCAAAGCTTAATCATGCCAGACTGGTTCAGGAATTGTCGCTTCCGGATTCAGCGGTATCTTCAACGTCCGAAACGTCTGTGTAGTGTCCAGTTGCTCCGTCGACAATATCGCTGGATGAATCGACTTCTTTGGAGGTTGGGATGAAGCCCTCTAATCGCCAGACGCACCAGTTCCCAAGATCATGAATTAATGCCGATGAGAAACTCGCTCTGTTTTCAAAGGTCATCCACGCAAGTTCAATCTGCGCGGGCTTCTTCCGGACGCGTACCAAGTTTTCGCTCACATCAAGAGCAACAACATAACCAATCAGCGATCCGAAGTCTCCATCAGTGGCGTCAGGGCCATTCTGATCAAAATGGCTCTTCAAGGACTCGCGAAAGCGAGTAATCGCATGAAATGCCTTTATTCCAAGCTCCGTCTTGTTACTAATCACCATGCCGAACACGCCTACCGTTAGAGTTGGCACAATGGCGGACACAACCACTAATGGCCAGTTCAGATTGGTGAAGGGGAATCCTAAAGCAATGACGAGTGCACCAAACACCAGCGCCGTTGCCACCCAACGCGCCCGCGCCCTGCCCGGTGAGGCAATCAGATAGCCGCGCTTGATCAATGACGTTTCTACAAGATGCCGGTATTTCTGCATCAAGTCGGGTAGCTGCTCGCCAAAATCAGAGATCAACGAACCGCCATCGGCAGCAGCAGACTTGAGGTCGGCCAGCAAACTTACCTCGAACGGACTTAACTCATCGCCGGAAGTGAAGCGTTGGCTGACCAGGAAATCGATGGATGTTCGTTCTCCAGTGACGCGAATCTCAATATGCCCGCGTGCCGCCAAATCGAAAAGTGAGGCGGCCACATCGCGTTCACCAAATTGTTCGACATAGAGCAACGCCATTTCGGCCGGAGCCAACCGTTGACGATCGAACGTCATCGGCGCCGTCAATGCGGAACCGTGAACCGAATCGTGTAGCAACCGACGATCGCGTCGTATGCGAACATAGATGTAAAACAACGGAGCTATCGAGAATATCCACAGCCAGTTGGAGTCAAGCTCGTACTCCCAATACAAGCGCTTCCAAAGCCCAGGCTTCGCAACAATGCCGCTCTCCCAGGAAATCCGCGTCGCCAAACCCTCAAAGCCGCGGAGCGTTCGAGTCGCTGTGATCACCACGCTGTCACCAAGTATACTTGCCAGGCAGTCAGATGTGCGGTACCCAAGACTTCCTGTGTAGCACTCGGCCTCTACTTGCACCGGGATCCTTGACGTCACGAACTTGACTGTCGCCTGGGCTTTGGTAATTTCGGGCCTCCAGGCAAGTCCATTGATATCGAGATTCAGTTCAGAGCGATTTCCGGGAAAAGCGATAGCGTTGTGCATCTTGTAACACAATCGGTATACTTCCCGGCTGCCGATGCTCTCATTTCGTCGGACGATTTTGATTGCTACCTTGCTGCTGGTGCGATAAAGAGAGGTCTCCAGAGGGCGGCCAGCTCCGTCAAAGGCTTCGACATCATAGATCGCTGCGCGCGAATAGTCTCCCCGGCTGTCTTCCATCAAAGCGCTGAGTTCACGGCCAATGACATCACTTGCGCGACCGAATCGAACGACAAACGTTTCTTCGAAGTCGACGCCTGAGTTCTCGTGAATTGTTATGCGGCTGTCAAAAGATTCGACCTCGTATGCCGGCGCATAAGGATCAGGATTTGCGTGACTGGTTGTGACCCAGGAGAATCCAAGCAAGAGCGCTATGATTGCTCTGAAAACACCGATCCGGGATCTCCCCAATACTGAAGCCCCTGAGAGTGTGCTGAATTGATTACGGATTGATTGAATAACGTCCCCGGCCTTCATCAATCTATAGTGGTTAACTGAAGATAGACAGAAAAGGCTATGCGGTCAAGTCATAACGGGACACACTGCCTTGAAACAAAATCGGGCCGGCCGCAAGCGACCAGCCCGTTCGTAAAACCGGAAATGTTGATATGTTGACCAACTAATTAAGCGGAATCATTTTCCCATGTCGCTCCAGCCACTTGTCGAACGACTGCAATGATGGGTTCAAGCTGCGAGCGACATCGAGTCGGCGGGTCTTGACGAAGTGATCCTCAAAGTCTCGATAGAACTGAAACATATTGCCGAGGTCGTCAGCGCCGGGAAAGCCAAAAGCGCGATAAGCATCCGGTTCGACCGAGTTGTACTTGACTTCGGTGCCAACAGCCTTACCCATAGCAGCCGCCATTTGACCACAGGTCAGGAATTCACCGGCGATACCGACTGTCTGGCCGATAAACTCCTGCGACCTCTTGAAGATACCAAAAGCGCACTTGCCGATGTCCTCGGCGGCAATGCCGGCAAGACGCTTATCGCCCATCGGAAAGGTAATCGCATATTTGCCGTCCGGTCCCTTCTGGGGACCCGCACCGAAGAAGATGAAATTGTCCCAATAGAACGTCGTGAGCAGAAATGTGGTCGGAACTCCGGCTTGCGTGAAGAACTGATCAGACTCGCCCTTGCCGTCAAAATGCGGGACTTTGTACTTGCCCTGAAGTGTAGGCATGCGACCGTCGCTCAACGGCACAAATTTGCGTGTGTCCTCAAGCGTCGACCAAATGACATGCTTGACGCCTGCCGCTTTGGCCGCTTCAGCCATCGATTTGGCGTGCGCCATTTCCTTCTCGGCTGAGAAGTGATCCCAGAAAAATGTCACGCAAAATGCGCCATAGGCGCCCCTGAACGCGTTCTTCAGGCTCTCGCCGTTGTCGACATCAGCGGCGACAACCTCCGCCCCGAGTTTAGCCAAGGCTTTGGCTTTGTCGGAATTGACGTCACGGGTGATTGCGCGCACCGCGAATTCGCCCGACTTGTCGGCGAGAATTGCCCGCACGAGCCCGCCACCCTGGGCGCCGGTCGCGCCGAGTACGGCTATGATCTTTTTGTCTGCCACCACTATCTCCTATCGTTCAGTTTAGGTCGTTCAATTCATGCAGCCACTGTCACTGCTTTTGATTAAACGCAGTTGGCTCTGACAGGTTCCCATAAGGTGGAGATATTGGGGAGATGATAGCGTCGCTGCCCGACTCTGCGATCGCCCGCTCCTCCTGCGGCGCAGATTAGGTAGATCCTGTGGGTTCAACTTCAGTTGCAGTATGTCAAAACCTCTGCGGTTCTGAAAACTTCCGTAGGTCAGAAGCCCTGCGCCACCGACAATCACGCCGCAGGCGTGATCATGTGGGTTCGACTTCAGTCGAACATCTTTCCTGTTTCGTCAGGTCTTGAGCCCGACAAAGCGAAAGCGAGGGCCGGATTGCTATCTGACGTGTGGTTTGAAGGCGGGAGCCGCAGGAGAGATTTTTTCGGGACAAAGCTTGAATATTGGGGATATGATGCCATACCTGGCCGAAAGGATTCGACCGTTTCTTCAGGCTCTTAAGCAAGCTTCCACTTTCGAAGAAACTTGTCAGCTGCATGCTTGGTCGAGTTTCTTCGACTTTTCAATCGCCGCCGCACAAATGCCACGACAGAGTCTTTGTCTGTCACTTGATTGAAGATTTCGTCGAAGGCCTTGACTGCCTGTCCAAGAGCAATCTGACGGCACTCGGCGGTCTGGTACTTGGCAGTCTCCACGGTGAGGATTCGCGCCGCAATCCAATCAACGAGTTCGGGACGCGCCGCTGCAATCCGACCGGAGGCCTTGATCACATTGGCTGCCGTAATCAACACGGGCCCCTTTATTGGCGCAAAGAATCTGTCGAAGATCGGTTCAAACTTGTTCTCGCTGTCGATTGTCGCCAAATGCGAGATGATCTCAATTGCGCCCCAGCGAAGAATCGTTTTCTCACTCCCCAGATTGGCTGCAAATTGGTCAAAGTACGGATAGAGAACCTCGGGTGAATTGGCCGCCAGATATCGCAGCACCTTGTCGCATCCGTACTTGATCGTGGCCGCGGATTCGCTCAATCCGGCGATGGCTTGTGCCAGGCAATCTGGACTCTTGATTGCCAACGCAGCGACCTGGGCCGGATCGAAATCTTTCTTGCAGACAGCCTTGTAGGCTTCGGCATCTGCCATGTTACACCTCGTGGTTTTGCTTTGGAATCAATAAGTCAGATTGGACGCTGCGATGCAATCATATTTTGATAATTCTCTCCACATTCAATCAAGACGAGATGCTGCGCTTGGCGGGCAAAGGGATTGTTGCTGCCTTTGGAGGAGATCAAACCGGTACCCCACCCGCAACACAAAGCTATTGCCGTAGGTCAAAACCCCCGCAGTGTTGCCGAAGGCAGGCCGCAGGCGTGATCTCTCTCTAAATGCGAAGTTACTTGCGCGTTCCACCGCGCCTCATGTACTCGGCACCCCACCAGCAGCGAAATGTTGCTCGCCCAAGCCGAGGTTATTGTAGACCCATTAATACCACAATGGCGTTGACATTTTCCGCTAGTTTAGTATTTTCGTCCAGCAACCTAGCTGACTACTCCGGTCTCTCTTTTGATTCGAACGCCTGCAGGAAGGATATTTGGTATGCCCGCGGTTTCCAGGAGTGCATTGAAGATGAAACACACGCTGATCGTAGCGGTGCTCTTCGCAAGTATTGTGTTATTCCATCGAACGTCTTTGTCGTCGCCCTGTGGTGACCTTAATGCCTCGGCACAGGTCGACATATCGGATGCCGTTTATTTGATCCAGTACATTTTTGACGACGGTGCGCCGCCTCTCGATGATGCAGGAGGCGATCTAAACTGCAATGGTCAAACCGATATCACTGACGCCGTGTACATGATCAATTACATCTTCGCGGCTGGTCCGGCCCCGTGTGCCGGTCTCATGTGCAGCACCGGCGTTTTACTTGCGGGCGATCCGCAATCGCCGGCATTAGCGGCACTTTATGACTACGGTCCGACAGCAACAGACAGCGCCAACATCGATGATTCAGGTTTGTTGAAGGACAAGTTGTCCGTTGTTCTCAATCCGGGAGCGACAGTAGGAGAAGTTAATGCGGCTATCGAGGAAATTGATGCTCGAATCAGTTGGATGCTGCCCGGCGAGTTGAACATGACTCTGAGTATTTCACCGGTTGAGAGTCAATTTGAGGCTGATTCCATTGGCAATCTATTGGTCCAGTCGGGTGCATTTCTCTTTGGGTATTCAGCGCACCAGTTTCAAACATCGGGCGTTTCCCAATCGGCTGAACTTCCGCCGAGTGGCGACAATGAAGTCTTTCACCTGAAAAAGATGAGGATGCCGGCGGCTTGGAGTGTGAGGTCGCTGATCGAAGGGAATGCCGTTGGGGTGACTGTGTTCGTTCCAGACACTTATTACAATTCGATCCAGCATCCGGAGATTGCTGCCCAGCAGTTTGTACCCGGTGTCGGCCGGCGGTCCTTGATTTCGACGATCGAGAGCAATCATGGTTTCTGTACCTCAGGAATAATTGGAGCCAATTTCGACCAGCTGGGAACAACCGGAGTGCACCCGGGGCCGTCAGCCTATCTCGAAATTCGATCACTGATGCTCAGTGGAGTGGAGTTTCCTGCGATGATAGCGAGTATCGCTCAAAACCTGCCGCAGGGACGATTCGTACTCAATACATCTCTTGGATTCAATGAGACTTTGGGCGGCTACAGTAAGGTCAGACGGGCACTTGATGGACTCCATTGGCGAAACAAAGTGAAGAGCAGGCAAAGCGATTTTATCCACGTCTCATCAGCTGGAAACGATGGAAGTAATTCCGATGAAAGCCGCCTTGCCTCACTTGGTTCACCTTTTAACGTCGCAGCAGGGTTCACCACACCATTCGAGCTCTTTGCACCGGGTGAACTTGATGACTTCGATTCACTGAGGTTACTTGCATATTGGAATTTCTACACGTTCATAGACCCCGACAACTCTCTTCCGATGAACAATGTTATTGTTGTGGGAAGTTCAGATGCCTACGGCAACGAAAGCAGTTTCTCGAATCGCGGATCCGTGGTTCGTGTCTTAGGTGAAGATGTCTCGATGCCGTGTGTCAGAGAAGATCCCAACTCGGTGGATGGGCGTTGCTACGAGACATTTAACGGGCTACATCTGGCGAGTTACGATGGAACATCCTTCGCTGCCCCGCAGGTGGCTGGATTGGCGGCTTACCTTTTGAGTCTCGACCCCGATCTTGATAACTGGCAAATCAAGGAGATTATTTACGACGCGTATGTAAATTCGCCGAATCCCGGATTCGTTGACGCCTATCTCGCCGTCCTTGCGATCGACTCTTACGCCAATAGCACGGTGATTCGCCACAAACTGCTCGATATCGCCGATGCCAACGACATCGAGTCGCCTGACGGTCAATTCGATGAGCACGACATTCTGCTCTTCTTATCAAAATTCGCTGAATACGAGCAAATACGTGCGGGAGTTGCGAATGCTCCGGCAGACTACGCACGTTACGACTTGAACGGGGACGGTTTCACCGGGGGAACCTATTCTACAAAATTCGACCTCGACATGAACTATCCGCCGGGCTACTCGTTGCTTTCAACTCCCAGTGCCAACGGGTTTATTGAAACTGATGAGATGAATGCAAATGATTTGGATGTGCTCTGCTATTATGCTCACAGTTCACTTTACACCGGATCTATCACCGACCGCGACTCGCTCTTAGTGGACTGCTCGTGCACTACTGCACGAAGTCCGCAGGCACAATGCGGGCTCTGGCTGTTGAAGTCGAGCTTTCCGGATTATCTCGTAACGACTGGCAGTGCGGTGCTGTCAGTCAGGGTTGGTAAGCTTGAAGGACAGGACACACTCTGGCAGGCAGGCATTGGAATCCAATTGGTCGCTACCGGCGGGACGCCGGTTGTAGGTCAAGGGACTACTGACCTTAATGGTCTCTTTAATACTTCGGTGAGCAAGGATTCACAGG
Organism: uncultured Ignavibacteria bacterium; assembly: GCA_964552775.1. Lineage (GTDB taxonomy): Bacteria > Zixibacteria > MSB-5A5 > CAIYYT01 > CAIYYT01 > JADJGC01. The sequence continues at coordinate 4,053 of CAZKIH010000008.1, read as the reverse complement.
CAACGAGCCTCAACATCAATATCAATGCCTTTGAAGATACTGTTCTGGTTGCTACAGGATCAGAGACAGCCTGGTTGGCTTCGGCGGTTGTGCCCACTCTTCAGGGCGGAGAGTTTTGTGCGGTTGGCGCTGAATGCGCTAATCCGAGAGTAATGGCGCCTCTCAACTTAACCGTTGCGGGAAGTTATCTCGCATGTGAGGGATACGGCGATGGCGCCATTGTTACCGGTGCAATAGGTTGCCAAAGCAGTTTCGCCTATGACCCAAGTACCGGATCGCTGCAACGATATCAGTTCTCGATCACCGCGAGTGGATCTCCGACGGTTCAAGTTGTTCATACGACAGGCGAGACTTGTTTGGCTGAAGGGTACAGTACGGGCGGCCCGCTGCTGCGGTTCACGGTGACATCTGATGTCCAGCTTACATTCTCTACGCAAACCTCAACAGCGAACTACCCTAACTCATCACAGTCATTCCGTCTTCGCAGGATTAACGGATCTTATCTCATCTTCCAGAGTGGATGGGATCCTCAAAATCCACTGCAGGATGTCAGCGTGTCACTTTTGCCGGGAGATTATGAAATGTGGGGGAGCTGTGGTGCCTGCTGCGGCGAGACAGCGTTTCTCTCGTGTGATATCCAGTTTGCACCGCCGGTTGTGGCAGGACCGGTGAAGGCTGGTGAATAGCGGCTCGGCATGGCTAGTGTCTTAATCCGGAATCTCAGAGATCTGCTAATTCAATGCACTTCCTTGTCGACATTCCTCCATTAGGGAGGATAATCCCATGTCACGAATCCAACAGTTGGGAAAAACCAAGGGCAGTCAACATTGGCTGCAGTTAGCGGTCAACTCGAATCCGAATTCAATCGATGCCAAGATCAGAACTGCGCTCGGCCTGAAGCGCGACGATTCGATGATCTGGCACTCGCCGCTTGCCGATGACGAACACGCCGAGTACCAGGATGACTGCTTCCTCAAGCGGCTTCGTATCAAGTCGCTTGAAGTTCCACTCTCAGCGTTCTGGCCGCCGCACGGACCGGTTTGGGACGGCCTGGCGCTTTCCAGCCGCGGCGATGTCATTCTCGTCGAAGCCAAAGCTCACGTCAACGAGTTGGTCTCGCCTGCTTGCGGTGCGAGCGAGCCGGCGATGACCTTGATCCGCAAGAGCCTCAATGCAACGCGCGAGTACATGGGCGTGACCAAAGATGTCGACTGGGCTGGCAAGTATTATCAGTACACCAATCGCTTGGCGCATTTGTATTTTCTGCGTGTGCTGAATCATCTTCCGGCCTGGCTGGTGTTTGTGTATTTCGTCAACGCCAGCGATGTCGCCAAACCCGCCAGCAAAGAGGACTATGAAGCCGCCATCAAGACCATGCACGATCATCTCGGCATTGGCAAACATCCGCTAAACAAGTATGTGATCGAGGTGATGCAAGAGGTGTAGCCGTTGCAGTAGGCCAAACCTTGTGGTTTGACAATTGCAGTAGGTCAAAACCCCTGCGGTTTTGACAATCACGCCGCAAGCGTGATCCTTCTGTAGACGCGATGTTCCGTCGCGTGTTTCACGCCAAACCCGTCAACAAGAAGGACTATGAGGCCGCCATCAAGACGATGCACGATCATCTCGCCATTGGGCGGCATCGGTTGGAGGAGTGGGTGGTGGAGGTGGTGGAGTGTTAGGGGATATTCTTACGGATCCCAAGCACAGGGCTTCGGACCTACTGGACTGAATGAAAACGGAAGTTGGTTCGCAGACTATTTGGCCGCCTTGGAAAGAAATTGCTCGTGTCCTTCACCTGTCAGCAATGCGTCGGCAATGATGTCATCCAAAATGACATCAAATCTGGATTTGTCGGCGCAATCCGGAAGTTCCGAGGCTAAGTAGAGCTTATTAGTTCTGGAAACCAAATAAGCCATTACCTGAACCATTTGCGGTCTGGGTCTGGTCCACATTAGGCTAGGTGCATAACCATCGTCAGTCAACTCGACGTGATAGGAAATCAAGTCTTGCCAATTGCCATGGACCGAATGGCTCAAAGTGCTTATTAGGAACAGGTGATTAGCTTGAATACCGAGTTTCTTCATTCGTTGATAAAGTCCGCCACATCAATCTTCACGCCTTGATTCGTCGATTTGATCTGGGCTAAGACCACTATCTTTGATAGCTGACGCGCAAGATTCCAGAATCCGAGATTCAATTGGCAATATGCTGCCGCGATTTTGAACTTTGAGATTCAACTCAGAAATAATTCTCTTCTCGGTTTTAAGAGAATATGTGGCAAATGAAGTGAAATTCTGAGCCTCATTGAATGTTAAGAGAAAGGTGAGATTAATTGTCGACTCAAAAACACATCTAGCAAGAATTGAAGCAATCTCCTGCCTCTTTTTGCAGGTCTGGTCAAGAAATGCATCAATTAGTTTATATGACCGAATTAAGAGTCCCGCTAAAATGGTTCGTCGTTGGTCCCATAATTCGAATTTGCTCTCCTTGTCTGTAGTAATCAGTGACGCCAACAGCATAGTAGATTTTCTCGTCTGTTCGAGAATATTTACGGACTGAACCATAAATGGCTCTTCATCTGCAAACTCTCTCATTGAATCAATGGAGACTGCAGTTCGTGAAGCTGCCAACTTGTTCAGTAATTCTGTCACATTCTCAGCCATTGGAAACTGCGCCTCCTCGTCTTGTTGGCTTTGTGGAACTAGCAGTCTAGTGACCTTGTACTGGGGGCACGGAGTCACCACAGCGCAATGCACAAGCCAGAATTCTCCCTCTCATGAAGAGCTTATGATATATTGTCCTGCAAAGGAATTGACCCGTTGAATGCGAAATTTCTCGTCAGGAGGACTCGTATTGGTCAGGATGCGACGAAAATTTGCAAGTATCTGCCCGGCGAGATTGCTTTGTCTCCTAATGAACTGGCTCAAGACCGTGACTTTTGTTTGTCGAAGCTAATAACGAAAGCTGTCAATGAATCTATGTCTGGGTACATTGCTACGATGTCATCTAACATCTTCTTGTCATAGGTACGAAACGGCTGTCGTGTTTTCAAAACGCTGCAGAGAACTTCTGCCTCGTTTACATCTGACCCAAGGGCCTCTCGCGCCGCAAAATACGATGCCATCATGGTCTTTCTTGTTGCCGACTCGCTTCCCAAGAGCCGAAGCAGAATCACTATTGCCGACAAGACTGCGACAACTATTAGGACAGTAGTCATCTATTTCCGAATAGCAGTTTCAATGGAGTGCTCGACTTAGCAAACAATTTAATGGAGTTAGTCACACTTAGTATCTGCTCCCACCCTTAACGGCAATACAAATCCACAGGGGCGCTTTCGCGCCCCTGCAAAATCATCAAAAAAGCTACTACCGCTTCTTCGCCACCTTCTTCGTGGCCGGACGCTTCGCCGCGGCTTTCAAGCGCGTCTTGCTGGAGGTCTTTGCGCCATAGGTCGCGATAAACTGCTCGGTCGCGGTGCGCGCATCGTCGTCAAAATATTGCACCGGCGGCGACTTCATGAAATACGAAGACGGCGCTTCCATCGCCGATTTCAGCTTGTTGTCCAGCGACAGCTTGCAGCAGCGAACGGCATCGATCACGACACCCGCCGAGTTCGGCGAATCCCAGACTTCGAGCTTCATTTCCAGATTCAATGGCACATCGCCGAAAGTGCGGCCTTCCATGCGGATATAGGCCCACTTGCGGTCGGAGAGCCAGGCCACGTAATCGGACGGCCCGATATGCACGTTGTCCTCGCCCAGATCATAGTCAAGCTGCGAGGTCACCGCGTTGGTCTTGGAAATCTTTTTCGATTCCAGGCGGCTGCGCTCGAGCATGTTCAGGAAATCGGTATTGCCGCCGACGTTAAGCTGGCTCGTGCGTTCGAGCTTGACGCCGCGTTCGCGGAACAGACGGGTCAGGACACGGTGCGTGATCGTCGCGCCGACCTGCGACTTGATATCGTCGCCGATGACCGGCAATCCCTTCTTCTCGAAACGGGCGCGCCAGTATTTTTCGCGGGCGATGAAAACCGGGATGCAGTTGACGAAC
>CAZKIH010000007.1:0-162125 GCA_964552775.1 uncultured Ignavibacteria bacterium | reverse complement strand
CCTGCGGATTTCACTTACGAACGAATCCGTCAGCTCTTCATCTTCGTCAAGCAACGCAAGCTCAGCAACGACATACTCAAGAAGATGCTTCCCGAGGCCTACGAACACCCCAATATGGATCTTGACTCCATTCTAACCACCCTCGATTTCCGCGAACAACTGATCGAGGAAATTATCGAATATCTCCCGGCGTTGCAGCGCAAATACACGGAGATTTGCAAGCGCGAGAATAGAGAAAGTGAGATGCGCTGGATCATGGGGCAGATGCGCAAACGGGCTGTCGGCAATGTGTCACTACGCGAGTTGAGCGAGCGTGTTAAAAAGGAGATCGCCCGTGGTTGATCTGTTTAAGGGCTACAAGGGCGAAGCGCTTGCCACGCTTCAGAAATTCAATGCCCGCGTCTGGAGCCAATCGAAAGTCGAAACCACTCGCGGCGAATTCAAGGGAATACTTCTCCCGCGCAGTGAGAATGACGATGATCGGCATGTTGTTTTGAAACTTGCCACGGGCTACAACATCGGCATCGCCACCAGCACGATCACGAACATGACGGAAGAGGGCTATAAAGAAGCCCATTACAAGATCCCCGAGAAGGAATTCCCGACGAGGGCCGGTCGACCCAACGTGAAGCTGTTGGGTACGGGCGGAACGATTGCCTCACGTCTCGACTATCGAACCGGTGCAGTAATTCCGGCATTTTCGCCCGGTGAACTCTATGGCGCTGTTCCCGAACTCGCAGATATCTGCAATCTCTCGACAGAAAAGCTATTTGCGGTCTTCTCAGAAAATATGGGCCCCGAGCAATACAAAGCGCTCGCGATTGCAATTGGAAAGGAGATCGAGAAAGGAGTCGACGGTATAGTCATCGGTCACGGTACCGACACGATGCACCACACGGCAAGCGCGCTCTCTTTCATGGTGCAAGATTCTCCGGTGCCGATTGTAATGGTCGGCTCGCAGCGTTCCTCCGACCGTCCATCATCCGACGCCGCGCTGAATCTGATGCACGCGACCAAGACTGCGGCGGAGTCAGACATCGCGGAAGTCATGGTCTGTATGTTTGGTCCGACTTCCGATGAATACGGGTTGCTGCATCGGGGCACTCGCGTTCGCAAGATGCATTCATCGTATCGATCAACGTTTCGCACCGTGGGAGATATCCCACTGGCGATGGTAGATCGCCAGAAAATCACGCCACTCAAGGCTAACTATAATCGACGCCGTCGGGATCGCAGTGTCAGGATTACACCGTACTTCGAGGAAAAAGTCGCGCTAATCTACTACTATCCCAATATGATGCCGGATATTATTACTGCGCTGATCGATAACGGCTACAAAGGCATCGTGATTGCCGGTACCGGGTTGGGGCACATCAACAAACCTCTCTACCCGGCTATCGAACGCTGCGCCAAAGAGGGAATTGCCGTGTATATGACGGTTCAGACTCTCTGGGGATACGTTCACATGTTTGTCTACGACACCGGTCGCGACTTAATGAGCAAGGGGATCATTCCGTTGGCAAACATGCTGCCCGAAGTGGCCTATGTCAAACTCGCTTGGGCGCTGGGCCAGACAACTGACCTTGACAAGGTCAAGGAAATGATGTTGACCCCCGTGGTCGATGAGATCACTGATCGCGAGCCGTACAACGGCTACCTAATCTTCCAGGGCGGAGTCCCCGAAGTAGAGGAATTCCTAAAGCGGATTCACAAATGATGGCTCCGTCGCTCCTGGCACATTGTTAGCACAGTTGTCGAAGTAATAGACGCAGAATCACGGGCACATTGGTCCGGGACGTTCGCCAAAAATGTACGCGATGATCCTGACAGCATCGCTAACCGATATCGACCCGCTGCAATCGGTATCGCCTATGAAGAGCGGCTCCGGAGCTGGTCCCCCAGAAAAAATGTAATTGACCAACCCAACAACATCGGATATGGCGATCTTGCCGTCTCCGTTGACGTCGCCCCTGGCCTTGCCGGCAATTACGACACGGCCTTGTACATCAAAATCCTGACCGTCGGTATACTGGCCGCTCACGCTGTACTCGTGAAGAGTGTTTCCGAATATCGGCATCATTGGCTCGAGCAAATCCCTGACGAGAAATTCCAGTGCCACAGCCGGCCCCTGATACGCGGGGAGGTATTGAATATACTCGGAAGTCATTGCAGGAATCCCATCGAATGCCAGCGAACTTAAGTCAACGTCCGAAGGCGTGTAACCCTCGTCGAAATAACCAACGTAGCAGGTGACCATCGCGGGCTCAACCGCAGTCAGTTGATACGCATATACTGCACCACCCAATACAAATGTCGCCGGTTGTTGCTGCAACGGTGAAGGGTGGCCAAGAGCCGACTTCAGTGCCGTGATGCTCTCCAGACGATTTGCGCCGATCCGGGTTCCAAAGACAATCTCTACTTGTTGGCTGTCGCCGGGATTGAATACGATCGGCCCTATTGACGCCATCAAACGGCGATCGGACGGATTCGAGTCGACCCAGCCCGTGTTCGAGACCGGATCACCCGAAACTGCGAAAGTGGTCGGCAACATGGTAATGGGGTCAATTACAACTGACCCGTCTTTATCGAGTCCAGACATATAGTTATAAAACTCCTGCGGACTTTGGGGATCTGTGCCGTTGACGTATTTGGCAAACGAGGTCATACCCAGGTTGGCGCGATTGCGGTTCAGCTTCCCATCAAATACGCCGATTTCTCCCGCGGAAGGAACTACAAATCCAGATACAATTCTCGCGCCCCAGGCCGGAGGCTGTGATCCGTAGATGTCGTCGGCATCATCGGCATTGTAGCAATAGAATGTACTGGTCGACGGGTCGCATCCGACCAGATCATCACCAATTGAGCCCAAATCCGGATCAGCCCAGAAAGAAAAATAGAATCCCTCAATCGAGTTGCTACCCCTGTTATAGAGCTTGTACCGAACGTATATAACATCCTGACCACCTGGGTCAACAAATCCCCAGGAAGATACCTGAACCTCTACACCGAGTGGTGCCGTATTTCCGCCATTCATGTTTCCGTGGCCGGCGGGATCAGCATCGTTGAAGACTGTCCAAAGACTTTGGTCACCGCGAAGGCTTGGAAATCCAAATGCATCAATTGGAGCGCCAAGATCGGCGGGCCATTCATCCCAGTCTGGATCGCCCGGACCAGAGCTCTGATCCAATTTGTAAACGCGGAACCTGACTTCATCAGGAGAATATGTTCCGCTAGTCATCGGGCCGGGAACGAATTCGGAAGTGTACTCGGTCAGGGCAACGCGCACCTCGCCATTGACCATTCCTCCGAAGCAAATTCCCGAGCTGTATACGACGGTCCGGTTTTCGGTTCCGTCAAGTATATCACTGAGGTTGCCGGTGAAGGGGTAGTACCAGCCTTCAGTCTTACCAAGAGTGCTCGCACCGTCTGTCCCCAAATTGCCCTGATTGTCGAGAAAGACGAGGTTTCGGTTTATGCCGAGATAAGTATCTTGATCAACATCTCGCTGACCGGAATTGGAAACAAGAAAGCGTGGTAAAGCGAAGAGCTCGGCGCTGAGCAATATCGAAAGCAGTACCGACACGGCCAAAAACATAAACCGTATCATGTAGACCTCCATGGTTGAAGATTCGAATAATCGGGCATATGCCCTGTCACTGATGGCTTAGCTGGGATGAAGATTTCGTATTGACTATACAATCTAAGCGAAAGACTATTCCTGTCAAGAGTCAATAATCATGGAAGGGATTGCGGTTATTCGTTGTTTGTTGTAGTAATCCTTTGACGGGAGGAACGAAAGAACGTGAACTTGCCCATCTTAGCTGCCAGCTTTATCATTCTAATCACCGTAGCTTACAGACTATACGGCCGCTGGATTGCCAGTCACTTTGACATCAACGATGGCCGTGTGACACCAGCACTGGAGAAAAATGATGGAGTTGATTTTGTCCCCACCAGACCATTCTACCTTTTCGCGCAGCATTTCTCAGCAATCGCAGCCGCCGGACCGATAGCGGGACCAATTCTTGCCTGTCAGACCTTCGGGTGGCTTCCGTGTATGCTGTGGATTGGGCTGGGAGTGGTGTTAATTGGGGCTGTCCACGATTTCTCGAGTTTGGCAGCGTCTGTCCGGCATGGAGCTTGTTCGATCGCCGAAATTACACGAGAGCATCTGGGTACGACCGCCGGCCGGGCGATGATGGCCTTGATTTGGGTCACTCTGATGTATGTCATTGTTGCTTTCACGGATATCACCGCCTCGAGCTTCGTCAGTCCTACAGAGGAATTGCAGGGAGTCTCTGTATCGTTCAATGCCGGTGGAGCTGTCGCCGCCGCGGCCATCATGTACCTGCTGCTCGCGATCGTCATGGGACAGGTGCAACGCTATCTCGATCCGCCACTGTGGCTCCTGACAGTGATCTTCGTTCCTACTACCTTGGTAGTAGTCTGGCTCGGAACGCAGGTCTCCACATTGTTGATTATGGATACCAAAACTTGGGGCCTTATCATCCTGGCATACTGCGCCGCGGCCTCCATGATGCCCGTTTGGATGCTACTTCAGCCACGCGGTTACCTTGGCGGGTTCATCCTCTATATGGCGCTGGCTCTCGGAATAGTCGGCATCTTCTTCGGTGGCTATGAAATCAAGCAGGAAGCCTTTCGATCCTGGGATGTTGGCGGCATGACAGGAGCACTCTTTCCTTTTCTCTTTGTGACGATTGCCTGCGGTGCCTGTTCCGGCTTTCACGGTCTGGTGTGCAGTGGCACCACCTCAAAGCAGATTGCCAAAGAATCGCACATGCAGCCTGTCGGATTCGGGGCGATGCTCGCCGAGGGTTTCGTAGCCGTGATTGCACTCGGCACGATCATGATCGTTGCCAACTCCGATATCCAGGGATTGAAACCAGGAACGATCTATGGAAACGGCATCGGTAATTTCATGACGCTGATTATTGGAGAGCAAAACCTCAAATTCGCTATCACTTTTGGCGCGATGGCGTTCTCGACATTTGTCTTCGATACGCTCGACGTCTGCGCGCGCCTTGCAAGATACATCTTCCAGGAATTCACAGGATGGCGGAATACGGTTGGAGGCATTATCGGTACTCTGTTAATATTGGCCTTGCCGGTTTACTTCATTCTGTATTCTCCGGAAGGTTCTTGGGTGCGATTCTGGACACTTTTTGGCTCAGCCAATCAGCTTCTTGCCGGATTGACATTGCTCACCGTGTCGATGTGGCTGCATCATAGCCGCAAGCGGATAGCGTTCACCTTAGTGCCGATGCTGTTCGTTCTGACGATTACTATCTGGTCGTTGCTGCGGCTGACCTACTCAAACATCATGGCAGCCGATGGCCCCGACGTCGCCATGGTCAATGGCCTGCTCTCGTCGGCATTAATCTTGTTGGCGATTTATCTGGTTGTGGCGGCGATCATTAAAAACCGACAGGGGAAGGCAAGCATAACAACGAGGTAGGACCGAACGCGGCTCTTAACGGGCTATCCAACTTATCGATCCCAAATGACAGCGGGCCGAATTACCGGCCCGCCTGCAAATCCATCGAATATCTGGCTATCCGCTAATCACTCTTGATGCGCATCATATAGAACGAACGATAAACAAAGACTACCGAAATCAGGAAAAACACCGCCGCAAGTACCAACCGCGTCGACTGCTCCAGCTCAATTGCCAGTTCCACAGCCAGCACGCCGAAAAGCGTCGTGAACTTGATGATCGGGTTCATGGCCACAGATGAGGTGTCCTTGAATGGATCACCCACGGTGTCACCTACCACTGTCGCTGCATGAAGGGGCGTACCCTTTTCCCGCAGCTCAGTCTCAACGATCTTCTTAGCATTGTCCCACGCACCTCCGGCATTCGCCATAAAAATAGCCTGATACAGCCCAAAGGCAGCTATCGCAATCAGATAGCCAACAAAGAAGTACTCATTAACGCATGCGAACGCCAGAGTCGTGAAAAACACTACAATGAATATGTTGAACATACCCTTCTGGGCATACTGCGTACAAATTTCCACAACTTTCTTGGAGTCCTTGACCGACGCCTTTTGAGCTGTCGAATCGAGGCGGATATTTGCCTTGATGAATTCCACCGCGCGATAAGCTCCAGTCGAAACCGCCTGAATTGACGCTCCCGTAAACCAGTATATAATTGCTCCACCGGCGACCAATCCCAACAAGAAAGGCGCATTCAGAAGCGAAAAATGGACGCCCGCAGAGTTCAACATCGCTGCAATGCTGTCCAAAGTGCGCTCTGCATGTTCGCCGCCACCCAGGCGCTGCGAGAGCAACAACAGAATCGAGAATATCAGTGTCGTCGCACCCACGACTGCAGTGCCAATCAGCACCGGTTTTGCCGTTGCTTTGAACGTGTTGCCGGCCCCGTCGTTTTCTTCGAGACATAACTTGGCTCTCTCAAAGTTCGGGGTAAATCCGAAGTCCTTCTGAATCTCATCCTTGATGCCCGGCAGTGTCTCAATTGTCGATAGCTCATAGACTGACTGTGCATTGTCTGTGACCGGTCCGTAAGAGTCTACGGCGATTGTCACTGGTCCCATTCCCAGGAAACCAAATGCGACCAAGCCGAAAGCGAACACTGGTGCGGCAGCCATGATATCGCTGACACCCCACGTGCTGAATCCCCAAGCCATTGCCATGAGACCGACAATCGTCAAACCCATCCAGTACGCGCTGAAATTTCCGGCGACTAAACCGGAGAGAATATTGAGGGAGGCGCCGCCTTCCCGCGATGCCGTGACAACTTCCTTGACATGCCGTGATGTCGTTGAGGTAAAGATCTTGACCAACTCGGGTATCACCGCGCCCGCCAATGTGCCGCAGGATATGATCGATGCCAACTTCCACCACAGCGTGCCGTCACCCAACGTCGGGAGCATCAAATAGGAAATCACGTAGGTCATCACAATCGAGAGAATCGAAGTGATCCACACTAAAGTTGTCAATGGAGTCTCAAAGTTGAAGCTCGGTAGATTGGAGAACCGTGCCTTGGCGATTGCGCCGTTGATCCAATAGGATGCTATGCTGGTGACAATCATCATGACGCGCATTACGAATATCCACACCAGCAACTGAACCTGATAGCTTGGGTCAAGCACGGCGAGAAGAATAAACGTAATCAACGCAACACCCGTGACGCCATAGGTCTCGAATCCATCAGCCGTCGGGCCGACCGAGTCGCCTGCGTTATCACCGGTGCAATCCGCGATCACTCCCGGATTGCGGGCGTCGTCTTCCTTGATATTGAACACGATCTTCATCAGGTCAGATCCGATATCGGCGATCTTTGTGAAGATACCGCCGGCAATACGCAGTGCCGCCGCTCCCAGTGACTCGCCAATCGCGAAGCCAATGAAGCAATAGCCGGCCAGATTACCGGGCACAAACAACAAGATCGCCAACATGATGATCAGTTCTATCGATATGAGCAGTGTTCCGACACTGATGCCGGCGCGAAGGGGAATCGCGTAAGTAGGAAAAGCTTTCCCGGTCAGCGAGGCGAATGCCGTCCGCGAATTTGCAAAGGTGTTGATTCGGATACCGAACCATGCTACTACGTAGCTACCGGCAATACCGACCAGGCTGAAGAGAATGATGATGATCAGATTCGACATGCCAACCGGTTTCAGCCAACCGAAGTACACGACCATGATGATCGCAATGAATGCCCATAGAATCAGGATGAATCGCCCTTGGGTCAGAAGATAAGTCTTGCAGGTCTCATAAATGAGCTCAGAAATCTCGCTCATCGATTTGTGTACCGGCAAACCCTTTAAGCGGGCGAAGGCAAACCAGCCGAACACCATCCCCAGAAAGCAGACCACGATACCGATAAGAAGAAGCGAGTAACCGCTCATCCCGAAAAAGGTTTGTAGCCCGAGGTCCGGAACAACAATGTCAGCCTCGCTGGCATAGACTTGAGGCACAATCCCCAGCACCATAGCCGCCAAAAGTATGACTTTTCCCAATGACGCCTTTAGCAGAAGCCGTCCACTATCCCTATTGATCATAGATGATTACCTCTCCTCCAATTCGTTTCGCATGCTTCAATTTTAGTTTCAATTGGGCGGGAATATATGTTAATCGATGTTCTTTAGCCACACAAAACTGCACCACCATTGACATTCAGTATCTCGCCGGTGATAAATGTGGACAAATTTGATGCCAGAAAGAGAATCGGACCGGCAATTTCCTCCGGCGTCCCCGGTCTGCCCATCGGGATCAGCTGGAGGTGGCGAATTGCGTCCGGGGCAATCAGTTCTTCGTGACTCATGTCGGTGTCGACCCACCCCGGCGCCACGCAGTTGACTCGAATATTGAAGGCCGCTAATTCAGTCGCGAGCGATTTGGTGAGACTGATGACCGCACCCTTCGAAGCCGCATAGTGCGAATGCAGCGCTTCGCCGCGCTGCCCGGCAGTCGAAGCAATGTTAATGATGTTTCCGGCGCGGCGCACTTTCATGTACGGCACAACCGCAGTAGTTGGCAAGAAGACACCGTTGATGTTGACTTCGAGCATTTCTCTTAACTCCGGCTCGGTCATCGAGTCGATCGCAGCTTCTTTCCAAATTCCGGCATTGTTCACGAGAATGTCAATTCGGCCAAACTCCTTCAGTGCCGCCTGAATCATCGCTTCTGCCTCGACTCTGCGCGAAACATCAGCGCGGATCGCAATTGCCTTCACGCCCGATGCGGTAGCTTCCGCTGCGACGTCGTTTGCCGCCTGCTCGCTGTTAAGATAGTTGATCACTACATGGCAGCCGTGCCGGGCGAACATAATAGCCGCTGCACGTCCAATGCCGCGAGAGGCACCGGTTATTACAGCCACTTTGTTTCGAAGGTCAATCATCGCCACCTCACAAATTAGGGTCCGAGTTTTCAGTAACAAAAACGGCCACCGCGAGGTGGCCGTTGCTCCAAGCCGATCACACAATTAACGGTTTAGCTATGCTCGCGCAGTTCGAATATGCGGCCTTCCATAATGAGCAATTGAATCTTTTCGGTAGCCAGGCTGACCAAATTCAGGAGTTGTTGTGCAGTAGCAACCTCTTCGACCTGCTCATCGACGAACCATGCCAGGAAGTTGGAAGTCGCATGGTCGTTGTCTTTGTCGGCAAGGTCGACACACTCGTTGATCAGGCGAGTGATCTTCTTCTCATGGTCAAGCGCCGTCTGTACAATTTCCTTGACTGACCCGTAGTCGGCTTTGGGAGTCTCAAGCGCTCCCAGTTTCACCGGAGCTCCAACTTCCACAAGATATTTCGCTATCTTCTTGGCGTGGCCCATTTCTTCACCGGCCTGCATGTCAAACCACTTCGCATATCCGCGGAAGCCCATCTCATGCAATTTGTAAGACATTGCGAGATAAGTCCAATAGGAGAAGAACTCTTCCTTAACCTGTTGGTTGAGTTTGGCCGCCATTGCTTCAGAAATCATCATCTCTTAATCTCCTCAAGTTCTGTGCACACGTCGAGACGTGTGGTTGAAATTCCAATCTAAGTTCGTACGCAGTGGATCATCTCTAAATTTGTGGATATTACAGCGGTATGTCTTTCGCGTTCAAATTGTTTTTGACAGGTATTCAACAAGGCGTTTAAGTACATCAAATTGCGAATATGACTCCCAGGCCTTGATCATCCCACGACGGACGATTGCAGCGCGCTCTTCAGGCCTCTTCAGATAGTGATCAAAGAACGCCTGGTACTCCGTCGGTGAAGCAGCCGTCACCAGTTCGTCCTCGTTATAGAGTGCACTGATCGCCGCCGGCCGGTCACATAGCTGAAAAGCACCACAGGCCTGCAACACATGCGTCCGCTCGTTGACCTCGCTGAACGTGTCAAGCTGTGCCTGGAGGTGATAATTGGGGCAAATGGCCGCAAAATTGTAAAGAAATCCAGCGTCCGCCTGGCTCAGGTTATTGAATCGACCGGGCCAGCCCGTACCGGCCAAAATGCCAACACTTCCTCGGACGATGGGAATCAAGTATTCAAGGGTCTCTTTTTGTTTAACGGGACTATTTGTACCCACAAATGCGAAGTCAAAAAGCGTTTGGGCGGGCGACATACGATGCAATAGGGGGTTAAATGCAAAGGGAAGTGACAGAAGCGGCGACGTTACCTGCATCAGGCGGTCATCCCGGCAGGGGTCGAGATGAAATGTCAGGTAAAAATCTGCCTCACGCGGCTTCGACCGAAATTCGGAGCACACTCCAATCAGCATACGGTGACGGTTCATGTGCTCGTAAACAAAGCTCCAATCGATCGATTCCGATACATCAGGATGATCCACCGTGATCAAGACATTGGGCTCAAAGGTCCCGATAGCATCCGCAATCGAATCACCAGCAAGAATGAGCCTCGTTTCGATGCCCATGAAGCTCAGACATTGTTGCCAGCTCTCAAAAATATAGAACAACGCTCCCATGATGGAAGTAGGCGCGTGCAGAAGAATCCGCAGCCTGCCGCCTTCATAAGCGTTTCGATAACGATTGAGCAGCGCCTGTCGCAATGATACATTCAGTGACAACAACTCATCTCGGGCTGAGTCGGCTTCGTGGTCCGCTATCCAGCGAAGTGTTGCAAGCAGGGCCTCAGACTTGATCGGCTGCTTCTGATTGGCAAGTGTCAATCTCCCCCAGACGGCGCACAGATTAAGGTGAGCCTCACCATATTCCGGATCAATCGCAATCGCTTTCGTCAAGAACTGGGATGAATTTTCATAATCTTTCTCATGGAACAGCATTACGCCTGCATTATTGAGCGTGCGAGGATCTTCAGGGTCAATCTCCAGAGCCAAACCAAGGTAATGTTTGGCGCCAGATTTGTCACCAAGCCCAAAACAAGCCTCCGTTAGGCCTTGGAGTGCGGGCAGACTTGTCGGCGATTCTCTGAGTACTTGCTCGAATAGCGCCGCTGCCGCTTCCAAATCGCCGCTCTCGAGCAGTCGTTCTCCTGCCAGAATGTCACTCTGCGTCGGACTTGTTCTATTCTGAGTCATATCTCTAAGAGCATACCGAGTTGAAACGCTGGGACAAGAAATTTTGGCGGTTAGAAACGGTGCTTCAAGTACTTGAATGGGCGTTCAAGTCTGCTTCCGACTGTGTCGAAAGTGTAATAGAAACCCAAGCGAAAAGGAAATGACTATGTCGATCATGATGGAAATCATAGAGTGGATGGACCCTACAGGGGAAGAAATGATCTATCGGATTCCCCAAGAGGGCTCAGCAGACTTCAAACTTGGAGCTCAGCTAATCGTACGCGACAGCCAACTGGCCGTCTTTTTCAAGGATGGCCATGCTTGCGACTCATTTACCGTCGGCCGGCACACTCTGACGACACTCAATATTCCCATTTTGACGCGACTGCTCTCATTGCCCTGGGGATTTGAGTCGCCATTTCGCGCCGAGGTCTATTTCACCAATCTCAAGACGTTCACCAATCTGAAGTGGGGTACCCGCCATCCAGTAACTTTTCGCGACAGCAAACTGGGGCTCATTCGTCTTCGCGGGCATGGTGCGTTCACCATGCGTATCGCACAACCAATGCTTTTCCTGAATTCCATAGTCGGGCGGCAATCACGGTTCACAACGGACGACATTCAGAGCTACCTGCGTGATGTGATAATCGCACGCATGAATGATATGCTCGGCGAGAAGCTTGATTCGATACTTGACCTGCCCCGAAATTACAGCGAACTAGCCGGTGAATTCAAATCCATTGTAGCCGAGGAATTCGACAAGTATGGCTTGGAGTTGATTGATTTCTACATCGCCTCGATTACGCCCCCAGAAGAAGTCTCAAAACTCATTGACCAACGCTCTGGTATGGAAGCGATTGGTGATCTCGACAAGTTCCTGAAATTTGAAATGGCGCGGGGAATGGGAACCTCAGGAGTTGCCGGTGCGACAGGTACGACTGTCGGGATGGCCGCTGGCGTGGGCGTGATGATGCCGACGATGCTTTCGCGAGCCTTCTCTCCAGAACAACAAGAACTGCGCAATCAGTCCATTGCGACCGTGACTTGCCCGAAGTGCCATACAGATACTCCGGAGCAGTCGCGTTACTGCTATCGATGCGGCCATGCCATGTTTGCACAGAATGTCTGCCCCGGCTGCAAAACTGATTTACCGTCGGAAGCTAAGTTCTGCCTTCACTGCGGAATCAAACTTGACAGCAAGCCGATCTGCCCGCACTGCCAATCAGAGTTGATTGCTGGGTCAAAATTCTGTGGTACTTGCGGCAAATCTGTCGACAATGGCTAATCCAGTACCACGGTCGGGGTTCTTCATCGAGGTCAGCTGCCCGGGCTGCGGCGGCGCTCTGAACCTGCAAGAGAACTTTGCTACTATTCGCTGCGGGCATTGCTCCTCTGTTCTTCGCATCACAATGCCTAACCTGCCCCCGGCGTATATCATAACGCCCAAAATCGCGAAGATGCAGGTCCGTTTTCATCTCGACAGGTTTTTGCGCGAGGAAGGACGGCCGCTCACACCTCCAGAGCTGGAGATTTCCGGCGTCTATCACCCATATTGGAAAATCGCTTCCCTGATGTTGCGGGTTCGCAACCGACTCGACACTCGCCTGACAGTGAGCGAGTACGGGGCTATAACGGAATGCGAAGAGAAAGAAGAAATGCGACAGGATGTCAGCCTGACTCCACACGTCGTCACAGTCTCAGCAAGTCCAGCCCTGGAGCTTTTTCCTTACTCTCTCGGATTGCGCACCGAATACATCAAGCTGTTGCCCCGGAGCGGCGCCGCGTCCGATGAGGATTTCTCATTCAATCCTGCCGATACCACAGCTATTCAAGCCTATGCGCAGGCCGAGAAGGTCGTTCAGAAGTTGTCTGATTCGTCGAATTTGACCAACAAGCGAAACCTGTCGAAGCTCTATGGCCTGAGGGCAGTGCTAATCTACTTCCCATATCAACTTGCGATGTTCCGCGAAAGTGGAAAAGCAGTCGTCTTACTTGTGGACGGCGTGTCTGGACGAGTAGTGGGCGATTCAAATGCCACGGAAAACAGAATCCCCGAGTCGTCACAGCAGCAATTCGGTGCACTGGGAATCGAATATCATCGCTGTACCAATTGTGGGGAAGATCTGCCTGCCACCAATTCGATCTTGTATAAGTGCAAGAACTGCGGCAGCATCACCACCTTGGAGAAACACCCATCGTTTACTCAAGCTATCTCCTCTACTGCTCAAGACTGTGCAGGTCGTGACACCCTCCTCCCATTTTGGAGTTTGGAACTGTCGACGCAACGGTCCGAAATTGCGGTCAGGTCTTCAGGGAGTTCGCTTGAACACAGGTCCATCGTGGTCCCCGCATTTCAAGTCGCAAATTTCGAAGCGATGTATCGCCTGACGACCAGGATGACAACGGCAATTGCAAGGCTCCCTGTTAGCCAATGTGAAGAGATTAAGGGAGAGGTAGCGCCGGCCAATGTTGGGGTACTCGAGGCACTGGTTATGGCCAAAGCTGCATTGGCACGAGGAGAACTGAAGCAGAATCCGAATGGGAAACTGGACAATCAGACCAGCCTCATTCGGGCAGCGCTAATTCTTGTCCCTTTTCATGCCGAAAGCTACTTTCTTGTCGATTCGGTTCTTTCGTCCGTGACGATCGAGCGGCGCGCGTTGACTCCTGCAACCTGATCTTGAATCAAACTCCCACGAATTCCGCAAAAGCGAGCCCAAATTCGCGACATTGAGCCAGCTCGGTTTCTGAGGGCACTAATCGAGCCTTGGCTCCCGGACGATAGACTTTCAGCTTCAACTGTTCCATGTAAGTATCGAGAATTTCCGTCGCCTGTCCACCCCAGCCGAATGACCCAAATGTAGCGGCTTTCTTACCTGTGCTCGACACTGATGGCAGTAAATGAGCAACATCCCAAATGGGTTTGACCACGTCGCCGGCGAATGTCGGGGTGCCGAAGAGAATGCCATCGGACGCTTCAATCAGGTCCCGTGCCTCCTCGGCGCTTCTCTCCGTGACATCGAACAGGCGAGCCTCAAATCGCTCTTTCGGCAACGCACCCGCGATAGCTTCCGCCATGATTCGAGTGTTTCCATATGATGATGCAACGAATATCGTTATCAGTTTCCTGTCGGACTTGACCTTGGGTTGCGTCCATTCCAGGTATTTCTGGATAAAGTGCTTGGGATTCTCAACTGTGATTGGTCCGTGTGAGGGTGCAACCGTCGCGATCTCCCGATTTGCAATAGCTTCGGAGGCTTTTCTCGAAAACGGGGCAAACGGTCGCATGATGGAATCATAATAGTACCAGGCTTCATGCTCGAGAACCGGATCACCCACCTTCGCGACAATCGTGTCCTCGGGACAGAAGTGCGCTGCGTATCCGTCGCAAGAGAAAAGCACCTTCGTTTCCGGGCAATAGCAAAACATTGTGTCTGGCCAATGCATAAATGGCGCAGAAATGAACTCCAGCGATAGACCGCCAAGTTCAAGTTTGTCTCCGCCCTTAACTCCATCTATGGAGCGCTGCTCATCATTGATGATGTTTCGCAGGAACGGCACAGCCGGCTTGCTGCAAACAAGTTGTATTCTCGGGTTGCGACGAAGTAATTCAACTATCGAGCCGGAGTGATCGGGCTCGTTATGGTTCACTATGAGGTAGTCAATTCGATCGAGTGGACAGATCTCAGAGATCGAGGCGAAAAGCTGGTCCTCGAAGCCGTCCTTGACAGCATCGATCAAGGCGATCTTTTCCCCGACCACCAGATATGAGTTGTAGGTTGTGCCATATGTAGTCTTGACGTATAAATCGAAAACTCTCAACCCCGGGTCCTTGACGCCCACCCAGTATGTATTGACGGCAATCTTGAAAGCAGGCATATTTACTCCTTCGGTGCGCTAAGATAGCAGAAATGCGGATAATTGCAACGTTATTTGCGGAGCATCTTGTCTCAGTTTGAAGGCAAAAAAAGGGATTGCACAACTCGAAGCCCGAACCGTACTTGTAACGGAGGCGCATGAAGAACAAGTATCAAATTGTCTCGACGATCATTGGCTGCTACCTGTGTGCGGGGATTTTCGCGCTGGGATGTGGCGACTCAACCAAGCCTGAAGAGGAGCTAATCAACAAGGTCTATATGCCGCCCAATATTGAAGTCACGGGCGGCGACACATTTACTGTTCCGATCTATTTCGACAATGAAATCACGATTTCAGCTATTAGTCTGCCATTACGATTTCCTGCCAATATCATGCGCTGCGACTCTATCTCATTTGTGGGAAGTCGGTGCAGCGAATTTTTCTTGAAGCCCAAGTTTGTCAGCGCGGACACGATCCAAATTGGCCTGATCGACACAGTTGGAGTTCTGGCAGGGCGCGGGCTATTGGCATCCTTACATTTCTGGGTGCACGGAAACGCTCCCGACACTACCGTCGAGATCAATCTCTTCACAAATCCCGTGCTCCCATTTGGGTTTTCTGATGACCAATTATCCGATGAGTTGATAATTCCGTTGTTCGAGGCAGGAAAAGTGCACATCAACACCCAGATCTCCGAGTGACGGCTCTTGCCCCAACTTCCACAGCCGCTTATCCTCCTCCAGAACATTAAGTCGATGCCCGCTATAAATACGGATGATAGCTATGCTTGAGTTACGCCCAACTTGCGAAAACTGCAAGAAGTCCCTGCCGCCGGAATCCCTGGAAGCGCGCATCTGCAGCTATGAGTGTACATTTTGTGCTGAGTGCGTCGACGGTGTCCTGGGCAATGTCTGTCCCAATTGCGGCGGCGGCTTCGTCCCACGCCCGATCCGACCTTCAAGGAATTGGAAGGGGGACAACTATCTCGGCAAAGATCCTGCGAGTGCAGAGGTGAAACATCGCCCCGTCGATCTAACGGCGCATGAGCTGTTTGCTTCTGTGTTGAAGAGAATAAAGCCAGAGGAAAGGTAGGGGGAGACTCCGAGCTTTCGTCTTCCGGCAGTGCCACAAAACCTCGCATCACCAGATCAATCGCCGAAGTGACGAAATCAGCTGACGCAAGGGTCTTAAGAATCGAGTCCATCGAAACGGAAAGTGGGTGAATACCAACGTATTGCGCTGCGCATCATTAGAATGTGAGAATCTCTTTCGTTGCTTCCTCAGATTGAATCCGACCTCCTGGGACTGAAGCAAGTCACGGAATCCGTGACACGTCAAAACTCAATCACCATTGCGACCAGCGATTATCGAAAAGACGGTCAATGTGGCCGACTTTTCGTAAAATCCTCTTCGTTGCAGGCTTTGGCGACAACTCTCATTTTAGAACACAAGTGAAGATTCGAAAAGCAATTGCCGCGAGGTGTAGAATCTCTTAGTTTGGATATCGTGTGTCCATTACGTCTAAGCAATGACCGTCGGGATATAGCATGGCAATTGAGCCATGCCGCTGGCGGGATTTTGGGATGACAGTCTGACTTCCTATTGTGGTGATTTGAAAGAACAGTAAATGAACGATCAGCTACAGACAATACTCGATCTCGTTCTGGAGTCGGCAAAGCTCGACGATTCTGACAAGACAGCTATCGCGAAGGTCCTGAAAGACACCAGGCAGGATTTGGAACAGCAACGAAAGGCGATAGAAGCACAGAACCGCGAGCTCGAAATCGAAGCGTGCCTCGAACGTGTGCGGACTGAGGCCATGGGCATGAGGAAACCCGACGATCTACCGAATGTGTGCGAGGTACTCTTCAAGCAGCTTCAATCTCTGGGATTCACCGAACTGCGAAACGCGATGATCAATATTCACGAAGATGAGAAGGGCACCTTCGTGAATTACGACTATTCCGATGAGATCGGCCGAAGCATCACACCGCTATTTTACACAATCCACCCCGTCATTGAAAAACAAATCAAGCAGATCAGAAGTTCTCCAGATGCATTTTCGGAAACCGTGTTTGCGGGCAGCGACCTTGATGGCTGGAAAGAATTCAGGCGACGAAGCGGGGAAAAGGATGATCCGCGAATCGAAGCTGCAAACGCCCTCTACTATTATTTCTACTCGATCGGCACGGGCTCCATCGGTATTTCAACGTTTCAACCCGTCGCCGATGCGAAGCTGGATGTATTGAAGCGGTTCCGGAATGTTTTTGACTTCGCATACCGAAGGTACATGGATGTAGTGCAGGCGGAAACACGCGCGCGAGATGCGCTGATTGAAGCCGCACTTGAGCGAGTTAGAGCCGTTGCGATGAGCATGAGGCAACCTTCCGACATGATAGAGGTCTGCCACACGATTTCCGACCAGTTAAGAGTGCTGGGAGTGAATAATGTCCGCAACGTACAGACGGCTATCATCAATGAGGAGAAGGGAACCTATCTCAACTACGAATACTTCACCGAGTATGAGACTTCAAGCATCCTCGAAATTGAAACCAAGCTTCATCCCAAGGTGCAAGCGTTCATAGATAGGATTAAAAGCGCACAGGACGCATACTTCACGGCGAGCTTTGAAGGAGAAGAACTGAGGGACTGGATCGAATACCGAAAACAAACAAACCAGAATCCCGATCCAATTCTTGAAGGCGCTTCATCAGTGCATTACTACTTTCAGTCGATCGGACCCGGAGCTCTCGGACTATCGAGTTACGCGCCACTGCGGGAGGAAGAGATTGATGTATTCAAGCGTTTCCGGAATGTGTTCGAATTAGCCTATCGCCGATTCAACGATATTGAACAAGCGGAAGCGCACGCCCGGGAGTCCTTGTTGGAGTTGTCGCTGGAACGAGTCCGCGCGAGATCGATGGCAATGCGACACAGTGACGAACTTGTGGAAGCCGCCGATGTCTTCTTTGAGCAACTTAGCTCACTAGGCATTGAAGCCATCAGAACAGGTGTCGGTATCTTCGACGAGGCGGAGAAGACTATTCAAATCTGGTCACGCTCACACGCGCTGGGAAAGACCGGGAGCAAGATACTTGGAGTCGTTCCGACCAATGCTAATTCGTTTTTTGAAAACTGTTTCAATGCCTGGAAGCGCAATGAATCATACTATGCGCAGGAATTCGCCGGTGAAGAGGTAGTCAATTACTATCGGGCAATGGCGGGGGTTGTGTCCTATCCCGAGTATGAGTCATACAATTCGTTTGAGGTGTTCTATACG
Source organism: uncultured Ignavibacteria bacterium (assembly GCA_964552775.1). Taxonomy (GTDB): domain Bacteria; phylum Zixibacteria; class MSB-5A5; order CAIYYT01; family CAIYYT01; genus JADJGC01. The sequence goes on along the minus strand of CAZKIH010000007.1, from coordinate 143,974 downwards.
ATCTTCTTCGCGGAGGGATCCCTAAACGTTGTCAGGACGAAATCCCTGACAGAAGAAGAATTGAACATCATGCGGCGATTTGCCGGAGTCTTTGGGTTAATTTACCGGCGCTTTCTCGAGCTGCGAACGGCAGAAGCACAGGCTCGTGAGTCAAAAATAGAAGCCGCTCTCGAACGAGTTCGCAGTCGCACACTAGCGATGCAAAAGAGCGACGAATTGACGGAAACATCTTTTGTCCTCTTCGAGCAGTTGAGGTTATTAGGAGAAGTTGGTGACCAAATCTCAATTGGCCTCTTCGACAAAGAGTCTGGCAATCTCGAAATGTACGCGACCAGTCATGGGAGCCAATGGCAACATTCTGCTCGCATCGAAGTTCGGCGACATCACGTCTTGGAAAGGCTCTTTGGAGCTTGGAAAGAACAAGCAAAGTCCCTTGTCATAGACTTGAGCGGCAACGAGCTTGCCGATTACAATGCGTTTCGGATAAGCCTGAGCAATGCCCCACAGGCTGCGCTGCAAAATCTGTCTCAGGATCGGTGGGTGATTCACGCTGCTTACTTTTCAGAAGGGCTCCTCTCTTTCTCAACGAATGAACGCCGCCCGAAAGAGACAATTCAACTGCTCGAACGCTTTGCCGGCGTGTTTGATCTGACATACACACGATTTCTTGACCTGAAGCAGGCTGAGGCCCAGGCTCGAGAGTCGAAGATCGAGGCCGCTCTCGAACGTGTCCGCTCGCGTGCGATGGCTATGCACGACAGCCACGACCTGTCTGCGACATCCAGTGCGGTATTCGCAGAACTTCGCAGGCTCGGTATTGAATCTCAACGCTGCGGAGTCGTCCTCTTGCAGAATGGCACGAGACGGGGTTTGGTCTACGCTACTGTTCCTGCATCGGCGAGTGATTCTCTGGCATTAATTGGCAACCTGCATATCGCTGGGCATCCGGAGTTTGAGAGACAGTACGATCACTGGCTGCGAATGGAGAACTTCGTGAGCACACTGCGAGGCATCGAACTCAGTTCATACTACGATTCAATCTACTCGCAATTGCAGGTTCCACAGGCTCGTCCGGAAATTGGCGATCGCGAGGAGCACGGCTATTATTTCCCCTTTTCAGAAGGCTGGTTCTATTCGTGGACAAAAGAACGCTATGCGGAAGAACAATACAATGTCTTGAGCCGTTTCAAGGCTATCATAGAGCTAACCTTTAGACGTTACCTCGATCTTCAGAAGGCCGAAGCACAAACTCGCGAAGCGCAAATCGAAGCGAGCCTCGAAAGAGTGAGAAGCCGAACCCTTGCCATGCAGAAATCGGACGAACTTGCAGAAACAGCAGCGGTTTTATTCCGCCAACTCATAGCCCTGGGAATCGCCCCCAATCGGTTGTATATCGCGATCATCAAGGACGAAAACGGCGGCGCCGAGTTCTGGATTACTGACGAAGATGGAAGCAAAGTGAGCTCCGCATTTGCGGCAGACCTCCACGGAAACGATACCTTCGAGAAGATGCTAACGGGCTGGCAAAACGGGGTAACGTCCCTGACAATTGATATGCAAGGGGAAGAGCTCCAGCAGTACTTTCGGCAGCTGAATTTACTTAACGTGCCATTTAAGGGCGGGCTATCTCAAAAGCGGCGCGTACAGACTCTCGCCTACTTTTCCAAGGGGTTTATTGGCATGGCCTCACCGGATGAACAGCCGGAGGATATAGTTGGGCTGCTGGAGCGGTTTGCCGCGGTCTTCAATCTCACATTCACTCGTTTTAACGACCTGCAGTTGGCTGAGGCACAGGCACGACAAGCTCACCTGGACCTTTTACAACTGCAAGCCGAAAAGAAAAGGGCGGAGGACGCTCTCTCAGAATTGCGTGCTACGCAAGCACAACTGCTTCAACAGGAGAAACTGGCTTCATTAGGTCAGCTGACTGCCGGCATTGCTCACGAAATCAAGAACCCTTTGAATTTTGTGAACAATTTCTCTTCCGTGTCAGTAGAACTGCTCGATGAGGTTGAGCAGGAAATCAATACGACTGCCCCTGATCTGAAGAATAAGGCGATTTCCCAGCTTCTTGCGGACATAAGAACCAACCTAACCAAGATCATACAACATGGCACTCGGGCAGACGGCATCGTCAAGTCCATGTTGCAGCATTCGCGTGGCGGGAGTGGCAAAAAAGAGCCAATCGATCTGAATGCGCTGATCAAGGAGTACGTGAATCTCGCATTTCACGGCATGCGCGCCGGAGAGAACCCGATCAATGTTGACATCGAACTTGAACTTGACGAATCCTTGGGAAAAGTATCGGTGATCGCGGAAGATTTCAGTCGGGTGATTATAAATTTGTGCCAGAATGCTTTTGATGCAATGCGGGAGAAGACGATTTCTGGGCACACTGGGGGCACGTCACGGTCATATCTTCCGAAACTAACATTGCGAACTCGACGCGAGTCTGATCGGGTCGTTGTCGATGTCGCGGACAACGGTCCAGGTATTTCTGCTGTTATCAAAGACAAGATCCTTCAACCGTTCTTTACCACCAAAAAAGGTACGCAGGGAACAGGGTTGGGTCTTTCAATCACCCATGACATCGTAAAAGCCCATGGTGGCGAAATGGCAATTCAATCCAATGATAGCGGCGGTGTCACTTTCGAAATAAGGCTGCCAACCGATCTGCAAAAATGACGTTACCCGCAAACAGAGAGTGAATCACTGATGAAGTTCCTGGTCGTAGATGATGAAAGAGATATTGAATTGCTGTTTCTTCAGCAGTTCAGAAAGGAAATCCGAAGCGGTGCAGTTGAGTTAGTGTTCGCGTTTTCCGGACAGGACGCCATCGGAATCCTCGACAGCTCGCAACCTCCGGATGTGGTCTATGTCTTCTCGGACATCAACATGCCGGGCATGACTGGATTGGAACTTCTGGAAATCATCAATCAGAAATATCCGAAGATCCAGGTCAGTATGATCTCCGCTTACGGTGACGGCGAGAACCACAAGAAAGCCCTTGCTTCGGGTGCAAAGGAGTTCTTCACAAAGCCTATAGATTTCAATCGCCTCAAGCAGGAAATCCACGAACTCATCGGAAAACAAACAGATAGCTGATGTACGGGAGTGCAATGAAGTCGTTCAAAATCATGGTCGTTGATGACGAACCCGATCTGCAAATACTGATCTTGCAGAAGTTTAGAAAGCAAATTCAGAACGAAGAATATGAGTTCGTTTTCGCGGAGAACGGCGAAGATGCTTTGAATCAGGTACTCGATGCAGAGGACATCACATTGATCCTGTCCGACATTAACATGCCGAGAATGGATGGGTTGACCTTGCTGCAAAAACTTCAGGAGAGAAACAACCCAGCACTGAAAACGGTTATCGTGTCAGCCTACGGGGATATGGAAAACATCCGCACGGCAATGAATCGAGGCGCATTCGATTTCGTCACCAAGCCAATTGATTTCAATGATCTGCATTTGACCATCGAAAAAGGGATGAAAGAAATCGCCTCAATCAAGGCTGCACTCGATGACCGTAAAAGCCTCCTGGCGGTACAGCAGGACCTAAGCACGGCTGCGCGCATTCAGAAGGCGATTCTACCGCGGGAATTCCCGCCGTTTCCACACCGCAGCGAATTCTCGATCTATGCGGAGATGCATCCAGCAAAGGACATCGGTGGCGACTTCTACGATTTCTTCTTCATTGACGACACTCACCTGGGAATCGTAATCGCTGATGTCTCAGGTAAAGGAATACCGGCCGCAATCTACATGGCAGTCGCGCGGACGATGATAAAGGGTGTGGCTTCGCAGGTCCTCGATCCCGCAGAATGCCTCTCGAAAGTCAACACCATGCTCATTCCCGATAGTGACGTCGGCACGTTTGTCACAGTATTCTACGCGGTTCTCGATACGAGTACCGGTGTCGTCAGCTACTGCAATGGCGGACATAACCTCCCACTTGTTGTGAAAGCTGACTCCACAGTCGTGCAACTCGATGACGCCCCCGGGATCTTATTGGGGCAATTCGAGCCGTTCAAGTTCGGCACGAATCGATACAAGTTAGACGCCGGCGATCGGATCGTGCTTTATACCGATGGAGTTACAGAGGCATTGAGTTCAGCGCACGACATGTATGAAGGTGAGCGTCTTTCGCGGAGTCTTGCACGGTCCAGGCCGGACGATGTCGGCAAACTGGTGCGCAATGTGATTCTCGACGTGCTCAAGCACATCGGCAAAGCCGAACAAACTGATGACATAACGGTGCTGTCCTTGGAGTTCAAGGGATAGTCCATAGGATTACTTGACATAAAGTAGATTCGACATCTGAGATCACATTACTGCCACTCGAACCGATTAGGTCTTGCCATCCATTCTGCTTCTTGAATCAAAATGTGATTACTGGGGATTTCTCTTCAATACGCACAACACCGTTTCGGACGATGACACAAGTAATTGACCCTCAATGTATTGTAATGTGCAGCAATCTGATAAAGTGCACTTATTGAAGTATTAGTTTGGGTTGCTCTTGACCGTCTGAAACTGTATGTAGTCACAAATTGGTCACAAGTGGAGTAGGCGGACGCAATCAAGTCCCGCCCTTTTGGGGAGGCATGAGTGCTGCCGATAACGAATCGGGCGCCGGCAGAGATTCGTGGATTGGTAATGAGCAGAACCTCGAATTTCCTCCATTCATTTCCTCGTTAGTTCCAAACGACACCAAGCGTAAAGTGCGTCGTAGACTTCGAACTGCCGTTTAAGATTCTCACGATCATCTGGGAAGCGCAGACTATAGCCAACCGCAATTGCTTCCAGTCCCGCGGCAATTGGATCGGATGCTAGATCCTTCTCAACATCGGCAGCATGGACAATCTTCGCTAACCGGGCCAGCGCTTTATCTTTGAGTTCGTACTTGAGGATGATTGACTCAAACGAGCAGCGACCATCAACATGACCCAATTCGACCTCGGGGATATCAAACGGGGTCGCGTTCTCCTCCTCCGCTCGCGCCATGACCTGCGATGCCGGGACAAAGAGGAATTGCGCTTCGCTGTCGACAAATCGGGTAATCAGCCAAGGACAGGCGACCCGGTCAACGTGCACATGAGAACGAGTGATCCATTTCATTTGATTTCCTTTCTTTCGATACGGTAATACCTCGACTTACTATTTGTGTCCGTGCCTGTGGTGCAAGTCTGGCCAGTGCGGATGACGATGAGTCATTGGCTCATGTTTGTGCTGTCGATGACCATGCTCATGCTCTTGCTCCTCGTGCGCATGTCCGTGCCCATGTGTGTCTCGGGAAACAAGACAAAGCGATGCGGCGAGAATGACACCCGCTATTAGTTGAACGACCGTAACTGGCTCACCCAATAGAGCTACAGATAGAATCACTCCGAAAAAAGGACTCGCTGCAAAGAACATCTGCCCTCGAGTCGCCCCGATGTTCTGCGCTGCGGTGATATACAGCACAATGCTCGCGCCGTAACAGAAGATACCCACGCCAAGGGCCGCTACGGTTGCTGTCACCGTTCCGGAAAAGTCACGGGTCACCAATCCAATAGCGAGATTTACTGACCCTGCCGCAAGCCCCTTCCAGAAAGTGCTCTGCGCCGGTGTGATGCCGTCAATCAGGGCGGTAAAGTTGTTGTCTAACCCCCAGCATAGGCACGCACCCGTGACCAATAGTCCCGCGGAAATGCCTGCAACATGCTCACCAAGAGAAAGCAGTATTCCGGCGCCGAGTACGCCGGCCATGCCTATCCAGCCGAATCGACCCAAATGATCTCGAAACAGAACTGCTCAGAGTATGGAGGTCGCCACCAATTCCAAGGGCAGCCAAAGTGAAACGGAAGCAGCTGAAGCAGCCTTAAGTCCCATCAGTAATAATAGAGGCGCGAGGACTCCGCCAAAAAACACTGCACCGAGCAGGCGCATCCGATTCCTTCGGTCCATTCGCCAAGGCAGCGTGTACGATCGTTTTCGGAAGGCTATTACGGAAGCCCCAATTGCAGCGCCGAGATACAGAAGCCCGGCCAATTGAAATGCGTCAAATGACGAAAGAAGAGTTTTACTAAGAGGGGTTGCGGCCCCGAATAATGCCGCTGAAAGCAACGCGAGCAAAATGTACTTCATCGCTGGAAAGTTAGCAGGAACGGATGCATCCTACAAGGTGAACTTTACTCCCTGTATCCGCTTGGGCGAGAGCTGTGTCCCGCTTTACACCCCAATCGTGAAAGGAAAGTCCTTCCCCGCAGTTACAAACTATTGCCTGAAGGATTCTAATAGTCACTAGTTGGTCACGCGGCGCTCCAATAGCACAAATCATCTGGTACTACGCGAGTCAATCACATAAGATCGCGCATCGGATCAAAAGCCCTTGTGTCCCTTGCAACTTAAGCCTAAATTACCAACCGCTTTACACTTTGCCGGAGTGGCGAAATTGGTGGACGCAAGGGACTTCAAAAGCGAACCCGCCGAAAACGCAAACGGATGAGCTACAACGCATTTCGCTATACAATAAGGGGATGGCGCGCATTCGATGAAGCACTACTTTGGATCGACTTTGACCATTTGGGACTGGTTGCAGTCCCAAATTGGTCACAGTCGCGTCTTTGAGTCTGGATTCATAAATTGAACAACCTCGAGGAGACCGTGTACAAACTACCGACTGCTGGTGAGTATTTTAAAGATCGCCGCGGGAGTGTGTTTGAAACAATTTGTAAATGAACGCCATGATCAGACAGTCGCGAGAACGCCCGAGCCAAATTCACATATGCTCGGTCGGCGCAGTGTGGAGCAGAGGTTGGCGTTGATCAAGCAGTACGGCTCGCACTCATTGGCGTATGCGACACTTCAAGCCGATCCCCACGGGAATCCGCTTCTGGAGTACTTTGACAAAGATGGGGGATTTCTCGCGTTTTCGACGGCGCACTGTTTTGGCTCTCGCCAAATCGTACTTGGCGAGCCAATTTGCTCTCCCGAAGCCACGGCCGGCATCGTGGCAGCATTTGTTGAGAAGTATCCCAGAGCGGTATTTCTTCAGATTGGCGAGACTGTCGGTCGTTGTCTGGAGCGACTCGGCCTCTTCGTCAATCGATTCGGCACAGAGACCATTCTCGACATCGAGAGCTTCTCGCTGAAGGGGAACAAACGCGAGGATATCCGCAGGTTGCTGAACCGTGCTAACCGGGGCGGTGTCGAAATCAAACAGTGGTCGGACGCCGACGAAACCCCAAGCGAAGCCGAGCAAGTTAATAGAGAGTGGCTGCAGAACCGAGTCGTCAGATCGAGCGAACTGCGGTTCATGGTAAGGCCGGTGGTTCACAAAGGGGAGCAATACGTTCGCAAGCTATTCGCGTTTGCAAAAGACAAATTGGTCGGCTTCGCCTACTACGATCCGATATTTCGAGACGGGCGTATTATCGGATATCACGCGATGACGAATCGATTCTCCGCGAGCGCTCCAGTCGGAACTTCCTACCTTCTCGATGTCACCATGGCTGCGTTGCTGAAAGACGAAGGAGTCCCGCACCTTGCGTTGGGATTTGCTCCCTTCTCCGGCGTCGGCGACCACGAGTTGTTCCGACACAGTTGGGTTGCGAAGAAGTCATTTTCGTTCAACTATTCCTTCTTGAACTCACTCTACAATTTCAAAGGCCAAGACTTACGAAAGCGCAAGTTCAGCGGGTGCACTTCACCCCTTTACTTTGCTTCAAAGGGACGGCTCTTCCGGCCGTTCGTGGATTTGCTTGCCACTTGCAGAGTGAGCAACTTCCGCATCGGCGCTCAGATGCTGCAGGCTGTCGGGATCCATAACAGAAAATCCCGAGCCGTCCAGCGCATCCATTAACCAGGCGTAAAAACTGTTGCAATAAGTGTTCCTCGACGGCAACTTCTTCACAACAATCTGTTACTTGAAGTGAAACACAGAGCCATGCTGAAACGAGAGTTCATCTGATGCATTCTGATCCCATCGCACCAGTACTTCTAATGCTCATGATCATACTCGCCGCTGCGAAAATCTGTGGTGAGATCAGCGAGCGCCTCGGACAGCCGTCGGTCCTGGGCGAGCTCCTCGCGGGTATCGTGCTCGGAAATATCGTGCTCTTGAATCCAGATTGGACATTGTTTGAGTCATTGCGAGGATCGTTTATGACCGAAGAGCCGGCGATCATAGTCGACGCCCTCGCGCGACTGGGCGTGATTCTCCTTCTGTTTGAAGTTGGACTCGAGTCGACCGTGGCTGAGATGAAAAATGTCGGCAAGGCCTCGCTTTGGGTTGCTGCCGCCGGAATTATCGCTCCTTTCATTTTCGGTTTTGGAGCTAGTTGGCTGTTCATCTCGGAGGTGCCAGCCGACATCGCAAGGTTGGTTCCGGCTGATTTCGGCGTTATCAATATTCATATTTTCATAGGCGCTACTCTTTGCGCTACTAGCGTGGGCATAACGGCACGAGTATTCAAAGACTTGGGTAAACTTCAGACCCGCGAGGCGAAAATAATACTTGGAGCGGCTGTAATCGACGATGTCTTGGCCCTGATCATCCTGGCTGCGGTGTCTGCGATTGTAGCCTCCGCAATGACTGGTGTACCGCTCAGTGCTCTTGGTCTCGCGCGAATTGCTGTGATCTCGATTGGCTTTCTGGTTCTTTCCATCTATGTCGGCGTGAAACTTATTCCGCGCATCATGCCGCATCTTGCCAGGTTCAGAACGGAAGGAATCATGATCATATCAGCGCTGCTATTCTGCTTTCTGCTTTCCTGGCTGGCTGACGAGGTAGGTTTGGCGGCGATTGTCGGTGCTTTTGCCGCCGGACTGATTCTTGAAGAAGTGCACTTCCGAGACTTCCGCGAACGAATATCGATGCATGAACTCATCCGGCCCATAACAACTCTCTTCGTGCCGATCTTCTTTGTACTGATGGGAATCCGAGTTCGGCTCGAGATGTTTGCTTCGATTCATGTGCTAGGTCTGGCGGCGGCGTTAACAATCGCAGCCATTGTCGGAAAACAGATCTGTGGGCTTGCGGTTCGCGAAAAAGGTCTGGACAGAATCAGTATTGGTGTTGGTATGATACCACGTGGAGAAGTGGGTTTGATCTTCGCCGGCATCGGCAAGAGCCTGAATGTCGTCGACGATGCTCTCTTTTCTGCAATTGTAATAATGGTCACTCTAACAACTTTTGCCGCTCCTCCAGTTTTGAGGTGGTCGATTGGTCGTTGGGAAAGGATTCAAAGCGCGGTGAAAGATTAGTTTGAGGGCAATCCCTCCAGTGGCCTCCAAGAGGGTCCAGAATCAGGCACTCTGAGTCGCCTCGGGAGTACAGGCAATACGTGCTTGTTCAAGGTTCTCTCCTGTGTGAGTCCCGGCCTGACCAAGCTCGATCCGGATCGGGTCTCTTCATTCGTCACCGCTCATCGTGAGTCTCATTGAAATGGGAAAATGAGCAGAGCGTCTTCATTACACGTAAGCTGTTACCAAACATGGAGATAGTCATATAAACGCCATTTGCACTGGTCACCCTAATTCAGTGCTTGACAAATTAGATACTACGCCGATAATTAATATAGAAATGATTTGTATACTAATGAACGTGATTGTATAATAGTGTGAACGAGTTGCGATCACCTACGGACAGGAGTTGAGCGGATGAATAGAATGAAGGGCCCGGAATCTGACGTGAAAAAAGCCAACTTACGGGGAGACTCGGATTCCATGGGGCGTCCCGCAGAGCTGTCTGCCAACGCTGCCAAGCTGTCGGAAGATGAATCGTCGGCCCCATCCGGGATAAAGTACGAATTACAAGTGTTGATGTCGCTGCGCCGGATCATCAGAGCTCTTGATCTCTACTCGCGAAAACTCAAGAGCGTGTATGGGCTAACTGTGCCGCAGTTGGTCTGTTTGTCAACGTTGTCCAAAGAAGGTCCAATGTCATCCGTTGAGCTATCGAGTCGCGTGCAGCTCAGTCCGAGTACCTTGGTTGGCATCTTGGATCGGCTTCAGAAAATGGAGCTGATATCGCGCGAGCGCAGCGGTGCCGATCGCAGGATTGTTCTGGTGAGAGCTTCAGCAAGAGGGGGAGAGATGGTTTCTCGCGCGCCATCGCCGCTTCAGGACACTCTTACTGACGCGTTGAAGAACTTGCCGATTGCGGAACAGGAAACGATCACCCGTTCACTCGCGCGGGTAGTGGATCTGATGCAGGCACAGGATATTACTGTCGCGCCGATTCTGACACTTGATAAGGTTGACTACTCTATGAACGGTGAAAGCACAAGGCGCGACTTGCCGTAGCACCCCATGCCGGGGCGGGAGTGATCGAGATCGCTCGATAGTCGCCGGACGGGAATGAATCTCAACGCGGGGTAGACAGCGGCGCTCCCCTGACCGCGGTAGGCATCGGGACCGGCCTGGTCCGCCTGACAAATTCAAAACTGCGCCAGCGGGAGTTATCGTTCGGTAAACAACTGCGAAGCACCTTAGGGGGATAGAAACGTCCGATCGACTCCAGCGGACGAATGCGCAGACACTTCGTGGGTCCTTCGTACGAAAGGAGCCTATAATAAATGATCCTCGATAGCCTTTCCGCCAATACTCCGACCGAGTGGCTGGTTGCGCTCGTCGTGCCGGTGGCAGCCACCGGAATCGCGTGGCTGATCCGGCTCTATGCCAAGAAACGCCTGGGCATCCTGGCGGCAGCGACGGACAATGTCCTTGATGATATCCTCGTGGACTTGATAAGCAGCGTCAATCTTGTCATCACATTTGTCGTTGTCGCGTTTGTCACTTCAAAGGCCCTCGTGTTGCCGGAATCCCTGATTCCGATAGTCAGGACCCTGGCGATCATCGCGGCGTTTGCGCAAGTGGCGATCTGGGGCAATAGTCTCATTTCCTTATTCCTGAATCGCGCCCAAGTGAAGGAGGGTCCGCAGCGGATCAATCCATCGGCCCGCAGGGCCATGGGCTACCTGGGGCAGCTGATTCTCTGGACTTTCGTCGGCGCGCTTTTGCTGGAGAATCTCGGAGTTCAACTCAGCGCGCTTCTGGCCGGCGTCGGAATCGGCGGTATAGCGCTCGCTCTGGCCGCGCAGAATGTCCTGGGCGACATCTTCTGCTACGTCGCCATCATTCTCGACAAGCCATTCATTGCCGGAGATTTTGTGATCGTTGGTGACTTGATGGGGACGATCGAACGGATTGGAATCAAAACAACGCGAGTGAGATCGCTCTTCGGAGAACAACTGGTATTCTCCAATCAGGATTTGGTGACAAGCAGATTACGAAACTACAAGACGATGACTCAGAGGCGAGTAGTCTTCAGCTTCGGAATCGCATACGAAACATCGGTCGAAGCCGTGAAGGGTATCCCGGACATTACCTGCGGGGTGGTGTCTTCTATCGAGAACACCAGGTTCGATCGTGCTCACTTCACGAAGTTCGGAGACTTCAGTCTGGATTTCGAAGTAGTATACTACGTGCTCGACAGCGACTACAATCGCTACATGGATATTCAGCAGCGGATCAACGTTGCCTTGATGGAGCGCTTCAGGGAAGAAGGGATCGAGTTCGCGTATCCGACTCAGTCGCTCTATCTCAAGAAGCCGGAGCGAATTGCGATGGAGCGGCCGGTGGCGGCGGAAAAGAGTGGAGGCTACAATTGATTCAGAAGCGATCGACAATTGCTGCGGGAATTGAGCACGGGACGAAATTCGATGTTTCGCAGCAGGAACCTGGAACGGTTATTTTGGAGAATCCGCCCTCGAATTTCGAAAACGCCCCCGTTCTCACGGCCGCGGGCCTTGCCGCCAAGATCGAAGCGGTCGCGTGCGGAATGAAGCTGATCGTGGTGTCGAATCGGGAGCCGTGCATACACGAGCGAACCGGGGCGGGTGTGCGGCAGGTCAGGCCTGCTAGCGGAATGGTCACGGCGCTTGAGCCTATAGTCCGTGCCGTAGGGGGGACGTGGGTGGGCCATGGTTCAGGCAGCGGCGACCGCAGCGTTGTGGACTCCCAGGATCGCGTCAGCATTCAGGCTCATGGACAGCAGTACACACTCCGACGCGTTTGGTTGACGCGCCAGGAGGAGGAGGGCTATTATTACGGACTCTCAAATAGCGCGCTGTGGCCGTTGTGTCACATCGTCTACCAGATGCCCGAATTTCGCAAGAGCGATTGGAACCAATATGTCGCCGTGAACGAAAAATTCTGCGAGGCTGTCTTGAAGGAAGCCGAAGGCGGACCCGCGATAGTGTTCATCCAGGATTATCAACTTGGACTGCTTTCGCGCATGCTGCGGAATCGTCGGGCGGATCTGGTGCTGGTGCAGTTCTGGCACATCCCCTGGCCGAACCGTGAGGCATTTCGGATCTTTCCTTGGGGAGAGCAACTGCTTGACGGGCTGCTGGGCAACGACATCCTGGGTTTCCATATTCAGTACCACTGCAACAACTTCATGGACACGATTGACCGGGGGATTGAGGCCAAGGTGGACTACGAGCACTATCGCATCTACCGCGGGGGCCATCCTACGTCCGTTCGCCCTTTCCCGATCAGTGTCGATTCGGCCCAGATTGAATCCGATGCTCGCCTGCCCCGCGTGGACGAAAAGGTCCTCGAGTTCAGCGCCGCGACCGGGCTCAGAACCGCGGAGCAACGGCTCTTCGTCGGCGCGGATCGGATCGACTACACGAAGGGAATCCCCGAACGCCTGCGGGCATTCGACAGCCTGCTGCAACGACATCCGGAACTGCGCGGCAGTATCAGCCTTATGCAATTGGCGGCCCCCAGCCGGATTCATCTCGATGTATATCGAGATCTCAACGACCGAATCGAGGACCTCGTTGACGACATCAACTGGCGTCACCAGACAGACGAATGGCAGCCGGTGCACTACCTGAAAGCGCAGCATGACTACTATGCCGTGTTGGCAGCGTACCGAATGGCCGACGTCTTGCTGACGACGTCTCTTCACGACGGAATGAATCTGGTGGCCAAGGAGTTCATCTCTACGCGTAGCGACATCAGCGGAGTCCTGGTGCTGTCGCAATACACCGGAGCGGCCAGGGAGATGCCCGAAGCGCTTCTGGTCAATCCATTCGATGTTGAGGACCTCTCCACGGTGATGTACGCTGCCTGCACGATGCCCAACAATGAGGTCCGCCAGCGAATGTCGCGCCTCAGAGACCACCTAACCAATAACAATGTCTATTCGTGGGGCGCAAAGATATTCGACGAAATCAGAAGGGTTCTGCCGCAATGAACGAAATGAAAAAACTGCCAGACGCACTGTGGGTATTTGACTTTGACGGTACGCTCTCAGAGTTCATTTCCGACCGCAATGAGGCCCAGCTTCACCCGGCCTGCCGCCAAATGCTGGGTACGCTGTTGCAGAGCTGCAGTGATGAGGTCGCGATCTTGTCAAGTCGACGACTGGAGGATCTGATTCCGCGTATTCCGTTTGAGCGGATTCTGCTGGCGGCCAGCAGCGGCCTGGAATTGCGGCTGTCCTCGGGGGAGGTCGTGATTCCCAGAAAGCACGTGTTCCAGGACGTGGAAGTAGTACGGTCCGAGATGATGCCGATCGTGAGGTCGATTGAACTGAACATCCCCCGAGTCGAAATCGAGGACAAGTTGTGGTCGGTGACGGTGCACTTTCGACATGTTGCTCCCGATAGCCGCTCTTCACTGCGATACATGCTCGCGGCACTCAGATCAATTCCGGGTATTCAGATTTTTGAGGGCGCGGAGGCAATCGAATTAATGATGGTTCCGCGGCTTAGCAAATCCGCGGGTCTGCGCAAGGTCGCCAAGGTAGCGGGGTTCGACCGCCGCCTCGCCAATATCGTATTCGCGGGAGATGATGAGAACGATGCCGGTGCCATGAAGTGGTTGTTGGGCAAGGGGGGAAGGCCGCTCATAGTGGGGAATCGCATTAACGTGGAGGGCGCGCTGGTTGTTTCGAACCAGGCGGCGCTGGCAGAGGCGGTCATGTCGCTGCGGCAATCGCCCCGTAGTCAGGAGTCGACAATATGAAAAACGGCAAATCGATCGAGCCTTTCGTGATCATGGACTGCACGCTGCTGACTCGTATGAGCGGCCTCCCGCCGGCCCTCAACCTGCGCGAATTGCGGGATCGCATCGCGGTCTGCAGTGAAAATGCGCTCTATCACCACTTCTGTGAAACCACGCTGCGGCCTACATTCGATGATCCCGAGTATCGCAATGACCTGGCGGTTTGGGCCAAGCAAAGTCTCGGGGACCGCGTCCTCGCCGAGCGGCTGGGAATTATCGATCCGTATGAATACGATTCGATGAACGAGCTAAGACGGTTGTTGCTGGATCTGATCGAGGATCGGCTCAATGAACTGTCGCCCTGGGTGCCGATGGTAAGGCAAGGTGGAGAGTTCTATTTCATGGAAGCGACAAGCATTGTCTTTGACACGTTGGAACGCGTCTCGACACCGCGCAAACTTTCGGATGCGGTGAAGCAAATGACCAACGGCAGCATTTACTATCACATGCTCGAGGCGATGCGACGGCCGCCAATCCAAAAGGACGATTTCACGGCGTGGCTGGGCAGTATTGGTGATCAGGGAGAGTCGTTTATACCGGCTATCGCGACGATTGATCCCTACTTCAAGACCCTTTGGGACCTGCGGAATGAACTGGCAAGAGCTCTCAGAAAGGCAGCCAATCAGCGATGACCCACATATTGTCAGACTACGAGGCGATTGCTGGTTCCGCGACTATCAGACAATTGCGTCAATTGGGAGACCGCCTCAACGGCATGCGCGTTCTGCACATCAATTCGACCAAGGAAGGCGGAGGCGTCGCTGAGATACTGAGCTGGATGGTGCCCCTGATGCGCGACATCGGGCTCGACGCGTCGTGGGAAGTAATCTCCGGGCCGCCGCGTTTTTACGAGACGACGAAGGCGATTCACAACGGGCTGCAGGGACTTCCGGTCACCATCACTGCCGAGGACTGGAAGCAATACCGCCAAGTTAGCAGGGATTGGTCAGAGGACCGGAGAGCTCACCTTCTCAACGCGGATATAGTCATCGTCCACGATCCGCAGCCGGCGCCGCTCATTGAGAACTGCCCGAACTGTCGCGCCAAATGGATCTGGCGGGCCCACATTGACATCAGCCATCCGAACCGGTCGGTCTGGAAGGGACTGGAGCCGATCGTGAGTCAATTTGACGCCTCGATCTTCTCGCTCAATGCTTTCGCTCAGCCGCTGCCGCACTCCCAGTATCTTGTGCCGCCGAGCATCGACCCGTTGAGCGACAAGAATTGCGAGTTGACGAAATCTGAGCTGGAGCAAGTCCGAACCGAGTTCGGGATTGATCCGCATAGGCCGCTGCTCGTTCAGGTGTCCCGATTTGACCGCTTCAAAGATCCCGTCGGTGTGATCAGGGCCTATCGCATCGTAAAGAAAGTTGCGCCGGTCCAACTGGTACTTGCCGGTGGGGGGGCTTCCGACGATCCAGAGGGAGCCGCTGTGTATCAGGAAGTCCTCGAAGCAGCCAATGGCGATCCGGATATTCACGTCAAGCTGCTCCCCTCGGATGCCCATCGCACCATAAATGCGCTCCAGCGTCTCGCGGACATCGTGATTCAGAAATCGACGAAAGAGGGCTTCGGTCTCACCGTCACTGAGGCCATGTGGAAGGGGAAGCCGGTGATTGGGGGCGATACGGGTGGAATCCGGCTGCAAGTAGTAGATTACCGCACGGGATTCCTGGTCAGCACTCCCGAAGGGGCCGCGCATCGCATTCGATTCTTGCTGGATCACCCGCGTCGCCTGGAGCACATGGGCGAAGGCGCCAGGGAGTTCGTCCGTGAAAACTTTCTGCTCACGAGGCATTTGCGCGAGTACCTGACTTTGATTTTTACACTCACGAGGACTGGCATGGATCGAGTGATATACGTATAGAGAATGATGGAAAGCATTCTCAGATTCCTTAAGGCACCCGAAGTCGGCTACATACTACTGATCTTCTTTCTCTTTATCGTGCCGCGAATCCTGCAACGCTTTCGACTCCCGTCAGCGATAACGAGTTTTGCGCTGGGAATTGTCGCAGGAACGGGGCTGAATTTGTTCCAGCACGATGAAACCATAGCGTTGCTAGCGACGCTGGGTATCGTCTCGCTATTCTTGCACGCGGGCCTTGACGTAAATGTTTCTGAACTTCGTCGCAACTCCCGTGTATTGGTGTATCATTTGATATTTCTATTGCTGCTTCTTGTGGTCGGATCGATTGTGGTTGCCAGAATCTTCGAGCTGCCGATGCGAGTTTCGATTCTCATCACTCTGGCCCTGGCAACGCCATCCACAGGCTTCATTTTGGACTCAATCAAGGCCTTTGGACTCAGCGAAGCAGAGAGAAATTGGATCAAGACCAAGGCAATTTCGGCGGAGTTGCTCGCATTGGCGGGAATGTTTCTCACGCTGCAGTCCCTGACTGTGGAGAGATTTCTCGTTTCAATCGGAGTTATGCTGGTCCTGGCGCTTGTGATTCCTCTCTTTTTTCGCTTTTTCGCTTCAAAAATCGTTCCGTACGCCCCCAACTCGGAGTTTGCCTTTCTGATCATGTTGGCGATTGCTTGTGCTTTCGTTACTCGAAAGATTGGCGTCTATTATCTCGTCGGGGCATTCGTGGTTGGCGTTGCAGCCAGAAGCTTCAAGCAGAAACTTCCTTCGGTAGCGTCTGACCGACTCCTCCACTCCGTTGAGCTCTTCGCTTCCTTCTTCGTTCCTTTCTACTTCTTCAAAAGTGGGACCGCTCTGACAGCCTCGGATTTCAGCGTGACTGCGTGGCTTCTCGCCGGCGCATTTGTTGTCATTATGGTCCCAGCCCGACTCGCAGTGGTGGTCGCACACCGCCGTTTTGCGCTCAAGGAGCCGATCCGTGCGGGGCTTCGCGTCGCCTTACCGATGCTGCCTACTCTGATCTTCACTCTCGTGCTGGCACAGATTCTCCGCGAGCAGTTCGCTCTAAGCAGCGAGCTCTTCGGCGGGTTGGTGATTTACGCCGTCGCGACGAGCCTGATGACGGGCTTCGTCTTCCGCACACCGCAACCGGATTTTGAGAGCGAGCTAATCGAGCACTCGGCGTCCGCTGTGAAGCCGGCGCCGGCCGATGGGTGAGCAACCAGCGTCTTCAGCGTCTAGTTTGATCGACAAGTCGACGATTGTAGAATTCAAGAACGGAATTTCGAAGAAGCAATCCTACCGGCCTGTGATTTTCGGGATCGAGCACCGGCAGTACTTGAGATCCCGTCAGATTGAACTTGTTGAGAGCAGTTTCAAGACTGTCCGTAGCTAGAACCGTGGGTGTTTCAACGTTAACAATATCTCCAGCAACGATTACACCACCGGTCTCTCGATACGATAGAATTGACCTGATGTCTCCCAGTGAGGCGACACCATGGAAGTTTCCATTGCCGTCAACCACTACAACCGCCGGATGGCTGGGATCCTCCAACATTTCAAGGAAATCGTCAACCGATGTGCCTGTCCAGACTTGCGCTGAGATCGGGCACATGACCTCAGTGACTTCTAGGGAATTGAGGATATTGGCATCGCGACCGGAACGCAGATCGATACCGCGCTTGATGAGCTTCGCCGTGTAGATTGAATGTGCGAAGATTCCTCTGGACACCAAAGATGATACTGCCACGGTTACCATCAACGGCAGGATGATGTGGTAGTCGCCCGTCATCTCGAAGATGATCATCAGAGCCGTTATCGGAGCGTGAGTTGTTCCTGCGACGAGGCCTGCCATGCCCACGAGGGCATAGGCGCCGGGATCGGCGGTGACACCCGGGAAGAGCGCCTGTACGACGAATCCGAATGCTCCCCCTGCCATCGCACCGATGAAGAGGGATGGAGCGAAGATACCGCCTGAACTGCCGGAGCCCAGAGTCAGAGAGGTAGCGACGATCTTGAGAAATATCAGCGGAATCAGGAGCGCCAGGGCCATGTTGTTGTGAAGCGTCAGCCTGATGGTCTCATATCCATCGGCAAGCACTTGCGGATAGAGAAAGGCAACTATTCCCAGTAGCAATCCCCCAAGGGCCGGCTTAATGATCGATGGCAGCTTTAGTGTCTCGAATGCGTCCTCGAAATAGTCGAGCGTCTTTGTGAAGAGGACGGCTACCGCTCCGAGCAAAGCGCCCATGGCAACATACATCGGAATTTCCCATGCTGATACGAGTTCGTACGGTGACACTTCGAAGGCCGGATGGTTACCAAGGATTGTCCGAGTGAGTACGGACGCAAGAACTGATGAAATGAGAACAGGCGAAAAAGTGCTGATGGCGAAGTCTCCGAGGATGACTTCAAGGGAAAAAAAGACGCCTGCGATTGGAGCGTTGAAGATCGCCGAGATACCGGCGGCCGCGCCGCAACCCACCAGCAATCTGACATTGTTTGTGGAGAGGCCGAAGAATTGCGCAACGGTCGATCCCAAAGCCGATCCAATCTGGACAATCGGTCCTTCACGGCCCGCGGAACCACCAGAGCCGATGCAAATTGCGGACGCGACTGACTTGGCCAAGGCCACTCTCGGCCTGATAATGCCGCCGAGGCGGGCAACGGCGTTCATCACCTCCGGAACACCGTGTCCCTTGGCTTCTTTGGCGAAGTGGAAGACGATAGGCCCAACCAGTAGCCCGCCCAGCATTGGGATTATGGGAGTCCAATAGTGAAAGCCACCTCCTCCAAGAGCGCTTGAAAGAAGCTGGTCAGTCATCCCAAAGAAAAGGCGGTTGAAATAGCGAATGAGCGCAGTGAATCCGATTGCACCCAACCCTGTTACTATGCCGACACTTGCCGCCATTAGCAGAAGGGCATTAATTCCGCGAATCTGAAAGCGCTCCAGGAAACTGAGGATATTCTTTCCAGCTTGCACGAACATATCATAAACAATCAAATCGCTGCGCCAAGCTCAAATGGCTCCCGAATCCTTGGAGGAGGGTGCTCATAAGATCACTGGAGACTTCGAATTCTGTGTCACAAGAAGTTTCTTTCGGTCATACAGAGCGTCAGTGGCCACCCTGTCCAACGGCATGTCTCTGATTTCGTGTGAGACCATTTTGTGACTGTTGCTGCCTTCGGAAGCGGAGACACTATCCTCGTGCCCCACAAATGCTTTGTGGCACAGACTGTTGATGACGCACGGGACCAAAAATCACTTGTGCCAATCACGAGTCTCCTGTAATGTTGTGTCACTGAGTTGTTTGCCGGAGTGGCGAAATTGGTAGACGCAAGGGACTTAAAATCCCTCGTGTGGTGACACACGTACCGGTTCGATTCCGGTCTCCGGCAGTAGAAATAGAATAGTAGTCGAATCCTCTTACTCCTGTGAGTATCATCACAGATAATCCTGTGTGCAAATGGTGAACCGATTAGTCGACAAAAATATCTTGACTGATAGCAATAATGGAGTAAATTGCCCCATCAAGTAGACAACCATGTCGCAAACGAGCGATTCGCAATATGCCAAATGGACTCAATCTTAACCTGAAAAATGACGATCAAAGAACGAGTTACGAGAACACAAGTATGAAGGAAATGGATGTATAGTCAATGAGCGATCTCGGAATCTCAATCATTATCCCCACTTATAATCGCGCAAAATTAATCTCCCGAGCTATTGATTCTGTTCTCCCCCAAATGGAATCCATCGACGAACTGATTATTGTTGATGATGGCTCAACTGACAATACGGCTGAAGTTGTGGCTAAGTACGGCAATAAAGTGAAGTACCTGCGCAAGAGCAACGGCGGTTGCGGTGCCGCACGCAATCATGGGGTGAGAGAAGCTTCAAAGCCGCTGGTAACTTTTCTCGATTCCGATGATGAATGGATGCCGGAGCACAATCTCGTGCTTCGTTCCGTAATGGAAGCCCAACCAGATTTGCTCTTTTGTTTCACAAACTTCAGAACTCGATTCAGAGACGGTACTGTTCGACACTATTCGCTTGAAACCCAGCACGACAAAGAACTGAATTGGGAAGAAATCGTTGGACCGCCTCGTAAACTGTCTTCCTTTATGAACCTTCCCGCAGGCATTGAAGACTACACTTGCCACGAGACCGAAAATCTGTACAAATCGCTGTGCGGTACCAGCTATATCTCAGCGGACACCTTGATTGTTCGCAGAGAGGCCGCTGGGAAGAGCCTCTGGTTTGCCGATGATACGAAGGTAGCCGAGGAACTCGAATGCGGTGCGCGCTTGGCCGCCGCCGGCAAGGGACTCTACATTCACTATGAAAGCACACTCGTACACCACCACACCGGCGACCAACTCGTTAACCATAGCGGTCTGGACATGGCAACGTCCCGCATCGTCGTCATGCAGCGCATCTGGGGTGCAGATCATAACTTCTTGCGACAGCACCGACCTTACTACGAACAGCAGCTTCGTGCGGACAGGATCATTAGGGTTGGTGCATTTCTTGTGCAGGGAAGAGCCGAAGAAGCGCGCCAGGAAATCGCGAGTACCCAGAATGTACCGCATTCGTACCGGCTGCTTTCAAAACTTCCCGGTAGGCTCACTGTGGGACTTCTGTCTTTCCGTCGGGCTGTGAAGTCGATGATAAAGAGCTTCACTGTCTTCGGGGTGATCATGCCAGTTGATTCCTGTGTCGAATACCTGGAATTAGGGTGTGTCGCTGACGTACTCTACCAGTACGTTCAATCGTCGACCTTGAGCCTAATCATAGGATCTTAAACACCGCATCCCGCCGAGTTTGTTCTTGGCGAGTGGTTTGAGCTCTTCCGAAATAGTCGATACAAAGAAACGGGCGATTGGTGGAGCGGCGAGATCGCTACTTATTCTTCGAGTAGTAGTGGCCGTAGTATTCTTTACCGTAATGGTACGGCAGCGCCCCCTGAACATTGTTTAGAACCAGTCCGATCATGGTAGCCTCGGCCTTAACGATGATGTCAAGTGCCCGCTGTACCACTTCTTTTTGCGTCTTACCGGCACGGATGACAAGCACTACACCGTCCACAGCTGATGAGATTATAGCCGGATCAGAAACGGCTATTATTGGTGCACAATCGACGATCACCAGATCGAAGCTGAAAACGGCACGTTCGATTATCTTCCGTACCATATCTTCTCTGATGAGATCAGTAGGATTCGCTTCGACTCTTCCGGCCGGAAGAATCCAGAGATTCTCGAGCGAAGTTGACTTGAGAACCGATTCAAATTCTGTTTCTTCGGCGATCAACTTGGCAACGCCGGCATCGTTGTTCACATTGAACAACTCATGCACGACGGGTCGTCGCAAATCCGAGTCGATCAACAAAGTCTTGCGTTTCTTGTGGTGGGCAGCAGTTATCGCCAGTAACGCAGCTATCGTGGATTTTCCCTCGCCGGTAATAGCTGAAGTCACCAGAATGGATCGTGGCGGAACACCCTTGATCGGCCGCGTCACATTGTGGAGAAGCCTTCGAAGCTCTGTCCCGGCGACTGAGTCAAATCTGTAATAGTCGAGAATTGAAGGTTTCTTATCCTTGGCCATATTACCGCAAATTCCGTTTACGTCAGCTGATTTCAGCCGTTCTTATACCGAGAGGATGAGGCAGTCCACAAACTGTCTCGTCGGCGCTATGATAATATGTCGGTTCCCGATGTCAAAATATTATAACGCCTGCATTTGAAAGAAAAATAGCGTTGGTTTGACTCTTGCCTTCAGTGTTTGGGTCGATATATTCATAGCTCGTCAAGGGCAACCAACAAACTGCGGCTGTCTGAAATAAATTCAAGTCACGATTGCTGGGTCCGATTCGGGCGGCATCCCAGAGGAAGTAATAATGTCGAAAACCAGAAGCGCGTTCAAGACCGATCTGCAGAAATACTACAGAGTTCAGTTTGGTGAACGAAAACCCTCGGCATTTCGCAAATTACGCTTCTGGATAAAAGACTTCGGGCTCCACTGTGTCGCCGTGTACCGCTTTGGTAAATGGTCCGCCCGACTCTATCGACGAGCCAAGCTGTTGGGTTTGCCGTTCATGGTCCTGCACAGCCTTCTGAACTACGCCATGCAGTTCTTCCACCACATTTTCATCGATGATGCAATTGTAGGCCCGGGGTTCTTCATTGGCCACGTAGGTACGATCTATATTGGACCGGTGGTAATAGGGGAGAACTTCAGCGTTACACACAATGTGACCATCGGCATTGGACATTCCGAGGGCAAGGAAGGACTGCCGACAATCGGAAACAATGTCTGGGTTGGAACCGGATCCGTTATCTCCGGAGCCGTAACTATCGGAAACCAGGTCACGATTGCCAACGGCACGATGCTGACGCGGAGTGTCCCTGATGGCTGTTTGGTTGCCGGCAATCCTGGCCGGGTTATCATGAATGATTACGACAACAGCGAACTACTGGCGACCCCTAAACCGACATGATCGAAGTATTTTTGAAATTACGGCCGCCCATCGTATAATCTTCTGTAATGCAAAAGAACAACAATGCCGAACGAGACAGACTGAAGGATTCGATTCCCGAAAGCGCACCGAAGAATACAAACCATCCATCACCTGCGGTGCTCACGGGCTACCGTCTCGCAATCGTCGCGCTTGCCGTTCTATCGATTGTGGCCGCTCTTTTGCTAGTTCGTTTGCCGGAGCAGTACCAATTCGCGATGGTGGCAATTGTGCCGGCCCTACTTGTCGGTGCCTATGTCTTCATCAATCCTTATGCCGGTGTTTGGGTCTTCGTTCTCATGGATTATCTCAGACCCTACACATTTATCGGCGCGCTCCGGCCGCTCCGGCTTGGAATTCTCACGGTAGCCGCGACACTCGCTTCATGGATAGTGCATCAAGCTGTCAAGAAAGAACATATTCGTTGGCACAGTATCAGTACCTGGTTTCTCGCATACCTATTGATCATAACCTCGAGCATCTTCACTGCGCTCAATATGTACCGGGCATATATGATTCTCGAAGCCATGATCGTGGTTTTCATTATGTACTTCCTGATCGTTAACATCGTGAAATCTCTCGACTTGCTCTACAGAATCATTTGGCTAATGCTGTTAATTCACCTCTACTATGCGCTCAAGGGCATTTATAATTTTGCGATCGTTGGTTATGTCTCTGCAGGAGAAGTGACAAGCGGCGTTGTAGGCGGAAGCTTCATGGCAGACGAAAACGACTTTGCCATGGCGCTCAATGCTATGATCCCATTCGCTTTCTTCATGTTTCAAAACCAATCGAACAAGTTCAAGAAGCTGTTACTACTGGCGATATTGCTGATTTTCTCGCTGGGAGTTGTTTCGAGTCAATCGCGTGGCGGCTGGGTCGGCCTGATGGCTGTAACGATCTTTTGCATCTTTAAGTCCAAGCAAAAGATTATCAGTTTGACTGTGATCGGAGTACTCTGCACGGCCGTGGTTGTCTTTGCGCCAAGCAGCTACTGGATGCAAGTTAGTTCAATAACGAATACTGAAGAGTCAACGGCACGATCCCGGCTAAACTACTGGAAAGCTGGATATCGCATGTTTCTGGACTTTCCTATTACTGGGATCGGAGCAGGCAATGGTCCGATTCATATGCCTGACTATGTCACAGGATTTAAGGACCCGGCTACTCAATGGGGAAGGACTTTTCATGGGACGCTTCCTCTTGTTATCGCCGAGACGGGTGCGCTCGGGATCTTGTGCTATCTTGCGATGTTCTTTACGGCGACCCGAACCCTGATGAAAGTGCAAAAACGATTTCGGTTTGTACATAAATCCCGCGAGTGGGTTTTAGCGAGCTCGCTCATGGGAGCGATAGTAGGGTGGATGGCCTCCGCGACCTTCCTTTCGGCGGCTTACTACCCGCACCTATGGACAATGTATGCCATGACTGCAACGTTGAGCCTGATCATCGGGCCCGAGTCACACGGAACCACAGAGGGTTCGCTACCTAAGGCTGAAGCTTGATTGTCAAGCTAACAACCGGACGGCACACTGGATTCGTTGATTGAGGGTCTAATCTGAATGCGAGGCTAACGTTTGAACTTTCGCTTCGCCACAACCAATTGACTGGGAGTAAAACAAAGTCTGCCAGCACTCAATTTGTGGAGAACCCAACTGACGGCATACAAGATCCTAAGAGCTGAACCCTTAAGCGAATTGTCCGATCCGGCTAATTGCGATGGCAGAAATTGTACCGATTCAAAACCTAGTGATCGTAGTTTCCTTCGGAGATAGTCGTGCCCAAAAACGTAAAGATGCTCGGGATTCATTCCGACAATTCTGTCCATTGCATCAACTTTGCTCACTCTGCTGCGCAAGAATTGAGACAGCTCAATCCACCAAATCTTGTTTGGCACGCGAAGAACAATCATCGCTTCCTCATTGAGACATTCTGAGATCGATTTCCACGCAGCGCTGAGGTCTTGGACATAATACAGAACATCGATCATCAAGAATACATCAAACCGCTGATTCTTCCGTGATAGATCTTCGATTGAACTGCAGATAGTCTCAACGTTCTGGTTAGCGGAAGCGTAATCGCAGGAGCGTTGTGAAATGTCGCTGAAGACCACCTTGCGTTCGGGATGGAGGCGGGCCACCATTCCAGCCAGATGACCCATTCCGCCTCCCACATCAATGAGAGATGAATACGCGGGAGAAAAACGATCTACAACCTGAACCACATGATTGAAAACCGCTCGACGCTTGTGTTCATGATACTGAATGTCCTTGTAAGCCGTTTCAAAATGAGCGCGAATCACGTTTTCAGAAAGCACGACATCTGAATATATCAGTCCACATCCGTGGCATTTTTTTAATCTGGACAACTGGCTGTAGTACACGAATTGCCCTATAGTACGAGACTCTACGGCAAAGCAGTCCGGACAATTCTCCCGTTGGCGTGCTTCAACTCTTTTAAATCCGTGTGATTTTGCATACTCAATCCACTGTGCAGGATTGTGGAATCCTTTGTTGAAGGAGAGGACCTCCAAAATCTCGCTGAAATCGGCTGTGGCGGTTTCGGACTGAGAATCAGTTGGAGTTTTTTGCCTCACGACTCATCCTATCGACTTAAACTGGCAATAAGGACCAACTTACTCAACAGGGGCTCATTGTCAATAAGGATTCGCAAGCGGCTCGCAATGTGGAAGTTGGACATCGGATCAACTCGGTTGGAGACTGGTAAATGAAATCTCTCTGCAACGCCTCCTGAGGCGTCAATGAGCATCGTCTAGATCCAAATCAGTGTCGCCAATCATCGGCTCAATGCCAGTTGAGGCACAGTATTTTGGTCTATCAGATTTCTCAACTTAGCCGATAAATTCAGCGGTAGTGTCGATCTACCGGCACAGCTCGTTGACAAATGACTTGATCTGGTTGCTGGACTGTTGTATCTTGTTGAACTGTAAGGTTTAAGTTGACATTTTCTCAGCGGATTTCAAGTTCATGTCTGACAAATCTGCAAGCGGGACGGCAAAGTTGAAGCGCGTTATAGAGTATACAGATGACTTCGAAAACAATTGGAGCGATTATGTTGCCCGCTCGCCCAAAGCTACAATCGCCCATCAAATCGGTTTTCGAAAAGCCATCAGGGATGGACTTGGAAATGAACCAAAGTATCTTCTCGCCCAGGACGACTCACGGGTAATTGGAATCCTGCCGCTCTTTCTCATTCGTACCTGGTGGAACGCCGCCTACCTGATTTCCGTGCCCTGGCTGGACTATGGTGGAATCTGCGCAGATGATAGCGGAGCCGAAGCGATGCTGCTTCAGGAGGCCCAAAGATTGGCAGAACGAGAAAAGGCGGAATTCATCGAGTTTCGTTCCCTGGAAAAAAGTAGGCAGCAACTGATAGACCATCCTCAGAAAGTCACGTTTCTCATGGATCTGTCCGCTGGCAGCGAAGCCATCTGGAAGGCGTTCGATGCCAAGCTAAGAAATCAGATACGTAGGTCGCAAAAATCCGAGTTGGTAGTCGTGTTTGGAGGGACAGAGCTTCTGGATGAATTCTACAAGATCTTTGCCTGGAAGATGCACGACCTCGGAACTCCCGTGTGGGGCAAAAAGCTTTTTGCGCGCCTCCTCGAGGAATTCCCCAAGAGCATCGAGATCGCTCTGGTGAAACAAGGCAATACGGTTCTGACAAGCGCCCTTGTGTTGTCATTCAAGGATCGTCAATATGTCCCGTCGGCCGCGGCTTACCGCAAACATCTGAAAATGTGCCCATATCATGCGCTCTACTGGAACGTAATTGAGAGGGGATGCAAATTGGGATTCAAGTTTTTCGATTTTGGGCGCTCCACGATTGACTCTCCAACGTATCACTTTAAGCAACAATGGGTAGAGGAGCCGACGCCGCTGGAGTGGCAATATTCGCTGCATCGGACCGATGAAGTACCAGAAATCAACCCGGGCAATCCCAAGTACCGTCTCGTCCGTTATCTTTGGCGCAAGATGCCATTACCGGTGGCGAATTTATTGGGCCCTGCGGTTATCAAGAATTTTCCGTAAAACTTGGAATTGAGTAGGAGTTTAGCAGTTACTCGGATGAACCATCATCTTGTGGCACCGGCCGGCACACCTATCGTGTTCGGAGAATTAGTCAAGACGCTATACGACCGCTTGAAGCGTGAGTCGCACACTATGTCATTGGCGACCAAGATTCAGAGATTCACCGGTGCTCGGAATGCATATTTCCTAAATTCCGGAAGGGCGGCACAGACGGTTCTGCTGAAGGCAATGAGCTCAATTGCGTCGGACAATCGAAGAGAGGTCATCCTGCCTGCCTATACTTGTTATTCTGTCGCGGCGGCAACGGTTCGAGCTGGATTCAAAATTCGCTTGGTTGATATCAACCTCTCCAATTTCGATTTCGAATTGGAGCAATTGGGAAATCTTGATGGTCGCCGAGTTCTGGCCGCGGTCGGCTGCAACTTGTTCGGTGTTCTCAATAATTGGGATAAGCTGAAAGAGATTGGCGATGCACAAGGCTATTTTCTGGTCGACGATGGGGCACAATCGTTCGGGGCATCTTACAAGAATCGAGCTTCAGGCACCCTGGGAACAGCGGGATTCTACAGTCTGGGTCGTGGCAAGGCACTGACAACATATAATGGCGGCATACTTGTAACCAATCATAGTGACTTGGCGGCGCAACTTGATGAATCAGTCAACGCATTGACGGCGCCCGGCCTCCTTGGTGAAGCGGCAGTCTTTGTTAAGTTGGCGCTTTATTCGATGTTCATCCGTCCCCGCCTTTATTGGATTCCGGCTTCATTGCCGTTCCTTGGGTTGGGCGAGACAATCTATGAGGAAGATTTCGACATTTCCCGCCTCTCGTCCGTACAAACCGTGGCGGGTTCCGTAATCTTCGAGAGTATCCTCTACTTCCATACGGTACGTGCCGAGAACGCACAGGAGCTCGCGAACTCAATCAAATCACTGGACAAGTTTGAAATTCCGGGCTGGAACGGAACAAAGTGCCCTCCATACTTAAGATTGCCTGTTTTGGCGCCGGATCGGCCAACTCGCGATCGCGCCATCGAGTCGCTACGAAACGACGGTATCGTTGCTACGAGGATGTATCCAACTACGCTCCGCGAGATTCCCGGAATCGAACCCCACCTCGCTTCCGCTGACAAGGAGTTTCCCGGCGCCCAGCAGTTAGTTGATCGTCTCTTTACACTCCCGACCCATCCTTACCTCACTGATCAGGACTTTGACAAGATCGTAGAATGCCTCCGCAGAATATAGGATCCAGGAATTAGGGCCGTGCGCATTCTGATCAAGCAATTAATCGCCGCCGTACTCGTCCATTCGGGCTTGCTGGCTGCACTTGATCTGCTCGCAAGGCGATTCGGAGCGGGCAAGTTCGGGACCGTGCTAATGTACCATCGAGTGCTCAAAGATCCGTTTGACGAGAGTCATGGCACCGAAGCAGGAATCAGTATCTCTACGAGTAGCTTCGAGAAGCATATTGCCTATCTGGCAGGGAATTACACGGTCATGTCCGCCCGAGATTACATTCAGCGCCTTCGACGAAATGAGCCTCTTCCAAAGAAATCCGTTGTGATAACCTTTGATGACGGCTGGCTCGACAACTACACTTACGCCTATCCGATACTGAAAGAATACAAGGTACCTGCCACCATTTTTGTCTGTACGGACCTTGCAGGTACTGATCGAAAATTCTGGTTTCATGAGATTGGGCACGCGATACTTACGAAGAAGCTCAGCCCCGCGCAGTTGAATCAGGCGCTGTCCACAGTGGCTGCTAACAGCCCGCAGGAAACTGACAGACGATATACAATCTCGGATACACTATCAGGCTCGAGCCTTCTGGGAGCATTTCTGACACTGGTGAAGTCATTGAAAGCGGAACAAATTGACTTATTGGTCAGAGAATTGCAAGCGGCTAATGGGGTTGCAGTTGTTGACTCCAGGGAAATCCGCTCTCTGATGAACTGGGAAGAAATCATCTCCATGGCCCCGGAACTCATAGAAATCGGATCGCATGGTAAATCACATTTGCTACTCACCGCGATCTCGAAAGAGGATGTCGCAGACGAATTGGCGGAGTCGAAACAGGAGATTGAAGCAAAGACCGGCAGAACTGTGGTGAGTTTCGCTTATCCCAATGGCTCATATGACGACACGATATGTAGGCTTGTGGGCGAAGCCGGATATCAGGGCGCCTTTGTCGCTGGCTATGCGCAGAAAGATCCAGTCAATCTATTCACCCTTCCGCGCATTGGGTTTCACGAAGGGACAACGGCCGCTGGCGGCGGCAAGTTCTCGCGAGCGCTCTTCAAGATAATGCTCAGCCCGGCCATCCGTGCACTTAAAAGGCGCATCCAGCGAATGAGGACTGCCGGATAACAGGGTGATATCGAATTCGCACATTCACGACGGTCGATCATTGAGTATGAAGAATAGAAAAATCAGACTGATGCACCTTGCTCTCGATCTCGGAATCGGTGGATTGCAGCGCCTGATCGCCGAAATGACAGCCACGATGGACCGGGACGTGTTCGATGTCGAGGTCTGCTGCTACAATCATCTTGGCTGCTTCGCCGAAAAATTGCAGGAGCAGGGAATCACCGTCACACTGCTCCAGAAGAATCAGAAGCATGCCGACCTTAAGTACCCGATTCGCCTCGCCGCCTTCCTGCGAAAGAAGAAGCCCGACATCGTGCAGATGCACTCCGGGAGCTGGGTCTTTGGTGTCATTGCTTCCAGACTGGCGCGTGTACCAGTCACCGTTTACACAGATCATGGTCGCGCACTTGTCGAGGAAAATGTCCAGCTCATCGAGGATCGCCTCTCAGCCTTTCTAGGCGACCAAATCATAGCAGTTTCTGATGCATTAGCGGAATACTTGAAAGTGGTGGTCAAGTTGCCGCCAAAGAAGATCCGCACAGTCATTAATGGACTACCAACAAGAACATTTGCACCACGGCAGAAATCGCCAAAACTGCTTGCCGAGTTCGGAATCCCTTCCGGCTGCAAAGTATTAGGCACTGTCGCCCGTTTAGATGGTGTCAAAGATCAATTGACCATGCTCAAGGCCTTTGAGATTGTCCAACACAGCATCCCCAATTCACGGTTGCTCATTGTCGGCGACGGACCATTGCGAGAGGCGCTTAGTGAACATATTCGATCGAACGGTTTAGAGAAGTCTGCTCTCATTACGGGTGAACGCGCCGATGTCCCTGAGCTTTTGAACATCTTCGACGTCTTCCTGCTGTCTTCTCTCAGTGAAGGCACTTCCATTTCCGTTCTCGAAGCCATGGCTTCGGGTGTCACACCGATCGTCACGAATGTCGGAGGCAATCCTTCCATTGTGAAACACCGAGTCGACGGCATCGTGGTCGAACCCAAGGATCCCGCGGGAATGGCTTCGGAAGCCGTGCGGCTGCTGCAAGATGACAACCTCAGACGGCAAATGGCCGATAGTGGTGTGGCAAAGATTCGCGAACAATATGGTATTGACAAGATGGTGCGACAATATGTCGATATATACATGGAACATCTCGGCAGAAAGCGGCGGACGCGGCAGCTCGTCCCTGAGAAGTTCCGCCTGCGCAACGCTTGAGTTTTTCCTTGAATGCCGTAACTAAAGGCTCGATACTGCGTCCCAGAGTATCTTGTCGCGAACAGAATCGAGAAGTTGGAATAGAGTTTGAGCACAACAGAGTACATACTCCTCATCATTTTTGTCCTCTCCCTCGCTGAGGTGTTTTGGTCCTATTTGGGCTATCCGCTATTTCTCTTGATTTGTTCAAAATTTACTAATCGACAACTTGCCTCAGAAGACTGGCTCCCGGATGTGACGGTGATCATTACTGCTCACAACGAAGAAAAGCGGATTGCGCAAAAACTGGAGAATACACTCGCGCTCGACTATCCGGCTGAAAAACTTAACATAATCGTGGTGTCAGATGCCTCGACTGATGCCACGGAAGACATAGTTCGTTCTTATGTTAACCGCGGTGTCACGCTGAAGATAGTCCCTGAACGCCATGGAAAGCACTACGGCCAGGGTCGTGGAGTGGCTTCGGCGCCGACCGAAATAGTAGTGCTTAGTGATGCAACGACGTTTCTGAAAAGCGACGCGGTCCGGATGATCGTTCAGAATTACGCTGATCCGAAGATCGGCTGCGTCTCGGGATGCGATGATGTGAGGGAAGATCAGGACAGCTCAGCCGGAGAAGGCGCTTATGTGCGCTATGAAATGGCTCTGCGCCGGCTGGAAAGCCGGGTATCGTCGCTGGTTGGCGCAAGCGGATCATTCTTCTCGGTTCGCAAGAGTCTTTGCGACACCTGGATTGACGAGATGTCGAGCGACTTCTACCTCCCAATCACCTGCTACATGAAAGGCTATCGGTCAATCATTGATGAACGCGCTATTGGCCACTACAGCGTGTTGCATGATCCGTCGAGAGAATTCCAGCGCAAGTTGCGCACGGTGGTACACGGGTTGGAAGTTCTCTTTCATTTCAAGAGCATTCTCAATCCCTTCCGCTACGGCCTATACTCAATCCAATTGTTGAGCCACAAACTCTGTCGCTGGCTCGTACCGTTTGCACTGATAGCCGCTTTGATCTCCAATATTCTGCTCTTGCCATATGGTGTGGGCTACCAAATGATCTTTGTCCTGCAGGTTGCATTGTATCTCCTGGCCCTTGGAGCCTTCCTCATTAAGCCTATCCAGAATCAGACAACTTTCAAAATTCCGCTCTTTTTCGTGATGGTCAACCTTTCGATTCTCTTGGCGTGGTACAAGTACCTGAAGGGTGAAAAGTACGTGGTATGGAAAGCAACCGAAAGATAACGGTTTGCCATATCATTTCCGGCGACCTCTGGGCTGGTGCCGAAGCACAAGCCTTCACGATGATATCTGGGCTACAGAAATTGCCGGATTTCCGCCTATCTGCGATAGTACTCAACCCCGGAAAATTGGCGAATAAACTTGCAACGACTGGAGTGGCCGTTACCGTGATCAGAGAAGCCGACCACAGTTTCTCTCAAATTGTGAGTAAGGCAAGCGAGATACTCGCAGTTGGGGACATCCACATTGTGCATTCCCATCGCTACAAAGAGAACCTGATAGCGGCAATTCTCAAGCGCCGAGGCCGTGTCCCTGCTCTTGTTCAGACTGTGCACGGAGTGCACGAAAAACTGTCCGGATGGCGCAACTTCAAGGTCGGCATTTATGGCAAGGTCAACACCTTTGTCTCGCGTCGCTATTTTGACAGCGTGATAGCAGTCTCAAAAGACATCTGCCTGCAATTGACTCCCCGATTTGGGCAAGGGAAGGTACGACACGTTCCAAACGCCATTGATCTTGATGCGATCAAGACCATCAAGCCTCCGACCGCGATCAGAAGAGAGTTGGGAATCGCAGAGGATGATCCGGTCATTGGAACGGTCGGGCGAATGGTCCCGATCAAGGGGTTTGATGTGTTCCTGCGCACAGTGCAACAGATATTAAAATCGCACCCGCGAACACAATTTGTGTTGGTTGGAGATGGTCCCGAATCTCCCAAGCTCATGGCATTATCCGGTGAGTTAGGTATTTCTGGCAACGTGCACTTCACTGGATTTCGAGATGATGTCTTTGAAGTTGTGAACGCCTTCGACATCTTTATGATGACGTCTTGGCACGAGGGAATTCCGGTGGCGTTGCTTGAATCAATGGCACTGCGCAAACCGACGGTCGCGACTGCTGTGGGCGGAGTTGGCGAAGTAATCGACAATAAGAACTCAGGCCTGTTAGTCAATGCAGGCGATGTCAATGCACTTGCGTCCTCTTGCGAGTGTCTATTGGACTCGGTCGACCGACGCCGCCAAATGGGCGATCTGGCGCGAGTGCGCGTTGAGCAGGAATTCTCGACAATCATCCAGCGTGAGAGATTGCGGAATATCTATCGAGGATTGGTTAGTTAGGCCATGCGGATCTTGTTCATATCGCACTTTGTGCCGTATCCTGCGACCACCGGCGCTTCACTTCGTAATTTCAATATCCTCAAGGAAATGTCCCGAACAAATCAGGTGCACCTCTTGACCTTTGCACAGCGCGAACGAGGCAGCAGGCCAGGGAACGCGAAACTCTACAACGAAGAGCTCGAAAAATATTGTCAGGATGTTGTTGTGATTAATGTGCCGACAGACTGCAGCCGGCTGAAATGGTACTCACTGCTCGCATTCAACATCTTCTCGACCGCACCATATTCGGCTTGGAGATTTCGCTCGTCAGAAATGGTGCGTGCGATTGGGGATCAGCTCAAAAAACATTCCTTTGACGCGATTCACATTGACACTATTGCGCTCGCCCAATACCTCATGCACTTACGCGGATTACCCGCCGTGCTCAACCATCACAACGTTGAATCGAATCTCCTTTTGATGCGAGCGCACAACGAGAGGAATCTCGTCGTGAAGACATACGTCGCGATCCAGGGTCTCAAGTTACGAAAGGCGGAGAAGAAGGCCGTGAATCGTTTTCACGGGAATATCTGTGTATCTGAACTCGATCGCAATGAACTCTTGAAGCTGAATCCGGAAGCTAACGTCAGAACTGTGCCAAACGGCACCGATACCGAATATTTCTCACCAGTGATCGGTGTACAAGAAAGTGCGAGTCTTGTCTTTGCCGGCGCGATGTCATGGTACCCAAATCGTGACGCCATGCTGTTCTTTGGTGATAGGATCTGGCCGTTCATCAGGAGAGCTGTCCCAGGAGTAACCATGAACTTGATCGGCTCTTCTCCGCCAATCGAATTAGTAAAGCTTGGTCAACGAGACAACCAATTCAAGGTCTTGGGCTTCGTTGACGATGTACGTCCAACCATCGCAGAGGCGGCTGTTTATGTTGTTCCAATTCGTGTCGGTGGCGGAACACGCTTGAAGATTCTCGATGCAATGGCTATGGGTAAAGCGATCGTCAGCCATCCAATCGGAGCCGAAGGATTGGATGTTACTGACGGGACCGATATTGTAATAGCACAGGAACCGGAGGAATTTGCCCGAAGCGTTATTGAACTCCTTCAAGGAGGGGAGCGGCGTCAAGTACTCGGGCAGAATGCGCGCAAGACTGCCGTTGCGAAATACTCGTGGCCCCGAATCATTCCGCGATTGGAAGACTATTATCGCGAAATTGCGGGAAGAAACTAACGTGCTGCTGGTTAGTGTTTGTGAGAAGATCCACAGCTAAACCAAGAGACAGAATGGCTGTTTGCGGAGTCTCTAATTGACAAAGTTGTCGGAATATGACATACGTTCAGCGGAGGAGTTAATCGCTTGCTACAAGTGAAGTGCATTACCGGTGTCGCAGAATTAGCCACACTCTCTGAACAGTGGGATCAATTGCTCGCGCAAAGCACGAACAACAGCTACTCGCTGAGTTGGGCTTGGCTCAACCATTGGATGAACAACTATCTATCTGGAAATGAGCTTCTAACACTGGCTGTTTACGATGAGGAGAAGTTGGTGGGGTTGGCGCCGCTTTGGGTTGAACGAAAGAGGCAGTTCGGATTGGCTCGGCTGAAGATGTTACAGTTCATCGGATCGGAAGAAGTCTGCGGTGATCATGTAGATCTTATTGTGAGCCGCAAGAACTCCGAAGCGATTTGCACCGCAATCTGGGAGCATTTGTCTGGTCCTGCCCGTAAGGCCTGGGATGTTTGGGAGTACAACGGCGTCTGCTCGCATTCGGGAATATTACAGTGCCTGAGAAAGATCTCGGACGAAGATCGACGCTGTCTCGGAATGGTCATTCACGAATATTCAATCTGCCCGTATATCGACCTTCCAGCGAGTTGGGAAATTTACCTCACCTCTCTCAGCGCCAATCAAAGGCGAGCATTCAAGGTCTCGTCAGACGCAATGTCGCAAACCGGCAAGGTGGAACTCCGCTTGTGCGACTCCGCCGGGGACTTACCAGCGTTTATGAACACCCACATCGAACTGCATCGAAAATCATGGAATGACCGCGGGCAGCATGGGAGCTTTGCGACAGAGAAGTTTCGAAAATTCCACAGGGAATACGCCCTGGAGTTACTCGGAAACGGCAAGCTCGTCCTCTGCAATCTCGAACTCGATGGAACCCCGGTCGGCAGCTTCTATGGGTTTGAGCACAACAAAGTTCTGCATTACTATCTCCTCGGAGTCGACCGGTCAGCAGTACCGAAAGCAAGTATCGGACGTGTATTGATCGGAAAGTGCATCGAAACAGCTATTCAGCGCGGCTGCACTCGATTCGATTTCCTTCGGGGGTTTGAAACTTACAAGTATGATTGGACGGACTTGGAAAAGCGCGAGCTGTCAGTGACCTTCTACAACCGAACTGCGAGCGCTCTGCTCTACATTTTGAGGCAATTTCTGAGTCGCTACAGCAGGCAAGTCGGCAATGTGCTCCTTGGAGAGCGGTTCCTGACAGTGAAGAAGTTGCTTGGTCGAGGGCCGAAAAACGGAATGAACGCATGAAAGAGCAGCTCAAAGACTATCTCAAAAAGTCTCTTTATTACGCCGGGTACTATGCCCTCTACGAATTCATGAACAGTCCTTCGGAGAAGCGCCTGTTGATATTCATGCTCCATGACGCCGCCGATGACCAGATCCAGCGGACTCGTTGGTACAAGAATGAAACGCCCAGCGCGAGCCACATGGAGGCGATTCTGAAGGCTTTGAAGAAGCGGTTTCGCATCATTACCGTCGAGGACGCAATTCGCGAAATCAGGGAATCCGGAGCGTTGAAAGAGAAGAGCGTTGCGATTACTTTCGATGACGGTTACTTGTCAACCTATGAAACAGTCTTTCCCTTGTTAAGAAAGCATAACGCTACGGCAACTGTGTTTCTCCCGACTGATTTCATCAACGGTAGGCTAAATCCGTGGTGGATGACGCTAACGAGCATGATTGATACGGCGGACCTGACAGCTGAGTCGATTGCGGAAGTCGGTCGAATCATGGAAATCGCGATTGAATTGCAGACGAGTATCTTGAACGACCCGTTTCGAGCCAAGCAGTCGCTGCATGCCAGAATTGAAGGCGACTTAATGCGAATGGACGACGCGACTCGCAGCGGAATGCTGCAGGCGATTCGCATTGCATTATTAGGAAGCAGAGAGATTGTCTCCCATGCTGAAGCGCCCATGTCATGGGCTCAAATCAGGGAGATGTTCACCTACGGCATCAAATTCGGAGCGCACACCTGTTCACACCCGAACCTGTCTCACGTGAGTCTTGAAACAGCAGAACGTGAAATTGTCGAGTCAAAACGCGTCATTGAAAGCCAGTTGTCTGCTGAGATTCGGGGATTTGCCTATCCTTACGGCTATGATGTGGACAACTACCGCCGATTGCGCCCAATATTTGAAAATCATGGATTTGACTATGCCTGCACCAGTTGGTGGGGTCATGTGGATTCGAAATCCGATCCTTACTTGCTCTTCAGGACGGGGCTTCCGCTGTCGACTTCACCGGCAATACTCAGCAGGGCACTAAGCCTTGAATATTGCATAAAATGAGAATCTTACCAGGAGTCAGCCCATTAGAGACCGGAAGCCTCAAGGCAATCTTCTGTATAAAAAAGAGTGCCCGGTTGGCGGTAGTTGGAATATATTTGACGACCAGTAAAGCTTCAGTAAAGCATCGGTGAGAGACCGGGCGGAAAATGCCGATACTCAAATAAAACTTGTTTGGGATGATCTGACCGTGGAATCGAAGCAACCTGCAATTTCCGTTGTTATCCCGACACACAATCGTGCCGGGTTGCTGCCGAGAGCCATCGAATCCGTGCTCTCTCAGTTAGAGACCGACGATGAGCTCATCATCATCGATGACGGTTCCACGGACAATACACCCGACATCGTCGCTCCCTACGGCCAGAAAGTGCGTTACCTGCGTACTGAAAATGGTGGCGCAGGCGCGGCTCGCAATCGGGGAATACAACTGGCTTCCAAGCAATTCTTGGCATTTCTTGATTCCGACGACGAATGGATGCCGGGTCACGTCCTGCTGCTACGATCATTTATGATGGCAAGGCCCGACCTGCTCTTCTCTTTCACCAATTATGCCAAGCGCTTCAAGAATGGTTCAATTCGTAGATTCTCTCTTGAATCGCAGACTGGACGAAGGCCTGATTGGAGCGAAGTGATTGGGCCTTCTCAACCGATTTCAGCGTACATGAAGTTGCCGCCTGGTATTGAAGACTGCCTCTGTTTCGAGGGCGAGAACCTCTACCGTTCTCTGTGTAATACCAGTTATGTCTCGGTGGATACCGTGATCGTGCGACGCCTGGAAGCCGGTGGCGCCTTGCACTTTTCCGAGGATACTGCAACTGCTGAGGAGTGGGAATTCGGAGCTCGATTGGCACGAGCTGGGAAGAGCGCCTATTTGCACTGCGAAACTACAATGGTGCATCAACATGCAGGCGAACAATTGACGGATCTCGATCCTTTCGATCTTGCCACCTCACGCCTTGCTATTATGAGTAGAATCTGGGGTGCAGATGAGGAATTCCTGCGCGTTCACGGTGAATTCTTCAGAGAGAGACTGCGGGTGGAACATCTTGTCCGAATCGAGCGGTTTCTGCTTCATGGGCAGTCGCATGAGGCACACCACGAGCTGGCCCAGGTACACCATCCGCCTCGCATTTATTGGCTCTTGGCAATATTGCCGGGCTGGCTGACCAAAGGGATTTTGGATTTCCGGAGAACGATCAAGTCCTGGCTGAAAGTGCAGAACCCGAAAAGTCTAACGGAAGACAACGACTGACAGCCAATCATAGTAGGATCAGCCCTTGGGCTATAATCTGTATACGGCGCCTCAGATGCTGAACAACCGCCCAAATCGATCCGGTTGGCGTCGTATTCATGTTGTCAATTGTATATATTACAGCGTTAGCGGGTTCTTGGACCTGCGCATAGAGCGCTTCGATAAACTTGCTTGTCTCGGAGCATGTCAGAAATGCGTTTAGTTGTCGAAGGAAGCTCGGTCTGATGGAAAGACTACGGTCCATCGATATCGTGCGGGGAAGTGCCATGCTCTTGGTGGTGATGGCACATGCGCTTCTTCTCAGCGACCATAGCAAGCTGGGCGAGTGGTTTAGCTCATACATTTACTTGGTTACTCAAAGCGCTTCGCTTGCATTCATGTTTGTCTCGGGCATGATCATGACCTACCTGATGCGCATGGCGGGCGACTCCAGCAAGGCTCGCCTCAAGTTTTTCAAACGCGGTCTCTTCCTGATTGTCATTATTCATCCGATCCTCAGGCTGGCGACATTTGTTTACTCGAATACTCACCACGATTTCTTATACAACATGATTCACGATCACCCGATCACCGACACGATCGGAATCTGTCTGATAATGGCACCATTTTTAGTCATCGCAACAAATCATCGGCTTCGCCTCGGGCTCATTATATTCATGCTTTCGTTAACATTGGCAATCAGATTATGGTGGCACCCAGATTCGGGAGTTGCGGAGATCATAAAAGTTGGTTTCTTTGGTGCGGACCCTGGATCTGACACAACTTTGGCAGTCGGTTGGCCCGTGATTCCATGGCTGGCTGTGTTCTTGTGCGGGTCCTTTATAGGTGAAATGTACACCGCTATCAAGAAGCAGCAAATCTCACACCTTGAGGCGGTGAAGCGATTGAGGCGTTCTGCAGTGATTTTGATGTCAATCGGTCTGGTGCTCTCTATCTGTTCTCTTGCTCTCAAGAGGCTCAATCCCTTTGATTGGGAATTCGACGTATTCTTGGCTCTCTATCCCGGTCGCACCACATTCTTGTTACCCTGTTATCTTAGCCTCATGCTGGCTGTCGTTGCCTATCTTGTCCTTCATGTGGACGCCGGTCGAGGTTATAATCGCCTGTTCTGGGCACTCTCAATATTTGGTCGAACCTCTCTGTTTACCTTTGTATCGCAGTTCATTGTGGTTTGGACTATCCCTACACTTCTCGGGTTGAAGGGGACTCTGGGTTACCAGGGATTGGTAATCACGATTTGCTCAGCTCTGATCGTCTGTTGGTTTATGTCATATGCGTACGGGCGCTTGCGCAATCGTGTCACGGCCAATGATTATCAAGAGTTGTCGCGGGTGTCGTGCGCAACATAGGGAATAATTCGGGGCACCCTGCCCGCCGCAAGGTATTGGTAGTCGTTGGGACGCGGCCTAACTTTGTCAAATCAGCTCCCTTGATGCGTGAACTGAAGAAGCACTCTGATTGTTTTGACACTAAACTCGTTCACACCGGACAGCACTACGACCAAAATCTCTCGCAAGGACTATTCGACGATTTGCACATGGCACCTCCCGACCTCAGCCTTGGGGTCGGTTCAGGCTCGCATACACAACAGACGGCCAAGATCATGCTCGGACTCGAGTCGGCCGTTACAACCGAACAAGCAGATTTGGTCGTGGTTTTCGGCGACGTCAATTCAACGCTCGCCGCGGCGGTTGTGACTGCGAAGCTCGGAGTTAAGCTCGCACATGTGGAGTCAGGTCTCCGTAGCTTTGACCGCACCATGCCGGAAGAAATCAATCGAATTGTCACTGATCATCTTTCAGACTTCTTGTTTGTTACGGAAGACTCCGGAATGCAGAATTTGCAGCGGGAAGGAATTCCGGCGGAAAAGGTCTTTTTCACCGGCAACATCATGATCGATTCGCTGTTGACAACGCTCGAAATAGTCAAGCGTTCGGAAATACACACTCGACTGAATCTTCGACCTCGCGAATATGCCCTGATGACTCTTCATCGTCCTTCCAACGTTGATGACCCGAAGAATCTGTCGGCGGTCATGAGAATTGTTCGTAAGGTCGCAGAACGTATCCCTGTTGTCTTTCCTTGCCACCCACGCACGAAGCAAAATCTCGCGCGGTTCGGCTTAGACGATGCAGTCCAATCAAATTCCCTGATAGTCACCGAGCCGTTGGGATATGTGGACTTCTGCCGACTGACATTTGACTCGAAATTCGTCATGACGGACTCAGGAGGCATTCAGGAAGAAACGACATATCTTCAGATTCCCTGTATTACCATGCGCGACAATACGGAGCGACCTGTGACCATCACGGTTGGGACAAATGTCATGACAGGAATAGATTCTGCCCAAATTCTCAAGACAGTTGACGACATCCTAGGTGGCAATCCGAAGCAGGGGCGTATTCCGGATCTGTGGGACGGTCGCGCAGCAGAGCGGATTGTTGATGTCTTGAGGAGAGCTTAACGCAGTTGCAGAGATCTCCGAAACTCGTCGGCGGATAAAGTACCAATGATTAAGCAGAACAAGAACAATCGATTGGCGGCGCTCGAAATCATCACCAAGTGTACTTCCAATACTGCAGCAGGCGCTTCCATACCAGAGATCATTGAGCGCCTGAAGTCGTCCTTTGAAAAGTACTGGCCCGCGACGGGAGTTTCATCAAAGGAATTCACAGCACGATATCCAGATAAAGCCCGGCTCGTGGCAATGGCACGCGAGGTCACCAAGGGTCGTATTCAGTTCTGGCAGCCGTGGCACATGGAACAGACACACACCCCGGAGAAATTAGGTGCACAAATCAATTGGGAAGCCCAACGCAACGGAGACGAGGAATGGCCGCATGCGTTAGTTCGCTTCACTCACATGGTCGACCTCGCCGCCGCCTATCGGCTGACAAACGACACCACATTTCTCGCTACATATAGAAGACATCTCCACAATTTCTTCATAGCGCGGCAGTCGGACAGCGAACTCTGGAACAATCGCCTCGACTCAGCTCTTCGCGTGCTGAACCTGATACGTTCTCACGATCTCATACGTGAAGATCCAGACTACACGGACGATGATCACTTGGTACTTCACGCCTTGCTCATCATCGAATCGGAGTTGCTCTATTCAAAGATAGGCGAGCGGGTTGGGAATTGGGAATTCTTCATCACTACATCACTGCTCTGTTCATGCCTCTGCCTTGGCAAGATCTTTGACATCACCGCGTGGCAAAACAGATCCTACAGTCGGCTCAAAGAAATCTTGAAGTCAGAGATTCTCCCGGATGGCAATCTTGTCGAACAGGTTCCGATGTACCATGGACAATGCGTGCTTGCCCTTCTGGATTATCTGACTGCACAAAAGGCCAATTCTATAGGCCATGATGGCGAGATTGTCAAGTTGGTGCGAAAAATGACGACGGTGCTGCTCCGAATTGCCGATCCCGTTGGATTCATACCGCCGATCGGAGACTCTGATGTCTTCGATATTCGCTACATCCTCACTTACTGCGATGCAGTACTGGACACCAGGCACGAAGATGAGCTACCTTCGGCGTTACAGACATTCGGAACCGATCTCGCCCAGGTAGATCTCCTGAAAGATACTGGGTGGGTCGTTACTCGATGGCACTCGTCGCGAAGGGGCACTGGGTTCTTGCTTTTTGATTTCTCTGGCAGACCACTGAGCGGTCGCGAAGGGCATTCTCACGCCGACGATCTGCAGTTCATCTTTCACACAAGCAGGGGACCTGTTCTTGTCGATCCAGGACGATTTACGTATGCGCCGCTGTTCCTTTCAGAGTTCTATTTCCTGCCATGGCGTATCAGACATTCGCGAGCATTTCGACGACTCTACTCGATCGTACGCCCGCGATTTCGCGAGCTCAATGCAAGAAATTGGTGTCGATACTTCCGGCACACATTGCGCCACAATACAATTTCGTGCAACGGACGAAATCAGTCTGGATATGACGATTCACCGCAAGACCCAACAACCGTTGCCTTGGAGCAATTGATCAGTGATGGCCCACTGGTCCTGTGTCGCGGTTCGCTTACCTCGAAAGACGGATATTCGCATACTCGTGAATTCATTTGTCACGTACCGCACCTTCTGATCATTATCGATCGCCTCTCTGCTGACTCCCCTCGAGATTGGATAGCCTCGTTTCATTT
This sequence comes from uncultured Ignavibacteria bacterium, assembly GCA_964552775.1. Classification (GTDB taxonomy): domain Bacteria; phylum Zixibacteria; class MSB-5A5; order CAIYYT01; family CAIYYT01; genus JADJGC01. The sequence continues at coordinate 102,546 of CAZKIH010000007.1, read as the reverse complement.
TGGGACAGATCTGCGGGTGAAACTTAATGGTGGACCTTCAGTGACCGCATCATCTGGCGAGGCCGGATACAGAATTGTTTTTGCTGAAGCGCATGGAGCAAAAGCAGTGGTTCGCCTTGAGGATGACTGGGTTTCGCCGGTCTACAACGTCAAACTGCCGGCTAAAGCCGTTAGAGTCGAGGTAAAGAACCGAACGGAAGCCACACTGATCTCGGTAGTGACCCTGACTTCTGATTTGACGGATGAAGCGCCGACTATCAGCAGGTTAGGTGAATGGGACGAACAACACCCGGCCAATCACAGGCTTAGATACAAAACCGAAAACGCTGAAATTGAAGCGTGCTTGCGCTTGCATGGCGGCTCACTGAGCCATGCCGGTATCACTACCGATGCCCTTTATGCATTTGTGCAACATCGGGAGGGCGTCGTCGAGAAGGTTGGTTACCTGGACGGCAGTTATCTTGACACCGGAAGAAAACGCTTTTCAAACGGAAACGAAAAAGCTTCACTGCATTCGGCGATAGATTAGCCGATTAATTAGCAGTGGTTACCTATGAAGAAAAGTGACATGAAGAACGTCCTCATAATTGCCTATCACTTTCCGCCCGCCCGCAGCGCCGGCATTTATCGACCGGTGAAGTTTGCAAAGTACTTTCCTGACTTTGGCTGGCGGCCGGTAATTTTATCCGTTAAGAATCCTGAAGTCGAGGTGACGGATGCCAGCCTGCTGAAGCAGCTGCCTTCCGAGACGCCAATTTACCTGGCATACTCTGTGGAGTTAGAAAGAATCGAAAATTGGGTCTTCCAGCGCATCTACGGAAAACCACAACCGTCAGATAATTCTGTTCCGATTCTGCCGCAGGCACCTGCAGAAGAGCCGACTGCACAGCGTCGGGAATCGTTCCTCAAACGAGCTATATTGACGCCGTTAAGGCGCTTTGTGCACAATGTCATTAACACACCCGACGGAAAGGTTGGTTGGATTCCATTCGCGGTGTGCAAGGGACTCTGGGTCATCTGGCATGAGAAGATTGACGTCATCTTTTCAACATCACCGCCAGAAAGCAGTCACGTCATCGCACTGATTCTGTCTTATCTCACCGGAAAGAAGCTCGTCGTTGATTTTCGCGACCCATGGACAACCCATGATAACCGACAAAACGTTGCGGCGTCCGCGGCCTGGGCACCGCGGGTCTCGAAATCGCGCATCCGCTATGAGCGCTGGCTTGAGCGTCGAACGCTTCATAGGGCGGGTGCCATAATCCACTCGGGTGGGGGACGTGCCGACTTAGTCAAAGCAGCCTTTCCCATGATTCCGCTGGAGAAACACAACGTGATTACCAATGGATATGACGAGGCCGACTTCGCTAATCGCCCTGCAGAGAAAGATCCGAAGCAAAGCAAGCGCCTCAGTCTTGTGAGCGTGGGGGAGATCTATACTGACTCGGCCATCGAGCACTTTCTCACTGCATTTGAAAAAGTGCTGAAGAACCCAAACGGCGGTCAGGATATCAGCCTGACGTTCGTAAGCGAATCCGTTGAGCAGTGGCGGCAGAAATTATCGAATCCACCATTTGCCGAAAGCGTCAAGGTCATCGGATTTCGCCCCCATAAAGAGGCAGTAGAATGGATGGTCGGTGCCGATGTCTTGCTCCTACTATTGCCTAAAGGAACTCAAGTAATGCAAGACAAGGTCATTGCCGGACGGACTTTTGAATACATGCGGTCCGGCCGTCCGATTTTGATGATTGGCTGGGAGGGCGAATCATCGCGAATTCTCAATGCCAGCGGCTTGCTCAGATTCATCCGGTTCGACGATGCAGAACAAGTCGAGAAGGTCATCTTGGAATTTCAGCGGTTGAAGGCCGAAGGTCGACTGGATTACACGCCGAATTGGGAATTCATTCGACAATTCGATCGCAGGTTGCAAACTGGCAGACTTGCCGGCCTGATGGACTCCTTGGTAAAGTCGTAACGTGTTTCACATAATCAAGAATCTCGCGAAACACTCCGCTATCTATGGGGTTGCGGACATGCTGAGCCGTGCCATCGGCTTTCTAATGATTCCGCTCTACACTCATTATCTTTCACCAAGCGATTATGGTACGCTGGAGCTGCTGGACCTGACCAGTTACATCGCTGGGATGTTTCTGGGAATGGGCATCACCCAGGCAGTAGTTCGCTATTATTACAAGTACGATGATGACGCAATGAAGCAACAGGTACTCAGCGTAGCAATCATCACTCTGAGTGTCATCTCGCTCTCAATCCTCGCACTGCTGCTGTTTGCGTCGGACGAAATCTCGCAGTTGGTGTTCAATTCCTCAGGATACGCACACTTGATGAACATCATGTTCATTACTTTTGTCATCCAGCTTTCGCAGGAAGTCCCCAAGGCTCTGCTGCGGATGGAAGAGAAATCGGTGCTATTCGTAACCCTCTCTTTGACCAGGACGCTCGTGAGCTTATCCCTTAATATCTACTTTATCGTGAGTCTGGGTATGGGTGTGCTGGGTCTGCTGCTCAGCGGGCTCATATCCGCGAGCTTGTTTGGGATCATTTTTGCCGTGTACATCATTCGCCGAGTCAAGTTCTCCTACTCATTCCCGCTCGCGAAAGAACTGCTGAAATTCGGGGTGCCGCTCGTTTGGGGCACGTTCGGAATGTTCATTCTGAATTTCGCTGACCGCTTCATTCTTCAACGTGTCATGTCTCTGACGGAAGTCGGAATCTATGCACTGGCTTTCAAGTTTGGCATGATGCCAAACATTCTCGTTATGTCGCCGTTCTTCATGATCTGGGGACCCAAACGATTCGAGATTGCGAAAGAACCAAATGCGAAATCCCTGTTCGCAACGATCTTCACCTACTTCGTATTCGTTGAGTTGTTTGTGTCTCTTGGAATTGCCGTCGCCATCAAAGATGTCATAAGTGTGGCCGCCGATCCGAGTTACGGCGAAGCCTACAAATTTGTCTCACTTCTGCTGATCGCGTACATCTTCAATGGTATCTACGTCTATGTCCAGTTTGGATTGCATCTTGAGAACAAGACTAAATACCTGGCATTGGCGACGCTGTCGGCGGCGGCGATAAGCCTCGCATGCAATCTGAGCCTAATTCCATTCATCGGCATTTGGGGTGCTGCAATAGCATCCACCATTGCCTACGGCTACCTCATGATCTTCACCCATCTCAAATCACAACCGCTCTATCCAGTTCCGTATGAAACCGGACGTCTCTTCAAGATGGCCCTGGTCGCGGTCGGCCTCTATGTAATCGCGGCAATAATCGATATTCCGAATCTGGTGCTCTCACTTGCCGTAAAGCTCGCAATCGCATGTAGCTTCCCGGTCGTTCTGTACTTTGCGCGTTTCTACAACCGGGATGAAATTGACAAAGCGATCGAACTGCGCCGCAGACTGCCCTCTCAAGTCAAAGCGCTGGTTACAAAGCGATTCGCCAAATCTTAACCGACACCAAAAATCTTGCGCTTCGTCCAAAAAACCATTATCACCAATGTGGGAATGTTTGTTTAAACACCAAGAGAGAGCGCAAGTGAATTGGACAAAGACCACGAGTATTAAAATACATCTTGGAAGACAACTCTGGGACAACGTCTTGCGTCGAACTACTCAAATGCCTTGGTGCTATGTCGACTTAGAATCTTGAGGCATTGCTGGGAGCTGCCACTTCAACACCGATCGATAGGTCGAAATTACTTCTTTGAATTCGTTTGCTCAGTCAGCATTGGCCGCAATCAATGCCAAACACCCTCTGGTTAAGTCGACAAAACATGTCGATACTTGTAAGAATCGAAGACTGGCAGCGTAGCTGGAGCCGTCAATCGCTGATTGGTTTTATGGTCAACATGAGGATTTGTGAGTGTGAATAGGACATCTGATAAGATAAGCTTCATTGTGCCGGTGTTGAATTCTCAGAGTTATATCGCCAATTGCATAGATCACATCCTCGCCGAAATGACACCTGAAGATGAGTTGCGTGTCGTGGACAATGGCTCCACCGACGATACTCTCAAGATACTTTCCGGCTACAGCGGATTGCAGGTTCTTTCATTCCCTGGGGTCTCAATTGCGTTCAACCGAAACCGCGGTGCAGAAAGCTCCAGCGGCAATCTGCTCGCTTTTGTTGACTCGGATTGTCTAATTCAGCCAGGTTGGCGCAGTTGTGTATGCGATGTATTATGCGACCCCAAGACTCATGCAACGGGTGCAAAATACGAAGTGCCGGCGATATCCACCTGGATCGAGAGAGCATGGTATCTTCCACGACATCAGGGAAGACATCAGCCTCGCTACATAAATTCCGGGAACTTGATCGTCAGGCGAGAGGCTTTCGAAGAGATAAACGGTTTCAGGGAGGACCTGAAGACAGACGAAGATTGCGATCTCGCCTATCGCCTGAAACAAGCTGGATTTGCGATTGTGGAGGATCCGGGAATAAGGTCCGTCCATCTCGGAAATCCGAAGGGAGTTAAGGACTTCTACCGGAAACACAAATGGCACGCCACGAGTGCATTCGTAACACTTGGATCGCAGGGAATCGAGCTCTCTTCAATACTAACGATCGCTTTCGCGTTATCGATCTTGTTTACATTGGCCGTCTTGCCACTTGTCATTAGCGGAAGACTACCCGCTCTGCTGCTGCTCGCGCTGCCGGCGGTGCCCATCGCGGCAGCAATCCATCGATCAATACGATTCCGAAGTGCCCGGCATCTCGTTGAACTTGTGTTTCTGTACATGGTATACCTCGCCGCGAGAGCTCATGCCGGAGTCTCGCACTACATCACGCGGGTAGCCGGCGACAGAAGATCTTCTCGGGAAGTCCAACGGACTGCCGGTAAGACGTGAGTTTTCGCCTGTTCAAACGGTGAACTGATGTTGCTGATTGAACAGCTGTTTGTGTGTTTAAATCGCCGACGCCCGGATGGGGCAATGCAAGGTGTTGGCCGACAATAGTATTGGAAGAGTAGTATGGATACTGCTTTGGAATGAGTCTTGCGTGTTAATAGACTCCGATTGATTTGTAATATCGCTACGAGGAGATTCTATGTTTGTCTTAAGATGCCTATTAATCGTCTTGATTCAGATCTTCATGGTGACGTCGCTGGACGCAGCCACGAGGCGTTATGTCAGCCTGTCCGGCAATGACTCCAACAACGGAACCTCATGGGCTACGGCCTGGAGAACGATCACCAAGGTCAACAGCTCGACGCAATCAAGGGACACGGTCTACTTCGGCAGCGGTATCTGGCGCGGCCTGACGTTGATTCCGATCAGCGGAAATTCGACAAGCAATACGATCTATGCCTGTTCCTCGTGGGCAAGCCCGGGCGAAACGCCGGTCACAAATCACCCTGCCAAGATCTATGCGAGTACCCAAATCACCGGTTGGTCAAATTTCTCAGGCGAGATCTACACGTCGGCAACTTCGGGGATCACTGCAACCGACATGATTTTCAACGGCGAGTATATCCTCCTTAACAACTCCAGCTCAAGTTTAGCGCGCGGAGAATTTTGGCGTGATGGCAGCAGCATCCGTGTTCGACTGCGTGATGGCAGCAATCCTGCGAATTCATCGGTTGAAAAGAACAACACAAGTAGTGGATCCCAATCAGGCAGCGGTTCGTATACGAACAGCAGTTCGGCCGCGCTCCACTCTGTCCGATTGATTGATGTCGACTATGTGACATTCCTGGGACTCGAGTTCAAATATGGCAACCACAGAGGAATAACCGCCGATGACGGCTGCGATAACATCACTGTCTCACACTGCAAGATCGGCCCAAGCGCCGGTATGGGAAACATCAATCCCGGCAACATCTATACCGGTACAGATAATACTTTCCACAATGATTGGCGCGTTGTTGCCTGCTCGCTTGGTAGTTGTTATGCAATGAGCGGATCATCGATTACTCGCGAGTGGGGATCCGCAATAACGTTATATTCTGCCGATGGAATGATCGTCGAATCATGCGTGTTCTACGGTTTCCAGACGCTCGCTGGTATCTACCACAAGAATGATAATCCTTATGAAAACTATGGAAACACCTTCCGTTACAACCTGTTCACGGTTGACGACGAAGCACCGTCCTGGAACAACAGTGTTCACTTCGGCAAGCCACTAATAATGTTGTGGCGCGAGCAGAACGATGAATGGATTTACGGCAACATTTTCAAGGATCATCCGAATGGTAAAGGTATCGCCCTGATGCCTGGGTCCGGTACCGACAATGACTTCTACGTCTACAACAACACCTTCATCAACGTTGGTATGCCGTTCACAACTCTCTGGTCGAATTCACTCGGATCCACCAGAAAACGCAATTGCCAATTTAAGTACAACGTCATCTATGGTAACACGCGGGACAACTGCAATCTAACAGATGACGACCTCGGGAACCCGTCATTCCCCACAATCATTGATTCCAACCTCTATTACGTCGACAACGCTGATACGTTTTCAGTGGGGGGGCTTGCCGACCAGAACTATGTCAAGTACAGTTGGACTCAATGGCGAGCACAAGGCTTTGACAAAAACTCGGACACCACGCTAAATGCCTCCAATCAGGATTTCAATAATCTTGCTGGGGGCGACTATTCGCGTCAACCAAAAGCTGCCGATATGGATCGGACGTACGGAGGCGCGAGATGGAGAAGATTTGGCGCCATTCAAAGTGGCGTACTCGGATCATGTACTCCGAGTGGAATTGTGAGCCTGTCATCACCGGTCAATGGGGCTTTGAATTTGTTGCTGCCGGTCGTCCTCGACTGGACCGACTATGGTGCTGCCACCGGTTATCGTGTGCAGGTAGACACGGATCCGGCATTCGCCAGCCCTGATGTCGACCAGAATGTATCAGGCTCAATCTCAACATATACCGTTGTCAGCCTGCCGAGCATTTCGACCTATTACTGGCGCGTAAGCACGCAGGATAGTTGCGGATGGGGAAGCTGGACCACCAGCCGGAATTTCACGCTCACCTGCAGCCTGCCGGCGACTGCAAGTTTGACATCTCCTGCAAATGGAGCGACAGGATTGGCTCAACCGGTAGTATTTGATTGGAGCGATGTTGCCGGAGCCACGAATTATCAGATTCAGGTCGATGATTCATCGGACTTCTCAAGCCCATTGATTGATCAACAATCCGTGACCTCGACCTATTCCGGATCCAGCATGAATGCTTCCACGACTTACAACTGGCGGGTAAGAGCTCAGAATTCCTGCGGCTGGGGAAGTTGGACATCCGCTCGCACGTTTTCTACAGCGTGCTCGACACCTGTGACACCTACGCTCGTCAGCCCAGCCAACGCCGCAACCGGCGTGGCTGCGCCTGTGGCGCTTGACTGGGCCGATGTCGCAACGGCAACAAACTACCAGGTCCAGGTCGACAACAATTCTGACTTCTCGTCCGTTACTTTGGACCAGCAGGTAGCTGTATCAACTTACGCCGCCTCTGGGTTGGCCGAAGGTACTGTTTACTACTGGCGCGTTCGCGCTCAGAACGCCTGCGGCTGGGGTTCGTGGAGCGCCACACGTTCGTTTACCACAGCATGCACGCTGCCAGTCGCACCTACGCTCGCGACTCCGGCAGACGGAGCGACAAACCTGGTACAGCCAATTGTGCTCGACTGGAACGACGTAGCGACAGCGACCAACTACCAGGTCCAAGTCGACAACAACTCAAATTTCGCCAGCACGACCATCGACCAACAATCGGCGACCTCTACATTCTCCGCCTCCGGTCTAACTGATGCAACGACATTCTATTGGCGCGTGCGTGCCCAGAGTAGCTGCGGTTGGGGTAGCTGGAGTACCTCAAGATCCTTTACTACTGGATGTACCCTTCCGGGAGTCGCTACCCTCAACACTCCGGCAAACGGTGCGCTAAACGTTGTTCAACCTGTTGCGCTTGATTGGAGCGACGTCTCAGGAGCGACTCTGTATCAGGTCCAGGTCGATAACAACTCGGATTTCTCCAGCACCGCTGTCGATCAACAGCCTGCAACTTCGACCTACTCAGCATCCGGCTTAACTGCCAGCACGCTTTACTATTGGCGCGTTCGCGCACAGAATTCTTGCGGTTGGGGAAGTTGGAGCGCCAGTCGAACCTTTACTCCGGTCGCAGTCGATATTAACGCTCCCACGATCGGAAGCGTGACCGCAACCAACGTCACGCACAATTCAGCCCTGATTTCGTGGACCACTAACGAGCCTGCTACGTCGCTGATTGACTATGGCACCAGCACATCCTATGGGACTTCGACAACGGAGGACCCGACTCTGGTGACTCAGCACGAGCAGCTCTTGTCCGGACTTGATTCACTAACCACCTATCACTTCCAGGTTCGGTCGCAGGATGCCGCCGGGAATGAAGGTCTTAGTGGCGACATGGAATTCACGACACTGAACGATGTCGCAGCCGGTCTGGCTCCCCGAGTTTCGAGTACATACCCGGGATACGACTCCACACGCATCACAGACGGCGAACTGGATCCCTTTGGAGCAGAGGCGTCAACATGGGCCGCCGAGAGTGCCACGCAGTCTCATTGGGTCGAAATCAACTTCGGAACAAATCGCGAAATCGACCGAGTGGCCGTGTATTGGGCATGGAACGAGTTGCGGCAGGCTTGGATGACCTCCCAACAATTCCGGTTGCAGGTATGGAACGGCACCGCCTTCGTCGATGTGACGACTGTCAACAACGCTTTGGTTGACAGTTGCACATTCGTAGATATCACACCTGTTACGACTTCACGAATGCGCTATTTCCAGCCTACCAATGGCGGCCCGACAACTTATCCGGCAGTGGTATGGCTCAGTGAACTTGAGTTGCTCAGTGGTGTATCGGTAGATACTAATTCGGCGCCGACTGCGCCTGGACCGTCGGCTCCAGCAAATGGAGCCACTGTCACAACGTTGACACCGACCCTTACTGTAACTAACTCGACGGATGCTGATGGCGATCCCATTACCTACGAATTCCAGGTCTCGACCTCGGCTGGCTTCGGCACAATTACATCCCAGGTAACGGGAGTAACTCAAGGTGGCGGTGGAACGACTTCCTGGGTTGTAAGCACAAACCTGACCAGTGGTGTTACTTACTATTGGCGCGCCCGAGCTTATGATGGAACAGTCTATTCGAGTTATTCGACCAGTCGGTCGTTTAGCGTGTTGGTCAATTCTGCACCAACGATTCCGGCCCTGTCGAGTCCGGCTGCGGGAGCACAGGTGAGCAGAACTCCTTCACTTGTTGTGACCAATTCGACTGACGCCGAGGGCAATACAATCACCTACGAATTCCAAGTCGCAACAAGCTCGGCATTCACAACAATCGTGGCCCAAGTGACGGGAATCGCTCAGGGTACCGGGACGACTTCCTGGACTGTTACTCCGATACTCAACAGCGGCACAACCTACTATTGGCGGGCACGAGCATACGATGGTGCACTCTATTCCGGCTATGCAGCGTACAGGTCGATGGCCGTTGCTCCAAATACAGCTCCCGGCGCCCCGCTCCCACAGTCACCCACCAATGGTAGCCGCGTAATCGATTTCACGCCGGATCTCGTAGTGGGCAATGCGACTGACGCCAATGGCGATGTCCTGACCTATCAGTTCTACCTGTACAATGCCAACACTACGACGCTTCTGGCACAATCTCCCATGACGACGCAAGGTGCAGGGACTACTTCCTGGACTTCGACCTATACCTTGGTGGCGAAAACCGGTTACACCTGGCGTTCGCGCTCCTATGACGGGCAAACTTGGTCGTCATATTCCGCAACAAGAAGCTTCCGCTCAAACCGCAGACCGCCAACGCCGGTGCCCGTATCTCCCATCGATGGTGATACAATATTCGGATCGGTTCACCAGTTCGTCGTCCAAAACAGCTCCGATCCGGACGGTGATTCGCTTACGTATGACTTCCAGGTCTATTCTGATTCGCTCTTGACAGTGCTGGTTGAGAGTATATCGGGAATCGCACAGGGGGCAAGCCAAACGAGCGCAATTACCAGCACGGACCTTGCGCCAGATCAATATTACTGGTGGATAGCCCGCGCCACTGACAGCACGCATTCGTCGGATTGGTGCGCGCCCGAGATGTTTTACCAGAAGCTACTCGTACTTGATGTCGAAGACGCACCAAATGTGGTGGCGCCACTCAGTGGCTCTACGGTCGAGTTCGTCCAACCCTTATTCGTCATCTCCTGGTCTGGTGCGAGCGACACGTCTTTGACTTGCCTGTTTGAGCTATCGAAATCGAATTCGTTTGAAGATATTTATGCTGCGGGCACCGCAAAGGCTGCCGGCAATCAAGCGTCCTGGACCCCTGACATCATCTTGACTGAGGGAGTCTACTATTGGAGAGCTAAACGCGGCAGTAGCGATTACAGCCAGACAGTTAGTTTCTCGGTTGTGGCACCCGTCTATGTTTCTCCCAATCCTTTCGCATACGCGGAGGGCGGAGTCATCGTCCATAATCTCCCCGTCGGGTCCCGCTTTGAGGTCTACACCTCCTCTGGCGATCAAGTGAGAGAAATCTCAAACCTTGCGGGCGACTACACTTGGGATGTTCGCAACTCGGTCGGCGAAAAACTCGGTTCCGGCGTGTTCTTGTGGTATGTGCATGTGGATGACAAGACCATTTCGGGAAAGCTGATCGTGCGGCGCTAAGTTTTCCAAAGAGGGAACCCACACGAGGCCGGCGCTCAATTGAGCAGCCGGCCTCGTGCTTTCGGATGATATAATAGAGTGATGTCCTTATTCGAGCCCAATATTATCAAGAAACAGCGTTTGGCTCGACCTGCTTGGCGGGGCGAATATGATGATCGACGCAATACTCGTCAAGTCCATCAGCCTGTCTGTCGGCGCATTCTCGATATCCGCGATTGGGATCGAGAAACGATTCGGCCCCGGTGTGACAACAAGTTCCGTGTTATAGCGATCGGAAAGCTCAAAGTTGTGTCTTACATCGTTTACTCGCAATGAGACAGTAGTTTGCGATGATAGTTGCGAGAAGATCTCTATCACCAAGCTGCCATAACCGGTCCAGATCGGATAAGGATACTGAATCGTCACTGCCGAAAGCTGGTCAGGTTCCGTCTTCCAGAAGCAGACGCCATTGCTGAGGTTTGAACTCCACTTGTCAGGCGGTGCCTGAAATTCAATGACTGCATGGGAGCCCAGAACAAAGCTCTTGTCCCAGACTGAATCGAAGTCACAGATCATAGGGAACTGAGCTCTGCGGTGTGCATGCGCAAGCGCGACCGTGCCGAAAGACAAAAATGCGGTGGCAAAGATGAGGATTGAAGTGAGACGAATCAAGTTTCGTTTTGTCGGGCTTTCGAGCACCACATAACCGCGCATCTTGCCATCGAATGTCACCCAGCAGGCAAGAAAGCTCACGATGCCCACGGTATTGTATAGCATGTCAAGAAGGCTTGCATCACGCGGGGTGAGTATCTGACCGACCTCGGTTGCAACTCCAATTAACAGGCTCGCTACACCTGCTATAACGTAATGTTGGACGGGTTTCTTAATCTTGACGAGAATCGACCTGCTGAGAATCAGCATCGCAATGGAAAGCACGCCAAAAAGAGGTGCATGCCCGGCATTTGTCAACTCTCGCATCACACGCGACTGAGCCGGAATGTCTACGCCATCGAGTACATAGACGACAGCCAAGAGGGCAAGTACAGCGAGGAAGATATGAGCCTTCGATTTCATGCAACGAATCAACTGATTATTCCCATCCTGACAAGAGAATTGATCATCTTAGTGATTCACGCACATCATGATAGTTCAAAAATAGAGTAAGTCGATAGAAATTATAGAGATAATGATATGTACGTAATGTCTTACACTATAAATAATACCTAAGGTGCTCCAACACATAGTGATGTAGAAAACTAGCATTACGGAAGTTAAAAGTGTCAATATTCTGAACGCTTTTGCATATGCAAGGTCGCGAGGTCTTCATTGGAAATTCGCAAGTTATTGTCTAATTATTAGTTATGAGATTCCATTCTGAACCGAGGATTGGCATGGCTATTGCTTAATCCAGAAGCGTAGATAGATTTGACTGTTTCAAGTGAACCCGTGGAGGACATCATGTCGAAAACGTTCTTAGCCGGCCTTGCATTGGCGTCGATCCTCTGCGTCTCTTCCGCAAGCGGCTTCAGTTGGTCCTACTACGATTTTGGCTCAGCATACTTTGACGAGCATAACAACTCATCCGAAATCAACTACCCCGGTGGTGTTGGTTCGTTGCCATCTCCCGGAAACTTGGGTGAGGGCGGTGAGAAATTTGATATCGAAGGTCTTAATTTCGCTTACGACGACAACTTTGTTTACCTAAGTGTTACGTCATCGTTTAGCGAGGGGGCGTATTCCACCGGCTGGAATCAGACATATGGCCGCGGCGACTTGTTCTTCGGATTCGGCGGCGGCATGTACGACTATGCTATCACGTCTGATGGCCGTCTGGTCGATGTCGCCAGTTGGAACGGCATTTCGAATAAACCAGGAACCTACTACAACTACACATCGATTCGAAATGCAGCAGGCGCTTGGCGCGTCGGCACTGGCTCAACCGTCGGCACAGTAGACATCCTCAAGACCTATGACGCTTCCCTTGAAAGCAGCCCAATGTTCGGCGGCGGCAGCGGAACCTACGTATGGGAATACAGATTCTCCAAGTCGCTGTTGTCAGAATTTGGTTCGGGCAAGATTACTTTCCACCAAACTCTTGAGTGTGGCAATGACTTGCTGGAAAAGCAGTATGAAAACGTTCCCGAGCCCGCCACCATGGTTCTATTCGGAATTGGACTGGCCGGATTAGGAGCAAAGCTTCGAAATCGCAGAAAGAACGCAGCGTAACTAAGTTTTCAGAGTGAAATTCTTGAGGCCGTCTTCTCACAGTCGGCCTCGCCTTTTTTGTGTAAGAATCTGCAAATTAACATTGACGAGAATCGTATACGTTTTATATTAGGGCAACAATTTCTTAAAGCAGGATACGAAATGTCAAATTACCGAATCAAATCATTAATTGTAACGGCAGCACTGTTGATATGCGCGACGACCAACGTTTTTGCCTACAGCGCCTCACAAAGCATTTATTTCGACTGGACCTTTTCCAGCGGAATCAGCTACGCTTTCAATGGCGATAATCACACGTATGACTATGCATCCTCGATTGATTTTTACGAAGGTTCATTCGCCGACGGTGCTCTTGGTGGAGCGTGGTTTGGTGGTGCATCCTCTCTTCAATCCAATCTTCATTGGAGTCACTTGCTCCCTAATCTTTCTGCACCCGGCAGTAACGTTACGGCCGCAAAGTTGTTCATAGATGCCGCATATGTGGACGGACGTAACAACATCGTGAACATCGAAGGCACATGGAACTGGGACGCTCTAAGTCACACGTTTCTTGACAATACAACCTACAATATTGGCGCTGTCGACAATCCAGGTTACTGGGATGATGGTTTTCTCGATGTTACCGTTTTTGCAGGAGAAAGCAGCCTGAGGATTGATCGGGCTATTCTCATGCTCGACTACGAATCGGGAACCGAAGGCGGAGCGGCAGAAGTGCCGGAACCTGCTTCCGTAATCTTGTTTGGAGCCGGTCTGATGGGATTCGGGACACTGTTGCGACGCAGAAGTCGATAGGCAAAGTCCAAAATAGACTCCTCATTTTCCAGCACAATGAAAGACACTTGTTCCATTCGCCTGAGCAGCGGACATATCTCCGTTTGGCCTCTGGCGGATGGCGGTTCACCCTGGGCAGCCGCAAGTTGTTCTTGATTTTATTCATGGATATAGAATATTGCCGATACGTACAATGGTTGTCAGAATATCAAGCGGCCAAATCGTGCGAGCGGGTTTAGACAGGACGTGCCGAATTGCTTAAGGAGAAGTCTGGTTTGGAAAATTCCCGGCAAGCGAAAACTTTCTATGTTCGAGACGTTCTTGCTATTGTCTGGAAGAGGAAATGGCTCGTTGCCATCCCCATCGTCCTCGTAACGGCAGTTACCGCAGTCAGCACCTTCTATCTCAGCCCAGTCTACCAGGCATCCGTTACGATCTTCATGGAAAAGCCGGTGCGCCTTTCCCAGGACATCCAGCGTCTTATCGGCGGAGCCGGCTCGGCGATTGGCGGCAGCCCAGAGACTATGGCGCGCGAACTACAGAGCCTTCAAAATGAAATAGTCTCGGCGCCGTTTATTCAGCAGTTGGTCCAAAATATGGGACTCGACAAGGACCCCGGAATTGAAATGCAAGCCCGCAAGATGCAAGTCAATAGACCGGACGTTCCAATCGAGGAACTGAAATTCGACCTGTTACTCGAAAGTCTGAGAAACCGTATCCGAATCGAGTTCGCCGGAATCAATCAAGTGAGAATTCAGGCGCAATCCTCGAATGCTGAACAGGCCAAACTGATTGTGCAGAATCTGGGGGATATCTTCATTCAGGAGAAGACCAAACAGGAATCACGCACAATTTCCGCCTCGTCCGATTTCTCCTCTGATCAACTTGAAACTTACGACCGTGATCTTCAGACAAAAATTCTTCAGAAAACTGACCTTGAAAAGGAATTGCTCCGTGTTGGCCTGGATGAAACCGTGGCTTCCCTTGAGAACCGCAAGCAGATCAATATGGAAATCCAGGCAATAGGTCAGGAGATCGGTCAGAAGGAAAAAGAGATTTCAGATGCGCAAATTCGCATGTCCCAGACGTCGGGTACGATTCCCACTCTGGAAGAAACACCGACTCTGACAGAAAAGAAGTCCGAAATTGGCAAGCTGTTAGCATCGATGCTGGATATGATGCAGAAATACTCGTGGAACACACCCAGTCTGGTAACGTTCAAGGTCCGTCTTTACGGATTGGCCAGTGACATAGACGAAGAAGTTGCGCAGTTGGTGCGTAACCGGTTTGGCCAGGTGCAGGAGTCAGCAAAAAACGACTTGATAACGCTATTTGGGTCGCGGCTGCGCCTCGAAACACTGTATTCGTACAAGAATAACCTCCAATTGGCGCTGGCCGATCTTGAACGTCGCGTTGGCCTGATGCCGGGTTATCGAGCCAGAATCGAGACCCTGACAAGAGAAATCGAGGCTGCCCGCATATTGCGTGATCAATTCAAACTGTCGCAGGAAGGAACACAGATCTCCCAGGCATTGCTCATGGAGTCGAAATTCCGGGTTGTTGAACCTGCTCGCCTTCCGTTATCGCCTATCTGGCCCAACAAGAAGATGATTGTCTTGCTCGGTTTGCTCGTGGGCATCAGCCTTGGAGTAGGAGCAGTAATCGTCGCGGAATTCTTTGACAATTCGATCAAAAAAGTCGATGATGCTGAACAGGCTCTTGGATTCGCTGTGGTAGGTACAATGCCCAGAATCGAGGGGCTGGAGAAGCTTCGCGCAAGTGTAGGGAGATGACCTAGGTTGTCTTCGAATAATTAGGTTCGGGCAGGTTGCAGATACTTGCTCTCTTGTCCGATACTATTTCTGGAATAGAATTGAGGAAGAGAAAATTGACACTGGCAAAGGATAGAGATTGAGTTTCCATAAAGACATCCTTAAACTCGACGCGGCAAAAGTCACTGAGCACATCTGCTCGACGATTCGTCGACAAATTCGTGATGATCTCAAGAAGACCGGCGCTGTCGTCGGTATCTCCGGCGGCATCGATTCGACCGTTGTATCAGCTCTTTGTGCCCGTGCACTTGGTCCAAACCGCGTTCTCGGCATAATGATGCCGGAACAGGAGTCCTCAGGCGAGAGCGAGATGCTGGCCCGCAAGCTGGCACAGCAGTTCGGATTCGAGGCGATCAAGGAAGAGATCACCGGCGGTTTGCGTGGGATGGGCTGCTACGAAAAACGCGATGAAGCAATTCGGGAGCTGTTTCCCGAATACGATAGTAGCTACAAGTGCAAGATCACCATCCCTGAAAACATCTTGACCAAGGATACCTTCAATTTCTTCCACCTGATGATCCAGAAGCCGGGCGGCGAGCCAATGGTCAAGCGAATGACACCGTCAGTTTATGCCCAGGTTGTGGCTGCTTCCAATCTGAAACAGCGGCTGCGCATGACTACGCTTTACTACCATGCCGAAAAGCGCAACTGGGCCGTCGCCGGAACAGGCAACAAAGACGAACACATGCAGGGCTTCTTCGTAAAGTACGGGGATGGCGGTGCGGATTTCAAGCCGATCGCTCATCTCTACAAGATTCAGGTCTACCAACTCGCAGAATACTTGGGTGTGCCGGCCGATATCATCAAACGAGTTCCCACGACGGATACATACAGTGCCGGATCGACTCAGGAAGAGTTCTTCTTTGGCCTCGATTTCTACCGCATGGACATGCTCTGGCACGCAATGGAAACGAATGTCCCGGCGGCTGAAGCGGCAAAGGTCCTTGGATTGTCGATTCAGGAAGTTGAACACGGCTATGCACATATCGCGCGCAAGATTCGCGCAACTGAACCATTACGTATGCAACCGCTGGAGCTTGACGCAGGCGCCTAACCTAGCCACTAATCGGTAGAGCGCTTTCAATCGGATTTGTCACATTGCTTAATAAGGAAGAGTATGGAGTTTAATACCGAGAAAGTCCGAACGGAGATCAGAAAGTTCATCGTCGATTCTTATTTACTGGGAGACGAGAGCGTCAAATTCACTGATTCCGATTCGTTCATGCGCCGTGGCATCATTGACTCAATGGGTATCCTCGAACTAACGGGGTTTCTTGAACAGCAATACAAGGTAACCGTCGCCGATAACGAGATGCTGCCTACCAACTTGGACAGCGTCGAAAACCTCATCGCCTTTATCAGGAGCAAGTCCGGCCAGTAGGCAATTGGAGCCGTACGCTTGCCTCAATGAGACTATTTCCGCAAGGATGGATGATCACATGAAACTCGATCAGTTCCTCTGCCGAAGTAGTGAACTACACCCCGAGAGAATCGCCGTAGTCGACGAAAACCGAAGCATCACTTATCGAGAACTCTCTGCAGCGGCGGCGAGGCTGGCTGAGCATTTACGCGGTTTTCAGCTCAGTAACGGATCGCGCATTGCCCTCTTGATGGAAAATTCTGTCGAGTACACGATTGCCTATTTTGCAGTTCTGCAATCGGACTATGTCGTCGTGCCGCTGGACACTTCAATCAGCGGCGAGTCGTTGCGCTACATTCTCGAAAATTGCGGAGTAAAAATCCTGATCGCGCAATCGCGATTTCGACGCAAACTGAAAGAACTATTCGATCAAAGATGTACCGTAGAGCTCTTGCTCTCCGATAGCAGCCTCAATCTCGGGGAATTGGCTCCACCCATTGCTGTTTATGACCAGTTTATGGCGATTGAGTCCTACAAGCCCTCGTTTGCGGCTCCGACTTTGCCTGCGGACGAGGAACTGTCAATCGTTC
This sequence comes from uncultured Ignavibacteria bacterium, assembly GCA_964552775.1. Classification (GTDB taxonomy): domain Bacteria; phylum Zixibacteria; class MSB-5A5; order CAIYYT01; family CAIYYT01; genus JADJGC01. Next base: position 85,093 of record CAZKIH010000007.1, on the reverse strand, counting down.
GTAACGGGAAGCGGCACGACTTGGCGGCTATCTTCTACACATCAGGTAGTACTGGCTCTTCCAAGGGCGTCATGCTTTCTCACCTGAATCTCATCAGCAATACTCTCGCTACCGTCGAGTATCTTCGATTGACCAAGGAAGATCGGACGCTGGTAATCCTGCCGTTCTATTATATCTACGGCAATTCACTGCTTCTCACCGCGATAGCCTGCGGCGCATGCCTCGTCATAGACAATCGCTTTATGTACCCGGAAACAGTTCTGAATACACTCGAGGAGCAGAAGTGCACCGGCTTCTCCGGCGTACCGTCAAACTTCATGATTCTGCTCGGCAAGTCTACATTGGCCAGCAGAAAACTCCCGCACCTGCGCTATTTTACGCAGGCAGGAGGAGCTATGGCCCCTGAAGTGATTCGATCGCTCGTCCAGGCGTTTCCTGACAAAGAAGTATTCATCATGTACGGCCAGACTGAAGCTGCTCCTCGCGTGACATACTTGCCTCCTCCACGACTGACGGACAAACTTGGTTCAATCGGAATCCCGCTGAGTGGAATTCAGGTGAAGATCATGGACGACCAGGGTCAGGAGTTGCCGCCAGGAGCCACCGGCGAGTTGGTTGTCGCTGGGGATAATGTTATGATGGGCTACTGGCGCCAGCCGAACGAAGAACGTGAAGTACTCCGTGATGGCCAACTATGTACCGGCGATCTCGGATATAAGGACGCTGACGGCTTCCTATACATTGTTGGACGCAAAAAAGAGATTATCAAGGCCGGTGGCAATCGCGTCAGTGTCAAGGAGGTCGAGGAGTGTCTTCTGTCCAACTCCAAGGTCTTGGAAGCATGCGTCGTCGGGGTTCCTGATCCGTTTCTTGGCGAGGCGATCAAAGCGGTTATCGTGCTGAAACCAGGAGCGCACTCGGATGAGCGGGAAATGCTCCTGCACTGCCGCAAAGCGCTTGCGGATTTTAAGGTTCCGAAAACCATAAACGTCGTCGACTCGTTGCCGAAATATCAATCAGGAAAAGTCAACAGACCATTGCTGAAACAACAACTGACGGGAGCCTGATCGGCATTGCCGACCTGACTTAAGACTATGTGTGGAATTGCCGGATATTTTCAGATCGAAAGCACGCGCCCGCCTGACAAAGAATTGATTGTCAGGATGGTCTCCTCAATTCGCCATCGTGGCCCCGATGAATTTGGGGTCTTTTTGGATGACAAATGCGTTCTCGGGCACGCACGACTATCCATTATTGATTTATCTACCGGGCAGCAGCCTCTCTGCAATGAAGATGAAACGGTTTGGATCACTTTCAATGGTGAGATATTCAATTATGTCGAGCTACGCCCGGTACTTGAAGCGCTGGGACACAAATTCCGCACACACTCCGATACCGAAGTTATAGTCCACGCCTACGAGCAATGGGGCAGGGACTGTGTCCAAAAATTCAATGGCCAGTTTTCTTTTGCCATCTACGACCGGAATCAGCACACGCTGTTTCTCGCCCGCGATCGCATGGGCAAGCGACCGCTATTCTACACAATGCATGCGGGTAGATTCTATTTCGCTTCCGAAATCAAGGCGCTCTTCGCCGATCCTACGATGCCGAGAAGCCTCGACACGGCTGGGCTCGACCAGGTCTTCACCTGGTGGACCTGCGCTCCGCCTCGGACTGTCTTCGCTGGAGTCCGCGAGCTTGAAGCCGGCTCCTATCTCGAAATAGGTTCTGGCGATTTCACGCCTAATCGCTACTGGGCAATGGAGTATCCTGATCACTGCGACAATAGCCGCTCAGCAGATTCCTGGGCGGAAGAACTTCATGCCTTGCTGGTCGATTCAATTCGCCTGCGCCTCCGCGCTGATGTGCCTGTGGGCGCGTACCTCTCTGGCGGCCTTGATTCCTCCGCCATCGCAGCTCTTGTTAAGGAATTCACCCCGAATCGCCTCGAGTCCTTTTCAATTGCTTTCGGCGACACCGCCTTCGATGAATCAAACTATCAAAAACAGATGGCTGCACAGCTTGGCACCAATCATCATTCTGTTCAGTGCAGTTACGCCGATATTGCTGAAGTCTTCCCTGATGTGATCTGGCACACCGAACGGCCCATTCTGCGGACCGCGCCGGCTCCAATGTATCTGCTCTCTCGGCTTGTGAATGATACCGGATTCAAGGTCGTACTGACTGGAGAGGGCTCAGATGAAATCTTCGGTGGCTACGATATTTTCAAGGAAACCAAGATCCGGCTCTTCTGGTCGCGCAATCCCGATTCGCAATTCCGGGCGTTGCTCCTCAAACGCCTCTATCCAACCCTACCCCTGAGTGAAGTGCGCTCGAATTATTTCCTGGAAGAATTCTACAAGGAAGGTCTCTCCGATACAGAGCGTTACTATTACTCGCACATGCTGAGAATCAAAACGACGTCTCGGGTGAAGGACTTCTACAACGGCGAACTCAAAAGCGAAGCAGAATCATTCGACCCGCTCAACGCCTTTGCCCATACCTTGCCACAGCAATTCTATCAATGGCACCACATGTCGCGCGCGCAATTCCTCGAAGCGAAGTCTCTGCTCTCGGGATACTTGTTATCATCGCAAGGGGACCGCATGGCTGCCGCCAACGCTGTCGAGGGTCGCTATCCATTTCTCGATCATCGGGTCATTGAACTGGCAGCCAAAATCCCGCCACATCACAAACTCTTCGGGCTAAAGGAAAAATGGGTATTGAAGAAAGCCATGAAGGGAGCCTTGCCTGAGGCCATACTGAAGCGTCCGAAGCAACCTTACATGGCGCCGGACTCCAGTTGCTTCACTCAGGCACAACCACCCGACTATGTCACTGAGCTATTGTCGGAACAGAGTGTAAAGAAAGCCGGTGTGTTCAATCCCATCATGGTAGCCAAACTGCACGAGAAATGCCGCAAACAGGCGCAAACGCAAATGTCATTCAAGGACAATATGGCGTTTGTCGGAATTCTCTCGACTCAGCTCCTTGTTGATCGCTTTATCGAGAATTTTGAGCGCAGGGAAGTCCGAAAGATAGCTGATTTCAGAGTTTGGCGCGACTTCAGCGCCAGCAATCAGACCACCCCTAAGAGCTGATCTTCGACTTTTCGGATTGGGTGCTGCCGGCTACCCGGCTTTGCCAGTTTTTCCAAATCGGACTGAAAAATTCCATGAATCGCCGAGTCGCTTCCTTGCTGCCAAGTGTGTTCGGGTGCGAATCGCGCTCATCCTCTCTTCGAAACTGCCTGCGCAGGACATTGTCCTCGCCCGCAAGCACGTCAAAGAGATCGAAAATCTGGAAATTCTGCAAACCCGACTCTCTTTGGTAATTTGGGAGAAACTCCTTCAGCAGCCAATTATTAAACTCACGCGCCCGAGTTGCAGCTTCAGGAGTCGTTTCAAGAGGCGTCAGCGGTGGATAGGTCATATAGACAAACAGCTTGTCAGGGTACTTGCGAAATTCCGCTGCAAGTTCTGAGAAAGTCGCCTTGTAGTTCTGCACTGTCTTCTCAGAGCTACTTGCGCTTCCTGCGCCCGAACCTTGTGATTCAATATGACTATTCGGATAGCAAGACTTAAACACGATTACATCGTTGGTGCGACCATCTTTGTAGTATTGGTCGGGATGATTCTTGAATTCAATAAGCTTCTTGAAATTCGAAGTGAACTTGGGCAGCCAATCGCACATATCGGTCTTCTGACCGATTTCATCGCCATACGTAGCTCCCTTCACAAAGATGCCCATATTCAGAAGACTGTCTGTCAGGCCACCCTCGTCAAGCATGCCTTGCCCAACTGAGTGGTGGACGAAGAGCAGGCGTTTTGAATACCCAGCCTCAATCCGATCGGTCAAGTCGCTGACTACCCGCCCCGAACCGGCGACTGCGTCTTGAAGCGCGGCAACGCGGTACCCAAGCTTGCGATATTTGTAGGCGAAAAACAAACCTACGACATTTCCAACGATCGATATGATCAGAATCACAATCAAGAATTTGTTCACTTAACACTCCCGTTATTCAAATTGGCGTATTAACGACCCGAGTTTCACATTTCGAATATTATACGCGAGAGCACTCAAGATATTGCCTGTTTTTGAAGCAGGCGAATCCACCTGCAATTATCTTGTCGCCAAAGGCTTACAGCACTGTCTTATGTTCGAAGCGGCAGCTTGATCGTAAACTCAGTGCCAGAGCCCAAGGCGCTCGTCACTGAAATCTCCCCGTCGTGTTTCTTGACGATGTTATAAGAGATCGATAGGCCCAGACCCGTCCCCACTCCAACTCCTTTGGTGGTGAACCCCGGATCAAAAATACGCTTCAGATTCTGCGGCGGGATTCCCACGCCGCTGTCGGCGATGGTGACGTATACCCAGTCGCGGTCCTTGGCAGTCTTGACTGTTACAGTGCCCTTATCCGGTATTGCCTGAGAGGCATTCACCAGAAGATTCATGAATACCTGGTTAAGCTCGTTGGGGAAACAGAGTATCGGCGGAATTGATCCATATTCGCGAAAGATCTCAATCCGATTTTTGAATTCGTGATGCACCAGTGTCAACGTGGTATCGAGTCCCTCTTCGATGCTGGCGCGTTGAAACTCAGCTTCGTCAAGCCGGGCAAAATTCTTAAGACTCTTAACTATATGCGCGATGCGTTTGCTGGCGGTTGTCGCAATCACCGTATTGTCGTCCAAAACCTTGAGGAGTTTGTCAAACTCAGGATCCTTCATCGCGCCACACAAACGTTCGTCAGCGTTCAGCAACTCCCTCAGCTTTAGCACCGCTCGCCTTGCATTATCGGCGGAGGAGTTAACCGCGCCGATCGGGTTGTTGATTTCATGCGCTACACCAGCCACAAGATTTCCCAGCGAGGCCATCTTTTCTTTCATTATCAGCTGCTGCTGCGCCTCCTGCAATTGAGCTAGGGTAACCTGCAGTTCCGAATTCTGTGCGCGCAGTGCGGCTTCCTGTTCATCAGTTTTCACCCGCGCCTCTCGCAGCGCGATCGTCATCTCATTGAAGGATGACGTCAACTTCCCCAACTCGTCCTGCGACGCGTGCTTCAACTGCACGGATAGGTCTCCTTGAGCCACTTGTCCTACGGCGCTGGAAAGTTGTTTGATCGGATTAGTGATGAGCCTGATTGTCACAAATACAGCCAGCGCCGACACAATGAGGGAAATGATGAAGAAATTCTGGGCAACCCTGCGCGCTGTTCGAAAGGACTCTTCCGCGCGAATAGCCGCTTGCTGGGAATCCCGCGTGTTAATCCGCACCAATTCGTGAAGGTCATTGCGAAAATCGTCAAACTGAGTGCGCGCCTCACCGTTAAGCAAATTCATCGCCTCAACGATTCTGTCTTCGTGTGCAAGCTGAAAGAACGCCAGACTGAATTCCTGATACTTGTCCCACTTCGAGTCGAAAGCCTCGTAAAGCGCCTTCTCCTCCTCAGAGTAGAGATCCTGCGCTATCGCCTGGTCGCGCAATCGCTCGTAGTCGTCGAGATTCAATCCTATTTTATCTATCAGCTTGACGATGCGCTGGGCCTGATCCTCGCGTTGCTGCTGGCTATCGGAGAAGATCAATTGAAGCTGGTTTTGCCTTAAATCTGTCGTGTTGATGTCAATTTCGGATATCGCAACAGCACGCGGCAGCCAGCTATTGGTAACATCATCAATTGACTCTTTCAGTTGGAACAACTGATAGAAAGAGGAGAAATTGGCGCCTGCCATCAGCGCCAGAATACAGACAAATCCTATTGTCTGCTTGATGCCGATAGGGAAATCTCTTGGTTTCATGTCAGGGAAGTGTCTCTCTGAATAGAAACGACTAATAGGGGGAGCGCCGCTGCTCCGTTACTTTTTCTGATCGCTGTCTTGCTCAATGATCGCCAGAGTCTTGACGGTGTCGTTGACCGCAGCTCGTGACACAAAGCCAATGGCCCCGGGCGTTGCCGCAACTTTCTTCAGCATTTCGGCCTCGGATTCTACAGCAACTGGTGGATCGCCTTCTCCTGAAAGCATGCGCTTCATCCAGACAGATTTCATGCGTGAAGGACTTTTTCCAAGGTACTTGTAGAACGTCTCCTTGATGTCACCTGTCGGCTTCAGGTCCATGACCACTACGGGTTTGCCGTCGCTCCAGCTTCGTATATCGCCGGAGTAGATGTCCAGGAGCTTCGTCTTGTTGAGCTCTTGATCGGGGACGGATGGGTGGGCAATAACGGCCACGCTGTCGGCAGCGGACGTCTCCGGTGTCGCGAGCCCGTAACCAAACATAAGCACGATAAATAAGAGAATTCCAAGCGGTCTATTTCTCATATCATGCCTTATAAGAACACCGAGATCGCAGCCGCGAAGTAATTGAGTCTGAATTCATACTCGGATTCGCTGAACTTGAATTCCTGTTTGACCGGGGCAACCTGCACCTTGATAACAATCTTGTCGCTCAAGGTATAGGCGGCGCCAAATGTCGGCGTCGCCAATTGGTAGTCGAGATTCACATTTACGGTATCGATACTCCCAAAGATGCCCTCAACCTCGTCTTCCTGAAAGAACCGTTCCTTGGCGAGCCAGTAGCTGCCATAAACTCGTATGCGCTCTGACAGATCGCAGAATACCGTCGCGTAATAGAAACGAAGGTCTACGTCAAATCCGCCCAATCCTTGCTCATAATTGACACGGATGAACTCGCTCTCTATGGCGAATCGTCCGTACGCATAGCGAAAATCACCGCCGATGCGCGTGCGGGGCAGGCTGGGCTCAACGTCCTTCTCATCCAACATACTCACGACTGCCAACGGGAAATTGAACTTGTCGTACGATGCTGAAAATCCCAGGCTGAATTCCTTTGCCCGCAAGCCGATCCGACCGCCGATGAGAAAGTTGGTGGTCGTGTCGACACCCGTCTGCCCATTTTCACTTTCGGCGTTCACGTTCGGGCTGTCGCCAAGATAAAGTGCATAATCGAGCTTAGCTGCCCCTTTGGGCAAATATCCGAACGCTTGAACGTACGCACGCGCCGGAAGGTATTCCTCCAAGCGTAGAATCTCGTTGAACGACGATTCATAAATCAGCGGCCTGATGACGTACGGCATCAGAGGCGTGCGATTCTTGATGTCATTCATGTAGTTGAAAGTGGGCGTCTGGAGCCCGACACGCAGATTGAACAACGGCGAGGCATGGTACCGGATCCATGCTTCTTCGATACTGAATGACCCCCATTGCCGCCCTGAAGAATAGTTGTTAAGCAATTCGAAATTTACAAAAGTAGTAAGATCGCGGCCGAGGTCCTTCTGCATGAAAAGATTCATCTGCTGCATCGAGAAGGACTTGGCATCATTGGCGTCATCACCCGGATGATAGTATTGGGAATAATTGGTCTGAAAATAACCGAATAACTTTATCGGTGACTCGCTCCCTTGCGCAAACACACTTGAAGAAATCGACAATAAGAGGAATGAGACAAGAACAACCCTTATTGGCCCGAATTCGCAACCACTGACTGTGGTCGCACATCTTATTCTCTTCATGGGGAGTAGGTTACGCAATAAGTGGGGTTTTTGCAACTCCATTTTTTTGGCGAATTCCCATGTCAAGGAAATTGTCTCCCTAAAATGGACTACTTGCCAATCGCAACTCGATAATCTGGTCTATCAGGCCAATGCCCTCAGCTGAGTCATATGTGAGATAACGAAGATTGCGGGCAACCGTCACTGATTTCACCAGTCCAACGTCAGCAACATATTCGGTTCTTTCGACGCCGGGCAAGTTTTCCCAAATCCAATCGATAGCGTAGCATTCATAATTGCCGTCGGGAACAGCCTGTTCGCCGATCCCGATAACATTCTTGTAAATCGCCCCGGTCGGTCCATAATCGAAGCCGTTGGTGTACTCCCACTGCAGCCCCTCTCGAAGGGGGTACTCCAGGCTCTTCCTGCCGAGATCAACAAGAGCACCGGCACTAGTCGAGGACTTGCCGAGAAGCAGGGAGTTGCCGGTCGAGAGGTTCGTGTAGTGGTACAACCCGTCCGCTTTGTTTCCGTAGCACTGATAACCCTCGGCAATTAGTGAGTCACCGCTGCTTTGAACCTCATGCAAAAAATACACAATTGTGCCGTCGTCGAGCGTATCAGAACCAACGACAGTCGCGGTCACGACATATTCGAGAAGCGTGTCCTTTGGAACTTCTGTTGTTGTGTCACTATCTGGACGAAAGTTTGTAAGGTGACTGGTCTGCACGTACTGCCAAGTATAGCCAATCGACAGCGGAAATCGCAATTCGCCGTTGCAGTTGAGAGTGCAGGCATCGTCTGAGCACGACTGGAGAAAGAGTGCGCACAAGATGGCAACCAACACCGACAACCAAGGTTTAAACTTGCTTCGTTTCATACGCTATCAATTATAACAACTTACAGACCGGAGTCGAGCAAGAAAAAACGCAGGAGCTTGTGTTGGCTCCTGCGCTTCCATCTATCAACCGACTTAGGAATTACTTCACTGGGAAGTAGCCAACCTCAGTAACGATTTTCTGACCCTCGTCTGAGAGTACGAAGTCGACGAACTTCTTGATTTCACCGCTTGGCTTGTTGCGCAGATACCAATAGAGAAAACGCGACAACGGGTAGGAGCCGGATTTAACATGTTCCAAATCGGGCTTGAAGGCCGGTGATTTGTCGTCCGCTTTCATAGCGCAGAACTTGATACCTTTCCCATATGCGGCACCACCGTAGCCAATGCCATTCTTGTCCTTTGCAATGGCGTTCACAATGGCAGCTGTGCCCGGGAGAGTCTGAACTTGGGGAGCGAAGTCCTCGCCCTTCAGTACGACATCCTTGAAATAGACGTATGTGCCTGAGCTATTTTCACGTCCATACACGATGATTTTGGAATCCTCGCCGCCAATTTCTTTCCAGTTCGTGATGTCTCCGCTATAGATCTTAGCCAACTGATCCATGGTCAACTCATTAACCGGATTCGCTTCGTTGAAATAGACCGTGAGCCCGTCTCGGGCTACCGGGATCTCGACGCCGGCTGCATTGAATCGCGCCTTGAGGCTCTGGGTCTCCTTCGGCTTGATTGGGCGTGATGCCTCACAAATGTCCGTCGTACCGTTGATAAGGGCTGCAAATCCGACACCCGAACCTCCGCCAGTGACCTGGATTATACTCTCAGGATTCTTGGCCATATAAGACTCCGCCCAGCGCTGGCCCAAGATCACCATTGTGTCTGAACCCTTGACAGTAACTCGCGCCTCTGCATATACGGCTGGTGCGATCACTGAAAGCAGGAAGCTGCAGGCTACTGCGATTAGCGTCAACTTTCTTAAGATGTTCAATTTCTTCATCTATCTTCTCCTTACTTAGTCAATTGAAAACTGGAATTGCAGAGTGAAGCGGTTGTCGTCGACGTCTCCCTCATACTTTGAAAACATCGATCCGTCCTCCAATGCCTTGAACATATCATAAGCCGCCGTGATGCGTACGTGTTCATCCCAAAAGTAGTGCAAAGCCAGCGACGTCGTTCCCATAGCGTCATTTTTCAGAACGGCCAGTTTGGAAGGGTCCGACTCCGTAAAATCATTGTGAATGTTAGGATCGAAGTAGTCATAGCGTACCGCGGCGCCGAATTTCGTCCCCAAAGTTTGCGAAAGCCACAGGTACCAGCCCTTGCTCACGCCAATCTGATCGACTGAGGCTTTCTGATAATCCTCGCCATAGAAAAACTCAGCGCGAATCGCAGTGCCGCCCATCGGCAGAAGGTCAAGATAAGCTTGAGCGTCTAAACCATACCGAATCTTGTCTGTGTTCACGGCGGCACCCGCGGCCTTGGCGGCTACGGCTGGGGTCGTTGTGACTTCTCCATCATCAATTTGGCTATTGCCGTTTGCGTCAAGCCATTGGGTCGATGCCGGCACCGCGGCAACTGGAGCACTTCCGGGAGTATAGGTCTCACCCCGATAAGTTGAAAATCCAACATCGATCAGGCCGAGTGAACTCTTGACACGCCCTATGATATCTTTCTGCTTTGTCGGATCGAACCAGGTAAACGTGCTGTTCTCAATTCCGTATCCCTGGACAAAACCAAGATTCGCCTGCAAATACTTGGGAGCCGCCCAGGAGAGGTTCACGCCGCGGTCACGCTCTCCACGGAAGAGCCGGTTTTCCGCAAGACTCCGCTCTGGAAAGTCTCGTTTTGATGACGAATACTCGATTTCGTAACCGAATGGGTAGTTGAATTGACCGACTGTCAGCTTGAACGTATGCTCACGATGCAGTTTGTTCAGTTCAAGATAGGCTTCCTTCAGCGAAACTGTATTCTTTGACGCATCAAAGTAGATGACGTACTTACTCGTCGTGTTTGGCTCCAAGGTGAATTTGATTCGTCCACGGCGAAGATAAAAGTTGTTGGCATTGAGGTTCTTTGTAGCGTCGTATCCGCCGGCCACTCCAGACTTGGACGTGTCATTGTATTCGTAGCGGGCTTGCAGATAGCCGCTTACTTTCAGCCGCTTCAACAAGGCGATGTCGGTAGACATAATCGCCATGTTTTCACTGACCCCATCGATTTTGTCGCGCATTTCAACTTGCGCGGCCCTTAGACTGTCCTCGGTGGTATCCCCCCAGCAGATTTGGCTTAGTGCCAGCACGAACGTGGCACTCAGCAATAAAACAATTCGCAGCATATTGCTCCTTACAAGGTGAATTGGTTTAATTAAATGTTTCATTCTACGCCTGGCCCCGTAGTTATTAGATTCAGGTTTACTGCGTGTTTGTTGAATGTTATTTTTTGATTAGGAACTATGACTTGGCACGTCAGGTTTCAGTAATGGCATAATTGATTATTTGGTATCTCCAGGCTTAAACTACCGTATACTACCATCTGTATGAAGTGTCTCGGTTGCGGAAACCCGATGTTAGCGCTGGAGCTCGAAGGCTTTGAAATAGACTATTGCCCCGAATGCCAAGGGATCTGGCTTGACTCGGGCGAGTTGGAAATCCTGTTAGGACGAACTCTGCCGAACGGGCTGCTTGTTACGCCGGGCACCAAGCAAAATTCCCGACGCCGCTGTCCTGTCTGTGGGAAGCGTATGATACTCACCAGCATCGGCCCACAGAATCGTGCCGTGCTGGATGCCTGTCGATTTGATCATGGTCTGTGGTTCGACCGAGGTGAAATACAACTAGTGGCCGAAACTCTTGACAAGCCGATTCGGGAGGCGGTTGTCAAAAAACTGGATGCAATATTCGCTCTCGCGAAGTGATAGGACTCTCCTGAGACTATAGAAAGGAAGCAAACCATGTTTGTCGTTCTCGTTTTCGTCGGAATAATCGTCGTAATAGCAGCTTGGTTGATCGGGCTTTATAACGGCCTTGTCGGCCTCCGAAATGCAGTGAAGAATGCCTGGGCGCAAATTGACGTCCAGCTCAAGCGCCGCCACGATTTGATCCCCAATCTGGTCGAGACAGCGAAAGGCTATGTCAAGCACGAGCGTGAAACGCTCGAAAACATCACCGCCGCCCGAAGCAGGGCAATGGGAGCTGACACCGTCGGCGAAAAGGCCAAGGCTGAAAGTGCCCTCAGCGGGGCGATCAGCAAATTTATGTTGGTCGTCGAGAACTATCCTGATCTCAAGGCAAATCAAAATTTCCTCGCCCTTCAGGAGGAGCTAACCTCTACTGAGAACAAAATCGCGTTCAGTCGCCAGGCTTACAATGATCAGGTCATGGTCTACAACAACAAGATCCAGATGTTTCCTTCGAACATCGTAGCCGGCATGTTCAATTTTCAGGCCAGTGAATTCTTTGAGATCGAAAACGAGGCCGAACGTCAGGCGCCAAAAGTTGATTTCTCATAGGCCAAACGTGCAAGTACACCTGCGGCTATTCTGACCATGTGGGAGTTGATAAAGCAAAACCAGCGCCGCTCTTTTGCGCTCTTCATCATGATGGGTGTCGTCTTGATCGCCTTGGGCTATGCGATCGGCGCAGCCTATGCCCCGCCCGACGGAGGAATCGGCGGTATCCTGCTCGCTGCGATCATCTGGCTCGTCATGTCGATGATCAGCTATTTTAGTGGCGACTCGATCATGCTCAATATTGCCGGAGCCAAAGAAGTCACACGCGACATCCACCCGCAATTGTTCAATGTTGTCGAAGAAATGAAAATCGCCGGCAGCCTTCCCAAGGTGCCAAAAGTCTTCATTATCGATGCCCCCGCCCCGAACGCCTTTGCCACGGGACGCAAACCAGAAAATGCAACAATCGCCGTAACCTCCGGGCTTCTCACAAGACTGAATCGCGATGAACTTCAGGGCGTGGTCGCCCATGAAACGGGACACATTGTCAATCGGGATATCCTGTTCATCACTTTCGCCGGTGTAATGCTCGGCACGATCGTAATCATCTCGGAAATGTTCCTTCGCGGTATGCGTTTTGGAGGATCGAGGAGATTTGGTTCAGGACGTTCCAAGAGTGGCGGACAGGGCGCTGCAATCATGCTGATCGTTGCTCTGCTTTTTGCCATCTTGGCTCCAATTATGGCCCGCCTGCTGTATTTCGCCATTTCCCGGCGGAGAGAATATCTGGCCGATGCGACAGCAGTCCGCCTGACTCGCTACCCTGAAGGGCTAGCCTCAGCCCTCGAAAAGATCGCTGACTCGACTGATGAAATGCCGAGAATTAACAAGGCAATTGCACCGCTGTTCATCGCAAACCCCATTAAGGCAAAGGGAAGCAAGCTGTCTGACCTGACCAGTACTCATCCACCGATTTCTGAACGCATCGCAATTCTACGCTCAATTGCCGGAGGTGCCGGATACTTGAATTACCAGGAAGCCTTCAGCAAGGTCAAGAGGGTGACTGGTCGGCTGTTGCCGGAGTCAGCCCTCAAGGAAGTTGACGCACCAGAAGTGCGCCCCCCATCGTCCAAAGATGCCGAGCCGTCCATGCGCGTCAACTCCGGGCGCGAAGTGAATGATCTGCTTCGCGCGGTTAACGGATTTCTCTTTCTCAACTGCGGCTGTGGACTCAAGATCAAGGTCCCGTCTGACTTTGGCAAGTCAAGTGTGACTTGTCCTCGCTGCGGGACGGAGAACAAAATTCCTGCGGCGGAGTTGGCGGCTGCAGCTGCCGTGCTCGAAGCAACCGGAACGGGCCCGCTGAAAACATCGGTAGCCGCCCCAGCCGGTGGTCAGCAGGCATATCGCCGGCAATCCGCAGGATGGGAGTCTTTTAAGTGTAGCTGCGGACGGACTATTCAACTTTCGCCTGCATTTGCGGGAGATCGAATTACCTGCGCCGACTGTGAAAAGGTTACACTGATCCAGTAGCTGACTCCTTCTTTTCAAAGGCGGAGAATAAGAAGACGATCGTCGCCAATACGATCAAGAAGATCCAAATCCCGGTCCGCATGTACGCGTTCCACGGGACCGCAGATACGATGTACGAGTTGGTTGGATCCGCCGCATTGTAATGAACGAGCACTTCATGACCCACAGGATACCCGGCGAGCAGCGTCTTAGCCTCGTTCATTCGCTTTGCAGAATTCCCCAAAGCAGGTGTTCCCAGATCACTTGTCCCGCGATACGTCTTGGCATCCAGGGTATAGGAATAGACGACGTGTGGAACGATTGCCTTTTCACCAACGATCCCGGCCTCCATCACAGATCCTGCCACTGTCGGCCAGTGTGTCATCGCCCGTAGGTCCAATAGGTGGCTGAGTGAATAGAAACCGACAATTACTGTGACCAGGAAAGTACCGATGCTTAGTGTCATCAATGCTCGTCGCGGACGCTGCCCGCGCCGCAGTGCAATCGCTGTTTTTCCAATTAAAGCTACTGCCAGCATCGCTGCTGCAAGCGCGTAAATTATCATGTTTGCATGCTCATCTTGTTCATCTTATCTCAGCCAATCCTAATTCATTGACATTTTAGGTCAATTCTGTATTATGCGCACCTAAAAGATCGGAACGATGTTCAATAAGATACTCATTGCTAATCGCGGCGAAATTGCAATCCGCATTATCAGAGCCTGCAGACTACTCAATATCAAGACCGTAGCTGTCTTCTCAGAGGCCGACCGTGGAGCCCTGCATGTTCGCTTCGCTGACGAAGCATACCATATCGGCCCCGCTCCGGCATCACAAAGCTATCTCGTCATGGAGCGACTTATCGAGGTCGCCCGCAATGCCGGAGCCGACGCAATTCACCCCGGGTACGGATTCCTTGCCGAGAACTGGCAGTTCGCAGATTTAGTTTTCAAGAGTGGTCTGACCTTCATCGGACCGCCGCCCGAAGCCATAAGACTCCTGGGTGACAAGCTGGAGGCTCGCAAACTTGCCGAGCAACACGGAGTTCCGACCGTCCCGGGTGGTCCGGTCAGCGCCTCGAAGCTTTCGCCTGCCCGCAAATTGGCTGATAAGTGCGGTTATCCTCTGCTTGTCAAAGCCGTAGCGGGGGGCGGTGGTAAGGGAATGCGCCTCGTCAACGCTCCCGATGATTTGGAGAAAGCTCTATTGGCGGCAGGAAATGAAGCACGCTCGGCATTTGGCGATGATCGTGTCTTCATCGAAAAGTGCATTGTTAGGCCCCGACATATCGAAATCCAGGTCGCCTGCGATAGCTTCGGGAACGCAGTCTACTTGGGCGAGCGTGAGTGCTCAATTCAGAGACGACACCAGAAACTTATTGAAGAAGCTCCTTCGCCGTTTGTCGATATCGCACTTCGCTCCAAGATGGGGGAAACCGCAATCAAAGCTGTCAAAGCTGCCAATTATGTCAGCCTCGGAACAGTCGAGTTCCTTGTCGATGCCGACCGGAGCTTCTACTTCCTTGAAGTCAACACCAGATTGCAGGTTGAACACCCCGTAACTGAACTGGTTACCGGAATCGATCTTGTGGACGAGCAAATTCGCATCGCCGCCGGCGAGAAGCTCTCTATCCGTCAGGAGAATCTGTCGATTTCAGGGCATGCTATCGAGTGTCGAGTCTGCGCCGAGGATGCCGTAAATGGATTCATTCCAAGCACAGGAACAATCGTCTCCTATCGCCAGCCCTCTGGGCCCGGAGTGCGAGTCGATTCCGGCATTCGAGAGGGCTCGGAAGTTACACCGTATTACGACTCACTGCTCGCCAAGCTGATAACCTACGGAGCAAATCGGAACGAGGCGATCAACCGTATGCGTCAGGCATTGGCCGAGTTCCGTATCGCGGGTGTCGTTACCAATACCGGATTTCACGAGACCGTGATGGAATTGCCCGCCTTTCAGAAGGCCGAACTCTCTACAGGATTCATCGACGACAACTTCCCGAATGGCATCAGCAACTCTGAACCGGATCAGGAATTGATCCTGGCCGCCGCCGTTGCCGCGGCCCTGCACTACTATCGCGAATCCCAGTGCGTTCAACAGGTGAAATCAAGCGACGTCGGTTCATCGGCGCGCTGGCAGGCCGTCGCCCGACAGGAAGGATTGCGGCGGTCGACTGGAGGGCACTGGTGAGGTATATTGTCTCGATCGGCGAAAACAAATATGACATCGATATTCGAGATGTCGGAGAGCAGCAGGCAATTAAGGTCGACGGCAGGGCGGTCTCGTCAAGTATCATCAGCGGTAAGAACCAACACCATTTCTTGATGCTCCTCGATGCCAAATCATATGACGCCGAAGTGTTCCGCAATGATGGTGAGATCTGTGTATTCCTGCACGGCCGTGAGTTCTACTGCAATGTGGAAGATCAACGGCTTGCCGAAATCAGAAAAGCCGCCGGTCTCAAGTCTATTGACTCAAAAAGAGAATTGCACGCACCCATGCCCGGCTTGGTGATGCGAATCCTCAGGCAGCCCGGTGATGTAGTCAAGAAGGGGGATCCGCTTTTGGTGGTGGAGGCAATGAAGATGGAAAACGAATTGAAATCGCCAACCGACGGCACGATAGTGAAGATCGACGCAGTGGTGGGTAAACCGGTGGATAAGGGCGCGGTCTTGGTCACGTTTCAACACTAACTATGAGTAAGCGACTTCACAAACCATCTGATCTGGCAGGCTTCGATTACAAAGCCAAGCTTGGCGACCCGGGCGAGTATCCGTTTACTCGAGGCATTTATCCGGGCATGTACTCAGAACGGCTCTGGACGATGCGCCAATACGCCGGCTACGCAAGTGCGACTGAGTCTAATGAGCGGTATCGCTACCTCTTATCCCAGGGCCAGACTGGCCTCTCCGTAGCCTTTGATCTCCCAACACAAATCGGTTTCGATTCAGATGACCCGATGGCGGTTGGTGAGGTGGGCAAGACCGGTGTCGCTATTGACACGTTGGCTGATTTCGAGACCCTGTTCCGCGGCATTCCTCTCGATCGTGTCTCCACCTCAATGACAATCAACGCCACGGCTGCGATTCTGCTCTGCATGTACATCGCGGTTGCGAGAAAGCAAGGCGTCAGTTCCGACAAAGTCACCGGAACGGTGCAGAACGACATTCTCAAAGAGTTCATCGCCAGAGGGACCTACATCTATCCACCCAAGCCGTCAATGCGGCTGATCACCGACACCTTTGCCTTCGGCAAAACGAATCTACCGCGCTACAACACAATTTCCATTTCAGGATATCACATTCGCGAGGCCGGTGCTACAGCCGCTCAGGAAGTTGCATTCACCATTGCCAATGCCATCGAGTATGTCACTCACGCGCTCAAGGCAGGGCTCAAAATTGACGACTTCGCCCCGCAGTTATCGTTCTTCTTCTGCGCCCAGCAAAATCTGTTCGAGGAAGTCGCTAAGTTCCGCGCCGCACGCCGCATTTGGGCAAAGATCGTAAAGGAACGCTTCGGTGCCAAAGATCCCAAGTCGATGATGCTGCGATTCCACACCCAGACAGCCGGAGTGTCGCTCACGGCACAACAACCTGAGGTCAACACCGTGCGCACAACTCTCGAAGCGCTCTCTGCCATACTCGGCGGAACACAGTCCCTGCACACAAATTCGCATGATGAAGCTCTCGCGCTGCCGACGGCCGCATCGGCACAGCTCGCACTGCGCATCCAACAGGTCATCGGCTACGAAACTGGAATTGGTGATGCAATTGACCCTCTTGCCGGAAGCTACTACATTGAGTCACTGACAAACGGCATCGAAACCAAGGTATCCGAATATCTCAGCAAAGTGGACGCACTCGGCGGTTCGATACGGGCGATCGAAGAAGGCTACTTCCAGTCAGAGATTCAGAAGTCGGCCTACGAATTTCAACTGCAGGTAGAATCAAAGGAACGTGTCGTCGTCGGCGTGAATCAATTCACGACAGGGAACAGCGTGCAGGTTCCTCTCTTGAAGGTGAGTGAGCAATCGAGTTCCGAACAAATCGAGCGCTTGCGCAAAGTCCGGCGCGAACGCAATAACACCGAAGTCTTTCGGCACCTGGAACGACTCAGCCATGCAGCCAATTCCGATGAAAATCTCCTCCCGGTTATTCTCGATTGCGTTGAATCTTACGCAAGCGTCGGCGAGATCTCAAATGCACTGCGCAAAGTCTGGGGAGAGTATCGAGAGAGCATAGTGTGTTAGAAATATGAGTCACAAGATCAACCATATCGCCATCGCCGTGAAGGACATCGAGAAGTCCAAGTCTCTGTTTGCATTGATCGGAAACGCTAAGGTGACTGCAACACTTGAAGTCCAAGATCAGAAAGTGCTGGTTTGCTTCATCGAGACCGGCGAAACCAGAATCGAACTCATTCAGCCCACAGCGGGAAACATCGGGGTCGCCAGATTCCTTGAAAAGCGGGGAGAGGGATTACATCATATATGTCTTGAAGTGGATGATATAGAAGCGACACTCGCCGACTACAGAGCTCGCGGCATTCGTCTGATCGACGAGACTCCTCGCATCGGTGCCGAGGGGCATCGTGTCGCGTTCGTTCACCCTCAGTCTACAAACGGAGTCTTAATCGAACTCGAAGATTCCGGCGGAATTGCCTGATTTCGACTTCAATCAAGCTTGTTGACCAGCAACAGATCTACTGCGTCTGCGACTGGTGATTCGCCCCTCGTGTTCTTCGTAGGTGCCGTACTGCTAACAGCATAGCCGCGGCAAAGAACAAAGCCTGCAGAAAGAAATTACAGTGGATGCAGATGACATCCTTGACCTTAATGAGATCAGTGTTTATTCCTATCCAGGTCGAGCACACTGCCAGCAACGTCAATACAAAAAGCGTCGTTGCGGAAGCTTTCAACTTGAAGACGCAAGTCAGAACACAACCGCAGGCAAGACCTAAGCCGATCGAAAAAATAAAGTCCAACAAACTGAGCTGTTGAGTCATAGCTTTCTCCAGATGTTTAGTTACAACTAACAAATCGTTCATCGACTGAGAAGTCAAGAATCTTTCGCTGTAAATCATTAATTCCCATCCCCTTCGGAGAATCGCCGAATACGATAAATTTTCTTGACTTTGTGAAAATTCTCTCTACCTTTGCCGGACGTTTGGAGAGGAATAGTTGAGTAACTTTGAAGTATATTTTCCGTTAGCGATTCAAATAATCATCGCTGTGGTCATCGGCCTGTCGATGTTTTTCGTCTCGTCATTACTTGGTCGGCGAACCTACAGTCGCGTCAAGGACCAGGCGTACGAATGCGGCATTGAAGCCGAATCCGATAGCCGCCAACGCTTTCCGGTGAAATTCTACATGGTCGCCATTCTCTTCATCATCTTCGATCTTGAAACTGTGTTCCTTTTTCCATGGGCAGTGAATTACAAATCGCTCGGCCTCTTCGGATTTGTAGAGATGGGCATTTTCATCCTGATTCTGCTTGTGGGCTACGTATACATCGTAAAGAAAGGAGCTCTCAAGTGGGATTAGAAGAGAAACTGCCTGACGGCATCATCCTTACGACCGCGGAAAAGATTATTAATTGGGGGCGCACAAAATCGATGTGGCCATTTGGCTTTGGATTAGCCTGCTGCGCCATTGAAATGATCTCCACCGTCAGTCCAAAATATGACCTTTCGCGCTTCGGGATGGAAGTCATGCGCGCCTCGCCGCGCCAGGCAGACCTCATGATCGTTGCTGGGCGCGTGTCGAACAAAATGGCGCCGGTAGTCAAACGCCTTTATGAACAGATGCCAAATCCCAAGTGGGTCATCTCGATGGGTGCCTGTGCATCATGTGGCGGTGTATTTAACAATTACGCGATCCTGCAGGGAGTTGACAAAATCATCCCGGTTGATATTTATGTGCCGGGTTGCCCTCCACGTCCCGAACAGCTGATTGACGGCATTGTCAAGTTGCACGAACTGGTGAAACAGTCAAAGTTGAAGGAAGATTCAAAGAGAACGGCATAGAGCACTGGAGCGGCTTCTTCGCGCACGACTCTGAATTCGACTGATTCATGGATACGAGAACTCGAGAAATCGTTATCGCCAAGTTTGAGGACAAGCTCCTCGAATCGTCAACGCAGTTCGATGAGTTGAGCATTGTTGTCGACAAGTCCAACTTGCTGACCATCGTCCGGTTCCTGCGCGACGAACCGGGTTTGAATTATCGTCATCTCTCGGATATCACAGCCACTGATTGGCTTGATCGGTTAAGGCGCTTCGAACTCGTCTACCACTTGTACTCGCTTGAGCTTCGCGAGTATGTCCGTATCAAGATTCGCGTCGGTGAGGAAGAAGCTGTCCCTTCACTTTGTGGGGATTGGGACGGAGCCAACTGGCTCGAGCGCGAGGTCTTTGATATGTTCGGCATCACATTCTCCGATCACCCGGATTTGCGGAGGATTCTGATGTGGGACGGCTTTGATGGCCACCCGCTGAGAAAAGACTATCCTCTGACCTACGAGATGCCGCAGTTCACCTTCAATAAGGACGAACCGCCCGAGGTCATCAAGTAGTGCAAACCAAGACGATGACCATAAACATGGGGCCTCAGCACCCGGCTACGCACGGCGTTTTGCGAGTCATTCTCGAAATTGACGGCGAAACGGTAGTGCGCTGCCAACCCGAGGTCGGCTATCTTCACACCGGAATTGAGAAGACAGCGGAATCAAAGCTCTATTACAAAGCTCTTCCAATGACCGACCGCATGGACTACCTCGCTCCAATGTCGAACAACCTGGGGTATTGCCTTGGCGTCGAAAAGTTCCTTGGTGTTGAGATTCCGCCTAAGGCCCAGTGGGTCAGAGTCCTCCTTGCTGAAGTGACTCGAATAAATTCGCACTTGGTCTGGCTTGGTACCCACGCGCTTGATATCGGTGCTCTCAGCATGGTACTCTATGCCTTCCGTGAACGCGAGGATGTCCTGACAATCTACGAAGCTGTCTCCGGCCAGCGGATGATGTCGACCTATTTTCGAATTGGCGGCCTTGCTGAAGACCTGCCTGACAACTTCGATCAGCTCGTTCGCACCCTCATCAAGAACATGACAACCCGTCTCCAGGAATATGAAAACATCCTGACAAATAATCGTATCTGGCGAAACCGCACGATTGGCGTCGGCAAACTCTCTGCAGATGAAGCTATCAAATCAGGCGTCACTGGGCCATTGCTTCGCGCGGCCGGTGTCAACTACGACCTCCGCAAAGCGCGTCCCTATTCAAGCTATGAAAAATTCGACTTCGTCGTGCCGACCTCAGAAAGGGCCGATTGCTTCGGTCGCTATGAAGTTCGCATGGAAGAGATGCGCCAAAGCTTGCGGATTATACAGCAGGCTCTCGATGGAATGCCCGATGGCCGTTTCCGCTCCCGGGCGCCCGGCGTCGTGCTTCCAACCAAGGAAGAAGCGCTCTACTCCATGGAGGCCCTAATCTATCACTTTAAGTTGATTACGGAAGGCTTTAGTCCACCAGCAGGTGAAGTTTATCAGACGATCGAATCTCCGAAAGGTGAACTCGGTTTCTATTTTGTCTCCGACGGGAGTCCTAAGCCTTACCGTATGCGTGTGCGCCCTCCGAGCTTTGTAAACATCGCAGCACTGCCAAAGCTGGTAGTCGGTGGATTGCTGGCTGACGTAATTGCCTGTATCGGTTCCATTGATATAGTTTTGGGCGAGGTTGACAGATGATCCTGTCCAGTGACACCAAATCAAAAATCGCGACCTACGCGAAGAAATACCCCAAGGTCAAATCCGCGATTCTTCCGGCTCTCCATTACGCCTATGAAGAACACGGCTATCTCGACGATCCGATGTATGAAGAAATCGCTCAGGTGCTTGGTGTCAAGTTCATCGAAGTTGCCGAGGCAGCTTCATTTTATACTCTCTTTCCCAAGCAGAAGCGCGGCAAATACTACATCCAGGTCTGCCGCAATATCTCCTGCGCTTTGATGGGTTCCCATCATCTAACCCAATACCTGCTCAAGAAGTTTGGCACCCAACTGGGTGAGACAACCAAGGATGGACTCTTTACTGTCGTCGAGGTCGAGTGTCTGGGCAGCTGCTGCACCGCACCAATGATGCAAGTGAATGACAAGTATTTCGAGGACCTAACGCAAGCCAAGGTCGACAAACTTGTTGAGGAGTGGCGGGCGGCCAAGTAGCGAATATGCAGAAACGCGTTTTGTTTGAGCATATAGAAGACCCACGCTTGCACGAAATTGATCGTGCGATCGAATTGGGCGCATACCAGGCCTGGGAAAAGGTCGTCAAAGGTATGAAGCGCGAAGATCTCATTCAGACCGTTAAGGATTCTGGTTTACGCGGGCGCGGTGGAGCGGGATTTCCCACTGGCCTCAAGTGGAGCTTCGTGCCGGCTGCATCGCCAAAGCCCAGATATCTGTGCTGCAATGCCGACGAGTCCGAGCCGGGCACATGCAAAGACCGCGTTCTCATGGAGTGCGATCCGCACAGCGTGATCGAAGGCGTGATGATTGCCTCTTATGCCATCGACTGTCATACGTGTTTCTTCTACATCAGGGGAGAATACGACCTCAGCAAACGCCGAATCGAGAAGGCGATCGCGGAAGCATATCAGAAGGGATTCCTCGGAAAGAACATCCTCGGAACCGGTTACGATCTCGAGATGGTCCTGCATCGCGGTGGCGGCGCATATATCTGCGGCGAGGAAACCGCATTGCTCTCTTCGCTTGAAGGCGAAAAAGGTCTGTCGCGAATCAAGCCGCCGTTTCCGGCCGTATCTGGCCTCTACGCCTGTCCAACCGTCGTGAACAATGTTGAGACTGTCGCAATCTTGCCGCGGATCGTCATGAACGGCGGACAGTGGTACGCCGCAATGGGTACCGAAAAGTCCAAGGGAACTCGAATCTTCTCCGTTTCCGGCCATGTGAAAAAGCCCGGCAACTACGAACTCGAACTGGGAACGCCGTTGCGGACACTAATCTACGACTATGCCGGCGGCATCTTGGACGACAAGAAATTGAAATGTGTGATTCCGGGTGGCGCCTCAGTTCCGGTGCTCATGCCCGATCAACTTGACACGCCGCTGGACTTCGAGTCGGTGCAGTCCGCAGGCTCCATGCTTGGCTCGGGGGCGGTCATTGTCATGCATGAAGACACCTGCATCGTCTGGGTCGCCGAGATTCTCGCGCACTTCTACATGCATGAGTCCTGCGGCAAGTGCACGCCTTGTCGGCAGGGAACAGGCTGGCTCTACGAGATCATTCATCGTATCGAGCACGGAGAGGGCAAGGCTGCTGACTTGGACACATTGCTGGACCTCGCCAAGAATATCGAAGGCAACACCATCTGCGCGCTTGGTGATGCCGCCGCAACACCGGTGATATCTACTCTTAAGCACTTCCGTGCGGAATACGAACATCACATCCAGCACAAAACATGTTTGGTGAAATCTGATTTTAGGTTGAGATAATGGGTGACTTCAATATTACAGTAAACGACAAGACCGTTCCAGTTACCAAAGGACAGACTGTCCTGCAAGCGTCGTTGGCAGCCGGCATCGACATTCCTGTTTTCTGTTGGCACCCGCAACTGGTTCCCGTGGGCGCTTGCCGTATCTGCCTCGTCGAGATCGAGAAGTTTCCAAAATTGCAGGTTGCCTGTGCGACACCGGCCACGGACGGAATGGTTATCCACACCGAATCTCCGAAAGTCGTCAAAGCTCGCCAGGGAGTCCTGGAATTCATATTGGCTCACCACCCGCTTGATTGTCCCACTTGCGACAAGGGCGGCGAATGTGACCTTCAGAATATCACTTTCAAGTACGGACTTGACTATAGTCGTCTGCAGGAACCAAAACACCGCTACATCGTGGATGAGAAATCTACATTCGATGATCTGCAGATTGGTCCCGAGATCATTCGTAACCAAAATCGCTGCATACATTGCTATCGTTGCACGCGCATTGTCGATGAAGCTTGTTTCGAGGACGACCTTGGTGCTTATCAGCGTGGTTATCACACCGAAATTCTCCCGCCCCCTCATCGGGAAATCAGAAACCTATACTCAGGTAATGTCGTTGAATATTGCCCCGTCGGGGCGCTCACGAATGACGATTGGCGATACAAGGTCCGCGTGTGGTTGACAAAGCAGGCCAATACAGTCTGTACCCACTGCCCGGATGGCTGCAATCTCACCTATTGGACATTTCACAACAAGATCTTTCGGGCAACCTCAAGGCCGAACGATAACATTGACCGTGGTTTCATTTGTGACATTGGCCGCTACGGCTACCAATATGTGGCCGAAAGCGACCGACTTAAGAAACCGATGGTCAAGAGAAACGGCGAATTAGTGGAATCGACTTGGGAAGAGGCCCTTAGTGTCATCAAAACTCAGGTCGACGAACTCAAAGCAAAACTCTCAGGAAATGGTTTCTTCGGATTCATAGGTGAAACTTCAACCAATGAGGAGATTTATTCCCTCCAACGCTTCCTGCGCCGGGTGATCGGCACGAACCACATTGACTATCGCCTCAACCGCAAGCGACGCCTCTCGTACGGTAACGACATTGCAGCGCGTGGAGTGGCTCCTGACCAGACCTCCTATCAGGATATTGACGCAGCTGACGCCTTCGTCGTTTATGCCAGCGATCTGCACTCAGAGAATCCAATCACTGCCTTGCGGGTCAAGCGAGCGGTCCGGCAAAAGGATGCCAGGATCATCATCATCAACACGCGCCCAACGCATCTCGGCGAGCGGACAGGTGCACTCAACCTCGTACATAATCCGGGCACTGGCGTCATAACGTTGCTTGGAATCGTTGATGCGATGCTGTCTTCGGCAGGATTCGATGCCTCGAAAATCGGACTCTCAGCAGAACAGGCCGCTGAGCACAAACGCGGGCACGGTGAATTCGCAGCGACCAAGGCTGCGCAGACAGCAGGAGTAGCTGAATCGGTTCTGCTCGAAGCAGCTCAAATTCTAACAAACGCAAGACAAGTCGTGATACTTTGCGGCAATGACTATAATCGCTATCCGTTCCGTGATGAAGAGCTGTTGGCTCTCGATAATCTCCGGCGCGTTTGCTCATCGGCGAAACTGGCTGTTCTGCCCGAGGGTAGCAATTCCACAGGCGCAGCGCTGCTCGGCGCTCTGCCGGACCGCTTGCCCGGCGGCGTGAGTTTAGACGCCAAGTCGAAGTTTGAAGACCTCTGGCGCGGTCCGGTGCCGGAAGCCCCTGGCAAGGACACCATTGGAATCCTGGAAGCGATCAACGAAGACGAAATTGAATGCGGCTTCATCTTCAATGCCGATCCGGTTCGAGTGTTCCCAGATGGCCAATATGCTGATGAAGTACTCGGAAAACTGAAACTCCTGGTTGTGATTGACTGCTTCATGACAGATACCGCCCGACTTGCCGACGTCATTCTGCCACTCGCTACCTCCGCCGCAACGGATGGAACGATTACGAATTGGGAGGGCAGAGTACAGCATTCCCAGGCAGCTATACGACCAATGTTTGAATCGAAGCCTGGGTGTGAAATCATCGAACTGCTTTCAGATCGACTCGGAGTTAGTTGTGGCCAGTCTCGACCCGGCGAAGTTTACGCCGAGATGAACCGGGCACTTGGCGGTATTCTCCCGCAACGTTTTGAAATGCTCAAGTCTGATGGTGCAATGATCTCGGCGCCCAAACGCCAAGCGCAGCCGCGCCTCAACCAAGTCATTTACAATGCCCTGCCGACTGATAAGGATTTTCCATTCTTCTTGTGCGTTGGAAATGCCGATCACCATCGCGGCCACAATACCGAGCGTAACCACAGTTTGAGGAAGTTCACCGGCGAACCTTATGTTGGCCTCAATGAAAATGAAGCGAAGATTCTGATGATTTCGGATGGTGACCTTGTCAAAGTGGAATCTCGTTCCGGCAAAGTCGTAGGCAAAGCAAAACTCATTCCTCAACTGCCGGACCGACTGGTCTTCCTCCCCGAGAATTTCGGCGAGTTGCGTCCCAATTTGTTGATGGGACTGAAGGAGAAATTCGATCACGTCAAAGTGACGAAAATGTAAGATGTTGGAATTCGCGATCATAGCCGCAGTGAAATCACTGCTTGTTCTCAGCGTGCTTCTGCTTGCCTGCGCCTGGTCCACCTATCTCGAGCGTCGAGTCCTGGCATCGATGCAATCGCGTATCGGACCCAATACGGCAGGTTATAGGGGGCTGCTGACTCCCATTGCCGATTTGGTGAAGCTGCTCTTCAAGGAAGACGTCTTGCCGGCTTCGGCCCACAAGCCGCTTTACCTCTTGGCGCCACTGATGGCGTTCATCCCGGCAATGTTGCCAATCGCTGTCATCCCATTCGGCAAATCCATCAACTTGTTTGGCCGCGAAATCAACATGGTAGTTTCCGACTTCAACCTCGGACTCCTGTTCATTCTGGCGATGACCTCCCTCGGAATTTACGGCATTATCATGGCTGGCTGGTCGCCGAACAGCAAATTCTCGCTCCTGGGCGGCCTGCGCTCGTCAGCGCAGATGATCTCTTATGAGATCGGACTTGGCATGTCGTTCATCGGTGTCATCATGATAGCCGGCACGCTCAGCCTCGTGGAATTGGTGAATCAACAAGATACTCTGCTGCATTGGAACATCGTCCGTCAGCCGGTTGGATTTCTGCTCTACTTGATTTGTGCCTTTGCTGAAACTAATCGTGCGCCGTTTGATCTGCCGGAGGCCGAATCAGAACTGGTTGCGGGCTATCACACAGAGTATTCTTCGATGCGTTTTGGGTTGTTCTTCGTGGGCGAATACGCGAACATGATTACGGTAGCTGCCGTCGCCACAACTGTGTACCTGGGCGGCTGGCAGGGACCGTTTCTGCCGCCAATTGTGTGGTTCATCATCAAGTGCTTTGCGTTCTTGTTTTTCTATATCTGGGTCAGAGGATCGTTACCGCGTTTCCGCTACGACCAATTGATGAAGTTCGGTTGGTACGTGCTGATTCCGATTGCCCTTGCTAACATCCTCGTCACAGCGTTATTTGTCCTGCTTTAGGAGGTAGACGATGTTTCGCGTATTAAAAGAAATCTTCATCGCCATACCCAAGGGAATGTTTGTCGTACTGAAACAAATGTTCCAGAAGCCGGTTACGGTCGACTATCCGTTTGTGAAGCCGCCAATGGCCCCACGCTACCGTGGCCTCCACTTTCTCGAACGCTACGACGATGACGGCAGCGAGCGCTGTGTTTGTTGCGGTTTGTGCGCAGCGTCTTGCCCGGCAGATGCGATATACATGGAACCAGCGGAAACCGACAAGGGAGAGCGCTACGCCAAAATCTACGAAATAAACGAACTTCGCTGCATCTTCTGCGGCTTCTGCGAAGAGGCATGCCCTGAGGAAGCAATCTTCCTGGGCAAGGAATATGAATTCGCCTCCGACCACCGCGATGATTTCATCTATACGAAAGACGATTTGCTTGTGAAATGGCCGCGCCAAAAACCGTCCGAAGTCAAGTTCCTTCGTCCGCAGCGGCGAGTCACCTGGCAACACTCCGAGGAAGGGAGACCACAGCACTAAGCATGGAACTGACGATCTTCCTGATAGCGACAGCAGTGGCAATCGCTTCATCAATACTGGTAGTCATCCAGCGCAATCCCATTGCCGCGGTAATGTACCTGTTGACCTCATTTGTCGCGCAGGTCATCCTCTTCATCATGCTCAATGCCGCATTTCTTGCCATGCTCCAGATCATCGTCTATGCCGGCGCGATCTTGGTGCTATTCCTGTTTGTGATCATGCTTTTAAATCTGCGGCGCGAAGAGTTTGGGAAAGACGTTAAGCTCCGATTCAAACCTCTGGCGCTTGCTTTCGCGGTCGTGCTGCTACTCGAAACTGTCGTCGTGATTTACAGCTCCGAGATGCTCGGCCGACCGTCAGTCCAATTGGCAGCAGACTTCGGCTCTGTCAAGGCTGTGGGAATGCAGTTGTTTACGAAATACCTTTATCCGTTTGAACTGACATCAATCTTGCTGATTGTTGCTGTCTTGGGCGCTGTCGTCATGGCAAAGAAGAGGCTGTAAATGATTCCACTTGAGTGGTTCTTGGTGGTTGCCGGAGTCATCTTTGTCATTGGCATGATTGGCGTAATCGTGGCCCGCAACGTGATGATCATCTTTATGTCGGTCGAGTTGATGCTCAATGCCGGCAATCTGGCCATGGTGGCATTCTCGCGCGAAATGGGTTCGATGGACGGCCATGTCATGGTGTTTGTTATCATGACGGTTGCCGCCGCTGAAGCCGCTGTGGGATTGGCCATTATCATTGCTCTTTTCCGCAACCGCGATACGGCCAATATCGACGAAGTCAATATCTTGAAGTGGTAGACGAGGACGTGAGGGAATGAATCTTATCTGGCTAATACCGTTGATGCCCTTGATCGGCTTTCTCATTAATGGCCTCTTTGGCAGGAAATTCTCCAAGCCGGTCATTAATCTGGTGGCCTGTGGCTCGGTGTTGGCCTCGTTCTTGCTCTCCGCTAATGCAGTACTCCAACTGATCGGCCTGCCGGCCGAGAGTCGCAGTTTTGAAGTCTCTCTCTACTCATGGATTGCCGCAGGCAGCTTCAGTGCCGATATCGGATTCCTGCTTGATCCACTCTCTTCAATAATGATTCTGGTCGTTTCCGGTGTTGGCTTCTTGATTCACGTCTACTCGATCGGGTACATGGCGCACGACGAAGGCTACTCGCGCTTCTTCACGTACCTAAATCTATTCACCGGATCGATGCTCATTCTCGTTCTTGCAAATAACTTCATTCTCATGTACGTGGGCTGGGAAGGTGTCGGCCTCTGTTCCTACCTCCTGATCGGCTTTTGGTATGGGCGCAAATCTGCTACGGACGCAGGGAAGAAGGCCTTCATCGTCAATCGGATCGGCGACTTCGGATTCTCGCTGGGAATTATGCTGCTTTTCTGGCATCTCGGTTCGGTGAACTTCGCCGAAGTTATGCGCCTCGCTCCCGAGCAGCTCGCTATGGGCGGCGGCATCGTTACCGCAGCGACTCTCCTGCTCTTTGTCGGTGCGACCGGCAAATCAGCGCAAGTACCGCTCTATGTCTGGCTACCCGACGCCATGGAAGGCCCAACTCCGGTCTCGGCACTAATCCATGCCGCCACCATGGTCACGGCCGGCGTCTATATGGTCGCCCGCTGCAATGTGTTGTTTGTCATGGCGCCCACTACGTTGACTGTGGTAGCTGTCGTCGGCCTATTCACGGCCATCTTCGCAGCAACTATCGGTCTCTTCCAAAACGATATCAAACGAGTGCTGGCGTATTCGACGGTAAGTCAACTTGGATACATGTTCCTTGCTTGCGGCGTCGCTGCCTTTGGTGCCGGTATATTCCACCTGATGACCCACGCATTCTTCAAAGCTCTCCTTTTCCTCGGCGCAGGCTCTGTCATCCATGCCATGAGTAACGAGCAGGACATGCGCAAAATGGGCGGATTGAAGGACAAACTTCCCAAGACATTCTGGACGATGATGGTGGCTACTCTGGCGATTGCCGGTATCCCGCCGTTGGCCGGATTCGTCTCCAAGGATGAAATTCTCTGGTCCTCCTTCTCGTCACCCTATGGGTCGCCAATCTTCTGGATCGTTGGAGTCATCACCGCGGGACTGACCGCGTTCTACATGTTCAGATTGATCTACATGACGTTCTATGGCAAACCGCGCTACGATCATCATACAGCGGAGCATCTCCATGAATCACCCGGTGTGATGACCACACCGTTGATCATCCTTGGTGTGCTCTCGTTGATCGGTGGCCTGATTGGTTGGCCCGCCGTTCTCGGCGGCGGTGCCTGGTTCGAGCATTTCTTGCATCCGGTTTTTGCGAAAGGGCAGGAAATCGGCCTGCAGCACGCCGGTGAGCATTCGCACAGCACAGAGTACCTCCTGATAGCGCTCAGCATCGCGCTGGTCGTGATCGCGATCATGACCGCTCGCAGGCTTTATCTCAATCGTTCGGAAAATTCGGATACCATGGAGAAGAGTCTGGGTGGAGTTCACACGCTCATCTACAACAAGTATTACGTCGACGAGCTTTATGACAAAGTGTTCATCACCCCAATGGTCAAAATCTCAGTGATGCTCTGGAAGCAGTTTGATGTCTTCGTCATCGACGGCATCGTGAATGGCTCGGCTTGGCTATTAGGCCAGTTCTCAAGCGTTCTGCGCCGCGTTCAAACCGGTATGATTCGAAGCTACGCGTTCGTGTTCTTAATCGGTGTGGTCTTTATCGTGGGATACCTTTTGCTTAACAAGTAATTATGGACCAGATGATTCTTACAATAGTGACGTTTTTCCCGATGGTGGGCGCACTGCTGTTGCTTTTCCTGAAGGAAGAGAATAAGCAGGCGATCAAGCTGATCACAATGGCGACATCACTCCTGACGTTTGTTTTCTCGCTGCATCTCTGGTTCTACTTCGACTCCTCGACGTCCGCGATGCAGTTTGTTATCAAACAATCATGGATTCCGGGTTTGGGGATCAGTTACAACCTCGGTATTGATGGTATCAGCGTCCTGCTGATCTTGCTCACCACAATTCTGACACCCATTGCGGTGCTGTCGTCGTGGAATTCAGTCGAGAATCGGCTGAAGGGTTTCATGATCTCGTTGCTCATTCTGGAAACTGGAATGCTCGGTGTCTTCGTCTCGCTTGACTTGTTCCTGTTCTACATCTTCTGGGAAGTTATGCTGATTCCGATGTACTTCCTGATTGGCATCTGGGGCGGCATCAATCGAATCTATGCAGCAATCAAGTTCGTGCTCTTTACGATGTTCGGTTCGCTGCTGATGCTCGTCGCCATCGTCGCTTTGGTTGTTTTGAATTATCAGGCTACTGGAACATATTCTTTTGACCTGACACAATACTATAATCTCGCGATTTCACCAGCGACCCAGTCTTGGTTGTTTATCGCCTTCGCACTGGCATTCTTAATCAAGGTACCGGTTTTTCCATTCCACACCTGGTTGCCGGATGCCCACGTTCAAGCGCCGACCGCCGGGTCTGTAATTCTGGCCGGTGTGCTCCTCAAGATGGGGACTTACGGTTTCCTGCGATATTGCATTCCCATGTTTCCTAATGCCTTTGAGACCTACCTCCCGATCATCGCCGTCTTGTCGCTCATCGGCATCATCTATGGCGCCCTCGTTGCGATGGTTCAGAAAGATGTCAAATCGCTGGTGGCATTCTCATCTGTCGCCCACATGGGTTTCGTTATGATCGGAATGGTCGCACTCAACGATCAAGGCGTGCAAGGATCAGTACTGCAAATGCTCAACCACGGCATTTCGACCGGTGCGCTCTTCTTGATTGTCGGAATGATCTATGAGCGAAGACACACTCGCTTGATCGAGGACTTCGGCGGCATTTTCAAAGTGATGCCAATCTATGCTACATTCTTCATGATCGTAACGCTATCGTCCATCGGCCTGCCGGGCACCAATGGATTTGTCGGTGAATTCCTGATCTTGCTTGGAACGTTCAAATTCAATGTTACCTACGCGGTGATCGCGACCTTTGGCATCGTGCTTGGAGCGGCATACATGCTCTGGATGTTCCAACGCGTCATTTGGGGAAAGGTCGACAAACCTGAGAATCAAAAGCTCCTCGATATCAACCTTAGAGAGTGGTTCGTACTTACACCTCTGGTAGTCCTGATCTTCTGGATCGGCCTCTATCCCAGACCTTTCTTTGAGATCATGGCGCCGTCCGTAACGAACTTGATCGAACATTCGCAGGAGCGCAAAACGAAACTGGCGATGCTCTATGAATCAACCGATTCGCCGGCGTGGGTTATTTCAACAGCAATGAAAACTCCGGAGAAGCAATGACAACAGCGAAGATCTTTACCAAGATTGGTTGTCCCTATTGTGCCGCCGCTAAGGACGACTTTCGCAGTCGCGGCGTTGACTTCGAAGAATTCGACGTGCACAACGTTCCGGGCGCGGCCGAAGACGCACAACGCCTTCAAGGTGGTACTCGCAGAGTCCCGGTAATCGTTGAGGGTGGCAAAGTAACCATCGGCTTTGGTGGCTCGTGAGGATACTAAGGCCGCGGCAGTTGCCGCATGAAAGAGACTGGATGAGAGTCAGATGAATTTCCCAAGTGTCGATTGGTGGTTATTAGCACCTTCCTTGACCGTGGGCGTTGTCGCGCTCTTGGCGATGCTCCTTGAACCATTTCTCAGCGAGAAGCGGCAGGAAATCGTCGGTCACTTCAGTTGGATCGGTTTGATTGTCGCGCTCTACTTTGCATCGCAGTTGATCGGCGTCAAGTCGACCACTTTTGATGGAATGTTCATCGCCGACGACTTCAGCCAGTTTTTCAATCTCATCTTTGTGCTCGGTGCCATACTCACCATCTTCACTTCGATAGATTACTTGAAGAAGAAGGAAAACAGCCACGGAGAATTTTACCCGCTGATTTTGTTTTCGACTTATGGCATGATGGTGATGGCCTCGACCTCCAACCTCCTTGTGATGTTCCTCGGTCTGGAGATCATGTCGATCGCGCTTTATGTCCTTGCAGGCTTTGCCCGCAGTGAATTGCGTTCAACGGAAGCCTCCATCAAGTATTTCCTCCTCGGCGCCTTTGCGACAGGCTTCACAGTGTTTGGAATCGCCTTCATCTACGGCACAACCGGCTCTTTCGAGGCGATGGACGTGATCAATCACTTCAGGCAGGGTGGAGGAATCGACACCTTCCTCCTGATCGGCGCAGCGCTATTGATTGTCGGATTGGGATTCAAAGTTGCCTTGGTACCGTTCCACATGTGGGCGCCGGATGCGTACGAGGGCGCTCCCGCTCCTGTGACTGGCTTCATGTCCGCCGGACCCAAAGCGGCTGCGTTTGCGGCTCTGCTGCGCATCTTCAGTCTGGGATTCCACGACCTTCAGCCGGTTCTCGAACCGCTGTTCTGGACTCTCGCTGTGCTGACGATGACCGTTGGCAATATCATGGCTATTAGACAGAACAATATCAAACGCATGTTGGCCTATTCCTCCATCGCCCACGCTGGTTATATCATGATCGCGCTGGTCGTCGGCACTCCTGAATCGACCTCCGCCGCAGCGCTCTATCTGCTGTGTTATGCAGTGACAAACCTTGGCGCATTCATGATCATCAGCCAGGTCGATTCGACAAAACCTCACGACGAGGTCACCTCCATTGACGACTACAACGGTCTGGGAAAATCGAAACCGTTCCTGGCAATACTCCTGACGATCTTTCTGATTTCCCTGGCTGGGTTTCCGCCGACGGCGGGATTCATGGGCAAGTTTGTTCTATTCAAGTCCGCAGTTGTCGATGGCCACTACGCGATTGTCGTAATCGCAGTAATGAACTCGTTGGTCTCGGTCTATTATTACCTTCGCATCGTCGTCAAAATGTTCATGGCCGATTCCGACCAACGTCCCTTGGCAGTCCCTGCAGTCCCCATTTTCTTGGTCATTGCCTTGCTTATCGCCGTAATTGCCGTCTTCGCGATCGGCATCTATCCCCAGCGCTGGTATCCATTTGAAGGATTGGCAATCTTCTAACTGACAGCGATAAAACACGAAGCTCCCGGCCGTACCTGCCGGACTCTCGCTACTGCCGCCCAGTTGTTGATGAATTAAGCTGTTACTTTGGATTTGCGAGTTCGCTTGACGAACTCGCTGCGGGGCGCGCTCTCCGGGCGTCCATTGCGCGCCGAGAAGAGCTTTCCATTCTTGTTCTCTATCTTGGTAGGGTACTTACCGGAGAAACAAGCAACGCAGAAATTCTCCTTCGGAAGAGAGTGCATCGAGAGCATCGCGTCGATTGCCAAATAGCCGATCGAATCCACACCCAACCATCTGCCAATCTCTTCAACAGACATGTTTGAAGCCACCAGCTCCTTCTTGGTCGGCATGTCAATACCATAGAAGCAGGGTGAAATGATCGGTGGGGAAGAGATCCGCAGGTGGATCTCCTTCGCGCCCGCTTCGCGAATCATCTTGATAAGTTTCTTCATCGTCGTACCGCGGACAATCGAATCGTCAACGACAACCACGCGCTTGTCCTTCAGAGCGCCTTTGACGGCGTTAAACTTGACCTTAACATCGAGATCGCGAATCTCCTGCCGGGGATCAATGAACGTGCGCCCGACATAATGATTCCGGATCAGACCAAATTCAAAAGGAATCTTGGATTGCTCCGAAAATCCAAGCGTGGCAGTATTAGAGGAGTCCGGCACGGATATCACGATGTCGGCATTTGCCGGATGCTGCAGCGCCAGATATCGTCCAAGTCGACGGCGGACCTTGTCAACATTTTCGCCAAAGATCTTCGAATCGGGGCGCGCAAAGTAAATGAACTCGAATATACAGAAAGCGTGCTTCTGCTTGCGGAACGGAAGGTACGACTTCAAGCCGCTCTCGGTGATCTCCACAATTTCGCCAGGCAACACATCACGAATATACTTCGCTCCAATAATGTCGAACGAGCACGTCTCGGATGCGACCACCCATTTGTCGCCAAGCTGACCAAGCGCCAGCGGGCGGAAGCCGTGCGGATCGCGGGCGGCGATCAACGCATCCTTGTGCAGAAAGAGAAGGGAATACGCGCCTTGAACCCGCTTCAGGGCATGGGCGATGGCGTCGATTATCTTCGCTTTCTTGCTCTTGGCTATCAGGTGAAGAATGACTTCCGTGTCGGATGTCGTCTGAAAGATCGACCCGCCTTGCTCGAGCTTCTGCTTGAGAGTTTCATCATTAGTGAGATTTCCATTGTGGCCGACTGCCAGCTTCTGCCCCTTGAAAGTTATGACCAGCGGTTGGACGTTACGCATATTCGAGGCCCCGGCCGTCGAGTACCGGTTGTGGCCGATTGCACGATCTCCCTTAAGTTGCGAAAGTTTGTCGCGCTGATTAAAGACTTGATTTACCTCCCCTTGACCCCGGACCTCATTGCAGGCCTCGCCGTCGAAACTCACAATGCCAGCCGCTTCCTGGCCGCGATGTTGCAGGGCGTAGAGCCCAAAGTAGGTCAGATCGGCTGCGTTATCCGCCCCGAAAATCCCGAATACTCCACATTCACACCGAAGGTCGTCCGACATTGCCGCTCCAAAAAGACGCTAAAAATACGCCTGCTCTCTACATTGTCAACAACAAATTAGTGCCGAAGTCGTTCCCCCACATTGGCGCACAATAACATAGCCACATGCAGTATTTGTGAATCAAGCTGCACAGCGCCGAAGAGCCTCACAGACTGCGGTGCCACAGTGTTAATTTGATGTCTCGATGTGACAACATAACATGTTGATAATATGTGGTTTATGCACCAACAATGAAATTATACTTTAATGGTGCTTCTCGCCGCTCATTCCGCTTGACGGCACACCATTTGCGGGATACAGTGTTAGAGGAACTATGGATAGCAGCGAAGGAAAGAAATACCAGTCACTACGCAAGATCCTCCTTGCGCCTACTGAGCCTGTTGCCGCCAGAAAATTCCTGACGGAATCCCTGTCGGATGCAATCAGCGCTATGGGAATTGCAGCGGCTTCAATCTCGGTTGTCGACGATAAGGGAGAGCCGGTCGTTGAAATCCGCGAAGGTGATGCCGCGCTGGTCGCCGGGCTGGCAGAACTTGAATCAAGAATGCTTGCCTCGCTGCGATCCCAGTTCGGACTTGAAACGATCTATTCTACTCTCAATCATAATGGCCTTAAATCAATCTTCTCGTATATCATCAAATCTGGTGACCGGGTGATTGGAGCCGTATCCGGCATCTGTGAAGGTTCGCGCAACATTGCTCTTGAACAGGAGTTTATTGAAGTCATGGCCGCGGCTCTGCGCAATTCGCTCGGACAGGCGGGACAGATCAAAACAGCCCGCCTTGACGCGCTCCGCGAGACCACAGCCACTATAAATCATGAAATCAACAACCCGCTCACAGTCGTACTCGGAAATTGCCAGCTGCTATTGATGAAGAGTGACGGACTTCCGGAAGATGTTGTCAAACGTCTGAGGCTGATCGAGCAGAGCAGCTTGCGCATTCGTGATGTAGTGAGTCAGCTAATGAAATTGAACGAAGCCCGTTCGACAACTTATGTGGAAGGTTCGCAAATGATCGATCTTCAGGGTTCTAAAGACTCCGAGGAATAGTCGCTGCGAGCGCCTCGCGTATTCCTGCCATTTCTGCGAATTGCCAGATGAAATCCAATCAACCCGACACCGGTCAGAAACGGGACGAATGCGATAACCGTTTCGCCGCCGGGAATTTCTCCCTTGGAATTTGCCTCCATCAATAGACTCAGAAAAAGCCCGAGTCCGACGGCGCAGAGAACAATCCCAGCCTTCAGACTTCCGAACCCTTCAGTTTCCGCCGGTAATTCTCGACCCTGCTTGATCAGTTCCAGGCGCATTTCGTGCATCATCTGAATTCGTCGATACACAAACAAGTATACCAGATATGCCACAAGCGCAAAAAATCCCAATCCCAGGACTATCGCAGCCAATGCTCCGAACATGCCGGGTAAGTCAAATCGCCACATCGTTCTTTCCTCTTCTCTCGATTAGACTCGCAATTTTGGCGGCGGGTTTCAAAAGACGCAACTTTTTCCGAATTTCGGAGTCTTTATATCTATGCAAACAACAATCATTGACGGCGATCGCGAACTCGTTGAACGCGCCCGACAGGGCGAGCGGGCGGCCCTCGCCAGACTCACCGATCTTTACAAGGATCGCGTATTTGTCCTGATTAATCGCCTGCTCGATGATTCGGCCCGCGCTGAGGAATTGACGTTCGAGGCCTTCATCCGTGCCTTCAACAACCTCAAGACGTTTCGCGGGGACGCAAAATTCTCAAGCTGGCTCTATCGAATTGCGCTTAATGTCGCGCTTGCCGAACGCGCCAAGAAACGGCTTGAGCAGGTCTCACTTTCGGAGATCGACTACCTCGCTGCCGATCCTGCTACCCGGCCCGATCAAGTCTACCAAAGCCTTTTCTGCGGCAAGGTCGTTGATGAAGCTCTTCAGCAATTGCCGGTGCACTATGCCACAGCACTCCGACTTTTCTACCTCCGGGGTGTCGGCTATGTAGAAATTGCTGAGCTAATGAAGATCCCGATCGGGACCGTAAAAACTTATCTGCACCGCGGCAAGAGAGCATTGCGTGAAATCGTGGAGGGGAAGTACAAGTCTGAGGAGTTGATCTGATGAAGTGCTCTGAAGTCAGATGGCGGCTTTCGCAGTTCCTCAACGCCTCGACGGCATCGGACGAAGATGAACTGATCCGCAGTCATCTCGAATCTTGTCCGGACTGCGCCCTGCGCCTCGTCTCAAATAACAGGTTGGAGACTGTCGATCTCGGCCATTTCGCGCCATTGAAAAGCGATGTCACTAAGAAGGTAATCTCATATTACCCGGCGTCTCCATCGGGGATGATCATGGTACGACATCTGCCTTGGGTGTTCGTTAGCAGTGCCGTCTTCGCCGTTGGCGTATTTCTGTTTGTTAGGCAGATGCTCGCCTCTGCGTCCGCTGGGGGGCTGAGGGCAATCGGTCAGGTCGACCAAAACGGCGTCAAGGAATTGCTCTCGTTCTTCGCGACCAACCCGCTTGCAAGCTACATATCATTGGCAATTTTAGCCACCATCCTTTGCATTGCTTTGGTCCTCTTTGTGGACCGTCCGGGCAACTTGAACCGCCCCGGATCCTCTTCGCGCTAATCCACTATACCATTTCAACAGCCCTCTGCAAAAGCTGTATTAATTCGGGAAATATCTCTTCAAATCGTCCAGGAGTTTTATGCGAAGAGGAATGCTCGTATTCACGAGGCGATTCCCGTGATACATTGACGCGATCGTCTGGACATCAAAGTTGCGTGGAACCAGATCCGTTATCATATCCACAGATTCCTTCGAGTACACATCTTTGTCGGAGCAGGCCAGAAGCACCGGGCGATCATCGAATTCTCGCAGGACCGGAACAATCCGAAGTCCATAGTACTCGAGGCCCGGAGAAATCAGCGCCACGTATTTTACTCGCGGCTCAGTTTGTGCGTATATTAGCCCTGCATTGCCTCCAAGATCAGCGCCGATCACCGCGAACCGAGTTGTGTCGAACTTGTCCGCGTGGGTCTTCACCGCCTTGTTTACAAGAAAAGCGATGTCCGAAGGAAATTTGAGCTGTTCACCCACGTAGTACGTGTTCTTTGTCCGGTTCTTTCCCATCTTGAGATCAAAGATCGAAAGTCCGTGCCCGCGCAAGTCAAGCGCAAACACCGCGAATCCGGTCTGTGCAATTTCTTTCGTGAACGTATCCCAGGATTCGGCCGATTCTCCAAATTGATGCAGCAGAATCACAAGCGGCGGCTTGTCGCCTCTTGTTCGTTCTTTGTGAGGCAATGTCAGATAACCCACCAATTCAACGCTGCTGTCAGGGGCATCGAACGCCACTTCGATACTCTGAAATTTGGGCATGCGCGCTGCATCGCCGCTGTTGGCTCCTGTAATAGCCAGGGTCAACAGCGCAAATACTAACCACCCCATCAAAGACTTTTTGCCACCATTGATTCTCATAAGCCAGACCGGAAATTCCTCAAATTACAGTGTTTTCTTCAACGAGTGTCGACGCCGCAAACCGGTGCGGAGAGAGCGCGGACAGGTCTATCGAAGTCGGTTCGCCACAGATCAGCTCGGCCATCACAATACCCACCGCAGGAGCGTGCATAAAGCCGTGACCGGAGAATCCGTTCGCATGGTAAAAATTCGGATATGCTCCACTCGAACCGAGGATCGCATGATGATCCGGTGTCGTGTCGTAAAGACCACCCCATTGTGCCTTAATTTCGGCAGTTTCCAATTGGGGGATCCGGTTCAAACCCTTCTCCAGGATCGCATCCGTGTAATCGGGATGCGCAGATTCATCGAATCCTTCCGGCGTATCTTTGTCAGCCCAGCCCAGCAGTAGCCCACCCGACTCCTTGTGCGTGTATAAACCGGAACCCATGTCAACGACCATTGGGAACGCCTCAGTAATAAAGTCAAGTGGCGCCGTCGTCACAATCTGTCTCTTGTACGCTCGAACCGGCAAGTCGATCCCAAGCCAACCGGCGACTATTCGGGAATGTGGACCGGCAGCATTAACGACACATGTCGTCTCGAATTCGCCTTTGTTGGTCACGACGCCGGTAATAACATCCCCCGAGTGCCGAATATTAATCGCCTCATGCTCCGTTAGAAATTTGACTCCCAACTTTCGGGATGCGCTGACATATCCTTGTGTAAATTGATGAGGATCACCAATACCGTCTTTGCGTGAGAAAGTACCGCCGAGCACATC
The DNA here is from genome assembly GCA_964552775.1 of uncultured Ignavibacteria bacterium. Lineage (GTDB taxonomy): Bacteria > Zixibacteria > MSB-5A5 > CAIYYT01 > CAIYYT01 > JADJGC01. Next base: position 46,377 of record CAZKIH010000007.1, on the reverse strand, counting down.
ATTGACATTGAGAGGTGGGACAAGCGACTTGATTTGGTCACGAGAAAGCCACTCGACCGGATGGCCAACTCTCTGCCACATCGCAAATTGCTTCCGGAAGGTCTCAACGTGCTCGTCGGAGGTCATCAGGAACAGATAACCGACCTGGTCAAACTGGACTTCAGCACCGGTTTCCTCTTCAAAGACCTCGAACTTTCGCTCGGAGAGCATAGAGAGGCGGACATTTATTTCGGTCCCAAACTGAGCTCGGATACCGCCGGCGCACTTAGCCGTGGCTCCGTTGCCAAGATACTGGTCCTTCTCCAAAACGGCGATCTTGCCAAACTGCTTCTTGGCCAAATAATAAGCGATAGAGCAACCAATTATACCGCCACCGATTATGACAACATCGAATTTCTCAGACATGTAAAGACTCCTAAGTAGCAAGGCCTGTCTGCGATCAATTAAGCGGGCAATCGGGTCAAGTCAAGGGGGATTTCGTGCTTTAGATCGCGCGACAATCCTGAGCGATCCAGACGTTTCCCTCCACATCTCGGATGTTTTTGTTGAATTTTGGGACTCGATGTAACAGCTTCTCAGCACAATCAATGGAGACAGTAATGATCGAAGCCCTCTTGGCAATGATGGCGCTGGGTATCGTACTCGGTGGGCTGCTCTTGATAGCGACTGTCCTCAATCTTCGCAGTCGCGTCGGGAAGCTTGAACGACTATTGCAGCAGCAAGGCATACGACAGGTCGATACGATTGTTCGTCCCCGGGTAGATCTTGGCGCTGCAGTTCCCTTGCCTTCTGCGCCTAAAGCTCCGGAATCAGTTTCGACGCCCGCTCCTGCTCACGTACCACCTCAGGCTGGCCCAAATCCAGTTGACAGACTCATCAAGTGGGTTAGGGAAGATTGGCTACTTAAACTGGGTGCGTTTTTGCTACTCGTGGGTCTCAGCTGGCTGGTCAGCTATGCATTCCTTAACAATTGGATCGGGCCGATGGGACGCATCGCCTTCGGTCTAGTTGCCGGGACTGCCTTCATCATCCTCGGCTGGTGGCGAATCCAAAAATTCGTTCATCAGGCCGGCATTTTTCTGGTGCTTGGTTCCACAACGATTCTCGTAACGATCTATGCAGCGAGAGAGATCTACGATTTCTTCACACCCTTGAGTGCACTCATTGTCATGTTCTTGAGTACGGCATTTGTCGCCCTCGCAAGCGTGAAATACAATAGCCGCGCCCTCGCGCTCACAAGTATCATTCTCGCCGGCATCGCGCCTGTATTGACCAATTCACCTACGCATGATAACATTGCGTTGTTTTCCTATTTGCTCGTAGTGACGCTTGGTGCCATTTGGATTGTCTTCTTGACCGGCAGACGAGAACTGTCAATTGCGGCCCTTGCGCTAGTGACTGCCTACAGCCTGCCGTTTCTCCTGGACTTTGACTTTGCAGACCGCGATGTGCTCCTTCTTTTTGCCTTCGCATTCGCCGCGTTATTCTTCGTTACGAATTCGTCAGGATTAATCAGAGCACGAGAGGGGAGAAGTCTCGCGGACTTGGTCACTGCGGTTGGCAATGGATTGTTCCTGCTGTCCTGGATCATGACAGCGGCTCCGGAAGAATGGAGGAGTCTGCTTATCTCCGCCTGGATGATTGTTTTCGTAGCCGGCGCGTTCCTGATTGCTCGGGTCGCCGGGCACAAGACTCCGTTTTATGTCTATGCAGGCGTGGGTGTCATCATGCTGGCCGCCGCCACATCCGCGGAACTGAGCGGCGCTACTCTCACTATCGCCTACACCGTCGAATGTGCTGTAATCATCCTCTTGAGTTACTATCTGAAGCGCGATCCTCGCATCTCCCAAAGAGTGAGTGCATTGCTCTTTGTGCCGGCAGCCCTGACTCTGAAGAGCATGGAAACCTACCGCTGGCACGACTCGGTATTGAATCGCGACTTCACTGTCTTGGCGATCATGGCCGTGACTCTTGCTGGAACCGGGCTCTTCCTGCGCAGCATCGATACTTCAACCGACAAAGGCTCAACAAAGTACAACAGCTTCGTTTTCGTCTTGGGCACCATTTACGCCTACATCCTGCTCTGGCTATCGCTGCACTTGGCGGTCGATAACGCCGACTCCGCCGTCACGATTTCGCTGTTCGTATACACTATCGTTGGCTTGATCACCTACATCCATGGCCGCGCACGAGCACGCCGGGGTTTCGTCATTTATGGCGGACTTCTGCTGGCATTTGTCGTCGGCCGCCTCCTGACTGTCGACGTTTGGAAAATGGAATTGACAGGCCGCATCACTACGTTTTTGATGGTCGGAGCTCTCCTCATGAGCACTGCGTTCTTGGTCAGGAAGAGGCAATCAGACAAATCCACAAGAGAGGGCAATAGCTAAGTATGAATATCACGAAGAGAGTCCTTTTCTGCGCATTCCTATGTGCCGTCAGTTTGCCATTCGTCCATGCTGCGGAGCTGTCAAAGTCGACTATCGATGAGGTAACTTGCGCTTATCGCCAGTGCATGATCATCTCGAATCTCACAATCGCAGTCCCGACAGTAGTTGAGTTGTCAATCGAAAGCGATCGCGTCCAGAGATTCGAATACGCCATTCTCGACACGACTGGCAAAGTGTTCGCGCCATATTTGTATCGGCACGACCCATTGATCGACCGCGACTGCTTTGCCGTTGAATCTAATTCGAGTGACGGATTGGGCGACGCCATGTTCGACGAGGACAATGCAACTTATACAGAATTCTATTTGCCGGAAGTCGGCGATGGCGAAGCGCGAATTGTCCTGGAGTGTCGCGATGCGAATCTGTTCAGTGGTATCTCGCTCTTGCTCGACAAGTATGTATCGCTGCCGAAGTCGATCGATGTCAGGATCGGCACCGCTGCTGGTGGCGAACAGACTGTGCTCTCGAGGTTGAAGGTCGAAAACACAACGATTCTGTTTCCCGCAACATCGGCGAATCGGTGGATATTTACTTTCATTTACAGCCAGCCGCTGCGAATTTCGGAAATCCGATTGCTGTCAGACAACGAATCAAGAGACAGTACACGCACCCTCAGATTCCTTGCCCATCCTGCTCACGTATATTGCGTGTATTTCGATCCTGATCGACTTTCGCAACCACCTTGGGCGGAATCGGGTGACTTGGCAGCCGATGAAGGCGTCCTCAGGGTACAAGCATCGAAGTCTCAGCCCAATCCTTGCTATGTGGTCGCCGACTACGACAGCGATGGAGTCGCCGACATTCGCGACAACTGCGTACTCGTCGCAAATCCCGACCAACTGGATGCGGACGGCAATGGCCGTGGTGACGCCTGTGACGATTTTGATCGCGATGGCATAATCAACAGCCTCGACAATTGCCCCGCCGTGCCCAATTGGAGCCAGGAAGACTCTGATGGCGACGGAATCGGAAACGATTGCGATGAAAAAGACAATCGCATAACGGAACGTTATAAATGGATACCATGGGCCGGGATCGGCATCGCAGCCTTAGTGTTGCTAAGCCTCTTTGTGATTACCGCAAGGTCTACACGCAAAAAATCAAATGACGTCTGAGAGTCCGCTGGTGGCGGATCCCCAAACTCTAAGCTGACGTGGTGGTGAGAATTTCTACTGGCTCAAAGCCGGCAAATTGCTCATCCGATTCCGGCAATTGCGCCAAGCCCAGGCCACCGTCAATCCAAAGATTCTCCATCTCCGACCAGTAGCGAAGTACAATAGGGTCGCTATGCGCCTTCTCAATGGCTTCTTCGCTCGCCCATTCGAAGATATCGATCAGGAATTCGCGATTAGCTGATGATCTCAAGAAAACTGGACTGCGTGAGGTCGTATACCCCGCCTTGCCAAAATAAGTCCTCTTTTCACTGACAACTCGAAAGAAATCAGGCTGTGACTTCTCGGCAACGCGGTAAACGGCAAGAACGACGATAGGGGAGTTGTTCATCGTAATTGGTTACGAACTTGGAATGCAGATTGTTGCAGTGAGTATGACTAAGTCCTTATCAGTAAGCCGCACTAAGGATCGCGGCCACCCGCTCCAATAGCTTCCGATCTGTTTCCGTAAACGCCGCCTTTTCGTGTGAGTCGATATCGATCTCGCCAACGACCTTTCCGTTCTTGAAAATCGGGACAACGATTTCCGATTTCGTCTCCAAGGAACACGCCAGATAACGCGGATCGGCGTTAACATCTTCGACGATAATCGTCTGCTCTTCCCGAACAGCAGCGCCGCAGATTCCGGAATCAGTCTTGATCCGGGTGTGTGGCGAGGGTTTGCCCAGGAATGGGCCAAGTACGAGCACTTTATCCTCTTCAAGATTATAAATACCTACCCAATCGTAGCGCGGGTAATTGTGCTTGAGTATGTGCACGACTTCGAGCTGTAATCGTGTCCTGGCGTCTGCTGCCGAAGCAACCTCTTGCAGCCGCGCAACGACGTCGTCATCGGTGAGATGATTCAATGGTTCAGGCGTCATCTATTCCTTCCTCCAGTAGTCTTCAAGCTCTTGGTATTTCTGTGGAAATTCGGCCGTAAATTTCGCGAAGGCCGGAACCGGATAACGAATCCCACCCTTGTGCGTGCCCTCCAATCCCTCAATCATCTCTTGAATGTGCGAGAATGGGAAAGAATACGCCATTTCGTGGTCCTGTGTCTGCGCAAACAGTCGATCCCCGTAGCACGGCAGAATAACCTGTGGCTTCTGCGTCTGCATAGTCTCGATACAAATATCTGCGCAATCAAGCCGTGAAGAGAATCGTGAATGCAAATAGCCCCCCGATTTCCACAGGGAAGCCGCAAGCAGTCGCATAACCTGGGCAGAGTTTCCGTAGACCAGAATCACGTGTGGTACGAACGCTGTTCGTTCAATCGGTGCCGTCAGGAAGAAGGCATACTCCTTGAACGAGAATTTCGCCAATTCCTTCTCTGTCTTTGCACCGGCTGAGGCTGATTCCGTGTACATGCCTTCGCAGCAGCACCCCTCCGTGAAGTGCTCGACTAACGGCTCAAATCCAAATGCCGATTTGGCCAGAGGGCAGGAGATGTCTTCATGTCCCAGTGCGATCGCCCAACCATACCTTCTCGCAATCCCGACGCCCTGGCAAATAGCAGACTTGATACCCAAATCCTTGAGCGGTCGCTTCACTCGCTCCGGAAGTGTCTCATCCGGCTTCACCATTCGGATTGCCAATGGATAGCTCTGTGGACGAATATGTTTCTGAAGGGAATCGTTCAACTGTTTCAAAATGTCCGTCATCTGTTGTTCCTCACTAATCCGAATATAGAACAATTTTAGTCGATGTCAATTGGCTGCGTCTATTTGCACCCTCGATCCACCCCGGCGAAGTTCAGTTATTCAGCAAAATGCAACATCTGCCGATTGGTGAATGTATGACAAAAAACCCCCGCATCCTCGTCGTCGACGACGAGGAATCGATGTGCAATTTCATGGAGATCATGTTGCGCAAGGAGGGCTACACCGTTTCGACGGCGCAGTCTGGACAGGCTGCAGTTACTCTGATCGAGCAGGAATCACCCGATCTCGTAATCTCGGATATCATGATGCCGGAGATGTCGGGTATCGAGTTGTTGATCGAAACCAAAAAGCGCCATGAGAAGCTGCACTTTGTGGTGATGACTGCCTTTGCCTCCGTCGATTCGGCGGTCGATGCCCTCAAGCGTGGCGCAGATGACTACATTACCAAACCTTTCAAAGTCGATGAAATCAAACACGTCATCAAGAATCTCCTCGAGAACGACGAACTGCGCAGCGAGAATCAGAAACTCAAAGATGAGTTGGCCGGTAGATTTACACTGGACAAGTTCATCGGAAATTCAGATGTCGTAGTCCGCTTGAAAGAACTTGTCAAGCAGATCGCGGCGTCTGATTCAACAGTGTTGATCCTTGGAGAGAGTGGAACCGGCAAGGACTTGATCGCCCGTGCAATCTACTCGCACTCTCGCCGCTGCGATCAACCGTTTGTAGCGATAAACTGCGGTGCCATCCCGGAACTACTTCTGGAATCGGAACTCTTTGGCCACAAAAAAGGCTCTTTCACCGGCGCTATTAAGGACAAAGAGGGCCTCTTCCAGGTGGCCGACAAAGGGATTCTGTTCCTCGACGAAATCGGAAATCTGACGATTTCTCTGCAGGTCAAGTTGCTGCGAGTCTTGGAAGCGCAAGAGTTTACTCCGGTCGGCTCGACAGTGCCTGTGAAGGTGGATGTCCGCCTCGTGGCGGCGACGAATTCCGACTTGGAGAAGGATGTGAAAGCGGGGAAGTTCCGCGCAGACCTGTACTATCGCCTTAACGTTCTGCCGGTAACCTTACCGCCGCTGTCACAGCGTCGCGATGATATCGCGCTCCTCGCCGAACACTTTCTCAACAGGCTGGCCCAAAAGCACAACTGCCCTCCAAAAACTCTCTCCGCCGAAGCCGTGCAGCTGATCGTTGCAGCAGAGTGGCCCGGCAATGTAAGAGAACTCGAAAATACGATCACCAGAGCATTTCTCCTGTCCAAGGGAAATGTCATTAGGCCGTCAGATTTCCCGGAAAAGCTCCAGGTCTCTGATTCCACTGAGATTTCACCTATGCCGAATAGCAGCAATCCCACGCTGGAGTCGATCGAAAGGGCCTACATTTTCTGGGTCCTGAACCAGACAAGCTGGCAAAAAACAAAGGCGGCAAAGCTCTTGGGAATCGACGCGTCGACGCTCTACCGCAAAATAGAGCGATATGGTCTAAAAAAGGAAGAATAGCCATCTGCGGAACGAAGACGCACCGTGGTTGGCTCTTGCATTCTGCGACACCGGTTAGCAGAAATCAATGGTCCCGCGCCGCAGACTTCACAGCTTTCGGAGACCACAGATCTGAACTCAGTACAGGACTTTCATTTGTGAACGGTACCTGTGTCGGCACTCAAGTTGCATAGGCTCTTCGGTGAGTAGGCAAGGAGTGATTTGATGATGAACATAAGATCGAAACAGTCGGGCTTCACGTTGATCGAGCTCATGATCGTGGTAGTGATCATCGGAATCCTTGCAGCTATGGCGATTCCACGTTTCATCGCTGTCAGCACGAAGAGCAAGCAGTCTGAGGCAAAACTACTCCTCAAGCAGATTCACAACAACCAACAGACCTATTTTCAGCAGAACCAGACCTACTGGATTCCACCCGGTGGAACACAGGCCAATTCTGTTACACCCCTGGCCTTTGCCGAAATCTGGGTCGATATCCAGCTTCCAGCGCGCTATTGCTACTCCATCGTCGGAACACCGACGACTTTTGTGGCTACTGCCTGGAGCAGCATCCTTGATGATGATCCAACACAAGATCAATGGACTATCAACCATTTGGGCCAGTTACAAGTGACTCCTGGCCTTAATGATGCGGAAGATTAAAGAAAGTATTCAATTTTGAAACAGGATATGACGAAATGAATAGCAGTTCAGTCGGTAAAAACCTTGTTCCTCAGGAGGAAATCATGCTAAGCAGATTTCACAAATCACAGAAGGGTTTCACACTGATCGAATTGATGATCGTAGTCGTGATTATCGGTATTTTGGCCGCGTTGGCCATTCCGAGATTTATGCGCGCGACAACCAAGTCGAAGCAGTCTGAAGCCAAGCAGATTCTCAAGCAGATCTACACCATGCAGCAAACCTATCGTCAGCAAAATGACATCTACTGGGATCCGGCTGGCGCCGTTGCCGGTAGCGCTACCGGTAATGCATTCGCCGCGCTTGGTGTTGAAGTCGGCCCGACAGCTCGTTACTCCTACTCGATCGGCGGCGTGACCGCTATCGCCTTCCTGGCGACCGCGACAGTTGCCAACCCGGGTTTGGACGACGACGTTGCCCCGGATACCTGGACCATCAATCAGGACGGTACATTGCTGTGTACGTCTGATGACTCGGTCCTCTAAGCAGCATCTGGAGTTAAGTGAGCAGGCGGAGAGTTTCTACCCTCCGCCTTTTTGTTATTACACTACTCGCAACCCGCATGCAGGCAATCTCGCATAATGCAATGACAGCATGCAGTCTGAGGTAATTTCAAGGAGTCTTGGACTTTACACATTTCAGTTGCAGCTCGTATCGCTCGCCCAAGTGCCCGCAGAAGCTGAGCTTACGTCCGAAGGCAATCTAATTGGCAACCGCGCACGGTAGTTGCATTGGTAGGCACTGTGAATTACGAGATGATGAAAGAGAAGACAGAAATGACGGTAACCAATAACTCAGGAGGAGCAATGCTCACAAAGATGCAAAGAAGCCAGAAGGGTTTCACACTGATCGAGTTAATGATCGTAGTCGTGATTATCGGTATTTTGGCCGCGTTGGCCATTCCGAGATTTATGCGCGCGACAACCAAGTCGAAGCAGTCTGAAGCCAAGCAGATTCTCAAGCAGATCTACACCATGCAGCAAACCTATCGTCAGCAAAATGACATCTACTGGGATCCGGCTGGCGCCGTTGCCGGTAGCGCTACCGGTAATGCATTCGCCGCGCTTGGTGTTGAAGTCGGCCCGACAGCTCGTTACTCCTACTCGATCGGCGGCGTGACCGCTATCGCCTTCCTGGCGACCGCGACAGTTGCCAACCCGGGTTTGGACGACGACGTTGCCCCGGATACCTGGACCATCAATCAGGACGGTACATTGCTGTGTACGTCTGATGACTCGGTCCTCTAAGATCCATCAGGTACTTGCAACCGGGCGGGGATCATCCCCGCCCTTTTTTTATGCCCATCAACAAGTTAATCCTCCCGATTTCTTGCCGAAAATAGGAGTATGACAACCAAAAGGACCTTCATGTGGTTGTCCTTCCTGATCCCGCTCGGCGTCTATTTCTTCACAACTGCGCCAGGCATCTTTTGGGAGGACTCGGCCGCCTTTCAGGCAGCTGCATATGAGCTTGGAATTGTACACAGCCCGAGCTTTCCAGCATACCTTCTACTGGCGCACCTCTTTACCCTGATACCTCTTGGCACACCACAGTGGTTGGCAAATCTCTCTTCCGCTGTCTTTGCAGCCCTTTCGACGATGATGGTATTCCTGATCGCATCGACCATGCTCAGGCGGGACAGGGAAGGGCACCAGTTCACGGACGGTCTTGTTTCTCTCGCCTGCGCGCTCGCGTTTTCGTTTGTGTATGGCGTCTGGGTGCAGGCCGTACGGGCCGAAGTCTACGCGCTTAACCTCTTCCTCGCACTCCTGATCATCTGGCTTGTTTTGCGCTATTCAGTTGGCGAGTTGACAGAAAATCGGTTGATGACCTTCGCCGGCATCACACTCGGAGTCGGATTCGCCAATCACTACTTAATCCTGGGGGTTGTCGCCGTCCCGGTGTTCGCGGTGCTATTCACGACGTACCGTGCGAAGCTGCTGCAGTGGCGGCTCATACTGAGATTTGGATTATTCGTGTTGCTTGGCCTCTCGTTGTATATCTACTTGCCGCTTCGTGAGAACTATAGCCCAATGTTCAACTGGGGCGACTACTCGACTCTGGGATCCACGCTTAGGTCCATCCTCCGACTTGACGAATCGCTACCAATCAACCAACTGACCGTCGCTACACCGTTTTTCGAGAGGTTCCTCTCGACGATCGCTGAGATCTGGCGTTCGCTCCCTTTGGTCGTATGGGCCTTCTCCATAGCGGGAATCGTTTCATTACTTTCGAAGGGAATGTTGCGATTCGGACTTGTAATTCTGACGGCACTCGCCTCAGTACTTGTCACCGCCTATGCCGCAGACTTCTCACGATACAATCTCGATCTTTACGGTTACTTAATGCCCGCATACGCAGGTCTCTTCATTGCCGCTGCCATCGGCGCCGCCGCAGTCAAGAATTTCGCCCTGTCGCAAATTCATGCTGACCAAAAAGCACTCAGAGGAATAGTCACGACAGCGATAGTCCTGGCACTTTTTGCGAAGGCCGGATATTTGGGAGCTACAAATTTCGCGGATGCAGACAAGCACGATCAATGCACGGCCGACGTCTATTCGCAGAGCATACTTGAATCGCTCGAACCGCAGGCGCTCTTCCTCGCTGGTGAGGACAACAGCTTTTCGCCGCTTCTGTGCAAACAGTTGGTTGATGGTTATCGCCGCGATGTCATGGTGCTCTCGGCAGGCGCATTGTTGAGATCCGACTACCGAAGGAAAACACAAGAGCTTTACGGCTGCCTCTGGTACCCGTCGAACTGGAATCAGCGTTCTTTCGCCGAGCAGTTTCAGCAAAATCTGGCCGAGTGGATCTCCCGTAACTCCGCCAATTATCCCGTGGCGCTCACACTCTCGCAATGGACCTCGCCACTTATTGCCAAGCTCCAACCGCAGGGATTCTGCTACACATACAGCGATACCGTATCACTCACTCAGGACTGCGCAGCAAAATCAGTACTATTCTACCGCGATCATGAAAATCTCTGGCGCGGCAGTCCCGATATCACGACGCGCGAACACTTTGGCAGGCTTCTATACAATCTTTCGGTTTACTACAGCAAGCATCAGCAGCCTGCACTTGCGGCGAAATACAACCGTGATGCCGCAAGCTCAGACTCGACAAATGTTGATTTGTTGCTGGGATGTCTGAAGATGGCAATCCTCACCAAACAGCCAGATGATCAACAACGCTTTGCCTCTGCAATCGAGAATCTGGATCCCGGAAATCAACAACTGGAGGAAATCCTTAAGGCGGCATTGGCTCTTGCACAAGGCTCCAACAATGGCAACTAAATATGATGTCAGCATCGTTGTCCCGATGCACAATGAATCTGCCAACGTGTCCGAGACCCTCACGCAGATATCCAAGGAATTGACGCGCGGCAATCATAGGTTTCAAGTGATCGCTGTCGATGACGGCTCTACCGACGATACGCCCAGAAAGCTCTATGCTTACGCCTCAACTGCGGACTGGCTAAAAGTAATCAGCTACCAACCCAATCAGGGCAGGGGATATGCAATTCGCGCCGGTATCAATGCCGCCGTTGGTGAGATCATCTGCACGATTGATGCTGATCTCTCCTATTCTCCTGATCACTTGACCAGGATGATAGCCCTACTCGACAAATACGAGAGACTTGACTGCGTAGTCGGATCGCCTTATGTCGCGGGCGGAAGCACTGAAGACGTTCCGCCATTGCGGCTTTTCATCTCGCGTCTGGGTAATCGGATCATCAGCCGGGCCATGGGCGGCAAGATCAAAACATCAACGTGTGTCTTGCGAGCCTACCGCAAAAACTGCATCAAGTCACTTGAATTATTCTCGTCCGGCAAAGAGTTGCATCTTGAAATTATCTCAAAGCTGCTTGCCGCCAGCTACAGCATTCTCGAAATGCCGGCGACACTTCGCTCACGCAAGAAAGGAAAATCCAAATTCCGTTTTCGCGCCATCGCCGCCTCGCACCTGCTCTTCTCGATGCACGAAAAGCCCATGCTCTTATTCGGCCTGATTGGGATGGGCCTAATCGGACTCGGCCTCGTTGGCGGTGGATATGTGATCCTGCTCTGGCAGAGTGGCACGCTCAATCCCAATCGTCCGCTCATGACACTCCTGGTGTTGTTCATTCTCACCGGCATTCAGATCCTGATGTTCGGCTTCCTGGGCAGCGGCCTGGTGAGACTTAGAAAAGAGATCTTCGTCGTCCAACGTGAAAACAAGACGCTGGAAATGAAATTGGACCAATGGAAGGAATCAATTGAGACCGACTCGAAGTCGCAATCGCCAAATGCCGATTCCCCCAATGAACGGCAGCACGAGCATCAAGAAACTCCTGCTCGTAACGAATCGCCTGCCCGTCTCGGCTGAGGACCCGGCGTCTCCGTTCGTGCTCGACTTCATCTCGGCTCTGAAGAAAGCCGGTATCGAGCCGTCGGTGTACACATCATGCATCGGTGAAATCGACGGAGATCTGGGATTTCCCGTCATCCGATTTGACTGGGGTGAACGCAAGTGCACGCTCTCTGAGTTGTCCCTCCTCAGTTGGTCGAGTTGGAAAAAGATCAAACAACACTTTACAGCCGGTCGTGATCACTTAATCGAGCACCTGAGGTCCAACAGCTACGATCACATCCTGGCACTTTGGGCTCTGCCTTCCGGCTGGTTTGCACAACAGGCATTTCTCGAGACAGGAACGCCGTACTCGGTGTGGTGCTTGGGCTCAGATATCAATGTCTGGGCACACCGGCCCATTGCGGGACGAATGGTGCGCGACGCTCTTGGCGATGCAACCGCGCTCTTTGCTGATGGCGATGAGCTCGCCGAAAAAGTGAATCGCATCGCGGATCGGGAGTGCCGTTTCCTGCCCAGCCTGCGGTTGTTCGATTACAAGATGCTGCCCATGCCGCGCGAGAAGTTCTTTCTCTACTTGGGACGCATCGAAAAAAGCAAAGGAGTCTTCGATCTTTTGCACGCTTTTGCAATGCTCAAGCAGGACATTTGGGATTACCGTCTGTTGTATATTGGCGACGGATCGGCAAGTAGTAAGCTGAGAAGTGAAGTCGAGCGACTCAAGGTGCGAGGCAAAGTCCACTTGCTTGGCAGGGTCCCGCTGGAAGAGGTCATCAACTATCTGCAGCGCGCCAAGGCCCTTGTAATTCCTACGCACAGCGACTCAATCCCCCTCGTCTTCGGCGAGGCTCTTCAAACTGCGACGCCGATGGTCGTGACGAACGTCGGTGACCTCGGTACCCTGGTTCGCGACAACAAACTTGGCTGCGTCGTGCAGAAAAAGTCAGTTCGCGCCTTGAACGACGCTCTGGTGCGCGCGATGATCGGTGACTTGGACATCTCAGCACCAGCACGAAGACTACTTGACCGATTTTCGCCGCAACAGGCTGTCAGAACTTTCCTGGAGACTGTCAATGGTACCAACGAGTAAGCAGCACTACTACGACCGCTACTGGCAGGAGCAAGATAAGCTTCGGGTCTCTCGCCGAGCCGAATGGCGTGCAACACAGCTCTACTCGCTGATAGGCATGCGGTACCGGTCGCTTGTTGATCTGGGTGCGGGCCAGGGAGAAATGATCACGTATTTTCGCACGGCAGGTTACCGTGTCGAGGGCTGGGACATTTCACCCGAGGCGGTCAATGCGCTAATTACCGCCGGATACTCCGCTCAAGTCGTTGACCTGGAGTCAGATTACTTCGACGGCACATTTGACATTGTCGCCTGTTGTGAGGTTCTCCAACAAATCGAGGACCCGGCAGCCGTGTTGCGCAAAGTGAATCCCGTCTTGCAGCCCAATGGGCGCATTTTCTACTCAGTTCCAAATGAATACCACCTCTTGCGCCGCCTCGGCTTCGGCGAGCCGGCTGAATCACACATTCAGCTATTTTCGCCGCGCCGCGCGGTCGAACTCGCTGAAGTTTCGGGATATGTTGTCGAGAAGAAGTTATATCAACCGTTGGTTCCGCCGCGCTGGGGCAAATTCTGGTCCGGTGTAGGGCAATGGCTGGCCAATTTGGTACCGTCGCTGTTTTCCTTATCGATCATGATCTTAGCAAAGAGGCCCAATGAAAGCTGATGTCACGCGCCAAAACGAGGTCTACGGCACCTTCTCCGAAAGATTCCCAATTCTCTACGACAAGACAGGACGAACTCAGAAGGCCCGCAAGATCGTCGCTGTCATGAGCGACTTCTGGAAGGCCGACGTTTCTCAACTGAGAGTTCTTGACGTCGGCGGTTCCGCTGGCGTCATGACTGACGTCTTTGCAGACAGCTTTCGTGAAGTGGTTGAACTCGATATCGACCATGTCGCTGTGGAAAAAGGGAAAGCTCAATGCACCAAGCCCAATGTCGAATGGATTTGTGGCGACGGAGCAAATCTACCATTCCCGGACGCCTCATTTGACTGCGTCATTTGCAACCATGTTTACGAACACATGGACAACCAAGCCGGCCTCGCCAGTGAAGTCTACCGCGTGCTGAAACCGAACGGCTTCTGCTACTGGAGCGCCGGCTCCCGCTTCGTCTTCATTGAAGGACATTACAAACTGCCGTTCTTGTCATGGCTGCCAAACCGACTTTCTAACATCTACATGAAGCTAACCAGAAAAACCGGCGGATATGACGTCACCCTGCTCTCGTATCCGAAATTGAAGACCCTTCTGAAGAATTTTCGCTTCCACGACTACACAATTCCCATTCTCAAACATCCGGAGAGATTCGCGGCTGATGACTTGAAGAGTCAGAACGGCCTCGCCTTCAGAATTCCGACGATTGTCTACCGTGCAGCTTATCCGCTGCTTCCCATTTGGATCTGGATACTGACCAAGAAATAGGCCGACGGCCTTCGCCGCCTTTTCAAAAAAGGATTGCTATTGGTGTTACAACCGCATTAGCTTGGTTGCATGCGGACAACGCGACTTTTCTTGCTGCTTGTGACACTTGTCAGCACCGGCTTAGCTGCCGACAAATATCGCCTTCCGATTGATACGGTCAACCAGACACTCAATTACATCAACATCGATACCTCCGACATTGGATTTCGCACCGATTGGGTCGACCTCGACTCCTTCCGGCTAGAAATCATCGACAAGTTCATGCGCCGCCCGTTGGGCATCCCGAGTTATCTTAAGGCAACTGGCGATTCATTTCTTGATTCAAATAGATCCGTCCGCTCTAAGCATGCCCAGCTGATGAATCAACTAATATCACCGGACTCAGTCAGTTGGAAGGACTGGCTTTCAATTACCGATTATGCCTCAAGTGTCTACAAGTACTTCGATACCTTTGAAAAGACGCGTCGAGATTGTGATTCACTCGCTTACTATGTGAAGTGGACCACCCTTCAAATGGACTTTTCGCTAACCTACGGCTTACTGCACCAATATAGTCCCGAAGAGCGACGCTTCTTCATCGATACGTTCACAGTGTTCTTGCAAGAAGAGGAAAAAGACGTCAATCGTCCACTCGAGGAACTTGACAAGATCCAACAATTCCATGATTCGCTGGCGGTGCGCTTGAAGCAAATAACCGACATCCGCAGTCCGCGCACGTTGATAGCAATCGATGCCGGTCCTCTAATCGGGTACGAGGACCTCGTAAACTGGCTCGAGCGCAATCCCGATCTCGTCGACAAATTGGCCCATTGCGATCTATTGTCAAAGTTCAATGACGTTCAAACACCGCTCGGCCGCATCGCCGTTCGCGGTACCGCCAGCGATCGCTACGAAGGCTTCTATGATCTCATCATTGATCTCGGCGGCGACGACGAATACTTCCTGTCGCGCTCCGAGGACTTCCATAACCAAATCATCATCGATCTCTCCGGAAATGACCGCTATATCGCTCTCTCCGATCACACCATGGGCGCCGGCTTCTTCTCAACCGGAATCCTCGATGACTGGTCCGGCAATGACACCTATCTCGCCGGGAGCTACTCGCAGGGTTGTGGATTATTCGGTACAGGAATCTTGATCGACCGTGCCGGCGATGATCTCTATCGTGGCGACATCGGCTGTCAAGCCGCATCATCCTTCGGCATTGGAATGCTGCTCGACTATGCAGGTCGCGACACTTACGACGCCGCGCTTTACTCGCAGGGCTTTGGATTTATCATGGGCGCATCAGCCCTCGTCGATCGAGGTGGAAACGACAAATACACAGCTGGCTGGAAGTACGGAGACATCCTTCGCTACGAGGATCACTATGTTTCGCTTTCGCAAGGATTCGGATACGGTCTGCGTCCGTATTTTTCGGGCGGAGTCGGATTGCTGATTGACGGCGGCGGAAATGATCAATACGCCTCCGACATCTTCGGCCAGGGAGCATCCTACTGGTTTGCACTCGGCGGCCTTGTCGACTACGGCGGTAACGACAATTACATTGCCTACCAGTATGCCCAGGGTGCCGCAACCCATATGTGCGCGGCCGCACTCGTCGATATCGAAGGAGATGACTTATACAGTTCCAAAGGTGTCTCGCAGGGCTGTGGACACGACATCGCCTTTGGCCTCTTGCTTGACTGCGATGGCAATGACCAATATAGCGCAACCGACCTCTCTCAGGCCGCCGGCTCGGCCAACGGAATTGGCATTCTGATTGATCTATTTGGCGATGACGGCCACATCGCTCGCGTTCAAACTAATACTCACGGCTATGGCAATCCCCGCCGCGAATTTGGCTCAGTCGGGCTGTTCCTCGATCTCGGGGGTACTGACTCCTATCGTGGTTTCGGCACTGACGATTCATACTGGGTGACCCCTTCCAAGTGGGGAATTGGCGCGGACTTGAATTCGGAGAAAAAGAAATGACGCGCTGCCTGGTCTGCCTCTTTTGCCTCACTGCCATAGCAGCTTCGGCGGCTCAGGACACCAAATCGGAAGTCGATCGACTGTTCCGGCAGGCTTCATCAGGAGAGATTCGTTTCCAGAAGCTGGTCCAGCCCTCCAAAGATTCTCTCAGCGCGATGGGCGATTCGGCCGCCAAGTACCTCGTCGCAAAGCTCACCACGACCGATGCTCGCGAGAAACTTACCCTCGTCGACATCTTCCGCGGGATGGGTAAAACGTCGACTCCTTATCTGGTAACCGCACTGTCGAGCGATAACAAGGACCAACTGCGGACAACCGCACGTTGTCTGGCCGATGTCAAAGATACATCCGCCATCGATGACTTGTTGAAGGTGACCACTCACCCTGACTTCACCGTTCGCGGCGAGGCTATTACAGCCATTGGCAAGTCGGGTGGGGGAGAGGGTACCGCGAAATTGCTTGAACCGATGCTCAAAGATTCAGTCGACCTTGTCCGCAAATGTATCGTATACGGATTAGGAGCCAACAAATCACAAGGCTCCATTCCCGTGCTGATTGCCGCACTCAATGACGATTCGTACGCCGTCCGCCTGTGTGCCTACGATGCTCTTGTTGCCTTCGATTCGGCAGCGCATGAGATCATTCTCTCGTCCCTTGCGGAGTCTGATTCGGTGAGTCAGAAAGACCTTTTGATTCGGCTCTGCGGGCAATTAGGCATTCGTTCCAGCAAGGCCGCTATTGGCAAATTGTTGGCTGACTCCTCCCCGGTAACCCGCGGCTGGGCCGTGTGGAGCTATTCCAGAATTGGGGACAAGTCAGTCATGTCAAAACTGCAGTTCATGCTGGAAAATGAGACCGATCTATTCGTTCGAACCCAGCTTCGGGAAGCGATAGCTTTCTTGGCTAACTCCAAATCCGATGAGTAAATTTGATTTTCTTGATCGATTCAATCAGCCGCGGACATTCGATGTCGACATCGCTGCGATTGACACATTCGCGCGACAAACGGGTGGCGAACTCGTGGCCAACGAATTCGGCCGCTTTTTGCTCCTCTCCACGTCCTATCCTCCCGGATTTGCTCATGGCGCCAAATCACTCAAAACAATCCTGGTTCGCGAACAAATCGAGATCGCGCATTTTGACCACTCCATAAGCTCTCGCCTGCATGAGTTGTCAGGCATGGTCTTCGTGGATGCCGAAACTACTGGGCTGTCGGCGGCAAGTGGCACCGTTGCCTTCTTGCTCGGAGTTGGCGTCGTGGCCGACAACAAATTCACCGTGCACCAGTTCTTCCTCCCCGACTATCCTGATGAACCAGCAATGCTCGATGCGATTGCCGAGTTGGTCGAGGATCGACAGGTCGTGGTAAGTTTCAACGGCAAGTGCTTTGATCTTCCGTTGCTGGAAACCCGCTACGCCATGCACCGTCAAAAATCTCCCTTCCGCGAGATGTATCAC
Source organism: uncultured Ignavibacteria bacterium (assembly GCA_964552775.1). GTDB lineage: Bacteria > Zixibacteria > MSB-5A5 > CAIYYT01 > CAIYYT01 > JADJGC01. The sequence goes on along the minus strand of CAZKIH010000007.1, from coordinate 28,657 downwards.
ATCGATTTGCTGCATTGTTGTCGCCGATTCTGGAAGGGACGATTCGCCGATACGACTCTTCAGACACTTGAACGCGAATTGCTCAGTGTTTTCCGCAGCAACGACACGCCGGGTTATCTCATTCCCCAGCTTTACTTCGACTATCTCCGGCATGGTCGCTCTGAACCCATGGAGGGCGTACTTCTGCACAATCGGCTTGATATCGTAACGCTTCTGTACTTGCTGGATGTCGTACACAACTACCTCGACCATGCCGAAAAGTCGGATTACTATTCACCTCTCGACGCACTCCGCATTTCGCGCTTCTATCAGCGGCAGGGCAATGCCGAACGGGCCTGCGCCGCTGCCGGATGTCAACTTGTCACCGATGTCGGCAGCCCCGACAATCTATCACTCTGTCTCCACGCCTTTCGGCTGCAGAAGCATTTGGGTCGGCACGATCAAGCCCTCGAAACCCTCGCCGTGCTGGCGCGGGCTCGAGGCGAATTGCGGCTGCTCGCGTACAATGAGTCCGCCAAGATTCTCGAGCACCGAAAGCGCCAATTGCAGCAGGCCTCGGCGATGATCATTCAGGCGCTCGAATATCTCGACAGCCCGCTCGCCGAGATCCCTTACGAGCGCATTCTGTTTTGGAATGAAACGCTGCAGAAGCGACGTCAGCGCCTTCTCAAGCGCCTTGCCTAACTTTCCACTTCATCCTTTTGCCGTTCTGTCGATAATCACTAAAGGATGAACAGATTACAATTTGAAGCCAAGCTCTCGACGTTTCGGTCGCTGTCTACGCTGCCGGCTGTCATGGCCGAAGTGTTGCGTGTTTGTGACGAGCCGGATGGCTCGATCTTAGAGTTGGGCGAAATCATCATTAAGGACGTCGCGCTCTCCACGCGCATTCTGAAAATAGTGAACTCGCCGTTCTACGGTCGCGCACAGCAGGTTTCTTCTGTCCGCAACGCCGTCATGACGCTTGGGTCGTCGAAGGTGAAAGCGCTGGCGCTCTCTCTGTCACTGTATGATCTCTCGAACAAAATCGGTGCTCGCATCGATATCAAGGACTTCTGGCGCCACTCTCTCAATGTCGCCTGTATCGCCGAACTGATCGCCAGGAAGGTCTCGCCATCAATGGCCGAGGAAGCCTTTATCTGCGGTTGTATTCATGACATCGGAATGCTCGTCCTGGACAACTTCTATCCGCGCGAATATGGTAAGGTACTGCAGTCTGTCGCCGGTGGCGAAGATATGGTCAGCTATGAAAGACAAATTCTCGAAATCGACCACGCCGTTGCCGGCGAGATGCTCGGTCGCGTGTGGAACTTCCCGGACCGATACTGCATTGCCATCGCGCGCCATCATGATATCTTCGACTTGAATGACAACGCCGCCTCGAATCAGTTGCCTCAGATCATCAACCTCGCCGACAAACTGGCCACGTTCACGATCGAATCAGGTGGTGTACAGCGTCACAGCGCCTTGAGCAATAGGGAAGTCCTCGCTAACAACCTTGGATTGACTAACACTGACTTGAAAGAAATCGAATATGCGGCTCTCAGCCGCCTGCTTGAAACTTCGCAATACCTCGATGTTGACGTCGGCACGCCGGCGGAACTGCTCCAACAAGCCACCAATCAACTTTATGCCCTCTATACCTACACTGAGCAGTTGTATCTCGAGTTGATTCAAACCAAGGAGCAGCTCGACGAGGAGAAACTCCAGCGTGTGGCACTGGAGTCACTTCAGGCAATCATCGCGACCTTCTCGCACTATCTCAACAATGCAGTCGCCTCTATTTCCGGACGAACCCAATTACTGGAAATGTCACTGAATAATGGCCAGGTAGATGATCCGGAGGGCATCCTCGCGAAGTCATTGGCGGTTTACGAAAAGAACGCCGACCAGATCACCGCCGTCATTGATAAACTCAAGCGAGTGACAGTATTCAAAACGGCAATTTATCACGACAATACTAAGATCATCGATTTCGAGAAGGAAGCTCGCCTCTCAAGCAAGGGGCAGTCCGAATCCACCCAGTCAAAAGCCTCCGCCTCAACCGAGTAAGTCCGCGCCTTCCGCCTGGTTTCGCACGATAGTCTAAACAATAGGACATCGCCCTCTTCTGTCGAGCATTGTACTTAACTGCAACTATTCACTGCCGTGCGTCGACAAGAATTCGCTTGTTTTTTGCGGCTGTGGCGCGCTTCTTGAACCCGGCAAGACATCACGGGAGGTATTGGATGACTGTCAGAATTGGTGAAAAGAAACTTACAATTTACGATATCCTGAATGTTGCAAGACATAGTCAGGCTCTGGAGCTTTCACAGACAGCGGTAGAGCGCATTCGCAATTGCAGGCGCTTCGTCGACAAGAAAGTTGCCCAGCAGGAAATCATGTATGGGATTAACACTGGCATCGGCGATTTGGCAAAGGTTGCTCTCCCTGCCGAGCAACTCGAAGTATTCCAGAAGTACCTGGTTTATTCTCACGCCGCCGGCTATGGCGACCCTCTCGCGATTGAATATGCTCGTGCAGCACAGACATCGCGTGTCAATGTACTATCACAAGGACACTCCGGCTGCAACCTCCGAATTGTCGAGACGATGGTCGCGATGCTCAATAAGGGTGTTACGCCGCTGGCTTGCGAAAAAGGCTCCGTCGGAGCTTGTGGCGATCTATCGCCAATGTCGCAGATGGCGTTGGTGATGATCGGAGAAGGTGAGGCCTTCTACAAAGGCGAACGGATGAGCGCCAAAGCCGCCATGGATAAGGCCGGCATACCAACTATCACGTTTGAAGCGCGCGACGGGCTGGCCTCCATTAACGGCTCCAATGTCATCGCGGGCGCCGGCTCAATCTTGCTCTGTGATGCCATTATGCTTACCAAGACCGCTGAAATTGCCGCCGCAATGACTCTTGAGGCGCTCAATGCCAATCCAAAGGCCTTTGAGGAACCGGTCCACACCATCCGCGGTTTCAAGGGCGCGGTCAAATGCGCTCGCCATCTGCGCGAGATAATGAAGGGTACCCAAATACTCGAGCGCCCCGGCAAGAATGTTCAGGACGCTTACTCGATTCGTTCGACCCCACAGGTGCTCGGAGCGCTCTGGGATGCGCTCGATTATGCCGTCGAGCAATTCGAGGTCGAACTCAATGGCGTCGGCGACAATCCAATCTTCTTCCCGGAAGGTGATTCCGGCTACGTTCTCACCGGTGCCAATTTCCAGGGAACACCAATGTCGTACCCGCTCGACCACATCGGAACCGGCATTACGATGATCAACGTGATGTCCGAGCGTCGCCTCAATCGCCTCCTCAACAAGTCGCTCTCGATGGGCCTCCCAGCCTATCTCACGAAGGGAGCCGGCATGTTCTCTGGCATGATGCTGATGCAGTACACGGCGGGAGCGCTCGTGTGCGAAAACCGCGTTCTCTCAGCGCCTGCCTCAATCGGGTCGATCCCGGCCGCTGCAGACCAGGAAGATTTCGTATCGATGGGAATGACCACAGTCTTGAAGACTCGCGACATCGTCAAGAATGGATTCGCGGTCATCGGTATGGAACTGATCGCTGCCGCTCAAGCGTTTGAATTCCTCAAGCCTGCAAAGCCGGGAAAAGGTTCACAGGCAGCTTACGATGTTATTCGTAAGTACGTCACGGTACTTGAGGACGATCGCCCGCTGCACAGTGATATCAATGCCATTGCCAAAGTCGTTGCAACCGGCGAAATCGTTGCCGCCGTGGAAACGGCAATTGGGAAACTCGATTAAGATAAAGACAACTTGTCAGGGAAGCCTCTTCGACCAATGATTGCGCGGCAGATGTCCTGAGGCTGTCTCATAAGTTGAGTTCGAGTTCGGTGCCCCACCGCTTGGGGCATGTTGAATAAGCCACTTTGCAGTAGACGCAGATTTTCTGAAACGAGCCGCCGAGTTAAGTCATTCCCGCGAAAGCGGGAATCCAGCTTCGTTTCCGGGCAGCGAAAAATGTTACCGCGCAATAGCGAGGTTTTTCAACAACTCCCTTGCGGTTGGACCGTCCCAATTCAACCACAACATGTTGTGGTTGTTCATCTCCAATTGGAACTTATGGGACAGCCTCTCATCACCTGCCGCGCAATTTTGTCACCGACATTGTTGTTGACTCTTCCGAATTGCGGGACTATCCTTGCTGCGTAAACCCATTTGTTGAAATAGGAGATACCCATGAAGACTTATTCAGTCATGTGTCTTATCATTTGTGCCCTGTTGCTGGTTGCCTCCGCACCCGCCGGAGCGGGAATCGGCGGCGCATTGAAAGACAAGGTCAAGAAGAAGGTCGAAAAAAAGGCCGACGAAAAGGCTGACGACGCAATCGACAAAACCACGGACAACTCGTCTGGTAGTGGTTCCGAAGGTTCGGCTGAAGGAGGCGGCGAGGCCGCATCGGATGCCGGCGGTGGCGAAGGAATGAAACCCGGCGAGGGCGTCTGGGTCAACTATGACTTCATCCCCGGTGATCGCGTCATTTTCTTTGAGGACTTTTCGAAATCGCCGGTCGGCGATTTTCCCCAGCGCATCCAGTTCGTTCAAGGGAACATGGAGGTCGCTGAGTGGCGCGGCCAGCGTTGGCTCCGTGCCTCAAACGATTCGCACATTGAGTTTCCGCTCCCCGAAGTGCTGCCTCAGCGGTTTACTCTGGAATTCGATTTCTACGGACCGAGCAGCTCGAATACGATTGAGATCAAGGACGGCTCCGACCAGCAAGATCAACACAATTGGATTCGACTTTTCTGGTATCTGAATTGCGGAATCTACGGCCCGACTACGGAAGTTGCGATGACCGAAGTTCCCGCACGCGCGAAAGAGAAAATCGTACATTGCCGCGTCATGGGAGATGGTAAGTATATCAAAGTGTACATCAATGAACTCCGCGTCGCCAATGTGCCGACCTCATCATTTGCCCGCTCGTCAAGTCTGCCCGTCCACATTTGGGCTGCCGAAGATAAGCCGGCGATGATAACCAATATCCGTATCGCCTCCGGCGGCAAGAAGATCATGTACGATCAACTTATGGCTGACGGCAAAGTTGTGACTCAGGGAATTCTCTTCGCCTCAGGCAGCGATGAAATTCGAGCCGAGTCGACACCGACGCTCAAAGAAATCGGCACGATGCTCAAGGATCACGCCGATCTGAAAATATCGATTGAAGGACATACCGACAATGTAGGCGAGGACGCAGCCAATCTCGACCTGAGCAAGAGACGTGCGGCATCCGTCAAATCCTATCTGGTTGAGAAATATTCCGTCGAAGAAGCACGCCTGCAGACTCAGGGCTTTGGCGAAACCAAGCCAGTCGGGACCAATGACACTCCCGAAGGCCGCCAAAACAACCGCCGGGTTGAATTGGTCAAGCTCTAACCGCTTGTCAAAAAGGCCGATATAAGAAGCGACGGATTGCAGGGCAGTCCGTCGCTTCTTTTGTGCCAATACACAATCCGCATTTGCTGGATTTACTCAGTATGATCTGGCGGATATTCGATGCAGTTCAGAGCAGGGTACGGCAATACCTTCAGTTTCCTCAATAAACAACGGCAAAACAACGCATTACAGGGCAATCGCTCGCATATGTTGGCACTCGTCGGAGCAACTGTCGATTCTGCACAGGTGTAGACGTCACCCGTGTTATTGTTCAGTGTCGGTACCGCTTTCGGGTAACGAACATGGATATCATCGCTCCATGTCGCTTGACAAATCCGCCCAAACCCATATATTAGGCGGTCTCATTGAATCAGCACTCTCAAAGCTTGTGCAGGAAGTTGTTCTGGAGGCACGATTGTGAACCCGAAACGTTCAGCTCGTTACTCGGCAGTTGCTCTAATCTCAAGAATCTCATTTCCAGTAATGTCGTTCTTTGCTGTCGGCACTGCCGCTCCCTGCGGCGATGTCGACAATTCCGGACGAATCGATGTGGGAGATGCGGTTCACCTGATCAACTTCATATTCGCTGGCGGACCACCCTCCCTCGATGATGCCGCCGGTGATCTCAATTGCAGCGGTCGTACCGACATTACCGATGCAGTCTACATGATCAACTTCATTTTTGTCGCGGGCCCCGAACCCTGCAGCAACTCCGAATGCCAAGTTGGAGTATTCTTGACTGGTGATCCCGGCGCCAATGCATCCACCATGACTTACGACTACGGGCCTTTTGCCGCTGACTCTCAGGATGTCGACTCGACCGGCTTGCTCAAAACCAGATTATCCGCGATTATTCATCCTGATGCCACCCTTGGTGAAGTCAACGTCGCACTGGCCGCCGTCAACGGTTCGATTTCATGGATGTCGATTGACGACAAATTTGTGACGGTCAAAATTCCACCCGTTTCATCCAAGAACGAGGCCGATGGCATCGCCGCAGAATTGGTGCAAAGCGGGGCGTTCCTTTACGCCTATCCGGCGCACACCGTCGCCGCCTCGGGCGGTGCCGATATCTCCGAACTGCCACCGACCGGCGACGTCGAAATTGGCCATCTCACCAGAATGCGAATGCCGGCGGCTTGGAACGTCAAGGCGCTTGCCGAGTCAGTCAATAATCCATCCAGCGTGCTCATACCGGATAAATACTACACTCCAATTCAATACTCTGAAATCCCATCACAGCTATTTCTTCTCGGCAGAGGACGCCGCGAATTGACACCCAGCTGGTCAGGGAACCATGGTTTCGCGGTTTCCGGCGTCATTGGTGCCCGACACGATGCCGTAAATGCAACCGGAGTCCACCCGCTGCACGAGCTGCTCAGGATTAATTCGGTCATGCTCAGCGGGCTGACCTTTGTGGAATCCTTCGCGGAAATCGCGCGGCAATTTCCGTCCGGGCGCTTCGTCTTGAACACCAGCCTGGGCTACAACGCAGACTTCAACGAAACAGGAAAATTGTCGCGAATGATTGAAGGTATGAAGTGGCGCGCAATCGCACAGCCGCGGCAGAGCGATTTCTTTCATTCGGCATCGGCAGGGAACGACGGCGACAATACCGACGGTAGCCGCTACGCGGTATTCGGTTCCGCATTCAATGTCGCGGCATCCTTTGATTTGCCGTTCGAAGCGTACTCCGCTGGTGAACTGGGATTCGTAGACAGCGTGATTCTCAACTATGTTTGGAATGATTTCGTAGAGGACAATCCGTCACTAATCGTTAAACTTAACAATGTCATGGTAGTGGGAAGCTCCAACGCTGCCGGAGCTGAGAGCCCTTTCTCGTGCAGCGGCGCGCCGATTCGTGTTCATGGCGAGGAGGTTGCCGCGCCGTGTGTTCGTGAAGACCCCGCTAATGAGCAGGGGGCCTGCACTCAGGTCACAGGCAATGTCTTCCTCAGCCACTACTCGGGGACTTCGTTAGCCGCCCCTCAAATTTCCGGCTTGGTCGCATACATGCTCAACCTCGAGCCGTTAATGACCAACAACGAAATCAAGAATATACTGTATCGGTCGTTCGACAATTCGAATGAGCCGGGATTTGTCGATGCCTACCTGGCCGTCTTGGATATTGACGATAACATCGGAACGGCGTCCGTGCGGCCCGTTCTCCTCGATATTGTTAACCAGTCGTTTGACGAATCGCCGGACGGGAAGTTCGACGAATATGACATTCAGGCATTTCTTGCCAAATTCGACGAATACGAACAAATACGCTTGGGTGTTCCGGATGCGCCAGCCGACTATTCCCGCTATGACCTCAACGGTGACGGCTATACTGGCGGCAATAGCTACATTGCGCGCTTCGATCTGGATGTAAACGATCCGCCGCAATTCACCGGCTTGTCAATCCAGACTAACAACAGCACCCTACAATTTGACGAAAACACGGTCGTCGATCTGGACATACTCTGCTACTACGCAAGAACGTCGCTATTCGAAGGAATCGACTCGCTGGCTGACGAACTCCTTGTCGACTGTCCTTGCTCGCAACCATTTGCTCGCAACGCACAATGCGTCGGTTGTAATTCGTCCATAACCAATCTGATAGGGCTTACAAGTCGAACTGGATATATTGAATCCGAGGCTGGCTGCTCAGACTGCGGTTGTCCCACAATCGACGAGCAGGATTCCGTGCCAAAGCTCCCAGCGGATGTCTTCGGCGTGTGGTCGGGGAATGTCGACGTTTCCTTTACTTGCGCCGTGGCCAACTGCGCCGGCTCAGCTCAATCCAGTATCACTTCAGCACCTCTATTCGACACTCTGTCCAATCGCTGGGTACTCACCGTCACCGGAGACGGAACCGCCAGTGCTGGAGGCCCGTCGCCACCTTGTTACGCTCTCAGCATTGCCCTGGAAAATTGGCAGATTCAAATCTCCGATTCTTGCCAAATGAAATACACGTTACACATGTCCGTTGGTTTCGGTGACATGAGTTTCCGGGGTTCCAATTATGACGCAAATCAGAGTATTAGAGTGGATGTCAACTACCCGGGAGGCGATACGACCATCACTGGTGAGCTAAGCCCTGGTACCCTCGACTTCGAATACCTGGTCGGCATGTACACCTCCGGAGCTGGAGGTTCGAACAACCATTCGATCGAGTTCATCATCGAGCCGGCTGATGCGCAAGTTGCAAGAAATTCTATATCGATAAGACCTAAAAGCCCGTCGAATCCCAGGTAATCGCTGATCTTCGAGATCAGCGGTTCCAACGGCCCATGCCCCTGAATGCGATTTCGAAGATTCTGAAAAGTCTCTCCTCTAAACTGTAACTTGACTTTATAGAGCTACGTAGTATATTTAGCGAAGGACTCAAGGTCCTTCGCCTGTCAAAAACAATGAACATCTCATCGCTGTCCGGCTCCCCTTCTCTGCAGCGTGATCATGACGTAACAGTCTACTTAGGAGGTCTACATGGTATCTAAGCTAATGGCACTTTGCATGCTCGTCATCTCAATCCTGACCGGTCCCGCCATGGGTCAAGTCACTATCAATCAATCTGACTTCATCCTGACACCAGGATCGGTCTATACCACCTCTGCTAACGGCGACGTCGACACCAACCTGTGGGCAGGATTCACCTCTGGTTCTGGCGGCGGCCATCTTTGGGACTTTTCGGCGATTCCGTTTGGCGTCGCCAGCCAGACGAAAGTAGTTAATCCCAATGTCGTGCCCTTTGCGAACCAGTTTACTGGTGCGACAGGTGCATGGGAATTGCTTGGCGGGCAGTCCTGGACGATGTTTCAGAGCGTGCCGAATCAGTTATACAGCCTCGGCAATGTGTCGGTAGGGCCATGGGACCCGGATCCCGGAATTGACACTCTTGTCACAGTGTTCGATATGCCCTCATTGCAGGTGCAGTTTCCTGTAACATCAAGTTCATCATGGACCTCCCTCTGGCAATACACTCAGGTTTACGCTTTGTACTCGATCCAGATTCGGGACAGTGTCAAGTACTCAGTTGATGCCTGGGGAACCATCAAATATGGTAACAAGCAAGTCAGCGCACTTCGTGTCAGGGTTGAGTGGACAATCAAACAGACGACGATTTTCCCCGGCGCACCCAATCAGACGACAACAACAACTATGTTAACGTATCAATTCATGTCTAAAGAATATGGCGGAGTAACTCTGACTCGCACTCCCAGTGCGCAGCGCACCTACGTTGGCGCTGCCGCCGACTACCGCTTCGTCCAAACAACTACGCCGGTTTACGAAGTCTCCGGCTCAACCTTGCCCGATGAGTTCTCGGTCGCGCAGAATAGCCCCAATCCCTTCAACCCGGAGACATCAATAGAATATTCATTGCCCACTGCCAACAATGTAACATTCGAAGTGCTCAACGTCTTGGGCCAACGAGTCTGGAATGAGGACTTCGGAATGCAGGCGGCTGGAAACTACCAAGTTCGCTGGAATGGACGCAATGATCACAGCGAGCAATTGCCGTCTGGCGTCTACTTCTATCGACTAACCAGCGGTGACAAATCTGTCACGCGCAAAATGATTTTACTGAAGTAGTCAGCGGCTTGTTCGAATCTTTAAGGGCATCTCGCATATTGCGGGATGCCTTTTTCTTGTCTGCTAAGCCTCATTCTTTCGAATCTCTCAGGCTCTCAAAACCCTTGCCTTTTTCGACTCAATTTTGTACATCGTCTGCCAACTTGCGATTGCTGGTCGCACGAATGGAAAGGCTGCCGTGACAGGATTCACAAATCTCTTGGCAAATAACCCGCTGCTCCTGCTTTTCACAGTCATCGGCCTCGGATATCTCATCGGCAGCATCAAGGTCTTCGGATTCAATCTCGGTATCGCAGCCGTTCTGTTTGTCGGAATTGCCTTTGGAGCCTTGGATGAGCGACTCAGCCTCCCGGAATACATCTATGTCCTTGGCCTGGTGATCTTCGTCTATGCTCTTGGCCTGCAAGCCGGTCCCGGATTCTTCTCTTCATTTCAAAAGCGCGGAGTCAGATTCAGCGTAATCGCAGTCGCCGTGTTGAGTGGCGCCGCCCTGCTGGCCGCACTGTTGGGAAACATTCTCGGAATGTCCGCTCCCAGCATCGCCGGGCTTTTCTGCGGAGCATTGACAAATACTCCGGCATTGGCAGCGACAGTGGAAGCTGTGAAGAACCTCTCGGGGTCATATCCGGCTGAGATGACCGAACTTTATCTGAAGAGCCCGGTGGTGACTTATGGACTGGCATATCCATTCGGCGTCTTCGGCGTCATACTCTGGTTTTTCGTCTTTTCCAAGTTTTTCAAAGTCGACTATTCCAAGGAGGCCACTGATCGTTCGACGTCCGAAGCTCCGGAGGAAATTGTCAGTCAGACATTTCGTATTACTAACCCGGCAATTAACGGCAAAACTGTGGATCAGTCTCTGGAGTTGCTCGGCAATGCCGGATTCACTGTGAGCCGCATTAAGCGCGGCGAGCAGATATTCATAGCCTCTCCCGAAAAATCGCTGCAAACTCACGACTTGATTGTCGCCGTGGGAACTCAGAGTTCACTGACTCGTGCTCATGTCCTGTTCGGTGAAGTCTCTACCGAACAAATCGCGCAGCGCCGCGACGACACGGCCTATACTCAATTGATCGTCTCCAATAAAGCGGTAATTGGAAAATCTATCCGTGAGCTCCAGACCGTCCACAATTTTGAAGGCGCAATTACTCGCCTTAATCGGTCTGGGGTCGAATTCGTTACCTCACCCGACACGATTCTCGAAATGGGTGATCGCATCCTTGTTGTAGTGGCGCGTGAACAAAAAGAACAGGTGACAAAATTCTTCGGCAACTCGGTACAGGCACTGTCGGAAACCGATTTCCTTTCGCTCTCCCTGGGAATCGTTCTCGGCGTGTTCGTCGGCATGATTCCATTTCCGCTGCCGGGTGGTGGTGTTTTCCGACTTGGCTTCGCCGGCGGACCATTAATCGTAGGCTTGATTCTCGGTCGCCTCGAGCGCACCGGCCCCATCCAATGGGGACTGCCGCACCCCGCCAACCTCGTATTGCGCCAGATCGGATTGGTGTTGTTCCTTGCGGCGATCGGCACCAAAGCCGGATTTGGTTTTGGCGCTACTTTCCAGGAGGGCTCCTGGGCACTCTTTCTTGCCGGCGGGTTGATCACGACCTTTGCCACGGTCACGACAATCATCGTCGGATACAAATACCTCAAACTGCCGATGCTCGGTGTTATGGGAATGATGTCCGGCATTCAGACTCAGCCGGCTTGTTTAGCCTATGCAAACCAGCAGGCTGAAAGCGATCTTCCCAACGTCTGGTACGCCACAGTGCAACCGGCTTCCATGATTGCCAAGATCATGCTGGCGCAGATCATTGTAACCACCCTGCTTCTGTAGCCAGCTGACTCAAGGGCCAACCTCTAACAGATGGAAACCACTTTCGTTTACTCGGCGCTCTTCATCGCCGCGATGGTCGCCGGCTGGATTGACTCGATCGCCGGTGGCGGCGGATTGATCACGCTCCCGGCTCTTCTGGCAGCCGGATTGCCTCCCCATCTTGCACTCGGAACCAATAAATTCCAATCATCATTCGGTAGCTTCACAGCCACAATGAATCACTACCGAAGAGGCGTCATAAATATCAAAGAAGGTCTCTGGGGAGTCGCCTTTACCGCCATAGGGGCCGGAGCAGGGGCCTTCGTTGTGCAGATACTCGATTCCGATCTTCTTGAGAAAATCATCCCCTTCTTGTTGTTGGCAATTCTCATCTATTTTCTTTTCTCACCTCGGTTAGGAGATCGCGACACTGTGACCCGCATGAACCAGACTTTGTTCTATATCGTCATTGGCCTTGGTATTGGATTCTACGATGGTTTTTTCGGACCTGGAACAGGATCATTCTGGACATTTCTTTTTGTCTCTCTTTTGGGTTTCAACCTCCTCAAAGCGACTGGCTACACGAAGCTGATGAACTTCACTAGCAATATCGTCTCGCTTGTGGCGTTTGCAATTGGCGGAAACATAACGCTCACGATTGGCCTCGTGATGGCCGTCGGACAGACAATTGGAGCTTACATCGGTTCGCATATGGCCATTAGCAGGGGGGCCCGATTCATCCGGCCGGTTTTTGTAATCGTCGTCCTCGCGACAATCATCAAGCTGTTCGCTGACTACTTTAAATAATCAACACTACCAACGCTGGCACAACGAGTTACAATGTTACCGCTATGGTCATTCGAACCCGGATCATTTCATCCAATCCATCTGCCGATAAAAAGATGAACTTTCTGGAGCCATGATCTGTAAACCAGTTCAGTATGCTTATTAACAACAAGTTGTCCTCGATTTTCCTGTTGGTTTTCCTGCTTCTTCTTAGCGGTACCTCCTCCGCCTTACCGATTGGTCAAAACCATGTGGAAGTCAGCCTTATCTCCGAACAAGAGGACGCTCTCCCCGGTGACACCATTTCGATTGGCGTATTGTTCAAGCTCGAGCCCGAGTGGCATCTCTACTGGACCAACCCCGGTGATGCCGGTCTTGCGCCGCGAATCAATTGGAATATTCCAAATGGTTTTGTCGCACTGCCCCCCGAATTCCCGGTTCCAAAACGCATTCCCGCAGGTCCTCTGGTGAGCTTTGGCTACGACGGGAAATTACTGCTTAGCTCAAGAATTGTTGTCCCGGAACAAATCGACGATATCAAGAGCGTCACAATCGGCGCCAACATTGATTGGCTGGTGTGCAAGGTTGAGTGTATTCCGGGTGAAGCTCGTCTATCGATGACACTTCCACTGACGACCCAAATGAACCCTTCCCAGTCGCAAGAGGCGACTGAGTTCGATCTCGCGCGTGAACAACTTCCCGCTGAGGATCCCGTCTGGAGCGTCTCTGCTCAAACTTCCACCAAACAGCTCAAGCTCTTGGTCTCCAGGAACGATTCTGCGCCAGCGGCCCCTCCAACAGATTTGTTCTTCTTTCCCGAACAGAAGGGAATAATCGACAACGCAGCGGTTCAGCAATTGAAATCAATCGCCGGCGGGTTTGAACTCACGATACCTCGTAACCCAATGAACACCGATTCGCTTAGTCGGATCTCCGGATTGCTCGTCTCGCGAGACAAATGGATCAGCAACAACATTAGTCGTGGCCTATCATTCGCCGCACCGGTCGTACCGATCAACCAACCTGATCCGATCGTTGTTGCTTCGTCAGACATTTCCTGGTGGCAGGCAATTCTGCTGGCATTCGCGGGCGGCATCATCTTGAATCTCATGCCTTGCGTTTTACCGGTTCTTTCGATCAAGGTGCTTGGCTTCGTTCAGCAGGCCAACGAATCAAAACGCAAAATCCGTCTGCACAACCTGCTCTTCACTCTCGGAGTATTGGTCTCGTTCTGGCTGCTCGCTTCGGCATTATTGCTGTTGCGCGCCGGGGGAGAGCAACTCGGTTGGGGATTCCAACTGCAGTCACCACCGTTTATCATGGTGTTGGCTTCATTCATGTTCCTCGTCGGGTTGAATTTGCTCGGCGTTTTCGAGATCGGCTCATCCCTGACGGGCATTGGCTCAGGGACACGTCGTTCCGGCATGATAGGATCATTTGTCACTGGTGTGACCGCCACGGTTGTCGCTACACCTTGCACGGCTCCATTCATGGGAAGCGCCCTTGGTTACTCATTGACCCAGCCGGCGCCAACCTCATTGGCAATCTTTACTGCGTTGGGATTCGGCATGGCTATGCCATACGTTCTGCTCACAAGCTCGCCCTTCCTGCTTCGATTTGTACCCAAGCCGGGACGCTGGATGGAAACCCTTAAACACGCGATGGGCTTCCTAATGATGGCCACTGTTGTCTGGTTGGCATGGGTAATGTCAGTTCAGACCGGTGCAAATTCAGTTCTGTTCCTGCTTTCAACATTGCTTTGTCTTGGTGTAGCCGCTTGGATACTTGGCCGATGGGGCGCGTTGTCGATCGACCGGGGCAAACGCCTCGGCGCTCAATTCATCTCCGCCATTGTCATTGTCATGGCTGTCACGACCGCTGCAATGAATTTGCCTTCGGCGGCAACAGTCGCAGACAATGGCGCGAGTAGCGGCGGACTCGCTTGGGAACCGTTTTCCCCTGAACGGGTAGCCGAACTTCGCGGGCAGGGAAGGCCTCTCCTTATTGACTTCACCGCGGCGTGGTGCCTGAGCTGCAAGGTCAACGAACAAGTGGCATTCAGTTCCGGCGATGTCCAGGATCGATTGAATGAACTTCAGGTTGTGACGATGAAAGCTGACTGGACATCACGAGATTCGCGCATCACCCAGGCACTGGCGGAGTTCGGTCGCAATAGCGTGCCGCTTTACGTACTCTACACAGGCCGGAGTCAACAACTGCCAATCATCCTCCCCGAAATCTTGACTCCCGGCATTGTGCTTGAAGCTTTGAATAAACTGGAAGGATAGTTCGACATCCCACTTGTCGAACCGTCACGATAGGAATGTGGGAAATGAAAGGAAAGACACCATGAACAGACTGACCAGGAAAATCCTATTTGGCGCATTAGTCGTTATGGGAATTGCAGCCGTGGCATCTGCACAAGAGCCGGCCAAGGAGGCTACGATGGCTACAATCGCCATTGACCAGCCTGCTCCGGACTTTGCACTCAAAGATGTGGACGGCAAGGACGTCAAACTCTCACAATTTAAAGGCAAGACCGTCGTCCTCGAATGGGTCAACTTCGACTGTCCATTCGTCAGAAAACACTACTCCGAAGGCAACATGCAGAAACTGCAAGGCACCTACACCAAGAAGGATGTCGTCTGGCTCTCCATTTGTTCTTCAGCTCCGGGAAAGCAAGGTCACTTTCCGATTGCCGATCTAAAGAAACGCATCACCACAGAGAAAGCTGTGCCGACGGCATATCTCGTGGACGAAAATGGCGCGACGGGGAAATTGTACGGAGCCAAAACAACTCCGCACATGTTCGTTATCGACTCAAAGGGTATTCTGCGCTATGCGGGTGCCATTGATGATTTGCCATCGACAAAGCCGTCCGACATCGAAAAATCGACGAACTACGTCTCGACCGCGCTTGATGCACTGATGGCTGGCAAGTCAGTGGCTGTGAAATCTTCGACGCCGTATGGCTGCTCGGTCAAATATTAGTCGACCGCACAAATTCAATTGCCTAACATTATCTCTTCGGTGAACGGCCGACTTAACCATCGGTCGTCACCGACTTGCAGAGTCCCTGGACTCATATTGAAATTGGCTTCCGGAAGAGGAGGAAACAGATGATGAAACAACTGATCACACTTTTGGTTGTCATCGCTTTGGGAACAAGCCCTGCCTTTGCGGCGACACGAGTGTTCGGTGTGCACGGAGTCGGTCCGCGCGTTGGCGTCTCAATCGACCCCGACCAACTTCATTTCGGTGGTCACCTCGATCTTGGTGATCTTGCACCACGACTGATGATCTTCCCTGAAGTCGAGATTGGCATCGGCAACGACCTGACAATCGTGGCTCCGATGTTCGACATCGCCTATCGCTTTCGCGAAGACTGGGGTAGCTGGAACCCGTATCTTGGGGCTGGAATCGGACCGGTGTTTGTATCCGTAGATCATGGCGGCAGCAACAGCGAACTGGGAATGTCATTGCAGGGCGGATTGCAGAAGCGCTTGACGTCACAGTCTGGCTTCATGTTCTTGGAATTCAAGCTTGGACTCGTTGACTATCCCGATATAAAATTCACGCTCGGTTGGTGCTTCGGCAGTAAGTAATCTACTACTTCTCGTCCTTTTGCTGCCGATATGCCAACACCCGTACCTTTTCCAGGGTGATCAATCCGTCACCAATTATCCCATCGAGCTTCTCAACAAATCTGGCGATCTTCTCATGGTCATCAACGATCTCTACGACCATCGGAAGATCTTCCGACAGTCGCAAAACCTTTGCTGTGTGGATCCGGCTGTTCGCGCCAAAACCGAGGGTGCCCCGAAGAACCGTCGCACCGGCAAGTCCATCGCTGCGCGCCAACTCCACTATCACTTCGTATAGCGGCCGACCACGAAGTCGATCACTCTCACCAATGAACACGCGCAGTAACTCAACCTCTCCAGACAGTTTCATGCTTAACCTCTTATATCGCTCTGCCGATCACCACGCCCAGATAGAGTGCGAGCAACCCCATTACAACCTGTCCGCCCATGTTTGCAAGTGCCAGGGCCCACTCGGAATCTCGCATCAACTCGCCTGTTTCAAAGACCAAGGTTGAAAAGGTTGTAAACGAACCGATAAACCCAATGAGAATGATCGACCGCAACTCGCTGCTGATCAGCAGCCGCTCTTCAGCCAGCGGCCAGATGAATCCGAATACTAAACAGCCAATGATATTTACGACAAATGTACCGAATGGAAAACTGCCACCGTAGATACGAAATACCAACCCGGTCAGACCAAAACGCGCCAGCGCGCCGGCTGCACCGCAAATCGCTATCAACCCCAGTTTGTAAGACATCACGATCGCTTGCCGATAAACTCGCGCTTGTGAAACAACACAATCGAGATCGAAATCAGGAGGACACTCCATAGAGCGTAATACGCTATTCCTTGCAAAATCGGAGCAAGGCTCGGCAGATCGGCTTTGAGTATCTCGTCGAGTGTGTATGTTTGATCATTGTCTATCGAGATGTACTTGAGGGCGTCGCCGATCGATTGAAGAATCTGAAACGGTGCTCTCTGAAAGAGTTTGCCAAGGAAACTTAGCAGCCAGTAGAGCAGCGCCAAGAATGTCGCCATCAGCGGATTCCCAATATTCGAGAATAGCAGCCCCAGGCTGTACGTCGATAACCAACTCACTAACAGCTGCAGGAGATAGAGTGGTGTCACCGCAGGAATCGAAAAGTCGAAAAAGATCACATGGAGCACAGAGTAAAATACAACCGCAATTGCAAGGTAGATCAACAATCCGTATATCGAGCCGATCACCTTTCCGATGAGCAGCTCAATCCTGGCTATCGGACGCGCGGCAAACGTCAGAAGCGTACCATCGCGAAAATCCGACCGCCACGTTGTGACCCCGAGTATCAATGCGGCCACATGTCCGAGGAAATTGACCATGAGAAAGAAGGGTGCAGCCGAGCTTTCGCCGGCGACGGCGCCCGGCGACATCTTGCTGAAGAGAATGGCCGGCAGAATCGTCGGCAAGGATAAAAAGACGCAGGCCCCGACAAATACCCAAATGATCTTGGATGATCGGAGCTTACCGAGCCGGTGGAAGGCTATGTCATTGATCACTGCTCAGCTCCTCGTGTTTGACTAACTCCAGGAATTTGTTAAGCAGCGTGGCGCCGGCCTGTTTGACATAGACGATGTCACCACCCTGCCTGAGAATCGTTGACAGGGCAAAATCTTTGTCCTGGCGGCTTGGACAGGTAACATTAATCAAGCCATCTTCAATTGTTACTTCGAATCTTGTTTTCAATTCCGGAAGCAGATCATCGCCTCCTTGTCGATAGCTGATCTTATAAATAGGATCACCTGAATTGAGCAGCGCGCTCAGCTTCTCGACGGCAAGAAGTTCGCCGTTGTTGATAATGGCCACCCGGTCGGCGATGTCTTCGATGTCTGACAGAATGTGGGTCGAGAGAAACACCGTCTTGCCTTCACCTCGCAGTTTTTGCAGCAACTGCTTAACGCGGGCTTTGGCGATTGGGTCCATACCCGAAGTCGGCTCATCCAGGATGAGTACCTGGGGATCAGCGATCAGGGCCTGTGCCAGGCCGATCTTCTGTGTCATACCCTTGGAATAATTCCTGATTCGAACATTGTTTGCCGTTGGCATTTCGAGAAACTCGAGAAGCTCGGGGATGCGTTGTGAAACTTTGTCTCGCTTCTCACCACCAAGTCGGCCAAACAGGCGCAGAAATTCTTCGCCTTTCAGAAAGCCGTCAAAATTGAAGATCTCAGGCAGAAACCCCACGTTTTGACGCGATGCCGGATTCCGCGAGTCGATACCCATAATCTCTGTGCGTCCCTCAGTGGCAAAGATGAAATCAAGCAGCACATGCATCGCTGTCGTCTTGCCGGCGCCGTTTGGCCCGAGAAAACCAAAGATCTCACCTTGCGGAACTTCAAACGAAATTCCTCTCAGAGCTTCCTTGCGATTCCCGCGCTCCCGATATGTTTTCTTTAGATTTTCGAATTTAATCGCTGCTGCCATGTTTTCTCTCATTCAATCTGAAACTTGAATTCCCCCGACGGTCCGAAGAATTTTCGTGCTGTGATCAGGCTCTTCAATTGTTCTGCCAGCGCCCCTTCCTCATATCCCTCGATCGCGTTGAATACGGATCCCGTTCCTGTGAAGAACACCGTCAGCGGCAGTGAGCGAATCTGATACTTCTGCAAAAACTGCCCTTCTGCCCTGTAACAGAAGGGAAGATCAGGGTTGTCGAAATCAACTTGACGGCGCATATCGTCCACGCTGTCCGTCAAATTAACGGCGTAGAAGTCGAACACTGTGTCAAATGCAGAATCGGCGCTTGCCTCCATTATCTCACGGATCATCGCCATGCTGCGTTCCGATGACAGACTCCAGAAGAGAACTACGCTGTATTTCGCTGTGTCACCCGGGAGTTCCACCACCTGGCCAGTATTCATCGTAAACTGCAGTTCCACCGACATCTTTGATCGCGAAACGCGCTCGCCGTGATTCGCTACAAGGTCATACTGCCAAATCCCCAATCCAACAGCGAGCACGACTATGACAATTCGGAAGGCCGAGAGTGGGATCTTTCGCAACGTACTCATGATTAACCCATCTTCCGTAGACGCGACAAAACCACGCCAATCCCAAACGAAATCCACCCGAAGCACAATCCCAGCGCCGATATCGCCGCGGCAACCAGGGTCTTGGCCTTGTTTGACAATTCGTAAACGGAATCGGAATGGAGCATCGCCGTAATGAAATCATTCTCGGTCGTCACACTGCGCAGGTCGAAACTGGTAACCAGGAAATAAGCTACGATAATTGTCACGAGTGGAATCGTAATTCCAGATATCTTGAAAAGTTTGTCCATGTTGAAATCCTTCACTCTACGCAATCGACTATTGGATTTGAATTGATGCGAATATGATTCGATTGTTCAACGGATTCGACAACTAATTTGGCTCTACAACGATTCGAATTATCAGGGCAGCAGTCTGAATTCATTTAGAAGAACTGAGAGGTGGAAACATAGAGAGAAGCGAAACCGTTGTGCGGATTGAATGCTACATCTATGCGACCTACCCGGCCAAGGAATTGTTTTATCGAGCCGCGAATGCCAACTCCTAAAGACCAGTAGGGGCTTTCCCACGTCTCTTCGAAGGGTTTTCCCCGGCCCCAAATGATGCCGTAGTCGACGAAGCCCACCAATTGACTGTAAAGAACTCGAGTATCCAGGGTGCGCCAACGGGATTCGAAGTTTGCTGTCAATGCATGGTCGCCGCGCTCCTCCTTTTCGCGATATCCACGAACGTTGACTTCCCCCGATATCGCGAAGGGCTGGGCACGCTCATCGGCAGAAGACGTTTGCAGGCGGGCGCGCAATGCAAAATTCAACGGACCATTGATCACGTACTTCCTTGCGGTGAACCCTGCCCGCCAACTGTTGAACTTACCGCTGGATCGTTCACTGATACCCGTTACATCACCGGAAATGTCATTTCCCACATAGAAATATCGATCAAAGTATACGCGCCCCAAAGTGAGTCCCGCCCCGACAAAGTACCGAGGATAGTCAAGTGATTGAACTGCTATTCCAAGCGTGTCGCGAGTAATCAAACTCCAGTTTTCGCGATCGTAACCTGCAGAACCACTAATATACACGCGTTCCGCGAGCCGATGTCCAAGCGAGCCTGAAACCGCTTTGTGGAGGTAATCGTATTCATAACGAACGCCATGTGAGCTCAATGGATCTGTCTCGCGTTTCTCAGCGATCGCAAAACCGACCGCAATGTCTTTGCCGAGGAAACGCGGAAAGGTCGTAGCGATGTGCCCGGAGTTTCTTCCCTCATAGCGCCTGTAAAGCACCACAGCCTGAAGGTAGAATCCAAGCAGATTGCGCTCGTGTACACCGATTGACCAATCGAGCTTTCCGTCGGTTCTTCCCAATCCAACTAATGGCAGCAGAGTCCATACCTCGCGCAAACTGAAATCGATATCCACGGAGTCTCCAACCGGTGTCACCTGCGTGTCCACCCGGGAAAAGATCCCGAATCCATCAACCTTGCGGCGGTCGCGCTCCAACAACTCTGAACTAAATGGGTGTCCTGGCTCAGAGTCAATTTCGCGATAGAGAATGTATCGCCGCAATTTGAACTTCCCGGAGAAGCTGACACTGCGAATCGTCTTGCCGTTCTGATCAATCGGGTTGATTCGCACACTGCTGACAGAATCAGCCGCCCATGATGATGCTCCAAACAAGAGGCAACACAATGTAATACAAATAGATATAGGACTTACCTCAACTAATGATCTATAGTGAATCCTTAACATGCTTCACCTATCAAAAACAGGACCTTGGTGCACTCTGTAACATAACTGCATTTCGCCTCCGATTATATGCCAAACCACTCTCAAATGACACTGAAAACTGTCTGTAATCCGCTAAAGTTAGGCCCACACATCGCCCGATAAGTATAATAAGGGAGGACACGAATTTAACGATGTCAAAACAGGACTCCAAAGTGCTCATCGTCGATGACTTCGGCGATACCGGAAAAATATTGGTTCAAATGTTTGATCACCTGAACGTCAAGACGGAAAGTGTGAACAATCCCGAACAGGCGTTTTCAAAGGTGTCGGAAAACAACTACAAATTGGTGATTGCCGATTCGCGCATGCCGAAGCTTGATGGCGTGAGCCTTCTCAAACGCATCCGCCAAAGCAGCCCCAGCACCAAGGTCGTCGTGATGTCTACCTTCGATTCTGGACACACGCAGAAAATGGTGGCAGTTGATGGTATTGACTATTACCTGCCTAAGCCGGTAAAGCTTCAACATCTCGAACAGATGATCACCGAGTTGGCGCTCAAGCTATAACACCGTTTACGTGCGAATAGCACTCGGCAAAAACACTGATCCAATGTTCTACACAATCTGACTTGTTGCACTTAACAAGCTCCAAATCTCTGCAATTCAGGAGGCTATCAAATGAACACACTTCTCAACATTCTCCGTGCAATATGCATTTTGATACCATTGCTATTGTTTGCCTCATGCTCGGATGACAAAGGTACAAACGGCGCGGATGTCACCCAGGCCCAGTACCTGCAAATGCAGGCCATGACGAATGAAACCGTCGTCCCAATGGCAACCGCCTTCCTCAGTTCCGGAATGGCGAGGCTCGATGGCGTCAGTCCTGACGATTATGGCCTTGGCAAGGCCGCCGTTCCCGAAAGTGATTCGGTAATGGTCGTCTACCATCCGCTCAGCGGCTGGTGGGAGGCTTACTTCTATACCGAAAGCGATGCCGGCGAAGACCCGTTCTATCAAGTAACCTTGCGCGATTCAATCCAATTCAAATCAGTAAGCGGCAACAATCAGATTGCGCCGAACGACAGCACTGACTATGTGCATGACATCCCCAGAGCCTCAATCGTTGTCGAATCCGATTCGCTCAATACCTCCCTCGCAGTCACGGCTCGCAATGACATCGTGTATGATAATCTCCAATCCGAGGTCGCCAATATTGACGGCCCGATGAGCCTCCACATCGAGATGGAGATCGACACACTCGGTAAGAACATCATGGGTGCCGTGACAGCTACTCTGCTGACAAGCGACCTCGAAATCCCCATTCCAGTGACGGATGAGGAAGAGGTCTGCCCGTTAAGCGGAGTGATCACCTACACTCTTGAGGAAAACATCAGTTCACAATTCGTTAGCGATGAGACCCGAAACACAGTCTGGTCAGTCCGAATTACGATTGTTGATGCCCAGACTTACCTGATTAAGATCTCAGCCGGCAGCATCGAATTTGATGAATACCAGCTCGATTCCGAGTACGTCTGTGACAACTCGCTCCTGAATGGGGCAGTTGGCAAGGCTGTCGCCCTGATTCGTCATTGAGGGGGTTGTGTCCTAAACTTCCCGTAAGGGTGAAGTCCGTGAAATTGTCGCCCAAGGCGCCAGCATTATCTTGTTGCGCTTTGGGCGACAATGATTATATTGACATGGTAACTCTTCATTCGAAGTTTGGGGATCGTCTATAACTTCTGTTGCTAACGACCGACCATAGAATTCGTCGCTGAAAGCCAAAGATACGGCTTTAATCCTTCAGATGAGGTCTTAGCATGCTCCGTGTGTACAATCTTCCGATCCGACTGCTGATTCTTGTTTTCGCTCTCGCACCCCAAAGTGTCTTCGCTCAATCTGCGTCCGCCTGGATACACGCCCCGCGTGGTGCCAATCCGGGCTCGTTGATCGACATCACTGTTCTAATGCAGTCCGGGCGACAGCTTGGCGGCCTCGACTTCACCATTCACTACAATGACAGCATCTTTTCATTCCATGGTGTTGATCAGGACACCGGCCTGAACAACTGGGAGTACTTCACTTCCTCCCATGATACCGTCTTGAATACAGTCAACATTTTCTCAATCGCCGACGTTCAAAATGGCACGCCTCATCCTGACTCCCTCGATTTCTATCCTAAAGGCGTGATCGCGAGATACACCTTTTTCGTTGCTCCAAACTGGATATCTGATTCTGCTCGCGAGGAGTTTAGTTTCTACTGGAAGATTTGTGGCGACAACGCCGCTTCGAACCGAAAGGGCGACACCCTCATACTGCTCGACCGCGTCTTTGCACCGAACGGTACATTGGTCTGGGATGAAACCGATAACGTCAACTTTCCCGAAAGTCTCAGGCTTGAGCATATCGGAGCACCCGATAGCTGTCTCACCGCATCGGACAAGGTTCTCTTCAGTCTCAACTTCCGTTCCGCATTTGCAACCAACTACTATGTCTGCGGTGATGCCGACGGCAATGACGCGCTCTCGATATCTGATGCAGTGCGGCTTATCAACTACATTTTTGCCGGTGCAGCAGAACCCAATCCTCTGCAATCGGGAGATGTCGACTGCAATTCATTCATATCTATTTCTGATATCGTCTATCTTATCAACTACATCTTCGCCGGCGGCAACGCCCCCTGTGCAGCATGCCAACAATGATGGAGCTCATGACTTGTAGCTGTATTTTGGACTCCAGCCGTTTGCACCTCGGGGCAACAGATCCAGGAAATGCCAGGTCGCACAGAAATCATCCCCGGGGCCAAAGAACGCTTTTGCGACTCGAAAGATCTTTCCGTCGGGATTCTTGAAAAAAGTAGAGACGCCTGGCCACGCGCCCCCCGTCGGTGATTCAAATCCAAGAGTCTTGCCAAAAGTCGTACCGTAATGGGAGTAGATCGGAAACTTCCATCCGCGGCCTTTGGCAAATTCCTTCATGATGGCCGCTTCGTCAGGCGATACGACCACAAAACCGGCACGATTGGCCAAGTGCTGGCGCAGTCCGTTGAAACCATCGGCCCACATCGTGCAATAAGCACAGCGAACACCCATGTTGTGGACCAAGATGAGTTCGTCGTGCTTTCCAAAGAGGCTCGATAGCCGCACCTTCTTGCCGCCTCCCGTCGTGAATTGAAAATCCTCGATCTCCAGCGGTGTAACTTGCTGCCGCATCTTTGACAGTTTCAGCTTGTCCTTTAGCATCTGTTTCTCCAGACGCTCGATATCTTTCTGAAGTTTCTGTTGTGTTGGTTTGGCCATAGTCTCCACACCTCACTCAGGAGTTTACTGTGATTTGAGCATTTGCGAATATTCGTTTGAGAAATTCAGGGTTCAGTTATTCTTCGGAGCGCGACTGGTTCCAAGGGAAAGCGATTGACCCTGAGCTGGAAAGATGCATATTGACCGCCACCTATGCAAACCACTTTTTCCACAATTGGTCCGCGTTTATGTTGAAGTCCCGCGAAGGCTCCAGCTCCCTCGAACTGCTTTTCGGCGTCATCTTGATCAGCTTTTCCGCGGTCTTTGTGAAGTTAGCGCTTGTCGGTCCCTCGGCCGCAGCTTTCTATCGCATGTTCTTTGGCGGCCTGCTGCTGGTAATCATTGCCGTCGCAACCCGTACCAGGCTTTGGTACGGACTGAAACCCTTCGCTTTGGCTGCCCTTGCCGGAGTGCTGTTCGCCGGCGACTTGGTCTTCTGGCATCGCAGCATCAATTTTATCGGACCGGGGCTTGCTACCATTTTGGCAAGCTTCCAGGTCTTTGTTGTGACAACGTTCGCGATCCTGGTTCTCAAAGAACGCCCCAATTGGCGGTTCGTCGTTGCGATACCGCTCGCATTGATCGGTCTATTTCTGCTGGTGGGCACTCAATGGGGACAGTTAGGTGAGCAGTATCAAGTTGGAGTCCTCTTTGGACTGATCACCGCGATGTTCTACGCTTCCTATGTCCTTACTTTGCGCAAACTGCAGTCACTCCCAAACGCACCGGCGCCATTCGCAACCATTACAGTCTCGACCTTGGTGACGGCAACTTGCACGGGAGTCATCGCGTTCTTAACGGACGAGAGCTTCGCAATTCCAGAAAGCACGAGCTTGTTCTGGCTCGTCCTCTACGGTGTCTGTGGACAGGTATTGGGCTGGGTGCTGATTACGCGAAGCATCAAGCACATCTCCGCCTCAAGAGTGAGCCTGACTCTTCTCTTGCAGCCAACACTGTCATTCGTCTGGGACCTGCTCTTTTTCAACCGACCGACTCGCACCGTTGAATTGATTGGCGCATTGATCGCGATAATTGCCATCTATCTGGGTACCTGGCGTGGCGAGCAAAAAATAGAGCCTCGGCAAGTTTGAAGATGAATTACACTATTGGCGTAGCAACTACATGAGATTCACATCCTGTCCAGACAGAGTCTTCGTCAGCATTTTCCTTGGCCTCATCCTCTTGAGTTCTTGTTCCGACAATTCGAACTCACCAACTGAAAACAGGCCTCCCGCGACTCCCCAGTTGGTCGCACCAGCTGACGGCGCCGTTGCGCTTCCAACTGCTGTGACTCTGCTGTGGGAGAAGGGAACTGATCCGGATGGTGACTCCCTCAGCTATGCCCTCTATGTCGACCGAGTGAATCCGCCGAATCGACTACTGGCAGCTGAATTCTCTTCCGCAGAATTCGTCCTGTCGGCACTCAGTCAGAGCACGTCTTATTACTGGCGAGTAATCGCCGCTGATGAAAAGAGCGCCGCCAGCCCGAGCAGTCCGGTGTTTCGCTTCACGGTCGGTAGTTTCGAATTCGGTTGGTCGGAATTGTCACCCATGCCCACCCCTCGCCTCGGACCCGCCGCCGCGGTCTCCGGAAATCGGCTCTTTGTGATCGGGGGGCAATCCGACGTCGGGACTTTTGACGTTGTCGAGGCGTATGATCCGTTAACTGACTCATGGAGTGAACTAACCGCAATGCCGTCACGTCGCACTCATACCTGTGCAGTAGAGAACAACGGCGTCATCTATGTACTGGGCGGCGAGTCTGCGAACGTGCCGCAAACACTGGTGGAGTCCTACAACCCGCTCACCGATCACTGGACTCAGCTCGAGCCACTGCCTTCGCCTCGAACGCGCTCTGCCGCAGCAGTTGCGAACGGCAAGATTTACGTCTTTGGCGGCTTTCAAAGCAATAAGGCAATCGACGTCTATGACATCGCTTTCGATAACTGGCAGCAAATTGCCGAACTGCCGCAGGAGCAGGACGGCATGAGTGTTACGTTCTACGAGGGTCGCTTCTACATCATCGGCGGTTCAAAACCGGACGATTTCTGGCTGAGGGATGTCACAGTGTATGATCCTCTCGCCAATAGCCTCACCGTTCTGGAACAGATGCCTACCGCGAGACGCGACCACCGCGCTTCTCTGATCGACGGTAAGATATACGTAACCGGCGGCTTCAACGCGGCCTCAGGCCACAAGTTCTTTGGCAGTGTGGAGGTCTATGACATCGCAAACAATTCCTGGCTCACACGCAGCCGAATGAACACTGCTCGGCATGATCACGCCGCTGGAGCTATCAATGGAAAATTGTACGTTACCGGTGGCCTAACCGACAAACAACCCGACATTCTCGGCAGTCTGGAAGTATATGATCCTCTCATCGACAACTAAAGAGGGAGTATCCAATTGAGAACCAATTCATCGCCCGCCGACTGGCTCAGCGCCGAACAGTATCTCCAAAATAAGGACCGGCGACTTGCCGGGGCAATGAAGCTGATCGGTCCATGTACTCTTGGCAGAAGCGTTGGCGGTTTCGAGACCCTCGCCAGGACGATCATCTACCAGCAACTGTCATTAAAGGCTGCCGGAACAATCTTCGCTCGCATCAAACACTTGGCTCGCGTGACTAAACTGACCCCGCCTTGTATCGCAAAGGTCACGGATGAACAACTTCGTCAAGCAGGCGCCTCCTGGAACAAGGTCGCCTATCTGCGCGATTTGTGCGCCAAAGTGTCGGCAGGGGAGATCTCATTTCGCAACTTCCCGCGCATGTCGGATGATGAAGTTCGAGAAGCTCTGACCTCCGTCAAGGGCTTGGGTGTTTGGAGCGCCGATATGTACCTGATCTTCGTGATGAACCGTCCCAATGTACTTCCAACAAAAGATCAGGGACTTGCCAACGGCATAAGTCTCTTGTATCGCTGCGACGCCTCTGAAATTGACTGGGAAAGACTGCGTTCGCGCTGGTCGCCTTATTGTTCAATCGCATCATGGTATCTTTGGGCTTACAAAAATCTCAAGATGGAATCGAAGTCACGCCAATGAAGCGCGCTATCATCACAGGCGCAACGTCCGGCATTGGTCGCGCCCTGGCCCTGAGACTTGCCCGCGAGGACTACATCGTCGGAGTCATTGGTCGCCGCGCTGACCGCCTTGATGAACTGCGACGCCTCGCACCGGGACATTTCATAACGCGGGCAATCGACCTTCGCTCCTACAAGAATTTGGCGGACCTTCTCACTGACTTGACGCGCGAACTCGGGGGGCTGGATCTTTTCGTCGCCAACGCAGGCGTCGACCGGCGCAATCCCGCACTCACACTCGAGCCCGAGTTGGAAACAGTCGAGGTCAACGTCGCAGCCTTTGTCGTCTGCCTCGACTGGGCAGCAAACTTCTTCAAAGAACAGGGCCGCGGCCACATCGTTGGAGTTACCTCAGTAGCCGCTTTCTGGGCAAATGCCAGAACGCTTGCCTACAACGCCAGCAAAGCGTTTGAAGTGAAGTACCTCGCCGGACTCTATGCCAATCTTCGATCGAGCGGAGTCTACGTAACCGATATTTGCCCCGGATTCGTTGCCACCGAAATGACCGCCGGCCGAACCGATATGTTCTGGGTGGCTTCGCCTGAGAAGGCCGCTGAACAGATCTATGCCGCCATAGTCAGGAAGAAACGAATCGCCTATGTGACGCGTCGCTGGAGATACCTTGGCTGGATCATGCGTATATTGCCCTATCGGCTTTATTCGCGATTGACCGTGCAGAGCTGACTTCGACTCAAGGCATCTTGCAAAGAGATCATTAATCCGATATATTTCATCGAGTCAAGTCAACTCCCAACCCCGACAGGAGGACCATAAATGGCCACTTACATCATTCTTAGTAAACTCGGACCACATGCGTTCGATACACCCGACGGTCTGAAGGGCATAGCAACCCTCGTTCGGGACAAGCTGCGCAAAGAATGCCCCAAAGCCAAATGGGTGCAGAGCTACGGCTGCATGGGCAGCTATGATGTCGTCGACATCGTTGAATCTGACGACCCCCAGCAAATTGAAAAAGCCGTCATGATCATCAGGGCTCTTGGCCGCTCGACGACTGAGACTCTGCTGGCGACTCCTTGGGAAGAATTCCTCAAAGCGCTCTGAGAAACGAAGCTCCGGCTTGAGGCCGGAGCTTGTTGGGTGAGTGGAGGGATTATGACCAAACCCGCAAAGGGGGTAATCAGGATAGCCTCATCCTCGCAAATGCATTGACTCTCAAGGAGCAGAACTGAAGTGATCTGCGAGGATTCCGCTACATTTTGAAGACGCCTCGACTCCGTATTTGTTTAGTCCGCCGCTAAAATTTATTGACATTAGCCAATCAATTTATACTATTCAGTTCCTATCCAGGGGCTCGTAGCTCAGATGGTTAGAGCGCGCGCCTGATAAGCGCGAGGTCGGCAGTTCGAT